>JBBIGQ010000055.1:0-1017 GCA_037447455.1 Sphingobacteriaceae bacterium | reverse complement strand
GCTGGAGTTTTGCCCTTTAATGCCTGGTGTGGTCGTTGGTGATTATAGTCATACATCCATTCTTCAGTGATGGCTCTTACTTCATCTATATTTTCAAATACATAGGCATCCAACACCTGTTCGCGATAGGTACGGTTAAACCGTTCTATATAGGCGTTTTGTGTTGGCTTGCCGGGTTGTATATACACAAAATTGATTTGATGTATTTTGCTCCATTCGGTTGTAAGTTTAGCTATAAACTCCGGACCGTTATCCATGCGTATGTTCTTAGGTTTTCCTCTACGATGTATCAGATGATTGAGTACCCATATCACCCGATTGCTTTTTATAGAGTAGTCTATTTCAATGTGTACTACCTCCCGATTGTAATCATCTATCACATTAAAACTGCGGAACTTTCTTCCATTTTCAAGTACATCACTCATAAAATCAATACTCCAGGTATGATTCAGGTAGGGGGCTTTTTTTAAAGTTTGTTTGCTTCTTGAAGGCAAACGCTTCTTAACTTTTCTTCTTAAGTTCAAACCCATGGATTTATAAACCCGATACACACGCTTATGATTCACCTTTACCCCTTGATTTCTCAATCTCATAAAGCATTTCCAAAAACCTTCCCGAGGATGGATGATGGCTTTTTCTCTTAATATCTCCATCAGCTCTGTATCATGCTTCTTGCTTGGGTAGCTTATTACCGAGCGACTTACGCCCATTACCCGACAAGCCCTGCTTTTGCCGGTAGGTTTTTCAGCCATCAGTTCCCGGGTTATTTGTTTCTTTTGGCAGGGCTTTAAAGCTTTTTTTCTATTACCCAGCGTGCTGCTTCCAAATCTAATGCTAATTCGGCATACATGCGCTTTAGCTTGGCGTTTTCTTCTTCTAATTGTTTCATACGCTTTAGTTCACTGGCATCCAGTCCTCCATAACGTTGACGCCATTTGTAAAATGCCGCCCGGCTAATGCCATATTGCCGGGTAATCTCTTCTACTTTTTTGCCCTGCTCAAACTCCTTGAGTATGC
>JBBIGQ010000054.1:0-1017 GCA_037447455.1 Sphingobacteriaceae bacterium | reverse complement strand
CCCCTATGGCAGTGAATAACCCAAACTCTAAGCTGAATAAGGAAAATCCAGGTTTGTATACAGCTGTTTCAACTCATGAATCCATCCATGCAAATCACATAAAGGCAATTCTTGAGGACGATACTCAAATTTATACCTTTGGAAATTATCAAGGAAATATCAACGATATTTATGCAAGTTTCTATAATGATCTTGTAGCAGAGAAAAAAGCTGCATATGCCAAGATTTCCGAAACAACTTATAAAACTGAGGCTGAAAAGAATGCAGCATACAAGAAGGTTGATGTAGATATCCAGAACAAACAAAATCAATTTGAAAAGTCAATACAAACACAGGTCATGACCAAGTTAAATCAAAAATACAAAGCACAAGGTGGTGAAGAACAAGCAACAATAAAGGAGACTATACAAAAACTAAAAGCCGCAGGTGAAACCGAAGCAGTTAAGTATCAACAGGGCAAAGCTGCCAAGGTAAATGGCAAAGAAGTAAAATAGTATAAAAATGAGAAAAATAATATTGGCAATGATCGTTATGTCCGCTTGCAATCCAACGGACAATAAAAAGAAAAATAATTTTGTTTCTGACATATATATCGAGGATTCGTTAAGACTTGAACCAACAAATTTTGATAGAATGCTTCATGATAAGGCGATGATCTACGCAGATTCTATGAATAATTCCGACATTAAGTCTCTTCCAAAATTTCTGTACGATGAAGATTTCGATTATCGTGACACTTTTTTACTAACGGGTGGTACATTTCATGCCGAACATTACAGTTTAAGGATAGAAATTTTTAAAAACGTAAATAAAAAAGATGTTCTTGAATATATTGCCAACGATTCTTTTTTTGTAAACCAGTTTACAGAGAATGGGAAGACAAAACAGACAAAAAGATTTAATTTGAGAAGCAACTCAGATTTAGCCAAGTTACGGCTTTGGGAAATTAATAATGGAAAGGACACACTGAATGTATTTCAATAAGTTAATTTTAATCCTACGAACCCGCTGATTTTG
>JBBIGQ010000053.1:0-1082 GCA_037447455.1 Sphingobacteriaceae bacterium | reverse complement strand
GGCTGGGACGGCACATTTAAGGGAAAACCTCAAAACACCGGGGTTTATGTCTACTTATTAGAAGCCGTGTTCCTTGACCAAACAAGCTACAAGGAAAAAGGCAACATCACTTTATTACGTTAAACTTAAAATAAAAAATTATGAAAACACATGCTTTTCTCACCACTATGCTTATAATCGGATGCCTGACTTTCTCCGCTCAGGATATTCATTTCTCTCAATTCCAGATGATTCCAACTCTGATGAATCCTGCCAATGCCGGACGCTTCAATGGAAATAGCCGTTCAGCCCATGGGCTACTTTGCCTACCAAAAAGCCGCTTACGATTATATGCCTGGTCTTCTGTTCCGATACACCCTGCACGAACAATCTAAATATACCGGATTGACTAAAGGTGCTGCCTTTTCTCTCGGCGGATATTATAGAATACAGGATGCTTTTATCCCAACACTCTTCATTGAAACGGACTCTTTTGCTTTCGGTTTAAGTTATGACCTGACAACTTCCACGCTCTCCGCCAATAATTACTCCCGTGGAGGATTCGAAATCAGCTTACGCTATGTGAACCCCAACCCCTTCAAACCCAAATCACAAGCCAGATTTTATTGATGAACAATATCTAATATAATAAAGAAAGGAAGAAAAAATAATAATATACATATTGAGACCGTTGTGAAACTTGAGAAAAAAGTTAGTTTTATAACATCCCCAAACTATATTGAAATACAAATTTCGTTGAACGAAGGATTATTTTTTCACAAAATTATTTTCTATGCTCAATTTACGCTTCTTCCACTTCCATAAATTGGAAGGAAAAAAGGTTACACTTTTAAATGGCTTTGTACATGCGAAGAACGCTGTGTATGTGTATAAAATAAGATGTTTTACAACAGTTCAAAACATAAAGAAGGAATTTGTATAGCATCTGACGTTGTATCGATAAAGTAGATAGATAATTATCTAATAAGAATGGGTGGCATCTCGGATAATCTATCTGAATAACACGAGAAACCGTTAGAATTAATAATGTTTCACTATCAGGATATAATATAAAAAGTGAATTGAAATATATCTGATATGTA
>JBBIGQ010000052.1:0-1296 GCA_037447455.1 Sphingobacteriaceae bacterium | reverse complement strand
GTAAAGCAGCAGTTGTTGCAAATATATCAAAGAACGATTTTGAAAGCAAATCACAACTACTTTTGTGAAAAAGGAGGAGGAAAAGGTGTTGTTGCAAATATATCAAAGAACGATTTTGAAAGCAAATCACAACACTTGCCTTTAGCAGATTCTTTGGAGGAGCGTTGTTGCAAATATATCCCCTTCCACTTGTGGAAGGGTTGAAAGCCAATCACAACTCTTTTTTAGCATCCCCTTTTAAACTTCAAATTGCTAAAAAGCCCGTGGTTTAAATACTCTATAAAATCACCATAATAATAATAATGAGACTCACTATTGACACTTAAATCATACGGTGTGACACTTAAATCATACGGTGCTACTAAAATTCTGCTATGCCCCCTATTCAATTTTTTAATAATTTCATCTAACCTTTTATACGCCTGTTTCAAATCTTTGGGCGTGTACTCCTTTAAAATCATTTCGCAAACTCTCGCGAATAAAAAAGTATCAGAATAAGGAAAATTTTTAAAGCTATACTCCCGAAAAATACCGTTGTGAAAAAGATATGCAAGCAAATTTCCTTCATAATAGATCGGAAAGGGATGAATGTTTGCTTTGTTTTTTTTTCCACTCGTTGCATAGCGAAAGTGTGTGACAATTGTGTCGGATTTCAGTCTTTTGTAATAATCGTAAAAATCCTCAAAATTGTCGTGCTTGCTTACGACCGCTTTATTTTCCTCGTAATGTAAAACCCCTACCCCGTGAGGGTTTTGATAATAAATGAGCCTTAAATCTTTTTCACTCATTTTTTCATTCTTGCTTTCTTTCATAATTATTAGACACATGTTTTTTAAATTTTTATGTTAGTTATAATAATTAATATAAGTTGCCAATTCTGTCGTTCTTTATTTTATAATTAATATTATATTCGTTTCGTTGTTGCAAATATACATAAAAATATATGTTGTTGCAAATATATCCCCTTCCACTTGTGGAAGGGTTGAAAGCCAATCACAACTCTTTTTTAGCATCCCTAAAATAAACATCTTTTAAACTTCAAATTTCTGGCTAAAAAGCCCGTGGTTTAAATACTCTATAAAATCACCATAATCATAATAATGAAACTCACTATTGACACTTAAATCATACGGTGCTACTAAAATTCTGCTATCCCCCCTATTCAATTCTTTAATAATTTCATCTAACCTTTTATACGCCTGTTTCAAATCTTTGGGCGTGTACTCCTTTAAAATCATTTCGCAAACTCTCGCGAATAAAAAAGTATCAGAATAAGGAAAATTTTTAAAGCTATAC
>JBBIGQ010000051.1:0-1369 GCA_037447455.1 Sphingobacteriaceae bacterium | reverse complement strand
ACGTCTTACGATGTATCTTGCACTGGAAGAATATTTCAAGCATAAAGAAAGTATCCTTATAGGTCGGGAGCCTTCCTGCGATGTGGTCATCAAGGATAAATACGTTTCCCGAAAACATTGTAAAATCCTCCATTACAAAAGAAAATATTGAAGGATTAGGAACTCGTTTCAATTTTTTCACTAACTTTATAGCAAAAATATAACTTATGCCCACCATCGTTCGCATTTTGGATAGATACGAATTTAATCCTTCTACTGATAAACTAGGAGAAGGCGGTTTTTCTACGGTCTATAAAGCCCAAGATACACATCGCAATAGAATTGTCGTCCTAAAAGTATACGACAAACAACACATTGGCAAGTTTGACATTATCCACGAAATACAAAAGGTAGAAAGCATTATGCATCCCAATTTGGTGCGGTATTACGACGCTTTTTACTGGAAAGCACAGGATTGGTATGGCAACGAACAAAACCTTCAGGTGGGGGTGATGGAATACGTGAACAAGGGGAGTTTGAAAACATTTTTAGAAAAAGAGCCACTGAACGAAGCGATTTTTGAGAAAATCATACTGGATGTGATGGAGGGATTAAAAGCCCTGCACGCGCATTCTATCGTTCATTTGGATTTGAAGCCGGAAAATATCTTTATAGAAGAACGAGAAGGTAGCATTACGGCTAAAATCGGGGACTTTGGGATTAGTCGTGTTTTAGAACAAAGTGCGGAGAGCAGCACATTAAGTACGGTGGTAGGGACGCCAGAATATATGGCACCGGAAGTATTGTTTCGTAAAAAATATGGTAGGGATGGTAAAATAGTTTTTAATGCGGATATTTGGAGTTTAGGGATATTGGTATGGATGTTCTTCAAGGGCGAAGGCGGGAGCCGGAAGAGCAGTACAGAGGCGATGGAAGAGAGGATAGAACGGATAGAAACCTGGAAGAGTGATGTGGAGGGCATACCGGACAAATGGCGCCGGTTGTTAGAATTATGTCTTGAGCCACAGGCAGGAAAGAGAGTGGGCAGTATAGAAGAATTACAAATAATGTGGCAGGCAGGAGGATTAGCGCAGGAAGGAGATAAAACTTTGGTATATTCGAGGGCAGACATTAACATTAGAAAGATGGAGGGAGAAAAAGAGAGTAAGCCAGAGAATACACGGATTACCAAAGGGGAAATAAAAATCAGACAATCTACTAAGGTGTACATTGGGATAGCAGCAGCGGTCCTGGTAGTATGGTTTTTGGTACAAAAAGCGATTATAGAACCTCATAGAAGAGAGAATGCCTTAAAGTTAATAGAAGCAAGTGGTGAGTATAAATACACTGATAAAGATTTTGTGAGAGCGGCTGAAAATGGCGAATATTC
>JBBIGQ010000050.1:0-1506 GCA_037447455.1 Sphingobacteriaceae bacterium | reverse complement strand
TTTTTTCATTATTGTCAAAAAAAATGAAAAAATTTTTTTCAAACTATATGAATGTGAGTATTTTATATTTTACAAAATTTGCCACTTTCATAAGTAAGCCAGGCTTGTAAAAGTAAAAAAATCTAAAAACCCACTATATCTTTAGGTCTTTTCCAACCCACAATCATTGAGGGTGAAAATGAGTATGGGTGAATTTTATGGCTATAATTTACTTAATGCCAAGCATTAGAAATCTATTGCATTATATGAATTAATGCTTACTCATTCTTCTTAAGCAACAAACAAAAAAAGGGAGCATAAGCCCCCTTTTTATTTTTTATTACCACTAATTTACCACTCTATAACCAACTTCTGCGTTGTTCCGCTTTCTCGTTCTCGTATAAAATACAGCCCAGATGGATAATCTATGAAAATGGTTTCTGTAGCTTGCCTTACTTTATACACATTCAATACTTTCCCATTTATATCTAAAAATTCAAAAACTTTCCCTTCCTCACTTTGTATTATTATCCGGTGTGTAGCCGGATTAGGATAAACAGACACATCTGTAAGCGAAGTCATGGCACCTCTGTCAAGAAATATGATATGAGAGTATTCAAATTTACCATCAAAGTCAGTCTGTTTCAGTCTGTAATAAGCACTGTGAGGTGCATTAATGTCTGCCAACGAATACTCAAGCACAACATTTGAATTGCCTGCCCCGTTCACCCTACCTATCTTTTGAAAATCCGTGCCGTTGTATGAGCGTTCCACATCAAACCAGGCATTGTTGAGCTCAGAAGCCGTTGCCCAGAGTAAAAGATTATCATGGTCACGTACAAGACCCTTGAAATACAGAAGCTCAATAGGTAGAAAGGGACCCACGCAAAGTTTTGTAACAAAGGCATCATTACCTCCCCCATTAATAGTTTGATAAGCTCCTGCTGTGGTGGGGTAATTGCTTGAACTTGTATATCCCGTTATATAAATACAGTCGCTATTATCCAAAGCAATAGAGTAACCCCTATCTTCACCGCTACCCCCAATAAAAGTGGAATAAATTAATCCGCTGCCTGTGAAATTTAACGTCGTTACAAATACATCAAAACCTCCTGCATAAACAGTTTGATAAGCCCCCGCTGTGGTGGGGTAATTGCTTGAAGCTGTATATCCCGTTATATAAGCATTGCCGCTATTATCCAAGGCAAGAGAGAGACCATAGTCATTACCGCTTCCCCCAATAAAAGTGGAATAAAGTAATCCGCTGCCTGTGGCATTTAACTTCGTTACAAATACATCAGGACCTACTGCTTTAACAGTTTGATAAGCCCCTGCGGTGATGGGGTAATTGGTTGACTGTGTATATCCCGTTATATGTGCATTGCCGCTATTATCCAAGGCAAGAGAGAGACCATAGTCATTACTGCTTCCCCCAATAAAAGTGGAGTAAATTAATGCGCTGCCTGTGAAATTTAACTTTGTTACAAATACATCCTGGGTTCCCCCCCCATAACCTGTTTGATAAGC
>JBBIGQ010000049.1:0-1536 GCA_037447455.1 Sphingobacteriaceae bacterium | reverse complement strand
TCGTTTATTTCCGTCAAATTTTGGTCAATGGCCAGTTGAACCAGTTTTTTCAACTGTAGAATATGTTCTGCCTCATTAAAAACTTTAACCTCATTACTATCTTCGGTTGTTCTTAAAGAAGTGTTGCCACTCAAAACTTCATCGGTTTGAGGAAACAAATGTTCTGTCTCTGAACGACTGTTTAATTCGGTTATTTTATTATTGATAAACGTGTTTGCATCGCTGATGATAACTTTACTCTTCCCAAAATACTGCAATAATGGCAGAAAAGTCGTATTTCTTTTTGATACCTTGTTGTTCGGAGCAATACCTACAATATTATTTTCCTTGGCTTCGTTTATCTTGTTTTTTACTTCGGTATATTTAATGATATTTCCAATGATTGTTGGACTTTCGTCAGTTGGTGGCGTATAATTGTTTTCGCCTTCAAATTCTGTGAAAGGAAAAGTAATTTTTTCGGGAATAACGATTCTGATTTTATTTTCGGTGGTAGAATTAAGGCTAGCTGCAAATTTTTTAATGTATTTTAAAAGTAGTCCGTAAACTTCATTAGTATTGCTCTTTGTAAGCAGCCGCACAATTAAATTATCATACATTAATTCTAATCCTGCCTGTGTCGGGTTATTTATATCAACAGTGGAATAAAACGAAGAAGTTGTTTTTATAAAATCGGCAGAATTAATGTAATTCTGCAACAATGTATTAGTGTCGCTTAGCTTTTGCGCATTGGTAGAATTACTTTCATTAATTGCAACTATGTTTTGAATCAAAGTTGTGTCTGGCATCACCGAAATAATGTCAGTTGCCGGCTCCATTGGTTTAGGATTTCTGACACTTGCAAATTTAAATACCGGAGATAAAACATTTACAGCCATGTTATATAATATATTAAAGAGTTAAAATACAATTCAGAAAACGAGTTTAAAAAAAAAAAAAAACGATTTCAGCAAGAGGGATTTATAAAAGTTATTAACAACATTTTTGTGTGTGGGCAAAAATTATAGCTCTTTGCCTTGTTGGTTTTGTGTGTTGGCTTTTGTGAACAAGGCAATGTGCTATAATGCGGGTTGGATTTTCTTTTTAAAAGTGCGTAGGCAAAAAAACTAAATTATCAACTTGTTTCTTTTTATTTTTTTGTGTTGATGCTATTACGTGGTTTCGTTTCTCTGTCTGTCCCGATAGCCATCGGGATGTTGTCTGTCGAGGTACAAATAATTCTATGCACCGAAGTTTCGATGAACCACTGTCCGCTGCTTTAATATGTGTCCCGTTTTCAACCATTGGTTATAACGTTTTCGGGCTTTGCGTTCGGGCGGGTTTCGGAGCACAAAGTTTCAATTTATTACAAATGTTTATTAGAAGCACAAAGCTTCAATTTTGCACGTCAGCCCGCCTGACGCAAAACCCGTGTCCCTGTTGCACAACTCACCAAAGTTAGTGAATAAATTTTTGATACGATAGTTAAAATACGCATAGGGTAGCAGTATTTTTACTACATGCAAGGACGCAAAGACATACAACCCAAAATGCTGTATC
>JBBIGQ010000048.1:0-1663 GCA_037447455.1 Sphingobacteriaceae bacterium | reverse complement strand
TATTTTTTGATAACATCAGATGAGAGAGGGGGTAAATGCTCTATGAAGGAGGTATTCCAGCCGCACCTTCCGGTACGGCTACCTTGTTACGACTTAGCCCCAGTCATCGGTTTTGCCTTAGGCAACCCCTTGCGGGAATCGACTTTAGGCACCCCCGACTCCCATGGCTTGACGGGCGGTGTGTGCAAGGCCCGGGAACGTATTCACCGCACCGTGGCTGATGTGCGATTACTAGCGAATCCAGCTTCATGAGGTCGAGTTGCAGACCCCAATCCGAACTGAGGTAGAGTTTATAGGATTGGCTCCGCCTTGCGGCTTCGCTTCCCTCTGTTATCTACCATTGTAGCACGTGTGTAGCCCTGGACGTAAGGGCCGTGATGACTTGACGTCATCCCCTCCTTCCTCCCCCTTGCGGGGGCAGTCCCGTTAGAGTCCCCAACTGAATGATGGCAACTAACGGCAGGGGTTGCGCTCGTTTATGGACTTAACCAAACACCTCACGGCACGAGCTGACGACAGCCATGCAGCACCTAGTTTCGGGTCGCCTTGCGGCGAAAGATACTTTTCAGCATCTGTCCCTAACTTTCAAGCCCAGGTAAGGTTCCTCGCGTACCATCGAATTAAACCACATGCTCCTCCGCTTGTGCGGGCCCCCGCCAATTCCTTTGAGTTTCACCGTTGCCGGCGTACTCCCCAGGTGGATGACTTATCGCTTTCGCTTTGCCGCTCAGGGCTTAACACCCCAAACAACAAGTCATCATCGTTTACAGCGTGGACTACCAGGGTATCTAATCCTGTTTGCTCCCCACGCTTTCGTGCCTCAGCGTCAGATAAGGACTCGTTACCTGCCTTCGCTTTCGGTGTTCTATGGCATATCTATGAATTTCACCTCTACTTGCCATATTCCAGTAACGCCGACCTATCTCAAGTCAAGCAGTATCTCAGGCAGCCCTGATGTTAAGCATCAGTTTTTAACCTGAAACTTACTCAACCGCCTACGCACCCTTTAAACCCAGTGAATCCGGATAACGCTCGCATCCTTCGTCTTACCGCGGCTGCTGGCACGAAGTTAGCCGATGCTTATTCGCCTGGTACTAGCATCCTCTGATACATCAGAGTTATTTCTCCCAGACAAAAGCAGTTTACAACCCATAGGGCCTTCTTCCTGCACGCGGCATGGCTGGATCAGGCTTTCACCCATTGTCCAATATTCCTTACTGCTGCCTCCCGTAGGAGTCGGGCCCGTGTCTCAGTGCCCGTGTGGGGGACCACCCTCTCAGGACCCCTACCGATCATCGCCTTGGTGAGCCGTTACCTCACCAACTAGCTAATCGGACGCACGCCCATCTCTTACCGCCTGACGGCTTTAATTCAGAAATGATGCCGCTCCTGAATACTATGGGGTATTAATTCCCGTTTCCGGAAGCTATCCCCCTGTAAGAGGTAGGTTGCGTACGCGTTACGCACCCGTCCGCCGGTCAATGTAGTATTGCTACTACATCAGCCCTTGGCTTGCATGTATTAGGCCTGCCGCTAGCGTTCATCCTGAGCCAGGATCAAACTCTTCATGGTAAAATTATTCTTCGCTTACCACCCTCTCTCCTGATGTATGTCAATGTGCTTTTTTCTTTTAATCCCCTTTTCTTAAAACGGGGGTGCAAAT
>JBBIGQ010000047.1:0-1780 GCA_037447455.1 Sphingobacteriaceae bacterium | reverse complement strand
GTTTAACAGCAGAGTAGTAAGTAGTAAGAGTAGGGCACTCAGAGCGGTTCGTTTGTCTGTCTGCTTGCTTGGGATAACACCCTCTCAGATGTCATCCGCTTCTCTTAGAAAGGAGGTGATCCAGCCGCACCTTCCGGTACAGCTACCTTGTTACGACTTCGTCCCAGTCATCGGCCCTGCCTTCGGCGGTAGCCCCCTCGCGGTTAGCTTCCCGACTTCAGGCATGACCAACTCCCATGACGTGACGGGCGGTGTGTACAAGGCCCGGGAACGTATTCACCGCACTGTGCTGACGCGCGGTTACTAGCAACTCCGACTTCATGTAGGCGAGTTGCAGCCTACAATCCGAACTGTGACCAGCTTTCAGGATTCGCTCCACCTCACAGTCTCGCTTCCCATTGTACTGACCATTGTAGCGTGTGTGTAGCCCCGGATATAAAGGCCATGCTGACTTGACATCATCCCCACCTTCCTCCCGTTTGTCACGGGCAGTCGGGTTAGACACTTGTAACTAACCCCGAGGGTTGCGCTCGTTTGCGGACTTAACCGAACACCTCACGGCACGAGCTGACGACAGCCATGCAGCACCTGTTTCAGCTTCCCGAAGGATCGCTCCGCTTTCGCTTCGCTACTACTGATATGTCAAACCCGGGTAAGGTTCTTCGCGTAGCCTCGAATTAAACCACACGCTCCGCTGCTTGTGCGGGCCCCCGTCAATTCCTTTGAGTTTTAGCCTTGCGACCGTACTCCCCAGGCGGCACACTTATCGCGTTTGCTTTAGGACTCACACGCCTGTCGGCGCACGAACCCTGAGTGTGCATCGTTTACGGCGTGGACTACCGGGGTTTCTAATCCCGTTCGCTACCCACGCTTTCGCGCCTCAGCGTCAGTTGAGACCCAGAACACCGCCTTCGCCACTGGTGTTCCTCCGGATATCTACGCATTTCACCACTACACCCGGAATTCCGTGTCCCTCTGTCTCACTCTAGACGGGCAGTCTCGGTCAACCTATCCCAGTTTAGCCGAGAGATTTCATAACCGACTTACACGTCCGCCTGCACGCGCTTTACGCCCAGTAACTCCGGATAACGCTCGCGTCCTACGTTTTACCGCGGCTGCTGGCACGTAGTTAGCCGACACTTCTTCCTGCGCTACCGTCCTCACTCGTCACGCAGAAAAGGGCTTTACGACCCGAAGGCCTTCGTCACCCACGCGGCGTCGCTGGTTCAGGCTTGCGCCCATTGACCAATATTCCTCACTGCTGCCTCCCGTAGGAGTCTGGGCCGTGTCTCAGTCCCAGTGTGGGGGGTCACCCTCTCAGGTCCCCTATCCGTCGTCGCCTTGGTGCGCCTTTACCACACCAACTAGCTGATGGACCGCAGCCCCATCTCAAAGCGGCTCACCTTTTCTCTCAAACCTCTACTGTTCGGGAGCTTATGCGGTATTAGCCCTGCTTTCGCAAGGTTATCCCCCTCTTTGAGGCAGGTTAGCTACGTGTTACTCACCCGTGCGCCACTGTCTACCGTAATAGACCGTTCGACTTGCATGTGTTAGGCACGCCGCCAGCGTTCATCCTGAGCCAGGATCAAACTCTCCGTATTCCTCTGACGTACTGCTTGCTCTTACTACTCACTATTCTGCTGTTAAACTGCAATCCCGCTCTATGCGTAGAGACAATCTTAGCAACCTCACCCCGCACCTGTCAAGTCCCCTTCACAGTCACTAGGCGGGTTGGCTTCTCCCTTTGACTCCAGCTCGCATCTCCGCCAACCTTCGGCGG
>JBBIGQ010000046.1:0-1867 GCA_037447455.1 Sphingobacteriaceae bacterium | reverse complement strand
TTGGTGGAACTGGTGTTGTTTCTGTGGTACATTTAAGCATAAGAGAGTCTCCGTGTCTGTGTTTATGTGATAAATCCACATTACTCGGTTTCTCTCTTTTTCGCTAGCTGACTTTGCAAAAGCCCTTATTTGCTCTCACTAAAAAATTGACCTATCAATCAAAACAGTTATACTATATGTAGTATTTAGAAAAAGGACAGTTGAATGTTGAAGTGGTTTTTCAATTCTTTTGGTGTACCTATTGCATTTATTGGAATGAACAATCTAGTCTTTCATCAATCAGGAACTTTTATAGGCTTACTCAATGATGATAAAATATGGGACAAACATGGTCAATATATCGGTGAAGTAGTCACAAGTAATCGTCTTTTTCGGAGTAAGGTTACAGTTCATTCGCCTAAGATTTTGCCTATGCTTCCGTACACACCTAATATACCGAGTCTTCCATTAGGTGAAAACGAAGTAGTGCTACCGCCAGGATTTGTTGATATTGAGTTTGATGATGAAGGATTTGTAATATTTTAGTCAAAGAAGGAATCATGATTATTTAGGTGATTGAATGTCACTTAGTGGTTCTAATTTGTACGTGTAAAGTATTGCAAGATAGTATGTTCAGAGAGCCAATTCTGTTCAAATGCGATAAGTTCATAGTGCAACCTATGGGTAATCGCATACCTAAAAAGCAAATTTTTAGGTATTTATCTGGCGACCAGATTGGCTCTGAATTATTAATCTGTCAATGTGTAACACCCATTCTGCTCCAAGATATTCGTTCATTAAGCCAACCAATTCATCCCCGTTAATGAGTTCTAAATTAAAATTTTCTGAGGCAAATTTCCTAACATCTCTAGTGAAATCACTTGTTGTAACAATAACCCCTTTAGTCACCTTTTCTAAGGTGACAACACCAAGTAATGCACGCGCAATTTGTATACCAATGTTATGTTCATATTTTTTACACTCAACTAATAACCTTTCATGTTGAGCGGGTTTTTGTCTTTGAGCAATAATATCACGCCCTCCATCTTTTGACTTTGGTGTTAAAACTGTCTCATAACCCATAGCAACATAAAGACGTTCAACAAGATGTTCAAAATCACGCGAAGATAGGTTCTTTAAGAGATTTATACTCTCTCCTCTAGTACCCGGTAATCCTATAAATTTTGCCCTGATTACCTCTATAGCATCATATAAACCTCTATAACGAGCATCTGGCAAAACTTGGGCATGAGCCAGAATATATGCACTAACAGCATTTATAGCCTCTCCAGGAAAATGTGGCAATAAATCTAAAACCCATGTTAAGCCTTCCCAAGGGGGTATATCACTTTTACCACTTTTATAAAGGATAAGGCGCTTATAATATTGATTTTGCAACGCCAATTCATTTTCTTCTGGAAAATTTTGTTGATTAAAAATCAATGCTTCTAGCCTGAGTTCATCAATAGTAAATGAACCTGTTTTTATAAGAAAGCGATACAATAGCAGATAAATTTCTGATTCATTACGATTAGAAATAGTTTCTAAATACTCATCACGATGCCTATCTGTTGGAAATTCACCTGAGATAAAAACCTTACCCGCAGGTGGATTAAAAATAAGATTTAACCAGTCATCAAGTAACATAGTATGAACAGATAGTGGTCACATAGTAAGTGATGAGACCTCTAAGTTGTAATCAATGATAAACCATAAGGTCATCCAATAATGATAATCGTCCGATTTAGAAAATGATAACGTTTTGCGAACAAAGCGTCCAATGCGTTGTCGTAGCGTGTTATTCCAACGCTCAACGTGAGCCGTTTCACCTGTCTGTTTGCCAACCGTTCGATGCAAGTCAGCAGGAATCACTTCAGGATAGGTGTGC
>JBBIGQ010000045.1:0-1922 GCA_037447455.1 Sphingobacteriaceae bacterium | reverse complement strand
TTTTAGATTGTGTTTTTACCCTGAAATTTTGGGTGACTTATATCGAAGCTATTGGGCTGGTATTATGCCCAAATAAAAAATGAAAACAACTTCCTGCTCTTTGCTCACTTTTTGGCAGGGCTATCGCTATGGATTTGGCTTTGTTGCGAATAAATTTTAAAAGTTTTTTCAGGTTGTATGTCTTTGCGTCCTTGCATGTAGTAAATGAAAAGGATAAATTTTTAATTACACTGGCAGAAAATAAAAAGTTATTTACTATTTTTGGTGAGTTGTGCACTTGTCTGCCTCCGATGGAACAGGGACACGGGTTTTGCGTCAGGCGGGCTGACGTGTAAACTTGAAGCTTTGTGCTTCTAATTAACTTTAGTAATAAATTGAAACTTTGTGCTCCGAAACCCGCCTGAACGCAAAGCCCGAAAAACGTTAAATGCAATGGGAAGACTGACCTACAAAAATATTATTCTGACAGCTTCGATTGCTTTGCTATTAAACACGACTTTCGGACAGACTGGTTTTAACAAAAATATTTTCTGTTCTCCCGGTATTTCTATTGGCTATACATTTGGAGCAAAAATAAATTACGGCTTTGTTTTTGACTTTGGGCTCATAGACAATATCTCGAAGAACATGAATTTACGTTATGGCTTTTCATATTACCAATACTATGTAAAGACCAAAACTCATACGCATAGACTACGTTCGTTTAGTATCATGGGACAAACAGACTTTGCGGACGTTAAAATTGGAATCGGACGTGCAAGAAACAAATGGGGGTTTGGAAACAAAAACAAATGCATAACACGTGGAATTAGCTATGATGTAAGCTTTGCACTACCCGACAAATATAGCCCTTGGCTTGGCTTTAGACATTTTAAATATAACACTGCTGGTTGGGCATGGTTTCTGACACCTTATAACTCTATATACTTAAAATACAAATACGACATTATCCAAAATACAGACTTAAAAAACTCAATTAAATTTAATTAACGACAACACCACTGCATTTAACAGCGCATTGCTGTCAGGCGGGCGGACGTGTCGGCTGACACGTCCGCTTTTTTTGCTACTTTTGTTGTATGCGGACAGTCAACTCCGTTGACCGTCCGCCCGAACGCAAACCCCCGAACCGTTATCAACAATAATAACAAGACAGAACAATGAAAAAAACAATCTTATCAACTATTATCTTGACCCTTATCATAATTCAAGGGTACGGACAAAAACAATGCGATATCAAGACTCATTATGAAGACTTTATTTCCGTTCAGAAATCTATCTACAATGAAAAAGCATATTTGATAAAGAGAGTTGTTGAAACTCAAAAGAAAAGTTGTTTTTCGGATTTAGTGAATAACAATCCTACGTTCATCGACTACTTATTAACAAACTTTTCATCCAACGCAAACTATCAAAATCTCATAGAGTTGACTGACAGCGTAGCAATTAGAAATAGGTTTTTCAATGACCTTAAAAAGGACAGTTTATTTAATTCGGTAATGACGGATTTAGTTAATAAGACCATTGATAAGAAAATCCCAAAAGACACAATTTCTATGGATAAATTACTTAATGTGGCTGTGAAATACTTTTCAATAATGAGACTTACAGACGAAGGACATTATGTTGGTAAAGTTTGTGTTGGTTTAAACGACATTAAGAAAACAGAAAGTGAAAGAAAACCATTTATTGAAGCCTTTTCATTTTCATCAATTCTGAAACATTACCAAAGTGAAGAATATAGTATGTATGATGAATTTGTAAAGACAATAAAAGAACTTTATAAAGTAAATCTTGGAATAGACAAAGACGAAAAATTATTAAGAGCTCAGGGAGCAATGTTCTTACTAATGAGAAATAATGAAAACCTAAAAAAGATGTTGAAAAGTGAATATGAAAAACAAAAAGACTATTTACCTTTC
>JBBIGQ010000044.1:0-2195 GCA_037447455.1 Sphingobacteriaceae bacterium | reverse complement strand
TGACGCTTACCTGATAATTAGTAGTTATCGTTGGACTGACACTCACAGGACCGCCTGTACTACTTATATTGGGGTTCCAATTATAAGAATAGGGAGGCATTCCACCACTAGCAGTAGCAGATATATTGGTGCTATTTCCATAGCAAATGGTTGGATTAGGAGTAACGGCTAAATTGATAGCCGAAGGTTCACTGAGGTTGATATTAGCACTAATAGGGCAGTTGTTAGCGTCCATCACCTGAACGGTGTAAGAACCTACTGTAAGATTAGCAGCGATTGAACTATTACCTCCACTTGGTGTCCATGTATAGGAATAAGCCCCCACACCACCGGTTACAGAAGCACTGGCTACTCCGTCGTTGTAGCCATTACAACTGACATTGGTGCTGGTAATTGTAATACTTAATGCGGGCGGTTCATCAATTTGAATGGTCGTAGAGAGTAGTCCGCACAAGTTAGCATCGGTCATTGTAATGGTATAGATGCCAGCACTCAATCCTGATGCAGCAGCACTGTTACCACCCGTTGGGGACCATGTATAAGTATAACCACCCACACCACCACTAGCAGTAGCATTCGCACTGCCATTGTTCCCGCCGTTGCACAGAACACTTTGAGTTTGGGTAGCAGTGAGAGAAAGTGCAGGTGGTTCAAGAATTTGAACGGTAGTTGAGATAGCACAATTGTTGGCATCGTTCACGCTGATGGTGTATATTCCTGCGGTGAGTCCGGATGCGGTTGGGCTATTGCCGCCGACAGGAGACCATGTATAATTGAATGGGGCAGTTCCACCTGTAATACTTACAGAAGCAGAACCATTAGAACCTCCATAACATGATACATTAGTTGTAGTAATATTTGCAGTAAAGCCACCACCGACGCTGACTGTAACAGTTTGAGGAGAAGAACAGGAAATGATAGGGTTACATACAACTGTATAAATTCCTGGAGTAGTGGCCGTAATACATTGTGTATTAGCAGTGCCTCCGCCCGGAATAGTCCAATTATAGGAAGCAAAACCTGCAGGTGCACAAACATTAGAGCCCACACACACAGGCGGAATAAAGAAAGTAGAGTTAGTACAGTCGGCATCAATATACGCGTATGCCCAATCTACTCGATATACACACCAATTTACACTGGCTTGTATAGTTACATTTTGTCCGATATAAGGAGAGAGATCAACATTTACCGTAGTCCATGGAAGATAGGTAACATCACAGTTTCCACAACCTGTGTTACATCTTGTATCCATACCACCAAATTGAGGAGTTGCACCCGATAGCCCCACAAATTGTCCGGCACTTCCATCCCAGTACACTTTAAAGTAGGGGCAAGACAATGGATTCCCATTTTGGTCTAAAATTTTCATTTCTACGTAAGCAGCTTCAGATGGGGTATGTGGGAAATTATATACTACAAAAGCAAAATGCAGTGCAAATTGAGCATTAGCAGCGCTTACTGGAATTACTCTCTGAGCCGTTGAATTGCAAAAATGACCCATTGGACTGGTAATACAATCACAACCTACTGACCAGTCATTTCCAAGCATTAAAGAATAATTGCCTCCTGGATAAACTCTTGGAAAATTTCCCCACATGTCTATGCCAGTATTAACTACCTGAAAGTGTCCTGATCCGCCACTAATTGTATTCAACATTGTCCAGGTACTTGTATTTCCCGCCTCAAAATCTATATTGGTACATCCTGCTGGCTGTGGACCTTGTTGAATTGTATTGTTTTCACCAACTAACTTTGAAGTATTAATTTGAATATTCTGATATGGCCTAAGATTATATTTTCGAATAATCCAATTTCTTTTAATCTGATCTAAAAATTGTTTTCTTTGATTTTCATCTACCACATGTTTAATATGTTCTAAAGCGTGTTGCTCATTAAATCCTGCAAGTGAATCAACTTGCGATTTAAATTCTATAAATAGGGCAGTTAATGTAAAAACAACAACTACCCACACAATTTTTATATTTTTCATACTTTTATTTTTTGCAAATTTAAATGATTTATTCACTTCTTACCAAATCTTTAAATAAATAAAACCTACCATTCACTCAATAAAATGACTATTTTAGTCAATGAAAATGATTTTAATAACTTTATTTGGTGTTTGCACTTGTGAAAAATCTCTTTTTACTTTACGGCAAATAAAAAATAAGTATGATAAAAAAGGTTGAACA
>JBBIGQ010000043.1:0-2402 GCA_037447455.1 Sphingobacteriaceae bacterium | reverse complement strand
TTAAAATTTATTCGCAACAAAGCCAAATCCATAGCGATAGCCCTGCCAAAAAGTGAGCAAAGAGCAGGAAGTTTTTTACATTTTTTATTAGGGCATAAAACCAGGCCAATAGCTTCGATATAAGCCATCCAAAATTTCAGGGTAAAAACACAATCAAAAAAAACAAGTGCGCTTAAAACGCTTCTAATGAAGTCGTATTCGATATAGAAAAACTAATTTTTTTTCAAGAAGGTAGTTGTGCAACGGTTACCCATGTTATGGGCTGGTTTCACTTGTTATTGATTAGTTTTACAATATTGTTTAAACTTTCCTGCACATCAATGAAATCACCATTCAATAATTTTAACCTTGTTAAAGGTTTTCCATCGTAAGAATATAGTTCAATTACTTCCACAATGTGTTCAATATTTATATTCCGCTTTTCAGTTTTCTTGTCAAGAAAATTGTAATTCGTAAATTTAATAATGTTTGCCATAATTTTCTTTATTATTCCGTTTTATATCCATTTTTTCTACAACAATCAAGTTCGTAGTCAGAACGACATTTATTTGAGCAGAAATATGTTGAAACCATTCCATAAACTTCAACTTTTTCTCTATCGCCTCTTGAATAATCAAAACAATTGCATCCACCCCAAGTTATGACTGCATCTCTCATTTTTACTTCTTTTGAACAAAATTTGCAAGTTGCAACAGAATTCAGCATCGCCTCTTTTAATTCCTCTTCCTTCTTTTTCGCTTCTTCTAAATTTTTCTGACTGTAAACAACAGTATTATTCTTGTCGAAAAAATAAAAATCAACAATATTACCTTCTTTGTCTAGCACGTTACGCATAAAAGGAACATTGTCGCCAATATTTAGTACAAAGGAATTACAAATAGATTTGTAATCGTATTTTCTAGTTGATGTATTGAATGTGCTATCCATTTTAAAATTCATAATGCAGAAAGGAAAATAACCTTTTGGCTCGATAAATTCATGTCCTTTATCCCTAAATGTTTTCAGTAAATCATAAATTTTAGAATAATCAATCGTGCCAATAGCCATTGGGCTAATTGTAATACCATTGTAATTGGTTTTTTTAATCATAAACGGCAATGTTCCATCAACTGCATCCCAAAAGGAAGTGACTTGACCATTCAAATAACCATTATTAAACTGGGTAAATAAATATATTTTTCCTGATGGATAATAAACAACGTTGTCGCCATGCAATTTATCGTTTTTAAAATTTAATTTCATTTTAACCATGTCCGAATTCAATTGATAAGTTGTTGCCTCTCCATTCCTAATTCCGTTTGTAAAATTAAATTCAGCAAGTTTTTTCGTTTCATCTAGGACGTTAATTGATTTATACAGAATGTATTTTCCTTCGATGAGAAAATCCGAATTCAGTTGAAAGTCCTCCACTGCACTGTAATAGAATTGGCATGTGTTTTCAATATAATTTTTAGGGAGTGCAGTAAATGTACTATTATAGTCAAAAAAACCATCTGGTTTAAAACTAAATTTATTAAACACATATGGGACAAATGTTTGGTTCTTAATATGAATATTTTTAGAGGTAAAATCTATAAAAACTAATCCGTCATATTGATTTGCAATAAACCAAGAGACAAACTTATTATCACTAGTTTTGAATGTAACTTTAATAGTATTATTTTGATAAATTTTGGGATCAAAATACGGCTTTAAATTTTGCAGTAAACTTTTAAAACTTTCGGATGCAGAATTGAGATTTGCGAAAAATAAATCGTTTATTTCTTGGTCCTTGAATTTCCCCTCATTGAACTCAACTGTTCTTTCGGATTTTGCATCCATAGGATTCATGCGAATTTTTACACTGCCATTTAAATTACCTTTATTTAAATTACCACTCATTATTGAGAACTTTTCGTATGAGTAGCTATTTTGATTATATAAATTCGCATTTATTGAAAAAGTACCTGTCAATTCACCTTCAACATCGTAAACACAATCCATGCTGAAATAGTCCTTTTTAGATTTGATAAAATCTTTTTCGTTAGCCTCATTCTCTGATTTAGCTAAACTGTAATAGTTCGGAATTAAATGAAATTCGTCAAAATAATCCCAGTTTGTTGAACTGTATGCAATTGTCCATGCACCGATTCTATTGCCTGATTTTTTATCTGTCTTATTTTGCGCAAAGACAGAAATACTTATAAACGAAAATGCAATCAAAATGCAAAAAGGTCTGAAAATTGATGTTTTCATTGTTTTTAATTTTTGTAATGTGAATATACTAAACTTGCCCATAACGGTTTGCAGCTACCCGAAGGTGGCGATTTAGAAGCACTTCACTGTCAACCAAGCACAAACTTTGATAGAAGCACAAAACTTGATTTAACCACTGAACCGCCACTTTTGGGTAGGTGCTGTTA
>JBBIGQ010000042.1:0-2647 GCA_037447455.1 Sphingobacteriaceae bacterium | reverse complement strand
AAAAGACACCGATTATAAAAACATTTTTCATATTTTAAGGTTTTTTATGGTGTATAACATTGTAAGATATTTCAAAAAAATCATTAGCTCCGCTACTTGTTAGAATACTGTAGGTTTGTGATACAGGATTGTAGTTTAAAAGTTGTAAAAAAACAGGCTGATAGTTTGTATTAGAAAAAACAAAATCAATCAAATTAATAGATATAAAACCGTTTGTAGTATAATCAATAAAGTTATTTATTTTTGTATCCTGATAGGCATTAAGAATGTAACCGTTAAGTGTAATATTAATACTACCGATATATTTATTTAAAAGTATGTTATTACCTATATCCAAGAGATAAAGAAAAAGATTATAATTATTAGTAAGCATTGCTAAATGGAAACTTATGCTATTTAACTTATAGTGTGGCGCATATCCGTTAACAGTTGTTTTAAGCAATTCTATATTACATGTTACAGGCGAAATATTTCTAAGATGCCAATTCTCTATAATCGTATTTGGATTATTTAAAATTGCACCGTCGGGTAGTTTTTCGTATATTTTAAAAAGGTCGTTATTATTAAAATCCATTATTTTTTCTTTTTAGCTCTTTTTCTAACTGTTTTTCTAACAGTTTTTTTAACTGTTTTTTTAGAACTACGTGCATGTTTAATAGCATGGCTGATAGTGGTTTTGTCTTTACACTGCGCAAGTGTTACACCGCTATCAGATGTATTTAACACTTTTAAATCGTGTCCTGCAAGGCTACAAACCGCTTTTGGGGTAGCTTGTTTTTTTTTCTTTACGAATTTATTTCGTATAAATTCAATTGTTCTTTGTTTTAGTGGCATAGTGGTAGGGTTTTAAAGGTTATTAGATTTGATGTATTAAATTTCCTATTTTATTAATTTTATCCAGTACGTCTTTGTCAAAGTTTTTATCGTATTTTACAATTTCATAATTTGTTTTTTCAAAAGCTGATTTGTTTTCAATCACTACAAGGTTAAGGCTATCGTCGTATATATAAAATACATTTTTTCCGTTTAAAATTACATCGTACATAGCATTCATACTTTCTTCGTTTCCTATTTCATAAAAATAAATACTTGCTTCTTCTTCGTATTCTTCTGTATCGTTATCCCAATAAACAGGTGTAACACTCAAAGAATAAATTCCATTATAATTGTATTCCGTGAATTTAAATTCTGTCAATCCATAATACCCTTTATCAAAACTATAAAATTCTTTAGTAACAGTAATACCGTGTATAATAAAACTTATATCTGATAGTGAAAAACTTTGAAAACCGAGCGCATTTCTTTTTATATTCATAGCATCGGTATACTCATTCTCATAGCTTTTTAAATCATTTAGAAATTCATTTCTCCCACCGTCATATCTATATTCTTTTTTAAAAGCATTGTGATAAAATACTTTATCTGTATAACTAACATTAGTTTGTACGAAAGCCAAATCTTTTTTTTGTTCTTTATTCATTTCCACAAGATAAAATTTTTAATAAAGTTTATATACTAAATTGCCTAATACTTTAATTTTATCCAATACATCTTTGTCAAAGCCTTTATCATGTTGTACAAGTTCGTAATCTGTTGTTACAAAAACTGTTTTACTTTCAACCACGGCGAGTCTAAGATTGTCATCGTATATATAAATTCTAAGCATTCCGTCTAACATAGTTATAATATTCTCTTTCAAAGATACATAATCGTTTATATAAAACCAAAATTCAAGGTCTTCTTCAGGAGCATGGTCTCTTTCTACGTCTCTCCAATAAATCGGTGTAATATAAAGTTTGTAGTTATCTGTGTCTTTTTCATGGTATATATTGAACTCAAAATGCGATATACCATGATAATGATATTCAGCATCACGAGTACTTGTTTCTTTAATGTGCTCATAATATTTTTCTCTTAAACTATTTGGGGTTGAAAACGATTCTTTTACCCATTGTCTTAAATCCTTACGAAATTTATCGGTATCAATTCCAAATCTATACTCTTTTTTAAAAACATAATGATAAAATGTTTTATCTGTATAACTAATATTAGTTTGTACGAAAGCTAAATCTTTTTCTTGTTCTTTAGTCATTTTTAACTTTTTGGCAGTTCTTTTATTGTAGCATATAGCTTTCTAAGGTCTTTGTAAGGGTCTGTTAAACCTTTATACGCACTTGCTATTTTACTTACCCAATCAATTTTTTCAGTTTGTAACATATATTGCCGCCAATGCGCAATACTATCTCTTGTTTTTAGCTCCCCTATTAAGGTTGTAACCGTATCTTCGTCAACGAAATAGTTAGACAGTTCATCATTGATTTTTAAAGCTATTCTGTATTTGCCTACATTTTTTTGTTCTTTTGACGGTGAATAATTTTTTGAAAAAACATAATTTCCTGATAAAGGATTGTCGGGAGACGTATCAAATTTTTTAATATCCATCTTTTCTTTTTCTTCGGCAATTTGTTCTTTTATTTTTTCTTGTTTTTCTAATATTTTAAGCGTTTCAGCTTTGTGTTCTTCTTCTCTTTTTTTACTTTCGGCTAATTTTTCTTCACGAGTCTTTTTTTTACCGAAAAACACTTTTACAAGTATCAGAATAGCAATGATACCGCCAATTAATAGGATAATATTTACGTTAACATTT
>JBBIGQ010000041.1:0-2695 GCA_037447455.1 Sphingobacteriaceae bacterium | reverse complement strand
CAGATAGGGACCGAACTGTCTCACGACGTTCTGAACCCAGCTCGCGTGCCACTTTAATCGGCGAACAGCCGAACCCTTGGGACCTTCTCCAGCCCCAGGATGTGACGAGCCGACATCGAGGTGCCAAACCCCCCCGTCGATGTGAGCTCTTGGGGGGGATCAGCCTGTTATCCCCAGCGTACCTTTTATCCTTTGAGCGATGGCCCTTCCATGCGGAACCACCGGATCACTATGCCCTGGTTTCCCACCTGCTTCACTGGTCAGTGTCGCAGTCAAGCTCCCTTGTGCCATTGCACTCTCCGCACGATTACCGTCCGTGCTGAGGGAACCTTTGGAAGCCTCCGATACGCTTTCGGAGGCGACCACCCCAGTCAAACTACCCACCATGCAGTGTCTCCCGCTGTGCGAGATTAGACCACCAGATAAGAAAGGGTGGTATTTCACCGTCGGCTCCACCCTACCTGGCGGTAGGGCTTTATCGCCTCCCACCTATCCTACACATCCTTATCCAGTCATCAGTGCAAAGTTGTAGTAAAGGTGCATGGGGTCTTTCCGTCCCGTGGCAGGTAATCAGCGTCTTCACTGATACCACAATTTCACCGGGCTCGTGGCCGAGACAGTGGAGCGATCGTTACACCATTCGTGCAGGTCGGAACTTACCCGACAAGGAATTTCGCTACCTTAGGACCGTTATAGTTACGGCCGCCGTTTACTGGGGCTTCAGTTTGGTGCTTCTCCCGATAAATCGGAATAACACCTCCCTTTAACCTTCCAGCACCGGGCAGGTGTCAGGCCTTATACATCATCTTACGATTTAGCAAAGCCCTGTGTTTTTGTTAAACAGTCGCCACTCCCATTTCTCTGCGCCCTTCTTTTCAGAAGGGACCCCTTCTCCCGAAGTTACGGGGTCAATTTGCCTAGTTCCTTAGCCACGGCTCACCCGAGCGCCTTAGTATATTCTACTTGCCTACCTGTGTCGGTTTGCGGTACGGGTCTATCTTTCCTGAAGCTGAGAGGTTTTTCTCGGGAATCGGCTTGGGCACACTATCACCTTCCCCGAAGGGTCAGTGTACTATCGCTTTTCGGCATCTCTTACGGATTTGCCTGTAAGAGATTTACCTACCGACTTTAACCCTGTATGCCGTCACAGGGCGGTGCTTACGCTCTTCCGTCACCCCTTCGCAGTAAGACAGAGTACTGGAATATTAACCAGTTGTCCATCAAGTGCCCCGTCACTACAACGGGTTTCTCTTAGGCCCCGACTAACCCTGAACCGATTATCGTTGTTCAGGAAACCTTAGGCTTTCGGCGTCCTGGTTTCTCACCAGAATTATCGTTACTTATGCCTACATTTGCTCTTCCAAGCGCTCCACACCTCCTCACGAAGGTGCTTCTATGCCCTTGGAATGCTCCCCTACCTCTTCTATCGTTAGATAGAAAACCATGGCTTCGGTAGTAGATTTAATGCCCGAGTATCAACCACGCCCATCCGCTCGACCAGTGAGCTGTTACGCACTCTTTAGATGAATGGCTGCTTCCAAGCAAACATCCTGGCTGTCTATGCAGATAGACCTCGTTATAGCAACTTAACCTACATTTGGGGACCTTAGCCGATGGTCTGAGTTCTCCCTCTCTCGTCCATGGGCCTTATCACCCACGGGCTCACTGCAGGGTTAATTATAGGGCATTCGGAGTTTGGCTGGACTTGGTAGGAGTCGCCTCCCCCGCATCCAATCAGTGCTCTACCTCCCTATAACATCACCCCACGCTGCCCCAAAAGGCATTTCGGGGAGTACGAGCTATTTCCCAGTTTGATTAGCCTTTCACCCCTACCCTCAGCTCATCCGAAAGCTTTTCAACGCTTACCAGTTCGGGCCTCCATCCCGTGTTACCGGAACTTCACCCTGGCCAAGGGTAGATCACTAGGTTTCGCGTCTGCTTCCACTGACTCATCGCCCTGTTCGGACTCGCTTTCGCTTCGGCTCCCCCTTCCGTTCCCCGAAAGGGTTAACCTCGCCAGTGAAACGCAACTCGTAGGCTCATTATGCAAAAGGCACGCCGTCACCCTTCCTAAAAGAAAAGGGCTCCGACCGCTTGTAAGCACAAGGTTTCAGGTACTTTTTCACTCCCCTGTTCGGGGTGCTTTTCACCTTTCCCTCACGGTACTAGTCCACTATCGGTCTATCGGGAGTATTTAGCCTTACCGGATGGTGCCGGCAGATTCAGACAGGGCGTCTCCAACCCCGCCTTACTCAGGATACTGCTCGCCTCTTCCAGATTTCGAATACAGGACTTTTACCTTCTATGGTGTGCCGTTCCAGGCAACTTCTCCTATCTTTCCGAGTGCTCAATGCAGTCCTACTACCCCATCCTAACCGAAATTAGAATGGTTTGGGCTCTTCCCCTTTCGCTCGCCACTACTCAGGGAATCACTATTGTTTTCTTCTCCTCTGGGTACTTAGATGTTTCAGTTCCCCAGGTTCGCCTCCCAAGTTACCTTGGGATCTCTTGCCTACGCAAGAGGGGTTTCCCCATTCGGACATCTGCGGATCATCCCGTATTTGCCAGTCCCCGCAGCTTATCACAGCTTATCACGTCCTTCCTCGCCTCCGATAGCCAAGGCATCCCCCTTGTGCCCTTAACGACTTCCTTAACCACACACTACAACTATCTTACCAAATTGTCAATGTACAGT
>JBBIGQ010000040.1:0-2842 GCA_037447455.1 Sphingobacteriaceae bacterium | reverse complement strand
AGTCAGGGGGCGCCGCCGCAGTGGAGCACGTTAAGTGTGAGTGGGGGGGGAGGTACCACGGGCTGTGCGAATTGTGTGAGTATGATAAGCCCGGTGAGTGTTAATGGGATGAATTGGGTAAGCTGTGCGGATTATTGCCGCAGTGGTACGTGGGGTGGGCATACGGACTGGCGGATGCCGACGTTTGATGAGGCGATAAATTATAGGACGAATGCGGCGATAGCGCCGAATGGGGGATGGATATCTAATTATATTTGGACCTCGACGCCTTGGGACGCGAGGGTAGGAACGCCGTCGGCTGGGCATTGGGTAGTTTTCCGCGAGTCGAATGGGAATTGGGACAACGACCTCCACACGATTGCTTCGTACTTCTGTCGATGCGTGCGTTAGCCCTTTGTTTTTTGATATTTTGGGGGGTATGGTGGGCTTTGCCCCCCATCAAAAAAAAATTTAATCTATAAATTATGGATTTATTTGGAAATAAAGAAGAAGATAAAGAAAGAAGAAAGCCATCCGAAAAACAAATGAAGTCAAAGGATGGTAAGATGGCTGGATATCAGCATCCGAAGGTGTTTGTAGATTTGTTAAAATCAATGAAGTTTTATTATACGAAACATCCGCATTTACCGAAACTAGTAAGAGTGACATTAGGTGAAGATGTGTTACGAGGAATGAGCCATTGTTTGCAATTGATAGTGATATTGAATTATTACAAGAAGGTAGAGGGTAAACGGGAACGATTGAGTTTATATTTGCTGGAATTGCAGGGCAGGATAGAAGTGATAAAGGGTTTGTTGTTAATTTTGTGGGAGATGAAATTTATAAGTTCTGGTTTTTATGCGGAGATGTTTCGTCAGATGGAAGAGGTGAGTAAACAAGTGAGCGGTTGGGGAAGATGGCTGTTGGAAGAAAAAGGAATTGATTGAAAGAGTACTTTGTCATCAAGATAAAAGAGCAAAAGAATACCTATTGATTTTATTTTCCGAAGGGGGTTTTTGGGTAGGCGAAGGTAGGTTTGCTGCCTGAAAACAAAAGGAAAAATTGCAGAGGGGGCTTTTTCTCTTCTGATAAAGTCAGGAGGATAAAAACGTTCTTTGCTATGCGTAGCAAAGGAATTTGAAGTAGAAAGCTAGAACGCCGTCGGATGGGAATTGGGTAGTTTTCAACGAGTCGAATGGGAATTGGAACAACAACAACACGACTACGCACTACTGTCGTTGCGTGCGTTAGACCTTGCTCATTCCTTAATTAGGGTAACATATTATGCATATTCATGAACACCATAATTAAAAATTTAGAATGTGAATAAATAGGCATAAAATGTTACAATGAAAAAACGCTACTTTAATTAAAGGCACATTTATACATATACTTATTTAAGAAAGTAATTTGCTATACAAAAAAAGATTGTTAATGCTATAACACTATGATTTTTTTGAATATAAATTATTTTGTAATTTTGCAGTCATGAATGAAAGAAATGAAAACATATTTAGTTCGCACTCAACACTCAACACTCAACATAAGAATAATTTAAACTTACAAAGTTCGGTCAAAAAAGATATTGCGTTATACTATTTTATCCCCAAAATTTTTGGGATAAGGTGGAGGAGTAATGTTGGCGGCAAATTGGAGTATGTTTTTAATGTCTCACGGCCACCATAACTATTTATTTTTATTCGTGTAATTTATCTATTCCAGATTTTCTTTAAAAGTTTAGTACTTAAAGTAAAAAAAATGAATCATCAACCATAAAAAAACTTAAAGATATGAGAACAAATAAAAATCTTAAAAACGTGAAAATAAGAAAAGAAAAGTGGGGGCAGAGTGCTGTAAAGATGATTTTAGCGGTGTGGTTTCTGATAGCGGTTCAGGAACTCAATGCCCAGAATGTGGGCATAAATGCGACGGGTGTACCGCCGCATTCGAGTGCGGGCTTGGATTTGAAGTTTAGTGATAAGGGGCTGTTGGTGCCGCGGGTAAGTTTGAGTAATGTGAGTGTGTATAATCCGCCGATAACGGCAGGTAGTAGTGCTCGTAGTTTGCTGGTGTATAATACGAATACGGCGGTGGTAGGAGGGAATGGGGAAGGTTTTTATTATTGGGATAGTGTAGCGACGAAGTGGAATTACATAGCGGCACCTGGGAATGGTCCTGGGGGTGCGGGGCAGGTGTTGGTGAGTCAGGGGGCGAACAATCCGCCGCAGTGGAGCACGTTAAGTGTGAGTGGGGGAGGAGGTACCACGGGCTGTGCGAATTGTGTGAGTATGATAAGCCCGGCGAGTAGTAGTACGATGAATTGGGCAAGCTGTAGGGATTATTGCCGCAGTGGTACGTGGGGTGGGTATACGGACTGGCGGATGCCGACGTTTGATGAGGCGATAAATTATAATACGAATGCGGCGATAGCGCCGAATGGGGGATGGGCTTCTTCTTTTGTTTGGACCTCGACGCCTTGGGACGCGAGGGTAGGGGGAACGCCGTCGACTGGGGGTTGGGTAGTTTTCCACGAGTCGAATGGGAATTGGAACTACAACTTCATCCCGACTCCGCACTACTGTCGTTGCGTGCGTTAGCCCTTTGTTTTTTGGTTTGAAGTTTGGTTTTTGATATTTTGGGGGGTATGGTGGGCAAAGCCCCCCATCAAAAAAAAATTTAATCTATAAATTATGGATTTATTTGGAAATAAAGAAGAAGATAAAGAAAGAAGAAAGTCATCCGAAAAACAAATGAAGTCAAAGGATGGTAAGATGGCTGGATATCAGCATCCGAAGGTGTTTGTAGATTTGTTAAAATCAATGAAGTTTTATTATACGAAACATCCGCATTTACCGAAACTAGT
>JBBIGQ010000039.1:0-3212 GCA_037447455.1 Sphingobacteriaceae bacterium | reverse complement strand
CGGTTTTGCAAAAGTGGCGGTTTGAAGCTCCGTGTCAAAAGTAAATAGTATAGAAAAAAATTATCGCTTCGTTTGGAAATCTCGGGTAAAATCGCCACCTTCGCAAAGCCGCAAAACGTTATAGCCAATGGTAAAAAATACCTCGTTCTAAAATATGTTGACATCATAAAAGCAAAACGTAAAATTACGAGTGAGATTATGACTTTTAGCAAAATAAAATGACAGTTTTTGCATCTTCATATAATTATTATTTGTAAATTGCAATCACAATTAAAACTTATTGAACTATGGTAAATGAAAATCCACTTCCGCAGCCACAAGATATCCCTTGGCAACTAATGTGCGTAAGCAATGATATGCTTGACCCTAATAAGTGCAACAAGAAATTTCCAATGCCTTGGAAATCTTCAGTTGCAATTTCGGCTTATGAGCCAAAAGACGAAGACTTACCGACACCATTTTGTGCTGGAAAGATAACTTATTTGAAAGTTACAATTTCAGTAACAGGCTATCAACCAACAGAGCAAGAAATTAAAGATGGATTTATCGAGTTTGGTAATACACCCGTTGAAGCAGCTTTGGATGATATTTTTGCTACATACTTTGGATGTTATGGTGCTTTATTAAATATTGCTGTTTTCCCTAACTCTGCTCGTAACTGGCCAGTAAGAGATTTTCCTAAGATTATTGCAATGGAGCCTCAAGTTCGAGAGCTTGTGCAAGCTTCTACAGAGTCTGGTGAGATACTAACCGCCTCAAGAAACAACGCATCAACAACGAATTCATTCACAAATACCAATACTGTTAATACAGGTATCTCTGGTAAAAACAACTCTAAAGCATCAGCAAAAATTCCAGTACCTGGTGTTGGAGATGTTGGTATAGAAACAGGAAGCGAATTAGGGTTCACGCATAATTGGGGAAACACTACTGCTGATGTAGAATCAACAGTTGCTAATGCCGCACAAGAAAGAAGTGAAAGACAATCAACAACCACCCAAATTCAACAATTATATAATTTACTAAGTGCTTACCATCTAGGCACTAACAGGGCTGTGTTTTTTATGCTTCCACGCCCACACACCCTGCAACCTACAAACAGAAGAACTTTTGTTCAAGGAGTTCGTTCTATTGAAGGCATACAAGAATTTTTCTTGATTGTATCCCGTCCTAATAATATGGAAGGTATTTGTGTTGAAGCAAGACTTGACACGGGACATTTCCCCGAAGATGTTGAAATAAAAGAACCCCCTGTAAATTATAAAGAATCTTTTGTTGAATTCACTGTTGACAAGTATGCACGAAATGGACGTCCTTTTAATGCACAACAAACACCTTTAAATACACTTTTTACTGTTCCCTCGGGTTGGTATGTTGACAGAAGAACTAGTCCACCACCCACTTTCCCAAAGGGTGATGCTGGACATTTAGGAATAGAACAAACAGATATTGGTTCAAATTCACAGGGAACACCAATTAATTATAACTATCAAGCTATTAGTGATACACAAGTTTTGGTTGATGGCTACATTCAAGGGGCAAATTGGTTTGGTTCGGGTGCAATTTTCAAGCGAAAATATAAAGTTTACCTTCGGTCTATAGACCCGATTCCCTCTGACATTGGTAACAGTGCAAATATTGCGGACTTATTTATAACATCGAGAACTTTATGTTGTTGCTTTTATAGCGGAGACCCTTGCCTAATAAAAGGGCCTGTTCCACCAAACCCAATACCCGTTGACCCTGATATGACATATTCAGTAATTACAGAACAGCGTAAATTATCTATTTCTGAAAGTTTAATTAGCGACCCTATTGCTCAAGCAAGCCTTGAACCCGCTGTTAAAGCAATTATGAGAAAACTCAAATCAATAATGATAACGTCAAGAGAAGACAAACTCTCTCATTTTGAAGATGGTATCACTTTTTTAGATTCAGATTTTTTTGTATCAAAAATACTTGAACACTTCCCGGAAAGAGTTAAAAACACACGTTTATCGACTATACGAGAACTTGATGAAAATGTTAAAGTTGCTTATGGTATTGATGGAACAGTTTTTGACGCTTTAACTGATACCTTAGAGAAATTTATCCTTAAAACAAAACTTCCATATAAGCAATCAATAGAGCAGAGAAGAATTATTATTAATCAGATAAAAACATTATAGATTATGAAAAAAGGCATTCTCATATTGTTATTAACCTACTCATATTTTGTAAACGCACAAAATTCGGCAAATACAATAATAAATAATTGGAACACGTCAACAATAATAAGCTCAGACGGTTCGGTCATAAATTCAATCCACTTGGATGGACAAACTATACAAATCAATCCCAACGGAAGTTCTACAATTATTCAAAGTTTAGATAAAATTTCAATTCAAACTAATCCTGACGGGACAATTACTAATACCTTTCACAATGGTAATATTTCCACTCAAATTAACTTTGATGGTACGATTTCAACTATTATTAGAGATGCTAACTCTTCAAATCAAATAAATTCAGATGGCTCTACCACTATTATTGATTCGATTGGCACACCTAATCAAACTATTGAAAATAATAAATAAATTTAGCGTATGAGAAACTTAATATTTTTTGCAATAACATTATTGATTGCATCTTGTGGCAAATATGATGAAGGTCCCGATATTAGTCTTCGAACAAAGAAAGCAAGATTACTTGGAACCTGGCAATTAAGTAGCCTATTTATGAATGGAACATTGCAGCCAATCTCGCCAAATTCTTATACTAATTTAGAAATAAAGAAGAACAAGGACACGTTTACTATTAATTCGTATGATGCATCAACTCAACAATACAACGTGCAATTTGGAGAATGGGAGTTTGTAGAAAAAAAGGAAAGATTACGTCTTAAATATTTTGACGGAAGCGGGACAACTATTGTACACATAAACGACTGGGACATCAAAAGATTAACAAGTAAAGAATTAATAGTAGAATTTACAGACACGAACGACAAGTTTAGGATGGAGTTTAATAAGTTATGACAGCAAAGTTTTTAAAATATAACTGATTTTATTCTCATTCATTAATTGACACAATAAACCACTGGCTATAACAGCACCTACCCAAAAGTGGCGGTTCAGTGGTTAAATCAAGTTTTGTGCTTCTATCAAAGTTTGTGCTTGGTTGACAGTGAAGTGCTTCTAAATCGCCACCTTCGGGTAGCTGCAAACCGTTAT
>JBBIGQ010000038.1:0-4213 GCA_037447455.1 Sphingobacteriaceae bacterium | reverse complement strand
CGCCGAGCAAAATACTCTTTACATTTTTGGATTTGCGCGCGCCCCCGAAAATTTTTTTCAATTAAGGAAAAGAGTATTTTCTCGGCTCTGCTCTGAACGAGCAGGCGGCGGGGCTGGCCTCTGTTTTTTCGCTCGGACGGCTCGGCATTCCCCCCTTGAACCCCCCTGCCGAGCATCCCTTGCGGGAGAGTTCAATTTTTTTGGTGGGCTTCAATAAAATCTTTTCCTTGCCCCTCCCGCCCGACGCGGAAAAGGTTATGGAACTCCCTAAATTAGTATATGACAATTTGGAATATAACACAATGGAATATTACCATATAGATAACTATGCTTAAAGCAATTTTCTCAAAAGACCATAAATATACGGTTGAACAGTTGAAAAAGGCCCGCCAAGAGGCCGGTTTAGATCAAGCGGAGGTAGCAAAACTACTAGGTAGAACGCAATCTCATGTCTCAAAGGTAGAGGCCGGACAGAGGCGCATTGATATTGTTGCACTCAAGGAATTTGCCAGAATTTATAAAAAGCCAGTGAATTTTTTCTTAAAATAATATGAAAATTGTCAATACATATTCATTCAAGGGCGGAGAGAAATTTTTGAAAACTAAACACCCCAAAGAATTAGGCGAGGTTTTGGCGGCTATTGCCGATCTTGATGCTACCACTTGCCTCACGAAAGAGAGCGCAGAAAAGACAATGAAGGGTGTGTTGTTGTTTTCGCCTCGTGATATGAACCATCACTTAAAAACTGCTCTTCATAAGAAAAACTGGACGGCGAAAGCGGACGGTAAGAAAAAAGCATATGCAGAACCTCGTCATGCTTTCGGTGGTGGACGCTTCCGGGAAATGGACGGAATAAAAAACAAAGTTGGGCTGGAGATTCAGTTTGGGAAATATGCGTTCATGGGTTATGACATCTTTTCCAAAATGATCATTTTCAAAAATCTTGGCTATATAGAGTGTGGGATTGAGGTCGTTCCTGCCGAGGAGTTAGTAAAGCAAATGTCTACCGGTGTTTCGTCTTTTGATCAGCTGCTTGTTGACTTCAACAATCGAGGCGAGGGCAACATTGATATTCCAGTTTTTGTAATTGGAATAGGACTTACAGAACAAGAAAAGGCGAGGGCACAAAAACTCCGATATCTTTTCAAGCACAACAAGAAAGAAGCTCTCGCCTCAATAAAGCTACGAAAGTATCACGGTTCAAAACCCGGACCCAAATAAGCTCTCTCGCGCTTTCTTAAATTCATCCGGTAGTTCAGCGAGTTTTATTCCGTTCGTAGGTTGGTAAACAGGCGTTCCCATCAAACGACGTTTCAGGGTGCCATTTGCGGCTTCTTTTATCCGTTTCTCGGCAATATCTAAATAATCTTTCATAATATCTGCCCCGTATCCTTTGCGATTATGAATGACGGCGGCGCAAATTGTGCTTCCTACGCCGAGATATGGATCAAGCACGATATCGCCGGGGTTCGTCATAGATAAAACTAATCTCTCGATAAGTTCAATCGGAAATTGACAGGGGTGTTCGGTTTTTTCGGGGTGATTATTTTTTACGTTTGGGATATCCCAAACATCCTCGGGATTTTTCCCAAGCGGGTTTCCCGATAAAGTTCCGTATTTCTCGTTCTTTTTGAAATTCTTTTTTCCTGGATATTTTTGAGGCACACGAACAGGATCAAGATTGAAAGTGTAATCATCTCCTTTAGTAAACCAAACAATGGTTTCGTGTCTGCCCGAAAATCTTTTTGTGCAATGCAATCCATGACCGAAACGCCAAATGATTCTATTTCTCAATTTTAAGCCAAGTTTCTTACCGATTGCGTAAATTAAGGCATCAAGCGGAAAAACCTCACCGTCTTTAGCGATGTGATTTCCAACTTGCCAACAAATACTCCCGTCATCAGTCAAAATTCTAACTGCTTCTTTTATTGTCGCTTCTTGATCGACAAGATAGCTGTCTAAATCTTTTCGCTTTTCGTATTCTTTGCCGATATTGTATGGAGGTGAAGTTACGACAAGTTTAACGGATCTGTCCGGCAACTGACGCATTAAATCAAGGCGATCTCCATGAAAGAGGACAACATCCGCCTCTTTAGTCGGTTGGTACGAAATTTTGATTTTCTTTTGCGGGAGTAAAGATTTCTGCTCTACCTCCTTAATCTTTGCTGATTTTGGATTTACTTCAACTTCTTGATTTTCGGTTTGAATTACATCCAAAACAATTCCCTGAATTGTAATAGGAACATCTTTTTCAATAATAATTGGCTCAATACTTTTATTGGCTGGCTGAAGTCGGATGTGCCCTTTTTCTTTGTAAAACTTTTTGAGTGTTGCTTCTTGGTTATTAATAAGCGCAACCACTTTCTGTCCATTCTCAGCGACATTCTGATATTTAACAAGGACTATATCGCCATCGTTAATATTTTCATCAATCATGCTATCTCCGATGACGCGGAGAGCATATACTTCTGCCGATCGAGGAAGTTTACTTTTCGGAACAGCGATCATTTCCTTGTTTTGGATAGCCTCGATGGGTTGTCCGGCGGCGATTGTGCCCAAAAGCGGAATTCGGATCATTGCCTCACGGCCCACCACATCAATAGAACGTGGCTTGTTTTCCTCTTTTGCTAAATATCCTAAATCCCTAAGTTTAGAAACATGGAAATGGGCCGTGGAGACCGAAGCAAGTTTGAATTTCTTACGTATTTCTTCAAGAGCTGGAGCATAGCCCTTCCGTTTTTGGTAGTCTGTTATGAAGTCGAGGACTTGTTTTTGACGCTTGGTGATCATAGATGTTGACTTTATTTTCTTGCTTTTAGTATAATAGAAACAAAATAGAAAGTCGAGTGAAAGTTATCCCCATTATTATTAATTACCTAAACCATGCCTAAATTTAGCAGAACACAGAAATTTACGAAGGAGAACATAGCCAAGGTTCCCCAAAACAAGGCCATCATCTATAAGATTAAAAGTCGTGAAGGTGAGAACCTTTACACCGGCATCGCTGGGCGCGGTCGGTCCCAAGAGCGATTATCAGAACACAAGGAAATTAAAAAGGATAAAATTCCTGAAGGGACACGATTCCAGTATGCACAAATGAAAACAAAGGATCGCGCGCACGCGATTGAAAAATCAATTATCAAGAAAGAGCAGCCGAAATTCAATGATAAGCACAAATAATATGAACTATTACAGCAACTACTACAAGTCAAGTCCAAAAGTCAAAGTTTTCATTAGCTTTGACTACGATCACGATGTGGATTTGAAAAATCTACTCGTAGGGCAGGCAAAAAACGATGACAGCCCTTTTGAAATTACAGACATGTCCGTAAAAGAAGAACTGACAGGAGATTGGAAAGAAAAAGTACGAACGCGAATCAAGAAAGTTGATCAAGTGATTGTTATTTGCGGAGAACATACCGATACGGCCAACGGGGTTGCGGCGGAGGTGAAAATTACACAAGAGGAGGAGAAACCATATTTCTTGCTTTGGGGTCGAAGTGACGAAACCTGTGTCAAACCGAAAAATGCCAAAGACGAAGATAAAATATATAAATGGACTTGGGACAATCTCAAAAAGCTCTTAAACGGAGATAGATAATCTTATGAGCGATTTATTTTCCAGAAAAGAAAATGAATACGGTGCGGCATACAAAGAACATTTATTTGAGCAATACAAACTCTATGTTGAAAGTGTAGAAAAAACGAGCGACAGACGACAACACGCTAACAATTATTTTATCACAATAAACACCGCGCTGATTTCGCTCATAGGATTATCTTTTCAAATTAAGATTTTTGAAAATCTAGCTTGGATAAAATCCGTCCTTGCCCTTGTCGGAATAATAATTTGCGTCATTTTTTGGTTTCTTATCAGATCGTATAAGCAATTGAACACCGGAAAATTTGATGTCATTCACGAAATTGAAAAACATTTACCACTTGCCTTGTATAAATACGAATGGGAAATTTTGGGCGAGGGCAAGGACAATAAAAAATACTATCCATTTTCGCACATTGAGCTTTTGATTCCTTGGGTTTTCGGTGCAGTTTACGCATTTCTCGGATTTTATTTTTTTTGCTAGATTTTCAACGAGGTCCACCAAAAAAATTGAACTCTCCCGCAAGGGATGCTCGGCAGGGGGGTTCAAGGGGGGAATGCCGAGCCGTCCGAGCGAAAAAACAGAGGCCAGCCCCGCCGCCTGCTCGTTC
>JBBIGQ010000037.1:0-4347 GCA_037447455.1 Sphingobacteriaceae bacterium | reverse complement strand
CATAAAAAAACATAAAACTATGCCACTAAAAAAAGAACAACCTGAAAACGAATCAGGAAAGGAAAAATTCAAAAAGAATTTTAAGTTTGAAAGAAAGAAAAACAATTCTTACGATGATGATTTTTACCATGATGAAGTTTATGACTTTGACGAAAATTTAAATACACACTACGATAAGGAGTATGAAAGTTTAAAAAAGGAAATAGAGAATGTAAAGCAGAAAGATAGTAATATGATAAACGATTTAAAAGCAGAGATTGAAAGTTTAAAAAATTTGCTGAATGAAAAAAAGACTACAAGCAACGATAGCAGTTATAATACAATTGATAAAACAACTGTAACTGCTGATACTGATAAAACAATTGTAACTACTGATACCGATAAACATGAAACTAATAAAAAGAAACGCAATTTATCTCCTGAAAGAATTGAAAAATTAAAAGAACAAGCCAAAAAATTACACGAATACAGAAAAAACAAAAAAAATAATTCTATTAAAAATGAGAACGATTCTAATTTAATAGATGGTAATACAAACAATAAAGACACTACAGAACAGTAATGGGAATGCAAATTGTAAAAAAGTTTGGACTTGTTATTTTAGTAATAGGACAAAGACGGATTGGTAAAACAACTACTATAAAAAAAATGCTCAAATTTTTTAATACCGATAAATATATTTTTGATTTAAGATGTGAATACTATAAAGACGGTTTTGATATGACGATAGATGAATTTATTTCTTTAACACAATTAGTAAGGGATAGTTGTATTGTTTTTGAAGAATCCACTATATTTTTTAAAAGCTCTGTTAGTAAAAAAATGAGAGATATTTTAACAGGTGCTTCTCATAACCGAAATGTTATATTTTTAGCTTTTCATTCTTATAGGGCAGTACCGATTGAAATTTTAGAATTAGTGGATTTTATTATAGGCATGAGAACAAAAGATAGAATGACTCTTTTGGAAGAAAAATATAAAGACGACCCGCAAATGCTTGATATATTTAACGAGACAAGAAATTTTAATAAATTTCAATATAAAATATATGCCTACGGATAAAAACATGTCTTATAGTGATTTAACTGAAAAAGAAAAAACATTGCTTGATTTGTATTTTACAAACAAACATCTTTCTAATTTATTACTATCCTTGTTATTTATACAGGGCAATACACTTTTTGTGCCTTTACGATTCAAAAGGTATTACCATCTTAAAAACAATGAACCTTTTTACTATAAACACGGTTATTATTATTTATCAGATAAATGTATAGAATTACTAAAAAACATATTTAGCGATAGATTTAATGTAAAGATATTAGAATCTTATTGAGATATTATTAAAAACACTTGTTTTGTCTGTTTTTTATATTGTATCTTTGCAAACATTATTAACCATAAAAAACTAAAATTATGCGATTCTCATGGACAACAGCTCTTGAAGTAGCTCTTGGAGTACTTATCGGTGGTGCAGTTTTGCATCTTTTATTCGGACGTAGAAAAAAAGATGAACAAAGTGGCTTTCTTGGTTTTGGAGAAAGCGACGAATACGACGAAACCGAATAAATTAAAAAATTATTAATTAACCCTTAAAAACTTAAAATTATGGGAGTATTAGAAGAAATGTTAAATGAAGACAATACTTATGCTTACGACGGCGACGAAGTTGCCCAATACGACGAGCAAGGTTTTTCGGTTGGCAAATTTAGAAACCGTCTTCGTTTGGGTTCTCCAAGCATAAGACCTTTAGGCACTGCACAGCAGCCTATAATCCGTCCTGCCACTCCGCAGCAGCCTTATAGTGTAGGCACAAGGGATATTGTGTCCAAAGCACAGTTTGACCTTGTTATAAGTAGGAGTACGCAATTTATAGCACGTGGACAAGCTCCTAACAACCCTGTTTCTAATATAGGCGATTTGCAATGCGTGTTATTTGCAAGCGACGCAAAACAATCCTACTATGCGTCTCTCTTAAATTATACAGGTTCGGCACAATTTATTGGTGTTGACGGCGGCGGTATATATAATCCAAGTACAGCGTTAATTGTCAACTATCCTAAAAACGGTATCCGTTTTTTGTATATAGTGGGCTATGACGAAGGTTTACCTATTTATCAACAAATTACGATTACTTGCGTACAAACAGACTATCCTATTTTATTGCAATCTTTGGGAAGTGATTTAATGCGTGCAAACTACTTAAAGTATTTTGTGCCTACCCAAGCAGAAGTGCAGCAATTCTCAAAACGATTTGATTTTACAGAATTGTCTTTATTTGGTAAAAGAACATCGGATAAGATACCTGTATTGTCAAACGTAAAATCCACAGACTTCAAGGATAGAATAATTGAAATGCCTGTCTCTATCATTATTGATAAAACAAAAGGTATTTTGTTAGATATTGATGAGATTATGACGGGCAAAAGTGTGACGCTTTCGTTTTTTGTGGATTATACTGTAAGACAAAGTGTTTAAACTTTTTACAATGAATTAAAAAAAGGCAAGGTTTTTTACAAGTGTATTTTACCTTGCCTTTTTATTTTAACTAAAAAACACTTATAAAATTAAAAACTATGTCAAGAAAAAGAAAAAGAAAAAAACGCATAGGAAAGTTTTTACAAAAAGTTGGACAAAGTGCGGGAAAAACAGTAAAAAAAGTAGGTAAAAACTTATTGCCGCCGCCCCTGTATCCTTTTATCCCTTTAATGAAAGCAAGAATAAGAAAAAAAGGTATTGAAACAAAGGGTTTATCTGCGCAGGAAGTAGTTAAATATTTTTATCTTTTATACGTAAAAAAACAAAATGTTTCTAATTACGAAACAGACATGCATGGAGCAGTACCGCCACAATTGGTTTCTGCCGCCGCACAAATTACTATTAAAGATATTATACCCGCCATTATACGCTTTTTTAAAAATATGAAAGAAAAGCATAAAAAAGGTGGTGCAGATTTGTCTCCCGAAGATAAAGAATTGGCAAAAGAAATAAGTGATACAGACGACGACCCTAAAAGTAAAGAGATTGCCGAAAAAGCAAAAAAAGAACAGGAAGCTATGAAAGATGCAAAAAAAGAAGCAAGTAAAGAAAAAAGAAAGTTAAACTTTATACAAAGAATTTTAAAAGCATTGGGTTTGTATAGAGAAGGTTATGCTAATAGAGTGATTTATTCTTATTACGCTCTTAAAGAAAGAACTATCCGTAAGGACTTAGAAGACAATCCTGAAAACCCTTTAGTATTAGAACGTAAAAGAATTGTTACCAAAAAAGGAAAAGTTGTTTATGTATGGTTTAGCCCTTTGCTTATGTTTTTAAAAGATAGAAATAAAATAAAGGAGTATAAAGCTATTGCTAAACACATTCTTTTAACTACCGATATAAAAATGTTAGTACATTGTATTAAGAAAGACAATACCGAAAAGGTTTACGCTATTATTGATAAATTATTTAAAGACGCTGATAATATATTTGTGGTTGCTTTTATGAGTAAGTATCTTGCAAATTCGCCCTATAAAATGAATTTATTCAAAGTATTAAGAATGCTGCCATCGGATTACTATATAAATCTGTATAATACATTGTACAATCTGAAAAAAGATTAAAATTATGTGCAATGCTATTACATGTATACCCATATTCCGAACAGCTTCCATATCAAACCTTTGTAACAAAGGATAGACACATACGTATTTACGACAATAACTTTAAAGAGTTTTATTTTTACGATGTGCCTGCATACAGAGAAAAACAGATTTTTAATTTGCCAAAAGGTATTTATCATACAAACAATCGGCTTAAACCCTTAAAAAAACCTTTGGTATACCCGTCTTTGCCCTTATTGCCTCCCGATAAAAAATATCCTGTGCCTATAACTAATATTGTTTTTAAACTTGGTAATACAGGACAAAAAGGATTTATTAGTATTAGCCCTGAAAAAGGTATTGCCCAAATAGTGTTAGATAAAGAAATACTCTATAAATACCCCCGCTATGTTACAGATTTTATTTTGGGACATGAGTTGGGACATATAAAGTATAAATACGAAGATTTGTGCGACCGTTTTTCTAATGTGTTATTGTTAAAAATGGGATATAACCCCTCACAAATAAATAAAGCTATTGCCTATACCTTGAATAATAAAACATTTGAAGGAAGGCATAGAAATTTTAACAGATTTAACGACAACTATTTAATATCCTATAATACCTACTACAAATGAAAAATGTTAACGTAAATATTATCCTATTAATTGGCGGTATCATTGCTATTCTGATACTTGTAAAAGTGTTTTTCGGTAAAAAAAAGACTCGTGAAGAAAAATTAGCCGAAAGTAAAAAAAGAGAAGAA
>JBBIGQ010000036.1:0-4522 GCA_037447455.1 Sphingobacteriaceae bacterium | reverse complement strand
AATATACTTTCAATGTTTTCAAAGAACAACTTGTTTGTGAATTATTACACTCTGCCAAAAAGACGAAATTTACTCATCAAAAGAAGTGCTATTATTTGAATTTGGATAGTTATATTGAAGAACTTTCTGAGCAAATCATAGAGAAAAAATATGTGCTCTTTCCCTACACTTGCTTTGTAGTAGAGGAGCCGGTGCCGAGAGAGATATTAGCCCCGCATTTCAGAGATAGAATTGTTCATAGATGGTTGGTAGACAAGATGGATCCCTATTTAGAGGGTCGATTTCTATCTTGCTCATATGCCAATCGGAAAGGGAAAGGTCACCACGCGGCAACGCAACAATTGTACCATTGGTTAAACAATAGTGCATTACAATGGTATTTAAAGATGGATATTGCAAGTTTTTTCAATAGCATTGATCATACGATTTTGTTGAGTTTATTAGACCGGTGGATTAGTCGTTTGGGGAATAGTGAGAAGGAAAAGGAGATTTTAAGGCATTTGTGTACGGTGATAGTGCGGCACAATCCAACGGAGCATTGCATCTTTACGGGAGATGAAAAGAAGCCCTTGCTCATTCCTAAACATAAGTCGTACTTTCATAATCCGAAGGGAGTTGGGTTGCCGCTTGGTAATTTGACGAGTCAGTTTTTTGCGAATATTTATTTGCACGAGTTGGATTGGTATGTAAAGCATCGGTTAGGCGTTCGGTATTATATTCGTTATGCCGATGATATGGTGCTGTTGTGTAAGGAGAAGGATTTATTGAAGGACTGGCGGGATAGGATAGAGGAATTTTTGTGGGAGCGGTTACGTTTGCATCTACATCCTCAAAAACAAAGGATACAAAGGGTGAAGTATGGGATTGATTTTTTAGGGTATTATGTAAAACCGACTCATATTTTGGTGAGACGGCGTGTGGTGCATCAAAGCAAGCAAAAGATAGAAAGGTGGGTAAAGGGTATGAGGAGTGGAGATAAGGTAGAACAAAGGCGGACATTGAGTTCGGTGAATGCGTATTATGGTATTTTTCGTTGGGCGGATGCCTATCGGTTGGGATTGAGGTTATTTGAAAAGATAAAGAAAGCGGTGGGTAAAAAGGTGGAGATGAACGTAAGGGCTGGAAAAATGAAAGTAAACATTCGTTCCTATGGGTATCGGGATTATAGGAGTAAACGTCAGATATGGGGAGTACGGGATGAATATCCAAGCATTCAACGTTCTAATGCAAAAACACGAGAGTAAAGCCCAATGTTTGGAGAATTGTTACTACTTTTTGAGAAATGTTATTTGTAAAAATATCGAAGAAATAACAATGAACTGTAAAAAGTGATAGAATTGTATATTATTTGTATACTATATATACATAAAATGAAGTAATATTTTTCATTCTATCATTTTAGCAAACTCTTCCTCTGTCAGTACTTTAATTCCTAATTCTTTGGCTTTTTTGATTTTTTCCGGACCGGGCTCTTCGCCGGCCAAAAGAAAAGATGTTTTTTTACTTACCGAAGAAGTGTTTTTCCCACCATTTTGTTCAATAAGTTCTTTGAGTTCTTCTCTGCTCCATTTCTTAAATGTGCCGGAAATGACAATGGTTAATCCTTTTAGTTTATCTGAAGAGTAAAAATTATTTTCAATTTCTAATTGAAGTCCTTGTTTTTTGAGCCGTTCTATTATTTCAATATTTTGTTTCTTTGAAAAGTAATCTTTAATAGATTGTGCAATAATTTCACCGACATCTTCTATTTGCATTAGTTCTTCAGTCGTCATATTTTGTAAGCGGTCAATAGAACCAGCACTTCGGGCAATTTTTTTGGCTAATGTTTCTCCGACGTGCCGAATTCCAAGTCCATACAATACTCTTTCAAAGGGACGTTGTTTGCTTTCTTCAATGCCTTTTAGGATATTTTGTGCGGACTTCTCTCCCATTCGCTCTAATGGAACGATTTGTTCTGCTTTTAATTCATATAAATCGGCAAGGTTTTTAATTAAGTGATGTTCATATAGTAATTCAATCGTTTCTTCCCCTAAACTTTGAATATCCATTGCTTTGCGGGATACAAAGTGTACGATTTTTCCGATAATCTGCGGCCGGCAGCCAAATTCATTGGGGCAATAGTAAGCGGCTTCGTCTTCATTGCGAATGAGTATACTCCCACATTCCGGACAATGTGTGATGAATTTTATTTTGGGACTGAATAATGTTCTTTTTGTTTTATCTACTGCTACTATTTTGGGAATAATTTCTCCACCTTTTTCAACAATGACATAATCGTGCTCGTGCAAGTCCAGTTTTTCAATGATATCTGCATTGTGTAAGGAGGCGCGTTTCACTTTTGTGCCCGCTAAAAGCACGGACTCAAGGTTGGCTACGGGCGTTATTACTCCTGTTCTACCTACCTGATAAGAGATGCTCAAAAGTTGAGTAGTGGCTTGCTCGGGTTTGTATTTGAATGCTACGGCCCAACGAGGTGATTTGGCGGTATTTCCAAGTGTTTTTTGATAACTCAATTCGTTCACTTTTACGACTACACCATCGGTTTCGTATGGCAAGTGCCAACGTTTTTCGTCCCATTTTTCAATGTATTTTTTCACAGCTTCTATGCCTTTACATAATTCTGCGTTTGCATTGACTTTGAATCCCCAGTGTTTCAGATGCTTCAAACATTCCCAATGGGTGGAGTAGGGGAGTTCGTCGGATAACAGATAGTAAAAAAATCCATCTAAATGTCTTTTGGCGACTTCGGAAGAATCTTGCAATTTCATTGTGCCAGAGGCGGCATTTCTGGGATTAGCAAAAGGTTCATCGCTAATTTCTTCTCTTTCTTTATTTAATTTTTCAAATACTTTTATGGGCATAAAAATTTCCCCGCGTACTTCCAGTTTTTTCAAGTAATTTCCTTTGAGTTTCAAAGGAATAGAGCGAATGGTTTTAGCATTAGAGGTTACATCATCGCCTTGAATGCCATCACCGCGAGTGACGGCACGAACTAATAAGCCATCTTCGTAAATTAAACTAATGCTCAGACCATCTATTTTAAGTTCACAGACATATTCTACATTATGGTGTAGTGGTAGTTCCAATAATTCTTTCACTCGGCGGTCAAAGTCGTGAAGTTCTTCAATAGAGTAGGTATTTGACAGAGAAAGTATAGGGTATTGATGACGCACTGTTGGAAAGATTTTTGTGATAGTGCCACCAACACGTTGGGTAGGCGAGTTAGGTAAAACTAAATCGGGGTATTGTTGTTCTAATTTTTGTAATTCTTCTAACAGTTTATCAAACTCATAATCGCTGATAATAGGTTGGTCAAGCACATAATAGCGGTAATTGTGTTCTTCTATTTGTTCAGCTAATTCACGCATTCTTTTGATTATCTCTTCTTTGTTCATGTTGAAAATTTATTTATCGGACCAAAAGTAAAGATTAAAAGTTTCAGTAAAAAATACTTATCTTTGTGAGGAATGAATGGAAAAAAACACATCGTTTTGTCAGGTATTTTATTGTTGAATATTTTGCTGTGTTCTGCTCAGATTCGGTATTTGGAAGCATTTAAATATCAAGGTAAAACAAAAGCAGAAATTCAAAAAGAAAAATATATTGCCCGTGAAGAACGAAAAGAAGAAAGAGAAAAAAGAAAAATTGAACGATTAGAAAAAAAGAGAATTAAGAAACACCATAAACAATTGCAGGATAAAAAAACTTACAAGCGAATGAAAAAGAATTTTAAAAAAGCAAAAATGTATAATGAGAATAAAAGAGAGTTCTTTTTAATAAGGTGGTTTAAGTACAAAAGAAAAGTGTGATGGTGGAGTTTAATTTACTCTCTGCCCATTTTGAAATTTCACCAAAAAAGCACCCGTGTAACCTTTTTGAATCACTTCTTCTCTGTACTTGAGAGCTTCTTCTTTGGACGAGAATTCTTTATCAATCAGCACTTTGTACATTCCTTTGTGTTGTACTATCTCAACTTTTCCAAGATTGGAATAGAGGGAAGCATCTGGTTTAGTGGGGCTGGCGGCTACTTGTATTTTATAGGTGTATTCAGAGGACGTTCTGATGTTATTAGTTGTATTATTTTGTGTTGAAGTTGTTTGAGTAGGGTGTGTTGTATTATTCACAACGTTTTTTTCTTCTTTGGGTGATTTGGTTGGTGTTGAAGTTTCTTGTTGAGGAGTTTTTATGGTGGTGTTTTCGTTTTTATTTTCGTTGCTTTTTATTTCCATTGAAAGGTTTTCCGATTTTTGAATTATTAATGGATCGGCTGAAATTTCTTTTTTGACGCTGTTTTCAAGATAATAAAATTTTTGATATAATGTTACAGGAAATGTAACTTGTTTTGTAAAATATATTTTTAATTTTATTGCAAAACTTTTTTCTTTTGGTAAGTTGATCCATACAATTTTTGCTTTATTACCTTCAATTGTAAAATTACCACCTTTGTTGTCTATGTCTGAAAAGCTTATTCCTGATGGGAATTCTACTTGATACTTGGCAAAACTATTGATATTATTTTTTG
>JBBIGQ010000035.1:0-5994 GCA_037447455.1 Sphingobacteriaceae bacterium | reverse complement strand
CAGGCGAGGCCGTTGATTTAGAGAATTAAATTAAAAAAGCCTGCCTTAACAGCAGGCACAAACTGATTTTACTCTTTCTGCCATAATTTCAGTATGTATTATACTACAAACTAATTATACATCCAGTTAGTATTACAATACAAACTGGTTATCCGCAACCATCACTCCCACCAAATCAATAAACAGAGTTATTGCGATGCTTGTTTGAGCGTTATTTATCAATCAAGGCAGCGAATCATCCAGTTAGTATTACAATACAAACTGGTTATCCGCAACCATCACTCCCACCAAATCAATAAACAGAGTTATTGCGATGCTTGTTTGAGCGTTATTTATCAATCAAGGCAGCGAATCAAAAAATTGGAAGAGAAAAGGTCGGGCAATATAACTTAAAAGAAAACCAATGATTTACACCTTACAAGAAACAGCCGTTGCTGGCGAGGAAGAAACTCCTGAAACGCCAGAAGAGGAAAACGAGGAGGAAACACCAGAAGAATAACTTTTTACTGCGACACCGCCCCTGACAAAAAAGAAAAGAGGCGGTTGGATTTTGTCCTTCCGCCTCTTTCTAAAAAGAAATAAGCCATCATAAGAAAGAAAACCACTTTCAGCGATTTTTCACCGATTTATGGCTAATCCTAAAACCTTAAAACCACCTTTTAAAAAAGGATACGATCCAAGAAGACACATAAAACAAAAAGGAGAGGTCTCTTTTAATAAGAAATTTAAAGAGTTTATTTTAGATTGGTGTATGCGAAAGAAAAAAAATCCTCAAGAAATTCAAGATGAAACTTGGAGAATTTGGCAAAAAATGTATAAAAAAGATTGGCGAGCATTAGATAGAATTCTTACAGAATTTTATGGAGAACCAGGAGAAAAAGATGGAATAAAAATTTCTGGAATAGAAAAAGTGAAAATAGAAATTATCAAAAAAGAAAATGGAGCTAAATCTTAAAGGCACCATTGTTTTAGAGAAAATTCTGGATGCGATCAAACAAGGTTATAGAATTTGCATTTTGGAGGGCGGAACAGGAAGCAGCAAGACATATTCGTTGTGTCAGGCAATTATTTTGTTAGCGTTTCAAGAAGACGGTCAAGTATTCACAATCGCCAGAAAAACGCTGCCAGCGCTGAAAACTTCGGCAATGAGGGACTTTTTCAATATCCTGAAACAGGCCGAATTGTATGACCCAGAGAAGCACAACAAGACTGACAATATCTACCAATTCCGCAATAATTTAATTGAGTTTATCTCAGTGGAAGACCCCTTGCGGGTAAGGTCAAGAAGAAGGCAATATCTCTGGTTGAACGAAGCTCTTGAATTTTCTTTGGAAGATTGGCGACAACTTTCAATAAGAACGGAGAAGATGATTTTTTTGGACTATAATCCGTCCAATCCTTACTCTTGGATTTATGATGAGATTTTTCCGAGAGACGACAAGATTATTATTCCTTCAACCTATAAAAATAATCCTTTTTTACACCTTGATGTGGCTAAAGAGATTGAACACTACAAAGAGATAGACGAGAACTATTGGCGGATCTATGGGCTCGGTCTGAAAGGAATAATCAAAACTGTAATTTTTGACAACTGGGATTATTGCGATGAGTTGCCGGAGGGAGAGCCGATTTACGGATTGGATTTTGGCTACAATAGTCCTTCTGGCTTGGTAAAAATTAGGATAAAAGACGAGGGTTTTTATCTGAAGGAATTGCTTTATGAGAGGTTTTTGACGAACCAAGATTTAATAAAAAAAATAGAAGAAATTGGCGTGCCAAAAACAAGAGAGATTTATCCCGATTCGGCTGAACCCCAAAGGATTGAGGAGATGAAAAGGGCGGGATTCTGGGTTATTCCGTCGGACAAAGATGTAAAAAAGGGGATTGATACGATGAAGTCAAGAAAGATTTATATTACTAAAGATTCTCTAAACCTGATTCAGGAAATAAAAAAATACTCCTGGAAGGAGAGAGAGGGAAAGATTTTGGACGAGCCGGTGCCGATAAATGACCATTTGCTTTCAGGGGCCAGATATGCAATTCATACGCATTTAAGGGAGAGGTCTTATCCTTATACGCCCCCAAAAGATGTGGGGGGAGTCGGGTGGGATCACTATTAAGCAATGAATGAAAAACTTGCTAAAAAAATGCGTCAGTTTATGAGAAGAAAGCAGTCAGAATATTTACAAGGTTATTTTAAGAACTTGCCGGAGCTTCGGCCCAAACCTTTTTGGATTCCGAAATTTTTATGGAAGATTTTGTATAAGATTATTTTCAAATGAATTCTCAAAAATATTTAATTCAATGTAAATATTGCGGAACAATACTTTTTAAAGCTGAGAATCCTGCCATTTCTGTTTTCGCCGTTGAAATTAAATGTCCAAATTCTTATTGTAAAAAGATTTTAAAATTACCAAGGGATATTCAAATTACTCTTGATAAAACTAAAAAAAAGATTTAAAATAAAAAATAATGGTAGATATTGGCTAAATAAAAAACGAAAAGCAATGAGAGGAGAAGGAAATCCAATGTGGAAAGGTAATAAAGTAGGTTATAGTGGTTTACACAAATGGGTTAAAAGATATAAGGGGCCACCTAAAATTTGTAAAATGTGTGGGAGAATAAAAGATAATCCATTTAGTATTCATTGGGCAAATATAAATCATCAATATAAGAGAAAATTAGAAGATTTTATTTCTTTATGTTATTTTTGCCACCGACAATATGATAAAACCCTTGACAGCCTTGTTGGTTAAATGGTAAATTAAGATAATAACTGAATAAAGTTATTGGCTGGAAAACTACGGTTCAGCGGCCGTGCTTACGAGCCAAAGGCTTTACTAATCTAATTTTAGGTTGGTAAAGTTTTTGGCTTGTTTTTGGTTTATGACAAACGAAGATTTAATAGCAATTTTAGATGCTGATTATCAACAGGCTTTTAATTACCGAGAAAGGCGCCACGCCGAATGGAACGAGAACTACACGTTTTATCGGGGCAGAGTGGCCTTGAACAGACTAACCCAGAGGCAAAATGTTTCAATTCCTCTGATGAAAGAGACAATAAAGACTTGGTTGGCCAACATTGACGACCCTCCAGAGTTAGAGTTTGAGGAACAGGTTAAAACAAAGACCGAGGAAGCACTTGCCAAAAAATTAGAAAAAGAAATTGTGCTTAATGAATACTGGCTGGATTTCAAAAGAAAACAAAAAGTAGATTTGAAAGACATTGTGGATAAGAGACAGGTTGGGTTATATGGTCGTTCCTTCAAAAAGTTAAATGTGATAGATGGTGAGCCGATGGTGGAAATTGTTGACCCCCAGAATGTTTTGATTGACAGATATACCGACCCAGCTGACATAGATACCGCCTCCTTTCTTTTCCATATTGGCATTTACCGAACCCTAAAAAGCTTGGAAGAGAATCCGAACTATAGCCAGGCCGCGGTCCGGGAGTTAAAAGAATATTACACTACTGAAGAAGGCCTGATAAAAGCAGAGGAAAATTTAGAGGCGGTTAAGGCTCAGGTAGAGAAATTGGAAAAAATGGGCGTGCCAGATGTTGAAAGCCCGAGTTTGGGCGAGACCTATGTGGAGCTGAACGAATGCTACCGGAAACTATGGAATGGCGATAGACAAGAGATTTATCTGATTGTAAAAACTGGTGATAAGATTTTGATGAACAAACCCTTGGAAGAGGTCATTGGCGAAACTCCGGACAATTATTGGCGTGACCATTATCCTTTCTCCAGTTGGGCGGATGATATAGAGCAGACCGATTTTTGGTCAGATGCTTTAGCAGATATTATTAGACCAATCAACAAGGTTTTGAATTCTTGGTTTTCGCAACTGGTGGAAAACAGGACTTTGAAAAATTTTGGAATGAATTTTTACGATGCCACCGACCCCAGATTTATACCCCAGACCTATGACCCGGTGCCTTGGGGATGGTATCCGGTGCCTGGCGATCCGAATAAAATTATCAAAAGAGTGGATGTTCCTGATTTAAAGGAAAGCTTGCCAGAGATGGAATTCTTGAGGGCGATAGCAGAAAGAGCCACTGCGGTTACCGCTATTCAAAAAGGAGTGACCGAAAGAAAACAGATAACCTTGGGCGAGGTTCAACTGTTGGCAGGCAGGGCTCAGGAAAGGGCAATTCATACGGCCAAATTCTATCTGCCTTCTTGGAAAGATTTTGGCTTCCGCTGGTATAAATTCATTGAGGCACAGGCCGAAAACCTGAAACCAGTAAAACTTGCAAAAAAAGGCTGGAAGACTGGAAGATTATACACCCGACTTATTCAGCCGAAGCATTGGCTTTCCAAAGATGGTTATCAGGTCAAAGTTTATACCTCGGCCGAGCAAGAGGCTTCAGGTTTGGACACTATTCAGAAGTTCACTGCGGTTTTGGGCCAGATGCCAGACAATATCCCACTTAAAAAACACTTCCAAAGAAAGCTGTTGGACTTGGTTGATTTGAACCCAGAAGAAATAAAAGAAGTTATGGAGTTTGAGGAGCAGAAAGTCAGAGCTTTAATGATGCCAACTCCTCCTGTTCCCCCAGAAGCTGAAATTCCTACTGAAAAATTGATAGGATTAAGAGAAACATTAGGAAGGGCTTTAGCTCCTGAATAATATGGATAAAGATGCCTTAAAAAAATTAAAGGAGCAAATAGATGAATTTTTAAAAATAAAAGGGGTGGGACTCGACCAATTTGATGAATTACGAAAGAAATTATTATTGGAAATGAGGGAAAAAGAAAGAAAGGCATTGGCAGAGGCAATCGCAAATGAATATCAGAAAAAAATAGAAGACTTTATTGCCCAAAAACTATCAGAAGCAGAAAAAGTCCACCAGGAAGATAAGGAAAAAATCATTGAAGCGATTAAAAGTGTAGAACTAAAGCCAAGGGTTGAAATTCCTGAAATAAAATTTCCAGAAATAAAAATCCCTCAGCCAAAAGTTGTAGTTAAGCCCCCTGATGTTAAAGTTCCACCGATAGAAATACCCAAAACAATAGAAATTACAGGGTTTTTCAGTTTTATTAAGGCATTATTTGAAATTTTAAAAGGCAGATTGAGGGTGATGATTGAGGGAATTGACAGGAAAAATCCTTTGCCAGTTATCTTGGTTGACGAGAAGGGGAAATTTTACAAGGCTTTGGCGACTATTGTCGGGAGAATTGGGGGCGGAATGGGTTGGGAGGTGGTTGGGTTAAAGGACGGCTCGGGAGAACGTATTAACCCCGCCAAAGAGGATGGAAATTTACAAAAATTAGAAGTTAAAACCCCCCCTTATACTGGAATTAGCGATGGTAGAAAAACGATAACTGTTGCTGGAACAAGAGAAACATTAGTCGCTTCTCCTACTCCTTGTAAAAGGGTAATTATTATGGCAATGCTTTCTAATACAGGTGAAATAGTAGTTGGCGGTTCAACCGTAGTGGCAGCAGAAGCCACCAGACAAGGAATCCCAATAACGGCGGGTCAATCAATGCAAATAGATATAAGTAATGTCGTTTCTCCTACTCCTTGTAAAAGGGTAATTATTATGGCAATGCTTTCTAATACAGGTGAAATAGTAGTTGGTGGTTCAACAGTAGTGGCAGCAGAAGCCACCAGACAAGGAATCCCAATAACGGCGGGTCAATCAATACAAATAGATATAGATGATTTATACAAAATTTATCTGGACGCTACGGTTGGTGGTGAAGGGGTAACTTTTGTATATTTCACATAAAAAAATATGAGAAAAATTTTAATTACAGGTATTTTAATAGCTTTACTGGCAGGAATTGGTTTAATTAGCCAAGCTCAGGTTGGCGGCGGGGTTTTTCCTGCTAATTTAATTAAAAAAGTTGATAATGCCATTTTACCAATTCAATCTAATTGGACATTAGGTTCGTCATCTCAAAGATGGACTAAGGGTTGGTTCACCGATTTAGATACAACTAATATCCTTATTGGCGGTTCGGCTTCAGGCAATTTAGATATGGC
>JBBIGQ010000034.1:0-6224 GCA_037447455.1 Sphingobacteriaceae bacterium | reverse complement strand
TAAAAAAACTAGATTTTATCGAAGTAGTAAAAGAAAAGAAAACAAATTTATACAAACTCAAAAGGGCATCGGACATGACACAAACGACACTTTTTATTTAGACAAAAAAGAAAACCAGCCGCCAACAGCGGTTTGGCGTAATGGCGGGGGCAGTGCTAAATTGAACGGTAGTGCTTATTGACAGTTTAGTGCTTCTAACCCTGTCACTACGCTAATCTGCAAACCTTTATAGCCAATTTTAAAACGACACATAACAACATAAAACAACATAAAATGAAAGTAAAATCAATCTTCGTAAATCTTCCAATCAAAGACCTTGAAAGGACAAGAGACTTTTGGACAAAACTCGGTTTTTCGTTTAACGAACAATTTTCTGACGACAGAGCATTGTGTTTAGTTCTTAATGACGGACTAATCTATTCTATGCTCATAACTCACGAAATGTTCAGTACTTTTACTAACAGACCTATTGCAGACAATTCAACAACCCAGGTTTTGACTGCAATTGAAGTGGACAGCAGAGAAATGGTTGATAAAATCGTGAAACTCGCTCTTGAAAACGGTGCAACACGATACAGAGAAAGTGTCGACCACGGCTGGATGTATTACGACACATTCGCAGACCTTGACGGACATCAATGGGAAGTAATGTTTACCGACCTAACTAAAATGCAACAGTAAAATTATGACACAGGAAAAGATAACAATTAGAGCGACTGTTTTGAAAAACAAATAGAAAGTTTGGGACTACTACACGCACCCCGAACACATAACGAAATGGAACTTTGCCGACCCAAGTTGGCATTGTCCAAAAGCAACTAACAATATGAAAGTTGGTGGACGACTTGCAACAGTTGACTTTAATAGAAATAAACGGACAAAAAGCGCAGTGTATATTTTGCATTGCTGTAAATATTGTCGTATAAAAAATAATCTGTAACAACACAAAAAATGTATTTCGTTTTTTATATTGCTATATTTTCAAAATCAACACAGTTCACTTGTAGTCAATGACTTGAAATTTTTTTTACTGTAAATTTGCACTGTAAAATATTTTTTTGTATATTTGCATTGTAATTGACGAATATCGCGTCAATTATAGAGTTAGCGGTCAGCTTAAAAACACGACCGCAGACGGGACAGCCGAAAACCGACCAGAGTAGGCGACAATTACAAAACAAAATCTTATGAGTTTAACTTCCATCATTTCAGACAAACGGTTTCAAGAACTGCGGGACAAATTCAAGACAGTGTTTCCCCGACCGCAAATAAATTTAACTGGTGAGTTAGTTGCACCACCACAGACAAACAATCATTCCATAGTCGGACAAGCATTTGATTATCTTTTCCGCTTTACACTTGAACAGCGACATAAAGCGAAAGTAAAATCTTGGGGTGGTTGGGTTGCCGACAGTTCTTACAGAATGATTACGCAAACAGTTTCAGCGACAAATTCCAAAACAATTATGGTTGGCTATCGCAGAGACATTCCGAAAGACCGCAAAGAATTTTTAAAAATGCTTGAAACCGAATATTCAAACGCAAAACAGAACTATCAAAAATATCTTGCTGACGGAATTTTAACCGATGACATAATTAAATCAGCACTCTACTTATCCCGACTTGATGTAACTTTTCGTGCTGGAATGATTGATTCAAATCTTGGAAATGAAAGTGAGCACGACATTAAAGATGTCCGACAATTAATTTCAGTAATCAATCACGACCATTTCAAAGTGGACAATCATTGCTTTTTAAATCCTACATTCGGACACGGCTCACAACTTGTTGGCGGTGCAGACGCTGACCTCATCATTGACGACACTTTGATTGACATAAAAGTTTCAAAAAATTTAGCAGTAGAACGAGACCATCTCAACCAGACAATCGGGTATTACATTCTTTCACTAATTGGTGGAGTAAACAATGACGAGAATTTCAAACCAATAAAAAATGTTGGACTTTATTTCGCCAGACACGGTGTGCTTTGGAAAGTTCCTCTCTCAACCTTTGCAGACGAAAAAACATTTTTAGATTTTAAAGATTGGTTCATCACCTACATCGAAGAAAAAGTTTGGCAACGAAGTGGACTGCTTGACAAAATAAAATCGGCAAAAGCGGACAGACAAGAAAAAACTAAAAAGACAGCGAAGAAAACTACACGGCAGACAACTAAGCAGACAAAGAAAAAATCCACGACAGCAAAAAAGAAAACTGCAAAACGACAGACAAAGAAAAAGAAAACCAGCCGCTAACAACCGCTTGCCGACAATGGCAGGTGCAGTGGTAATTTAAAGTTTCTGCTTTCTATTATCTTTGTATCAGCTTGACAGTTTAGTGCTTCTAACCCTGCCACTACGCTAATCTGCAAACCTTTATAGCCAACTTTAAAACAGACACAGAATGAAAAGAATCTTAACACTATTAGCCTTTACCCCATTGACCTTGATGGCTCAACAAAGCGATTTTGGTAACTGGCTAATCTATTTTGGAGACAAAAAAATAAACAATCGTTGGAACTGGCATCACGAAGTACAGTATCGAAACTTCAACTTTATTGGGGACATAGAACAATTACTTTTAAGAACAGGTATCGGCTACAACCTAACAGAAAACAACAACAACATTCATCTTGGATATGGTTTTATTTATAGTGAACCTTACATTTCCGGCACTGAAAATAAGATTAACTTCAACGAGCACAGAATCTATCAACAGTTTATCACAAGACAGAGCTTTGGAAGAATTTTGTTACAGCATCGCTATCGTTTTGAGCAACGATTCTTTGAAGACGATTTCAGACTTCGGTTAAGATACTTTTTATCTACAAATATTGCCTTGAATCACAAACAAATGCAGGACAAGACTGTATATCTTTCGATTTACAATGAAATTTTCATGAATACAGTGCAAATCTTTTTTGACCGCAATCGTTTCTATGGTGGTATTGGATATAGGTTTTCTAAAGCCGTAAGAACAGAAATTGGCGTAATGAATCAAACAACTAATAGTGTTTCAAGAAACCAATTGAACTTAATAACATTCGTAAACTTTTAAAAAAAACGGAAAAGCCGAACACCGATTTACAAAGTAAGCAACATTAAACAATTAACAAAGTGACAAAGAAAAATGTAATTATTGTAGGACTTGCACTGGCTTTTTTAGCAGCCTGCAACAACCCAAAACCGACCGATACCTCAGCAAATGAATCGGCAACTAAACAACCCAAAGCATTGGTACAAGATGTGCTAACCAAAGAACAAAGAGATGCCTTAACACCTGATGAAATTATTCAAACTTTCAAAGATGGAAATGACCGATTTATCAAAAATGATTTAACAGCAAGAGACTATTCATCTCAGGTAAGAAAGAGTGCAAACGGGCAATTCCCTAAAGCAGTTGTTCTGTCGTGTTTGGATAGCCGTGTTCCTGTAGAAGACGTTTTCGACAGGGGTATCGGTGATATTTTCGTTGGTAGAGTTGCGGGTAATTTTGTAAATGAAGATTTGCTGGGAAGTATGGAATTTGGTTGTAAATTGGCAGGTGCAAAGGTTATACTTGTTCTTGGACACGAACATTGCGGAGCAATAAAATCTGCAATAGATGACGTAAAGTTGGGTAACATTACAGCTATGCTATCTAAAATTCGTCCTGTAGTTGAGAAAGTTACTTACGAAGGCGACCGAACATCAGGAAATCCAGAGTTTGTACATCAGGTTTGTGAGAGTAATGTAAAACACACCATCGAACAAATCAGAAAAAATAGTCCAATCTTAAAAAAGATATGGAAGACAGTGGACAAATCAAAATTGTTGGTGCTGTTTACGATATGGATACTGGTAAAGTGACATTTTTGTAAAAGAAAAACTGGCTATAACAGCGGTTTGGCAAAAGTGGCGGTTCAGTGCTAAATTGAACGGTAGTGCTTATTGACAGTTTAGTGCGTTTTAAGCCGCCACTACGCCAATCCGCAAACCGTTATGTGTAATTTGAAAACCTGCCTTTCACGGAAAGGAGACCGTAAATTCCATGATGTTGTTGCCTTCGTTTAACTTCATAGGGGGAAAAGAGAGAATGAAATTGCTATGCAACTTTCATCTAAGAAAGCTAAACAAAATTTTTTCTTATTTTTGCGGGCGAGAGTTTTTTATGGACTTAAAAACAAGAAGATTTATAATGGAAGAAATATTAAGGTAATAATATGACGAAAGAACAAAAATTTTACAAAGCTCTGCAGGATGTTTTTATCGGCGCTAAGATTGAAGGCAAAGGCGGTTTTGTCAATTTGATGAGAATAAAATCAAAGTACTACTGCAAGATTGAGGATATTCTTAAAAATGATATTGAAGCGACTCTGAAAAACCACACTAAATTTAGGGACGAACTTTTTGACAAGCTCTACTCCTTTTTCAGCCGCTATTTTACCGAAAGCGGTTCAATCTATTTCAATTCAACGCCTTTTCATAACAATATCTACGAAAAAGTTTATACCGATGAAAAAGATGTCATTCTCTTTTGGAAAACGCAGATGCTCTACTATGTCAAAACCGACCGAATCTTCAAAAGTTTGCCGGTTGAGTTTGATGGATTCAAGTTTTATTTTGACGCTTCAAAAATAGAAAGCAAAAAAGCCAATGAAAAACGTTCACTTGTTTTTGAATTAGATAAAGTTAAAGATGACGGGACGATTGTTTTTACCGTTTCTTATTCTGAAAGAGGTACAAGAACAAAACAAGACGAGATATTAAAGGCATTAAAGAAGAAAGGTATTGCGATTACTGAAGAACAGATAGAGCGGGCTTTTAGGGTTTTTGAGAAGCAAAGCGAGGTGGATTTCTTTATCAATAAAAATGCCAAAGCATTCTTGCAGGAGCAATTTAAACTCTGGAGTTATCAATATTTCTGGGAAGGGGCAAAAGAGTGGGGCGCGGACAGAGTTAATCAACTGCAAATCCTTAAAGACATTGCTTTTAAAATTATTGACTTCATCTCCCAGTTTGAAGACGAGCTGGTAAAAATCTGGAACAAGCCGAAGTTTGTCAAAAATTCAAACTATGTGATTACGCTAGATAAAATAGAAGACAAAAAATTAGTTGAGAAAATAAAAAAACACAAAAACTTTTCAGAACAGGTTAAAGAATGGGAGGAATTAGGCATAGACCAAGACAATCCCAAAGCGCCGATTGATACAAAGTATTTCAAGGATTTAGAGCTTGAGATTTTAAACCAGTTTGAAGATTTAGATAAATCATTAGATGGCTGGCTAATAAAAAGTGAAAACTATCAAGCATTAAACACAATCCTGCCGAAATTCAAAGAAAAAGTGCAGACGATTTACATTGATCCGCCGTTTAATTTAGATTCATCTGACCAGTTTTTATACCGCACAAATTACAAAGACGCCAACTGGGCAACACTTTTGGAAAATCGCCTAAAACTTGCTAAAGATTGGCTAAACAAGAAAGGTAGTATTTTTGTAAGATGTGATTACAATGGCAACTGGATTGTAAGATGTTTGGTGGATGAGATTTTTGGAAGGGAGAATTTTAGAAACGAACTGGTTATAAACAAATCAAATAAGCAAGGGGCAATTGATAAAAGGTTTAATCCTGCCACAGAAACACTTTTTCTGTATTCAAAAATTATTGAATCATTAATCAATCCTCAATTTAGAATAAGAGAGAAGCAGGGTTGCTGGATTGAGATGCACTCTCCAAAGGAGAATAAAGATTCGCATACAGTTTTATTGGATGGCAAATCATTTATAGCGCCGAAAGGAAGACATTGGTCTTTTGCACAAGAAACCGTTGATAGGCTTATTTCAGAAAATAGAATTAGAGTAACTAAAAAGCAATATATTGATGTCTATGGTAACAAACGAAACGAAGTGCTTGAATACTTGATGAGCGAGCATGAAACTATTGAATCCAATTGGACAGACATTCCAGGTTATTCAACAATAACCGGTTTTCAAACAGAAAATTCAGAAAAGTTATTAGCAAGAGTAATAAATACCGGTTCAAAGGAAGGCGATTTAATTATGGACTTTTTTCTCGGTTCTGGCACTACCACAGCAGTTGCTCACAAACTTGGCAGAAAATGGATTGGTGTTGAAATGGGAGAGCATTTTTACAGTGTAGTTTTGTCGCGAATGAAAAAGGTTTTGGCTTATGATAAATCCGGCATTTCAAAAGAAGTTAAAGATTATCAAGGCAGCGGTTTTT
>JBBIGQ010000033.1:0-7365 GCA_037447455.1 Sphingobacteriaceae bacterium | reverse complement strand
CTCAATAAAATGACTATTTTAGTCAATGAAAATGATTTTAATAACTTTATTTGGTGTTTGCACTTGTGAAAAATCTCTTTTTACTTTACGGCAAATAAAAAATAAGTATGATAAAAAAGGTTGAACATATTGGTATTGCAGTACGTTCTTTAGATGCACAACGGGTGTTTGAAAAGATATTGAATACTGAATCGTATAAAACTGAAACTGTGGACTCAGAAAAAGTAAGAGTTGTTTTTTTTCAAACGGGAGAGAGTAAAATTGAATTATTGGAAAGTACCGATGAAACGGGGACCATTTCAAAGTATATTGAAAAAAGAGGTGAAGGTATTCATCATATTGCTTTTGGAGTGGATAATTTGTTAGAAGAAATGAAAAGATTACAAAACGAAGGTTTTGAGTTTATTTATTCAGAACCTAAAAAAGGAGCAGATAATCAATTGATAAATTTTATCCATCCTAAACATACACATGGTGTTTTGATTGAATTGTGTCAGGAAATTAAGGGTAACGAGTAATGGACACATTAAAATTAAATCATATATGCAATTGGAAGAGTTAATTAAAAATAGCGAAACCAGAATATTTAAAGCCATTTTCCCTAATACTACCAATCATTATGACACATTGTTTGGAGGAACGGCTATGCAGTGGATGGATGAAGTAGCATTTATCACAGCAACACGCTTTTCCAGAAAAAAATGTGTGACGGTGTGTTCGGATAGAATTGACTTCAAAAAGCCCATTCCAGCAGGAACAATTGTGGAATTGGTAGGAAGAGTAAGTAAGGTAGGAACAATGAGTGTTGTAGTGAAGGTAGAAATTTTTGTGGAAGATATGTATTCGGCACACAGAGAAAAAGCCATCAGTGGTGAGTTTACTTTTGTAGCGATTGACGAAAACAAGAAACCTGTGAAAATATTCGGTTGATGGATGTTTCCATAATCATAGTGAATTATAATGTTCGTTATTTTCTGGAGCAATGTTTGAATTCTGTTTTAAAAGCAAAAGATCATTTGAATATTGAACTTATTGTGGTGGACAATCATTCGGTGGATGGTTCGGTGCAGATGTTGAAGGAAAAATTTTCGGATATTATTTTAATTGAAAACAAAGAAAATGTTGGTTTTTCAAGGGCTAATAATCAAGGTATTAAGATTGCAAAAGGGAAGTATGTTTTATTATTAAATCCTGACACGGTACTGCAAGAAGATACATTGGTAAAGTGTTTTGAATTTATGGAACAGCATTCGGATGCGGGAGCATTGGGAGTAAAGATGTTTGATGGAAAGGGGAATTTTTTACCTGAATCCAAAAGAGGATTACCAACGCCAATGGTGGCATTTTACAAAGTTTTCGGATTATCAAAATTGTTTCCCAAATCCAAAGTGTTTGGGAAGTATCACCTGACTTATTTAGATAAGGATAAAAATCATAAAGTAGATGTGTTGTCGGGAGCATTTATGTTTATTCGCAAAGAAGTGTTGAATAAAATTGGTGGATTGGATGAGGATTATTTTATGTATGGAGAAGATATTGATTTGTCATACAGAATCACGAAAGCAGGGTATGTTAATTATTATTTTTCGGAAACAAGTATTATTCATTACAAGGGAGAAAGTACTAAGAAAAGTAGTGTGAATTATGTTATTGTGTTTTACAAAGCGATGATGATTTTTGCAGATAAGCATTTTTCTCAATCGTATGCGAAAGTATTTCGTTTGTTGATTTATTTGGCAATTTATTTGAGAGCAGGAATTTCTATATTGTACAGATGTTTGAAAGTTGTTGTATTGCCATTGATGGATATTTTAATAATAAGTGGTTTGATGATATTATTTGCATTCTGGTATGAAAAGAGGTTTAAATTTTCAGAAAATTATTTTGACAGAGTGCAATTGTATGTGGGAGTGATTTTATATGCGGGTTTAATTGTAGGAAATGTATTGTTTCAAGGTGGCTATGTGAAATATCCAAAGTATAAAAACATTTTACAGGGGGATGTGTTTGGCTTGTTGATGGTGTTGAGTATTTATGCTTTATTACCAGAAAATATGCGGTTTTCCAGAGCTATTATGATAATTGGATTTGTGTTGAGTGTGCTTTATTTTACAATAAGCCGATGGTTGTTTTATTTTACAGGATTGAAAAAGTATTCTTATCTTTCATCGGTATTGCCTAAAAATGTTTTGGTAGTAGGAGATGAAGAAGAGTTTGAGCGAGTAAAAGAGATTTTGAGAAATATCCCTGTGTATACCAACTATTTGGGCTTGATAAAGACAAAAGAAGAATCTTCTCTACATCCAAATTTTTCAGGGTATTTGAAGGATATTGAAGAAATTGTACAATTGGAAAAGATTGATGAAGTTATATTTTGTTCCAAGCAATTGCATGCCAAAAATATTATTTACTGGATGACAAAGTTGAGTTATTTGCCAGTTCAGTATAAAATTGCACCGCCCAATGAGTTGTACATTATAGGGAGCAACGATATACATTCACAAGGTGAATTATATTCATTGGAGTTTAAGACCATTTTATTGTCCGAGAATCAAAGAAAAAAGCGTTTTGTAGATGTACTTTTGTGTGTGTTTTTGATGATTATATTACCAGTTGTAATTTGGTTTTTCAAAAGAAAAAGGCAATTGTTTAATAATCTTTGGCATGTGTTGATAGGTCAGAAGACGTGGGTAGGATTTGGAAAGTTTAGTGATAAAGATTTACCTAAATTAAAACCGAGTATTTTATTTATCGGGAAAATGAAAGGATATGATGAACGTTCAGAAAAAGCAAAGGAATTAAGTTATATGTATAGTAAGGATTACCGACCTTTGACGGATGTTTTAGCATTTTTCAAATTATTTCATTTAATAGATAGCTATTGATGGAAATTGTATTGACAAAAGATAATTCGCCAACGCTTTATAACAAGGATTTGAAGACATATTATCATTCTTTGCATGGAGCGGTACAAGAGAGCGAATATGTTTTTATTAAAAATGGTTGGGAGTATATAAAAGATAATTTTGATATAATTAATGTTTTGGAAATTGGGTTTGGAAGTGGGATGAATTGTTTTTTGATGTATCAAAAACTGCTAGAAGAAAAGAGCGGTAAAATTGTGAATTATTTTGGTGTGGAAAAATTTGCATTAGATAGTTCTATTGTAGAAAAATTAAGTATTTACAAGCCATTTAGTGATAATGTCTCAATTTTTTTGAAAGTACATTCATCCAATTTAGAAGTGAGATTAAGTGAAAATTTTTTATTAAAGAAAATATGTACTGATGTTAATGAAGCGCTTGAGAAAATGGAAGACGATACTATTCAATTAGTATACTATGATGCGTTTGCACCTTCCAGTCAGCCAGAGATGTGGAAGAAAGAGATATTTGAAAAATTGCATGTAAAAATGGTGAATGGAGGTGTGTTGGTTACATTTTGTGCAAAAGGGCAATTCAAAAGAGATTTGAAGCAAATAGGTTTTGAAGTGCAGACCTTGAAAGGTGCAATGGGCAAGAGAGAAATGGCCAGAGCCATTAAAATAATATAGTTATGGGGTTACCAAAATTTTTTAGAATAGCGGTGTATGGATTGTTATTGCAGGATAATTATTTATTGTTCGCAAGAGAAATGATTCAGGGAAGAAAAGTTGTAAAATTTCCGGGAGGTGGAATGCAATTTGGAGAAGGTACAATAGATGCCTTGAAGCGGGAGTTTATGGAAGAATTGGATATTGATGTAGATGTTTTACAGCATGTTTATACAACCGATTTTTTTGTGCCATCGGCTTTTCATTCGGATTATCAAGTGTTAGCCATATATTATATGGTGAGGAGCATAGAAGTATTACCATCAGCGGACTTTCATAGGAATGATATAAATTTTTTTTGGCAATCCCTTTCAGAAATTCATCAAAATATCCTTACATTTGAAACCGATAAAAAAGCATTGAAAATTTTATTGAAACTTTAAATTAAGTAATATGATTCAACGCATTCAAAGCTTGTATCTTTTAATACATATGATATTATCTGCCTTGTTATTTTTCTTTCCATTTCAAGTCAATATTGTGGATTTATCAAAAATTAAGGACTTGCAATTGTCACTAATAAAGTTTGAAAATACTCATTTGTTTTTGGCGGCTATTTTTAACTTGATAACTTTAGTAGATGCTGGAGTAATTATTTTTCTTTATAAAAATAGGAAGGTACAAATGTTACTTTGTCATTATTTAACGGCGATGAATATCGTTTTGTTGGGCTTGATGTACTTTGGTGCCAATCAGATTGAAGGGTTGCCTACTTACAAACTGCCATTTATTATTCCGGTGTTGAATATAGTGCTTTCTCAATTAGCCAGATATTTTATTCACAAAGATGAGGAATTGCTGCGTTCTGCTAACCGCATCCGGTAAGGTATTTTTCAAGTAAATAATAAATCAAAGTTTGTAGGATGATTATTCCATCATAGCAAACATAAACTAATAGATTGTAAAAAGTTAGAGGTATAAAATAAAGTACCATAAGCCCGCAACCTGTAACAAGTGAAGTATAAAAAAGAGTTGAAGAAACGAAGTATGAAAGTGTAATGTAAATCAAAGTGAAAAATATTAATATTTTTTGAGTTTTTGAGATTCCAAATTTTTTAGGGATTGTCATGAAATTGTCAGAATGCACAGTTTGTACATCAAAAGGAATGGTAAGCAGAGCGATAAATGTAAATTGATGAAGATAAAAAAGAGCATGGAATTTTTTGGTATACCAAAATAAGATGATTAGCCAAACAAAGGATATAATAAATGGTTTGAAAAATGTACTGCCACGTAAAACACCTACAAATCTCTGTGAATGATAAATGTATAGAACTATCAAAGTAAATAAAAGAATAATAAAATAATGCGTAATCTGAAAGTGTTGTGAAAAGAGTTTCAAATAAATGGCTAACGCGAGCAGAAATAATGAAAAAACAGAATATTTGTTTAAATCATTATCTTTTGTAAAACGAAGATAATAATATCCTGAAAAGGTAATTAAAAAAGCAGATAAAAAATGATAAAAGTTGAGATATACCTTAAGAAAATCAGCAAAAAGTAAAAGGTATATGGCAAAGGCAAGAGAAGTGATAAAGGTGCCAATGAGTTTTATAATATTCAAACGATGCATTTATTGGAGTTTATTTAGAATAGTTACAAATTAAGTGAATGTTGGCTTCTGAAAAAAATGTTGAAATAAAATAATATTTAGTCAATTTACCGCAAAATTAAGAAGTATGAAAAAATTAGTTTTCACAGCAATTCTGGCAAGTGGATTGGTATTCGCTTCTCAAGTTTAAAAGTTGGATCTGCATCTATAAATTAGCAATCTCTTAAAGTGTAAAACGTGTAAATTGAACCTACAATTTTAAAATTAACAAAAAAACGCATAATTTTTGTTTTTTTCATTTAAAAATAGATTTTATGAAAAAAATATTTTTTTTTGTGGATTAGTACTTGTAGTTTGCTGGTAAGTTTATTGCATGCTCAAATTTCTATTAATAATTCGGTTACCTTACCGCAGTTACTCAATGGGTTTATTGGGAGTGGATTAACGGTGAGTAATCCTTCTCTCAATTGTCCATCGAGTTATGCCGCTACTTTTACAACCAGTGGAACTTGTAATCTTGGTATAACAAATGGAGTTTTATTGGCTACAGGTGCAGCCACCGTGGCACAAGGACCTAATACGTCTGGTAGTGCTTCAGGTTGGAGTGCTGGAACAGTATACAACGATCCACAATTAATGAGTATAGACCCAAGTGTTACAAACGATGTTTGTATTTTAGAATTTGATATTGTCCCTTCTTGTTCTACCCTCTTTATTAAATTTGTATTTGGCTCAGAAGAATATCCGGAATTCGTTAACTCAATCAATGATGCATTTGGATTTTTTATTTCAGGGCCAAATGGATCTTGTACGGGTACACCATATAACAATACAAATGTAGCCGTGCTACCGAATGGTACGCCAATTGCAATTAATAATGTGAACTCTTCTTCTAACAGTTCTTATTATGTGAATAATGCTGGTGGATCATGTATTCAATTTGATGGTATGACCGTACCGATAACTTCAACAGTAAATGTTTGTCCATGTTCAACATATCACTTTAAAATTGCAATAGGGGATGCCATAGATCATACTTATGATTCAGGTGTATTCATTGACATGTTTGCTTGTAATAACCCATTATCAGCAGTGGCTTCTACGACTGCATCCAGTTGTACGGCCGGATGTACAGGTGCGGCATCTGTAACAGCATCCGGAGGTTCAGGTTCTTATACCTATACATGGTTACCCACCGGTGGAAGTAGCAATATAGCCACTGGTTTATGTCCCGGAACTTATACCGTTGTTATTGCCGATGCTTCTGGTGGTTCCTGTAATCAGACCACCACTTTAACTGTAAATGTGAGTGGACCGTCTGTTCCTTCTTTTTCTATTAATTTAAGTGACGATACTTTAACTTGTGCACAACCTACCGTTTCTGCAACAGCCGTGAATACCAATACCGATATTTCTACGATGAATTATACCTTTACCAGCATATCCAGCGGAACTTCTACCTCTAATCCTTTAACTGTTTCTACCCCCGGAACATATACCGTATTTGGAATGGATCCATCTACGGGTTGTATCACCACTAATACTTTTGCTGTTGGTATTTACACAACTGTTCCGTCGGTAACGGTTACTCCGACTTCCATGACTATTTCTTGTAGCGGAAGTGCGGGGACATTCACAGGGACATCTAATCCAACGGTAAATATTTCTTACTCTTGGTTGCAACCGGGTGGAGCACCTGTTTATGGCAATCTTTTAACACCGGGTATAGCGGGCACGTACACCTTTGTAGCCACGAACATTGTGAATGGATGTAGTAACACTCAGACGGTTGCTGTGACTCAATCTACCAATGCGCCTACAATGACTGTTACGGCAGTTAATAACAATTACAACATTAAGTGTTCGCCCAATACGGTTACTTTGGTGGTCAATGCTACACAAGCCCCCGGTGGTGGGGTACCTGTTCCATATTGGACGGATGCCAATGGAACAAGCACCTTAAGTACATCTAATACATTCTCTACTAATACACCCGGTAATTATGTGTGTTGGGTATACGATCCTTTTAACGGTTGTGTTATTTCACAAACTATTACAATCGGCATAGATACGCTTAGACCGACCGGTGGATACACTTTAGATGTACCGACGAATACCTTAAATTGTAAGTATCCATCGGCTGTAATTACTGGTACTTCACCAGTGAGTGGAGCGACATACGTTTGGTATACGCCGGGGACGGTTCCACAACAAACATTGG
>JBBIGQ010000032.1:0-7821 GCA_037447455.1 Sphingobacteriaceae bacterium | reverse complement strand
TCTTTTCTTTTTTCTCCATCTTCTCAATAAGCTCTTGTTTCTGGGCTTCTCTTTCTTGAGCAAGAATCTGGCGGATAAATACCTTTACCCTATCTGAGTGTAATCCTTCATCGCCCCTAAACCATTTTTCAAATTCCTCCTCCCAATTTTCAGGTTTGTTTTCTTGGTCTGTCATTGTAGTTTTAATTTCGGGCTGGCTTTTAATTATCCTTTTGCCCTGACCTTTCTTCTAAAAGTATCTCTTGGGTTTTCATAGACATAGTTTTGATAATTCTTCAGCCTTTTCATCTTCTGTTTGTTTGGGGGGGATTGCTAATTTCCCTTGGTGTATTTCTTCTTTTAATTCCCGCACCCTTCTTAAAACATTATCTTGTGTCGGCACATAAACCTCTTTCAGATACCCTTTCAGCCAGCCCAATTTCCTGTAATAGCGGTCAATGAACTCTAAGTAAAGCTCCCAGCCCCTTCTCGGCTCGTTTGCCAGCCAGTAATTTTTGTCTTCCCGGATAATAGTTAATAACTTCTGGCGTATTATTTGGCTGTTTTCTGGTGGGCTGAAGTTCATTTTATCTCTCCGGCATTCCCATTTTCTCCATTAAGGGGACTTTTAGGGTATTAAGTTTCTGCCGCCCTTGCTCATCTTTGAAAGCACCCTGACCGGTTTCCGGCGGCTCACCCACCGGGATTTTCAAGACCTCTATGGTGTTATCGTCAATCCACTTCTTTTTCACAAAAAACTTTTTAATCATCTCTTAGTATAAATCTTCTTAGTAGTTCTTCTTAGTGTCTATTTGGGACGCACTTTCCGACACTTTTAGACGCACTTTCTGTTATTTGGGACGCACTTCGGAAGTGGGCATTTGGGACGCACTTTCCTTTTTGTCTAAAAATATTTGCCCAATACTTTCTATTTTTATTTATTTCAATATTGCAATGCAAACATAAAGTATTAAGATTGTGGTCTTCTTTATTTTTTTGAAGTTTTATTTTTAATATACTCATCTTTTTCATACTTCTTGATATTAACCGCCCAAATGTCAGTAATCTTGAATTGTCTTACTTGCCCGCCCCTTATTCTCTTTTTCTCTATTTCTTGTATCCATTTTCTCTTTTTGAGTTTTTCTATTGTTTCCTTAACGGAAATCCTATGGACTCCCATTTTTTTAGCCAACCAGTTTAAGGAGGCATAACAACTGCCAGTTTCCCCGGCTATCCGCTTCATTATGAGATAAAGCGATTGCTCGTAAGCGGTTGAGCCGTTGATAACTATATTCGGGATTTGGGTGAAGTATTTTCTATCTCCGCTTTCGTCTATGATTTCGGCCAACTCTTTCTCCGCTTTCATTCTCTGCTCTTTATAGAACTCGTTTAATGGTTGAAACGCCATATTATTCTTCCCCGCGGCCCAGCCATTTTCGCAGAACTGGGCCGCAGGTGCTCGGCCTCCCCGCCGATTGGTTTTCGCAGTTTCGCTTCGTCCGTTACAAAGCGTCTAACGATTACAACGTACGGGGACGCCGTCATTGTTTCTCTCCGAAAATCTTGGCAAACGCCCTGAACTCGTTAATCAACAGCGTTAGGTTTTGGTTCACTATTCTCACCGCTTCCAAAACTTTCTGATTGGATACTTTCTTATAGCCCGAATAGCCCGTTTTCGGCTTGTCTGTATAACGGCAATTGGCACACCAGTTTCCGCCAAACTTGCTCGGTATTAAATTACCTTTCTTGCATTTAGGGCAGTCCATATTAGTCAGCTTGTATTGTAAGCAGTTTTCCTTCTATAACATCAGTTTCTATATCGTCCAGTTGGCTTCTCTCATTGTATTTCTCCTGAAAAGTTCTCTTACCGTATTCTATTTGTGTTTCTGTCAGAGGTTTTGGTTGGGGGATTATGTTATCTAAGTACCAACGGCGCCATTCCGTATAGAAAAAGTCCCTCCACTCAATAATCTTTTTTTTAGTCGCTTTTGAGCCGAGCAGAGCCACCGCTGCATTCACGCTGTTAAAATAGGCGATGCTTTTCTCTTTTTTTTCAATGAGCTTGTCTATTCGTTCGTTTTTCTCTTTGATGAATTGTTCAATAGATTTTTTCATTTTAGTTTTGGCTTCTGTGAAAGTTGGGTTATTGTGTTTTGCGTCGCCGCTTCCACTCCAACCCAACCTTCACAGAGCGACCCATTATTTTTACGACCCTTTTATTATATTGTTAAATTGCTGTCTCGCTGTATTTGGTCAAATCCGCAAGCTCCTGCTCTCTTTCAAACCCTTTCGCTTCCTGCAATGTCTTCTCTATCGTTCGTTTGTAAAGTTCCACCGCTTCTATGGTTAACAGGGTTTCCTGCAAGTTAGCCAAGTTAGGGTCGTAATTGCCCGCCCATTCTACAACCTGCTTGCCCACTTTCGCCCCATACCATTCTTTGTCGAACCGCAAACTTTCAAGCAGTTGCTCTAATTTCTCTTTTTTGACTTGTAAATCTTGTGTGTTCATAAAACAATCCGCCAAAACAGCCAGCCCAAAGCAGCGCTAAATAACATAATCACAAATATGTTCTCTCGCCTTTCCCGGCGTTCCTGTAATTGGTTTTGCCGCCAGATTTTGATGCTTTCCATCGTTTTGACTTGTTAATTATTATCTGCCGACCTTTAAGTTCCCTGAAAATTATACCGGCCAGGTTAATTATTATTCCCGAAACTTTTCTTCTAAATTACCAGTTTCGGTTATCTTGCCGACCTTTCGCAAGAAGCGCTTAATCTTCGCTTCTGTATATTTTCTGTCCAATTCTTTCAATTCTGCTTCCGTCATAAACTCCAAAAGTATATGACGACTAAATGCTGTATAGCTCGGCTTCCATTTTTTGCTCATAATTGTATTGCTTTAATGACTATCTCCTTAACTTTTTGTCCCTTATATTCCCTGCGCCAATTTTTTATGGCTCGGCTAATCGCAGCAGAAAAATCACTTGCCACTTGCCTTGCTTCATAGTCCTTGGGATAGGGATGATAAAAGCGGATTCTAATTAAGTAGTTTTTCATAAGCGTGAATTATGGCCGGTATAATTTTCAAAGAACTTACCCACACTCTCTACTTTATTCTATCATACCCAGAAAGTTTGTCAAGTCTTGTCAAGTTCTTTAACCGCCCCCCTTATCCACTCATAACTTCTCTTTTTCCCGATAACTTTTTCTACCTCACGCAAAGTCAAACCCTGTCGGTAAAGTTTAACCGCTTTTTGTTTGAGTTCTTGAAGTTTTTGTTTTTGATAATCGGAGATTTTTGACATCCTATTTTCATTATAGACTATCATCAAGTCTTGTCAAGTCCCCTGCCTGTGAAGAACTTTTTATTGACCATAATCTAAAAGATGCTTAATACTATTTTTTACATTACTTTCATATTTTTATTTTTTCTAACCCCGCAATTTTCGCAAAGTTGCCCGACTTTTTTTGAACAAACTGCTTATTAAAAATATACTGCCCGTAATAAACATACTCACAAACCTTTTTACAATTTTCACAAGTTTCAAAGTTTTATTTAATTTTTTTTTAATCTTGAGAGGGGAAGGAGAGAGCAAACAACCCGACTACTGATTTTTTGCTCACCCCTAAAGTCCCCTCTCAAAAAACAGGGTTTCTTTCTTTTTCTTTTAAGAAAGACCTTCAGGATAGCGGAGAGGTAAATGACAGATAAGGTTCGCCAAGACAAGGGCTATCGCTTATCAGCAGGTAATCTTCTCTTACCCATATCCCTTTTTAAGGAACTCCGTTTAAGAAACAGGCGGTTGTCCCCACAAAACTTAAACGGCATTTGAAAGAAAGAAAAAGAAAAACCACTTACAGCGTGTTTCCCCGCTTTCCCGACATAGGCAGACGGGAAAACACAATGTAAATGGTTTTTGCCTATGTCGGATTATTTCAGTATAAGGCAACCCAAAACCTTTGTCAAGGCCCCTTGAAACATCTGTGAATAACTTTTAATTTTGTTCAGTGAAACCTCTACTGGAAACGGTATGATGAATTGTAATTTGGCGGACTAACATAGTTTAATTTTTATTCTTCTTAAAAAATTACTTTAAAAGATTTAACAATGTCCCTATCAAAAGAAAAACCAAACTCACCAAAATCCCGATAATCCAATTATAGGTTTTCATCTGATTTTGGGTTACTTTTCTCTCCAGACAATCAATCTTACTGGGCAAATGATTGGAAACCGCCTCATTTGTCTTTTTTATCTCTCCTTTAATCCACTTTATATCAGTTCTCATTACCTCTATTGCCCTCCACTGTTTTAAATTTTCTTCTGACATAGTTTACTTTTTTTTCTTGACAAACCTTTTAGGTTTTATTATTTATCAATAAACTCATTATGATACCGGAAAACGAAATTAAATTGTTGTTTTTGGGGCTTTTCATAGGATTGCCAATTGGCGTATTGTTTGCCATAAAGGAGTATCTTTTGTTGATAAGTTGGATTGGTTTATGGGTTTCCGTTTTCTTCCTTTGGAAACCATCGCCAAGAAATATATCTTTTTGGGATTAATTATTTCGCCTCTAAATAAATCTCTCTTGCCGTTTTTGGCAATTTCTTTAAGCTATCAATCAATTTTATCTCTCTAATTTTTTGATATTTCTCACCTATTTCTTTTTTTTCTTTATCCGTCTTAGCTCTTTCTAATTGAACTCTTAACCATCTTTGGGCCGAAGTAATATCTTCTCCTAAAGAATTTGCTAATCTTTCATCTAAAGCAGTTGCCACTTCAAATGTTGTTAATTCTTCAGCTTTGGGATTATGTTTTATCCAAAGCTTTTTTATTTTGAAAATTGAATCTTGAAACTCCTTTGTTTTAACAAATTCTTCTGGCATCAATCCACTATTTACCCAATCATTCTCAATTTTTGCTAAAATAACTGCTTCTTGATTACCTAACCTTTGGATTTTCTCGTAATCTTCCCATTCTAAAAATTTTTCCTCTCCAGTTTCTTCATCAAAATATCTAACCTGAGCTTTTTTATTCACATCAAGCACTCCCAAAGCTCGTAAACCTACAAAAGTTTCAATTGCTTCCTTCTTTTTTATATCAATCGGCTCCACTCCTCGTGTTACGCTATAAATGAACTCTCCCAAAAACGGAACACTAACTTTTTGAAAGTATAAGAATTGTTCCCAAGTCCTTTTTTCGGGGGTAAGCCTTCTCGGATCGGTAGAATAAACCGACAAACCATCATAAGGATCTCGTTGGTTTATCAATCCTATTAAAAATCTAACCATAGGCATCTGTAAATATATGATTCCTTTCCCTTCTTTTATCCCCCATCGCTTTAAGGTGTCAACTGCCGCCTCTTTAATGGTTTTCTCTTTATTTATCACCATATTGGCTTGATTTACTGCAATAGAGAAGATTTTGGTTCCAATCCACATATCTTGAGGAAATTGGGCATACCAAGCCCTTATTGTGCCATCAGGATTTTCTCCTATTACAAAGTGAATTCTGTCCCTAATACCATCAGGTAGCTTCTGTTCCAACTCTCTTATTTTTTTATCTCTATTGTTGTAAAACGTAGAAAGAACTGGAGCTATCAAGAAAAATAACAAAGCTTTTGCCAAATGCCGACGGGTATATCTCCAAGCCAAATGACTTCCTTTCAAATACCACGTAGCGAAAGGCATAACAACACCCCTAATAATCCGGTGAAAAGTTTTTGAAACCCAGCCATAATCAATCAAAATATCTCTGGCGATTTTACCTAAAGCCTTTTCGGTTATTAACCCCTCGGTGTCTATCCAATTGTGATATTTAACTAATTTTTCACCTTCGCCCTTTAAATAACCCTTGTGAAGATAGGAAGCATAAGCGATTCTCAAGATATTCTCTCTAAAACCCGATATCTCTCTTGCTTTTTCTAAAACATAAGCAATCGGATTCTTTAATTTGCCTATACGGGGTAATTCTTTAATAAAATAAGAATCTAATACTCCGTTATCTTTCAAAAACTTATCAAAATCAGGATATTTTTGAGGATTTCTGACATAGTTCAACATTGTATTTAGCTCTGGGATGATCCGATGGGGCTCTGGTGCTTGTAGGGCAATCATCCAACTGTCGCCAATCATATTGTTGATATTGAAGGGAACAAACCGAGAAGTGATTGCCCAAGTTTTCCACCAACCAGTAAAACGATTAGCCACATAAATCGGATAATTTCCTCTTTCCGAAAATTCCCTGAAGGCATTGTAAACATTCTCTGGAAGCAGATAAGTCTTTTTATATCTTCCCAAAGCCATCAATCCATCACTAACCGGAAATACCTGCCTTGAAAAAGGAATGTCCGGGGTATAAGCCCTATATCTTTTGCCTTCTATGTAATAAATCCGTCCCGGCTTTGGTAACCTAATTCTTCCCGCCTTATCTACTCCAAAAAGTTTCATTTTCTCTTCTTTTGTTAAATCAGCTTTTTTATCATACAAGAATGCCTGCTTTTTAATAAAATCCTCAAACAAATTATCTTTTTCCATTTGCGAAAATTGGCCCAAAATAACATCGGCATCTTTCCTGTAAGCCTTTGTTGTCCCTACGGCTGGCTTTATGTAGCCCCTAAATGGCCTTCTCAAACGAGTAGGAATACCAGTTCTAAAAACCCAAGCTGGAGTGTAATCTTCTACATAATGGCGGACATAATCGTTTATTTTTTGGTCTGGGTCTAATAATTTTCTATCTACTAATTTTTGTCTATATTCTTCCTGAATTATTCGGTATCTATTAGCCGCATTTAAAGCTTCGGGGAAAATCTCTTTTTCTAATTTATCAACTAATTTTTGGGCTTCCTCAACCGTAATTCTCGGGTCGCCCTTTCCCAGTTTAGCTCTTGACAATTGGTCTCTGGCGAAAATCAGCTCAACTGATTGGGCGATTTCCTTCTCTTTCAGCCCGCCCCACAAAGCTGTGTAGGTTTCGTTGTAAACCTTGTCAGATATTTTTGTTAATCCGCTAATAAGCTCTGTTCTGATCGCATTCCTCAAAGGCATCGGCAAGTCGGGATAAAATTGAAACGGCTTTATTACCTCTTTAAGATTCTTTAATTTGTCTATCAGTTGTTGTCTCAATCCTGCTTTCATTTCTGGAGATTGGATTTGTTTTGACTGTGAAGCAATCGCTTCAATACTTAAACCAATTTTTGGTGGGACTGGTCTTTTCCTGGCTCTCTCAACCCCTTCAGCATACAATTTATTTATTTTTGTCGGTTCTGGCACTTCTGGTGGTAATCCTTTCTTTTTTGCCCTTGTCCAATCTATAACTGCCTTTTGCTGTTCCGGGGTCAAATCTCCCCAATGAATTCCATACGAATGCATCTTGGCAATATGAGGAGAATTCACCCACAAAGCCCTTCTCTGTTCTTCCGAAGTAAAAAACCCTTTAATTGGTGTTTTCTCTGGAGTTGCTTCTTCAAGTTCTGGTTTTGGAGGCGCTTTTGGCTTAACTTCTGGCCCAACTCTATGCCAAAAATCTATTTCTTTCTTTCCACCAATTTTATATCCATCTATGAAAGATTGAGCGATTTCTGACCTCCCCTTATCCGTTCTTAATAAAATTCTGCCCGCTTCATCTTGAACTAAAAGGTATTTTGCTTTTTTGTTTATTGATAAAGTTCTTCTTCCTTTTTCTCCCCATCCTTTCTCATAACCATCAAAAAATGACCTTGCTGCGTCTTTAGAAGATACTGTTTTTATAATTTCTTTCGTATCCTCGTGTTGAATAATAAATTTATTCTCTGCTTTTTTAATTACTTCGCCACGATTCCAACCAAATACTATTTCTGGCTTAACTT
>JBBIGQ010000031.1:0-8869 GCA_037447455.1 Sphingobacteriaceae bacterium | reverse complement strand
TGGTTTCTAAAGCGTTGGTCCCTGCTCAATTTTTTGAGTGTTTGTGTGTATGTTTGTCTTACCGGAAGTTGTTCTTTGCGGGCAATTTGCTGACATTTTTTAATGATTTTTTTGTGCAATTTTGCATCTGTAGGGAAGGTAATATTTTTCTCCTGAACAGTAGTGTCAATGCTTACATGGTTGTCTTGTCCATCTTTCCCATTTACTCTTATGCGCTCTTGCAAAATCAGTTCTATTCCTTTTTCGCCTATTCTATGTCTAAAATGAACAAGCTCTGATGCCTCACATGGCACTCCGGCAACAAAGGCTTTTTCTCCACAAAAATATTGGTAGTAAATGTTCTCGCTCCACTGCTCCACCACACTTTCGTCTGATACATTGCGAATGTGCTTTAACAACAACAAGCCTGTCATTAAGCGAATGTGCTTTGCCGTACGACCATTATCTTGGCAATAAAGTGGCTCAAAGGCGTCTTCAAAAATCCTCCAATTTATTTTGTCAGCTAAAATAAACAATGCGTGTTTGGCATTCAACGTATCGGCAAATGAGAAAAATAAACTGCCTTGATTTTAGTCTTTTTTTGATGGTAACATTTGTGTGTGTTTGCAAGTTTCTAAGTGTAAAAATAGTAAACCTTGCAAAATAAATCACGTAAATTTTTGAAAGAAAAAATATCAAACAGTGCTGCAAAACCCAATGATCCGAAAAAGATAAGAATAATAATTACAATATGTACGAAATAATTGAAACGAATATATTCATTAAACATACCATCAGTGAAAATTGAAAAACCGGCATTTTTAAAAGCTGATACAGCATGGAAAAAAGAGGCAAAAATTCTTTCTCCATTATTATTGAATAATGGATTGTCACTTTCCATAAACAAGTAAATCATGATGGTTCCAGCTATTTCAAAAACAATACTCCACCATAAAATTTTCCGCAGCATTTTCATGGCGCTTTCAATGGTACCTTTGCGGGCATAATCATCCATAAAGGAATGGTATTTTACGCCAACACCCATTTTGGACATGATAATTATAAATGAAATAAAGGCCACTATATTCAGTCCACCTAATTTTATAGGCAGTAAAATTACAACTTGTCCTTTCACATTGAAAAAAGTAGCGGTATCTACAATAGTTAGGCCTGTAACGCAGGTAGCGCTTGTTGCCGTAAATAGTGCATCAATAAAAGTCATTTCGCTGTTCATAGTCATTTCGGGCATCATTAGTAAGAGTGTGCCATGTGCTCTGCTCACTTCTATAATCAGCACAATGAAAAAATAAAACTGTATGAAAAGAGTTGTGAAATCGGTAAAATAAATAATGCCTAATTGTTTGAAAAGCCTTTCAAACAGTAATGCATCAAATAGATTATAACTAATACCTTCAATTACCAAAAAGAGCATCATTAGCCCTTCAAACCAATTTTCTTTTAGAAATTTTTTTGGTTCGAAATCATATATAAATCTAAGCAAGAAATAAAAGATATAAAATGCAAAGCTGCCTTTGATAATGTTCAGACAGGTTGCCTTAGAGGCTTCATCCTGAGGATAACCATAATAATAAAATATGGTTATTATGGCCAGCAGGGTAATAAGTATATTGAGTATTCTAAATGTTTGCAACGCGTTTTTTTTGCAGCAACATAATTATTTGATTAGTCTGATAGCTTTGTCAAATAGTTGTTGTTTATCTATGGGAACTACTCCTACTTTTTCGCATACCAACCCACCCGAAATATTTGCAAGTTGAGCCATATATGCATGTGGCATTCCACTGGCTAAACACAAAGCAGCAACTGAAATAACAGTGTCTCCTGCGCCCGAAACATCTGCCATGTTTCTGATATGTGCGGGATAAATTTCATTTATTTCATTGCTGTTAATGTAAATTCGTGTGATTAACGATATTTTATGATGTAAACTATCTTTCAGTTTTTTGTCGAGTAAATTCATTTCAGATAGGCTTATTGTTAAGGGATCGCTCGTTATCCCTTCTTTTAATTCTTTTAGATTGGGTTTGAATAGCGTGACATTTTTATAAGCCAGAAAATTTTTTTCTTGGGATCAACGCAAATCGGAATATTGTTTTGATTGCAAAGGCGCGTTATTTCATTAATGACGTTTTCGGTGATAGCCCCCTTGTTGTAATCTTCAAAAATGAGTACATCGGGTTTTTTGTTAAGAAAAATTTTATTGATATGAGAAATGATTTTTTTTCATCATCAGAATTAATATCGTTGCTATCTTCTTCGTCAATTCTAACTATTTGTTGATTTTGCGCAATGACTCTTGTTTTCACAGTGGTCTTGGTATTTTCTGAAAACACCAGGTCTTCGTGACTTATGTTGTTTTTTTGCAACAGCATTTTAAAATGATTAGCAGGTTCATCATTTCCAACTACGCTGCAAATAATGGGGTTTGCCCCAAGAGCTTGTACATTAAGCGCTACGTTTGCTGCTCCTTCCCAATCGGTTTTCTTTTACTTGAATAATAGGTACGGGTGCCTCCGGTGAAATTCTATCAGCTTTGCCTATTAAATAGGTGTCAATCATTATATCCCCAACAATTAAAACAGTTAGTGAATTAAATTTTTTAAATGTAGTATTGATTAATTCTTGTTGCACTTAAGAAAGTTTTTCTAATGCGTTTTTAATTCTGTTCATGGCTTTGATAATGTTATCTTCAGATGCAGCATAGGATATGCGTATGCAATTTTTGTTTCCAAAAGCTTCTCCTGTAACAACGGCTACCAAAGCTTCGGTAAGCAGATACATACTTAAATCTTCTGCAGATCGTATCTTTATCTCGTTAAATGACTTTCCAAAATATGCATCAATTTCAGGAAAAACATAAAAAGCGCCCTCAGGTATATTACATTTCATTCCGGGAATTTTTTCAATGAGCGATAAGATTAAACGCGTCTTTTCAGAAATGCATCGCGCATGGGGTATGTTACTTGCGGATTTGCCAATATTGCTGTTTTAGCTGCTTTTTGAGCAATAGAACAGGTGCCTGATGTAAATTGACCTTGTGTTTTTGTACATGCTTCTGCTATTTCTTTGCAAGCGCCAATGTAACCTAGTTGCCACCCTGTCATGGCAAATCCTTTTGAAACTCCGTTTACGGTAATTACACGATGGTGTATTTTTTTGTTGCGTGCAATACTGTAATGATTTCCTGTGAAATTGATATATTCGTATATTTCATCAGATAATATAAGCAGGAGAGGGTGTTTGGCTACTACTTCCGCAATGTCGTTCAATTCTTTTTCGCTATATACTAGAGTCGGTAGGGTTACAGGGAGAGCTAAACATCAAAAGTTTAGAATTTGCCGTGAGGCTTTCACTCAGTTGTTTGGCAGTGATTTTGAAATCACTTTCTATACTTGTTTTTATGAATTTACATCTGCCTTCAGCTAACTCCACTATTTGCTGATAGGATACCCAAAATGGAGTGGGGATGATTACTTCGTCTCCCGGGTTAATAACACTCAATACAACATTTGCAATACTCTGTTTAGCACCCGTAGAAACAACAATTTGTTCGGGGCATAATGAAGATCATTATCGCATTTAAATTTTAAGGAAATAGCCTCTCTTAAATCTAAATATCCGTTAACCGGGGTATATCGTGTAAAATTTTCTTTTATCGCTTTTTTTGCGGCTTCTTTGATAAAATCCGGGGTGTTAAAATCAGGCTCACCCAAACTGAGATTTATCACATCTTTTCCTTGTGCACTCAGCTCCCGGCTTTTGCGTGCCATAGCCAGGGTAGCTGATTCATTGAGATTGCTGATGCGCTCTGAAAGAATATTCATAAAATGTATTTCAATACAAACCTACATAAATTTTGATAATGACTATGAAGTAAGGTGTATTTTCTTGATATTAAAACAGTTAATTTCAAATTTGCAGTAGAAAAATGGATATTGTTACGAGTATTCAATTCGTTGAACAAAAAGACCTTTTTTGTCAGTATGGTTACTTTTTTAGACTTATGAGCAGAAACGTGTAAATTTTTATATAAAGTTCTTGATGCGGGAACTATTGTCTTTATTCGCCTGAAAATAGGTGAAATTAGTAAAATTATTCTCTGCAGTTTAAGTCTGCATAAAGTTTGTTGTTGAGTCGGCTTGGTTGGTGAAGAGTGTTGCAAAAACATTTCCGCTAATATTTTTCAGCTTAACTCATATAGTTTTTCGAAGTGATTACATGTATGTTAAACCTCATGATTTTTTAGAGTTAACTGCTGCTTGTCTGCACGTAACTGTCACTTGTGGTCAGTTGCTTAAGCATTAAGCGTTCGAGCTTTTAAAGGCTATTTCTAATGAATAATTAAAAGTGTAGTGATGTTAGTTATAAACTTCATTTTCTTAAAAGTTTGAAAACTTCTTTCGCTTGTTCCAAATAACTTCCTGTTTTTATTTAGGGTCATTGGCATATTAATTACTATATCTGCTAATGAGTTAATAATAAGTCGTGCAAATAGGGCTGATTTATTTATAGTTTTGAAAAGTAGTATTATTTTTCATACTTTTGCGTAAAATTTCTCATGCAGTTAGATGTTCTTGTTAACAATCTTTTAAGCGCTCCGGTACTTTTCTTTTTTCTTGGATTAATTGCCGTTTTAGCTAAGTCAGATTTAGAAATTCCACAACCTGTTTCTCGCTTTTTCTCCATTTATCTTTTGTTTACGATAGGAATTAAGGGTGGGGAAGAGCTGGCCCACAGCCAGTGGAATGCAGAAGTTTTTTTATCGCTTTTATTGGCAGTATTTATGTCGGCAGGAGTGCCGTTGTATGCCTATTTTTTCCTACGAAGAAAATTTAACAGTTATGACTCAGCAGCAATTGCCGCTACTTATGGTTCGATTAGTGTTGTAACATTTATTTCGGCAGTAGCCTTTTTAAAAGAAGTTAACCTCGATTTTGGTGGGCACATGGTTGCGGCCATGACTTTAATGGAGTCGCCTGCATTAATTGTCAGCTTATTTATTTTAAAAAACACCATTAAAAGTGATAGCGCAGAATCAAAAGTTTCTTGGGCAAAACTGTTGCACGAATCGTTAGTGAATAGCTCTGTATTTTTAATTTTAGGAAGTTTATTTGTAGGGATTGTTGCATCTGAAAAAAGCCACAATGAATTAGCTCCTTTTACCGAAGGTTTGTTTAAAGGATTTTTAGCGCTCTTTTTATTAGATATGGGTATAGTAGCGGCAAAGCGTATTAGTGCGCTGGCAAAAGGTGGCGTTTTTTTAATTTCATTTGCCATAATACTTCCTTTAATTAATGCCAGCATTGCAATAATTTTATCCTACTTTTTAGGTATCAGTCATGGGAATGCATTTTTGCTGGCAGTATTGTCGGCAAGTGCTTCGTATATTGCTGTTCCGGCAGCAGTACGTTTAACTATCCCTGAAGCCAACCCCGGATTATTTGTGCCTATGGCACTGGCAATTACTTTCCCTTTTAATATTACTTTAGGAATCCCATTGTATTACTTTATTACCCAGGCTTTGTGGACTTAAAAAATTTGAAGTATGGAGAATATGTATAAAATAGAAATCGTTTTAGGTTCGCTTCATACCGAAGCCCTGCTTGAAATATTGAATAAAAAAGGCATTAGCGGATATACCATTATTCCACATGTAAAAGGCAAAGGCGATAGAGTAGAATATGATGGGCTGGGCCTTAACGATGCCTTTAGCAATAATTATATAATTATTGTAGTTGATGAAGAAATATTGCAAAAAGTTAAAGAACCCATTCGAAACTTTTTGAGTAAATATGGCGGAGCGTGTATCATTTCAGATTGTTTATGGCTTAAACAGTAATTATGAATTATTTCGAAAACAAATTTTTTTCAGTTGCTACCAAACACAAAAAAGAAATTGTTTTCAGTAGTATTTTTTCTCAATTAGGACTTTCTTTTATTCCATCTCCCGAAATTGACACCGATATTTTAGGAACGTTTACCGGAGAAGTCGAGCGTAAATACAGCCCACTTGAAACAGCTGGGCATAAAGCAAAATTACTTGCTGCACAATTAAATCATGTAGATTATATAATTGCTAACGAAGGCTCTTTTGGTCCTCATCCGTATATTCCTTTTGTGACTTCCGATTCAGAGGTTATTGTACTGTACGATACAAAAAAAGAAAATTATTTTTACATACACGATATAAGCACCGAAACCAATTTTGCAGAAAAAGAAATTGCCTCTTTCGATCAGCCACATCAATTTTTAGAACAAGTTAAATTTCCTTCACATGCACTTATAGTTTCTGCTACATCAAACGATGGAGTACAGCATTTTGAAAAGGCCATACAAGATATAACTGTTTTAAAAGAGTCTATTAATCGATTATTTGCACTCAGTAAAAACGGATTAGTAAAAGTGCAAACAGATATGCGCGCACATTTAAATCCAACACGCATGAATTTTATAAAAAAATGTGCATTGAAATTTTTGGACGAACTTAAAAAAACATGTCCAAAATGCAATTATCCACAATTTAACATAACGCAAACAATGCGAGGTTTACCTTGTTATAATTGTAATGCGCCTACACAAAGTATAAAAACCTATATTTACCGATGCAAAAATTGTAATTACACACTACAAAAAGAAAACGAAAAAGAATTTGAAGCCCCTATGTATTGTGAAATTTGTAACCCTTAACTAATAAATCTTAACTATGAAAACACCCATTACAATTGCTTACGGAGATGGAATAGGCCCGGAAATTATGAAAGCCACTTTAAAAGTATTGGAGGCGGCTGGTGCACAATTAAGTTATGAAGAAATTGAAATTGGAGAAAAAGTGTATTTGCAAGGAATTTCAGCAGGTATAAAAAACGAGGCATGGGATAGCTTACGCAAAACCAAAGTATTTTTAAAAGCTCCCATTACTACTCCACAAGGAAAAGGTTTTAAAAGTTTAAACGTTACCACTCGTAAATCGCTTGGCTTGTTTGCTAATGTAAGACCATGTGTTTCCTACCATCCTTACGTTAAAACCAAGCATCCAAAAATGGATTTAGTGATTATTCGCGAAAACGAAGAAGATTTGTATGCTGGTATTGAGCACCGCCAAACCGATGATGTGTACCAATGTTTAAAATTAATTACACGTCCGGGCTGTGAGAAAATTGTGCGTTATGCCTTTGATTATGCACGTGCTTATGGCAGAAAAAAAGTGACTTGCATGTCGAAAGACAATATCATGAAAATTACCGATGGTTTATTTCACCGTGTGTTTGATGAAATTGGAAAAGAGTATCCTGAAATTGAAAAAGAACATCACATCATAGATATTGGCTCTGCTTTGATTGCCGATACTCCGGAGCGTTTTGAGGTAATTGTAACCTTAAATTTATATGGTGATATTATTTCGGATATTGCTGCACAGGTTGCGGGCTCTGTTGGATTAGGAGGTTCTGCCAATATTGGTGAGCATTGTGCCATGTTCGAAGCTATACATGGTTCTGCACCGGATATAGCAGGAAAAAATATTGCTAACCCTTCAGGTTTATTAAATTCAGCAGTGATGATGTTGGTACATATTGGTCAGCCACAGGTAGCAGAAAAAATTCAAAACGCATGGTTGTGTACTTTAGAAGAAGGAGTTCATACTGCTGATATTTACAAAGAAGGCATAAGCTCTGTAAAGGTGGGTACACAAGAATTTGCAGATGAGGTAATAAAACGCCTGGGTAAAAAACCACAAAAATTTGCTGCGGTAAGTTTTGGAAGCGACAGTGTAAAAACCATAAAAATCCATACCTACGAACGTATAAAACAAAAGAAAGAAATGATTGGGGTAGATGTGTTTTTACATTGGGATAAAGGTACTCCTAACGATTTAGGCAAAGAATTATCTAAACTTAACGGTGATGGCTTAATGCTGAAAATGATTAGCAACCGTGGGGTAAAAGTATGGCCTGATGGTTTGCCGGAAACATTTTGTACCGACCACTGGCGTTGCAGATTTGTTGTAGATACGATAAATTCAAATAATCCGGATGATTTAAGCGGAGTAAAACCTGTAACGCATCAGCAAATATTAAACTTGCTAAACCGAGTTACACAAGCAGGTTTTGATTTTGTAAAAACAGAAAGTCTGTGTGTTTTTGATGGGCAAAAAGCGTACTCTTTAGGACAAGGAGAATAAATTAGTGTTTAAACAATAATAAATCCCCGAGTGTAGCTTGGGGATTTTTTTATTGCTTATAACAGCCACAAACAGAAATAACCGTTTTGGCAGAGTTTAGTTAGCTAATATTTTTTATGTTTGTAAACGTCTTTTTAAACGTTTTGGCGCTTGGCGCAGTGGCGGATTTTGGAGCACAAAACTGTCAGCCCAGCATAAAAGTTGACGCGAGGTAAAATGTTCAATTAACCACTTCACCCGCCATTGAGCCAAACGCCTGTTAGCGGTTCGGGCTTCCATTTCTGTCCATATGTTAACGCTAGTCGTCACTTTATTTTCCAATATATTTCGTTAAAGAAACTGTCTGCTTCCAACATATTTTTAAGTCCAAGTTTTGAGCAAATTTCCTTTATGAGTTCGCAATATTCTTCGTAGTCTGTACCGTTGAATGAACTCGAAGCTGCTTTTATATTCACTCCACCTTCTTGTCTTAAAACTGTCAACGGATTTTTATTCATATTAGCAAAGTCTTTGCTATTGTATGTCATCATTGTTCCCGTAACGTAATTTATTGCAGCACCTTCTGTAAGCTCTCCATTTTTAGTACAGTTCAAAAATAGACTTTTTTTAATTCATTTCTAAAATTTAATTTTTACCATTACTACTATTGATGTTGAAATGTGGGAAACTCTTTTGGGGTTTGTGCATTGG
>JBBIGQ010000030.1:0-10346 GCA_037447455.1 Sphingobacteriaceae bacterium | reverse complement strand
AGTAGGATTACGACTAGTGATTACGACCTCGTAATCCTATCAGCCAAAACTTGAAACCCTTCTCCACTCCCGAGTAGGATTACGACTCGTCTTCTCTAAAGGAACTTTTCGGATTGAGGGTCTTGAAACCCTTCTCCACTCCCGAGTAGGATTACGACGATAACCCCCCAGGTTAAATCATTTTCTTCTTTCACTTGAAACCCTTCTCCACTCCCGAGTAGGATTACGACGAATATAAATACTCATAACTAATAATTATTCACTCACGACTCATAACTATTCACTAACTTTATCCGCAAGGAGGACTCTAATTAAAATGAAAATTCTAAACGCCCAACAAATCAAACAAGCGGATAATTGTTCTATTCAAACACAAAATATCTCCTCGTGGGACTTGATGGAACGAGCATCCTCGCACTTTGTTCAAAACCTTTTGCCTCTCTTGAATCCATCTTCTTCAATCTACATCTTTTGCGGAAAAGGCAATAATGGCGGTGATGGATTAGCCATCGCGAGATTGCTTGCTGAAAAACAATTTCCCGTTTATATTTTTATCCTTCATCATTCGCCCACTGCTTCCAATGATTTCACTATCAATCTTGAAAAAATTAAATCCTCCAAAATTCAAAAATTAAAAGATGTATTTTCATTAAATGATTTGTCTGATATACTCCCTGATAAAAATAGCATTTGTATTGATGCGCTTTTAGGCAGTGGCGTTAATAAACCCACCTCCGGACTTCTGCGTGATGCTATTAATTTTATCAATCAAAATTTTTCCACAATTATCAGTGTGGATGTGCCTTCCGGACTTTACTTGGACAATCCCAATTCCATCACTGATTCCATCATCAAAGCCACACATACCTTTACTTTTCAACTTCCTAAACTATCTTTCTTTTTTCCAGAAAATAGTAACTTTCTTGGAACTTGGAAACTTATTGACATTGGCTTATCGCAGGAATGCATTGATAAACACAACACATATTTTCATACAATTGATAAAGATTATATTCAGAAAATTTACCACAAACGACATCCTCTAAAGTCAAAGTGGGATTTTGGTCATACACTTATTATTGCTGGTTCGCATCAAATGCCCGGTGCTGCGATGCTATGCACGAATAGCGCATTAAGAAGTGGATGCGGATTAGTAACACTTCATAGTATTGAATGGGTTGCATCAAAAGTAGTGGAACGTTTTCCTGAATGTATATTAAGTATTGATTCTGGAAAAGAATACATTCAAAGTATTCCGGAAAATTTAAATCGTTACACATCCATTGCAATGGGTTGCGGTTTAGCCAAAAACAAGTATTCTAAGGATGTTTTATCGCAAGTGTTGAAAAAAACTACCTCTCAAAAAATTGTCATTGATGCAGATGGCTTAAATACAATGGCAGAAAATATTGATTTCTTTCTCCATCAACTTCCTCCACATCAAACTATTCTCACGCCACACATTAAAGAATTTGATAGAATTTTTGGAAACCACACTACACACTTTGAACGAATCCAAACGGCACTTCATTATGCTCAAGATAAAAAAATAGTCATTGTATTAAAAAGCCCCTATACCGCAGTTATTCTGCCTTCTGGGAATGTTTATTTTAATACTATTGCCAATAGCGGGCTTGCCAAAGGTGGTAGTGGTGATGTTCTCACTGGATTAATCGCTGGGCTTTGTATGCAAAATTATTCCATTGAAGATGCTTCAATTCTCGCTGTATATATTCATTCCTTAGCAGCCAAAGAAGCCACACAAATTATACATCCTGCTACATTGCTGCCTTCTGATGTTATTTACCACTTTTCTAATGTTTTTATGCAAATTGAAAATGAATAAATATTTCAAACATACATTTCTCATCACATTTTTATCATTCACTTGTATCAAGGCACAATCCGTTCAAAAATTAGTGGAAACCATTCGCTTGTATGATTATTACCACACCAAAGTATATGCTCACAAGATATTGCCTAAAAAGAAAAAAACATCTGCTGCGGCTTATGCATTGGCTTATATTTATTTTCAAAAGTACCAACCTTTTCATCACTTAGATAGTGCAGATAAATACATTCATTTAGCTGTGTTGAATTATCCACACAAACCTTATGTAACTAAATATGGTACTATTGATAGCAACGCTATTTACACTCTGTACGATAGCATAACACTACATCAATTTCAAAGCATTTCTCATCAATTACATCCAAAAGCGTACGATAAATTTTTAAGCCAACATCCATTTGCAAGCACAGAATTAAAAAAATTTATTCAACAACATCAACACAATAAAATTTATGAATACGCTCATAAAATCAATAAAAGCGACACTACTTTTTATTTAATCTCTACATACTCAGAAAACCCACATAATCCTCAACTATTACAATTATTAGACAAACAAATTTTTAATGAACTAACTGCTCAACATACGGCTGCCGAATATCTCAACTTTTTGAGAAATTATCCAAATAACATTTACAGAGAAATAGCATTACAAAATCTTTTAGACCTCTACATAAAAGAAAAAAATACGGCGGGATTAAAAATATATGCCAAAGAATTTTCAAAAGACAAACACTATTCTGAACAAGCGTGGAAATGGCTATTTATCTATTCTGTAAAAAGAGTAAACAACGAAGAATTAGAAAAATTTATGGAAGAGTATCCTGATTTTCCATTTAAAAATGAAATTTTAGCCGAAATGGAAATGAATTCAAAAATTCTTCTACCTTTTGCTGACACAACAGAATTAGTAGGATTTATTGATACATCAGGACACTTTGTCATACCTCCGATTTACGATGCTGTAACGCCATTCAAAGAAAATATATCGGTTGTTATGAAAAATGATTCCGCTTTCTTTATAAACAAACTTCGGCAAAATATCATTCCTAAAAAATTCATAGAAGCGTATCCATTTCACAATGGTTATGCGCCTGTATTTGATGGAAAAAGTTGGTATTTTATCAATCGTTTAGGTGTAAAACAATCCGAAGATTTTGACTGGATTAGTGAGTTATCTAATGCTTTCAATTATGTGTTCAAAAAAAACGGATATTATGGTTTGTGCGACTACAAAGGGCAAATATTATTACCAGCAAAATACGAAAAATTAGGCGACTTTGAAAATCATAAATCCTATTACTTAGAAAACAATTTATATGGAATCATTTACGATGACGGAACAAAATTTCCTGTCCAATATCAATGGATTTCGGTATTTTATGATTCGATTGCCATCGTTAAACAAAATAACTCTTATGGAATGATTACCTCTAAAAATCAAATCATACTTGCCCCACAATACGATTTAATTTATCATTGTGTAAATGATATTTTTCTTGTAGTAAAAAATAAAAAATACGGATATTATAGCGTATCCGAAAAGTGTTTTATTTATTTTCCTGTCTGGGACTTCTTAAAAAACAGCGATGTCCGCTTTTTTTCCAACGGCAACTATTTCAAATTAATTCAGCAAAACAAAGCATTTTTAGGAGACAAAAATGGCCACTTATTAAACAAAAAAGCCGCACAGGATGTATGGATACACAAAGCATTTGCTCTGATAAAAGAAAAAAATAAATGGCAACTATTCAGCTCAAATAAAAACAACAAATTACTGTTCACAGAAATTATCTTTTGTGATAACAACACATTAATTGCTAAATGGATAGACAAATTCGTTGTAATAACGCATGAAGGAAAAGTTTTATACGAAACACCCAACCCGATAAAATACATATTACACGATTATTATTACGAAGAAGAAAATACCCTCGGAAAAATTATCAATATATCTTCTCAAAATAAAATTGAAAATATCTTGGACTTTACTGTTTTTCCCCCTTATATCATCTTAACACGAAAAGACAAAACAATTTTTGTAATTCAATAAACACTTAAATCTGAAACCACTTTGTTTCCCGTATTAAAATCCACAATATCAATGGTACGCCCCACATAGAAATAAGAATATTCAATGGCATTGCACCATTAAAAAACAATTGATTCATCAAATCCGTCAATAAAATTGAGATAGCGCCATATAAAAACGAATGCTTAATCCACTGCTGCACATGAGCATTTTTACTCAAAATACGAACCACAATAGGTATGCTCATTCCCACCAAAGCGATTGGTCCGCAAAAAGCCGTCACCAGGCCAACCAGCACACCTACCAAAAGAATCATTTGTTTTCTGAATTTATGTAAAGGCATGCCCATAACAATTACCTCTTCATCTCCAATAATATATACCATTAAAAATTTTGTATAGCGTAAAAACCAAAACAAACCGAGAAGACCCGTCATTAATAAAAATACGGCTTGATAAACCGTCGTATTCTGAATACTTCCCATTGTCCAAAGCGTATAAATTTTTAACGAATTAGCCGTACTGGTATAACTCAATATGCTTTGAATGGCACTATACAAATGCGCTAACATCAAACCAGCTACCAACAATACAGAAATATTAGAAGTAACTCGTAAAAGCAAAAAAACGACTAACAACCCTAAAATCGCTCCTATCACTGAAAAAATACTCAACTGAACAGAATAAAAAATACCCGCACTTAAAGCGCCCACACTCATAATTCCAATGGCTGTAAATAACGAAGCAGCACTGCTGATACCCAATACATAAGGACCGGCCAAAGGATTCCGAAATAAAATCTGCAATACAAGACCACACAATGACAATACACCTCCGGCCGCTATAGCCGATAAAATCTTGGGCACCCGTATTTCAAACAATATGGTATAAGACTCTGTATCTTCTTCAAAAATATCAACTGTGCCAATACTTATATTAAGTACACTCAGCACTATCAAAATAAACACAAGTCCATACGTATTTAAATACCACTTTTTCATTTTTCTTTCAATGGATAATAATATACCAATTCATCCGATAAGGCATGTTCAGGATGCAGTATCCGAATGAGATCGCTTAATAATACATCCGGCCGGCATATTCCGGATTCGTAATAATCACTATAACTATAATGATTTTCCTTTTTAGTATTATTAAAACATTGCTTGTTTTGATACGGCTTAAACAAAGTATATTTGGAATTAGCATTCTTCAGTTCTTGAAATGTTTTAAACTGATGTAAGTGTAACCAATAATCAGCATCTTGTGCATACTTTAAAACGTATTCTAACGCATACGGTTTACTATCATTATACTCATGAAAATCAAACGCATATCTTCCACCAGCATCCTTAATCAATTGAGCAATGTACGAAGAATTACCCGCAATATACCAAACATCCCCATACATAACTTCTGTAAGCACCTTCGGCTTTTGCCGTACATTCTCTATATGTTTTTTCAATCGCAGATAATTTTTTTCAATCGTGTCAAAAATACGGTTCGCCAATGTATCCTTTCCCAATAACAATCCCAATAATTTTATCCATTCTGCACGCGCCAAAGGATGCCGCTCCAAATAATCCAGATACATCACATGTACAATCTTACGCCGCTTCACAAGTTGACTTATATTCAAGTTCTCATTCAAATTAGAATATGTAATTAAAACCTCCGGTTGAAGAGCAAGCAATAATTCATAATTCCATTGCAGATTAGGCATTAATTCCGCTATCTCACGCTTTTTAACCCGCTCCGTAATTTTTGAATTACAATAATACTTCACATCATCTATAGCGACTATCCTGTCCAGAGCATTCAGCATATCCATCTGATACGACGGAATAGTCCCCATCACTGCCAATCGTGTAAACGGTTTACGAATATCATAAAAAACAGTGTCTCCGTTATTATCCCTGATAAAAAAAACATTAGAAGAACCTTTTTTGAATATACCAAAATACTGAGCATACTTTACAGAATTAAAACCCGACACATTCATCCTTTCTGTTTGCTTACCAGCATCATGATTATTTCTTTGACAAAAAACAAATACAAAAATCAATCCTGAAAAAACAATACCCTTAAAAAACAATCTGAAAAACATTACAATGAGTTTTAGTAAAAACACGAATAGTAAAACCATGCAAATCCACAATCTGCTTTACAATATACAAACCAAGACCAGTACCCTTTATGCCTTTTTGCTCATCTGCCGGCCGGCGATAAAAAAGTTCAAAAATCTTTTCCATCTCTTTTTCATGAATTAAATCCCCATCATTCCATACCTCCAGAAATATCCCTTTCAAAGCGTCTTTATACAAATGAACCTTCACCATTTTATCAGAATACTTTACAGCATTATTGAATAAATTTTCAATCAACAACCGCAACAAAAACTCATCCGCTTTTACTTCAATACTATCTTGTATATCTTGCTCAATCAACTTTTCCTTATTATAGAGTACCATCCATTCTTTCAATCGCTCAGACAAATTTATTCTCTTAAAATTTAACAAATACTTTCCCTTAGAAATTTTATTCATAAGCAACAAGTGATCTACCAAACGATTCAATCGCTTCAGTTCTATCAAAGAACTTTCCAGCATCTTATTTTTCTGCTCACCACCCAGTTGTTCACTTTGCCGAATCGTCTGAATATTCAATTGTATCACACTCAAAGGCGTCTTTATTTCATGCGGCAAAGAAAGCAAAAAATGCATCTGTCTTTCGGTTAACTCCTTTTCTTTTTCATACGCTTTCAAAACTCTGTAAAAACCAAATAAAATCAATATAATAAACACCGTACCCTCTCCAACCACCATAATAATTTTCATCCTCTGAGCATGATTAAGCGCACTTTCTATCTTCTTAAACTGCTTATTATTTGATACACTAAGTGCATACAACCGTTTTTCTTTTTCAATATTCTCATGATGCAACCTCACTAATAAAACCTCCCACCATAAAAATTGAAACAGCACATAAGCAAACAACAAATACAAAATATGTTTCTTAGATAACCACATGACACGGCTTAAAATTAGAAAATAAAACCACACAAGACAAAATCCGCATTGCTAATTTATTTAATTCCCTTGCACATGAGAACAAAGGTATTATTTAATGAGTAAAGAGATTTTGAAATGTATATTGAATTTTTTCATGGAAAAAATCATTACCAATCAGTATCTAAGTAATAAAATCTTAAAAACATCATTCCTCTTTTTCTACTGCTCTTCCATCTTCATTGGAAGGATGGAAAGTTATTCTTTCTAAAAAAGTAACATAGAAAAAATAATTATTATTTAGTATTTTATGAATATCAAAAGAATCTGAGTAGCAACAAAAAATCAACAAATATTTACTATTATAGCCTAAATTTCATCATCACTCCAACAAACATTTTTTTGCTATAAGCCGTTTTTTTTCTCACATTTGCTCAAAAAAATTAAATATGAAAAAACTCATATTATCCATTAGTGTCGCTTATTTAATCACATCCTGCGTGCCGCATCGTGTATTTGAAGAAACGGAAAACAAACTTAAAACCTGTCAAACCGATCTTGAAAATTGTAAAAAATTACAACAGGATTGCGAAAAACAACTGTCTTCTGTCAAAGAACAAATGACCACATTAGAAAAAGAAAACAACACCTTAAAACTAGATTCAACTCTGCGCGGAAGCAGTTACAGAGAATTAAATATGAAATATCAAAAATTAAGCGCCCTGAATGACCAACTGATAGCCAAACTTGAAAAATTACAGGCCGGAATGGAAAAAGATAACGCCATACTCAGCAGCGACCTGCAAAAAACCAAAGAAGATTTAATTCGCAAAGAAGCCGAACTAAAACTACTGGAACAACAACTCCTTCAGCAAAAAAACGACCTCGCCAAATTAAGCGATGAACTCGCTAAAAGAGAAGCCCGCATCAAAGAACTGGAAGCAATACTCAAACAAAAAGAAGAAGCCACCAACCTTCTCAAGAAAAAACTACAAGACGCCCTCTTTGCCTTTGAAAACAAAGGGCTGAGCATCAACATAAAAAATGGAAAAGTATATGTAAGCATGGAAGAAAGTTTACTCTTTGACATCGGCAAAACAAACGTAAATGCAAAAGGCATAGAAGCCCTGAAAACATTAGCAAAAGTATTAGAACAAAATCCGGACATCAACATCATGGTAGAAGGACACACCGACGATATTCCCATGAAAGGAAGCGGTGAAATTAAAGACAACTGGGACCTGAGCGTCATTCGTGCAACCTCCGTAACCAAAATTATTCTGGCAAATGGTAACATAGACCCCAAAAGAATCACCGCCGCCGGAAGAAGCGAATATCTCCCATTGAATCCCTCCAAAACCCCTGAAACACGCAAAAAAAACAGAAGAACCGAAATCATTTTGACACCCAAATTAGACGAACTCTTTAAAGTATTAGAAACAAATTAAACCGCATGTCTGCAAAAGTAGCCATTATCATGGGGAGCATCAGCGACTGGAACATCATGCAAGATGCTGTAAAAATTTTAGAAACATTTTCCATTCCATACGAAGTGGATATTGTCTCCGCACACCGCACCCCCTTAAAAATGGTAGAATTCGCACAAACCGCCCACACTAAAGGGCTCAAAGCAATCATCGCCGGGGCAGGCGGCGCCGCACACTTGCCCGGCATGGTCGCCGCACTCACCCCATTACCCGTCATTGGTGTACCCATCAAAAGTTCCAACAGTATAGACGGATGGGATAGTTTATTAAGCATTGTTCAAATGCCCAACGGCGTACCAGTAGCAACTGTAGCCGTTAATGCCGCTCAAAATGCCGGTATATTAGCCGCTCAGATTCTTGCCGCTTCCGACCCCGGCTTACATGATAAAATCCTGCTCTTCAAAAAAGAATTATCCGAAAAAGTACACAAGGCCTCCGAAGAAATCAAACATAAAAAGTAATCGTCTTTATTCAGCTTCTGGCAAACAACCAATTAATTTTGAGAATGTTTATAAAATGTTTATAAAGTATTTGTTTGCAGATTCACTCTTCCGAGAAACGGAAGGTTTGACAGTTTAGGTACAATTTCTTCTTCCAATTTTTTATTGGAGGGGTAGAAAGCTTACTTTTTTCTAAAAAAAAAGTAACATAAAAAAAATAATTATTTTATTAAGCACTTAGAAAAATCAAAGGGGGTGAGTAATAACAAAAAAATCAATAAATATCCATTATTTTAGCAATACCAAAACAATTATCACTCAGCACTTAAGAGAATGAAAAGGGTCATGAGTAATAACATGTTTTTTAAGATAAAAACCTCTTTTTCACCAGCTTAAAATGTTAAAAAATAATTTTTATACCCAACCTTTCGTATAAATCATTGTCTATAGTAATGAAACCTTCAATGACAAAAACCTTATTTATACCTATTGATAATTCAGAAACACATTTAATTGCTGCCTTAAAAACACAAAACCATCATGCCCAGAAAAAATGCTATGAACTGCATCATAAAAAACTTTTGGGTATATGTTACCGATATTTCAATGATGAGGAATTAGCCGTAGAAATCATGAATGACGCCTCTATCACCATATTTGAAAAAATACATCAGTTCAAAGAAGAAGGCCCTTTTGAAGGATGGATACGACGCATTACGGTTAATATCTGCCTGAATAAAATAAAATCAATGAAAAATTTAAAAAAGTAATTTATTCTGGAAAACGAAATAGAACTCTACGAAATACCAACTACCGACTTAGATAATACAGACATCCATGAAGATATAAGTGCCGAACTGCTTTACTCCATGGTATTAACCTTGCCACCGACCAGCAGAACCGTCTTTAACCTTTTTGCTATTGAAAACTTATCTCACGAAGAAATTGCTAAAAAACTCTGAATAAGCATAGGCACTTCTAAATTGCACAGAGAACTCTGCACAAATTTCCACCACTATTACCCCCGCCGGAATGACCTACACCTGGACAAGACCGAACGGCTTTAGCAGTAATAATCCCAATCCTATCTTAACTAATGTTTCTAGCTCCAACAATGGTACTTATTCCTTAACAGTGAGTTCTCCCGCTGGTTGCTCCAACACGACCTCTATCAGCATCTCCATCTCCGATGCCAATGACTGCAAAATCAAAGACAGCATACAAATACTCAACGATATTGCCAATTGTCAATAATTCATCTATATACCCAATGCCTTCAGCCCTAACGGAGACAGCAACAACGATGTCCTTCATGTGCTTGGTAAAAATGTTGCCGAACTGCATTTCAAAATTTACAACCGATGGGGTAATCTGATCTTTGAAAGACATTCCATCAACGATGGCTGGGACGGCACATTTAAGGGAAAACCTCAAAACACCGGGGTTTATGTCTACTTATTAGAAGCCGTGTTCCTTGACCAAACAAGCTACAAGGAAAAAGGCAACATCACTTTATTACGTTAAACTT
>JBBIGQ010000029.1:0-11706 GCA_037447455.1 Sphingobacteriaceae bacterium | reverse complement strand
ATCCATACAATTTTTGCTTTATTACCTTCAATTGTAAAATTACCACCTTTGTTGTCTATGTCTGAAAAGCTTATTCCTGATGGGAATTCTACTTGATACTTGGCAAAACTATTGATATTATTTTTTGTAATGGTTACTTCCAGTTCACCTTTATTACCTGCAGTTGCAATTCCATTAAATTTTGCTGTCAGTCCAATCTGAGCAACTAACAAGGTTTTGATAGAAATTAGAAACAGGACAAGGTAATTTTTCATTTTACTAAAAATTGGATTGGCAAAAATAGTTATAATTTATTTTTGAAGGGCTTGATGGATTTTAGCATACCAAATAAATTTGAAATTTGACCATTTGTAATAATTTGTTTTTATTTTAAGTACCGCTAAAAAGTTATTGTTTAAATTTCCCCAAAAATTTCTGTATGAAAAGAGTATTATTTTTTTACTTTGCATTGCTTTCTGTTGTTATAGCATTCGGGCAAAATGTTGAAAAGTATTATCGTGTTCAATTGTTAGGGTCGCCTAATGAAATCTTACATCAATTAGCAGAAAAAGGTGTAGCCATTGACCACGCACATTTTTCTAATGAACGAATTATTACTGAAGTTTCTGAAAGCGAGCTGAATTTGATAAAACAAACTTCTGTAAATTATGAAATACTCATTGAAGATATGAGTCAGTATTATCAGGAAAGAAACCAACAAGCGACTTCTGAAAAAGTGCAATTTATCAGTAATTGTGACCAATTTAATTTTCAAAAACCGGCGCATTTTCATTTAGGAAGTATGGGGGCTTTTTTACATTGAATGAAATGTATCAGATTTTAGACAGTATGGCGCTATTGTATCCCAATCTTATTACTGTAAAACAAGCCATCAGCCCGATAAATAGTATACAAGGACGACCAATTTATTATGTAAAAATTTCTGATAATCCTAATGTTGATGAGCCAGAGCCAGAAGTATTGTATACAGCATTACACCACTCCAGAGAACCGGCTTCTCTTTCACAATTAATTTTCTTTATGTGGTATTTATTGGAAAATCATAGTACCGATCCTGATGTACAGTTCCTTGTCAACAATACTGAGCTTTATTTTATACCTTGTGTAAATCCTGATGGTTACGAATACAATAAAACTACTAATCCAATATGGAGGTGGAATGTTTCGTAAAAACAGAAGAAACAACGGTGATGGAACCTATGGTGTAGATCTAAACAGAAATTATGGCTATATGTGGGGATATGATAACATTGGTTCTTCACCCAATACTAATTCTGACACGTATCGTGGTACTGGGTCTTTTTCTGAACCTGAAACTCAGGTAGTACGGGATTTTTGCATAGCACATCAATTTGTCAATGCTTTGAATGCACATACCTATAGCAATCTCTATATTTATCCGTGGGGATATATTGCAAGTTATTTGATGCCCGATTCTGTTACTTTTATTAATTGGGGCAAGCATTTGACAAGGGAAGATAGATTTTTATATGGAACTGGCGATCAGACCGTTAATTATGTAGCTAATGGAAATAGTGATGATTGGATGTACGGTGAGCAATCAACTAAGAATAAAATTTTTTCTACTACGCCGGAAGCTGGTTCAGCCAATGATGGATTTTGGCCGGCAGCCAGCAGAATTATTGATATTTGTAAAACAACTTTTTATCAGAATCTGCACTTTGGAATGTTGGCAACTAATTATGCAGTTGTCAATGATGAAGAAGATAATTTTATTTCATCAAATGGTTTTATCAATTACTCCCTGCAAAGATTAGGGGTAACGGGAAATGGACAGTTTGCCGTATCTATTTTGCCTGTAAGTGGCATTGCATCAACCGGAACACCAAAGGCATATACCTTGAATGTCCATCAGAAAGTAATGGACTCAATTCCAATTACTTTATCAGGCGGATTAACTCAAGGACAAAAAATAAAGTATATCATTGCAATCAATAATGGATTTTACACTCATCACGATACTATTCAAAAAGTTTTTGGTACGCCTGTTATATTACTTTATGACAATGGTAATTCTCTTTCAAACTGGAATACAAATGGTTGGGGGATAACAAACAATAGTTTTGTCTCATCGCCTTCCAGTATCACCGATAGTCCGTCTGGAAATTATTCTAATAATGCTAACAAGTATATTGTACTAAAAAATGCACTGAATTTGACAAATGCAAATTATGCGCACCTTCAATACTATGCAAGATTTGTTACAGAAAAAAATTATGATTTTGTGAATATTTATATTAGTACCAATAATGGAAGCACCTGGACAGCGTTGTGTTCAAAGTATCAAACGCCTCCTTTAAGCTTTGGTGAGACTATCCCTGTATATGATGGCAAACAAACAGATTGGGTAAAAGAAGAAATAGATTTAACCCCCTATGTAGGTAACAATGTGTTATTTAAGTTTGTATTAACCTCAGATATTTATGGAACAGAAGATGGATTTTATTTTGATGATTTTTTAGTGAGAAAAACAGTGAATGTTACCAGTGTAAATGAATTGAATACAAATAATGATGGGGTGATGGTTTATCCTAATCCTACTTTAGGTAACATTAATATCCTATCTAATGAAGTCATACATTCAGTAAAGATTATGGATATTAGTGGAAAACAAATTTATGAAATCAAAGATGTAAACGATAGAAGCATCCTATTGAATGAAAAAATTTCTGAAGGTATTTATTTTGTACAAATACAATTCAATACTCAAGAGGTGGTGAATAAGAAAATAATTGTAATAAAATAGTTAGTTATTTTTTAAAGAAAAACAGCGTAATTTTTTCTCTTAAATTTGTAATTTTATACTTCATTGAGTGAAATAGGTGTTTTATTTATTGAACAGGTACTTTTATTGAGCGAAAAATTAGGTTGATGAACGGATTATTATTTATATTTGAAGGCAAAATTATCAATTTATGAAACAATTAAATTATGAAACAATTAAAATTATTTTCGGTATCTCTTACTTTTTTTATAGCAATGTCTTTTGCTCAAAATAATTCTAAAATACCACTAGAAAAATTAGGTGTAAGTAAAGATGCATTGCATCAAGAAGCTATTAAAAATGGCGCAAAAACAGATGATGATATTGCTTTTTATATTGAAAGAAGAATATATGAACTGGAATTGCAGTATAAAATTAAAAATGGATTGCTTGATCCTAAAAATTTAGTTCAAATAAACAAAGGCACTTATGATCCTTATGCAGATAATGCGTCAGCAAAAGGAATTGGTGGACATCAAATTCAGAGTGCATATTGTTCTAATGCCAGCTTTGAATTGGGTAATTTTAATAATTGGGTAGGAAGCGTTGGAAATTCTACTGTGTGTGGGCCAGCAGGATCTAACTCACCTGTATATACATTGATTTCCAATGGTATAAATTCACCTCAAGGAAATAATGCTGCTTTGAATAGTACCAATTATCATACTCTCTTGAACATTCCACCTACTAATCCTAATGGTCCGAATGGATATTTTCAAGGGGGGTATGATTCTATTGCAACTTTAAACGTAGGAGGTAATCATGTTTCACTAATTCCATTTAAGTGTCCGTTTTTCAATGATCCATATAGTGTTCGTTTGAATGGTTATACACAATGGAACTATAGAGCGGGCAGAATTACGTATACTTTTAATATTACACCAGGAAATAAAAATATACAGGTTGCTTTTGCGGTTGTATTAAACAATCCGGGTCATGCAAATAATGAACAACCCTATTTTAGGACTCGTTTTTTAGATCAAAATATGAATCTATTAGGTGGAATTTGTGGTAATTATGATATAAATGCAACCCAAGCAGCAAGTGATACATCCTTTAAGGTCTCTTCTCGTTCATCGTGGTATTTATTCAGACCGTGGCGTTTATATTCTGTTGATTTAACTTCACCAATGTACTCTACTGTAACGACTGTCTATCTGGAATTTACAGTGGGAGGTTGTTGCTTGGGAGGTCATGAGGCCTATGCTTATGTAGATGCCGAATGTTCCTCCGGTGGTGCTACTTCCAGTATGTGTATGGGTACCAACTTTGCTATACTCACAGCCCCATCAGGGTTTGTGGCTTATCAATGGTATGATCCATTTGGAGCTCCTGTACCGGCTGCGCAAGGTGGAAACACGCCAACAATTACTGTTAATCCTGCCATTACGGGGCAGGTTTATCAGGTACAAATGGTTACAGGTAGCGGTTGTACTCTAACTTTAAACGATACTATTAAAATATCCAATGTTCAAATTACAGCCATTGGCTCTAATCCGAGTTGCGTCAACGGATCAAGTGGATCTACCTGGGTTAATGTAACGGGAAGTAATACGGGATATAATTATACATGGGCAAATAGTAGCGGATCCACTGTAAGTACAACCAACACGGCAGTTAATTTACCGCCGGGTGTTTATTCTGTTACAGTTACGGCTGTTTCCTGTGGGTTTGCTACTGCTACTGTTCAAGTGGGAACTACACCACCTACTTTTTCAACTCAAGCAGTATATTATTGTAATGGTAATTCTTTTGCGGTGATTAATGCTCCGCCCGGAGGGAGTGGTTATCAATGGTGGTGGTCTAACTTTTTACCAGCTTCTGCCTTTAATGGCCAATCCAGTATGACGGTTACGCCTCCATCCAACGGAATGAATATCTATATGTCTTATATTACAGCACAAGGTTGTAAAGATTCTGTGCGATACATACTTCAATCTACTAACCCAATTGGTAACGTTCAAATGAGTAGCGTGGCGTCTATTTGTCCATCCAGCGGCAATGTTGGTTATGCCACCGTAAATCTTCAAACGCCCAATACAGGCCCATTCTCGTATTCTGTAACAGGTGCAAGTTATAATCATACATTAACCAGCTTTAGTAAAAAAGATAGCTTAACGGGCTTAGCAATTGGTACCTATACCGCTACGGTGTTTGACGGTTCTTGTTTTTACACGACTACTTTTACGATTAGTCCTTACAACTGGAGTTTTACACTTACTCCAACAACGGCATCGCTGTGTAACACAGGTACTGTGAATCTGGCTGTTAATTTTGTTACCATGGCACCAACTTCCTGTGGGCCTGTCTCCGGAATGTGCACTAGTCCTAATATCGTTCAAGTAGGGAATGGAAATAACCAAAACACACAATACACCTGGCCAAGTGTTTATGGAAACTGGTACAGAAATGCCCGACATCAAATGCTTTTTACGGCGGCGGAATTATTAGCTGCTGGTGTACAGCCGGGCAAACTAAGTTCTATAGCATTTTTTGTAAGTTCCATACCAAGTAATTATGTTGGAACATTACCCGGTTTAACAATAAAAATTAAATGTACATCTGCTACTCAGTTAACATCTTCTTTTGATAATTCTGGTTTCACAACCGTATGGGGCCCTGCTAACTATACCCCTGTGAATGGATGGAATACACATAACTTTACCGTCAATTATGATTGGGACGGGACTTCTAATATATTAGTGGATGTTTGCTATAATATAGTGGGATATACTTATAATCCTGTCATGTTGTCGACCAATACAGGAGTTGTAAGATGTGTATATTATTACAGTCATTTTCAACCGACGTGTGGACAGGCGAGTGGTACTACAAGTATGAATCGTCCCAATGCACGTTTTGGAAATTGTGCAGGAGCCAATCCATCTCAATTCACGTATAACTGGTCACCATCTACTTTTCTATCTTCCACCAACACTCAATCTACGATGTGTATACCAACTGTTACAACCAGTACAACTATGATCTACACAGTAACGGTTAGCCCAATTAATCAAATCAACTGTGCTCAATCTCAAACGGCTACTGTGCAGATATATGTGCCGATTACACCTACCATTACTGCACCTTCACCTGTTTGTGATAATTTTACACCAGTACAACTTACCGTTACCCCCAATACAGGTACGTGGACTACTACATCTTATTTAAGCAATACAGGAATTTTTACACCATCTTTGGCAAGTATTGGTAATAACACTGTAATGTACACTACTGGCAGTGGCACATGTTCTGCAAGTTCTACTCAAACTATTAGTGTAGAACAATTTCATCTTGCTACATTAACTGGGTCAATTTCACCAATGTGTTTACCCAATCCAACGGTTGATTTACAAGCATTGGTTCAGGATAATAATGGAGTATGGAGCGGCAGTGCTGTAAATGGCTGGGTATTTAATCCTAGTGCAGCCGGTGTGGGTACTTATACATTAACATACTTTAATCATTCTGTGCCGACCGTATCTTTATGTCCAGACACCTCTTATCTTGTGGTAAGTATAGATTCTTTACCAGATCCTTTAATCGTTCCAATGGGACCTTATTGTAATACTTTTCCACCACAGCAAGTAACAGTTACACCGAGTGGTGGAACATTTGGTATTTCCAATGCCTTAACCGCTAATGGAATGTTTTATCCTAATGCTGCTAACATTGGTAATAATTTAATTACTTACACTATTTTTGCTTCGAATGGTGCGTGTCAGAAAACTACAACGGCTAACATATCCGTAGAACAATTTCATCTTGCTACATTAACTGGGTCAATTTCACCAATGTGTTTACCCAATCCAACGGTTGATTTACAAGCATTGGTTCAGGATAATAATGGAGTATGGAGCGGCAGTGCTGTAAATGGCTGGGTATTTAATCCTAGTGCAGCCGGTGTGGGTACTTATACATTAACATACTTTAATCATTCTGTGCCGACCGTATCTTTATGTCCAGACACCTCTTATCTTGTGGTAAGTATAGATTCTTTACCAGATCCTTTAATCGTTCCAATGGGACCTTATTGTAATACTTTTCCACCACAGCAAGTAACAGTTACACCGAGTGGTGGAACATTTGGTATTTCCAATGCCTTAACCGCTAATGGAATGTTTTATCCTAATGCTGCTAACATTGGTAATAATTTAATTACTTACACTATTTTTGCTTCGAATGGTGCGTGTCAGAAAACTACAACGGCTAACATATCCGTAGAACAATTCGTACCTGCTACGTTAACAGGCACTGCTGGTCCTTTTTGTTACAATGCACAACCATTTAATTTAAATTCAATTGTACAATATCCTGGTGGTACATGGGCAGGGGCCGGCGTGAATGGTGGAATTTTTGAGCCGTCGCTTTCCAGTCCAGGATTGTTTACTTTACAGTACTCAACACATTCTACCCCTACCACTACTTTATGCCCAGATGCAAGTACTATTGCTGTCAAAGTAAGTCCCCAACCAACGATAACAATAGTGGCTAATCCCCTTAAAGGTTGTACACCTACGGAATTTAATTTAAGTGTAAATTCTGTAAGTGTGGGAACAATCACGTGGTTAGTGCAAGGTTTACCACCATATCAAGGATTTTCCTACAATCCAGTTCTTTCCAACCCCGGTACTTACAGCGTGGGAGTTGGTTACATAGATGATGTAGGATGTACAGCGTACTCTGTAATGCCGAATCAATTGGTACTATATCCAAGGCCAGAAGCGGATTTCATTGCAGAACCGGATTATGAATTAACAGTTGCAAACGGAGAAATAATGCTATTAAATAATTCATCTCCAATTAGTGGCAATACTTATACTTGGAATGTAGCAAATATTTATAGCACGAGCGAGGTAAATACCTCTACTACTTTCACAGCAGCCGGAGTTTATCCTGTTACTTTGTGGGTAACTAACATTTATGGTTGTAAAGATTCTGTTACTAAATCTATTACAGTTAAAAATGAATATGGTTTTTATGTACCCAATGCTTTTACACCTTTTAATGATGATGGTTTGAATGAAGAATTTAAACCTGTGTATTCGCCTTATGGATTGGATTTAGAAGGCGGATATGAGATGCTCATTTTTGACCGATGGGGACATCTGATATTTAAAACCAATGATATTACGAAGGGCTGGGATGGAACAAAGAATGGACAAAAATTGCCGCAAGACGTGTATGTGTATAAAATCAGATATAGAGATGCATTAAAAAATGCACACTATAAAATCGGGCATGTTACGTTGTTGCATTAAACAAGAAAATATTTTAATAAAGGCTAATTATTTTCAAGCTTGTTTGAAAAATTTATCGTATCTTTGAGCCAATAACTTTAAAAAAGCATGTATGAAAAAAATCTTTACTATTCTTAAAAGTAAGCGGTTTCTTTGGGCTATTACACTTGTTTTTATTGGCTTTAATGTGGTTATGCAGGCACAGCCCACTTGTACATTAGACCCCGTTTTTATAGCTTCGCCAAAGTATGGCATTTGGCCGGATAGTGCGACTAATTTTGTCTCCGGGCAGGTGGGACAACCGTATGCTCAAAACATTACTGTAAAAGTACCGTTAGACACCGTACAATCGCCTGTCAAAATTTGTTTTACAAGATTTGAGTTGTTAGTTCCACCATCTTATCCTAATTATAATTTACCGCCAGGATTGATTCTTACCGGTAATCCATCTAACTTAAAGTTCCCGGGTAATGCTAATAGTTGTGCCATTATTTCCGGAACTCCTACTACGGCAGGTACTTATACTTTACATTTTCAGGTAGATGTGTATGGAACAACCATCCTTTCTTTTCAAAATTGCCCAACGCCTGTCGATCCAAATACAGGAAGTAAAATTCAAACACAAAATATTGATTATTACATTATCAATATTTTACCGGCTACGAGTATTCAAGATGTTTATAATAATATTTCTAATTTTACTTTATATCCTAATCCTGCTGCCAATAACATTAGTATAAATTTTAATAGTTCCGTATCTGAATTGTTGCAAATATCGCTATCAGATGTTACAGGAAAAGTACTACTCAATAAAGCACTTGCGTCGCAAATTGGGAATAATACCTTTACTCTTGATGTGTCTGAATTAGAAAGCGGCATTTATTTTTATAATATTTCTAACCACGCTAATTCCTCGCTTGTTCGTAACAGGATTGTGATTAATAAATAAAGTAAGTATATTCAATCAGAATTTCTTTTCATCAACGAAAGGTAATGAGTGGTTTATTTTACTATGTACTTGCCGCCTTTTGAGTTGACTATTTTAGGAACGTCTTCTGCTATTCCAGCGTTTAATAGGTTTCCATCCTCACAATTCATACATATTAATGGTTCGTATATTTTAATAGATTGTGGGGAAGGAACTCAGATGCAATTAAAAAAATACAAATTACGTGCTGCACGTATGGATGTGATTTTAATAAGTCATCTTCACGGCGATCATATATTTGGATTGCCGGGTCTGCTTACTTCTTTAAGTTTATTACAAAGGAAGAAGGAATTAGTAATTATTGCACCAAAAGAATTAGAAGAAATCATTAAAACAATTATTAAATATTCTGAGGCCAAAATTGTTTATCCTTTGAAATTTATATATACGCAAGATAAAGTATTGGAATGTGTATTTGAAAATAATAAATTCAAGATATTTACTTTTCCGCTTATTCATCGTGTACCTACTACTGGTTTTGTAATACAGGAGCAAGAACGAGAACGCAATATTATTAAAGAAAAAATCCAAGAATATAAAATACCTATTCATCAATTTCATCGATTGAAAAAAGGAATGGATGCAGAAGATGAAGAAGGAAAAATGATAAAAAATGAGGAAGTAACAACACCACCTTCTTCGCCAAGAAAATATGTGTATTGTTCAGATACGGCATTTTTAGAGCGACTCCCAGATATAATTATGAGCCCGGATGTGCTTTATCACGAAGCTACTTTTTTAAACGAACATCAAACCTTGGCAAAAATTACTCAGCATTCTACATCTATGGAAGCGGCATTAATGGCGCAAAAAGTATCCGCAAAAAAATTACTGATTGGTCATTACTCATCCAGATATAAAAAATTAGAACCATTATTAAATGAAGCTCGTACAGTTTTTGAAAATACAGATTTGGCTATAGAAGGAATGAAAGTAAAATTGTAAGTTACTTTACTTTACTGAACATAAACATCAAATAAGCAGTTAGACCAGAAATAAACGAACCAAGTAAAATCATTAATTTTGAAGATTGAATAAGTTCTTCTTCGTTAAATGCTAAATGGGTAATAAAAATGGACATAGTAAACCCGATACCCGCTACTACACTCGTTGCTACTATTCTATACCAGCTGACATTTTCAGGAAGAGTAACAATTTTGAGTTGAGTGAAAAGCAGAATACCTAATGTTATGCCTAATGGTTTCCCCACCAATAATCCAAGACCGATGCCAAGAGCATGAGCGCCTGATAAACTATTGATATACTCTAATTTAATTGGTATTGCTGTATGGGCTAATGTAAACAATGGTAAAATTATAAACCCAACAGGAATGTGTAGCAGCTCTTGTAATCGTATTGAAGGATTTTTTTCACCTTTATAGTTAAAGGGAAGCGCAAATGCCAATAAAACACCAGATAGAGTGGCGTGTATGCCGGATTGCATCATGAAATACCACATCGGTATCCCCAACATTAAATAAGGAGTTAACCGATAAATTTTCAGACGGTTCATTAAAAGAAGTATTATGAAAATGCTGATAGAAAGCATTGCATAAAACCATTGGATTTTTTTACCATAAAAAAAGGCAATGACAAAAATAGAGCCAAGGTCATCTATGATTGCTAGTGCTGTGAGAAGTACCTTTAAACTGAAAGGCACTCTGTTACTAACTAAAGATAATATGGCAAGTGAAAAAGCAATATCGGTTGCCATCGGAATACCAAATCCTTTGATAGTTGGTAAATTAAGATTAATTAAAGAATAAATAAGTGCTGGTACCAGCATCCCGCCTATTGCAGCAACAATGGGAAGAATAGCATTTTTGATAGGATGTAATTCGCCTTCGTATAATTCTCGTTCAATTTCAAGACCTACTAACAAAAAGAATATGGTCATTAAACCATCGTTTATCCAGTGTTCTAATGAATAATTGAGTTCTAAATTAAAAAAAGAAATACTGATGTGATGGTGCCAGAACTGAATGTATTGTTCTGAAAATACTGAATTAGCCATAATTAAGGAGAGCAGTGTACAAACAATTAGTATCAGCCCTGAATTTTTTTCACTTTTTGTAAATTCAATAAATAATTTGCTTAGACGTTGACGCATAATAAATTTTATTTATTGGATAGTGTTGTAGTTACTTTAGAAAATCATGGAGAGTGTTATCATCCACCAGATAGGGCATTGTAACAGATAATTCGTTGGTGCGGTTCATTTCTCTTGTAATAGCCCACATAGCTTCCTGGTTGCGAGCCCAAGAGCGACGGGCTATTCCATTATTAACATCCCAGAATAACATTTGCTGTGCTTTTTTGCTGGCTGATTCAGTTCCATCTAATACCAATCCAAATCCCCCATTGATGACTTCTCCCCAGCCAACACCGCCGCCGTTATGTAAGCTCACCCAGGTAGCACCTCTTACTGCATTGCCTACAAACGTGTGTACCGCCATATCGGCTGTATATTTTGAGCCGTCGTAGATGTTAGAGGTTTCTCTGTAGGGACTATCTGTGCCGCTGACATCGTGATGGTCTCTTCCAAGAACAACCGGTGCCTTGATATATCCTTTTTTAATGGCGTCATTGATTTTGAGAGCAATTTTAATTCGTCCTTCTGCGTCTGTATAAAGAATACGCGCTTGAGAACCAACTACCAATTTGTTTTTCATCGCATCTTTTATCCATACAAT
>JBBIGQ010000028.1:0-12799 GCA_037447455.1 Sphingobacteriaceae bacterium | reverse complement strand
CGAGGGATAGCAGATGTTTTGGAAAATTATAGAAGGTATTGGTTTGACAACTTTGATGATTTTGAAAATAAAATAAAAGCCCCAGCCCTTTCAGGAGAGAAATTGAATGATAGAAAATAAGAAAAAAACTACGGCAACAACGGAATTTACGGCAGGTTTTCGAACTCTGCGGAAGCCTTTGGCTTCCTTGCCACGTTTCACTCTCGCCTATCGGCTCGGGGCACATAACAGTCGTTATGTGTAATTTGAAAACCTGCCTTTCACGGAAAGGAGACCGTAAATTCCATGATGTTGTTGCCTTCGCTTAACTTCATAGGGGAAAAAGAGAGAATGAAATTGCTATGCAACTTTCATCTAACGAAAGCTAAACAAAATTTTTTCTTATTTTTGCGGGCGAGAGTTTTTTATGGACTTAAAAACAAGAAGATTTATAATGATAATAATTGTTGCTTTATGTTATGGCGGTTAATATGAAAGACAATAATATAATTTTATTTGATTTTGATAGTAATTCTGATAAAAAAACTAATTGGAGGACAGAATCTATAATTAATCAAGATATGTTTTTAGAAGTTCTAACTAAAATTGAACAACTTAATGAAAATAATAAAATAAAAATTGAAATACAGAAAATAATTGAAGTTATCAAAAATCCAAGAAAAGACAATTTTGGTTTATTAAATATTTCTTCTAATGGTGACACTGCAAAAGTAAATAAAGACATACTTTTAGAAGAATTAAACCAAATAACAGAATCACAAACTATTGAAAGAGCAAAATATTATATCACGCGGCTAATAAAAAGTTTAACTGAAATTAAAACAAGCAAGATAAATGACTTAAATCTTAATCGTTGGAAAGAATATCAGGATATTCTGACAGAAAGTTTGTGGATTTTAGATAAAAGAGATAAATCAGGTGCTCATAATGCTGGTTACTGGGGAAATTTCATTCCACAAATCCCAAATCAATTCTTGCGAAGATATACCAAACAAGGTGAGTGGGTTTTAGATGCTTTTTTAGGGAGTGGAACAACGCTTATTGAGTGTAAAAGATTGGGTAGAAATGGAATTGGTGTTGAATTATTACCAGAAGTGGTAGAAATTGCACATAACAACATATCTGCCGAAGAAAACAAATTTAATGTTAAAACCGAGATTATTACTGCTGATAGTACAGAATTGAATTTTAAACAAGAATTAGAAGAAAGAGGTATTAAATCTGTTCAATTTCTAATAATGCACCCTCCATATTGGGATATTATAAAGTTTAGTAAGAATGATAAAGATTTATCGAATGCTAAAAGTGTTGAAGATTTTTTGAATTTATTTGGTAAAGTTGTGGATAACACTTACGATATTTTAGATAAGGGAAGATATTTTGCTGTTGTAATTGGAGATAAATATTCGCAAGGAGAGTGGATTCCGTTGGCATTTTATACAATGAACGAAGTTTTGAAAAGAGGGTATATCCTAAAATCTACAATTATTAAGAATTTTGATGGGACAAAGGGAAAAATGAATCAAAAAGAATTATGGAGATACAGGGCTTTAGTCGGTGGATTTTACATTTTCAAACACGAATATATATTTTTATTTAAGAAGGTGAAAAAATGACAACAACACATGTTTTTATTGTAGATACGACTACATTCAAGTATCATTTAGAATATCTTTTTGCAGGAACAGGTGCGAAGGATAACGTTATCGATTTTAATAACAATGCAAACACAACTTTGAATCATGCATCTGAAAATAATTTGGTCGGAATGATTGCTGACTCTCAAAGAATCAGAAAGGGTGATTTTGTTATTTTTTATTTACAACAAAATTACTCTGAAAAAGTTTGGGAAGGTAAATTCTATGGAATTTTTAAAGCCAAAGAAGATTTATCTTTTTTGGACAATAATAACCCCAGCCAATTCTTAAAACAAGAACTAATAAAATCATTAACATTCAGGACATTACTTGAACCTTTTGAGATTTACGCAAAAGGCGTAACTGAATGGGAAGCATTAGACGAAATAAAGTATATTCAATCACCTAATCAAATGCTTTGGAGCCTAATTTACAGAAAACTAAAGGGTAATCGTGGCAATACCATGATTACGATATATGAAAGTGAAAGACTCTTTAAATTGTTGAGAGATAAGAATAATCGTCAAACACTCATAGGACAGAAATTAACTTTTGATGTTCAGACCCAAGAGATAAAACAGGATAACATTCTACACAACTACACAGGAAGAAAAGAAGTAATAAACATTCTTCCAAGATTGATTAAAAAATACAGGGATAATAAAGCATTTGAAACTCATTTACAGGCGTATGTTGTCCAAAATATAGGTAGAGGAACTAACAAAAGTTTGGATAAAAGTTTGCTTAATGGTTTAAGTTTTGAATGGTTAGGTAATGAAGTCTCTTGTGGCGTAAGTATGCAACGAATTGATGTATTGCTCTCTTTGATTAAAGGGGATATAAAAATTGTTTTACCTATTGAACTAAAATCTGTTGAAGCAAACACAGACAATATTATCCAAATTCAAAGGTATGTTGACTGGTTAGAACAATATTATATTCCCAATAGAATAAGCGACATCCAACCAGTTTTAATTTCTAAAAAAATAACTAACAAAACATCAGAAAATTACAAAAGAATTACAGAAAGTTTTAAACAATTTAACAAAGAGAATAATCGGTGTATGCCTATAAAATATATTGAATATGAATTAGACGGAGATAATCTTAAATTTCAAGAGATAAGTTATTAAAGCCCCCGCCCTTACGGAGAAAATTGAATGAATGATAGAAAATAAGAAAAAACTACGGCAACAACAGAATTTACGGCAGGTTTTCGAACTCTGCGGAAGCCTTCGGCTTCCTTGCCACGTTGCACTCTCGCCTATCGGCTCTTGCAGCGCCTCACCCAAATTTTCACTTCGGGAAAACTTCGGTTATCCGCAAAACGTTATAGGCAATTTTACCAAGACAACGCCCGTTATTATTAACTGACAAAAAAAGAAATATTTTAAGAAATGGAAAATAAAAATTCAGACTTTACAAACAGAATAATTGGGAAAGACCTCATTAGGTATTTCATACTTATTTACTGGGCATTATTTTGGTTACTCAACATTGTTGACAAAGTAATTGGCGGTGCACATTTTCTCTTTGTCGGTAAAGACAGGTTTGCACAAATTGAACGTTTTTTTGACTCACTCGGACTTGGAGAGCCTATCATTGCAAATATTGCCTTAGTCATTACAGCAGGTTTAGAAACATTTGCGTTTGTATTTTTTGCTGGTGCGTTATATCATTTTGCAAAAAAGAATTTGGACGCTACCCGTTCTTGGTTTTTTATTGGCATTGCTTTAACGCTCATCACTTATACCTACTTTTCTGTTGGCGACCAAGTGTTTGGCGACCATTTTGAACTTTTAGAACACGGACTGTTTTGGTTTATTGGTTTGTTGTCTTGGATTATTTTTATTCGTGTGGACAAAATCCAACTTTTTGACAATTTCTCAATTGGCAGAAAGCAATTTATAGTTTCAAGCATTGTTGTATTAGCGATTACTGCTGTAACAACATTCTCAATTTTTTGGCACAATCATACTTCGTTTGTGGAAAGAACCCAAGCCGTGAGTGCAGAAAAAATCGCTGACAACAAATACAAAATTAAATTTCCATTTCTTGCAGGTAGCAAAGCATTTGAAAACTCAATTGCAAAATTCAAAACAGACAACCCAACAGAGAAAATCACCTACATATACACAGCACCAGCACAATTGCGATTAGGCGAATCTGACGGACTAATTATTTACATTCAAACAGAGAAAAAATGAAAGAGAAAAAATTAATTCAATACTTAATCCTTATTCACTGGACGTTGTTTTCAGCAACTACCGTAATTGACAAAATCGTTCCAGACGTTTATCCTTTATGGGTTGGTGCAGACTTTTATACGCTATTTATAAAATTCTTTGCTTCATTGGGACTGACCGACCCAATTTTTGCTACAATAGCATTGGCAGGGATTTCATTTTTAGAAATTGTTGCATTTGTTTGCTTTGCATTTTCATTATTCAACTTATACAAAACGAAAGACAAAATTGCAGAGCAATGGTTTTATCGTGGAATTGGTTTTTCTATTCTTACATTTAGCTTGTTTTCAATTGGCGACCAAATTTTTGGCGACAGATTTACCTTGCTCGAACACACCATATTCTGGATAATCCTTGTAATATCTTGGGTGATTTATAAATACAATTCGCTGACCGATGAAAGAGTAATTAAATTTTCAATGTCCAAAGACATTAAAGTGGGTATGTTAGTTGGAACATTATTTACAGTGATTACTACAGTTTCACTTTTCAGCTTTTCAAAAGAAACTTTTGCTAACAAAACCCAACCCGTTCAAGGCGAAGAAGTAGTTGAAGGCGTTTATAAGTTTGATATTCCTTTTTTGGGCGACAAAATCACAATGGAAAACACTCTTAAAGACTTTGAAAACAAGCATTCAGACTTAAAAATTAACTACATCTACACTGGACCGGACGAACTAAACTCAAAAAAGAAGACACATATGTTACTTTATGTATTCACAGAACCGAAATAAAAACTGCCTATAATAGCGGTTTGGCGTTATGGCGGCTGAACGGCTTCGATTGAACTTTTGTGCTAAAAATCCCAGCCTTCGGCAATACCCAAACCGTTATGCCTTATGCTCGAAAAAGACGAACAATGAATTTGAATAAAAATTACTAATTTTGTATTTTAAAAAATAAAATGAAATGGCAAGCAAAAAAGAACAAGTAATTGAAGAACTATATAAAATTTGTAAACACAAGAATGACTATACTTTTCATAATGACATTGTGAAAGATGTATGTAAGAAAGTAGGGTTTGGAAACCCTTTTGATGTTACTAAACTTGACAGCAAAGAAAGTAAAATTACCTGCAATGTTGATAAAAAATGTCTTAGCGATTATTCACATCGGAAGTGGCAAACATAAATTTGTTAAGGGTATTGAAAAAGTATATCACGATTTTGAACCTATACAAAAATCAATAAAATGGAATTATAAAAAAAGTTTACTAAATCAGTTTAATTCAAGTGAAAGCAACATATTATCGGTTGCAAATAATCAACGCATTTTACATCATTTTCTTTATGGAAAAGATACTGAATTTGAAGACATTGACATATTAAAAAGACCAAAGACATACTTTCCTCACAGAATAAAAACCTCTTTTAAGTATTCTTTCGGAAAGGGAACAAAACTTGAATTGACCAATATTCAAATAGAAGTTGATTTAACCATAGAATTTAAAGGGATTATTGGTGTTTTTGAAGCTAAAAATGGGAAACCTGATAGCTTTTCTGTATATCAATTGTATCATACATTTTTGTATTACTATAATGCAAATCTTCAAGATACACTAAAAGGAAAGATTAAAGAGATATATGGAGTTTATGTAGTTAGAGAAAAATCTAAAACAGGAGATGTTTTAAAATTATGGGCATATACTTTCTCAAAACCTCTTGATATTACATCAATAAAATTTGTAAAATCAGCTTCTTATAAATTAATCCAAAATAATTACTCGTATGATTGAAGAGTATAGAAATAAAGTTTTTAATGAAGATGTTATAACTGTATTAAAACGTATTCCTGACAATTCATTGGATATGGTTTATGGCGACCCCGATTATAATGTTGGAATTAATTATGCAGGGAAAAATTATACTCAAAAATGGAGCGATTATATTGATTGGTATATTGAACTCACAAAAGAAAGTTTGAGAGTTTTAAAACCAACAGGGAGTTTATTTATGATGAATTATCCGAAACAAAACGCTCACTTGAGAGTTAAGTTTTTAGACGATAATGCTTATGATGTGCAAGATTATGTTTGGATATACAATACGAATGTAGGTCATAGCCCAAGACGTTTTACAACAGCACACAGAAGCATTTTACACGCAACAAAAAGTAAAGACAATAAATTTTACAAAAACAATGTAGCTGTACCTTATCAAAACCCTACAGATAAAAGAATACAAGGACGTATTGCAGCAGGTCATTTGGGACGTATGCCATATAGTTGGTTTTATTTTGATTTAGTAAAAAATGTAAGTAAAGACAAAACATTTCATTCATGTCAAATACCATTAAAATTGGTTGAAATGCTTATTAAATCATGCACACAAGAAGGAGATGACATATTTATTTTATTTGGTGGTAGTGGTAGTGAATTATTTACATGCAAAAACTTAAAAAGAAACTACATAAGCTGTGAATTGCATCCAGACTATTACAAAATGATAATTGACCGACTTAATAATAATGGAAAGATAAAAGATGAATTTAGGCTTGGCTTTATACAACAAAAAAACGGACAAACTTTACCAAAAGAATTAAATTTATTTTCCGAACAAGAAGCACAAAGACAAAATAAAGGCTAAAATCAAGCAGGCGGTAAGTGTTATTTTGAAGGGGAGAGTATCTAATAAACTTCATCGTATTTTGACAGTGAAGTGCTCCGAAATGCCCACCAGCTTTTAGCCTCAACCGTTGGCTGCAATGCTGACAGACCGCACAACCGACAGCAACCGTTGACAACTTTTGACCTTTTCCGGACAGCTTAAAAAAGAATAGAAAAAGAGGTGATAATAGCCGAATATTTAACAGGAGAAATCAGTTATAGGAAACTAGGAGAAAAATACGGTATTGATTATAGATTAATACATTCGTGGGTTACGCAATATCAAGGAAAACCGATGAGAAGAAAGCCAAAAAAAGAGAAGACACCTCAAGCGCAGGAGGTGCAATTGCCTACAGAGATAAAGTAACTACAAGCAGCACTACGCAAGGCAGAACTGCACAATAAATTGCTCAATGCAATGATAGATATAGCCGAAGAACAGCTAAAGATTGATATTAGAAAAAAGTTTGGTGCCAAGCGGTAGAAACAGTAGAACAAAGTGAGCCTCGTTGTGTTAACGAACTTTGCTTACTTCTTGGTTATAGTAGGCAAGCCTGCTATCAAGGCATAAAATATAATCAACAACACGCCTATCAATCGGAAATAATTATAGCGGAAGCATTGCGTTATCGCAAGCATCAAAAATATAAAAAGCCCTTTAGACAAATTGTAGCCCAAAAACAACAATCCTGATAATAACAATACAAAAAGTGCAGTGCATATTTTGCATTGCTGTAAATATTGTCGTATAAAAAATAATCTGTAACAACACAAAAAATGTATTGCGTTTTTTATATTGCTATATTTTCAAAATCAACATAATTCACTTGTAGTCAATGACTTGAAAATTTTTTTACTGTATATTTGCACTGTAAAATATTTTTTTGTATATTTGCATTGTAATTGACAAATATTGCGTCAATTAGAGAGTTAGCGGTCAGCTTAAAAACACGACCGCAGACAATAACGGGACAGCCGAAAACCGACCAGAGTGGGCGACAAATTAAATTACAAAAAAATGAAAAAAATCATTTTAATCTTCGTCATCGTGTTGACGACAAGTGCTGTTAAAGCACAGACATCACAAAAGTATAACAGTTTTTACCAAAGAACAGAGTTTTTTGACTCTTATGGAAGGATGATTGGTTATGCAAAAGAAAATACTTTTTACAACCGTATTGAGTATTTTGACGCTAACGGTAACATGGTAAAGTATGAAAAGCAAAATGACTTTTATAACAGAAAGGAAACATACGACCAAAATGGAAATCTGCAAGATTATGAAAAAAGGAATGATTTGTATAACCGAACTGACAAGTACAACTCAAACGGAAATCAAACTGGATACAAAAAGTGGAATGATTTTTATAAACGTTACGATGTTTTTGATGCAAATGGGAATAAAGTAGGGCATTACAAATACAATGACTTTTACCAAAAGTGGGAATATATCGAAAGCTCTTACTAACAAAATTTATCTGACCGTATGGACTTTCCAGTTTCATTTATTACACGACCAATTGTAAGCAAGCTTGTTGCTCTACAAAGTTTTTTGTTTGCAAGACCAAGAATTGATATTGACTTGGTTAACAATCCTGAAAGTTTATACGGTCAGAAATTATTGGGAATTTCACATAAACAAGACCACCCAGAACCAATACCGATTTCTTATGCTGTTTATGACTTTGAATTTTACTGGAACTACAAATTGAGAATTAAGAATAATTCTAGTAAAACCGCTTACAATATTAAAATAGAAAAAATTGTAAAGACAGCAAATGATTACTTGCAAAAATTAGACGAAATTGTTTCACTAAAAGAAGGTGAGTTAATAGAGTTAGACTATACTTTAAGGCACAGAGTCTCAAAAAATGGCGGACAAGCAAGTCAATTTCTTAACCACTTTCCTGGACACTTAGAACAACTTGAAATTTTAGTTTCTTACACAAACGAAAGTAGAAAAGTATTTTTCACACAGTTCATTGCGACCAAGACTTCAAAAACAAACGAACACTTATTATGGCGACCGAAATAGAAAGCCGAACCGCTAACAAGGGTTTTGCGTCAGGCGGGGTACGTGCAAACTTGGAGCTTTTTGCACCGAAACCCGCCACTACGCCAAGCCCGAAACCGTTGGCGGCAATCGTTACGCACCAGTGGCGGTCTGTGCCATCATCAACAGAATGTGAAAAAGCTTGCACGGCTTTGTGACTGACTAAATGAAAAATTATCCTTAAAATTGTGATATGGAACTAAACGAAATTTATCAAGGCGATACCCTTGAACTTATACATAAACTTGACGACAACAGCGTTGATTTGATTGTGTGTGATGGTCCTTACGGAGTAACAACAAATGAGTGGGACAAGATAACGGACATACAAACATTCAACCTTAATCTAATCAAGCTCTTTTCAAGAGTTCTTAAGCCAGGTGGTGCATTGTATCTTTTTGGTAAAGACAACTGCATTGACTTCATAGACTTCCGACCTTATCTGACATTAAACAGAAAAATTATTTGGTATCAACCAAGCCGACTTGCGCAAGGACGACTGAATTATACGAACAACTACGATTTGATTTGTTATTTCTCAAAAGGAAAAGCAAAGACATTTAACCTTGACGACATTCGTGTTCCTCAACTTGTTGAACTTGAACATCGCTTACGATGCGAGAGAGTTCCTTCAGTTACAAACGGACAATTCGGTAAAACAAAATTTAATGAAGACGGAAAAAACCCTGGCGATGTTTGGGGCGACATCAAGCAACTTACATACAAGTCTAAAGAACTTATCGGTAGAGAACTTCTAAACACAATACAAAAACCTGAAAAGTTAATTGAACGGATTGTAAAAGCCAGTTCAAACGAAGGAGATGTAGTGTTTGACCCATTTTCAGGAGTTGGGACAACATTTGCCGTATGTAAAAAACTAAAAAGAAACTTTATTGGATTTGAGTTGAACCCCGACTACATTGCTATCACCAAAGAACGAGTTCGTAAAATTGAACTGGAAAAAGAATACAGTTTGTTCAAATGAAAAAACAAATCATACGAAAAATAATCAAGTTGGTAATTCATGCACAAGAACTTGCTTTAAAAATTGGCATTCCGAATATATTGCAACCTGGGCTTGTTAAAGAAATGATTATCGCTGAAACTTTAGGACATGAGTTAATTCACTCTAAGCGTGATGCAGATACGTGTGCTCCCAACGACCCAAGCATTAAATACGAATATCTTTCATGTTATGTTGGCGGTTCAGGGCAACTTGATAGAATGTTCAAAGAGCCGAAGGAAGAAAGAGAAAAATCTCTCTATCGTATTTGGAGAAATCAAAAAATATATTTTGCAATTTTCTACAAGGACAATCCTCTTAAAATAAAAGTCATTTATGAAATTGAGCCCAAAGTTTTGGTCGCAGAAACTGAAAGACAGTTGGACAGGAGCAGTAACTCTATCTCTCATGTAGGCTTTTCAGAAAACTGGGCAAAAGATAATGGTAGGATTGTTTACACTGGTTGAAAAGAACGACAGCCGCCAACACGGGTTTTGCGTCAGGCGGACTGATGTGCAATCATGAAGCTTTGTACTTCTATTCAAGTTCAGTGCAGGGTGACAGTTTTTTTGCTCCGAAACCCGCCCGAACGCAAAGCCCGAAAACGTTGGCAGTAAGTTTAAAAGGACAACTCCACAGAAAAACTTGTTTCCTAATAAAGAAACTTTTATCTTTGCAGAAACGTTTAACAAGTGCAGACACCAAAATTAAAGTTGAGTTTCTAGAAGAAGCTTCAGAGTTCCTTGACAGTCTTGACGAGAAAGTAAGAGATAAAATCATTTACAATATCACAAAGGCAAGGTTTTCAAATGACAAACAACTTTTCAAAAAACTGACTGATGAAATTTGGGAGTTTAGAACACTGTTTTGTAAGCTCTCCATTTTTAGTACAGTTCAAAAATAGACTTTTTTTAATTCATTTCTAAAATTTAATTTTTACCATTACTACTATTGATGTTGAAATGTGGGAAACTCTTTTGGGGTTTGTGCATTGGGGAGTTTTCCATATTTCAACATCATCGGTGTTTTGCCTTTTAATCCATCATGGGGTCTATGATAATTGTAATCATACATCCACTGTGCTGTGATTTCTCTTACTTCATTTAAATCTGTAAATAGATAAGCATCCAATACTTGCTCTCTGTAGGTACGATTAAATCGTTCGATATACGCATTTTGTGTGGGCTTGCCCGGTTGTATATACACAAATTCTATCTGATGCATTTGGCTCCACTGCAACACTATCTTGGCAATAAATTCCAGACCATTATCCATGCGTATTCTTTTAGGCTTCTTTCTTCGATGCAACAGATGATTCAGCACCCATATCACTTTATTGCTTTTTATCGAATAATCTAATTCAATATGTAATGCTTCCCGATAGTAATCATCCATCACATTAAAACTACGAAAACGCCTTCCATTTTCCAATGCATCGCTCATAAAATCTATACTCCAGCTATGATCTATGTGAGGTGATTGTGCTAACGGCTCTTTTACCCTTGCAGGAATACGCTTTTTCATTTTTCTTCGTAAACTTAATCCCAGCTGTTTGTATACCCGATAAGCTCGCTTATGGTTAACGACTATCCCTTCATGGCGTAGCCGCATAAAACATTTCCAAAACCCCTCTCGTGGATGCTTCTCTGCTTTTTCTTTGATAGCTTCCATCAGCAAACTATCATCCCTCTTGCTTTGATATTCATACATCGAGCGGCTGATACCCATAATGCGGCAAGCCCTGCTTTTGCCGGCAGGGCTTTATAACTTTTTTTCAATCACCCGGCGAGCCGCTTCTAAATCTAAGGCCAAATTAGCATACATCCTTTTTAGCCGGGCATTGAATTAATACGTAAGGGAGAAAAAGAGGTTGAGATAGCTGAAGTGGATGAACTTTGTAGTTTTATTGGGGTAAAAAAACTTCATTTGGGTCTGGATTGCTATTGATAGGGTTAGAAAAAAAGTGCTTGGTTTTGAAGTCGGAGACAGAAGCGAAAAGACTTGTGAACGGCTATATGATCGATTAAAGTGGTGTAAAATAAAACGTTTTTTTACAGATTATTGGCAAGCTTATAGGCAGGTACTGCCATATCATAGGCACAAGCAAAGTAAAGCAGAAACCTATACGATAGAGGGATTGAATAGTGTAATAAAGCATTATTCAGCGAGATTTAAACGAAAAGGAAAATGCTACTCAAAGTCAAAAGAAATGATGATTTGTAGTTTAAATTTATTTTTCTTTAAAAAAATCAACAAATGTATCTTAAATTAGCAATGCCTAAATTTTTAAGTGCCGGCATTATATTTATATTTTAGTCCACAATATTACAAAAAAAATTTATTTTATAATGGACTATTTTATATTTATAATTGGTATTACTTATGAAAGTGGCAAATTTTGTAAAATATAAAATACTCACATTCATATAGTTTGAAAAAAATTTTTTCATTTTTTTTGACAATAATGAAAAAAAGTATTATTTTTGCTTAAATTTTAAACGCAGCATGCGATGAAAAAATTAGCCCTATTTCACTTGATACTTGCCATTACAGCAAGTTATGCAATTGGGCAAAACGACAACCATGAAACCCAGCAAGCATTAGAAAAAGTAAATCGTCCGTTTTTCATTGAAAACAAAGGACAATGGCCCGATGAAGTGTTGTATCTTGCCCGAATGGGCGGATTGGATGCCTGGATAACAAAAAAAGGCGTAACGTATGATTTTTACAGACTTGAAAAAATGCCTGCCTCCGACAACAGCAACAAGCATATTCCCGATAAGTTTGAAAAGGAAGATTTTTCTCGCACAGGGCATGTGGTAATGTATAACTTTTCGGGCAATAACACTGCGATTGAAGCAGAAGGCAAAGAAAAACAAAGTGCTTATTACAATTACTTTATAGGTAACGACCCAAGCAAACACGCTTCTTATGTTGGTTTGTATGAGGAAGCCATTGTAAAAAATGTGTATAATGGCATAGATGCTCGTTATTATTTTGACAATGGTTACCTTAGACACGATTACATAGTGCATCCGGGTGCAGACCCTGCGGAGATAACTTTTGAACTGCAGGGTAGTGAGAAAACTTATATCAACAGTAATAATGAACTGATATTTACTACCCGCTTTGGAGAGGTAGAAATTGCAGACTTGTATTGCTATCAGGGAGAAGATAAACATAAAGTGCAGAGCAGATTTAAGCCAAAAGGAGAAAACAAGTGGGGCATTGAACTTGGCACATACAACAAAGCAC
>JBBIGQ010000027.1:0-13941 GCA_037447455.1 Sphingobacteriaceae bacterium | reverse complement strand
TGACGCTTACCTGATAATTAGTAGTTATCGTTGGACTGACACTCACAGGACCGCCTGTACTACTTATATTGGGGTTCCAATTATAAGAATAGGGAGGCATTCCACCACTAGCAGTAGCAGATATATTTATATTGGTGCTATTTCCATAGCAAATGGTTGGATTAGGAGTAACGGCTAAATTGATAGCCGAAGGTTCACTGATGTTGATATTAGCACTAATAGGGCAGTTGTTAGCGTCCATCACCTGAACGGTGTAAGAACCTACTGTAAGATTAGCAGCGATTGAACTATTACCTCCACTTGGTGTCCATGTATAGGAATAAGGAGTTGCTCCACCACTCACATTCACCGTGGCGGAGCCATTAGACAGACCATTGCAGGTAACTGAATTGGTAGAAACACCGCTGATGCTGACAGTCGGTGCACCGGTAATGTTCGCAACGGCAGTAGTGTAGCAGTTGTTGGCGTCTTGTATAGTGACGGTATAAGTCCCGGGAGATAGCCCTGTAGCAATGTTGCTATTTCCACCGCCTGGACTCCACGTGTAGGAATAGGGGGTTACTGCACCACTCACAGTGACGGTGGCAGAGCCAGGTGTAGAACAACTGGCAGATTGAGTAGTCATAGCAAGCGTATAAGCCGAGGGTTGTGTGATTTGTACGGTTGATGTAGCATAACAATTATTGGCATCTTTGACGGTTACAGTATACGTTCCGGCCGTTAATCCGCTGGCAGAGTCACTGTTACCACCGCTTGGTGACCATGTATAGGAAAAAGGAGCCGTACCTGAAGAAACTGTAACACTGGCACTTCCATTTGTACCGTTATAGCAAGAAACGTTTGATGTCTGAAAAGCCGATGCGGTCATCGAACAGGAAACAGAACAAGAGGCAGGGGCATTGTAATTTACTGCAAACGTGCAGGTGGGATCTGCGGAAAAACCTGCGGTTATTACACAAGAGGCGCCATTTGAATTTAAACCAGTAAAACTATATGGTATAGAAGTTGAAAATGGAGGGTTTATAGTAATTGGTGTTCCACCACAACTATTGGTGATAGTTAAATTCCCGGTAGAAGGCGGAGCAGTAACAGTAATAACACCTGATACACTATAAGTGTTGTTTGAATTATTACATGCACTTGGAGTAGCGTTCATAGCAGTTATGTTACATAAAATAGCACAATTTGTTGCACCTGTTCCACCTGTTTGAGTGGCTGTAATATTAGTTGGTTGATTGGAATAATTTGTGATTAATAGCATGTACCATTGTCCTACAACTGCACTGGGGATGTTCACATATTCAGTAGCGGCGGCTGAGTAACTACAATCCACAATATATGGGCCACTACCACTGGAAGTCATAATGTTGGGGCACATAGCTGCTTGAGAAGAATAAGGTCCCCATAAAATGAAATCAATATCTACGTTGGCACTATTTGTTAAAGTAATATCAATAGGGCCAGAAACAGCAATATTTAAATAATACCAGGCAGGATTGGGCTGAGTAGATAAGCAATCATAATCTGGTCCGGGAGGCGCTGATCCGTTATTCACACCGGCAGGAAAATTAACTCCTGTAGAGGTACAAAAAGGTGCGGCATTGGAGCAAGTAGTTTGTGATAAAACAAGATTTAGATTGGTTAGAATTAGAATAATCCATGAATAAAAAATTAAAACCTTTTTTCTCATTTTTACTTTAATTTAACGATGCCACAAATTTAATTGATGAACGATTAAAAAATATAACATTTAAATAAATAAAGCATATTATTCACTCAATAAAATGACTATTTTAAATCAAAGTAAGTGAAGGTAAGTATGTTCAACAACATATAAATGAAACATTGAACACCTAAGGGTCTGAAGATATAAAAATCTTAACTTTTTTGATTTTTGTGAAAAACAGAATATTTTTAATGCAGATAAAAAGTTGCGTGAGGGATGGGGAAGGGAGCACTGCCCCGAAGCACACAGAAATAAACCGTATACTCTATTGATCTTGTTTTTCCTTTTTGTTTTCTGGACAAAAACCTTAATGAAAGACAAGAGCGAAGGGGATTGCCGAAGAGAAAACGAAGCCCGTAGCAGCTCGGTCCTTCCAAAAAAATTGGAAGGGCACGCCCTAAAAAATACAGATTAAGTTTATGATAAATTTTTACCCAACATATTCAACACTTTTTCAATGTCTTCGGGATAGTCAATACAATAGCTTTCGTATTCGGTTTCTATACACAGGATTTTATAGCCATTTTCTAACCACCGTAGTTGCTCTAATGATTCCTTTTGTTCCAAATCGGATGGAGGCAATTGAGTAATGGATTCTAATATGTCTGCTCTGTATGCATACATCCCCACGTGTCTGTAATACTTGTGCTTTAAGTGCCACTCTTCTTTCGGAACATTTTTAAGATATGGTATCACCGAGCGACTAAAATACAAGGCATAATTATTTTTGTCCAGCACAATTTTAACTTCTCCTTCGCTCAATAGTTCTTCCTGAGTTTGGCATAATTTCATCAAGGTAGCAATTTCATCCTCTTTCTTGAATGATTGGATTAGTCGTTCTATTTGTGAGGGGTGAATGAAGGGCTCATCACCCTGAATATTAATTATCACATCGTAGTTTTTATTCAATTGTGTGTATGCTTCAAAACAACGATCTGTACCACTCGGATGGTGTTCTGCTGTCATTACAACCTTTGCTCCAATAGATTTTGCGTGCTGAAAAATAAGTTCATTATCCGTGGCGATGATACAGTCGTTTAATAACGCACATTTTGTTGCTTGTTCATAAACTCTTTGAAGCATGGTTTTACCGGCAATATCGACCAATGGTTTACCCGGGAAACGAGTGGACTTGTATCGTACAGGGATAATTCCTAAAAAACGCATAGAGGGTGAGGTTCCGAGCGGATTCGAACCGCTGTACAAGGTTTTGCAGACCTCTGCCTAGCCACTCGGCCACGGAACCTTCTTTAAGATAAAAGGTGCAATAAAATTGCTTGCAAATATGCGTAAAATGTTACAATCAAAAAAATATTACTTTAATTTAAGTAACATTTCCCCGATGTGCGTCTGGACAAGGAAGCATATTTGCAAATTCCTTAATTTAAAAAATAGAGTGTGCATAAATATATATTCAATTTTAATAATCTTAAAAATTATTTTTTGTCCAATCTAAACTTTTCATCCAGATAAAACATTTGAGTATATTGAATGTACTCTTTTGTATATCCTTCCGAATTTTGTATGTATAAGACGTGCTGGCTAATTTGAGTAGGTGGATTTTTTCTGACCTTGTATAAGAACAGATAAGGTAAGGTTTTTGAACGGTGTGAATAAACACTTAATATTTTATGAACGTGCAGTGATGATGTGCCAATACATTCACTCCATCTTTTTTGCTCATAATAGGGGACAATGGAGTAAAAGATTCCCTCTTCTTTGAGGAGTTGAATAAGCGCGTTCAGTAAAGTTTGATAACTTAAATTATTCTGGTGGCGATTGTTGTTTTTGAAAGAATAATAACTCCTTAAAGATTTTGAAAAATACGGCGGATTGGAAATAATAACATCAAATTTTTGTGTATTCACTGCAATAAATTCTTCTAAAGGAATATGTATGGCGTTTAATCTATCAGCATATTGAGAGTTTTGAAAGTTATTCCGGCTGCATTGAAACGCATTAAAATTGTTGTCAATCGCTGTAATTTTCAATGCTGTATTTTTTTGCGCCAGCATTAAAGACAAAATGCCGGTTCCACTACCAATGTCCAGTGCCACGCCTTCCTTCAAACTTTCAATATCTGCAAAACAACCTAACAACACGCTGTCTGTACTGACCTTCATCACATCTTTGTAGGACTGCTGAATCATAAAATGTTTGAAAATAAAAAGATCTTTGGGCATTAGTTCCAGTTTTTCCAATGATTTAAAATTTCAACAAGAACTATTTTAAAGATTACATAAATTGGAATGGCTAACATCATCCATATTATGCCACCTAGCATACCAGCCCCAACTATGACCAGAAAAATTTCCAAAGGATGCGCACTTAATATGTTCGAAAAAATATAAGGTTGTAATATCATTCCATCTAAAACATTTACACTCACCAAAGTAATAATAATTTTAAGGACTGTTCCACCTATGAGTGCATAGTGCCCTTCAATAATATTTCCGCTAACGCCTAAGAAAAGGCCTATTAATAAAGTAATCAAATGGCCTACATAAGGAATAATGTTCATAAGTCCGGACAGTATCCCTATCAACACACTATTTTTCACTCCTAATATGGTTAAAATTAAAGTATTCACCGTCATAATGATAGAAACATCTATTAACAAACCACGAAAATATTTGCCAAGAGTTTTTTTCATCTGCTCTAAAATTTCTTCAACATCTTTATGATACGTTTCCGGAATCAGAAAAATTATTGCACTATTCAAGAGATTTTCGTTCTTTAATAAATGAAATGTGATGAAAAATACAATGAGTAAATGAATGAGAATATGTGTAAAATTATCCAGAAGAATGGCGGACCATTTGGCAAGAATATCTATGTTAATAATCTGATACATTGTATCCTGAATACTCTTTAATACATATTGCTTTCCGCCCCAATGTTCTATCATCGTTTCAATAAATGAAAATTGATTCAATATGTTATCAAACACTTCTTCGTAACTTAAATATGTTAAAGAATTAAGTTGCGTAATAATTGCAGGAAATACATACAATACTATTATTGTAAGGAATAGTGTTGGTAAAAGCAAAGTGAGAATAGAAAGAAAGGCGTTATTTTTTAATTTAATTGTTTGTTGAATTTTATTTTTGAAAGGCAATAGCATACTAAACAGAATATAACTCGCCACCAGCATCATCCATAAACTTCCCAAATATTTCACACTTAAAATTAAGATTACAATAAATATCATCCATTTGATTATCTTTACAACGCTCATAGTATTTCAATTCAAATTAAAGAGCAATTATACAAACTAATTAGCAGATGTGTATCTCCATTAACTATTTTATGACAAAAATAAATTTTCTTTTACTTATTTTTTTGCTGATTCAGTGCCGCTCTCAACATACCACACTTAATAGAACATCCAAAAATACATCCATCAGCACAGCAAAGGAAGATGAACTTAATGCACAATTTTACTTTTACAAAAATTCTGATACTACGGTTATGTTCTATTCTTCTTTTAATTCAGCCCCCTTATTATTTACCCGATTAGATACCGGACTACAATTTTACGCTTCTGTAAAAATTTCAATTTATTTTTATTCTATCACTAAAAATATCCTGAGTGATTCGGCATCGCAGATTTTTCATATACCACAACAGCATAGCAATATTTTTCAATCCTTTTCATTTCCGCTAAAAAATGACAACTATACTGTGAAAATTTTTATGATTGACCAGAACAGGAAAGTACAATATAATTATGTTACCGAATTATCATTAACGACAAGTTCCACACGAAATAATTTTCTGGTAACATTTCAAAACAATATCTTATTCAAACATTATGCTCCTAAAAACAACACTATAAAAATTTACCATCGTCAAAAATTACCCTTGTTATATGTAGATGTATTCAAATACCATCATCAGCCGGCCTTACCACCTTTTTCCAATTCTTCACCTGCCCTCAATTATTTACCTGATTCTAGCTTTTCAATTTCCTTAATCAATAATGATTATTATGCCATATTACTTAAGCCCGGTTGTTTTTACCACACCCGAACCAATCAGCAATCATTAGAAGGTGTAACGGTATTTACCCTTGATTCGGTCTTTCCTAATATAAAAGATAGCAAAGAAATGCTTTACACATCCAGATACATTATGAATAAAAATGAATATGAACGTTGTGTGCATCTTTCTACTTTAGAAGACACTAAAAAGTGTATTGATAATTTTTGGATTCAAATTGCTGGTAGTAAAGAACGGGCAAAAGAAATTTTAAAAAATTATTATCAACGAGTAATAGAAGCCAACCGCCTTTTTACTTCCCATAAATTGGGCTGGCAAACAGACAGAGGGATGGTTTATATCATCTTTGGTCCACCAGAAAATATAGAAAAAACATTCAACAACGAAAAATGGTTTTATTCTGCCAATGGACAAAAAAATGCTCTTGTTTTTACGTTCATTAAAAATAAAAACAATCCATTTACAAGCTCTGATTACATTCTCGAAAGAAGTGATTACTACAAAGATATATGGTATCTGACTGTTGATAAAATAAGACAAGGTCGTTTAAGCACCAAATAAGCACAGCGGCCTATTTATTCACGCTCTATTTTTTTAATCAAGGTGTTCATGAATATGCTTCTAATATTACCTAAATTAAGGTAAAGATTTTTTTAATTGTAACATTCTCAGCTTATTTATTCACGCTCTATTTTTTTAATCAAGGTGTTCATGAATATGCTTCTAATATTACCTAAATTAAGGTAAAGATTTTTTTAATTGTAACATTCTCAGCCTATTTATTCTTTTTCTTCTTTTATTTTATTCAGAACATCTATCGCTTTTTGAATAGTATTATCTGTTTTGTTAATGACAGGATAATAAGCACTATTACCAAATAAAACACGTCCAACAGTTGCTTTAAAAACGGCCTTTAGTTTCTGTAATTCTTTTTCATTAAAATTAGAAAGAGAGTGTTTCCCCGCGCAAGAATAAAATACATCTTGAATCATTTTACCATCCACTGAATACTGTTCTACAAATGTCTCAACGTTCCAATACATTTGTAGTAACCTTTTTCTTTGTTTATCTACCATATTAAAAACATATTGTTGTAAACAGCCATTCCATAAAATTTGGTTGATTTTCTGACTATGAATAGTCGTATCTATTGGTACAAAAACATCCGACATAATACCGCCTCCACCATACACTATCTTACCTTTTGGCGTAATAAATTTTTGTGTAGTATCCATTTTGGTACTATCTGCTTTTACCACTTCACCATTTACATACCGTTGGTATTCCTCCATATAATACTCTTCCAGATTTTTCTTCTTATAGGGCTTTTGAATACATCTTCCGGTAGGTGTGTAGTATTTAGCAACAGTCAGGCGAACAGCTGATCCGTCCGGCAAATCCAATTGCTCCTGTACCAATCCTTTTCCAAAACTTCTTCGACCTATTATAATACCTCTATCATTATCTTGAATAGCACCGGCAACAATTTCACTCGCACTGGCGCTGCCTTCATCTATTAGCACTACCAATGGCTGCGTTTCAAAGAATCCTTCCGAGCTCGCCTTTTCAATACGCTCAGGATACTTACGCCCCTTTGTTTTTACAATAACAGCCCCTTCCGGCAAAAAATGATCCGATAGTTTAATAGCCGCATCTAATATGCCCCCCGGATTATCTCTTAAATCCAATATCAGTTTTTTCATTCCTTTTCGAAGTAATTTTTGCATGGCCTGTTCAAACTCTTTTACAGTGTTTTGTGCAAACCGATCTATTCGTATATATCCAATATCCTTACTAATCAAATAATACACATCCACACTATAAATCGGTATTTCATCTCTTTCTATTACAAAATTCAAAATACCTTTTAGCCCACTTCTCCGAACCCCCACCTTCACCTTCGTTCCCTTTTTACCACGAAGTTTTTTAAATACTTTTTCATTAGTAATATGAACTCCAGCTACCAAAGAATCATCTACATAAACTATTTTATCTCCGGCTAATAATCCTGCTTTTTCAGAAGGACCGTTACTGATAGTTTGAATAACCCGAATGGTATCTTTAAGGATATTAAACTCAATGCCTATTCCTTCAAAATTACCCGTCATTTGTTCTTGTACAGCAGAAAAGTCCTGCGGCGGAATAAATTCAGAATGTGGATCCAATTGATTTAATAATGCTTTTACCGCATCACTTTGTATATCCTCAATACTAACACTATCCACGTAGTTATTTTTAATATAATTCAGCATTAGGTCTATTTTATCAATATCTGTTTCTTCATTATCGTGCCAAGCTGTATTTTTTTCAGAAAAAATCACACCAGATTTAAACCCCACATACAAAGCACCCATCATCAACAAGCCAAATGCAATTGGTAACAATAATCGTAAAAAAAATGAGTTCGGTTTTTCAACATTCATTGGATTATAAATTATTGGCTCAAACTTATGAAAAATAAGTTTTAGAAACCTTTACATAAAACTTATTTCTAGCTTTTATCCTTTTTGAAATTATGATACTCCCTGTATACCCTGAACATAGAATAAAACAACAAAAGAAAAATTAAACCATATCTTTGGAACCGTGGCAACCCATCAAAATAAGAGGTAAAAACAAGTAGTACAATTAAGAATATACTGAAAAGTACAACAAAAACACCTGTAATAATCTGAACAAAATTATGCACTCGTGATTCCGGCAGGATTCGAACCTGCGACCCACAGCTTAGAAGGCTGTTGCTCTATCCAGCTGAGCTACGGAACCAATAAAATTTATTTCGGGCGGCAATTATACAAAATATTTTACTTTCTTTCAAAATATATTTCGCATCTTTGCCACCAATTATTTCACCAATCCTGCTTAATATGGACTATGATAAGAGCATTTGTCCTTCCAGATTATTCGCAAATAAAAGTCGATGCCTTTGACGAATTACCCGCCTGGGATAATTTTATCTGGATTGATATTCAGAATGGAAGCGCTCAAGACATAGCGGCTATAGAAGAAAAATTTAAAATCAGTTTCCCATCCAAACAACAACAAGAAGAAATTGAAGTCAGTTCACGCTATTCTGAAGAAGAAGACTCTATTAAAATCATCACACAATTTATTAACTTTCTACCACAATCCGAAAAAATTGAAGATTCAGACGTCAGCATTATTGTAAAAAACAATGTCATTCTGACCAATCGCAATTTTGAATCCAGAGTTTTTCAGGAAATTGTCCGTAAAATCAAACAACAACCCACTCAATACAACCATGCCTTAAAAATTCTCATCGCCATTTTAGAACAAGGCATTGACAACGATGCAGACATCATAGAATTTTTATCCGCAAAAATCAATGCTATTAGTAAGTCCGCTACCTTCTCTGCTTCTACCGATGAAAAAGTCATTTTGAAAATCAATTTTTATCAGGAAGCCATGATTAAAGTCCGGGAAGATTTATTTGATACACAACGTGTGCTTTCTCTTTTAATCCGCAATGAAGTGATTAAAAATGAAAACCTCGAAAAAATTCGTATCTTACTCAAAGACATTGCTTCTCTTATTGACCACACTTCTTTTAATTTCACACGCCTGGAATTCTTACAGAATTCATTTTTAGGTTTAATCAACATTGAACAAAATAAAATCATCAAAATATTTACAGTGGTATCTGTCATCTTTATGCCCCCTACGCTCATTGCCAGTATTTATGGCATGAACTTTAAATTTTTCCCCGAATTGGACTGGAAATTAGGATATCCTTTTGCCCTGTTTTTAATGCTGCTTTCCACTGTTTTAATTTTGCACATCTTCAAAAAGAAAAAGTGGTTGTAATACCTTATTCAATATTTATCTGACCAAAGTCATTTTTTACAGCAATTTCTCACGCTTACCTTTGTCCATCAAAAACGATATTCTCTAAAACACATTCTATCACTCGTAGTTTTCAAAAAGTATTTTTACTACATTTGTGCCTTAAATCTTTGGTATGAGAATTATTGAATTCAGAGAAGCACTCAGAGAAGCCATGAGCGAAGAAATGAGAAGAGATGAACGGGTATTTTTGATGGGCGAAGAAGTAGCAGAATACAATGGCGCTTACAAAGTAAGTAAAGGCATGTTGGTCGAATTTGGACCCAAACGCATCATAGACACCCCCATTGCAGAACTTGGCTTTGCAGGGATTGGGGTAGGTGCTGCCATGAACGGACTTCGTCCTATTATAGAATTTATGACCTTTAATTTTTCTTTAGTAGCCATTGATCAGGTGATCAACTCAGCCGCTAAAATACGACACATGAGCGGTGGACAGATCAACGTTCCGATTGTATTCCGTGGTCCTACCGGAAACGCCGGCATGTTAGCCCAACAACATTCTCAAAACTTTGAAAGTTGGTATGCCAATACACCCGGACTGAAAGTCGTTGTACCTTCTAATCCTTACGATGCCAAAGGATTACTCAAGTCCGCCATTCGAGATGATAACCCTGTCATTTTTATGGAAAGCGAATTGATGTACGGAGATAAAGGCGAAGTGCCCCAGGAAGAATACCTGATCCCATTAGCCGTAGCAGACATCAAAAGAAACGGAAATGATGTAACGATTGTTTCTTTTGGAAAAATTATCAAAGTGGCTTACAAAGCCGCAGAAGAACTGGAGAAAGATGGTATCTCAGCTGAAATCATTGATCTGCGCACGGTTCGGCCTATTGACTATCAAACCGTTATAGAATCTGTAAAAAAGACCAATCGCCTCGTGATTGTGGAAGAAGCATGGCCATTAGGGAATATCTCTACAGAACTCTCTTACATGGTACAAAAATTAGCATTTGATTACCTGGATGCCCCTATCATGAGAGTGGTTTCTGCCGATACCCCTCTACCCTATGCCCCTACTCTTATTCAGGAAGCATTGCCTAATCCGGAAAAAGTAATTAAAGCCGTAAAACATGTTTTATACCGCGATTAAACATCGTATATTTTATGTCTACCATTGATTTTTCTAATACTAAAATTGCTTTTCAGTACAAATCTACAAAAGATCTCAAGCAAGCATATCAATTATTCAAACTGCTTTCTTATCCCGGTCTGGTAAACATTGTAGCCATTATAGCACCATTTTTCGTAAAAGCAGGTGGTAAATCTTTAATTAAAAAAACACTCTACAAACAATTTGTAGGAGGAGAAACACGAGAAGAATGCATGAATATCATTGAAACGCTTGCACAATATAATGTGGGTTCTATTTTAGATTACAGCGTGGAAGGTGAGCAAAATGAAGCGAGTTTTGAACAATGTAAAAATGAAATTATTCAAAATATAGTATTCTCAAAAGATAAACCCCACATTCCATTTTGTGTATTCAAACCTACAGGGCTTATACGCTTTGCATTACTTGAAAAGTTCAGTACAGGCACAGGACTCACAAGTGAAGAACAAAAAGAATGGCAACGTTCTAAAAACAGAGTATTAGAAATATGTCAAAAGGCCTATGAGTACCACCAACCCATCTTTATAGATGCCGAAGAAAGTTGGATTCAAAAAGCCATTGATAATCTTGCAGATGAATGTATGCAAACATTCAACAAAAATCACTGCATTGTCTTAAATACCTATCAGCTATACCGCACAGATCGTTTACAATTTCTGAAAGACAGTTTACAAAAAGCAAAAAATCATGGATATTATCTTGGTGCCAAATTGGTACGCGGGGCCTATATGGAAAAAGAAAGAGAACGGGCCGCTAAAAAGGGCTATCCGTCCCCTATTCATCCCGATAAACCCTCTACCGATAAAGCATACAACGATGCCTTAACTTTTTGCATGGAAAATATTGATAAAGTGACAGTATGCGCCGGTACACACAATGAAACAAGTTCACAACATTTAGTGAATTTAATAGAAAAACACGGCTTGAAAAAAGATGACCAACGAATTTACTTCTCTCAACTATTAGGTATGAGCGACCATATTAGTTTTAATTTGGCAAAAGAAGGATACAATGTAGTGAAGTATGTACCGTATGGACCTGTAAAAAATGTCTTACCTTACCTCATACGCCGTGCACAAGAAAACACTAGTGTCAAAGGACAAACGGGAAGAGAATTAAGTTTAATAACTAAAGAAATTAAAAGAAGAAGCGGAAGTTCAAGTATTTAAACTAATTAAACCCGTTGATTTTCCTACAATTTACTCACAATACTTTCAAATACATACCTAAATTCCATTTGAAACCATTGCAAAACTCCTCAGAGTTTTAGTTTTACAACACCATTATTGGCTAAATCTTACTTTGTTGAATTATCAGTGAGTTAGAAAACCTGAAATGATAAATCCTTGCAAAACTCGGAGAAAATGAGTTTTGCAAGGATCTCCCTTTGTCTCTTTTTTCAATATTTTAATTTATTACTACTCAACTTAAAAAATGTGAGAAATAGAATGTACATGAGTAGTAAAATTTATTTTTAACCAACCTGTTTTAAGTTACGCCTTTCTACAACAAGTATCATTATTCTAAAAAAATATTGTACTCATAAATAAGCAACATGTTAGCCGTTGAATCAGCAACTCTTTCTCACTATTTTTTCACTACTTTTAGCCAAAAAATTAAAGTATGTCGCATTCCATAATTTCTGAAAAAACATCTCTTGAAACATTTCGCCAACTCATCCTGCAAGGCATTCCGGATGAGTTACCGGAACCTAAACCACTTGACCCTACCCTCAACCATACACCTAAGAGAAAATTAATCCTTACAGAAGAAGAAAAAATTCTGGCTCTCAAAAATGCCTTACGCTATTTCCCGCCCAAACACCATAAAATTCTGGCAAAAGAATTTTGGGAAGAATTACACACCTATGGAAGAATCTACATGTATCGGTTCAGACCTGATTACAAAATCTATGCACGACCTATCTATGACTATCCTCATAAATCGTTACACGCTGCGGCTATTATGCACATGCTTTCCAATAATCTGGATATTACAGTAGCACAACACCCGGATGAACTCATTACCTATGGCGGAAACGGATCGGTCTTTCAAAACTGGGCACAGTATCTCCTTACTATGAAATACCTCGCCTCCATGACGGATGAACAAACATTAGTACTATACAGCGGCCATCCATTAGGGTTATTTCCATCTCATCCCGATGCCCCTCGTGTCATTATTACCAATGGCATCATGATCCCCAATTACAGCCAACCAGAAGATTGGGACAGATATAATGCATTGGGTGTTACACAATACGGTCAAATGACTGCCGGATCATTTATGTATATCGGACCTCAGGGAATCGTGCATGGCACTACTATTACGGTGATGAATGCCGCACGTATTCAGCACAATAAAACGGGTCAAAAACCACGACTGTTTGTTTCTGCGGGCTTAGGGGGAATGAGCGGTGCGCAACCTAAAGCAGGGAAAATTGCAGGGCTAATTTCTGTAATCGCTGAAATTAATGAAAAACCTCTGAAAACACGATATAATCAGGGATGGATAGATGAATATTATGATACGCTGGATATAGTAATCAACAAAATTAAAGAATATCTGAAAAATGGTAAAGCAATATCCATAGGATATTTGGGCAATGTAGTTGATTTATGGGAAAGATTAGTGATAGAAAACATAAAAGTAGATATCGGTTCTGACCAAACATCCTTACACAACCCTTATTCCGGCGGCTACTATCCGGTTGGATTAACGTTTGAAGAAGCCAACTATCTAATGGTAAAGGATCCTGAAAAATTTAAATCTAAAGTGCAGGAATCTTTAAAAAGACAAGTAAATGCTATCAATAAACTGGTAGAAAGAAGGATGTATTTTTTTGATTATGGAAATGCTTTTTTACTGGAAGCATCAAGAGCAGGAGCAGACATTTTATTACCAAATGGTGAATTTAAATACAAAAGTTATGTGCAAGATATTTTAGGACCTATGTGCTTTGATTATGGCTTTGGTCCTTATCGATGGGTGTGTACGTCCGGCTTAGAAAGCGACTTGAAACAAACCGATGAATTAGCACTAGAAGTGTTGGAAGAAATGTACCAAAAGGCGCCCCATGAAATTAAGCAACAATTAATGGACAACATTGTATGGATAAAAGATGCGATGAAAAACAAATTGGTAGTTGGTTCTCAAGCGCGTATTCTTTATACAGACGCAGAAGGACGAATTAAAATTGCTCTCAAAATCAATGACGCCATTAAAAAAGGAT
>JBBIGQ010000026.1:0-18891 GCA_037447455.1 Sphingobacteriaceae bacterium | reverse complement strand
GTAGTTGTGTAGATAGTAAAACAACACAAGTGATTGTTAATCCTTCACCAACAATTAGTGTCAATAGTGCTACGATATGTAGTGGTCAGAGTGCGACGTTAGTAGCGAGTGGTGCTAGTTCGTATACTTGGAATACGGGGGCTACAACCAATTCAATTGTTGTAAGTCCAACAATGGCTACTAATTATACTGTAACGGGTGGAAGCGGTAGTTGTGTAGATAGTAAAACAACACAAGTGATTGTTAATCCTTCACCAACAATTAGTGTCAATAGTGCTACGATATGTAGTGGTCAGAGTGCGACGTTAGTAGCGAGTGGTGCTAGTTCGTATACCTGGAATACGGGGGCTACAACCAATTCAATTGTTGTAAGTCCAACAATGGCTACTAATTATACTGTAATGGGTGGAAGCGGTAGTTGTGTAGATAGTAAAACAACACAAGTGATTGTTAATCCTTCACCAACAATTAGTGTCAATAGTGCTACGATATGTAGTGGTCAGAGTGCGACGTTGATTGCGAATGGGGCAAGTAGCTACACATGGAATACCGGTGCAATGACTAACTCTATAGTTGTTTTTCCAACCTCATCTTCCACTTATACCGTAATAGGCGAACAAAACAATTGTGTTTCTACACAAACTACTATTGTAGTAGTAAATACTGTGCCTACTCTAACAATAATTCCTGATATAACGACCGTTTGTCAGAATAACTGTGTAACTTTTACTTATTCTCCATCTACCTATTCTAATGTTATGTATAATTATGGTAGTGGTAATACGTATCTAAATTACAATTGCTATACTACGATGGGTATTTATTCTATCACAGCAACGGGTACTTATACCAATTCTTGTTTGGGTACAACTCCCATTTTGACTATAAATGTGGTTCCCAATCCAGTGGCAGATTTTGATATACCTACTGAAGCATATTCTGGCGAAACGGTTACGTTTACCAATCAGTCAATGAATGCGCAGATGTATAATTGGTCATTTGGAAATGGTAACTCTTTGATAACCTATTCTATTGATATTACTCATAGTTATATTAGCGCAGGGGACTATTGCGTTTTGCTGACTGCTATTGATACTGCTTTTTTATGCAGTGATACTATAACGAAGTGTATTAAAATACTGGATAATTTTGAGATTGAAATTCCGAATATCTTTACGCCTAATAATGATGGAACAAATGATGTATTTAAAGTAAGAGCAAAAGCTATTAAAGAGTTTTATGGACAAATTTATGACCGCTGGGGGGTGTTATTGTTTGAATGGAATGATGTAAATACGGGATGGAATGGCTATTTGAAAAACAATAGTAAAGCACCCACAGGAACATACTATTATTTAATAAAATGTAAACTCATCAATGATGAAATAAAGGAGTTTAAGGGATATCTGACATTGTTAGAATAGTACTTTTTTGTATTGTTCTTTAATTTTCAAATAAAAAAGAAGTAAAAAAACTTATAGAGATATGAATACACATTAACTATTAAAGTACAATAGCTGAATCTACAAATTTTTATCACTATATTTGTTTTTTCTAATTTTACAGTTTTGTGATTGCTGATTATACGTATTATCAATTTTTCAGTTTAATACTGGGTATTATATTGAATCTTGTGAGCATTGTATTATGGTATATCAGTAAGAACAGGAAATGGGCGTTAATAGTATTATTTACAAACGCTTTCTTAATTCGTATTTTAGTTACACATTTTATACCTTATTTGAATTATTGGGATGAAAGATTTCATGCATTGGTAGCTAAAAACTTAGTAGAAAATCCTTTAAAGCCATGTTTATATAGGGATCCTGCTCTACCTTATGATTTTAGGTCATGGGATAGTAATCATGTTTGGTTTCATAAACAGCCCTTATTTCTATGGCAAATGGCCTTATTTATTTGGATATTTGGCAATAATGAATGGGCTATTAGAATGCCATCCGCTATTTTATCAGCTTTTATTTGTATTCTTATTTATTTAATTGGTAAAAGATTATTAAATGAGAAAATCGGATATTTATCGGCGTTGTTGTATTCATTATCTGGATTTTCGCTCTCCCTTGTAACAGGGGTTTCAAGTACAGAACATAACGATGTATCATTTGTGTTTTATATTACTTTAAGTTTTTGGTTATGGATAAAGTATATGGAATCTCACAAGTATATTGATGCAGTTTTCATAGGTATTGCGGCTGGGTGTGCTGTTTTGACAAAATTTTTGGTTGGACTCATAATTTATGGTGTATGGTTTATTGTTTTGATTTATTGTTATAAACAAATTTGTAGAAAGCATATTTTACAATTCATTTTTTCTATATGTATTGCTTTTATTGTTTTTATGCCATGGCAACTTTATGCATTAATGAATTATCCGAAAGAATATAAATATGAGTTTTTTCATGCTTCAATGCATTTTTCTCAAGTTATTGAAGGGCATGAAGGTGACTGGCTGTATCATATTGAGCAAATGAATATACTTTATGCTGATTTTATACCCGTACTGATATGGCCAGCAATACTATTGTTGTTCTTTAAAATTAGAAAAAAACAATACTCATTAGCAGTACTTGTATTTTTTCTATCTATAGAATTATTTTTTATGATAGCAAAAACAAAAATGCAAGGATTTACTTATCCTGTACTAAGTGTAGTGTTTGTTGCCATCGGCACTTTACTTTATGAAACAATTTTATGGTATAAGCCAAGATATAAAAAATATGTTATTGTGTATAAAGTGATATTGATTATGTTGATAGGTTTGTCTACAATATGGTTTATGAATTGGGATTTTTTAAAAGAAAAACATACTTGTTGGAAAAAAGAAATGTGTTACCACATTAAGATGAATACACAAAATGTTTTATTCTTTAAAAAATTAAATGCTTTAAATTTACCGGAGAATGCGGTCATATTAAATTTAAGATATTATTATGATAATATTCAAATGATGTTTTATACACCTTATACCGCATATGGATTTATTCCGGATGAAGCAGGGATACAAGTTCTAAAAAATTCGAACAGACCAATTTACATATTAAATAGTGGAAATTTAGAAGAATTTATTAAAAAATATCCTTTTATTAAAGTATTGGATGCAAGCGAATATGTGTATTGAGAATTGGAAAGTTTTAAATATTATCACTATTGATTGGAAAAAAGCAGTTTTAATTCAAAAGTTTTATGCTTTGAGAATATTGCCATACAGACTTTTTCTGGTTTTGAAACAATCTGACATTATAAGTTTTCCTCTTTATTGGTATCCAATGGTTTGACGAACAATAAATTTATTATGTTACAAAACTAAAAATTAACTAAGTTTTACAACAGTTTCTGATTATATTTTAATTATAGAAGAGTGTAAAAGTAATAAAGGAGTTACTTGCAAAACTTCTTATCAACTATTTAAAACGACTATAACTCGTGTACTTTTCAAAATACTTGTATAAAAGAACTATGAATAAGATAAGGATTACTTAAATCTTAACAAGCCATACTTTAATATACAATATAATGCTCTGAAACCATCTTTCCAATTTATTTTTTTACCTTCGGCGTAAGTTCAGCCATAATAAGAAATTCCTACTTCATAAATACGGATATTAGGGATTCTGGCAATTTTGCAGGTTATTTCTGGCTCAAATCCAAAGCGATTCTCTTTTAGATGAATGTTTTTAATAACCTCACTCTTGAAAAATTTGTAACAGGTTTCCATATCCGTGAGATTTAAATCTGTAAACATGTTAGAAACAAATGTAAGAAACTTATTACCAATGGTATGCCAAAAAAATAGAATTCTATGTGGCTTTCCGCCCATAAAACGAGAACCATACACCACATCAGCAAAACCTTCAATAATAGGGCGAAGTAAAATATTATATTCTCTTGGATCATGTTCTAAGTCAGCATCCTGAATGATAATAAAATCTCCGGTAGATTTTTGAATACCTGTGCGAATGGCAGCCCCTTTTCCTTTATTCACTTCGTGTTTGAAATACTGAATATTTAAGTTCTTGTTGTTTTCAATGTATTGTAAAATAGTACTTTCAGTATTATCCTTTGAACAATCGTTAACAATTACTATTTCTTTTTTGATATCGCATATTAGTTCGATTTCTTTTATTTTATTTAGGATATGAGTAATAGTTTTTTCTTCATTGTAAGCTGGAATGATGATGGATAAGGTCATAAGTTAATTTTGCCAAACATAACTAAAAAATAACGATTAATTTTCTAAAAAATGAGAACGTCCTAAGGGTTGAGATGGAGATTAAAAGTTTGGGGACTCGTTTCTTATTTTGGTATTTTAATTGATTTTTATTAGACAGAAAAGAGATAATTGGAATAGTATTATTATTTATGATGCATTTGGGGTATTATTGATTCATTCAGTAACTATTTATAACAGTGTCGTTGCAAAGACAGATTAATTTTTACTTTGCGATGAGTCATATTGTTGCAAGAGTCAAAAAAGTTAGTCCTGCAACGGTTTCTGTTTATTTTTTAGAGTATTCTATAAAAACAGTATGTATGTGGGATAGATGTTGACTTTAACAAACAGAAAAAGATTCAATTGGTCTTTCTTGCTAACACAGCATAGACCGCAAAGTGGTCACTGTAACCGCCCTGATAGTTGCCGCCTATAACAGTTCTAAATGGGTAACCCTTGAAATTACCAAAATCATTTCTTACAAATGGCTTGTTAAAAATTTTGGCTTTTAGATATTGTAATGTAGAATAATCAGTTGGAAGGAGTGGTTTATTCATTAATATTTGGTCAAATAAATTCCATTGATCCTGATACGCTAAAGTTCCAAATCCTTTTTTGTGCAATTCTTCCATAGGGTTAAAAAATTCGTCTTCTTTTGTTCGTTTTAAGTCAGCATAGGTGCGAATGTATTTTTTGATACTTTCATTGGTAGGGTCATCGTTATAGTCGCCCATTATCATAATTTTGGTGTTAGGATTTGTTTGCATAATACTATCGGCAATGTGTCGTGCTACTTTGGCAGCGGAAATTCTATTGGGTCTGCTGGCTTCTTCTCCTCCTCTTCGGGAAGGCCAGTGGTTAACAAGAAAAGCAAAGGGCTCTCCTAAAAGTTTGCCATAAACTACAAGGATATCTCTTGTTTTATGTTCAGGATCTGTAACGATAGTAACCGGATAGGAAAGATATTTTTCTGGCTTAAAATATTTAGGGTTGTACATCAAGGCAGGGTCTACACTACGAGCGTCCGGTCCTTCAATTAAAATTGGCTGATAGTTTCTACTCGCTATTTTTTCTTGTTTGGCTAAATCTTTCAGTACATTGATGTTTTCTACTTCACACATACCAATAACTGCCGGACCATCGGGAGTATATTCTTCACCCATTTGTTTAATTACTTCGGCTAAGTGATCTAATTTTCTATTATAGCGGGATGTATTCCATAAATTTGTGCCATTGGGTAAAAATTCTTCGTCTTTTTTTTGGGGGTCATCAATTGTATCGTATAAATTTTCAATATTCCAGAATGCTACTACTACTAAATGATAATTAGCTCCTTTTTCTAATTTTTGAGAATAGCTAAAACAAAATACTAATAAAAAGAATGAAAAGAGTTTTATTTTGGACATAGTTATTAGAAATTAAAGTTAATGATTAACATATATGTTAATCCCATTGCATAGTTATATCTATTGGGAAATTTCAAAGGATCGTTCGCATCATAACGAAGTTGTTCAATGCCATTAGAGATAATGGTTTTGTTATTTAATAGATTAGAAGCGGATGCGTTAATACCAAGCATGTACTTTCTTTTTATTCTGAAAGATTTACCGATATTGGCATCAATGGTATATTTTGCTGGTAGTTTTTCTTGTCCTAATAATTGTTGCCATTGTGGGTCGGATGGAATGTATTTGCTGATAGCGGGTTCTGTTCGTCTATCCGGATTGGGTTCAATATACATATTAGCAAAATAATTAAAATAAATACCGGCGTACCAATATTTTTTACTATTATAGCGTAATCCAAGCCCACCAATCGTTTGTGGTGTTCCGCCAATTCTATAATTTTTGAGATAAACTGTTCTGTTTGAAAATAATTGTTCACCAGAATTATTACGCCATGCTTGTGCAATGGGTCTATTCGTGTAAATATATTCACCGTATCCAAAGACAGCAGTAGCTGTAAAACCTCGCAAGAATTTGGCATCTAATCCCAATTCAATACCTTGATGTTGCGTATTCACTCCAGTCATGATATAATTGATCATCGTATTAAATTCATCATGGAAATATGTTCTCAAATACGTAGAATTTTTGAATTGATAGAAATAATAAGTAGCACGGGCTTTTAAGAAACCAAGATTAGCATAATAATTTACATCTGTGGCAAGCACTTCTTCACTCTGAATAGGATTAATATAATCGTTGCGAGTTTGAGGTGAAATGAAAATGTTTTGAAAATCAGTAGGTTTGGTGTTGTACATTGCATTGATAGATAGATAATTTTTTCCACTAATCTTGTAAGTTCCACCTGTTTTTAGTCCATAATTCAAGAAAGATTTTAGTGGGGAATTACCTTTTGAATTATTAGGAAATTTGCCATTTTTCATCAAACCTTCTCTCATTATTGAGGAATAACTTAACGAAATGCCGGCATAAAAATCGAATTGATTTAAATTGTATTCTGCTTGTCCCCAAGTTTCATAACGTTGAATTTTCAAATTATAGTCATAACCAAAAATATCGCCTTTTCGAATCAATTTGTTAGGGTGTTCAATATCATTTTGATAATAAAGTTCATCGGTGGTAAGTCCTCTTGCAAAGATATCATAATCCAACCAAAAATCTCCTCCTAATAAATCCTCTACTGTTTTGTAATGATGAATAATTGTATAATTACCATTGATGCCACCACTCAAAAAGAATTTATCGACTCTTGAATTAATGAAAGAAGAGAAATTAATAACCTTGCTATCAGAATGTTGTGCCTGAATAATATATTTTGAACGTTTGCCTTCATAATTATTTCCAGCGATACCATCCACATCATATACAGTAAATAAATTGCCATAATTAGCTTGATAAAAATTGTCCCAATGTAATTGTTGTGTATTGACATCGGTTTGCCATAGATTCGTAAGAATTTGAGCATAAGTCGGATTGGAGTATTGGTAATAACTTGGCAGATATTTGTAATAAGTAGGATTAGGATTTGCTGCATCATACCATGTCACACTAGTGAATTTATTTTTTCCATACGAAAACGAAGCCGATGTAATAAGTTTAGTATTTTGTGAAATAGAAAAAATATGACTCAAAATAGCCGTTGGATATGCGTTGTTAGTGATATAACCGTTTCTTTTTTTACCTTGCTGATAACCCCAATATGGATTATAAAAATTGGTACCTGTTAAATTATATGCTTCTTGTATAGCCATACCTTTTCTGGATCTTTCAATATCGGCGTAGAAGGCGGTAAGCGAAATGGAATGCTGGTCGTTGAGTCGTTTTTCTATACCCAAATAATAACTTTGAGAATTAAAATAAGTACCTATGTAGTAACTCGTGTCAGATAAGCGAGCAGATGCCGATACTGTAATGGCCCAACCGTTTTGCATCATACCGGTGGAGTGTGTAAGCATCACTCTGTGTTGAAAAATACGGTTGGAATTTGCATAAGAAAAACGAGTGCCTTTTTTGAATAAAGAGGCACGACTATCAATATAGGTGTAGCCAGCAGATGGGCTGAAAGCATAGCGAGATGGCGTAACACCAATTCTGATTTCAGGAAAACGCATCACATCGTTTAAGCCACCCCAATTACTCCAACTAGCATAACCTAATTCCGGATTAGCCATGTTGATTCCGTTTATCATCACTATACTTTGGTCAGAAGGTAAGCCCCTGAGTCGAAAATTTACAGAAGCTAAGTGAAATGAGCCATAACTTAAATAAATATCTCTTGAGGCCTGCAATAAAGAAGCCACGTCCTGACTATTGCTTTCCGCATCGCTTTCATCCGCAGTTACTGCATATATTGGTATTTGAAAATCATCTTCTTTTGTTTTAGAAGTATCTGCTGGAACAGAATCTTGTTGAGCATACGAAAGAGAAAATAAGAAAAAAAATGAACAAGAGAAGGTAATTAGTTTTTTCATATAAATAATACTTTGGTGCAAATGTAGGAAAAAGTCATGTTTAGATTATTTGAAATTTATATTAATTTTGACAAAAAATACTTTTTACAATTACTCTTCTTTTAATAAAGGATACGTTTGAAACTTTTTTTGGTTGATGAACAAAAAATACATTCCTTTATCAAGATGTAATATATTTATAGAAATTAAGTTTTTATTACCTTCTATATTTTTTTCAAAGATTATTTTTCCTGTCAGGTCAATGATTGAAATACTTTTTATAGTTTCATCAGAAGAAATAAAAATCAGGTTTTTTGCAGGGTTAGGATAAACAGAGAAAGCGGCGTTATTGTAATTAAAAAGATTTACATGCGTAGTAAAATCAGCAGAAGAAAATTGTCTAAAAAACCGCCATATTTCAGCAGAAGCATTAATATCCTGATTGGTTGTTCCAATTATATAAGGTGCTCCTGGCCAAGTATGGGCGCCATTATTGATTTTGAAAAACTCTACTATGGATTTGGGATTAGAGTTGATAAAATATTGATAATGTTCCGCAGTACTTCCATCTGTTATATTTATATTCGGTACCATGGAATAAGAGGGGGTAGGGTTACAACTGTTTTTAATTACCCATCTTTGTACAGTGCTATCTGCCCCCAGCATGGTGGAATTCCCATAGTATGGAACAGAGGAATCAGCAGTACCGTGAATATGCAGCATTGGTATAACTTTCCCCGGATTACAAGTAGGCCAAAAATGAAACCACGTACCAGCCACGGATGCGATGCCTTTAATTTTTCTATTACAAAAACACGCCATATAATGACTCATAAATCCACCATTGCTTAATCCGGTCATAAACACGCGACCAGGGTCTATATTATATTGACTCATTAAAGTGTCTATCAGTTGATTTAAAAAAAGTGTGTCGTCTACATAAGAAACATTCATTATACCCGCATTCCAAAAAGGATTGCCATAATAAATATCTGGCACACCTTGTGGATAAACCATTAGAAAACCTGCTGTATCGGCAATCGGCATAAAATTAGAATAAAGTTGTTGTTGTAAAGCATTAGAAGTATAACCGTGAAGGTTAAGGATAAGTGGTACAGAAGTAACGCCTGAATAGTTAGCCGGAATGTAAAGACGATAAGAACGATAAAGATTGTTTGAGTAAATGCTATCTATAATCGTAGTTCCCGATTGAGAGAAAAGTGAAATCGGTAAATTTAATATCAAGGAAACGAAGTATTTTTTCATATAAAAAATAAAAATTATATCCTGCAAATTTTTACATTTTAATTTGCCGGGACAAGAATTTAAAACAGATTTTATTCTTTTTTTATGATGATGTTTTCTGTGATGGTGGTGGTGGTGATGATGGGGTGGGGGGGTAGGCGGATGTTCTTGTTCTTTTTTCCTTTCCATCCGTTCTTTGATACTCATTACGATAAGCCCGATAACCACAAAACTCACAATACCTGTAATAATGAAAAAGCCTTCCCGACTGAATTCCATTTTGGATAATTCTTCCATTAAATTATCCCATACCGACAAAATCAAACTCTTGATAAAAAAAAGCAGTGTTTTCATACATTTAATTTTTAGATGTTTGCTTACAAATATACGATAAATTTTTTATTAGGTTAGATAAAATTTAAAATTTTTTTATATGAGGATTATTCTTTAAACTTGTGCCGCTTAATAAATGCCCTACCAAAAAGTAGGGTATTTTAATTTTTAGAAACTATTTATGCTATCCGAAAATATTATACAAGAACAATTAAGCGACTATTTAGAAACCAAAAGATTGTTTATTGTAGACCTTAAAATATCTGCTCATAATCAAATTGAGCTAACGATAGATGGAGATGACTATGTGAGCATTGAATCTTGTGTCGAAATTTCCAGATTTATTGAAAGCAGATTAGACCGATCCATTGAAGATTTTTCATTGGTAGTAAGCAGTCCGGATGCCACGAAATCTTTAAAGTTTGCCCGTCAATATCCTAAACACATCGGCAAAGATTTTTTGATTCATACAAACAATGATAAAGAATACAAGGGTAAATTAGTGAATGCTGATGATACCAAAATTACATTATTGATTAAAACAAAAGAAAAGCAAAATAATAAAAAGAAAATTATAGAGCAGGAATTACATATTCCTTTTTCAGATATTAAAAAAGCAAAAGTGTTACTACCTTTTTAAATAATCCATTAACCTAATAAAAACCAACATTATGGCACACTTAACTAAAAATTTAATAGAATCCTTTGAAGAATTCAAAGAAGTAAAAGGGATTGATAAAACATCGCTGATGAGTATATTAGTTGATGTGATTAAGCACGCCATTGCTAAAAAATATGGCAAAGCCAATAATTATGATGTGATCATCAATCCTGATAAGGGAGATATTGAAATCTGGAAAAACAGAACAATTGTAGATGATGAATTTGCAGAAGATTCCTTTGACTTTGATCCCAACAAACACATTAGTTTGTCCGAAGCCAGAAAGATTGATGAAACCTTTGAAATTGGCGAACAAGTATCTGAACAAGTAGATTTAGAAAGTTTTGGTCGTCGCACCATTTTAGGAATGCGCCAACATTTGATTCAGAAAATCAATGAACTTGAAAAATCAGAAGTTTACAATAAGTATAAGGACAAAGTAGGGGAAGTGGTATCGGCTGAAGTGTATCAGATATGGAAGAATGAAATTATGTTTATTGATGAAGAGGGAAACGAGTTAATCATGCCGCGAAAAGAACAAATTCCAACGGACTTTTTCAAGAAAGGCGATATAGTAAGAGCGGTTATCACAAAAGTTGATATGCGCGGTGCTACGCCACTGATTCAATTATCCAGAACATCACCGGTATTTTTAGAGCGCTTATTTGAACAGGAAGTTCCTGAAATTTATGATGGTATTATTGTTATTAAAAAAATAGTAAGAGAACCCGGTGAACGCGCCAAAGTAGCCGTAGAAAGTTTGGATGAAAGAATAGACCCAGTAGGCGCCTGTGTGGGAATGAGAGGGGCAAGAATTCACGGCATTGTCAAAGAACTTCGTAATGAAAACATTGATGTTATAAATTATTCCACCAATCCGCAATTGTACGTTCAAAGAGCATTGTCTCCGGCAAAAGTTTCACAGGTTATTATAGACGATGCCAATAAAAGAGCAGAAGTTTATCTCAAGCCCGATCAAATTTCAATGGCCATTGGAAAAAATGGATTAAACATTAAATTAGCCAGTAAATTAACCAGTTACGAGATTGATGTGTATAAAGAAGAAACAGAGGAAATAGACGATGTAGAATTGATTGAATTTGCAGACGAAATAGAAATGAGTATTATTGAGCAGCTGCGCAGTGTAGGATTAGATACAGCCCGACAAGTGCTGGAAAAAACCGATGATTTTTTAGAAAATGTGGCACGGTTAGATAAAGAAACGATACAAAAAGTCAGAAATATTCTTCAGGCAGAATTTGAAGAGTAATCACGAAGTTTTTCTAAAATTTTTTGAAAACCGGAAGGCAGAGGACTTTCAAACGAAAGCCACTGCTTTTTTATAGGATGCTGAAATGCTAAGTAAGCGGCGTGCAATGCCTGACTAGGTATGCACTCAAGTAAAGAATGGATAAACGTCTTGTAGTAGGAAGAATTAACTCCATACAATATACTTTTTCCCCCATATTCTTCATCATTAAACAATGGATGTTTAATGGATTTGAAATGCACACGTATCTGATGCGTTCTCCCTGTTTCTAATTTACATTCAACTAAAGTATGGTATTTATATTCTTCAAGAACGTTATAATGTGTAAGAGACCATTTACCCTTTGTTTCGTCTTCGTATAGTTTCATTATTTTTCTATTGGAAGGATCGCGGGCAATATAACCAGAGATAGTGCCTTGTTTATGAGACAAATTCCCCCAAACCAGAGCAATGTATTTACGTTCAATATTGTGTTCAAAAAAATCTTTTGCCAGAAGTTGTAGTGCCAGTTCTGTTTTAGCAATGACAAGAATACCGGAAGTGTTTTTATCAATGCGATGTACTAATCCGGGTCTATCTAATATCCAATCTTCGGATAATTTTTGTTTTTGAGTAGGTAAATTTTGGTAATGATACAAAAGCGCATTGACCAGCGTGCCAGAATAATTACCAGCACCGGGATGTACTACCATGCCGGCTTCTTTATCAATCACCAGTAAATAGTCGTCTTCGTAAATAATGTTGAGCGGAATATTTTCAGGGATTAATTTAAATTCTCTGGGTGGTTTGGTAAGTAGAATTTTTATTTCATCTAAAGGTTTTACTCTATAATTGGGTTGAACAGGTTTTCCATTTACTAATACACAGTTGGCTTTGCAAGCGGCTTGAATTTTCGTACGCGAAGCATTGGGCAGCAAATTAAACAGATATTTATCAATACGAATGAAACTTTGCCCTTTATCCACTTTAAATTGGTAGTGTTCATATAGTTCATCTTCTTCATCGGAATTTATTAAAGCATTTGTTTCCGTTGTCATTTTAAATTTTTCTGTGAGGATTTTTATCAATAAAATTTTTCCAACTGTTTTTTGAAGATGTATATTTTTTTTTGGATAGTATAACTTCGTTAGAAGTGTAATTTTTGAAGTGAAAATAGTGGCATAATGCGGTGGCTAAGGCATCGGTTGCGTCGAGGTATTTATCTTGAAATGGAAACGTTAGAAGGTTTTGAAGCATTTTGAAAACTTGTTCTTTGCTTGCATTTCCATTGCCGGTGATACTTAGTTTGATTTGTTTGGGGGCGTATTCTGTTACAGGCACTTTATGAACGAAGGCAGCAGCCATTGCAATTCCCTGTGCCCGTCCGAGTTTGAGCATGGATTGTACATTTTTTCCATAAAATGGGGCTTCAATCGCCATTGTATCAGGGTTAAAATGCCGTATTAAAGATTGAATTTCCTCGTAAATAACTTTTAATTTTTCTGCCTGTTCCCGTATATTTTTCAAATCAAGAATTCCTAATTTTAAAACCTCTGTCTTAATGGATGGATGCGTTTTAATAACTGCATAACCCATTCGAATTGTACCGGGATCAATCCCAATTATTATCATCCAATTACATTAAATATGTTTTCTATACAAGAGTGAGTACGTGCTTTTTTGCACTATCTTTCTTTAGATTTCTCTATTAAGGTCCCATGCTTCGAGGTAATCGGCCACTCTTCTTAAGAATGAGCCACCTAATGATCCATCTACTACTCTATGATCATAAGAAAGTGATAGGAACATCATGTGTCGGATAGCAATCATATCGCCTTGTGGTGTTTCTATTACAGCTGGTTTCTTTTTGATAGTACCGGTTGCTAAAATGGCCGCTTGTGGTTGGTTGATGATGGGTGTTCCCATGACATTTCCAAAGTTGCCGACATTGGTAATTGTGAAAGTGCCACCCTGAATTTCATCCGGAAGTAGTTTGTTGTCTCTGGCGCGTTGTGCTAAATCGTTTACGGCTTTGGTTAAACCAATCAAATTTTTTTCATCCGCATTTTTAATTACTGGTACTATAAGATTTCCGCTTGGCAAGGCGGTCGCCATTCCAATGTTGATGTTTTTTCTTTTGATGATTTTAGTTTGCGTTTCATCTACAGAGATATTGATCATTGGAAAATCTTTGATGGCTTTGATGATACATTCAATAAAGATGGGGGTGTAGGTTATTTTTTGATTTTCTCTTTTTTCAAATTGTTTTTTTACTTTTTCTCTCCATAAAACGATATTGGTAACATCGGCTTCTACGAAGGATGTTACATGAGGAGAAACGTGCTTACTCATTACCATGTGTTCGGCAATGAGTTTGCGCATTCTGTCCATTTCAATAATTTCATCGCCCGGATATACAGGTACTACGGGTCGTTTGATTTCAATGCTTGGGCTACTTGAATTAGAAGGTGTAGCAGTGGATGTGGTTGGTGCTTGTGTTATTTGTTTTTCAATAGTTTGAATTTCTTTTTGTGTGGGTACATTTCCGCTTACTCTTTTTTCCAGATAGTTTAAAATATCATTTTTAGTAACTCGGCCGTGTAAGCCACTGCCTTGTATTTGATCCAGTTCGGTTACAGATATACCCTCTTTTTTAGCAATGTTTTTTACTAATGGAGAATAGAAGCGGGAAGATTTTTCAAAGTTTATTGTGGATGTTTCTTTTGTTTCTGTTATTTTATCAGCGACTTCATGTTCGGACTTTTTAAGTTCACCATTTGTAACAGGTGCTGTTGTTTTTTCGGTGCTGCTGGTTTCTTTTTCAGTAGAAAGGATTGCAAATGCTTTTCCCACTTGTACTACATCGCCTTCTTTATAGAGTTTTTTGATTAAATAACCTTCAAAAGGTGAGGGTACTTCGCTATCTACTTTGTCTGTGGCAATCTCTATAATTGTTTCATCTAATTTTACATAATCACCCTCATTTTTTACCCATTTGGTGATAGTTGCTTCCATTACACTTTCGCCCATTTTAGGCATAGTAATTTCCTGTTGTGCCATACTATTTTTTGCTAACAAAAATACATAAAATTATTTGTTGGATGATGGAAAAAATGAAAGGTAATAGAACCGACTTGCTTGAGTACGGTGCTTTTAATAAAGTAAGGTAGGATATTAGTTGTTTAAAGAGGAAAGTAACCTGTCTTTTTGTGTTTGCATGTATTGGTAAGCATAGTGAAAAATATCGTCCGCATATTTTATGTCAAACATACTATAGCGGCTCATATCGGGTATGTCAATAAATACATGGCATTTTTCTTTTTTGGCATATACAGGTTGACTGATAGAGAGGTGAAAGCTTTTTTCAACAATATCTTTGAAACTTAATTTGCTTGTGTTTTTGGCTAATTGATTTACATGCACGGCAATTATTTTATCGTGCCGGTTTATTGCTTCTATTGGTAAATTGTTTAATACACCGCCATCTACATAGAGCGATTGGTTGAATGAAATTGGTTCATATAAAATGGGGATACAGGCAGAAGCCAGCAGGGCAGGAACTAAAGGTCCTGAATGAAAAAATACTGTTTGGTTGTTGATAATATCGGTAGCACATGCTTGTAAAGGAATGGAAAGTGCCTCAAATGTGTCGGGCAGATAGTGTTTTAGCGTTTTTTCAATCGTCTGCATTTTCAGAAGCCCTAAAGAACCTATTGTAATTGACTTCCAGTCAAACAGATTGATTTGTTTGGTAATTTCCAAAATTTTTTCGACTTTATATTGATGGGCATAAAAAGCGCCGACTAATGCCCCTGCACTCGTGCCGGCAATAAGATGTACAGGAATGTTCCATTCTTCCAGACATTTAATAACGGATAAATGCGCTATGCCCCTGACACCGCCGCCTGATAAAACAAGAGCAATTTTCATTTAAGGTATTAAAATTATTTTTCAATTGCTTCAATACCGGGAAGTGTGCCATTTTCAATAAATTCTAACATAGCGCCACCGCCCGTGCTGATAAAACTGATTTGTTTTTTTAATTTGTATTTGTTGATGGCTGCCACGCTATCTCCGCCACCGACTACCGAAAATGCTTTGTTGTTTTGAGTAACATCTGCTATGGCATGGGCGATTTCTTTTGTGCCGTTTTCAAAATTGGAAAATTCAAAAACGCCCATAGGTCCATTCCATAAAATACTTTTGCTGGAAGAAATAATTTCTTTAAATATCTGGATACTTTTAGGGCCAATGTCCAATCCCATCCAATCTTCCGGGATTTCAAAGATATTATGTGTTGATTTTTCAGAGGTATCTGAAAATTCTTTGGCACACACGGCATCTACAGGTAATAGTATTTTTACATTTCGTATGTCTTTCATATTTTTGATTTCTGTTTCATTCAGAAAGTTCAGAGCGGTTTCAATATAATCTTTTTCACAAAGGGATTTACCGATGTTGCCGCCTTTTGCTTTAATGATAGTGAAGGTCATTGCACCACCAATAATGATAGTGTCGGCTACTTTTAACAAAGCTTGTAATACTTTGATTTTATCGCTTACTTTTGAGCCACCTACAATGGCAGTAAAGGGTTTTTCAGGGTTTTGAAGGATTTTTCTTAGATTTTCAACTTCTTTTGCCATTAAGTAGCCGAAACATTTTTTATTTTCCGGAAAAAACTGCGCTATAATAGTGGTAGAAGCGTGTACCCTATGTGCTGTACCAAAAGCATCGTTTACATAAATAGTGCCGTGTTGGGCTAATTTTTTGGCGAAGGTTTCATCGCCTTTTTCTTCTTCGGGATAAAATCGTAGATTTTCTAATAAAAGTACTTCGCCGGGCTGGAGGGCAGCAGACATTTCAAAGGCCTGTTTGGATATACAATCGTCTGCAAACTTTATTTTTTGACCTAATAATTCTTCAATAACAGGAATAGTGTGAATGAGTGAGTATTTATTTTCTTTTGTGCCCTTTGGTCTTCCTAAATGCGACATAAGTATGATAGCGCCGCCATTGTTTAAGATTTTTTGAATGGTGGGAAGGGCTGCTTTAATTCGGGTATCATCTGTCACTTTTAAGGTATTTTTATCAAGCGGGACATTAAAATCTACACGAATTAAAACCTTTTCGTTTTTAAAGGACATGGTATCTATTGTTTCCATAAAATATCTGTTTGGGTGCGAATATACTATAAAATACAAAGTATGTAAAGCCGGAATATTTACCATTCTGCGGGGCCATAGCGATGGGTTATTGTGCTTTCCGGAAATATTTCAAAAAATAATTGATCCAGCATTATATTTAAATTGAGTACGTAAATAGGTCCATTCAGATGGCTTAAAATTTTTTCTTCTTTATGCCAGACAAATCTGTAGCCGATATTTCCGGCTATGCCCAAGAATTTTAGTAATTTAAATTGGACTGAGACCGTGGGCTCGTATACAAACATAGTTTTTTTAAATTCCTGATTTTTGAAGGAAAGTTTTTTTTTGTTTTGTAACCAGGAATTTCCATAGCCAAATTGAATCGGGGTGCTAAATTCCCATCGTTTGGTTTTGTGGTAAACTATTTTGGTATAGAGCGAGAAATAAAACATTTTGAAATATCCTTGTGCGGTATCGTTTGAAGAGGTGTAAAAATAATTTACACGGTTAAAAACGTTGGATTTTAGCCAGTTGAAGGATAATCCTATTTTTATTTTTTTGCCGAAACGTGCTCCAATCTTTATACCACGAAATTTGACGGTGTCGTTTAATAAAAAAGAGTTTCTGCTTTCAATGCCAAAATCAATGCCGGGTTTCTGATGTAATGCCGGAAACAATGAATCGAGTGTTTGTGCTGTTGTTGTAATCATGGCAAGGACAGAGAAGGTAGTATGAACAATATATTTTAAAAAACGCACACTCATTGTGATGATTGACCCATATACTTCATTGCTTCGTACCCAAAAAGTTTTTTGTTGTCTTGATAGACGGTGATGAAGGCATCTGTAATACCGTAAGAAATAACTTCTTCACGGAGTTTAGCCGCAAATTTTGCACTGACGAAATTCCCGACTGTATAAATGTACAGTCCATTGATGTAATGTACATCTATTGGCCAGTTTTTTATTTTAAAGTATTTTTCAGCAGTGGCTTGTGGCACTTTGTTTTTGAATGCGCCTATCTGAACTCTAAAGCAGATACCGGTGTTGTTAGCTTTTACGCCATTTTCTGGGGTGGGCTCTGGCCGCTTTGTGATGCCATTGGAAAACACAAGCATAGGATTAAAAGGGGGGGCGTTATTATTGGTTTCAATAATGGCATTTTTAATTGTTGGATTTTGGTTGATACCAATTGATGCTGATTCGTTTGGGAATATGATGGGTTGAGGGGAAGCATAGCGAATTGTTTTATTTTCACGAGTGAGTTTTTCGGCTTGCGGATAAAAGATTCTTTTGCCATTCCAATACGCACAAATGAAAGCATCTTTCATTCCTAAATTTATTACTTTTTTCAGGTCGTTTTGAATTTGTGTAATATCATTATAAATACCGGCAGAGTAGCGGTAAAATTTATCATCGATTTTGTTGCGGATAATAGGTTGGATGTATTGAAAGGTTGCATCTGATACATTTTTACCGTACACGCCAATTTGTATGGTATAAAAGAGGTCGTTAATTTCTTCTGCTTCTTTTATGCTGTTTGTTTCAGCTTGTTGTTGAGTGGTGGCTATTAGTGTGGTGTAGGTGGGTATATTGGCTTTTTCTAACACATTGGTAGTGGCAAAAGGATTCAGTTTTACTTCTTGTTGTTTTTCTTTTTTCAGAAGTTCTAATGCTTCGCTGAGTGAAATTCGTTTTCCGTTGTAATAAGCAATAACAAAGGCGTCTGTATAACCTAGGTTTCTGAAGTTGTTTTTTAAGGCGATGGCTTCCTGTGGGTCTTGCATTTGCCCGACAAGATAACGGTAGAGATTGTTGTTTGTTGTTTGTGCAAAGATGGGGCTGATGCCATTGAAAAAGTTGTTGGGTAATGGATTTTTAAAGGCACCTACCTGAACGGAAAATATCAACCCCTTTGGTAAGTCAGGATTAAGTGGTATAGGATTGCTTTCAGAATAAGGAGAGCTGCGCGTTACTTTAATGGATTTAATTTGAGTCAAAAAGTTGTTTGTAGTTTGTGTAGTGGTTATATTATTTTGTTGGTTGGGTTTGTTTTGTTGAGTGATGGTTGGTGGATTGGTTGTGTTATTTTGTTGGTTGGGTTTGTTTTGTTGAG
>JBBIGQ010000025.1:0-19010 GCA_037447455.1 Sphingobacteriaceae bacterium | reverse complement strand
GGCAAATGTTTTTTTTCATTGTAACATTTTATGCCTATTTATTCACATTCTAAATTTTTAATTATGGTGTTCATGAATATGCATAATATGTTACCCTAATTAAGGCAAATGTTTTTTTTGATTGTAACATTTTATGCATATTTGCGCACTAACAAAGTCAGAGTTATGCCCATTGTAAAAATTGATGGTAAAGAAATTGAAGTTCCGAAAGGAACGACCATTCTTCAAGCAGCCCGAATGTTAGGAAAAGATTATGCCCCACCGGCTATGTGTTATTACAGCAAAGTAAAAGGTACAGGCGGCTTTTGCAGAACCTGTTTAGTAAAAGTTACAAAGAGTTCTGCCCAAAATTCTAATCCGATGCCCAAGTTAGTAGCCTCTTGCAAAACAGAAGTAATGGACGGGATGGAAGTAGAAAACTTTACCAACCCTGAGGTTTTAGAAGCGAGAAAAGGTGTGGTGGAATTTTTACTGATCAACCATCCCCTGGATTGTCCTATTTGTGACCAGGCCGGAGAATGTAAACTACAAGATTTATCTTATGAACACGGTGCACATCAAGGCCGTTATGAATTTGTAAGAAGAGAATTTGAACCCATTGATATTGGTAACAAAATACAACTGCACATGAAGCGATGTATCCATTGCTATCGGTGCATTAAAACGATGGAACAATTGAATCCTGAACATCGTGTGCACGGCATGATGCATCGTGGAGACAGTTCTGAAATTTCAACCTATATTCAAAATTCTATTAGCCACGAATACAGTGGCAATATCATTGATGTGTGCCCGGTAGGAGCATTGACCGACAAAACATTTCGCTTTAAAAGCCGTGTGTGGTTCACAAAACCTGTGGATGCGCATCGTAAGTGTAACAAATGCTGCGGAAAAGTACGTTTGTGGTTAAAAGGTGAAGAAGTTTTAAGAGTAACTGCCAGAATGGACGAATGGGGCGAAGTAGAAGATTTTATATGCAATGAATGTCGTTTTGAAAAAAAGAAAAAATCCGATTGGATAATAGAAGGACCTTCAAAAATCAGCAGAAAATCTGTCATTTCCATCAATCATTACCAACATCTGAATGAATTAAAAGTTCAGGTGATGAAGCAACAAAAAGCATTGGGATTCATTCCTTACAATAAAAGACCTTAAAATAATTTATTATGGCATTATCGGCATTTTTGATTGTAAAAATATTGCTCTGTGTTATAGTGTTTGCAATATCATTGGGTATTGCAGCGTATTCTACCTTGTGGGAAAGAAAATTTGCGGCCTTTTTGCAGGATAGAATAGGACCTAACAGGGCTGGTCCGGGTGGTATATTTCAGCCACTGGCAGATGGTGGAAAATTATTTTTCAAAGAAGAAATTATCCCGGATGTATCGAACAAATTTTTATTTGTCTTAGGGCCAAGTATGTTTATGATTACGGCCTTAATGACGGGCGTTGTGATTCCGTGGGGAAAAGATTTTATTTGGAATGGACAAAAAATTGCTTTACAAATCACTGATGTTAATGTAGGGGTATTGTATTTATTAGGTGTTGTTTCAATTGGGGTTTATGGCATCATGATTGGCGGCTGGGCATCTAATAATAAATATGCATTACTGGGGGCATTACGTGCGTCTTCGCAAATGATTAGTTATGAAATTGCTATGGGCATATCTATCATTGCGTTGATTATATCTGCAGGTGGCACTTTAAGTTTGAAAGAAATTGTAGAAAATCAGGATGCGGGATTAGCAAACATAGTATATCAACCATTTGGATTTTTAATTTTCTTTATTTGTGCATTAGCCGAAACGAATCGCGCTCCCTTTGACTTGCCTGAAACAGAAAGCGAATTGGTAGGAGGTTATCATACCGAATACTCATCCATGAAATTAGGTTTGTATTTATTTGCCGAATATATCAATATGTTTATTTCATCTGCTGTGATGAGTGCCTTGTATTTCGGAGGATATAATTTTCCATTTGCTCATGAAATTTATTCTGCATTAGGATTGCAGGAAGGAAGTATTGCTGTTAGTTTGATAGGTGCGGCCGTTTACTTTATCAAAATCATAATTTTTATCAATGTATTTATGTGGATAAGATGGACCTTGCCAAGATTTCGCTTTGATCAATTGATGAATTTAGGATGGCGCTATTTAATTCCACTCTCTTTATTCAATTTGGTTCTAACCATTGTGATTGAATATTTCAGAGGGAACTTAAATTTTTAATAAAATGAAAATTTTACTCTTATGCAATCTCTCACGAATCGCAAAAAAATAGTTAGTAATAAAGAACAAAGTTTTTCAGAAAGGATTTATTTGCCCGGTGTGATAAAAGGAATGAGCATTACTATCCGACATTTGTTCAAAAAGAAAGCAACGATTCAATATCCTGAGGAAAAACGGCCTTTAAGCCCTGTTTACAGAGGAAGACACGTACTGAAGAGAGATGAAAACGGGGCAGAACGATGCACTGCCTGTGGATTGTGTGCGCTGGCATGTCCGGCAGAAGCCATTACAATGGTGGCCGCAGAACGTAAGCCCGGTGAAGAACATTTGTACCGGGAAGAAAAATACGCCAAAGAATATTATATCAACATGTTACGTTGCATTTTCTGCGGATTGTGTGAAGATGCGTGTCCAAAAGAAGCCATATTTTTAACCGACAGTATTGTAGATACCGAATTCTGGAGAGAAGATTTTATTTACGGAAAAGATAAATTAGTTGAGCCCACAGAAAAAGATAAACGAATTGATGTTACAAAAAGACAAACGCCGGCTGTTTTGGCTTTCAAGAAAATTCCGGGATTAAGACATAATGTTCTTTATGAACCTAAAAAATTAAAAGAAAAAAAACATCGTCAACATTAAAATTATTATTACTCTATGAAAAAATCAGACAAAAAGAAAAATCAGGTATTTACCGAAAAATCAAGGGAATTTTTATTTAAATATATCAATAACTCTTCTCCCACAGGATTTGAAGCGTCCGGTCAACAAATATGGTTAGATTATTTAAAGCCGTATATTGATGAGTATATTGTAGATAATTATGGCTCAGTAGCGGCTATTATCAATCCTGGTCAGGAATACAAAGTAGTAATTGAAGCCCATGCTGATGAAATCAGTTGGTTCGTAAACTACATTACCAATGACGGTTTTATTTACGTTTGTCGTAATGGCGGGAGCGACCATCAGATAGCACCTTCTAAAAGAGTGAATATTTATACAGAAAAAGGTATTGTAAAAGGTATTTTTGGATGGCCTGCAATACACGTCAGAGAGCCTGGCAAAGAAGAGCCCCCCACCTTAAAAAATATCTTTGTGGATGTCGGTTGCAGTTCGAAAAAAGAAGTAGAAAAATTAGGCATTCATGTAGGCTGTGTGATGACTTATGAAGATGAATTAATAGAATTAAATGAAAAATTTTTAGTAGGCAGAGCATTGGACAATCGCATTGGAGGTTTTATGATTGCACAAGTAGCCCGACTGTTGGTAGAAAATGGCATCAAATTGCCCTATACTTTATATATTGTGAATTCTGTACAGGAAGAAATTGGATTAAGGGGCGCTGAAATGATTTCAAGAAAAATAAAACCGGATGTGGCCATTATTACGGATGTATGCCATGATACACAAACACCGATGATGGATAAAAAAGTACAAGGTGATATTGCCTGTGGTAAGGGACCTGTGTTGAGTTACGCACCAGCAGTGCAAAACAACGTGTTGAAATTAATTATTGCAACCGCTGAAAAAGAAAAAATAGAATTTCAACGTTTGGCTTCTTCCCGTTCTACAGGTACAGATACAGATGCCTTTGCATATAGTGCCGAAGGTGTGCCATCGGCTTTAATTTCTTTGCCATTGAGATACATGCATACTACCAATGAAACCGTGCACAAAGACGATATTGAAAATGTGGTATGGCTGATGTATCATACTTTACGAAATATAAAGAAAAATCAGGACTTTCACTATATTAAATAAAAAGTAAACCACAATGCCTGCCATTTTAGGGACATTATTAAAAAACACCATCGCAATAAGCAGTAAGCTAAAACGAGAAAAGCGTCCTTTCAGGCAGCAACAAGAAACATTGATTAAACTATTGACTAAGGCAAAAGACACTGCGTTTGGTCATTACTATCGTTTCGATAAAATTTTGAAAAGTCCCAACATTGTTCGTGGGTTTCAGGAAAATATTCCTACTCACGATTATAGCAAAATTTACAGAGAATGGTGGTATCGTACTTTGAATGGTGAGCCCTTTGTGTGCTGGCCAGGTTATACAAAGTATTTTGCTTTAAGTTCTGGTACATCCGAAGCATCATCAAAGTACATTCCTGTAACAAAAGACATGTTGAAAGCTATTCAACGTGGTGCTATACGGCAAATTCTTTCAACAGCTCATTTTAACCTTCCGCCTGAGATATATCAGAAAGGCATTTTAATGATTGGCGGCAGTACGCATCTGAATTACAACGGTACCTACTTTGCCGGTGATTTAAGTGGAATTACAACAGGTAATATTCCTTTCTGGTTTCAACATCATTACAAGCCCGGTAAAAAAATATCGGGATACAAGGACTGGAACACCAAACTTAATGAAATGACTGTCAACGCGCATAAGTGGGATATTGGAATTATTGCGGGCGTACCTGCGTGGATACAAATTTTGATGGAAAAGATTTTAGACCATTACAAAATAAATAGTATTCATGATATCTGGCCTAATTTTTCAATTTACGTTCATGGTGGAGTAGCCATTCATCCTTACAAAGCAGGATTGAAAAAAATGTTTTCAAAAGAAGTGTTGTTTATAGATACGTATATGGCATCGGAGGGGTTTATTGCCTTTGAAGAACGCCCCAACGAATTGCAAGCCATGAAAATGATTTTGAACAATGGTATATTTTTTGAATTTGTGCCATTTAATGAAGATAATTTTGATGCTGATGGAAACATGAAAGAAAATCTAGAAACCTTACTAATCAATGAAGTGAAAGAAAACAAGGACTATGCTTTATTACTTTCTACCTGTGCAGGTGCATGGAGATATTTAATCGGCGATACTATTAAATTTACAGATGTAAAGAGAGCTGAGATTTTAATCACTGGCAGAACAAAACATTTTTTAAGTTTGTGTGGCGAGCATCTTTCAGTAGAAAATATGACCAAAGCTATTGAACTGACTGCAAAAGACCTGGATATTGAAATTAATGAGTTTACAGTTGCTGGTATAAAACATGAAAATTTATTCGCTCATCACTGGTATGTGGGCACGAATAAAATGGCTGATCAACAAATTATTAAAGATAAAATTGACAACTACTTAAAAGAACTTAATGATGATTATCGTGTAGAAAGAATGGCGGCATTAAAAAACATTTTTGTAGATGTATTACCGGATGATGTTTTCATTCAATTTTTAGAATACAAGAAAAGAGCCGGGGCACAAAGTAAATTTCCAAGAGTTATCAAGGGAAAATTGTACGAAGAATGGAAAGAATTTTTGATTCAAAAAGGATATGATATTTTCAAAGAATGATATTCAGTTTAATTTATCAAAGTATCATTATAATTATTTTGCTGACCTTTTCATTTGGGCCTTCTTTTTTTAGTTTAATTAATTATTCCATCAAAAAAGGATTCAGGCCAGCGTCTATGTTGGCTTTTGGTGTAGTAGGAAGTGATTTTTTTGTTTGTTTGTTTAATATCTTTTTGGTGCATTATGGATTTACAGAATGGCTGAATGACGCAAAAAATCAGCGATTTGCAGGCATTTTAGCCGGTATTATTTTAATTTTATTTGGCGCATTTTATTTCAAAAAAGAAACACCACCTTCTACTGATGAAAATAAAGAGGATGTGCTCATAAAAAACGAAACACATCCTGTACTCTTAATTGTAAAAGGATTTGTCATTAACTTATTTAATCCTGCCGTGTGGTTTTTGTGGTTAGGAAATGTTACCATCATCAGTAATTTTTTTAATCATTCTCTGCCTAAAACCTTGTTGTACTTTTCAATAGTCAATGGATTAGTGCTATTAGTAGAATTATACAAAATATACTTGGGCAATAAAATTAAAACCATACTCAAACCACAAGTAATTCATATCATCAATTTCATTACCGGAAGCACTTTAATTGCTTTTGGTATTTACTTAATCTATAATTATTATTTTGAAAAAATATGACAAACGATTGGTCTAACCTAAAAGCACGATTAGAAGAACATCAGCCCTTTCCTGCACTATATATGTTCAAATTTATATTAAACAGTGATAATAAAAAAATTGCTCAGGTAGAAGCATTATTTAATGAAGATAAATCAGCAGAAATAAGCATTCGACTAAGCAACCGCGGAAGATATGTAAGCATTACAGTGAAACAAATGGTACATACCGTAGAAGAAATTATCCATATCTATGAGTTGGCTTCTGCTATTCCGGGTGTAATGATATTGTAACAGCAATGGAATATTCTTTACAAAACAAATATCTACAACTTATTGTAAGCACAAAAGGTGCTGAAATAGTTTCATTGAAGCATAATAATGTGGAATTAATGTGGCAGGCGGAAAAAGAATGGCAAAGACATGCGCCCATTTTGTTTCCTATAGTTGGTAAGCTCAAAAACAATCAATACATAATAAATGACAAAATGTATTCATTGCCCCAACACGGATTTGCTCGGGATAGAGAGTGGTTATGTACATTACATACAAATACAACACTGCAATTTGAATTAACCGATGATGATGAAACTTTTAAGATGTATCCTTTTTATTTTTCTTTACTTGCAGAATATGAACTTCAAGAGAACATTGTGAAAATAACTTTTAAGGTTTTTAATCCTTATCATTACGTTTTGCCGTTTAGCATTGGCTTTCATCCCGCATTTAATACTTTTGGAAAACTGGATGAGTGCACGTTAAAATTCAATAGAAGAAACAAATCTTTACCTTTGCAAAGAACCTTTTTATGTGAAGGATTGCTTTCCAAACAAAAAGAAGCTATTTCATTTATCAATGCTAATGAAGAAAAGTTATCGTTAAGCACTCCGTTGTTTGATAATGATGCGTTAGTTTTTGAAGATGGTGGAATTGAATCTATGGGGTTAGAAAATTCATCGCTTGATTATTCTATTCAAGTAAGTGCTTCTAACTGCCGCAATTGGGGCATCTGGACTAAGCCAGGTTGCAACCAATTTGTTTGTATTGAGCCGTGGATGGGCATTGCCGATACAACCGACCACAATGGAAATTTTTTCAATAAAAAAGATATTATTTTACTTGATGCTTATCGTAGCTGGGAATGGGGAGTAGAAATACATATTCTCAATTAAACGAGCATTTTTAGAAAAATCCTATCGGCTTCTGTGAATGCAAGTTTTACACCACCTACATTATTTCCACCGGCTTGTGCAAAGTGTGCTTGACCGCCACCACCACCTTGAATGTGTTTGGACAACTCCCGAATCATTTGCGATGCATTCAATTGATGGGACTTTACCAACTCCTGTGAAATGATTAAAGACAAGTATACCTTTTCTTTTTGTTGATTAGCCAGTAAACCAATGAAATTGGGATATTCATTGTTTAATTCAAATAAGATATTCTTAACTTCATCCGGGCTTGAGATATTCACTTGTTCCATGAGTATGTTCCATCCATTTTTTTGTACTATTTTGTTTTTCAACTCGCTCTTGATAATTTGTGCTTGCTCTTTAATGAGATTTGTTACTTGCTTTTTTAATTCTTTATTTTCTTCAACTATTTGAATCACTTTTTTATCAATGTCTTTATTGATTTTCAAGAGTTCTTTCAAAGTATTAAATTGATTGTGCCAGCTCTGAAAGAGTTGTAATGCCTTATGTCCCGTTACGGCTTCTATTCTGCGAATGCCGGCCGATGAGGCTTCTTCAGAAATGATTTTGAATAAACCAATGTCGCCCGTGCGTTGTACGTGCGTACCACCACAAAGTTCAATAGAATACTCTTTATCAAAAATAAGCACTCTCACTATGTCTTCGTATTTTTCACCAAACAAAGCCATTGCGCCCAATTTCTTGGCTTCTTCTAATGGCATATAACGAATATCTACTGCAATGTTTTCTAATATCTTTTGATTAACCAATCGTTCAATTGTTTCTATCTCTTCATTTGACAATTTTGCAAAATGCGAAAAGTCAAATCTTAAGTAATCTTCATTTACCAAGCTTCCTTTTTGTTCAACGTGCGGTCCCAATACTTTTCGGAGTGCAGCGTGCAAAAGATGTGTGGCAGAATGATTTCTGGCTGTTGCCATTCGTTTTTCTGTGTCTACTTTGGCAATGAGTTTCTGTTGAATATTTTCAGGTAGTTTTTCAACGATATGTAAGATGATTCCCGTTTCTTTTTTGGTGTCCAATACACGAATTTTCTCTCTGTTTTGCTCATCGCCAAAAATCAAATAACCGGTATCGCCCACTTGTCCGCCGCCTTCCGGATAAAATGGTGTTTCTTTCAAAACAATTTGATACAAAGATTTATTTTTTGTCCTAAGGTTTCTGTATTTTACAACATTCGTAGTGGTTGTCAAATAATCGTATCCTACAAAGCTAGTGTCATCGTTTGATAAAATTATCCAATCGTCTGTTTCGATTGAAGTAGCAGAGCGAGAGCGTTTTTTCTGTTCTTCTAAGTGCTTTTGAAATTCTTTTTCATCAACAGACATACTGTTTTCACGGGCAATGAGTTGCGTTAAATCAAACGGGAAACCATAAGTATCGTACAGTTCAAATGCCAGTTTTCCGGGAATGATATTGATTTGTTTGGATTTTAATTCATCAATCATAGCGTCTATTCTGCGCAAGCCGGTTTCTAATGTTTTCAAAAAGTTTTGTTCTTCTTCTTTGATGATGCTTTGTATGATGAGCTGTTGTTGTTTGAGTTCGGGGAATGCTTCGCCCATTTGTTGTACAAGCACAGGCACAAGGTTGTAGATAAATGGCTCTTTTTGTTGTAGGTATTGAAAGCCATACCGAATTGCTCTTCTTAAAATACGACGAATGACGTATCCCGCACCGGTATTAGAAGGTAATTGACCGTCGGCAATTGAAAAGGCAATAGCACGAATGTGATCTGCCATTACACGAATGGCAATGTTTATTTTTCTTTGTTCTTTTTCATCTTCTTTTGAGAAATTGTATTTCAAACCGGTGAGTTGTTCTATTTTTTGAATAATGGGTGTAAACACATCGGTGTCGTAAGTACTTTGCTTGCCTTTTAAGACCATACAGAGCCGTTCAAATCCCATTCCCGTATCTACGTGATTTTTGGGCAGGGGAACGAGTGTGGCATTGGTCTTGCGTTCGTACTGCATAAATACAAGGTTCCAAATTTCAATTACTTTTGGATGCCCTGTATTGACAAGAGAGTAGCCATTTATTTTTTGTCTTTCATCTTCTTCACGAATATCGCAGTGGATTTCAGTACAAGGACCGCACGGTCCTGTATCGCCCATTTCCCAGAAGTTGTCTTTCTTTTTGCCCTTTAAAATGCGGTTTTCAGGAACATATTGTTTCCAAATTTCATAACTTTCTTTATCAAACGGAATGTTTTCTTTTTCATCGCCTTCAAAAACGGTAACATACAATCTGTCTTTGGGGATTTTATACACATCGGTGAGAAGTTCCCACGCCCATTGAATAGATTCTTTCTTGAAGTAATCACCAAAACTCCAGTTGCCGAGCATTTCAAAGAAAGTATGATGATAAGTATCTAATCCTACATCTTCTAAGTCATTGTGTTTTCCGCTTACTCTCAGACATTTTTGAGTATCGGCCACACGAGGATATTTAATTTCGGTATTACCAAGAAAGCAATCTTTGAAAGGCGCCATTCCGCTGTTGATAAACATTAGTGTTGGGTCATTTTTTACGACCATTGGAGCAGATGGCACAATTTGATGGTCTTTGGATTGAAAAAAATCAAGGAAAGTTTGACGAACTTGTTGGCTATTCATAGTTTCAACTAATTTGTTTTCATTAGCTTGCAAATGTACATTTATTTTTAATAAAATTATTTTGTATAAGAATTAATTTATGAGTTAGATTTATGCCCAAAACTATCGTATGTCTACAAATAAGATGGCAATGATTCGCTACAAAATTTTAGATGAATGTTTTCGTAATAAAGGAAAACGTTATGCTATTGATGACCTTGTTGATACTATCAATGATTTTTTATCAGAGAATTATGGAAATAATATGCTAGTAAGTAAACGTCAAGTATACAATGATATTGATTTTATGATGAGTAGTTCTGGATTCGGTTCAGATATTGAAAAAATTAAAGACGGAAAATTTGTATATTATACCTATTCTGACAAGAATTATAGTATTTTCAAAAATTCTTTAAGTGAAGATAAAGTAGAAAAAATAAAAGAAGCCATCCGATTGCTTGAAACATTTAAGGGAAGCCCACAATTAAACTGGATTTATGAGACCATTACACATTTGAAAAATGATTTGAAGATTCAAAGTAATCATCAAATGCCCTTTGTGGAATTTCAGGAAAATCCTTATTTACAGGGATTAGAATATCTGGAAACATTTTATGATGCGATTTTATACAAAAAAGTTTTAGAAATAGAATACAAGCCCTTTCAACAGGAGAAACAAGTTTTTGAAATACATCCGTATTACTTAAAGCAATATAATCAACGATGGTATTTGATTGGATATAACAAAGAAAAGGGTAAAAGCACATGGCTACTGGCAGTGGATAGAGTACTGGATGTAAGAGAGAAAAAAGGAGTAGAATATATTGAAAATAATCTTGACCTTGAAGAATATTTTGATGATGTGATTGGTGTTACAAAGCCCGATGATGCAAAAGTGAGTGAAATTGTTCTATATGTACATGGCTTAACTGCTCATTATGTAAAAACTAAGCCCCTTCATGGTTCGCAAAGGGCAAAATGGATTGTAGAAAATGAGCTGTTGGAAGTGAAGTTGAATGTTATCATCAATTATGAATTAATAAGTCAGATTTTGTCTTTTGGTGAGAATGTCGAAGTGAAAGCACCACAAGATTTGAGAAATGTAATACTTTCCCATGTTCGTAAAATGCTTGAATATTATCAAGAACAAGAAAAATGAAATGTGTCTTAATATTTTGATGCAAGAGAATGTAAAGTAAATACAAGAGATTTACACATTTTATTAAAGTTGTTTTTGAGATAAATACTCGTGGTTTTGAGGTAAGGTTTCAAAGAGTTTTTGAAAGTGTTGATGAAAGACATCAGATTGATGTTGAATAGCAAAGTCGTAATCATCTCCTTTTTGAAATGTTTTACTAACAACGATTAATAATTCTAACATTAGGAAAAAACCCATTATAATGAAGTATAGCGCTATACTATACCATTTTTTTGTAATGACGCTAATGAGTATATCTAATTCATCTAACAAACCATGGTATGAATTGACTTCTTTTTCAATACTGTTTCTTAAAACATCTTTTGATGCATTTAATTTTTGTCTTTCTTTGATTAAATTATCTATTTGATTGCTATACTCATTAATCATTTTTTGGAAATGAGAATCATCTTCTTCTTCATAAATTGTTTCGATAGTTTTAGAGGTTGAATCACGTTTAATTCTACTTTTTTTTGTATTTGTTTTCATTTTATTTAATATTCTATTTTTTTCATCAGATAGTTTTTCAATTTGTTTATTTAAATTTTCAATTTCATTGTCAGTATTGTCTTTCTTTTCCTTATACATTTTGTTTACTAACTCTTTATTATGTTCTTTTCTTTGCTTTTCAATGTCTTCTTTGAATATAAATTGATCAATGATTACAGCGCCAATACCAGACATGCAAAGCGCTAAAAGCAATCTAAATATGAAATTAGCGAGATTTTTGTCGCTGTTTATGATAATTCTTTCAATTAGAAATACAATAAACGAAGCCACGCCCCCAACAGTTAAAGCCCATGTTGGATTTAATTTCAAATACATCCTGCTAAATTGATAACCAACAAAAAACCAAATAATTCCAACAATTAACATGCCGGCAAAGTAAACCATGGTTCGCTTTCTGGCTTTGTAACTGCAATTTTTCAAAAATTTGTAAATCCTTCCTGTTGTGAAGCAAGCTACTCTGAAAATTAATTCTGAATGTACGGATGATGTTTTTTGATTAATAGCTTTGTTATCGTTCATATTCTAAAATTTTAGAAATTAATAATGCTGTTAATAGAAGGTTTATTTAATTTATTAATATAAATTGAATTCCTCTTTTGTTAACACTGCTACTCCTCGTTTAAATCCGATAGTATATGATTGTACAATGCGATTGCAGTAACCTTTTTGTTCGCTGAAATCTTTAGATAAATCCTGAATACGTTGCAAAAAATATGTATACAGTTCTTTTTCTTTTTCTAATCTATTTACTATATCGTGTAATCCTGAATTTTTGTGCAAATTAATATGGACTTCTAATTCTTTTAATTTTTCTCTATGATAAAGAATTGAACGTTCGAGAATTATTGTAATATCCATTAATCTCTTTTCAATGTTCATATTCATATAATTCATATCTGGAACTTTCAATGCATCTGCATATCCTTCATCTTCTATATTTCTCATTAAGTATAACAAAAATGTTTCTAAACTTTTATCGTCTTTAATAATAAACTTCTCTTGTTCAATTTCTGGCAATCCAACATTATTAAGATTCGGCGAGTTTTTGTCAATGAATAAGTTTTCAGGTGGTATATTTATATTTTCATTATTGGATGTGTTAGTACTGTTAGCACCAGAAGTATTGTTGACTTCAGAATTGTTTGTGCTAGTGTTTCTGAATAGTTGAATTAATTTACTGAAGAATCCCATAGTGTTTGATTTTTAGTTTTTTGATAGTTGTGGTTTATGTAATTAGTGAAGATGATATTTGATTGATGAAGTGGTTTGATTGGTGGATGGTTCATTAATTAATTTCATCGTGAAGAGTGATGTGTTTTTTAGTCATGATAGATAGAGAGAAAACGACGAGCAGGTATATAGCTGTCGTATAACATATTAGATTGCTGTGGGGTTATATTAAACATTAACACCTGTGGCTCTTTGTCCATGTCTTTATATCCCAATACTATCATCTGTATAGGGCTTCTTTCTTTCTTGAATAAAGGCTTTAAGGAAGGAGTGAGTTCTGTGTTCATATCTAACATGAAACGTGTAAATGGATAGGCGCTAGAGCTCTTGAATTTGATATAGCCAGCAAGTAAAAGATGTTTTTTATTTGGTGTTTTCGGTTTTCTCACGATGTTTGTTTTTTTAGACATTTCTGATGATTAGTATAGATTAGTAAAAATTATTATTGATTGAGTATTTTTATTTGCTGTGGCTCGTCAATTATGATTTCATAACTTGTTTTATACATTGATATTCTGCCTGTTATTTCAATATATTTTCCTGTGAGCAATTGTAAATTGTTGAATTTATAGGCATTTGATTTGAAAATAAATCCTGTAAATTTTTGATTGGGATAATTTCCATCTAAGTTGATGAAGATGTGTCCTTTTTTAGAGTAATGTACTTGATATACTTTCCCATACACAGTCGCATATTCACTGACATGATTCACTGCTTCACTTGTAGAATACCTTGGAATAAATTGTTTGATTTGTGCTTCGTAATTTGAAATATTATTTATTAAAAACACCATAATCAGAGTTTGTTTTAATAAATGCATTACTTGTTTTGTCATATTCATAATTTTTTGAGTTAGTAGATGAATACGGGTACTTTGTAATATTTGTGCCCTAATTGATGGCATTTAGCACAAAGTGTAATGAGATAGCGATTGTTATAATCCCATATTTTATTGAATTTTTTTTGTTTGCTCGAATAATGATATTGCCGATGATGCACTTGTAAATTTTCAGTAGCTCCACAATTTCTGCATTTGTAATTATCTCTTTTGAGAATTTCCTCTCTTTTTGACCGCCACCTCAGATCATTTAATTGATTAATGTATTCTAATTTTTTTCGGTATGTTTCCATTTCTGAATTTGGGAAAGTATATGTTTTAGTTAGAATCTCATTTTCCTCCACATTTACCAATCTTATTATTTCTACATTATTATTATTCTTCATTTTTCATTTTTTGCAAAAATAGAATGATTGTTTGCAATGGAATTTCAAACGTAGAAAATATAGATCATTGTTATTCATTAAAATTAATTTTAATGTCAACTTCATATCCCACTAAATTCTTCGTATCATTATTTTCATCAGTTTCTAAAAGATAAATGAAGAAGTGATTGACAAAATAATCTTTGTATAATGGAATTGAAACAGAATAAGTGTTTGATTGCATAAGATTTTCAAATTCTGTACCTTTTAAAGGATTGATTTGTTTTTCTTTTAATTGTTTTAATTTCTCATAATCAAAAACAAATAAAATAGAATTCATGTCTAATACTTTCTTTGAAGAGAGCACTACTACAAAATTCTTTTCATTGAATTCATAAGATTCATCTCCTTGTACAAAAATTTCTATTCCCCCTCTATAATTTTTGTTCACTAATCCTGATTGCCTCAATTCTTTTGATAAATTGTACAAATTAGTATCTCCATAAATAAGATGTACATAAACTGCTGACATACATAAATCAGGCGATTGGCATTCTTTTGCAATTAACTTTATATCCACATATTTGTATCGCATGGTTTCACCAACTTTCAATTCCGAGAAATAACATATATCTAAGTAACTTGGTTTTGATAATGTCGGATACTTAATCTGACTTAATGAAAAAAAAGAATGAAATAGCATGAAAGTCATTATCAAAAAATTAATATTAAAATATTTTTGAGTATTTGAACAGCTTTTAATAATCATGTTTCGCATACCAAGAATTTATTGACAAAATTAGATAGCATGAATGAAATATATGTGCACATTTTATAGCTATTTTTACTTCAAGATATACAATGAAATTATAATTTATAGAACATCATGAGATAAATACTTTTTTGAATCTTAATTCAATGATAACTTCTCTTGTTATTCCATCTATAATTATATTTTGTAAATTGTATCAACATAAACTTGACCTTACTTTCATTTTTATCCTAATTTCATATCAAACATCTCTTGTTTTATATTAATCTTAAAAAATTCTTCTATGAGTTCTAAATTAAAAATTTTCATTTTGCATGAGTTTCTCTGTTGTATTTGAATGAAGTCAATTTCATTGTTATTTTCTACATAATTTTGTGCTTCAAGAATGTGCTTAAACTCAGGATAATCCTGAACAAATTTTTGGATATAAATACTCCACTCATTCAAATTAAATACAATTTGATTTACTTCATTAACCGATAAAGGAGCGGGCGTATGATACTTTGTTCTATCATAAATTTTACCAGATTGTTGTAACTCTTGAATTGTAATTGTGCATAAATTCAATTTTTTATCTAATACTCGTAAAAATACTTTTGAATATTTTTCATCAATATGTGGAAAAAACATCTCAGAGAATGAAAATTTCAATAGCTTATCTAATACATTTTTTTCCGAATTATCAGTGCTTTTAGTAATATTCGGATGTACAATCACACATAAATTATTGAATAACTTACTACCTATCCATTTTAGTAATCTATCAATAACTTCTTTGTTCGTTTTTTCCAATTCATTCTGATGATATTTGTATAATAACCATCTGTCTATTTTACTTAAATGAATGTTAACAATGTAAATATAAGGCATCTCGGATGTAATGTAAATGGCATTGGAAAGCAATTTCCTTAAAAACTTTCGTTTCAAATTTTCCTCATCAGTTTCAAATTGATTAAAAAATTTCACTATTGCACGAATATGATTAATGTGAATACCAGTAATTGAAAAATAAACCTCATTTATCTTGCTAACTAATTCATTTTGATAATTGAGTAGATAATAATGTTTTAATACAAGGTCATTGTGATTAAATTCTTCCATATAAGGAGTGCATATAAATACCACATTATTAAAAGCATCCGACCATAAATACATTGGATTATAGTATTCAGGGAATAAAGGACATCTGTCTATATTCAATACATATTGCTTTGGTTTTAGAGTGTTTTTATTTATATTTGTGTGATGAGATAAAGAATTGCTGTTATTCATACTTTTAAGTTTATTTTAGATTACAAAAGATTCATTATGTCATTTTCACCACTTTGCAATCCATTTTTATCAATATTTTCCAACCATTGAATACAGATTAAATTTTTAATAATCATCAACCTTTCTTTCAAGCTCATTGTTTTCCATATTTCATTGATATTTTTCAAAAAATCAACAATTCCAGACGGTTGCTTATTAGTGGAAATTCTGATATTTTCACTATTTGAGCTTGTGTCATTATTTTCTTTATTATCATCAAAAAGCATGTTTTCTACTTCCGATTTTTCCTTTTCAACAGGATTTTCAAAACCTTCATCTACTATATCCAATATAACAAATCCAGTAGGTTGATATTGTTTAGGTAATAGCCCTTTTGATAGCTCGCTATCTATATTATCTCTATATTTCATAACCTTTTGAGAATCATAAAATGGCACATTATTAATAATGCCAACTCTAAATCCTTTGTAGAAAAAACTGAGTTCACATTGATTTTCCCACATTATCATATTAATCCCATTTGATTTATTAAAGATGAATGTTTTTATTTCATTATTGAAATATTTTGCATTCAATTCATCAAATTCCATTAACGCCATTTTAAGCAATCTATCATCAAAAAAAAATTTTTGTGTTTCCATAATTTTTAATTTTTTTTGCAAAATAACAAATGACGTTTGCAGTATATATTCACATTTTATAGAAAAAATATGTATTCTATATCAACAAATATCAATCTAAATCAATCCAATCAATCGCAATTCTAAAATATGTCTGTAAAAAATCAAAAACTTGTATTTAAAGTTATTTCAAATCAATTGATAGTATCTAAACATTACTAATCTTTTCATCCCCCTGCCAAATAATAACAAATTATTTTTAGTAAAGTAAATTTGAATCCTAATTTATCTATAGCAGAGAAACAGAGTTTTTTATTATTTTGATTGCAACCAAAACACATGTTATATGAAAAGAATTTCTTTTTTAGTATTTTTGATTTTTATCCTGATAGTATTATTAAACACTAAAGGTCAGACAAATATCTACGATTCCATAAAAGTTGGAATATTAAATCGTACATATCTGCTTCATATACCTCCATCCTATAACCCCGCTTCACCTATGCCGTTAGTTATCGGTTTGCATAGAGGAGGTTCGTTTAGTTGGTATGGATTAGAACAAATGTCTCAATTGATATTTACATCAAATTCATCCGGCTTTCTGTTGGTTTATCCCGAAGGAATAAAATATATGAGAACAAGAACATGGAATGCTGGGGGATGTTGTGGTTATGCATCAGCTATGAATATTAATGACGTAAGTTTTATCAGTGCGATGATTGACAGTTTGAAACTGAACTATAATATTGATACCAATCGTATTTATGCTACTGGAATTTCCAACGGTGGCTTGATGTCTTATCGTTTAGCATGTGAGTTATCACACAGAATTGCGGCTATTGCAGTTATTACAGGAACGCTTGAAGACAACACGTATTCATGCACGCCATCCAGGCCCGTTCCAATTATTCAATTTCATTCGGTCCTTGACAGCAATATTTATATGGCAGGTGGTTATAGTCAAGGAGCTTCAGGGTACAGTTTTCAGCCGGTTAATTATGGTTTAAATAAGTTTAGTAACATCAATTCATGTGCTATTCCTCCTGATTCAACTTATCATACTTCGGGAAGTACTTTTTATTATAAAAAACATTGGAAAAATTGTCAATGCGCCACTGAACACATACTTTATGTTACCGGCAACGGAGGTCATTCATGGCCGGGAGGTGTTACTGGAACTTATCCTGGCGCAGATCCCCCCTCATCAGTGATTAAAGCAAACAACTCATTATAGATTTTTTTTTCAAAAGCATTCTTTGAATTGTAACCCTAATACCGTAGATAATTTTTCAATAAAAGAAAAATACAGTATATTCCCTAATCCGGTTACAAACGGTTTATTGTATTTTGATTTTAATAATATGATAACCGATGGAGAAATTGTGCTTTCAGATTTGGCAGGAAAAGTAGTAATCAATAAAGCGTTTAGTCAAAAGCAAACAGAAAAAATAAATGTTGATTTTTTGAATTCTGGAGTTTACCTCGTTACCATACAGATTAAAAATCAAGAAACTTTTCACTTTAAATGTTTAGTTCAAAATTTTAGATAACGTAAGAAGTTAGAAATTCAAGTATTCTGAAAAAAGCATATATCTTTCATTTACAGATAAACAGAGATATCTGAATTATCTAATAAAGTTACAACGTGATTCTGTTGCAAAACATGTCCGAATTTTAATTTTACAACATAATAGATTGATAGTTTTTTATTTTATTGAATTATCAATAAAAAGGCAGAGATTAATGGATAAAGAAGGAAGGAAGAATTGAGAAAAATTAAAAAATTGAGAAGGTTTTGAATTCAAGGAGGTGAAAAATAGATAGAAAAAAGAATATGGGAAAACCGGTCAATAAAAAAAGAGAGTATAGAAGTTACTAATAGAAAAAAATTAAGGAAAAAATGTTCAAAAAAATAGAAGTTAGTTTTGCAACGGTCTCAAAGATCAAGCAAAAGTTCGTTTGGCGACTGTTCCAATTTGTAAGATAGAAAGCTCTGTTTAAAAAATAACTCATTGATTATCAGAATATTGATGGAGATATATTGATTTTTAAGAAAAAACATTTGGAAAATAGGGGAAGAGTTGCGTATATTTGCACCCCCGTTTTAAGAAAAGGGGATTAAAAGAAAAAAGCACATTGACATACATCAGGAGAGAGGGTGGTAAGCGAAGAATAATTTTACCATGAAGAGTTTGATCCTGGCTCAGGATGAACGC
>JBBIGQ010000024.1:0-22539 GCA_037447455.1 Sphingobacteriaceae bacterium | reverse complement strand
TTGGCACCTCGATGTCGGCTCGTCACATCCTGGGGCTGGAGAAGGTCCCAAGGGTTCGGCTGTTCGCCGATTAAAGTGGCACGCGAGCTGGGTTCAGAACGTCGTGAGACAGTTCGGTCCCTATCTGTGGTAGGCGTAAGTAAGTTGAGGGGCGCTGACTCTAGTACGAGAGGACCGAGTTGGACGCACCGCTAGTGTATCTGTTGTACCGCCCGGTGCACAGCAGAGTAGCTATGTGCGGACGGGATAAGCACTGAAAGCATCTAAGTGCGAAGCCCACCCCAAGATAAGCTTACTTATAAGGGTCGTAGAAGACGACTACGTAGATAGGCTACAGGTGTAAGTGCAGTAATGCATTGAGCCGAGTAGTACTAATAACCCGTAACTTCCTGCCCCCCTTACAATTATCTTACCATCTATTGTCAATCGTATAATGTATAATAAAAATATTGAACCTAAATGGTGCTTAGAGCGGCGGGGATCACCTCTTCCCATCCCGAACAGAGTCGTTAAGCCCGCCAGCGCTGATGGTACTGGGACTAAATCCCGGAAGAGTAGGTCAGCACCAACTTTCTAAATTAAGCCCCCAATAACGGGGGCTTAATGTTTTTAAAAACAAAGAGGCTACTTCACTTTCCTGGTCTTATATTCCTTGTTATTATTTTTTTAATGTTGAGTATAACTTCTTTATGACTACAATATCAATTTTCTGCAACTTTAGTAATACTTTCTGAGTAATAAGATTCAGAAATTTTTAGTACTTGTTCTACAATTTTATCCGGTGAAATACCACATTCTTCATATAATTCTAGTGGTTCGCCATGCTCAATGAAATGGTCTGGAATACCCAGTCGTATCAATTGATTTTTGTAATTATTATCTGCCATAAATTCCAAAACGGCACTTCCTAGTCCTCCAATTATTGTGCCATCTTCAACGGTTATTATAGTAGGATATTTATGACAAACTTCATGCAAAATAGATTCGTCAATGGGTTTTACAAAGCGCATATCATAATGTGCAGGGGATATTTTGTGTTTTTCTTCTAATTGCTGAATGGCATTTGTAATAAAATTCCCAATGTGCCCGATACTTAAAAAACAAATTTGTTCTCCATCTTTTATTTTTCTACCTTTTCCTACTTCAATTTTTTCAAATGGTTTCTTCCAATCTAAGAGCACACCATTTCCTCTTGGATAACGGATGCTAAAAGGTAACTTTACTTCATCTAAGGTAGCGGTATACATCATGTTTCGTAGTTCTATTTCATTCATTGGGGCAGCTACAATCATATTAGGAATGCACCTGAAATATGCCAAATCAAAAGCACCGTGATGAGTGGGGCCATCTGCTCCAACCAAACCGCCTCTATCTAAGCAAAATATAACTTTTAATTTTTGTAATGCGACATCGTGAATCACCTGATCGTACGCTCTTTGCATGAACGATGAATAGATGTTACAAAATGGAATATACCCTTGCGTGGCAAGTCCTGCACTGAATGTAACCGCGTGTTGTTCTGCAATACCTACATCAAATGCTTTATCCGGCATGGTTTTCATCATGATATTGAGTGAGCAACCGGTAGGCATGGCTGGTGTAATGCCCACAATCTTTGGATTTTTTTCAGCCAATTCTACAATAGTATACCCAAAAACATCCTGGTACTTAGGTGGTTGTGGTTGTTTTGGTACAATTTTTACAAGTTCACCTGTTTCTTTATTAAATAAGCCGGGGGAATGCCATAAAGTTTCGTTTCCTTCTTCTGAAAATTTGTATCCTTTTCCTTTTTTGGTAAGGACGTGTAAGAGTTTAGGACCTGGGATGTGTTTTATGTCGTTAAGTACATGAGTTAATCGTATAACATCGTGCCCATCTACTGGTCCGAAGTATCTAAAATTAATGGATTCAAAGAGATTGCTTTGTTTTAATAAAGCAGTTTTAATAGCATTTTCAATTTTGGAAGCCATTTCTTGTGCAAGAGGTCCCAGTTTTTTTAATCGCCCTAACCAATTCCAAATTTCATCTTTTAGTTTGTTATACGTATGAGAAGTTGAAATATCTAACAAATAATCTTTCAATGCGCCGACGTTTGGATCAATACTCATCTGGTTATCATTTAGTATAACCAATAAATCGGCACTTAAGTGTCCTGCATGATTGAGTGCTTCAAATGCCATACCCGCCGTCATCGCCCCATCTCCTATGACAGCTATGTGATATTTATCTTTAATTCTGGATAATTTGGAAGCGACGGCCATTCCAAGGGCAGCACCTATTGAAGTAGAAGAATGCCCTACTCCAAAAGTATCGTAAATGCTTTCAGAACGTTTAGGAAAGCCGCTGATGCCTTTGTATTTTCTGTTGGTGTGAAATACGTCTCTTCGGCCGGTCAGAATTTTATGAGCATAGGCCTGATGGCCTACATCCCATACTAATAAATCATACGGGGTATTAAAAACATAATGCAAAGCCACTGTGAGTTCTACAACGCCTAAAGAAGCTCCAAAATGTCCGCCTTTTACGGAAACAACATCAATTATGTATTCTCTTAATTCTTTGGCAATTTCAGGTAAATCTTGTATATCAAATTTTTTCAAATCATCCGGTGAATTGATTTGTTTGAGTTTTTCACCGGGTTGAAAAGGATTTTGTACTATATTCATACCGTTTTCTATTTTTATAGTTTTACAAATTCAACTCTGCGATTGTTGGCTTTTCCATCTGTTTCCATTTTGGAAGCATCAATACCAAATTCTTTTACCAATGTGTTTTTTTCTGGTGTACCGTCTGTATCGGTGTGCCCTATGATTTTAATTTTCACATCCGGGAATTCTTTTAGGACTTGAGCAATTTCTTTCAAAGTGCCATAAGATTCTGGTTTTATTTTATCACTACCGCTGTCAAATTTAATTCCTGTTGTGGAAAATTCCCCTGTTTCAATGAGTTTATGTCTGGTATCAGGTGTTCCAACTGCTAATTTGAGATTAGCCATAAAATAGCGGTCATCATCCTTTAGTGTTCTATTTTCGGATGAACTTTTGGCTTGCTCTTTCACCTTTGTGCCAAAGTCATTTTGAGCGATACTATTACACAAAACGAAAAACATCCCACCTACATAATAGGTTATTTTCATAACTGTATTTTTTGCAAATATACTGAAAAAATAAACCAAAGAGCACTCAAAAAATCGTTAAAAATCTTTACTGCTCTGTTGTATCCTAATTTCTTTTTTATTCTAAGTAGTAACAAAAATAAAATTCAAAAGTAGTTTCTTAAACTTTCCAATAACATTTATTTCAAGTGTGCAAAAAGTATGTTAGTAATTTTGAATAATAAAATTAAATTAAGAAGTTCTGATAAATTTTTTGAGCTTCAAAAAAACGTTTGTGATTTAATTTAAAAATATCTATATTTGCAACCCAAAATCAATCCACTATGAAAAAGATCAATGTCTCTTTTTTAGTTTTTTCTGTATGCCTTTCAGTGCATGCTCAAACGCTTAATCAAAGCACCCATGCGCCGGCAGTAGGCGATGTTTATACTTTTCAATATGCAGACCAAACTACTTTGCCCGGTAATTTAGGGAATCCCGGTACCGGAAATACTTTTAATTTTTCTGGTCTGTCGGTTTATCCGGGTTCAAGCACCAGTCAGGGTGTTACAGTGGCTTCTACCGGTAGTGCGTCTGCTTACCCTTCTGCTAATGTGGCTGTACAAACGGGTACAGATAATACATTTTACAATGCTCAATCCAGTCAACTACAATTTTATGGCGGGAACCTCACATTAGGTGGTTATCCGGTTACGCTCAATTATTCCACACCGGCAGTTCTGGGGATTTATCCGATGAGTTTAGGTACAACCAACACCAATACAGTAGCAGGCACTATTAATGCACTGGGTAATAACGGTAATTTTATAGGAACAAGCAGTTTTACTGCCAACGCAACGGGCACATTAGTAGTGCCGGGCGGACAATCTTATGCTAATGTTATCAGAATGCAATCCAATCAAAATATGACTTTTACAGTGTCTTTTGTTCAAGGCACCTTAACTGTCAACCAATACGATTATTATGCTCCTAATTATTCTAACTACCCCAATGTCAATAATAACTGGCCATTATTGACAGTACAGCAATCTACACTCTCTTCTACCATTGGTGGTCCTTCTGTACAAACCACTGTAACCATTAACAGCAATTATCAAACTCTCGGTACCTCTCCAATAAGTAATAGTACTTTTGCTTCCTCCTTTATAGCCCCCAATCCTGCTCAGGATGTAGTGTATGTGTCTTTTGTTAAACATTTAAAATCTGTACAAATATTGGATATTACCGGAAAAATACTTTATGAAACCAACACAGACCGTATTTATACAGAACTTCTGGCAAATGGGGTATACTTTGTAAGATGGGAAGATGCGCGGGGAAATGTAAAAACAGAAAAACTCATCGTTCAGCACAATTAATTCTGTTTTCATTTTCTCTTGTTTTGTATAGGTTTTATGAGTGCTCATTGCAATAATGAGCACTTTTTTATTTATCTAAAAAAGAATCTTTCAGGTAAATACAGGAATCCTTCACTCAATAAAACCCTTACTTCACTCAAGCAAACCTATCATTCAATAAAAAATTTTACTTTTTAACAAAAAAAATTTGTTGGTTATGAATATAGTATCTAAATTTGTTACAAAAATACTATGAAAACACAAATTTACAAAATCTGCTTGCTTTTCAGCATTTCTCTTCTGGAGGGATGTTTATTTCTCTCCGCACAAAATGTGGGAATTAGTGCACCGCCGGGTACACCGCCTTCTGGTGATGCGGGGTTAGATGTTAATTTTACGGATAAGGGCGTTTTGATACCGCGGATTGGTCTCACTAATACTGGAACGTATGGGCTTACAGGTGGTGGACCCACTACTTCAATGCTGGTGTATAATACCAATGCAGGCATTTTAGGCACCGGCGCTGCAGGTATAGGATTTTATTACTGGAATGGAACAAGATGGGCAAAATTATTGGCACTCAATAATCCCTCTGATGCCTGGCTAATATACGGAAACGCTGGAACTACAGCAGGTACGCATTTTATAGGCACTACTGATAATGTGCACTTAGTTTTTAAGACAAACAACATAGAGCGAATGAGAATTACGAATAATGGACGGATAGGGCTTGCAACAAATTCTCCTACCACCTTAGTTCATTTTGCCCCAACTGCCCCTCCCAATCAATTCTTAACATCTTGGGATAATTCTTCTACAAATGGGGCGTTAGCAAGGTTTTATCATACAAATACTGGAAATGTCACCCGAGTTCTATTTGGAATAACAAATTACGATGGGTCTGATTATGCTACCCCTGGTGTGATAGGATTAAGTTTAAATACCACTACTGTCGGTACTGGTGGAGAAGGAGTAGAAGCAGATGCTAATAATGAAAGCGGATATGCATTAATAGCCAATTTATTTTTTACTGGGGAGTATTCAGGCTGGGCAGGTTATTTTAATGCGGATGTTTTTTGTGTGGGAACCTACATGGGTTCAGACGAAAGATTAAAGAAAAATATTGTACCTTTATCTAATGCAATAGACATAATAAAAAAATTAAAACCTATAAGTTTTTATTATGATATTGAAAAATATCCACAAGCAGGTTTTGAAGAAAGAATGCGATTTGGATTTATTGCTCAAGAAGTAGAGAAAGTATTACCAAATTTAGTAAAAGAAAAAAACATTATATTAAATTCAAATAGAATCAGAACGATTGAAACTATTGATGAACCAAAAGAAGAAGCATTGTTTAAAGTGATAGATCAATCATCATTAATTCCTATTTTAACTCAAGCCATTAAAGAACAACAGCAACAAATAGAAGGATTAAAAGCAGAAATTGAAAAATTAAAAAACAACAAATAAAAACTTACCACTATGTTCCAAAAAATAAAATACCTGTTATTGTGTATAAGCGGGTATTGTATGGCACAGGGGGGCTTTTTGAACAACAGTGCTGCCATATACAACAACGCTGCTTCCATATGGATTGCCACCAATGGAAGTGGCCATTATACTTCTAATGGCACCGGTAGAATTACGCCGTGGGGGGCAGCAGCGGCAATGTATGTGTATGGTAATTGGACCAATAATGCCTCCAATACCGGATTTACTGCAGATACGGGAACGGTATATATGGATGGCACGAATGTCAATATCGGAGGTACAAGCCCTACTACTTTTTACAATCTAACACTTCGTAACGCGGGTGTAAAAACTATGACACGAAACATAGCCGTGGGCGGAATGTCAACTCTTACCGGAGTACTGAACTTACAGAACTGTGAGCTAAACCTCAATCAATACACACTCACCATCACCAACCCAAATATGACCATCGGCAGAACAACGGGCTACATCAATAGCGAAAATGGATGTGGTACCTGCAATGTATGGAGCAGTGCTGTAACGTGGAGTATCGGAACAAATACTGGGGCAAGAACAATTCCATTTGGTGTCAATGGAACTTACATACCGATGACGCTTACTAAAATTAATGCTGTAAGCACCAATATCACCGTCAGTACCCGTTCTGCAGTAGCCAATAATTCCGGCATTCCTACGAATGTTACACAGATGAATGTACCGGCTATGTCGGTTACTCAAACCAATGATGGTACGAATACTGTCATAGACCGCTGGTGGTATATTACACCGTCTACACCTTCTACTTCCCCTGTTTCTTTAGATTTGAATGTTACTTACAGAGGTACTGAAAATACTTGTACGGGTTGTCCCCAAACAGGTAATTTCGGGGCTCAGTATTGGGTCAATTACAGTGCTACAAACTACGGATGGAAACCCTGCGCTGGTCCGAGTTGGACATGCTCCACAATGGGCACCTGGCCGGGCGTTATAGTGGGCACTCAAGGTGCAACGGCTTCCACTGGTGCAGTGAGCTTACCAGATGGAAATTTGCAAACATCGTATTGGGTATTATCTTGTGCCGCCAAACCATTACCTATAGAACTGGCATCGTTTAATGCTCTTTGTCAAAAGAATGCCACAGCTTTATTACAATGGAAAACAGCAACAGAAGTGAATGCACTAAAATTTGAAATAGAAAAAAGCACGAATGGGGTTGATTTTGTAAGTATTGCCAGCGTTCCCGCACAATATCCTTTGGGTGGTGATTATACGTATGTAGATAATACTAAAACTACGGGAATTGCCTATTATCGTTTAAAGATGATAGATAAAGATGGTAGTTTTAAATATTCTGGTATGGCCGATGTAAATTTTGGTAAATGCAATAACCTACGCACTCAGATTTATGGTTATGATAAAAATATCGTTATCAACGTTCAAACTGAAAATAATCAAAATATTCGTGCAGTGGTGTTTGATGTTTTAGGAAGAATATTGACAGACAAATTATTAGAAGTACATACCGGTGCCAATACTTTTCAACTCCCTGTTGAAGTAACACAAAGTATTTATTTTGTAAAACTAATAGATGAAAGAGGCGAGATAATACAAACACAAAAAGTGCTTTTAGGTGAATAGCCGTATTATTAAAATGTTTTATCGGTTCCTGATTGTTAGTAGTGTTGTTTTTGTAATGTTGTCCTTGTTGTCCTGCAAAAAAGATAATCAGCATGTTATTCACAGCTCCGCTTCTCCTTCAAGTTCTATTTTTCAATATTTTAATACTTCTAATAGCGGTTTATTATCGGACTCTGTTTTATCGTTGTTCCCATACAATAATCAATTGTTCATCGGAACAGCCAGAGGTTTAAGTGTGTACAGTTCTACTTTCACTCATTATACTATTTCTAATTCGGGCTTGCCGGACAATCATATTAATTGTTGCTATATCACAGATAGTGTTTGGTGGATAGGAACTAATGCAGGACTGGTGAAATATTCTGTGGCTTCTCAACAATGGCAAACCTTTACCAAAACCAATTCTCCTCTGCCCAATAATAAAATTCGTTCTATCAGCATTGATAAAAATGGCAAAGTGTGGATAGGAACATTTACCGGTGGAGGCGTTGTTTCATTGGATGGAACCAACTGGCAGGTCTTTACGCCTTCTAATTCTTCGCTTCCTTCCAGTTCAGTTGCCAAAGTTTTTACGCAGGATAGTTTATATTGGTTTGGAACGGGAGGCGGGCTCGCACGCTACAATGGAGTTCAGTGGACTATTTATAACCCTGGTAATTCGGGGCTACAAAGCGCCTGGATATATGATATTACCGAAGGCAGCAATGCATCCCAACTTTTTATTGCCACCAATAATGGTATCAACATTTTTAATATACTAACTAATTCTTGGTCCTACTACAATTCGACTAATTCTGGCTTGATTGGAAATTTTACGCGAAAACTATATTTTGATAAGATGCAAAATATTCTCTGGATAGTCACTGATGGAAATGGCTTGTTTAAATGGGACTTTTCTAATTTTATTCAGTACAAATACACAGGTATAGGTTCGTTGCCTTCTAATTATCTAACAGATCTTTGTTGGTATAATGGTAAATTATGGATTGCCACAAAGGAGAGCGGGCTCGTTGTGATGAAATAAATTTTTGTAAAAAATTTTTTACTTGAAAAATATTTTGTAAACTTGAAGCGTGAAAAAATAAAGATATGAATCAAACCTTAAATATTAAAAAAACAAAATTCTTAAAATTTATCTTATTGCTAACGAGCGGTTTATTTTCTTTTACAGATTATTCTGCTCAGATACTTCAACAACGGCAAAGTAAGCTGCCGAATGATTCTTTACATATTATCATTCAACCTAATAATATATTAACTTCCCAGGAAAATCACATTATTAATAAATCGCAAAGTTCTGATGGCAGTACCAATCCGAAGGATTATGGATTTGAAGAAATATACATTGACGGTAAATTGTTTTATATAAAAAGAGAAAATAACATCACTATAATGTATGAACCAAAAAATTAATTTAATTTTATGAAAAGAAAACTCATATTTTATCATTTGTGTTGTGTGTTGATTATGTTGGGCTTGAATAATTTGAGTGCTCAATGTAGCTCCCCCTCTATTACCCCTGGTGGAACTTCACAGTGTTTTAATTTTAGCACTTATACTTCTTATGTTGGTTCATCCCCCTGTACAGGAGCGGGATTTGGTGGAAATGGTACAGTGAAGGTTATTCCTTTTTGTACCAACAGTAACGCGAGTTGTTTTTCAATTAGTGCGAGCGGTTTGCCGGGAAATGATGGTGTCTCTTTGCTCAGGAAATCCTCCATCTCTTGGTGGAATTGTTCCCAATTCTGGGAGTTGTTTTCCAGATGCTGCTAATTTAGTTTATACAACATCAGTTTAGCTCTTTCTCCTAATACGTGTTATTACGCCTATATTTGGTCAAAAAATGGATTCCCTCCTGGTTCTTCTTTTTGTACACAAACAGTGAATCCTACCTATGACTACTGCACGAATCCAGGACCATTAGGAACATCTTCACAATCTTTCAATAACTACTGTTATACTGCAGGAATTAATGGAAGCTATACTGAACCACCGCCCAGTCAATTTTGTGCAAGTTCTTTGGAAAATAATGCATGGTATACATTTACAACATCCTGTAGTTGTACAGCAACATGTCAGGTAACGGGTACAGTAAGTGGTATGTGGGTCTGGCTTTCAGTTGGGTTTTTGGTCTGGAAGTTGTTCATCTTTAAGTTATTTAGGTTGTTCCTCTGGAGTTGGAGGTACTGTAACTTTTACAATAAATAGTTTATCTCCTTGTCAGGTAGTATACTTAGGCATGGATGGTAATGCAGGTGCTAACTGTTCTTATGATATTACAATGAGTAATGTTGTTCCTTTACCTATAGAACTTATTCGCTTTACGGCACAAAATGAAAATGGTTACAATCGTATTGGATGGCTCACCGCCACGGAAAAAGATAATGCTTATTTTACTTTAGAAAAATCAGAAGATGGAATACACTTTGAAGTACTGCAAAAAGTTACCGGCGCCAATACTTCTTATGTACAAAGATCTTATGAGGTGTTGGACAATAAGCCCTTTGAACGCACTTACTATCAATTATCCCAAACGGATTATGATGGTACCACTAAACATTTAGGCATTGTTGTTGTGGATAATAAAAACACACTACCAGAAAGTATCAGTATCACACCCAATCCTGCTCAGGAGGATGCCGTGCTTTCTTTTCACTCCAATACCATCGGCACGGCAGAAATTCGTATAGCCGATATTACCGGAAAACTGATTGAAAGCCCAAATGTAGAGTTAGGTATTGGAAAGAATGAGTTTCATCTGAATACATCTATGTTAGAAAAAGGCATTTATTTTGTATCTGTTCATACACGATATTCCAATCAAACTATCAAGTTGTTGAAGAACTGATATTTTTCAAATTGTTCGTAACTACTGAGCTGTGTTCTATTGCTTTCGGGTTTGCCTCTCAGTGTTTTTTTCGGAAACCTTTTTTCACTATTGATTATTCTAACATTTTATAGCCGCCTAATTTTTATCTTACAGAACACATGGTTATCGTTTTTTCTGTGCGTGTCGTTCCAATACCATTCCCCTGCTAAGTAATAACAAATACTTTAAAATTACCGGATAATAACACAAAAATTATTGTGTTTCATAAAAAAAATTGACCTATATTTGCCCCCCCTAAAATTTTAATCTATGAGCGAAAATGTCATGTTTATAGTTCCGGTTCTTGGCCTGTTAGGTTTAATGGTGATGGTATTTCGTTACTGGTGGGTAACCCGACAAAATGCGGGCGAGGCAAGAATGCAAGAGTTAGCGGGTTACATAGCACGCGGCGCCATGGCTTTCTTAAAGGCAGAATGGAAAATTTTATCCTACTTTGCTGTCATTGTGGCCATTTTACTTGCTTATAGCGGCACTATTCATGAAATCAATGGTATCAAAATACATTCTCACTGGCTGATTGCCGTTGCGTTTATTATTGGTGCTGTATCCTCGGCTTTGGCGGGTTACATCGGGATGAGCATTGCTACAAAAGCCAATGTTCGTACGGCACAGGCCGCTCGTTCTTCGCTTGCCGAAGCATTGAAGGTGTCCTTTACCGGCGGGTCGGTAATGGGTCTGGGGGTGGCTGGTCTGGCCGTATTTGGTTTAGGTTCGTTATTTATTGTTTTTTATTATTTGTTTGCGAAAGGGACCCCCGTTACAGGAGATGAGATGAAAAGAACTATAGAGGTGTTAATGGGCTTTTCATTAGGAGCAGAGTCCATTGCTTTGTTTGCACGGGTTGGAGGAGGGATTTATACAAAAGCCGCTGACGTGGGTGCCGATTTAGTAGGAAAGGTAGAAGCAGGAATCCCGGAAGATGATGTGAGAAACCCTGCCACGATTGCCGATAATGTGGGTGATAATGTGGGTGATGTAGCGGGTATGGGGGCTGATTTATTCGGGTCGTATGTAGCCACGATATTAGCAACGATGGTACTGGGTCAGGAAATTGATTCTAAAGATAATTTTGGAGGTTTGTCGCCGATACTTCTTCCGATGGTTATTGCCGGCATTGGTTTGATTTTTTCAATCGTCGGAACATGGTTTGTAAAAATTAAAAACGAAAAGGACTCTGTTCAGAATGCTTTAAACTTAGGGAATTGGTCGTCTATTCTTTTAACCATTCTGGCATCTTATTTTTTAGTGAAATGGTTATTACCTGAACAACTGGTATTAAGAGGTTTTGAGTTTACTGCGAATGATGTCTATATATCCATAGTAATTGGCTTGATTGTAGGCGCTATTATGAGTTGGATAACAGAATATTATACGGCTATGGGTAAACGTCCTGTGTTATCAATTGTACAAAAATCCGGAACAGGCCATGCAACGAATATTATTGGCGGATTGGCCGTAGGTATGGAGTCAACTGCTGTTCCTGCAATTGTTCTGGCGGGAGGAATTATTACATCGTATTATTTTGCGGGTCTTTATGGGGTTGCAATAGCAGCGGCGGGTATGATGGCTACCACCGCTATGCAACTTTCCATTGATGCTTTTGGTCCTATTGCAGATAATGCGGGCGGGATTGCCGAGATGAGTCAGTTGCCACCGGAAGTAAGAGAAAAGACCGATATTTTAGATGCTGTTGGAAATACGACCGCAGCTACCGGAAAGGGGTTTGCTATTGCGTCGGCTGCGCTGACTTCGCTGGCATTATTTGCGGCCTTTGTTGGAGTAGCAGGCATTGATGCTATCAACATTTACAATGCGGAAGTATTAGGCGGTTTATTAATTGGAGCAATGATACCGTATTTATTTTCTTCTTTAGCGATTTCAGCAGTGGGCAGAGCTGCTATGGATATGGTGAATGAAGTGAGACGGCAATTCAGAGAAATTCCGGGTATTATGGACTATAAAGCGCAACCGGAATACGAAAAATGTGTAGAAATTTCTACCAAAGCGTCCATTCGGGAAATGGTGGCACCGGGAGCACTGGCCATTATTATCCCTGTGGTAATAGGGTTTACCTTCGGACCGGAAGTATTGGGCGGATTATTGGCTGGTGTAACTGTGTCAGGGGTATTGATTGGTATTTTTCAAAACAATGCTGGCGGTGCCTGGGATAATGCCAAAAAATCGTTTGAAAAAGGCGTGGTGATTAATGGTGAAACGTATTACAAAAAATCAGAACCCCACAAAGCATCTGTTACCGGAGATACCGTTGGCGATCCTTTCAAAGATACTTCCGGACCTTCTATGAATATATTGATTAAACTCATGAGCATTGTTTCTTTAATTATTGCGCCTTACATCGCTGTAAAAAACACTGCTTCTACTAAGTTCTCTGCTGCTACCACCGGAAAAACTGAAAATCTTGAAACAGCAGTGGTTTCCCTACCCATTGAGGAAATAACCGGAAAGTATATGATTGATGCGGCTCACACATCGGTTCAATTTTCTGTGAAGCATTTGGTAGCCAATACGAATGGCGTGATAGGTATAGATAGCGGTTATATTGATTTTAATGCAGATACTAAAATTTTTATAGTACTTAATCCCGCCAGTATCAATACGCAAAACTCTACAAGAGACGGGCATTTAAAAGAAAAAGAAGGGTTTTTTAATATAGCAAAATATAAATCTATTGTGTTGTCTGTTACTCATGTGGCAAAAGATTCTTCTGATACACATTATGCTTATCTCGGAACCGGAAAATTGACATTAAAGGATGTTACCAAAGATATAATTATAAAATTCAACATCACTGCAAAGGACACTGTGGTATATGATTCTCAGAAGTTCATTGTTATTGGCTTTGAAGGAAAAACAAGTATTAATCGCTTAGGTTTTAATATCGGACCGAATATATCTATCGGAGAAATTGTGAATATTGACTTTTCGGGTGAGGCCATGCAGCCATTGAAATAATTGGCTATTGCTATAATATAGAGAGGGGTATCTCATTATTGTTTTGAGATACTATCGTTTTCGTTTGAGAGATGAAAACTGTAAAAAAATTCAGATAAGACGGAAAGTATCTTCTGTCTTTTTTGAAGAATAAATTTGTGATATTTGCAGCCAAACAGAAACACTCATGAAAAAAAGAACAATAAAAAAAATCCTGATTGCTAACAGAGGTGAAATAGCATTGCGGGTTATTCGTTCTGCCAAAGAAATGGGCATTAAGACGGTAGCGGTATATTCAGAAGCAGATGTGTATGCCCCTTTTGTAAAAGCAGCGGATGAGAGTTATTTGTTAGGCCCTGCTCCTGCCAATCAATCGTATTTATTAGGAAATAAAATTATAGAAGTGGCTTTGCAAGCAAAGTGCGATGCCATTCATCCGGGGTATGGCTTTTTAAGTGAGAATGCGGATTTTGCGGAACAAGTTATACAAGCAGGTTTGATATTCATAGGTCCGCCGCCGGAAGCCATGCGCAAAATCGGTGATAAACTGAGCGCCAAAAAAACAGCAAAAGAACAAAACGTGCCGTTGATTTCGGGTTCTGAGGGGGCTATCAGAGATCTTAAAGAAGCACGAAAAATTGCTGAAAAAATTGGGTTTCCATTATTGATTAAGGCATCTGCCGGCGGAGGTGGAAAGGGTATGCGTCTGGTAACGAGCATGGAAGAGTTAGAAGAAAATATTCAACGTTCTATGAGTGAAGCAAAATCGGCTTTTGGAGACGATGCGGTGTTTATTGAAAAATACGCAGAAGAACCCAAACATATTGAAGTGCAGATTTTAGGAGATCAGTATGGGAATGTTGTGTATTTGTTTGAACGTGAGTGCTCTATTCAAAGAAGACACCAAAAGGTAATAGAAGAAGCACCTTCTGCCGCAGTCCATGAAGATTTGAGAAAACGGATGGGAGAGTGTGCGGTGGCACTTGCCAAAGCAGTGGGCTATTCCAATGCTGGTACAGTGGAGTTTTTGGTAGATAAACACCGGAATTTTTACTTTCTGGAAGTGAATGCGCGGCTTCAGGTAGAACATCCGGTTACAGAAATGATCACAGGACTGGATCTGGTAAAAGAACAAATTAAAATAGCCATGGGTGAGCCCTTATCTTTCCGTCAAGAAGATTTGAGTATTCAGGGGCACGCTATAGAAGTACGGGTCAGTGCAGAAGACCCGTTGAATAATTTTTTACCGGATGTGGGGAAATTATTGATGTATAAGAGACCGCAAGGTCATGGCATAAGAGTAGATGATGGGTATGAAGAGGGTATGGAAATTCCAATATATTATGATCCGATGATAGCCAAACTAATTGTTCATGGTAAAAACAGAGTGGCTGCCATTAAAAAAATGATACAGGCCATTAATGATTTTAAAATTGTTGGAGTAGAAACCACACTGGATTTTTGTAAGTTTGTTTTAAGGCATCCGGACTTTATTTCAGGAAAATTTGATACAAGTTTTGTTTCCCGTTATTTTCAGTCACAATCATTGGAAGAAGAGTTCTCAGAAGTTGAAAAAGAAGCGTTGGCTGTTTGGGCGGCTGATTTTTTTGAACAAAAAAAACAAACACTTAAAAAAGTAAATAGTGGTAATGAACAACAGTATAGTTCGGAATGGCACAGGAGAAGGCGATAAGTGGATAGGTGTTTTTTAAGTTATCGTTTCAATAATTTTTATGAGTTGATTGGTTAATTGTTCGCGTGAGTAATTTTGTATTTTGTCTGCTGATGGATGTGGTATTTTTTTCTGAATCAATTGAAGCAGTGTTGTTTTCATTTCAGATAAATGATTGGGAGCAATGACTTGGCCGGCTTGTGTTTGTTGTATGATTTTTGCGGCATCGCCATCGGGGGGGGCTATGGCTAGTATAGGTTTTTGTATAGCGAGGTATTCAAAAAGTTTTCCTGTAAGAATGCCTTTGCTATTAGGTGCTTTGTTGATAATGAGCAATAATGCATCGGCTTCCATTTGTTTTTTTAATGCTTCGGAGTGAGGCAGATAGTGAATTTTCTCAACAAAATCAGTAATGCCATATTTTTCAATAGTTTCAAAAACAGATGCGTCCATCTTTCCAATCAGTTGTATTTTTAATACATCGGGTGAAAGTTTTTTTTCCTGTTGCAGTTCTGCTATGGCTTTCCAGAGTATTTCAGGATTTCTATTGGGTGGCAGCAAGCCCGCATAAGTGAGAATAATCGGAAAGGAAGATTTTTTTACGGGAGTACTCAATTGAAAATCATCCCAATCAAATCCATTGGTTATTGTATAAAACTTTTTTGATGTATATGGAACTAATGTTGATAATTCATGAGTGAGCGTGGGACTCACAGAGATAATGGCATCGGCAGATGAAACGACTTTTTTTTCAAGATGTTGATGTTTTTTTTGTGCCCATTTGGATAGTTTTAATTCTTGTAAAAAATCAATATTGGTCCATGGATCACGAAAGTCCGCTATCCATTTAAGATATGGAAAGCGTTTTTTTATTTTCAAAGCAATAAGATGCATGGAATGCGGAGGACCTGTACTAATGAGGCCATCTACAGGATTGTTATGAAGGTATTGAGATAAAAATTGCACAGAGGGTTGTATCCAAAGCATTTTGGCATCGGGAATAAAAAAATTTCCACGAATCCATTGACTGATGCTTTCAAAGATAGAATTTGACTTTTTCTTTTCATTTAAGAAGGAAACGGTAATTTTTTCATTGAGGGATTTTCCAGTAAGTAGTTTGTAAGCAGAGTAGGGTTCTATGATTTTTGTTTTGATAATTTCAAAGTTTTTGTCGGGTAGGTCTTTCAGCAAAGAATAATCAATGACAGGTGTTTCAGGGTTTTCAGGCGTATAGACGATGCAATGGTAATTTTTTCTGGCAAGGTATTTGACAAATTTAAGCCAACGTTGTACACCAGAACCGCCTGTTGGTGGCCAATAATATGTGATGATTAAGATTTTTTTCATTCATTAAGTTTACCAAAATTAATGTCTATTAGTTGTTGATACATGTCGTTAAAACGTTTTCTGACTTTTTCAATAAAATCGGAAGTAATGATTTGTTTTAAGTGTTCAAGAGAAGGTGTATCTTCGCAGGGGAATTTGAAGTGCTGTTCCATTGGTCCTGCTTCAAATTTGACAATGTATTTGTTGTTCCAGATAAAAATTTGAATGGAGATAGAGGGATGTGGAATAGTATCTACGAGACGCATAGTTTATTTTTTTTTAGAAACTTTTTGAAGTTAAAGATGTTTTGAAAGGCATGAATAGGGGATATAAATCGGTCGCCGTCTTCACGAATGCGGGATTGAATGGCATAAGCAAGGTCTACAAAATGTTTTTTATTTAGTTTTAAGAGCACTTGTTCGGCTTTTTCGTCGCCGTCAATGATTTTGGCGCAGGCCGCCCAATCGGGCTGTTTGATTTGAATCAAAAATTCAAAGGCGTCTTCATCGTCCCACACTGCATTGACAAAAGCAGCCAAGTGATAGTGTTTGCTTTTAATCAAAAATTCAAAGGCCTTTTTATCATCTCGAATAGCGTCTAAAGTGGCAATAAGTTCCTTGTAGTTGTTGAAAATGAGCCAATTAAACGCTTCTGTGTTTTGATAGACGTGTTGGGTAAATTTTTCAATAACTTCTTTGGGGTATTGTTTGAAGGTAAGGTTCATTGTTTTATCCACCATTTATTGCCTGATATTTGCTGGTATTGGCGGGGTCAATAGTACTGACGATTTCCAATACTTTTTGCTTTTCTTCGGCAGGGGCTTCTTTGAATATCTTGATGATTTCATCACGTTTGGTATTCATTAGTACTTGCATATTGAATGAAGCTGGGCGTGCTTGGTATACTTTTACAAGGAGTTCAAGTGCTTTGAGGATATTGGCTCTGCCTTCTTCTGGCTTTTCGTACATAATATCTAATCCTTGCCGGTGGTACTTATACATAAATTCACGAATGCCCTGAAAGGAGGGTTGTAGTTGATTATCCACATACCAATAACGATTTTTTTGGCCCGGTTCGCTGGGTGACCAACCTTTTTCACCAAAACTTTGTGCGTTGGAGGCAATGAGTTGTGCTCTGTTCCAAAATTCTGTTCCGCCATATAAAGAGAAGGTGTCGTAATCTAATGCCAAAATGATATTGACGTAATACGCAATGACAGAAGTAAGATTAGTTTCAAAATTATTTAAGTTAAATAGGAGTTGAGTAAATTGTTGGTAAAGTATATGAAAATTCTCGTCCATAATGTTGAGTGTAGGTGTAAAGTAAGTGCTTTTGTATACGGGTCGTCGGGCTTGCACCTGAATGGTAGCATTGTAGTCGCCTACATCGTTTTTTTGGGTGATATTGATAAGCATTGAACATTCAATTTTTTCAATGGGTTCAAAATTATCTTTTGTCCATTTATTGTTATTAACAAATTCACTAAGGGCTTTTTGTAATTGGTCAAAAATTTGTTTTTCTTGTGTACCTTGAATTTGTTGGGATACGATGGTAATCTGACAATTTAGTTCTTGTGAAAAAATAGAAGAACAGGAAAGTGTTATCAATAAAAATAAAACACTGTTTTTCATAACGTTGCAAAGATGGGAAAAATTTATGAAGGGAAATGAGGTGATGCGATTATATTACAAAATTTAGGAATTTCGTGGCTGGAGTTTATTTTTTTCAATTGCCCTCTATTTTTAATTAAATAGAATTTATAGTTTAATTGATTTAAATATTCTAATAATGTTTGAGTAGTATATCCGGCGGCGTTGAAATTTTTTTCACTGCATTCTATCATAAGGATGGGCTTATATTTTTGAATTGTTTCTTTTGCTCCTTGAAGTACAAAAAGTTCGTTGCCTTCTACATCAATTTTTATGAATCCAATGTTGGATATTTGATGTTGAGTAACAGCATTATCTAAAGTGTTCAATTCAATGTCTTCAATTTTTTGAGGATGAGAAAAGTTTTGGGAATGTATTGAAAACAGGCCTTCATTAGAGGTATTGTTTTCATCAAATATCGGGACGATATTGGGTTGATTACTTAAACCTATTTTAATAGGGAGGATTTTATCTTGCAAATGTGGATTTAATTGAATGTTTTTGATTAATGTAGAATACATTTTTTGAACAGGTTCAAAAGCCCAAACTTTACTGTTGGGGCTGATGAATGATGCGGCAGAGAGAGTGTATTCTCCAATGTTTGCACCTATATCAATAACATTTTTTTGCGGGTCAATGATTTTTTTTATTGCAAAAATTGTGCTCCAATCGTGTGCGCCACGCCAGAAAATTTTATTACCTTGATATTTTGAGATGTCTACTTCTACTTTAAAGTTTAATGGTGTTTTTACTATTACATAAGTAGGTTTATCAGGTGGAATAAATAAGGAGTTAAAGAATTTGTATAGATAATAAGTGCCCGGTAGGAAGTATAATGTCCTGGTAATGTATGCTAGTAGATTTTTCATTCTAATAAAAATTTTTTTAATTGATGTTTAATGGTTGACTTGTCAAATTTATTTAAGATTGTACTTTGAACGGATGTTGGAGAATAGTTGTGATAATCGTTGTATAATTGAAGAATGGCATTAATGGTTTCTTTCATTGAATTGACGGGGACGATAATTCCATTTTTTTCATTTACATATTCTTCCGGGGCGCCGCATTTTGAGATAATTACAGGAAGCCCGTGTGCAATGGCTTCGGCGGTTACAACTGAAAAAGTTTCAAAGCGACTGAGTAATATAAAAGCATTGTATTGGCTGTAAACGTTTGAAATTTCATTATTATTTACTCGCCCTTTGAAAAATATAACTTTGTTGAATAATCCTAATGTTTGTGCTTTTTGTATTAATTTGTCTTTGTCTATTCCATCGCCATAAATGTCCAGTTGTATATTAATTTTTTGAGAAAGATTATAGATAATGTCTATTAAGAAAGAGATATTTTTGTAGTAATCATTGAGATTAGAAATCGTTAATAACATCAAGTGTTGATTAAAATCTTTTCTAACTAATGCATCGGAATAATGGATTACATTGGGAATAATTGAAATTTTTTCAGATAAAAAAGAGAATCTTTTTATTAAACTATTTTTGAGATATTCAGAAACTACAGATATTTTATTCATTTTTTTAAATCTCATTTTAATTATATTTTTTAAGAAAAAATTTGATCTTTCAAATTTATTATCTTCCAATGTATATCCGCTCCAATGCTCTGTTAATAACCATTTTTTAATTTTTAATACATCCAACAAAAAAGTAAACGCAATAAATGGATAGGAAACGTTTAAATAAAAAGCATCAATTTTTTTTTGTTTTTGTTTAAATTTTAATCCCTCGTAAAATGGCAAGAACAGATAAAAGAAAATTTTTAATGGAAAAAATGCTGGAATGTGATAAATAATAACTTCTCCAAAATTTTCTTTTAGTATTGTTTTTTTTAGTTTGAATAATTCTTTAGTATGCTTTATGTGAAAACAATGCAAATGAGCAAATTCATCAAGAAGTTCTATATGTTTTTTAATAAAAATTCCGTTGTAATCTTCTGTACTTGTTCTATACCATCCCAGCCAGCATAAGACATTTATTTTTTCATCAGATTGTTGCATAATTAAGGTGCAAATAAACAAAATTAACTACATATTAAATTTTTAGATATTTTTCCTTTTTCCATTCTTATTCTTTACTTTTGCGCAAAAAAATTATGAAGTATTTTATTCATCTTTCTTTGATTGTTTTGCTCTCATCATTAGCATTTTTTTCCTGCAAGAAAAAATACGATGAACCACCACCAAAAGTTATACCAAGTGGTAATCCCGTTACAATTGCTGCTTTGAAAACAATCTATCCCGGACACGATACAACATTTACAAAAGATATTAATCTTTATTGTACTGTAATTGCAGATGAAACCTCTGGAAACTTCTACAAAGAGAGTTATGTCAGAGATGCTACAGGCGCTATCCATTTAAGATTATTGGCATCAGGCGGATTGTATGTTGGTGATTCTATTCGCATCAACTTAAAAGGCGCTAAACTCACTCAATATCAAGGCATCATCCAATTAGATTCTATCAATGTAGACAAAATGGTAGCCAAACAAAAGACCGGATTAAATCCTTCGCTCATTACACTTAATATCACTCAAATTAATGATAATTACTTAAGCCAACTCATTAAATTGAACAATGTAGAATATATTCCTGCTGACAGAAATCAGTACTTTGCAGATGCTACCAATCAACAATCCTTAAATAGAACAATTACAGATTGCAATAATTATCAAATCCTGGTAAGAACCAGTGGATATGCTAATTTTGCCAATCAAAAAACACCATCTGGTAACGGATCCATCATTGCTATTGTTGGCAAGTACGGCGGCCAATATCAATTGTATATCCGCAATTACAATGAAGTAAAAATGAATAATCCTAATTGTGGTGTGGTCCCTCAATCTACTCTTAATGAAACATTCAGTGTAGCAACGCCCAGTGCTAATATCAATTTAATTGGCTGGGTTAATGAAAATACCAATGGTATAATGAAATGGACGGCCGATAATTCCACCTATACCAGTAATACAGTCGCAAAAGCAAGTTTATTTGGTGCTACTACCACTGGTGCAGAAGATACATTGTGGCTCATTACTCCAGCCATACAAGCCACTGGCAGCACACAAAACTTATCCTTTAACATTGGAGTGAAGTTTTATGATGCCGGACATCCTAATTTGTTGTCTGTGATGATTTCTACCAATTATAGTGGTAGCGGCTCTCCTGCAGCAGCCACCTGGACTACCGTAACTGGATTTACTATACCATCAGGAAATACGACAAGTTTACAGACAGCAGGAACAGTCAACCTAACTTCTGTTTTACCTCCAAGTTACACCGGAACTTTTAGAATTGCCTTCAAGCATTATGGCAAGAAAGGCACTTATGATTCCAATGTTTATATTGATAATGTAACTATTAATTAATTCTTTTAATACAAAAAAATAAAAATAACCTTGTTATGAAAAAAATAACATACTTGCTTTTAATGGCAATAGCTTTAATTTCCTGCAGTACAAAGCAAGATGAACCGGAAAAAAATCCCTTGGCAGATAGTTTATCTAATGTAAACTCCCAATTAAGTTCTCAACTATCTCAGAAAGAAGCAGCACTGCAAGAATTTATTGAAGCATTTAATGAAATTCAGGATAATCTCAATCAAATAAAAGAAAAAGAAAAAATTGTTACCAATAACACTCAATCGGGAGATGTAAAGAGCAAAGAAGAAACCATTAAAGAAGACATTCAAGCCATTTACGATCTGTTGAATAAAAACAAAATGAAAGTAGCTACTTTGAGTAAGAAATTAAAAGAGTCCAATATCAAAATAGAAAGTTTAGAAAAAATGGTAGCTAATCTTCAGGCAATGATTGATGAAAAAGATAAAGAAATAGAAAGTTTGAAAGATAAAATAGAAGAACTGAATATTGAGTTATCCAATTTACAAACATCTTATCAGGAACTATCACAAGAAAATGAAGTAAAAACAGAAAAATTATACACGGCTTATTATGCTATCGGAACATCCAAAGAGTTAAAAGAAAAGGGCGTTATTACGAAAGAAGGTGGGTTTATAGGTATTGGCAAAGCCACCAAACTCAAAGATGATTTTAATAAAGATTATTTTACGAAAATAGATATTACCAAAGTAACTTCTATCCCTATCAGTGCAAAATCTACCAAAATTTTAACCACACATCCTTCCTCATCCTACAAAATAGTAGGCGATAAAAAACACGTGGATAGAATAGAAATTACTAATCCTGATGAATTCTGGAGTGCTTCGAAATTTTTAGTAATAATCACAGAATAATTCAACTAGCATCAACATGAAGATGTGAAAATGGTGCTGTAATTTACTACCACCTCTTTCTTTCTAAGAAAATGGAAAGTAATTTCAAGTGTGGATTTAGCATCTTTGTATAAAAATATTCACGAGAAGTTACAACTAAACATGTTAATAAATAAATTCTGCATTTCCAATTTTATCAAAATTTTTTGCCTACCTTTTTCTAAAAAATAGCAT
>JBBIGQ010000023.1:0-27018 GCA_037447455.1 Sphingobacteriaceae bacterium | reverse complement strand
GCACTCAATCCTGATGCAGCAGCACTGTTACCACCCGTTGGAGACCATGTATAAGTATAACCACCCACACCACCACTAGCAGTAGCATTCGCACTGCCATTGTTCCCGCCGTTGCACAGAACACTTTGAGTTTGGGTAGCAGTGAGAGAAAGTGCAGGTGGTTGTGTAATTTGAACGGTAGTTGAGATAGCACAATTGTTGGCATCGTTCACGCTGATGGTGTATATTCCTGCGGTGAGTCCAGATGCCGATGCACTATTGCCACCAGTAGGCGACCATGTATAAGTATAACCACCCACACCACCACTAGCAGTAGCATTCGCACTGCCATTGTTCCCGCCGTTACAACTCACACTTTGCGTTTGTGTGGCAGTGAGAGAAAGAGCAGGTGGTTCAATGATTGGGACGGTCGTTGAGATAGTGCAATAGTTGGCATCGTTAACGACAATGGTATAGATATTAGCCGTTAAAGAAGAGGCAGATGCGTTATTTCCACCGGCAGGTATCCATGTATAGGTGTATCCACCGACTCCTCCATTAGCAAAGACGTTGGCGGCGCCATTATTACCTCCATTACAACTTACGCTTTGAGTTTGAGTGGCGGTGAGTGATAGAGCCGGTGGTTGAAGGATTTGTGCGGTATCAGAAATAGAACAGCCGTTAGCATCTTGAACTACCAGAGTATAAATACCAGCGGTGAGTCCAGAAGCGGAAGCATTATTGCCGCCAAAAGGACTCCACGTATAGGTGAAAGCGCCTGTTCCTCCATTGGCAATGGAGTTAGCTATACCATTATTGCCGCCGTTACAACTGTTGCTTTGAGTTTGAGTAGCGGTAAGAGAAAGAGCAGGCGGTTCTTGGATTTGAATTGTAGTACTTGTGATACATGAATAAGTATCAAGAGCATAAAAAGTATAAGTGCCTGGCAGTAGATTTAATGCAATTGTACCGGAACCGCCAGTGGGTAACCATGTGTATGTAGCACTTGTATTATTTATCAGATTCACAGTAGCAGAACCGTTACTCAAACCATTACATGTAATTGAGTTGGTATTAGTTCCTGTTATAGAAATGGTTGAAGGATAGGTTACAGTAATTGTTCCCTGATAGTTTTGACAATAACTATCTTCTACAATATAAGTGTAAGTTCCATTTGATAAATTGGATACAGATGCTGTGGTATAATTTCCAGGTAACCATAAATAAGAATAGGATGGTAAACCGCCAGATGGCGTAACTGTGGCGCTTCCGAGTGTAGGACAAGAATAATTGGTAGTAGTGATGACGCTTAAAATAGCAGGGCTACACGGTCCTGAGAAATTACCAACAAAGGTTTCACCAACTGCCAGTAAATAAGTTTTACCTACTCCTAAAATAATATCATATACAGGACCGGGTGTAGGAATACTACCAAGATAATTCATAGAAGAATCAAATTTTGCGATACCATTCAATGTGCCTACATACACATTACCACACAAGTCACTTGCAATACCACTACATTTTGAAAATTGTCCATTTGGTACACTCACATTACTTCCTACTTGTGCTAAGGTTGTTTTATTAAATCTTTTTAGAGTTATTCCATCGTAGGTATATACGTAAGGTCCTATAATTGTTAATCCATTAATGCCGTGATATGCACATCCACCATAGTCCGGATTAGGTGCATAATAATAGGTAGGATATCCACCGCATTCTCCTAATGCATAGCCGTTAGAAATTGAACCCAAAGGAGTATAAGACCCTGAGGTTTTATTTAATTTGTTGTCTATTACAGAGCCTGGCGTTCCTGAAAAGGGGACGTGCATGGAATATATGCTTCCGTCACAATCTGTTGCTATGGCTCGTGTTTCTAATCCATAAGCAATCATATTGCTTAAATTTCCCGTATTAACATCTAATCTAGCTAAATTTACATTTGTGTTGGGTGCATTGATATAATACCCTCCTATCGATAAAATAGTTCTATCATAATTAAAAGACAATCGCCATTCTTCACACCAGCCGGTAAGTGCCCATAATACGGCGGTGCCTGAAGGATCTAATTTTTGTCTTTTACCACCACAATACCCTCCAATAATGTAGCAATTACCGGGTTTATCTACTGCAATATCGCCTAAAAAAACAGAATAGTATTGAAACGTCCATAATAATCCGCCACCTGGATTGTATTTTTGGACCCAAAATTTTTGCCCTAAGGCATTATAAGAATAATTGCCTAAAATGTAAACATTACCCAGTGTATCTTCCTGAACTTCATAAGCACGGTTAATGCCCGGAAAACTTGTGTTGGTGAGCCAGGGGTCAATAATTATATCTTCATTTATATTTTGAGCATTCAATACTTCATAAGTATAAGTGTTCTCATTCAATAGTTTATACTTAGTTAATAATGCTTTTTTAGATGCTGATAACAAAGATACGGGCGACTTATTTTCTATATAATACAATTGACTGATGTTTTCATCTTGTTTGAAACCAAAGTTAATTAAAAGAGAGTTATTTTTTAGTTGGATATTTTTGATTCCTTCCCATTTTTCTTTTATCAATAAAATATTATTGGGATTATGAACAATATATTGGTATTTTATTCCCCCTTGCTCAGGAATGTAAAACTCAAGATCAATTTCAGGGTATATGTTTTTATACAAAACTTTTTTATATGCTAAACATTTCATAAATCGTTTACCATCGTAATTATATTCATCGTAACTGAAGTAATTTTCGCATTTATTGGATAGAATTGTTTCTTCAGTATTAGAATCATCAAACATAAAGTAAATCATGCGCCACTTGACTTTTCTTTTTTTAATTTCTTCCTCTTTTTCTTGTTCTTCACGCTCTATTTCTTGTTTATTGATTTCATACGAATCTTCAAATTGATTTAATCTTTCAGGATAAACAAACATGATACCTTTTTTCGTAAAGTATGCATTAAAATCTGCATTTTCTAATCCACAGATAATTTTATCAAATTTTTGGATTTTGTATATACTTTTAAATTCTCTTTCAAACTGTCCTTTTTCTTCTACAAAATAGTCCCAACTTTTATTGAAGTTAAACATCTTTTGTGGTATTAATGGATTAAAAAAACTAATTCCTAAAATCAAGCAAAAACAAAATAACAGTTGTATTCTCATACTCATATATGTAATTTTATGTGCAAATATAAACATAACGATTTTTAGAGACCAAATTTTTAAATAAATAAACACTTTATTTCGCTCAATAAAATGACTATTTCAGTCAATGAAAATGATTTTAATAACTTTATTTGGTGTTTGCACTTGTGAAAAATCTCTTTTTACTTTACGGCAATTTTTAACTAAATAGAAGTTCGGGCGGTCTATTAGAACACAAAATTTCTTTGAACCCATCAATCTATGATAACAAAAGGAAAACTTTATATAGTTCCAACCCCTGTTGGTAATTTGAAAGATATGACGATTCGGGCGATAGAGGTGTTGCAAAATGTGGATTATATTTTAGCAGAAGATACACGTACTTCTCGTCCATTGTTGCAGCATTTTAGTATCTCAACACCATTAAAGTCATATCATGCATACAATGAACATTTTATATTACAAAACATTATTCAAGATTTATTAAATAGAAAAAACATTGCATTGATAAGTGATGCGGGAACGCCGGCTATATCTGACCCGGGCCATTTAATTGTAAAAAAGTGTATAGAAAATGATATTTCAGTAGAATGCTTACCGGGCGCAACAGCATTTGTGCCGGCACTGGTGTGCAGTGGCAAGCCGATTCATCACTTTGTTTTTTTGGGATTTTTGCCGGTCAAAAAAGGCAGACAAAGTAAATTGCAGGAATTAGTACAGTGTCCTTATACAAAAGTTTTGTATGAAAGTCCACATAAATTATTAAGAACATTGGAGGATTTGAAAAGCGTTTTTGGTGGTGAAAAAGAAATCAGTATTTCGAGAGAAATTTCCAAGAAGTTTGAGGAACATTTAAGAGGAAGTATAGATGCAATGCTTAAACATTTTACTAAAAACGAACCAAGGGGAGAATTGGTAATTGTTATCTAAGTCATTAGAATTTCTGACTTTGGCACACAAATTTTAATGGTCAGTCCTTCATTATTGGTCAGATGTATTCTGCCATCCATCTGTTCTACAAGTAAATAAATCAGTTCCATACCTAGTCTTTTTTTGTAATTAGAGGATATTCCTTTGCCATTATCTGATATAGTAAGTACAATGTATTCATCTTGATGATAAACATTGATTTTTAAGGAAGGATTGTTAATTCCTGAAAATGCGTGATGAACAGCGTTAGAGAGAATTTCATGAAGAATAATACCTAATGGAAGCATAGCACTAGCCTTAATTGTTTTGATTTTATCAATATTTTCAATGATATGAATTTTATTTTGATAGGTTTTAGTAATTGTTGTATAAATAATTTTTTTAATGAATGTATCCATTGATATGTTGTCAATTGCTTCATGGGTGTAAAGCAGGTTATGAACTAAATTCATATTGTGTATTCTGTTTTGGAGAGAACTTAAAATCTCTTCTGGCTTTTCATCTTGCAACCCCGATAATTTCATATTAATGATTCCATGTAATATAGCAAGATTATTATTTACTCTATGATGCACTTCAGCGAGTAATAGTTCTTTTTGTTGAAGTGTTGAAAGAAGCTGATTCTGCAATTTTTTTTCTTTTTCGAGTAAATTCTTAATTTCATTAATCTGAGTATTGGATAGCCAAATGTAAAAAAGAACAACAAATACTATACATAATGCTGTAATAAGTATGTTGTAAGTTCTAAACCATTCAATAATCTGTGATTCTTTTGGATAGTTGATCTGGAAAATATCTTTAAAATCTATCAGGCTGATTGATAAAAACACAAGAACAGATAGTAACACATTCAACTTGAAGAAAGCATCCCGAAAAATGGATAAACTATTAATACCAATGGTCATTAAAAATGGGAAATAATATAAGTAACTGGCGGATTCTATTGGATAAAATTCAATATGATAAAATATAAGTAAGTTAGAATATAAGTAAAATAAAAATGAAGAAATGTTGTATTTATGGAAATAATTGAGCACTAATCCTGCAATGCAAAGCAGGATGCAGATGGTTTTAATAGCGATAAAGGTATAATTAAGAAAGAATGCCCAAAATAAAATGCCTATCAATAAAATAGCTATCATTAAAAAATGCAACCCATTGAAAAATCTTAATCTGAATTTTTCCTGTGTGGCAAAATGTTCTTTGACGCCAATATCAAAAAAATAAATAATATAATTTTTCAATCTTTGCATAATTAATTTAGGAGTATGCCTTTAATTAGCTGGATTTTTGGTGGATCCAGGCCGTTTCTCTTACATTCAAAATTTTGCTCAAATATCTTGCTAATACAAACAAGTAATCCGATAATCTATTTAGATACGGTAAAATATGTGGCTCTAATTCAGTTTGGATGTGCGAGAATCTGACTACACTCCGTTCTGCTCTTCTGCATACGCAACGAGCAATATGACAATGTGAAACAATTTTATGCCCGCCCGGAAGAATAAAGTATTTCATTGGTTCTAAACTATTTTCCATTTCATCAATGGCTTTTTCCAATTGAACAATGTCTTCGTCAAATAAAGGCGGTAACATGTCTTTTACCTTTTCAATTTTCCCCATGTCTGTTGCTAAATGAGCGCCGATGCTGAATAATCTGTCCTGAATATTTATCAGTAGTGAAATGGTTTTATCTTTTGAATCAAATGTTAGTTCATTTATCAAATCTCTTAATAGTCCAATGTAAGAATTTAATTCATCAATGTTCCCATACGCTTCAATTTGTTCAAAATCCTTTGAAACTCTTGTCCCGCCAAAGAGTCCGGTAGTCCCCTTATCGCCTGTTTTGGTATAAATTTTATGAGCCATTTTTTTGCTTGCAATTTAAGTAAAAATTTTTTTAACTGAATGATGCCTATTCACTACATTTACAGCAAAACACAAACGGTATGACGATTGCAACGCAGAAAATACAAAACCCTTTAACTAATAAAAATGTAGCAAAACAATTAGGATTATTAGAAGAAGAATTTGATAAAATTGTGGAGATATTAGGTAGAGTGCCAAATTTTACGGAGTTATCTATGTTTGCAGCCATGTGGAGTGAGCATTGTTCTTACAAAAATTCATTATATTGGTTAAAGCAATTACCCAAAGAAGGCAAACATTTATTAGCCAAAGCCGGTGAAGAAAACGCCGGACTGGTAGATATTGAAGACAATCTGGCCTGTGCATTCAAGATAGAGTCACACAATCATCCGAGTGCAATTGAGCCGTATCAGGGGGCTGCTACAGGGGTAGGTGGAATAAACAGAGACATTTTCACCATGGGTGCCCGACCGGTTGCACAACTGAATTCCTTACGATTTGGAAATATTGCCGATAAAAAAACACAATGGTTGATTAAAGGTGTGGTGAAGGGAATCGGAGATTATGGCAATGCCTTTGGTGTACCTACTGTTGCTGGAGAAGTGTTTTTTGATGAAAGTTTTTTTACCAATCCTTTGGTAAATGCGATGAGTGTGGGTATTGTAGAAAAAAATAAAACCGTGCGTGCTATTTCGGAAGGCGAAGGCAATCCAGTGTTTATTGTAGGTTCAGCAACAGGAAAAGATGGTATTCACGGAGCGGCTTTTGCTTCAAAAGATATTACACAAAATTCCGTGGAAGATTTACCAGCCGTGCAGGTGGGCGATCCTTTTCAGGAAAAATTATTGTTAGAAGCCACATTGGAAATTATTGAAACCGGCGCAGTAGTGGGTATGCAAGATATGGGAGCAGCAGGTATTACTTGTTCAACATCAGAAATGAGCGCCAAAGCGCATCATGGTATGATCATCTGGTTAGATAAAGTACCATTGAGACAAGCCGATATGCAGCCATTTGAGATATTATTAAGTGAATCACAGGAGAGAATGCTGGTAGTGGTGAAAAAAGGCAGAGAAGAAGAAGTGAAAAAGATTTTTGAAAAATGGGATTTGAATTGTGTTCAAATTGGCGTGGTTACAAAAGAACCGGTATTGAGATATTACTTTTACGATGAATTAGTAGCAGAAATACCGTCGGATGCTTTGGTAGTGGGAGGTGGAGCCCCGGTTTATATCAGAGAATACAGAGAAGCAGCATATTACAAATTGAATAAACAATTTGACATTAATCAAGTACCGGATATTAAAGACAAAGAAGAGTTTGAAAAAGTGGTCAAATATATTTTATCACATCCTAATATTGCTTCCAAGCGCTGGGTGTATGAACAATACGATAGTATGGTGCGTATAAACAATATGAGTACAAATTATCCTTCAGATGCGGCTGTTGTCAATGTACACAATACGAATAGGGCCTTGGCAGTAACAGTAGATTGTAATAGCCGATATGTATATGCAGACCCGGAAGAAGGCACGGCCATTGCGGTATGCGAAGCCGCCAGAAACATTGTATGCAGCGGAGGTGAACCAATAGCAGTTACGAATTGTTTGAATTTTGGTAATCCGTACAATCCGGAAGTTTACTGGCAATTCGTTGGAGCGATTAAAGGAATGAGCAAGGCGTGTAAAAAGTTGGATACGCCGGTTACGGGTGGAAATGTCAGTTTTTACAATCAATCCGAAAGTGGACCCGTGTTCCCAACGCCAACTATCGGAATGCTTGGTATTCTGGAAGATAAAAAATATCAGACCACATTAGCGTTTCAAAAAGCCGGTGATGTGATATTGGTGATTGGAAAAATGGTGAATGATATCGCGGCTTCGGAGTATTTATATTCTTACAGAAACATTAAACATTTTCCAGCACCTTATTTTGATTTAGAAGAAGAATACAATTTACATCAAGTCGTTAAAGAATTAATTAAGAATAAATTGATATTAAGTGCACATGATATAAGTGATGGTGGATTATTGACTGCCTTGTTTGAATCAGGGTTTGTGAATAATTTGGGGTTTGAGGTCAAAAAAGTGCTAGAGATAAGGACAGATGCTTATTATTTTGGAGAAGCACAGGGTAGGGTAGTGGTGAGTGCAGAAAGTCAGCATCTTTTACAAATACAAAACATTTGTGATAAATGGAAGGTGCCCTTTGCACTTGTCGGAAGAGTAACAACTAAGGATGTAGTGGTAGATGAATGTAATTGGGGCGGCATTGAACATTATGTTAAATTATATTCCTCTGTATTTTCAAATCATTTAGGGGATTAGCAGCAGATTTTTTATTCTTGTGTTTTATTTGTATTTTTGTAAAGTATAATTTATTGCCGACCAATGAAAAAACTGGCAAAGCGGGCAGGAATAGGTTTTTTATTTTTTGTTATCATCTATTGGTGCATTGGAATAATTCGGGTGCCATCTTTTGACATGAAAGCAACCTTTCAAAAGGACGATATTTTATTGTACAGAAAATATTTAATTTTTCCTAACCATCAGGATATTGTAGTGTATCGCAGTGATTATTCTGAAGAGCAGGATTCTTCGGAAGATGCAAGGTATCTTTTTATTCAGAGAATAGTCGCTTTGCCGGGAGATAGTATTTTCATTGATAGTAATGTGGTGTATGTTAATAGAGAAAGGATAGAAGAGCAACAATCCTTTCAAAAGAATCATATTGTTCAGTTAATTGATTCTATTGAAAAGATACCATCATTAAATTTTATTGAAGAGAAATCATTGATCTCAAAGTATTTTGAATATGCTGTGAGTGTGAGTAAAAACGGATATTTTCAATTAAAAAAGGACACGAGTGTCTTGTCTATTTCTTATGAGTTAGAACACCCGACAGTGTTTGAAGATAATATCTTTCCATATAATCAATCTATCCGATGGAATAAACATTTTTGGGGCCCCATGTATTTGCCAAAGAAAGGAGATAAGATGGCATTAACAAAAGATAATTTATTGATTTATTTACCACTGATTCAGGAAGAAGAAAAATCTGCCAATGTTCAGAATGATAGCTTGTTTATTAATAATCAATACATTAATGAATATGAATTTAAAGACGATTATTATTTTGTAATGGGGGATAATAGAGATAATGCAGTGGATAGCCGATATTTAGGTCCTGTCAGAAAGCGCGATATAGTAGGAATAGTATTTATGAAAATTAATTAGTGTATGCCTGATATTCCAGTTTTTTCGGTACAATATTTTGGAAACATTTATTTTTATTATGAAATTGGTAAATACAGGGAAATTTTTTTTGAAGCACAGGAATATTACGTCAAACAGACATTTCGTAACAGACAATATATTTTATCAGCAAATGGCATTTTACCTTTAATTATTCCGGTGGTACATTGTTCCTCTAAAGAGAAAATGTGCGATAAAGAAATTGATTTCAAAGAAAAGTGGTACAAGAAGCATTATACTGCTATTGTGTCTGCCTACAAAAATGCGCCTTATTTTGAATTTTATGCAGATGAATTGTTGAGTATTCTACAGTTGCCGCAGGAAAGAAATCTATTTCAATTTAACTTAAGTGTAATAATTAAAATTTTAAAATGCCTGGATATAGCCGTAAGTATTAAAATAACCACCAGTTATCGTTCAGATTATTTAAAGGATTACAGAAATTCTTTTACTGAAAAAACAGAATTACCGAATGCCATCAAAACGGCTTATTATCAGGTATTTTCAGACAGATTTTCATTTCAATCCAATTTAAGTATTTTGGATCTCATTTTTAATTTAGGCCCGGAAGCAAAAGAATACATCAGGGGGTATGGTATTAATTAAAAAATTAGTACTATTCTGCAAAAAAATATGCATAAAGTTGCCGATATTTTGTTTTTAGAAAACATTCAGAATAAAGATGCTTTATTAAATAAAAAAGTGAAAGGCAAATGGCAAACTATTTCCGGAAAACAATTTTACAATTATGTGATTCGGTTGGCTGCCTATATGGATGAGCAAGGATTGGTAAAATCTGATAAAGTTTTATTGATGGCAGAAAATTGCCCTGAATGGAACATTGTGGATTTTGCTTGTCAATTATTGGGTGTTATCACGGTGCCCGTTTTCCCAAATATTTCAGACAATGATTTATCCTTTATTTTTGAAAATGCAGAACCTAAACTCGTATTTGTATCCAATTCAACGCTTTACAAAAAATACCAATCATTATTTGAGAAATATGTTCATCAAAATATCATTACTTTTTCTAAAACAGAAAACGCAAAATATCTCTATGATTTCATAGAAAGTACTATCATTGAAGATACAGAAAAAAGAATTTTAAGTACTTATGAATCTGTTGCACATTTTGACGTGTTGACTATTTTATACACTTCGGGCACATCGGGACAACCAAAAGGCGTTATGCTTACACACACGAATTTATTATCCAACGTTTTGAATTGTCAGCACATTGCACCATTTAAAGAGTATTGGAAAGCATTAAGTTTTTTACCTTTGAATCATGTTTATGAAAGGATGGTGAATACACTTTTTATATACAAAGGATTATCTATTTATTATGCCGAAAGTATTGAAAGAGTGGTCGATAATATCAAAGAAGTAAAGCCACATGTTTTTGTTTCGGTGCCGCGTTTATTAGAACGTGTTTATCAAAAGATTACTTCTACCAGAGATGAATTAAAAGGTGTAAAAAAACACATTTTAGCATGGGCTATTCATTTAGGAGAAAAATATGAATTAAACGGGAAGAATGGATGGTGGTATGAAATACAACGATTTATAGCAGATAAATTAGTGTATAAAAAATGGCGTGAAGCATTGGGTGGAAATTTACAATGTATGATTTCAGGCGGTGCTGCACTCAATCCTAAAATGGAGCGATTGTTTTTATGTGCGAATATAAACTGTATGCAAGGGTACGGATTAACTGAAACATCGCCGGTTGTATCTGTCAATTCTTTTGAACAAAAAGGTAAATGTATTGGAACCGTTGGCTTAGTGATTCCGAACACGGAGGTAAAAATTGCAGAAGATGGTGAAATTTTGGTAAAAGGCCCTGGTGTTATGTTAGGATATTATAAAAACGATGCCGCAACGCACGAAAGTATTGATAAAGAGGGCTGGTTTCATACAGGGGATATTGGGGAATGGATAAATGGTAAATTTTTAAAAATTACAGATAGAAAAAAAGAACTCTTTAAAACTTCTGCCGGAAAATACATCGCCCCATCTTATATTGAAAATAAATTAAAAGAACATTTCTTTATTGAACAATGTATGGTAATTGGTTCTAATGAAAAATTTCCATCCGCTTTAATCGTTCTGAATGTCAATGCGATAACACACAAATTCCCATCCAAGTCCAATTATTCACTTCAACAATTAGCTGAAGATAAAGAAATAAACTATGAAATTCAGCAGTTTATTCAACATCTGAACAGACAACTGGCACCCCACGAACAAATACGAAATCCGAAAATTCTAGCTGCACAATGGAGCGTAGAAACCGGCGAATTAACGCCTAAAATGAGTTTAAAGAGAAAGTATATTCTCGGAAAATATAAAGAAGCAATAAACCACATTTACCGTAAAGATTTGCAAGCATCTTAAAAAACGAATTAGTAACTAAAATGTGTAGTATTATCCAATTAAGTGTGCAGATATTTTATTATTTTCGCCCAATATAATCAGGCAATGAGACAGTTTCTTTTTTTTATCACTATAGCGTCGTTCTATTATTTATCAGCACAAACACTTGTAGATAAAGTGGTAGCAATAGTTGGAAAATATCCAGTATTACTTTCTCAAGTTGAAATCGGTTACAGAGAAAAACTAGCTGAAGATTCAACCGTTACCAAGTGTAGTATTTTAGAAGAGTTAATGTTTCAAAAATTACTATTGATGCAGGCAGAGAAAGACAGTGTAAGTGTTACTGATAACGAAGTGGAGGCAGAAATTGGCAGACGATTAGCGTATTACATAAATATGATGGGGAGTCAGGAAAAATTTGAACAATTTTATGGGAAAAAAGTAAATGCTTTCAAAGATGAAGTAAGACCTGAAGTGAAGGATCAATTGATTGTTCAAAAAATGCAACAAAAAATAATAGGCGATATTAAAGTTTCGCCTTCTGAAGTCCAATTGTTCTATAAAAGTATCCCGCAGGATAGTTTACCCTTGATCCCGATGGAATACGAATGGGCACAGATTTTGATACAACCCGAAATTTCAATGGAAGCCAAAATGCTGGCAAGAGAACAAATAGAGTCCTATCGTAAACGGGTTCTTAATGGCGAGAGCATGAGCGTATTGGCAGCATTGTATAGTGAAGATCCTGGCTCTGCCAAAAATGGCGGTCGTTATGATAATGTGGCAAGAGGCATGATGGTTCCGGAGTTTGAAGCGGTAGCGTTCAAATTAAAGCCCGGTGAAGTGTCAGAAGTATTTGAATCACCGTATGGTTATCATTTTATTCAGCTGATTGCCCGAAAAGGTGAATTGGTAGATTTAAGACACATACTCGTTATTCCTAAAATTCAAAATACAGATATATTCAGAGCCAAACAAAAAGCCGACAGTATTTATACGGCTATTCAAAACGGATCTATTACTTTTGAAAAAGCAGCACAAATGTTCAGTGATGACAAAGATACCAAACAAAACAACGGCGTGATGATTAATCCTAATACTTCTTCCGTAAAATGGTCAATAGAAGATATTTCAAGAATAGAGCCTAATTTGGTAGTCGTGTTTGAAAAAATGAAAAGCGGTGAAATAACAAAACCCATACAACACCTTACATCGGACAATAAACCTGCATTTAAAATTATTCAACTGAACCATCTTACTGAACCACACAGAGCAAACTTAAAAGAGGATTACCAAAAACTGGCTCAATTGGCACAATTGGATAAACAAAAACGCTTGATTAAAAAATGGATCGTACAAAAAAGTGCTATGACTTATATTAAAATTGATAATGAATTATACAATTGTAAGTTTTCATCTTATTGGAAACTTTTTAATAACTAAAAACTTAAATAATGACTTATGACGAATGTGGTTTCAGAAAAAGAAATGGTGACTCAACTTCACAAAGACTATCAGTTATTACGAACAGAAATTGCAAAAAAGATAGTTGGTCAGGAGCTGGTAATCAAACAAACCTTGATTTCTGTGTTTTCAAAAGGTCATTGCTTGCTCATTGGAGTACCGGGATTGGCTAAAACATTGTTGGTTAAAACCATCGCCGATGCATTAGGGCTGCAATTTAGCCGTATTCAGTTTACGCCCGATTTAATGCCCAGTGATATCATTGGCTCGGAGATATTAAATGAACAAAAACAATTTCAATTTATCAAAGGCCCCATTTTTGCAAATATTATTCTGGCAGATGAAATCAATCGTACGCCGCCCAAAACACAATCGGCATTATTAGAAGCTATGCAGGAACAACAAGTTACAATTGCCGGTAAACTGTATGCACTACCACAACCATTTTTTGTTTTGGCTACCCAAAATCCTATTGAACAGGAAGGCACTTACCCTTTACCAGAAGCACAATTGGATAGATTTATGTTGAGCATTCAATTGACCTATCCAAGCCCTGAAGAAGAAATTCAAATCGTCAAACAAACAACCTCGGATTATGATAGTCAGATACAATCTGTTATATCCAAAGAAAAAATTGAAGCATACCAGCAAATCATCAGAAAAGTACCGGTAACAGACTTTGTGGTGGAATATGCTGTTAAACTTGCCCACCTGACAAGAGATAAAAATAATTCGCTCACTAAAAATTTCATTGAATGGGGTGCTGGTCCAAGAGCGTCACAAAATTTAATTTTAGGTGCCAAATGCCACGCTCTGTTGAATGGAAAATTTAGTCCTGATATTGAAGATGTCAATGCGGTGGCAGTGGCTGTTTTGCAGCACCGTTTGGTATTAAGTTACAAAGCAGAAGCAGAAAACATTAAAGCACAGGAAATCATCCAACAACTTATTGACCAAATTAAATTATAAAAGATTATGAAAGTAAACAACGACTGGGATTTAAGTTCAGATGAACAAAAAGAAGCATTGAACGGGGGTGAAGAACTCACTCAGGAATTTCTATTTAATGAAAAAAATTTCAACACGCTTCTTATTCAAACCAATAATTCACAAGAATCAAATAGCGCTCAGGTATTGGATGTGCAAAAATTTATAGAACAGTATTCTAATCCCTCAGACAAAAATGATTTACTTTTATGGTTAAAGCAAAATAATTATAGAATTTTACTTCTTGAGCAGATTAAACAATGTAAAGATGCAACGGTACTTTCTAAATTAATTTGTGCCTATTGGGAAACCGGATTCAACGAACCGACTGACTTATTAGTATTTATTCCGCTTTTATTATCTTCTGATATATCTCTTGTTTTAGAAGCATATAGTGCTATTATGGGATTATCTAAGCCGTTTTTAGAAAAAGATGTTCGGCAGGCCATTGAATGGGTAGAACAGGCATTGCCACTATCAAACGGCACTTCTGTATGGGTAGAAGATGTGTTGGAGATGTTGAAATCTGAACTATCTGCTAACCATTAAAGAAATTTAGATTAAGTGAAAAAAATAATCATTGCCATTGATGGTTATTCAGCTACCGGCAAAAGCACGTTGGCAAAAGGATTGGCTAAGAAACTGACCTATCTGTATATTGATTCAGGGGCAATGTATCGGGCGGTGGCTTACTATGCGATGAAAAACAATTGGATTCAGGGTAATACGATTTTGTTAGAGCCGCTCATTCATCACCTTCCGTCTCTGGATATTCAGTTTATATTTAATCCTGTTACGTATTCTTCAGAAACCTATTTGAATGGTGAGAATATTGAAAAAAAGATACGAACCCCGGAAATATCTTCTATTGTTAGTAAAATCAGCAGCATAAAAGAAGTCCGGAAATTTTTAGTAGAAAAACAGAGAGCATACGGAAAAAACAGAGGCATTGTGATGGATGGACGAGATATTGGTACGAATGTATTCCCGGATGCAGAATTGAAATTATTTGTCATCACCGATCTGGATGTACGAGTAAAGAGAAGATTAGATGAACTGCATAGTAAAGGAATATACGTTACAGAAGAAGAAGTCAGAAAAAATTTGTTGGAAAGAGATCAGATGGATATTAGCAGAAAAGAAAACCCCTTGATACAGGCACACGATGCGGTTGTAGTAGATACAACCGATCTGGATAGAGAGCAACAACTTGAGTATGTGCTCAAATTAATAGAAGATTATAAATTGCTCAACGAATAATTTTATCGTAAATAAAACAAAATCCACTGCTTCATCTTACTTGTTGCTTGTGCTATAAATGATACTGTTTATGATAAACTCTTTCGGTGTTTGGACGTTTGTCTGTAAAAAATTATTCTGATAATGTTTCTGTAATTTTACCATCTACTATGTGAATAACTCTATCTGCCATTTGTGCCAAATGTTCATTGTGTGTTACGATGACGAAAGTTTGATGAAATTCCTTTCTCAATTCAAAAAATAAGTGATGCAGTGCTTCGGCATTATGACTATCCAGATTGCCAGTGGGTTCGTCAGCAAATATTACTTTTGGATGATTGATGAGTGCCCGGGCAACGGCTACTCTTTGCTGTTCGCCACCTGAAAGTTCAGACGGCTTGTGGTGTAGCCGATGGGATAAGCCAACTTTTTCTAAAAGTTCTTTTGCTCTTTTTTCTGCGGTGCTTACAGTTTCTCCTTTTATTAAGGCTGGAATAAATACATTTTCTAATGCCGTAAATTCGGGCAACAGATGATGAAATTGAAAAACAAATCCGATGAAAGCATTTCTAAAAGCGGCTAGTTTTTTTTCGTTCAGTTTGGAAATAGTTTCACCGTCAATGATTATCGTGCCGGTAGTGGGTCGGTCTAAGGTTCCGAGAATACTTAGTAAAGTGGATTTTCCAGCCCCGGAAGGTCCTACTAAACTTACAACTTCTGATGGTCCTATGTTAAGTGAAATATCCTTTAATATCTCTGTATCCCCGATCTTTTTGTAAATATTTTTTGCTATAATCATACTATAAAATAACAATACAAACTTATGGCAAATATACTGAATAGATCTAACCAAAATCCGGCTTTTAAAAATTGTTTCATAGAAATTAATCCACTTCCAAAAACAATGGTATTAGGCGCTGTTGCTACCGGTAACATAAATCCAATAGAAGCTGATAAAACGCAAGAAAAAATGAGCATCGGTTGAAATTGCTTCGGAAATTGTTGTGCTATAGCAGCTACAATTGGTAATGCTAATTGAATAGAAGCAATATTGGATGCAAATTCACTGATTACAACGACAATGCAGGAAAGAATGAATATCAATAAAAGCGGGTGAATGTGTTTCAAAAAATACAGTTGTTGCACCAGATAACGAATAAGCCCCGATTTTTCAAATCCGTATGCTAATGCAAAACCACCACCAAAAAGCAGCAAAATTTCATATTTCAAGTGTTTCATATCTTTCCACTCTAGTATATTCTCGTGAATATTTTTTTTGCTTGGAATTAAAAAAAGTAAAGCACTCATACCGATTGCTACTACTGAATCATCAAAGTATTCAGAATATTTAAAAAACGATTTCCATCCACCAAACCGAAACATACCAAATGCCCAACCATCACGACTTAACCAAAGCAATACTGTCAGAATAAAAATCCAACTGATGACTTTTTCTTCATAAGAAAGTTTTTGCATTGGAAGATATTCTTCGTTAAAAAGCAGAGTCTTTTTTTGTTTCAATTTATTCAGAAATAACATTTTTAAGATGAAAAAACATCCAATAAGTATCAATACAGATAAGGGAAGAAAATAATATAGCCATTCTATAAACGAAATATGAAATGTATTGTTCAATATTTTAGGGTATATTTTATAGAAATACATATTAGGGGACGTTCCGACCGGCGTGGCAATACCACCAATACTTGCCGCATAAGCCATACCCAACATCAAACTAACAGCCAATAAATGATGATCATTTTTATCCAATTGTTCTTGTGACACTTTTATCAATGCCAGGACAGCACTAAATAACATGAGTGCAGTGGCAGTATTACTAATCCAATTACTTATCAAAAAAGCCGATAACATCACACCGATTAACATTCCATTGGCACTTTTCCCGGTAAAAGAGAGAATCCATCGTGCGATTCTTTTGTGTAAATTCCACTTTTCTATCGCAATGGAAATAAGAAAACTCCCTAAAAATAAGAAAATAATACTGTCGCCATATTCTCTTGTAACATCTTTAACAGATGCTATTTGTGCAACCGGTAATAATACAATAGGTAATAAAGAAGTAACCGCCAGGTGCACGCATTCAGAAAGCCACCATAAAGCCATCCAGAGAACAATACCGGCCATTTTATTTATTTCTGATGAAGCGTGTAATGGTTGTAAAAGAAAAAATATAATAAACTGAATAGGTCCTAACAACAAAAAAAACATTTTAAAATGAAAGATTCTCATAACTTGCTCAAAGGTATTTTTTGATTTTGAAAAATCCAAATTCGGAAATTACAAAATAATACATCAAAAGATGATTCATATTATATTTACCAAACTTTAATACCACTACTCTTGCAAAAAATTATAAGATGAAAGGAATACTTTTAATGCTTACATTAACTGGTACTGCTTTATTAGCACAACAAAGGTGCAAATTGAGAATATATACTGAAATAAATAATTATTATTTGTACATTGATAATCAGTTATTAGGAAAAAAAATATAAGTGCTATAGATACTATCAGTTGTGAAGACCATTACATTAAAGTAACTTACGATAATGTTGTTGTATTTAGTGAAATATTTACTTTTAAAGAAAATGAAAGCAAAAGTATTTTGATAAAGAAAACAAAAGAAGTTGAAGAAAAATTATTAAAATCAAAAACAGAAGAAATAGAAAAATACAAACGTGAAAAGGTGGATATAATGATAAGCAAACAATATGTTACAACAACAGATGTAAATTTACAACATTATTCCTACAATCCAATGTTTCCTAATTATTACTCTTTAAATTATTCAGGTGCTACTTTGGGTCAAAATGTTACAACGACACAAGAAATTTCAGATTGGTTTTTTGTGAAAGGAGGGACTGTTAAATTGAATGAAATAGAATTTATCAAATTACACAATACACTTACATCTAATATAGTTTATCTACAAAATGTAAATGAAAAAGTGAAGCAGATTGATGAAGAAAATAAAAAAATTGAAAAGAAAAATAAGAAAAAGTCAATGTGGATGAACTTTGGCGGCGTCTTATTTCTTCTTGGTACACTCTTTATGATGTGGGGATTTATTGAAATTCTTGTCCCGTTATTTCTCACTACAGATAATGCCGTCAATGTTTTTTTCTTTGGGCTGGGCGGCTTTCTGGTTGGAATGCCTTTTACGTTTATGAAACTTCTACCGCGTATTTCGTATCCTGATCATTTTATTTCTTTAGAAGATGCATTAGAATGAAAGATGAGTATAACGGTAAATTGAAGGAAAATCTAGGATTGCCTAAGGATTTTGATGTAATCAAATAATGTTTTTGTTTTTACCTATTTTTGCTCAAAAAAAATGTTACACAGAAGACCACGACGCAATAGAAAAAATCCAGTTATCAGAAACTTAGTACAAGAAACAAACTTAACAGTGCACGATTTCATTTATCCTCTATTTGTAAGTGATAACATAAAAGATAAATTTGAAATCCCCTCAATGCCCGGCATTTACAGGTTTTCAATAAATAGTATTTTAAAGGAAATCGAAGAATGTTTAAACTTAGATTTAAAAGCATTTGCCCTCTTCCCACATATTTCAGATGCACTTAAAGACAATCAGGCCAGTGAAAGCTGGAACGAAAATGGACTGTATCTGAAAACCATTCGCTTAATAAAAGAAAAATTTCCGGAATGTCTTATCATCTCTGATGTAGCAATGGATCCATACAGTAGTTATGGACACGATGGTGTGGTTGAAAACGGCGAAATTGTGAATGATAAAACTTTGGAAATTCTGGGTAAAATGGCCTTAGCACAAGCGCAAGCCGGTGCAGACATGGTCGCACCAAGTGATATGATGGATGGAAGAGTAGGATATATTCGGAATATATTGGATAATAACGGCTATACAAATGTTTCTATCTTAGCATACACCGCTAAATACGCCAGTGGCTTTTATGGACCTTTCAGAGATGCCTTAGAGAGTGCTCCAAAATTTGGTGACAAAAAAACGTATCAAATGAACCCTGCTAATCAAGAAGAAGCACTCATTGAATTAGAATTAGATACCTCAGAAGGCGCCGATATGGTAATGGTAAAGCCCGCATTGACCTATTTGGATATCATTCGTTTATTCCGCGAACATTCTAATTTACCTATTGCGGCATACAATGTAAGCGGTGAATATGCCATGATAAAAGCCGCAGGACAGAAAAACTGGATAGATGAGAAAAAAGTACGGGATGAAGTACTACTAAGCATCAAACGTGCCGGCGCAGATATTATTTTAAGTTATTTCGCCAAAGAATGGGCAATAGACAAGTGTTAATCAATTGTTAGCCGTGAGAATACAGCCCGAGTTTATTCCCTTCTGTGTCTAAAATATAAGCCACATAGCCACTTTGTTGATCAATATACGTTTTAGCGATGCTTATTCGACCATCTTCTAGTTTGTTTTTTAATAAGGTTTTGGGCATCAGAATTTTTCCGCCAAACAACTCTGTTTTTCTTAAAACATTCTCCATTCCTATTGCATTGACATCAAAAAAAATCACAGAGCCAAAAATTTCTTTATCTGTTTCTGAAATATCTCTCAATGCACCTGTAATATCAAAATGCGCCCGCCTTTTGCTCACAAAAACAGCGTGCTGAATACCGCCAAAAACCTGCATATCAAAGCCCACATCTAACACATTCTCATAAAAGCGAATCGCTCTGTTCATGTTTTTTACAGGAATCTCAAACCAGCAAATCAGTTTCATATTTTTCTCACAAAGATATTAAATAAGCATTAAAGGGAAAACAAAGAATAGATTAAAAAATCATTATCATTTTTTTTGTTGTGTTAATTTTGAATTACATCATGTAAAAACACATATTCATCTAAAACCAAATAACCTTTAAAACATCCGTTAGTATAATAATTCAATATCATACACCTACTTACAATTATTATTGCCGCATGAGCATGCGATCTGACACTATAGCCATTGTTACTTCTGATTTGGAATATTTTAATGCCAGTGTATGTGCAGGGCTATACGATGCTTTTTTCTCTAAAGGATACAAGGTAACCATATACCTAACTCATGAACAGGAAAATGTTGAAAAAGAAATAGTTTCAAAACTAATGAGCCAACCTTCCATTAAAGGAATGGTTATTTTTTCCTCTTGCTCTACTTCTTTTTATTATCAGGAAAACCTGAAAGATAAGACAGTACCTTGTGTATTTGTGGACAGATTATTACCGTATTTATCGTGCAATTTTGTTACAGTAGATAATTATGGAGGAGGGCTTAAACTTGGAAAATTATTGATTGAAAAAGGATGTAAGAAGATAGCTTGTGTCAGCATGCTGAAGGATAATAAATTGACAACAGTAGAAGACAGATTAAACGGTTTTAGAGATAGTCATTTTGAAATGCACCATGTATCTTGTTTCAGAGAAGAAGTAGATTATTTTAATTTACTTCAGAGCACAAAAACCTTACTGGAAAAATGGTTTGATACTAAAGATATTCCGAATGGTATTTTTGCTGTTAATCACTTGATATTAAAGGCATTTTTAGATAACATTTTCAAAGATAAAGCAATGGAAAAATCTCTCGAACATACAATCCTCTCTTGCTTTGATGACCTGCCTTATTTTGACTGGATAAAAAAGCCCATTATTAGTATAGAGCAACCCATTAACGATATAGTTTTTTATACTGATAGCATACTTTTAAAGCGCATAGAAAATCCTTATTTAGCCAACCAATTTGCTAATATGATTCTTCCTGTGAAAATAAAAGACAGAACAGAAAATGCTAAGTAGTTATTTTAATAGTAGGTATGAATTCGGGTATTTGCAACGCTTCGTAGATGTATTTGAAAGTGGACAAAAGTTCCGCTTTCCCGTTCACGATAGCAATATCGTGTTCAAAGTGGGCACTGGGTTTCCTGTCTGCTGTTACTATTGCCCAACCATCCTTCATCTGTTGTACTTTGTATTTGCCGAGATTAATCATAGGTTCAATGGCTAAGACCATTCCGTTTTTAAGCGGATGACCATTTCCCGGCCGCCCAAAATTGGGGACTTCTGGTTCCTCATGCAGATTCTTGCCTAATCCATGACCTACCAGATCTCTCACAACACCAAAGCCGTTCTTTTCTGCATGTTGCTGAATAGCAAAACCAATGTCTCCTATTCTATTTCCGACTATTGCTTGCTGAATGCCTAACAATAAACATTCATGGGTTACATCCACTAGTTTTTTTACTTCTGGTAAAACCGGTTCAATGGTAAATGTAAAAGCGTGATCGCCATAAAACCCATTCTTTTTTACGCCGCAGTCAATAGAAACCACATCGCCTTCTTTAAATGCCGTATTATTAGGTATTCCATGAACAACTGTTTCGTTGACAGAAACACATAAGGTAGCCGGGTATCCGTGATAGCCCTTAAACGCTGGTATTCCACCATTATCTCGAATAAATTCTTCTGCTAATTTATCCAGTTGTTTACCTGTATTACCGGCTTTTACAAAAGGCGCAAGATAACCCAGTGTTTTGGAAACCAACAGAGCTGATTCACGAATAAGTTCAATTTCTTCTAAAGTTTTGAGATAAATCATACCATTGTGGAGTATTATTTTTTTCTAAAAAGTTTTTCAAAGAAGGAGGTTTTTTTATAATTAAAATGTGCTTCCGGATTTTGCAAGATGTGTTGAAATTCTCCACCTTCCGGATGGAGCATTTGCCATACTTTACTCCAGCCAACAAAACCACCTAAATTCCGGTCATCTATAAAAATGTCTGCATTTAACTTGCGTGGTGTATCCGGCACCCATTCTTCGTCCGGAAAGTTTTTATTGACAGCGTAAAACTCCACACCGTTTTGCCGACAAAATTCAACGGCTTCTTCTAATAAATGACCCGTTCGAATCGTCCATAAAATAAGTTTATGGCCTTTTGCCTGAAGGGCCTTTAAGGTAGCAAATGCAAATAGCATTTCCTTCCCAATTTTAGGGTAAGCATGTTCTACAATGGTGCCATCAAAATCGACAGCAATAATTTTTGGAGAGGATGTTTTATGTGCATCCATGCGCTATAAATTTTGAACAGAGCGTATATTTAATTGTGGGTCTACGTCATATACTCTTGGAACAGCTGTCCCTAATTCAAAATGGAGTATTTCTTCCGGAGCCATTTTCTCTAAATACATAATTAGTGCACGTAAACTATTTCCGTGTGCTACAATGATACAACTTTTATTTTGTTTTATGTATGGTAAAATATGAGTTTCAAAAAAAGGCAGGACACGGGCGGCAGTATCTTTTAAACTTTCTCCGTTGGGTGGGGCTATATCATAGCTTCGTCTCCATAACTTTACTTGTTCTTCTCCAAATTTTTGCCGTGCTTCATCTTTATTCATACCTTGCAGATCGCCATACATTCGTTCATTGAGTGCTTGATTGGAAATCACCGGAACCTGTTGTTGCCCGGTTTTTTCTAAAATAATAGCAAGGGTTTTTTGTGCTCTCTGAAGAGCCGATGTGAAAGCAATATCAAATTTAAATTCAGATAATTTTTGAGCAGCACTTTCTGCTTCTTTAATTCCGTTTTCGGATAGGGGGACATCTATCCAACCTGTAAAACGGTTTTCAAGATTCCAGGCACTTTGTCCGTGTCGTAATAATACGAGTTGACTCATTGTTTTTGTGGCAAAGATAATAAACCTTACAGTTTTTGTGCACAGAAAAATTCGTTATGTTGATAGAAATTTCAAAAAGGATAATGCTTGAGTGATAATGATAGTGGTAATGGTAAAGGCGCCGGTTGGACTGTTAGGATAGGATTTAAGTAAGCAATGTCTTTACCTCATCAGCCAAAATGCTTATTTATCTGATAACATTCCCCCGCTGAGTAGTAACATAATTTCTATCTTTGCAGCAAAGTAAATTAGAATGACTAAATCAGTTTTTCGTATCAAAAGCAAGGAAAAAGACGAGATACCAAAGGCAGCGATTTCATGGAACAATCTGAAAAAATCCTTGTATCTGTTTAAGTACCTGGGTGAAGAAAAATGGAAGTTTGTTGTAGGTTTATTGTTTTTATTTGGAACAGCATCGGTGGGTTTGATTTTTCCTTTAGTGTCTGGTAAAATGATTGGTTATTTTGGTGAAACAGGAATGCCGGCCGAAGTCATGCGTCAGCATCTTTTTGACATTGGAAAACTACTTCTCATCATTTTAATAGTACAGGGCTTTTTTTCATTTATGCGTGTGTATTTTTTCTCACAGGTTACAGAGAGTGTATTAAAGCAATTGCGGGACGATGCGTTTAGTAGAATTCTCCGAATGCCAATGGATTTTTTTTACACGAATCAGAGTGCGGAGTTGAGCAGCCGGATAGCTACCGACATTAATGTTATTTCGGATGCATTTACAATTAATATTGCAGAGTTTATTCGCCAATCTATTGTTGCGGTGGGTGGAACTAGTTTGTTGTTTTATTATACATCCTGGGAAATTATTAAGTGGTTTTTACTGATGATACCTTTGCTTATTTTAATTACAATGATTTTTGGAAAGAGAATAAGAGCGTTTTCTAAGTATTTTCAGGATCTGATAGCAGATAGCAATGTGATTGTTGGAGAAGCATTTACAGGTATTTTAAGCGTAAAGTCATATAGTAACGAGTGGTATGAAATTAAACGATACAGAGATAAAACCAGTGAAGTAAAAAGTCAAGGCATAAAGTATGGTATTCTGCGTGGGATATTTTTTGCCTTTATTATTTCTGTGATATTTGGTACGGTGTTTTTTATCTTATGGAAAATGTTGTTGCTAAAAAATGAAGGCATTATTACTGCTGAGCAATTTGGGAAATTTATGATGCTTTCCATTTTTGTGGCGGGTTCGTTGGGCGGATTGCCAGAGCAGATAGCATCCATTCAGAGAGCGCTGGGTGCTAATGATCGTTTACTACAATTGATGCAGCAACCAATTGAAAATCTTGATATTCAGATAAAGAACAATTTTTCATATCCCAAAATATTAAAAGGAAATATTGAATTTCACGAGGTGTGTTTTTCGTACCCGTCCCGAAAGACGTTTCAGGTATTAAAAGATGTTTCATTTCAAATAGAGGCAGGTCAAAAAGTAGCCCTGGTAGGGAGTAGCGGAAGCGGTAAAAGTACCATTGCTCAATTGCTTTTAAGATTTTATGAACCAGACAGAGGAAATATACTCGTAGATGGAAAAAATTACAGGGAATATGACCTCAGTTTTTACAGGCAACATATTGCAATTGTACCACAGGATACGCTTCTTTTTGGAGGAACAATATACGATAATATCCGTTATGGCAATGTTTTTGCATCGGAGGAGTCAATTATTGAAGCAGCCCAAAAAGCAAATGCGTATGAATTTATTATGCAGTTTCCGGACAAGTTTCAAACAATTGTAGGGGATAGAGGCATTCAACTATCCGGAGGACAAAGACAACGAATATCTATTGCACGGGCATTATTGCGTAATCCGGCTATTTTAATTTTAGATGAAGCAACATCAAATTTAGATGCGGAAAGTGAGAAATTGGTGCAGGAAGCACTGGAAACTTTGATGTACAACAGGACGCCTATCATTATAGCCCATCGTTTATCTACCATACGAAATGTAGATAAAATATTAGTACTAAAACAGGCCACACTCGTTCAGCAAGGCACCTATAATGAATTAATGTCTGATACTTCAGGTTTCTTTTACAATTTGAATAAAATACAGATTGAAACAAAAGAAATAATAGAATAAATGATTTAATAATATTGATAATGTATCCAAAAGTATATTTAAAAAAGTTAGATTTCATTCAGAGAAAACATCCTTGGATTTTCTCTGGCGCATTAGTAAAAACAGAGGATAATTTGCATAATCAGCTGGTGTATGTGTGTGATAAAAATGGGAACATACAGGCCACCGGTTATTATCAGAAAAGTAGCATTACTGTAAAGGTGCTGAGTTTTTCTAAAATACTTGTTGATGAATTTTTTTGGAAAGAAAAAATTAAAAATGCTTATGAATACCGAAAAAGATGGACTGTTTTTAATGATTCAACAAATGCTTACCGATTAGTATTCGGAGAAGCGGATGGATTACCAGGATTAATTATTGATAATTATAATGGCTATTTTGTGATACAAGCACATACTGAATTTATGCATAGGCAAATTAGCTACATAATAACAGCACTTAAAGAAGTCGTTCATTCTAATTTCAAGGGGGCATATTATCAATCCGATTTTTCAGAAGAATGTTTTTCAGAAGGCCTTTCAGACAATAGTACCGTTATACTTGAAAATAATTTAAAGTTCTTTGTGGACTGGAAGGAGGGGCAAAAGACAGGATTTTTTTTGGATCAAAAAGACAATCGTTTCTTACTCAAAGAATATGTTGCAGATAAAGTGGTACTGAATACTTTTGCCTATTCAGGCGGTTTTTCTGTTTATGCAGCAGCAGGAAATTGTAAGACGGTTCATTCGGTAGATAGTTCGGCTAAGGCCATTGAATGGTGTAATGAAAATATGATTTTAAACAAGTATGCTGAGAAACACCAATCTTTTGTGGCGGATGTTTTTGATTTTCTTAAATTAATAGATAAAGATACGTATGATGTAATTGTTTTAGATCCCCCTGCTTTTGCAAAAAGCATTCACCATAAGCATGCTGCTGTACAGGCGTATAAGCGTCTTAATGTTCTGGCATTAAATAAAATTAAATCAGGAGGTATTTTGTTTACGTTTTCTTGTTCAGGTATAATAGACAAATTTTTGTTTTATAATACCATTGTTGCGGCTTCTTTTGAAAGTAACAGAAGAGTTAAAATTTTAAGATATTTACAGTTGCCCTTGGATCACCCAGTTATTCCGAATTTTCCGGAGGGAGAGTATCTGAAAGGATTAGTAGTATATGTAGAGTAGTCTATTGTTTTTGAGATTAGAAAATGGCAAATAAAATGACAAATAGTGGATGATTAGGTGTATGTGCGGACATCCAAATGAGAATTTTCAATTTTGTAGAAACACGAATTGTGTCAACCAATTATTTGAATATGTGAAGAAATTTTATTGACAAGTTTAGAAAGACCAATAAACCTTCACAAAGTTTGTTTGTAAGAAAGTTTGGTGAAGTAGAAAAAACTTTATTATTAATCTTTGTAGGCATTGTTACATAAATTTTTTTGTGTAGGTTCAATTTACAAGTTTTACACTTTAAAGTGTCTGAAAATCTTGGATTTTTTAGAGAAAGAAGGAATATTGAATAAATTCTTTCCTCCTTTCCCTTGATTGGATAGGCATTTCTCTTGTAGGGTATAAATATATGCATTTATCCAAATTAATTTGAAAAAAGAAACATTAACAAAAAAGTGTCAAACTTAAAAGTTGAACGTGCATTGTAAAATTTTTGAAAGGTTGCTAATACTTAATCTACATTTATAGTTTACTCTTTAGGTGTTTGATTGCTTGTAGTAGTTAGGAGAAATTTTAAGATAATTTGTAGGGTGGAAAAAATAGTTTAAAAAATAACTCATTGATTATCAGAATATTGATGGAGACATATTGATTTTTAAGAAAAAACATTTGGAAAATAGGGGAAAAGTTGCGTACATTTGCACCCCCGTTTTAAGAAAAGGGGATTAAAAGAAAAAAGCACATTGACATACATCAGGAGAGAGGGTGGTAAGCGAAGAATAATTTTACCATGAAGAGTTTGATCCTGGCTCAGGATGAACGC
>JBBIGQ010000022.1:0-27419 GCA_037447455.1 Sphingobacteriaceae bacterium | reverse complement strand
AAGGATTTAAGGAATTGCTTCATGGGGTAGTTAATTTATCTATTGCAGAACAGGAAGAAAAATTAAAATTGTTTTATGAACAATGGAAGGGCGATGGCTATCAAACCGATGATGTAACATTTTTAGGGGTACGGGTGTAGACGTTTTTAGCAGTATGGATGGAACATTAAATTAGACAAGATTGGGGAACTTATTATTGTGAACACATTTAATTTGCAATTTCGTATTTTTAGATGATTTTATGCTTGTGCTGTAACAAGATACTATTTTTAATGAAAAATTTAATTCGGTCTGAAGCACTTTAATAAATCTAACTTTTCATAAACCTGTATGTAAGCAGTAAGTACTAATTGAGAATAATTTTGTGAAGCGGATTGAAATGCTGCTGCACGGGTTTGCCACAAACAATAAATCATTCGCATATCATTAAAAGAACAATTACTTTTCATCAACGCATGACGAACATTAAATGCCCCTGCATGATATACATGCATGGTTAATAATTTAAACCACAATTCATTTTCATCATAAGCAATGTGCAAGGAATCTAACATTTTTCTGGCTTCTGGAATACAAATGGTTTTGAAAAGCATGGCGGCGGCATACGCCGAGCGTTCAAAGTTCAAGCGTTCATCCACCTGCCTGTTGACTTTCAAACCAAATTTTCTGGCCACCTTTTTCATTAATTGAAAGTATCCTCTGGCGCCCGAAGGAGAGCGTAAGTTCCCACCGGGACTTTCAATCAATAGCACAGATTGGGCATACCACGGATCCACATCATTCTCAATAAATATTGGAATGGCTTTGTCTATCAAATAAAATACACTATCCCATACATAATAATGTTTTTTACCAGTTGTAAATACTATTCTTGCAGTATCTGGCAGAAAGTAGTATTTCCTTATGCTATCTCTGTAACAGTATTTAAACGTATCGGACTGCTTGTTCCACCATTTAACATGTATCGTTTCAATAATCTGTCTGTTATGTGCTAAATTTAATATCCCACTATCCGGCGAAAGATTTAAAATACTTTTCCAAAATTGTATTTGTGGTAAAGTATCACAGCCAAGTTGTACAATAGAGGAGTCAAAAACAAAATTCAAATTTGTTCCGCGAAAATGAATACCTATTACATTTTTACAAAAATCTTTACGCTCTTTTTTTACAGATAATGTATCCGACGCGGGAGTGCAAAAGTAGAATACTAAAAAAACAATAGTGATAACTATTCGCCAGCACATTATACAGATTTATTTCATGCTTATTTCTTTAATTACAGAATAAGAAGGCAAGTCATTGTAATGCCAATAATCTATAATCGTAGCGTATTTTACAAGAATAATCCCGGGATTGCTCCGAATCATGGTCTTCAGAACAATGCCGTCAACATTTAAGAACAGAATATTCAGGCCGGTTTTTTGTTTAAATGCATCAATATCTTCTTTTCCGGAAGAGGTCAAAATCAATACAGGCACTTTGTCTTTTTGAGATAATGCATATAAATCTTTCAATTTCGCAATAGTTTTATCTTCTGTGTTGGTTTTTTTTAGCTCATAGCAAATGATCCAGAATTGATAATTGGGGCTATTTAATAAACTGTCTGTAATATTTTCTTCTTCTAATGTTTTAATCGCAAAATCGGTAATTTTAGGTGCATCTATAGCATCCTTTACCAAAATATTTTCAGTAGACACCCATTTCCAGTTTAAGGTGTCCTGCCATGGATAATTTTGTAAGGTAAACTCTTTTATTTCACCTGTTTTCAGATTTTGATACTTAAATCGTGTTTCATAAACAGGTGCTTGATAATTTTTTCCTGGTTTCATTTTTTCTAATATATTGGAACCTTTGTGGTAAGGACGAAAATCAAAGTAAGGTAAATGATTGTACGCATAAATCGGAATAAAAAATGCTACCACTAAAGCAATAGCCGAAATGGCATGCGAAAACAATTCTACAAACAGTAAGCGAATATTCGTTTGAGACACCCAAAGGATGGTAATTAAAAATAATAAGGCAATGTCTTTCCAAAAACTTTGCCACGCTTTCAGCGGAATAAAATCACCAAAACAACCACAATGTGTTACTTTATTAAAACATGCTGAATAAAACGTCAGGAATGTAAAGAAAACAATCTGTAACATCAGCAACCACAAAGTTAGGCGTACTTTATAGCCAATTAACAAGGTAAATCCTAAAATCATTTCTAAAGCACATATAAAAACAGCTAATTCTAAAGCGTAGTGTGCAAAAAAATCAAATATACTTAAGCCCGTATCTCCTTTAAATACTTCAAAATATTCTTCTAATTTATAGGAAAAACCTAATGGGTCATTGGCTTTAATAAAACCAGAAAAAATAAATAAGCCCCCGGTCAATGCTCTTGAAATATGTGTGATGATAGGAAATTTAATAATCCATTGTGGAAAATTAATAATGAATAATAAGCCGATTAAGATGCTCAGCAGGGCTTGTTTGGACAAGCAAGGCGGGCATATAAAATATAAAAGTAATGCCGTCAAGGTACTGACCAATAAGCGAAACCACCAGCTTTGTATAATGTGTTTCATAATTTTTGTTGCGTAAAATTAAAGAACAAACATTAATTAAAGAGTGTGCTTTTGTATTTTTTATGAAAATGTTTTTGTGGATAATTTATCCAAAAATTCAAAAATAGTTTTGTAAACAGCAGATAGTTGTGCTTTTATAATACACACGGGCGGCACTACATAAACGATATTCCCTAAAGGTCGCAATAAGATGTTTTTTTCTAAAAAATAATTTTCTATCGTTTTTGATAATTGATTTAAGTAATGCGTTTTTTCTGTTGTTTTAATTTCAATCGCCATAACAAGCCCTTTCACCCTAATATCTTTTATTTGCTTATGAGATTTTATCCTGTTTACAAATTGTTGATGCCATTGTTCAATTTGCTTTACTTTGTCTAAAAAATGAGTTTGTTGAATTAGCTCAATGTTAGCCAGAGCTGCTGTACACATTAAAGGATTCGCAGTAAAACTATGTCCGTGATAAAATGTTTTGGTCTTATCATCTTGAACAAAAGCGTCAAAAATTTTTTTTGAAGCAAGGGTTACACCTAGGGGTAAAAAACCTCCTGTGAGCCCTTTTGACAAACAAATGATGTCGGGTTTGTTGTTTAAATACTCGCTGGCAAATAATTTTCCTGTTTTCCCAAAACCGGTAAATACTTCATCTGCTATACACAATACATTATGTTTTTTACATATTTCAAGTAATGGATCTAAAAATTTTGCTTCATACATCAACATACCGGCAGCCCCCTGAATAAGTGGTTCAAATATGAATGCTGCCACATCCCCTTTTTTAAGAAACGTTTCTAGTTGTTTTTTTACCTTAAAAAAATTCTCCTCATTCGGCACATCAATAAAATAGGACTGAAATAAATTTTTCTTAAATGGCTGATTAAACACGTTGCGTTCAGCCACACTCATGCCTCCGAAAGTATCGCCATGATAAGCATTCCGAAAAGCAATTAGTTTTGTTTTATGATGCTGATTTTGGTTGTAAAAATATTGCAAAGCCATTTTAATTCCTACTTCAACAGCCGTTGAACCATTATCAGAATAAAAAATTTTCGGACGACTAATGGGAACAATGTCCGCTAATTTTTGAGCCAACTTTATAGCAGGAATATGCGTAAATCCACTGAAAATACAATGCTCCATGGTGTCCAGTTGCTTTTTCAACTGATTAATAATGTAAGGATGTGAATGGCCATGCACATTCACCCACCAACTCCCCACCGCATCCATGATTTTTCTGCCATCTTCTGTATACAGATACACACCCTTTGCCTTTGTAATCACTATATTTTGCTTGTGATGTTTCAAATGTGTAAAAGGATGCCAGATGAGTTTTTTATCCAAGGTCTGATAATTCATAGATTTACTTTCAAATGCGATTGAAAAAGTTTGAATAAATTTTGAAAAGAATTTAAATGCATTGTTTCGAAAAATGGAATTTCTGCTATCAATTGATTGTCCGAAAGATGTTGAATAATAGCATTTTTTACCTCATCTTCAAAATTTCCGTTTAATACCACCCCCTTGAATGGTAATTGTTCATTAAGAATATAATACAAACTTAATAAACTATGATTAATGCATCCCAAATAATTGGATACTACTAAAATACATTCTGCATTAAATTTTCGTATCATATCTGCTATGTAATAATGCTCATTCAAAGGTACTAACAATCCACCAGCACCTTCAATCACCAAAGCGTTTGAAGTATCCGGTAATTCAATAGCATCAAAGTCAATAGTAATATTTTCTTTTTTAGCTGCTAAATGCGGAGAAGCCGGCAATTGCAAAAGGTATTGTTCAGGATGAATTTTAATTGTATAAGAAACATTTTCTTGTACCCAACGACTGTCTCTATCCGGTGGATAGCCCGTTTGAACGGGCTTGAAGTAATCGGCCTTCAGGTATTCACAAAGTAAAGCACTTACTAAGGTTTTACCTACTCCTGTTCCAATACCTGTTACAAAATATTTTTTAGGCATAGACCAATATTTTTAATAATTGTATCAATCCTACAATTTCTTTTTCTGTATTGAAAGCATGAAGAGAAATCCTGATTCTTTCTTTGCCAGCGGGAACAGTAGGCGGTAATATAACTTTCGCATACATATCACTTTGTAGAAGATTTTGTTGAACGCTGATACAGATCTCTTGTGGGATAGATAGATACTGAATAGGTGAGTTATTTTTTGAAACCCCATGTAAATCTTTTGTCTGTTGAAGAAAAAAGTGGATATTAGAGTACAATTGACGAATCGACAGCTCTGAATGCTGAACTAGTTCGTCATAAATAAACGAAAGTATCTGATAATGATAAATTGGTAAAGCCGTACTGAAAATAAACGAACGGGAATGATTGATTAAAAACTGCTTTAATACCAAAGACCCCAAAACAGCAGCACCTGCAAATCCTGCGGCTTTGCCATATCCTATTACCCGGGCGGCACACTTATCAACAATACTTTTTGCACTAAATACTCCCAATTTATCTTTTCCCATTACGCCAAAACTATGTGCTTCATCTACTATCAAAAATATTTTTTTAGTATCAATCAGCGCCAGTAAATCTTCTGTATTGGGTGAATCTCCATCCATTGAATACAGCCCTTCTACCACTACATAAATGTTTTCAAAACGTGTATAATGCTTTTCAATAAGTGCTTTCAAGTGTTCTAAATCGTTGTGTCTGAACTTAAAATGAGTTGCAAAACTCAACCGTACACCGTCGTAAATAGAAGCATGCACCGATTCGTCAATTAAATACAAATCTTTTCTATCCGCTATACAAGAGAATAAACCAACATTTGCCTGATAGCCGGACGCATATATCAATGCTGCTTCTGCATGGTGTAAAGCAGCTATTTTCTGTTCTATTTCACTGATTAAGTTTCTATGACCACTTATCAATCTTGAACCACTGCTCCCTTCAAAAAGCAATTCTTCAAATTTAGTTTGTACAATTTTTTTTATTCTATCTTCCTTTACAAAGCCCAAATAATCATTACTGGCAAAATCTATTTTATCGGATACATCTAATAACATGCGTTTAAAAGACCGATTGTATTTTTCCAGCCACTTATCAGAAAATACGGTTGTCATTTCAGTCGGCAAAAGTACCAAAAACTACTGAGCGATTTGATTTAAAAAGAAAAGCCCGCCGAAATTCGGCGGGCTTTTCTGATTATGTTACATTGCATATTACATCATTCCGTCCATACCGCCCATGCCGGGTGCAGCAGGTGCAGGTTTTTCTTCTTTTTTCTCTGCTAATACACACTCAGTAGTGAGTAACATGCTGGCTACACTGGCTGCATTTTCAAGCGCTACACGAGCAACCTTTGTTGGATCAATTACACCGGCATCAAACAGATTTTCGAATTTTTCAGTACGTGCATTGAAGCCAAAGTCGTCTTTACCTTCTTTTACTTTTTGAACGATGATGCTACCGTCTAATCCAGCGTTGTAACAGATTTGTCTTAATGGTTCTTCTAACGCCTTTTTTACAATTTGAATACCGGTAGTTTCATCATCGGTATCGCCTTTTAATTTTTCAAGTGCACTGGCAGCACGGATGTATGCCACGCCACCACCCGGTACAATACCTTCTTCAACCGCTGCACGGGTAGCCGCTAAAGCATCGTCTACTCTGTCTTTCTTTTCTTTCATTTCAACTTCTGTTGCGGCTCCAACATACAATACCGCTACACCACCTGCTAATTTTGCTAATCTTTCTTGCAATTTTTCTTTATCGTAATCAGAAGTAGTGGTTTCAATTTGTGCTTTGATCTGATTGATACGGGCAGTAATATCTGCTTTTTTGCCTGCACCGCCTACAATAGTGGTATTATCTTTATCAATAGTAACTTTTTCAGCTTTACCAAGATAAGAAAGATCAGCCAGTTCAAGTTTCATTCCCATCTCTTCGCTGATTACTCTGCCACCGGTTAAGATAGCAATATCTTCCAACATGGCTTTTCTTCTATCTCCAAAGCCGGGGGCTTTAACAGCAGCAATTTTCAAAGTACCTCTTAATTTATTCACTACCAATGTAGCCAATGCTTCACCGTCTACATCTTCAGCGATGATTAAAATTGGTTTTCCAGTTTGAACAGCTTTTTCAAGAACAGGCAATAATTCTTTCATGTTTGAAATCTTCTTATCGTAAATTAAGATAAGAGGATTTTCTAATACTGCCTCCATTTTATCAGAATCGGTAATAAAATATGGAGAAATATATCCTCTGTCAAACTGCATTCCTTCCACCACTTCTACATAAGTTTCAGTGCCTTTTGCTTCTTCAACCGTGATAACACCTTCTTTTTTTACTTTGGACATTGCATCGGCAATCAACTTACCAATGTTGTTGTCGTTATTGGCAGAAATGCTGGCAACCTGTTCAATTTTCTTAGTGTCATTACCTACTTGTTTGGATTGTTTTTTGAGATTTTCTACTACTGCGTCAACCGCTTTGTCAATACCTCTTTTTAAATCCATTGGATTCGCACCGGCGGCCACATTCTTTAAACCAGCGTTTATAATAGATTGTGCCAGTACAGTTGCTGTAGTGGTACCATCACCGGCAATATCAGCTGTTTTAGAAGCTACTTCTTTGGTTAATTGTGCCCCCATGTTTTCAATGGGATTGGTTAATTCCACTTCTTTTGCAACGGTTACTCCATCTTTTGTGATTTGCGGAAAACCATATTTTTTATCAAGGATTACATTACGTCCCTTTGGTCCTAATGTTACTTTTACTGCATTTGCAAGTGCGTCTACACCTCTTTTTAAGGCGTCTCTTGCTTCTACATCATATTTAATGTCTTTTGCCATAGTTTTAAGTTTTTAATTGTTAATTTTGAATGATGAGTGTAATTTGTTTTTTGAATGAGTAATTAAATGATGGCGTAAATATCGCTTTCACGCATTATTAAATAATCTTTGCCATCAATTTGAATTTCAGTGCCAGCGTATTTACCATACAATACCTGGTCACCAACTTTAACTGTTAAGGACTCGTCTTTTTTACCGCTTCCCACAGCCACAATTTTACCTTTCATTGGTTTTTCTTTGGCCGTGTCCGGAATGATAATGCCTGATGCTGTTTTTTCTTCTGCAGGAGCAGGTTCAACAATTACCCTGTCTGCTAATGGTTTTACATTGAGTTTACTCATAGTTGTATTTTTTTGTCCCCATCTTCATAAATTTTGTGCCAAATAAGTTTAAGAACAGTATTTCTGCCAAATTTTCAAACCACCTTTGATGTTTCTATCTCGTTTTTTGACAAAATGGCATTTCTTAATATCCATATTTCTTTGTAAATTTGTGCTAAATGAATACGTCCTTAAAAATTTCAATTGTCATACCTTTATACAAAAGTGAACATTGTTTAATAGAATTGGTGGATAGGTTGAAAAATATCCTACACCGGTACATTTTTGAAATTATACTTGTGGACGATCAGAGCCCAGACAATACATGGGAAAAAGTTATTTTGCTTAAACAAACATACCCCGAATTCATAAAAGCCATTCGTTTATCCAGAAATTATGGGCAACAAAAAGCCACCTTTTGTGGTTTAAACAAAGCTAAAGGAGATATTGTCATCACAATAGATGATGATGGGGTTCATCCTGTTGAACATCTACCGGAATTAATTGAAAAATTTTTATCTGAAAAAATAGACGTTTTATACATCATTCCTGAAAAATACCACTATTCTCTTTATCGGAAAGCACTTTCAAATTTTTACAAGAAAATTTCACAGATTGAAAACCCAGAAGCAGGCAAGGGATCCAGTTTTCGTTTACTTTCTAAAAATCTTGTAGAATCTATTAAACAGCATTCGTCTCATTTAATTGTAATTGATGAAACAATACTCTGGTATACTCAAACGATTCATTCGCTTGTATTACCGTTTCATCCCTCTAAAAAAAGTAAAAGCAGCTATTCCTACCTGCGTTTATTTCATTTATCAAAAACAACATTAATGATTAGTACCACCATGCCATTGATTATTGTAAAAACACTAGGACTCACTGTTTCAGGACTAAGTTTTTTAGCAGGTGTTTATTATTTAATTCAAAAATTTGTTTTTCATCATGCCGAAAAAGGATATACTTCTATTATTGTTAGCATTTTGTTTGGCGTAGGTTTGATATTGTTTTCATTAGGCGTGATAGGTGAATACATTGCGTATATTTTAATGGATATTCACAAAAAACCGCCCTACCACATTAAAGAAGAACTATGATTGTAAAACAATACGGGCTTACATACAGTCGTGTGAGAAAAGAAGATTTAGAATTAATTCGTTATTGGAGAAATAAGCCCTTTATCCGAAACACCATGCAGTTTCAGGAACACATCACGCCTCAAATGCAACAACAATGGCTTGAACAAATTAATAACAAATACAATTATTATTTTTTAATAGAACACGAAAGTAGAAAAATTGGTTTGATAAATTGTAAAAATACAGATATCAACAGAGTTGCTGAAGGTGGAATATTTTTATGGGAAACAGGTTTTTGGAACACTCCTATTCCAGCATTGGCATCCTTAACGATGTTAGAAGCTATTTTTGAAGTTTTTCAATCTGGTGATACATCAATCATTACAGTCTTAAAGAGTAATACTCATGCTCTAAAATTTAATCAATACTTGGGATATGAAATTTTTAACGAGACCAACATCGCTTACAAACTTCGTCTTAATAAAGAAGATTATTTTCAGAAAACATACAAACTTAAAAAAGCTGCTCAAATATGGGCAGGTAAAGAAAACAGCCAATTAATAATACTGGCAGAACCTTCTGATTTACTGGACGATAAAATTAATTACTACTTAATTCAGAAAAAAAACAATTGCTAACCTGTTATTCCTTCGCTATTTGAACTGTCTGATTGAATGGAAAGTTTTTCAGTTTCTCTCAAAGCATAAAAATACAAACCCGCAAATAATACATCAAACGCCAACATAATAAAAGTGCTGGCAACAACCATCGTTTTACCACCCATATCAGACATATATTTGACATAATTTTCCCACGTGAGAACGCTCAATACATAAGGAACAAACTCTGATAAAAGATACAAATACCAACCCTTTTTATTCAATTGCCACATTAGTACTACGGCCGTTAAAGAAAGTAACAAAAAAAATAAATTCAGATAGGGCATGACTTTGAAATGCTTATTGGTTTCATATTCATAAGCCAATTCTTCAAGTTTATTAGCGAAGTCGGGCTTTATGTCCCTTAATTTTTCTGCCTGTTCAAGTATACTCTTCTTCGGGTCACGTAATAAATTCACACTGAGCGATACCAGTTGAATGATAATGGCCGTTAAAGATGCTATAAACAAATAGCGAAGCAAAGGATGTTTTTTCATGTTTTTTTGCAAAGATACTAAAATTAATGAGTGCTTTGGTTTATCTGTCCTGCACATTATGATTAACAAATTTTTATACTACTTTGTACATTTGTCTGAAAAAATCAATGACTACCTTTAAAGAATCTACTCTTATACTGTACTCATTTCCCTTATATGGACTCGTGATTTTAGCTGAAATTCTTTATAGCCACTTTCACAATTTAAAACTCTATTCTGTAAAAGGCACTATTCATAACATACTATTGAGTTCCTTAAATGTTTTGTTGGATATTTTAATGCGTGGTATATGTTTACTAGCGTTGAATTATTTTTATCAATTTCATTTTTTTGAAATACAAAATGCCTTTTGGTACTGGTTTTGGCTGGTTATTGCTCAAGATTTTATGTTTTATTGGTTACATCGGGTAGATCACTATTGTCGTTTCTTCTGGGCTATACACGTTACGCATCACAATAGCGAAGAGTTTAATTTAACTGTAGGTTTTCGGTCTTCGGTATTTCAACCATTATATCGGTTTATTTACTATATCCCATTAGCATTATTAGGATTCAAAGGTATAGACATAATGTTGGTGTATTCTGCTACTCAAATTTTTGGCATATTGGTACATACTCAAACCATTTACAAATTAGAGTTTTTAGAATATATTTTTGTAACACCTTCTCATCATAGAGTGCATCACGGAAAAAATGTACCGTATTTAGATAAAAACATGGGAAAGTTGCTGATTATTTGGGATAAACTCTTTGGAACTTTTGAAGAAGAAAGTGAAACAGTTGAGTGCGGCCTGACCAAACCATTAGAAAAACAAGATGTTTTCACTTTGATTTTCCATGAATGGATAGAAATAATTAAAGATGTAAAACGTGCCCCTACTTTAAAAGACAAGTTCATGTATATATTTGGTCCGCCCGGCTGGAGTCACGATGGAAGTAAAAAGATGTCCAAGCAGCTACAATTGGAAAGAAATTAGTTTCTAAAGAAAGAAACTCTTCGCCATCATAAACTAGACCATATTATGGTAAACAGCCACCACATCATCGTCTTCTTCTAATCTTTCAATAAGTGCCAGAACATCTTTTTGTTGCTCTTCCGGCAGTTCCACAGTGGTAGTAGGAATAAACACCTTATTGGTTTCGGTTACTATGATATTGTTTTCTTCCAATGCTTGCTGCATCTTTCCGAAATCCGTGAACGTCGTTGTAACAATCGCTTCATTTGTTTCATCATCCCACTCAATATCTTCTGCCCCCCAGTCAATTAACTGAAGTTCCAATTCTTCTTTATTTTGATTAGTAGCATCAATCTTAAAAATGCCTTTTCGTTCAAACATAAAACTTACAGAGCCCGAAGTTCCTAAGGTCCCGTTTCCCCTATTCAGATGCATTCGTATGTTAGCCACCGTGCGTGTAGGATTATCCGTAGTCGTTTCAATTAATAAAGGGATGCCGTGAGGGGCGTATGCTTCATAGATCGCTTCTTCATAATTGGCAGCATTCTTTTCAGCAGCTCTTTTAATAGCCGCTTCTATATTTGCTTTTGGCATATTGACAGACTTCGCATTTTGTAATACCATTCTTAATCTTGGATTGCTCTCTGGATTAGGTCCACCTAACTTTACTGCAATGGCAATTTCTCTTCCTATTTTAGTAAATGCTTTTGCCATCTTAGCATACCGCTTAAACATTTTTTCTTTGCGTTTTTCAAATATTCGTCCCATAATTTTTTTTTTTGCAAATATACGGAAAACCATTCGTGTATTTGTCTGGCTTATCCTTTCATGGCATTCGTTTGATTTATTATTTTTGCAGCTATGTTAAAAGAATTAAGAGTTCAAAACTTTGCACTCATCAATCGTGCTGAAATTACTTTTCAGAATTCTTTTGTAGTGATTACCGGCGAAACAGGTGCAGGAAAATCTATTTTATTAGACGCTATTTCTTTGGTCCTGGGCGGAAAATCTACTACCAGTTTTGCTTTTGATAATTCCCAAAAAACGATTTTAGAAATTATTTTTGACATTTCTAAACTAGCTTTAAAAGATTTTTTTAAAGAAAATGATTTGGATTACTCTGAAGAAATTATTCTGCGAAGAGAAATTACTCCGGAAGGTAAAAGCCGTTGTTTTATCAATGATACACTGGTGAATATACCTACCCTAAAAGCATTGGGAGATTATCTCATTGATATTCATTCACAACATCAGAATTTGATGATAAACACTCCACTTTTTCGATATAACTTTATAGACGCTGTGGCAGGATGCCTTGATGAACGTTATGAATATACAACATTATTTAAGCAACTGGAAAAAGAAAAGAAAAATCTGGAGGCATTGATTCAAGAACAGCAGAACCTTCAAAAGGAATCGGATTACACCAATTATTTGCTAAATGAACTTCTTGATGTAAAAATACAAGAAGGAGAATTACACCGTGTGGAAGAAGAATTAAATCAATTAGAAAATGCGGAAATTATCATTCAACAACTGTCTTCATCTGTTCAATCTTTACAGGAGACCGATATCAATGTCATCCAATTATTGACGCAAATAAAAAATAATCTTCAGTCCATTTCAAAGTATAACTCAAAGTATGAGGCACTGGTTCAGCGATTACAAAGCAATATCATTGAATTGAAAGATATTGCCCGTGAATCCGAACATCTTTTAAACGATATTGAGATTGATCCGGAGAGAATAGAGCAGTTAAGCACAAGAGTAGACAGCATTAATAAACTTTTGAAAAAACATAATATCAAAACAGAAAAAGAATTACTAGTTATTCAAAACGAATTACAAAAAAAAATATCTCAATATCAAAACATAGACGATAGTATTCTTGAAAAGAAAAAGCAGGTGGACGCACTGGAAAATGCTCTGCAACAAAAAGCACAACATCTGTCCGAAAAGCGAACGAAAGTAAGAGATTTTATTCAGCACACCTGCACTCAACTACTGAAAGAACTTGCCATGCCTAATGCACAGTTTAGAATAGACATTCAGCACAAGGAGAACAACGAGTTAAACATGTACGGAAAAGATGAGATAAAATTTCTGTTTTCTGCCAACAAAGGCATTGCTCCTTCAGAAGTACAAAAAGCCGTTTCGGGCGGAGAAATTTCGCGTTTGATGCTTGCTATTAAATCGATAATGGCACAGCACATTCATTTACCTAGCATTCTGTTTGATGAAATTGATACCGGTGTAAGTGGGGCTGTTGCAGGCAAAATGGGCGATATTATGAAAAACATGAGCGATACTATGCAGGTAATAGTTATTACACACTTGCCACAAATTGCTGCCAAAGGACAACAACATCTTTATGTGTATAAAAAAGAAGTAGAAAATAAAACTATAACGTTTATTGAAGAATTAAATAAACAAAACAGAGTGTTTGAAATTGCAAAAATGCTCAGCAGCGGAAAGCCCGGAGAAGCCGCTATTCAAAACGCCAAAGAACTACTTAATCAGGCATAACAATATCAATCTTTATGTGGAACAAGTAAATGCAATGATGTGAAAGAAAAAGGTAAAATTGGAATTTTTGATTCCGGCTATGGTGGGCTTACGGTTTTTAAAGATATATTAAAAGTTTTACCAGAATATGATTACATCTATTTAGGAGATAATGCACGGGCGCCCTATGGTGGAAGAAGTTTTGAAACCGTTTATAAATTCACCCTGGAATGCGTAAAATTATTATTTGAGAAAAACTGTCCACTCGTTATACTTGCCTGCAACACCGCTTCAGCAAAGGCCCTTCGAACCATTCAACAGAACGATTTACCACGAATAGCAAAAGACAACAGGGTATTAGGCGTCATTCGCCCCACCACCGAAGTAATTGGGCATTATTCAAAAACCAAACATATAGGACTTTTTGCAACAGAAGGCACTGTAAAATCAGAATCGTATGTAATTGAAATCAAAAAATTCTTTCCGGAAATAACAGTGGTTCAGGAGGCCTGTCCAATGTGGGTGCCATTAATAGAAACTAATGAACATTTATCAGAAGGCGCTGATTACTTTATCAAAAAACACATTAATGCCTTACTTGAAAAAGATTCAAATATTGATACTATTTTATTGGGCTGCACACACTATCCTTTGCTTTTACCTAAACTTAAACAATATACACCCTCCAATATTCAATTCATTTCACAAGGCAACATTGTTGCGAAAAGTTTAAAGAACTATTTACAGAAACATCCTGAAATAGATAACTGCCTTGGAAAAAATAGTGCGCGACATTTCTTTACTACCATTGAATCAGAATGGTTTAATGAAAAAGCTGCTTTATTTTTTGGAGAGAAAATAGAAGCGCAGAAAATTTAAAGTATTGCCGCTAAAAAACAAAAAACCCCGCCTATAGCGGGGTTTTTGATTCTAATTCCACAAGGAAAAAATTATTTTCCTTTGTTTACAGATCCTGCTAATTCAGCACCAGCTTTGAATTTTACCACTTTTTTTGCAGGAATTTTAATTTCTTTTCCTGTTTGAGGGTTACGACCAGTGCGGGCGCTTCTTTTGGTAATAGAGAAGGAACCAAATCCTACAAGGCCGATTCTGTCTCCTTTTTTCAACGCTTTGCTGATAGCGTCAATGGTTGCATCTAACGCTCTTGTAGCGTCTGCTTTTGTCAACTTTGCTCCTGATGCAATAGCATCAATCAATTCTGCTTTGTTCATAGTTTTATTTTTTTGATTTTTAATACTGCAAAGATAAGGTGTTTTATTTGATTTGTCAAGGAAATTCACAAGAAAAACCGCTATTTTGTTGATAAATTGTATGAATTGTGGATAACTGCGCCCTAAAAAGCCCATTTGAATTGACTTTCAGCGATTCGCAGAGGTGCTATCTATTGATATTTATACATATTTTAATGGGCTGTTTTCTCAAAGCATTGAAAATACAGTACTTTAAGAGGATATAAACAAATCCATTTTTTAGCCATTATTTTATTTCGCAAATTCGCACGCAAATTTACCTATGTCCTCTACCAAATATATTTTTGTTACAGGCGGCGTTACATCCTCATTAGGAAAAGGTATTATATCGGCCTCTCTCGCCAAGCTTTTACAATCAAGAGGGTTCAAAGTTACTATACAAAAATTAGATCCTTATATCAACGTAGATCCCGGCACCTTGAACCCTTACGAACACGGAGAATGTTATGTTACCGATGATGGCGCCGAAACTGATTTGGATTTGGGACACTACGAACGTTTTTTGAATGTGCCGACTTCTCAGGCCAACAATGTTACAACCGGCAAAATTTATCAAACCGTTATTGATAAAGAAAGAAAAGGTGATTATCTGGGAAAAACTGTACAGGTCATTCCACATATAACCGATGAAATAAAAAGACGAATAAAAATACTGGGACAAAACCATCAGTTTGATTTTGTGATTACTGAAATTGGCGGCACTGTGGGAGACATTGAATCAACCCCTTATATTGAGTCCGTGCGCCAATTGAAGTGGGAATTAACCAACAATTGCATCGTCATTCATCTGACACTTTTGCCCTATCTTTCTTCAACCGGTGAATTAAAAACCAAACCCACACAACACTCTGTAAAGATGCTATTAGAGCACGGCGTACAACCCGATATTATTGTGTGCCGCACCGAACACAAAATCAATGATGATATAAGAAAAAAAATAGCCCTCTTTTGTAACGTTAGTAAAGACGCCGTGATAGAAGCCATAGACGCAAAATCTATTTACGAAGTGCCTATTTTAATGGAAAAAGAAAAATTGGACGAAGTGGTGTTGAAAAAATTAAATGTCGTATCAGATGGAAAACCAGATTTAAAAAACTGGAAGAAATTTTTAAATGTATTGTATTCCACCAAACATCAGGTAGATGTGGCATTAGTGGGGAAATATGTAGAACTTAAAGATTCTTACAAATCAATTGCGGAAGCATTTATACACGCGGGCGTGAAAAATAATTCTAGAGTCAACATTCATTGGATTCATAGCGAAAAAATTACCCGGGAAAATGTAGAAGATTTGTTAGGAAAAACAAAAGGGATTTTAGTGGCGCCGGGCTTTGGTAATAGAGGTATTGAAGGAAAAATTATAGCCATTGAATACGCCAGAAAAAATAAAGTGCCTTTTCTGGGCATTTGTCTTGGCATGCAATGTGCAGTGATTGCGTTTGCCAGAAATGTATTACAGTATGAAGATGCTAATAGCCGTGAAATGAACCCGGCTACAAAACATCCTGTCATTGATTTGCTGGAAACTCAAAAATCTGTCCATTATCTTGGAGGTACGATGCGGTTAGGTGCTTATCCGTGTGAAATAAAAGAAAATACGCTTGCCTATAAAATATACAACCAAAAATTAATATACGAAAGACATCGACACAGATATGAATTTAATAATGAGTACACAGATGTGTTTGTAAAAAACGGAATGCTGTTTTCGGGAATAAATCCTGAAAAAGGGCTGGTAGAAATTATGGAATTAAATGATCATCCTTTTTTTATCGGTGTTCAGTTTCATCCTGAATATAAGAGCACTGTTGAAAATCCGCACCCACTCTTTATTCATTTTATCAAAGCAGCCATTGAAAACAATGGATGATTTAGTAGTCATTGGGAAAATTGGAAAACCGCACGGCATAAAAGGGGCGGTCAGTGTCCATCTTACAGCCGATATTCAGTGGAACGACACAGAGTATTTTTTTTTAGAAATACAGAATGAACCCGTTCCATTCTTCATTGAAAATATTAATGTTTTATCAAAAAAAATTGTTGTGAAACTGAAAGGCATTTCGTCATGGGAGGATGCTAAAAAACTCACTCATCTCAATATATTGGTCCCTAAAAAAACTATTCTTGAAAATGAATGGGAACAATGGATTGGATTTAAGGTTTTAGACACGGCTAAAAACAATCAGTGGATAGGTATTGTTGAAGATTTTTTGCAAAATAATGGCTTGATTTGGATGGAGATAAAGAGAGCAAATTGTAATGAAACATTTTTATTACCCTATCATACACATTTTATTGAGCACATTTCTGAAAGTGAAAAAATAATTTATTACAAGGTCACGGAAGGGATGTATTGAAAATACACGGGTTTAAATAAAATGAATACAAAACGGACTTGAAATATCTGCGTTTGTTTCATTTGAAGCAGATGCTCTTTTTCACCATTTTTAATAAAAGAGCCTTTGCTTATAGAGAAAGTGCTGCTTATTTTTGTGCAGAATGATAAAAAAAATATACATCGTCGCATCTATCTTGGCTTTAAGCATCATTGCGCTGATTAGTATTCAGGTATATTCTATTTATGAAGATTATAAAATCAAACAGGAAAAATTTTCGCATCAGGTACAAACAGCCCTAATTAACACCAGCCAAAAAGCCAATAAATTTATTTCAGGAAATTTAGTAGTCAAAAAAATCAATTACCGTTCACAAGGCGTTACTGTTCAAAATAAAAATCAAAACAGCACCGACGATTACAGAATACGTTTATTTGAAGAATTAAATACAGATTCCAACGGATTTGTTTCATCCAAATATATCCACAAAGAAATTCCTTTTGATTCCTTCCACATTAAAAAAACATTGTTTAAATCTTTACTGCCAGTGAACTTAAATTCCACCATTACCCCTCAAAAAAAACAGGAAATCAAAAGTATTCAGCCGGAAATGATAAAAAACACGAATGAAATTGTCAACGATATTTTCGATGAATCCATTAGTATTAATGTGTATAATAATTTTTCTCCTAAAATTGATACTAATAAAATAGATTCCGTACTTCGTCATGAACTCTTGAATAATGGTATAAAAGCAAAGTATTGTTATGAATTAAAAAGTGCGTTACCTTATATGAATCTGAATAAGTCCAAAATCACTGATAACTCTCATATCATTAATGAAAATGAAAACAATATTGAATATAGTATTAATTTATTCCCTTCCAATATTTTTGTAACGCCCACTTATCTTACACTCAAATTCCCACACCAAAAGCGATACATCATCCGGGAAATGTTATTCTTACTTCTACTTTCTATTATTATTATTGCAGTGCTCGTATCCTCCTACATCTATTTTTTATCTACCATTTTTCAGCAAAAAAAATTATCTGACATCAAAAATGATTTTGTCAACAACATGACACACGAACTTAAAACGCCCATTGCAACACTAAATCTCGGCATACAATTTTTTAGCGATAAAAGTATTCAGAAAACACCCGAAGCAGAAGAACGTACGTTGAAAATCATGGCTAATGAGGTAAAACGACTGCATCAGTTGGTGGAGAGTATTTTGACCTCTGCCACTCTTGAAAAAGCAGAAATTAAAATTAAATTTTCAAAAGAAAACATTCACAACATCTTAATTGAGATGATACAAAATACACGATTAATAGTGGAAAGTAAAGGCGGAAACATAACAGTGCAATTAGAGGCCAAAGAGCATTGTGCAGAAATTGATAAACCACATTTTTCAAATGTTATGAATAATTTGATAGACAACGCTATCAAATACTCTAAAGATGCGCCGGAGATTAAAATAACCACCCATTCTGATGCAAAGGGCATTTTTATTTCTATAAAAGATAATGGAATAGGCATTCCAAAAGAACATCAAAAAAAGATATTTGACAAATTTTACAGAGTCCCCACGGGGAATACCCATAATGTAAAAGGATTTGGCTTAGGATTATTTTACGTCAAAAAAATCATAGAATTGCATCATGGCGCTATCCATTTAGTAAGTGAACCAGATAAGGGCAGTACATTCACCATTTTCATCCCCTTTTCTCAAAAACTCAGCGAAAATATTTCAAACAATTGTTAAAAAATTATTTTAATGCCTTATTTTTTTCTTATTTTTATCACAAAATAAAAACTATGTCAGACAATAAAAGCCCTAAAATCAGGATATTATTAGCCGAAGACGATGAAAGTTTATCTTTTGTTTTAGAACAATATCTTGTTCAAAAAGGATTTGAAGTTACAGTGAAACCCAATGGACAGGATGCTTTTGATACATTTTGCAAAAAAAACTTTGATTTGTTAATTCTAGATGTCATGATGCCAAAATTAGATGGTTTTTCGGTGGCCAAAAAAATTAGAGAGATAAATTCCGATGTTCCTATTATCTTTTTAACGGCTAAAAGTCAAAAAGAAGACACCCTGGAAGGATTTAACGCCGGTGGAGATGATTATATTACCAAGCCATTTTCAATGGACGAACTGATTGCACGTATCCACGCGATCTTAAAAAGAACGAATGTATTCAAATCCATTGAATCTGACCAAAAAGTGTTTGAGATTGGAGAATACACTTTTCACTACGATGAAAAATTGCTCATGCACAATCCTTCCAAAGAAAAAATCAATTTAACTACTAAGGAATCAGAATTGTTAAGATTATTTGCCATACATAAAAATGATTTGTTAGACAGGGCCTTTGCTTTGAAATCCGTATGGGGAGAGGATAGTTATTACAACAGCCGCAGTATGGATGTATACATTGCTAAGTTAAGAAAGTATTTGAGCAAAGATCCTAACATTAGCATCGTCAACATTCACGGCAAGGGATTTAAATTGTTTGTGAAGGGGTAATTCTTTACTATATTATTTCTGCAAGCCAGTTATTTAAATCAGGCATGTGTTTTTGATTCTCTACTCTAAAATTTCAGCTTTAATCAAATTTTCCCCAACACTTAAACTTATTTGGCATCCATGCACAAATGCCAGATTATCTTTTATATGTCCTGCAGGAAAGTGAAAACAAACCGGATAATCGTATTCTTTTACAGCATCAAAAATAATTTCTTCGGCTGTTTTACCAAAAAGCACTGTGTTATCCTTTAAATCTGTAAATCCACCTACTACCAAACCTTTTAATTTACTGAGCATGCCCGACCGTTTTAATTGCACCATCATTCGGTCAATGTGATACAAATACTCATCCACATCTTCAAGAAATAAAATTTTATTTTTCAAATCTAATTGAGAAGGGCTACCACTTAAAGAATAAAGTACAGACAAATTTCCACCTACTAAAATACCTTGACACTCACCAGTTCTATTCATTGGATGCGGTACTATAGGATAATGGATTTTCTTGCCTTCTAAAATGTCAAACAAACTATTCGTTGCCGCATCGGATTGATTGAACAATACAGGCATTGTAGAATGCACACTTTGTATACCCATTTGAAATAAATGAGCATGTAATGCTGTAATATCACTAAACCCACAAATCCATTTGGGAAATTTTTTTAATGGTGTAAAATCAATCTGGTCAATGATTCGTACTGTACCATATCCACCGCGTGCAATAAAAATAGCTTGTATGTCTTTTCTGTCAATAAGTTCCTGAAATGCCTGAGTTCTCAAAATATCATCCCCTGCGAATTGATGACACTCAGAATAAATATTTTTCGCTAATACAATCTTGAAACCTTTTTCCTGAATGAGACGAATGGCAAAAGACAAATCACTCGGAGATACTTTTCTCGCTGTTGCAGCAATGGCAATTGTATCTCCCTTTTTAAGATAAGGTGGTTTTAAAGTCACCGTGTTATGGAGTTAAACTACTACAGGATTTTGTTTTCTAAACTGTGGTGCTACTACTAATTCTTTGCTGTCTTTATTTGAATAATCGTAGAAACCCATTCCGGATTTTACTCCTAAATTACCAGAATCTACCATTTTTACCAACAATGGACAAGGTGCATACTTGGGATTACCATAACCTTCATACAACACCCGCATAATGTACAAGCACACGTCCAAGCCAATAAAATCAGCTAATTGCAATGGTCCCATCGGATGAGCCATACCTAATTTCATAATGGTATCAATTTCTTCCACCCCTGCAATTCCTTCATATAACGTATAAATAGCTTCGTTTATTAGAGGCATTAAAACTTTGTTGGAAACAAAACCCGGAAAATCATTTACCGTAACAGGCACCTTCTGAAGCGACTTAGCCGTTTCAGTAATAATTTGATTGGTAGTAGAAGAAGTTTTAAATCCATTAATAATTTCCACCAACTTCATTACGGGAACAGGATTCATAAAGTGCATACCGATTACTTTTTCAGGTCTTTTGGTCACGGCTGCTATTTTGGTAATAGAAATAGAAGACGTGTTTGAAGCCAGAATACAATGTTCTGGGGCAAGTGTGTCTATTTTTTTAAAGATATCTAATTTAATAGAAGGGTTTTCGGTAGCGGCTTCTACTATCAAATTCCGGTCTGTTACAGCATTATCAATACTTGTAAAAGTTTTGATACGTTTGAGGGCTTGTTGTTTTTCTTCTTCGGTAAGAATATTCTTGGCAACCTGACGAGCCATATTTTTGGAAATCGTTTGCAATGCTTTTTGCAAGGCCTGTTCGTTAATGTCAATCAGGTGAACATCATATCCATATTGTGCAAAGACATGAGCAATGCCATTACCCATTGTTCCGCTACCAATAACAGCAACTTTTTGTATTTTCATAATTGAGGGTTTTAATTGTGGGCAAAAGTAAAGGATTTATTTTTATACAACAAACGTTAGAATAAACCAACGCCCATGAACCTACTTTTGAAACAGTACCCGGAGGGGGACTTGAACCCCCACGCCTTTCGGCATACGCCCCTCAAACGTACGTGTCTACCAATTCCACCATCCGGGCATTAAAAAACAAGCCGCAAATTTAAATGAAATTTTTCAAACTTTACACAAACGAGTAATTTTAAGAAAATTAGTTAACAGATTTCTCTTTAATTTCCATTAACACTATCAAATTAATTAATCATAAAAAGTAAGTAAAAGTTTTTGTTTAAATTAGTTACAAATTCAGGTTAACATCTTAAATTTGAAATCAATTTTTCTTAATAAGAATTTTTCTCTGTAAAACATCAGTAGCACTAAACACTTGAATAAAATATACCCCTTCTTCAACATGTGCTAAATTTAATTCTTCGGAATCTTTATTAGTATATGTTTCAAACACTAACTTCCCAACAGCATCGTATATTTTAATTTGAGTATTGAACGATAACCCTTTAATAACAAACTTGCCATTGCTTGGATTAGGGAAAATATTAATACTATTGGATTGCATTACAAAAGCATTTATGGAAGTAATCACCTGACAAGCGCTTGTGTCAGAACAAGAACTCATGCTAATTATTACAGCATACGACCTATTTCCTGGCACAACATAAGATTGGCTGGTAGCACCAGAAATGGGAGAATAATTGTTATTGCAATCCACCCATTGATAAACTCCTCCTGATTGTACAGCAGTCAATGTTCCGCCAGACACGCTTATAGAGGTATTTATTGGAGCGGGCTGAGCAATATTGACAGTTTTAGAACTGGTGCAATTGTTGGCATCTTTCACATTAACAGTATAAACACCTGCTGTTAAACCTGTTGCGGTAGAAGCATTACCACCTATTGGTGCCCAGGTGTAGGAATAAGCGGGTGTACCGCCTGTTACATTGGCGGTGGCAGAACCATTGTTTCCACCATAACAAGATACATTAGTTTGAGTGGAGGTAATAAACAGTTGTGTTATACTAATAGTTTGAGTAGCCGTGCCCACAGTTCCATTACTTGCAGTCAGTGTAATCGTGTAAGTACCACCGTTATTAAATGTAATAGATGGATTAGTAGCATTTTGATTGGGGTTAAAAGTTACGCCTGTTGTGGGAGTAACTACCCATGTATAAAGTGGAGTAGGAGAGCCAGTTGTATTGTTGGTCATTGTAACAGCTACTCCTGCACATGCTATAGAGGGCGATGCGAAGGCAACTGTCAATGTCGGAGTGGAGCATAAACCGTGCGTTCCTAAGAATTTTCTATACGGTGAATTAGCCATGGCTGTTTGAATACGTGTCGTTTGATCTACAGTAAACATATACATACAAGGGTCATCGGTATAATCCATAAAGTTCATAAACATTTCACCATTTGGCGAATTGCCGCTACAGGTTACCTGCATGGTAAGGATAGGTTGGGCAGCCATAATTGGCGGTTTGGGCTGGTGGTGTGTCTGTGCAATAGTCCGTAGCACAGGTGCCATCCCCCCAGATATGTCTTAAACCAAGCCAATGGCCTATTTCATGTGTACAGGTTCTTCCTAGATAATACGTGGCATCATACGTTCCTGATGGATAAATATTTTTAGAACCAAACGCTTTTGCCCAGCACCAGAATCCATCGGTTGTTGCAGTGCCGGTACTGCCTGGAATACCTGTTAACCCACTTAATGGCGGAAAGGTAGCATATCCCAATAGACCCACGGTAGAATATTCATCTGTCACCCATATATTCAGATATTTACTAACATTCCATACCGTATTTTTCTTGATGTACCCATTTATAAATCCCTGAAATTTTGACGGTGTATTGTAAACAGATGCGGCAGGATTTTTAGAAGTGAATGTGCCGGTAAGCGCAGGTAACGTATTGTAATTAACCCTGTGAATACCAGGTTCTGGTAAAATATTACCTAAAGTATCTTTTGTAGCCAAACAAAACTGGATACCGGTATTAGCAATTTTTACCCGACCATTTCCATCTTTGTTAGCAGCAGGTAAAGGAGCAGCGTAATTCACAAATGCATTAGATGGATAAGTAGAAGTATTGTATCCAATGCCGGCAAAATCTTCATTTAATACCTGAATCTGGGAAACCAACTGTCCGTTGGCTAAATTAGGATATGTGCCCACAGCTTGACCACCATGAATGAGATGAATAATTACAGGTATTGTATAATTGGCTTGAATTTGATTAGAATGGTTAATTGTTTTTTGATTTATTTCCTGAATAAGTTCCGGATGCTGTTGAATGTACTGCTGTATTAATTGTTGAAAGTGGCTTTCCCATTGTTGAGAAGGTGCTTGAGTGCCGCAACCTCTATTAGGGAATGCAGGATTTTGAGCATTTGCAGAATAAAAAGCAGTTATTAAAGCTATTACGGCAGCAATTTTTCTTAAATGTTTCATAGAAAAATACATTATAATCTGGCTGCAAAGTTATGTAAAACAGCCATCATTCTTTGAATATTAAAATAATAAATTAACCACTCAAATAAATTTTGAACATTGTAAAATAAAAGGATTAGCAAATTAACACCTCTTCTTTAATTAATTATTTAATTATCCTGCCTATCTCAATCGGCGTTTTTCATTTTTTACCAACCTAAAACCCATGCAAATATCAATGGTGCGACGATGGTAGCATCCGATTCAATAACATATTTAGGTGTATCAATTCCCAATTTCCCCCAGGTAATTTTTTCATTTGGTATAGCACCACTGTAAGAACCATACGAGGTTGTACTATCAGAAATCTGACAAAAATAACTCCAAAAAGGCACATCATGCCACCCCAGATCCTGATACATCATGGGTACTACACATATCGGAAAATCGCCGGCTATGCCTCCGCCAATCTGAAAAAATCCTACTCCTTTTCCTGCGGAATTATTTCTATACCAATCGGTCAGCTCCACCATGTATTCAATTCCGATCCTCATTGTAGACGCTTTGAGGTCTCCTTTGATAACGTAAGAAGCGAAGATGTTTCCAAGTGTAGAATCTTCCCATCCTCCAACAACTATTGGCAGGTTTTTCTCGGCAGCAGCCACCATCCAGCTGTCTTTCGGGTCGATTTCATAATATTGTTCTAACACGCCGCTTTTAATAAGCTGATACATATATTCATGCGGAAAGTATCTTTGATGAGCGTTTTCGGCTTTTTTCCATAATTCAAAAATATGTTTCTGAAGACGACGAAAGGCCTCTTCTTCCGGAATACAGGTGTCGGTTACTCTGTTCAATCCTTGCTCCAACAGTTCCCATTCCTGTTGCGGGGTGAGGTCGCGATAATTGGGTAACCTTTTATAATGATGGTGCGCTACCAGATTCATCAAATCTTCTTCTAAATTGGCACCTGTACAGGAAATAATGTGTACTTTATCCTGACGAATCATTTCTGCCAAAGAAACGCCTAATTCTGCGGTACTCATAGCACCTGCCAAGGCAATCAGCATTTTTCCGCCTTCTTTTAAGTGTGTTTCATAGCCCTTTGCAGCATCTTTAAGAGCCGCTGCATTAAAGTGCCTATAATGATGTTCAATAAATTGTGAAATAGGACCTCGGTTCATGTTTTTTGTTTTAAAGCCGCAAAAATAGAAATAATAATAAAATGTTTTTTGAATTAAACATCTTGATTGGTTCTGAAAGTTATGGCATGCATATTTAAGAATAGAAAAGAGCGTGGATATAAATATAATTTTAAGTAGAATGGGTAAATCTTTTTATCTTTGCCCCCAAAAAATTATGCACACTTTTACTATGATTAAACCCGATGCGGTTCGCAACAATTACATCGGTCCTATTTTAGCAAGAATTAATCAGGCGGGGTTTAGAATTGTGGCTATGAAGTATTTAAAGATAACTAAAGAGCAAGCCGCTCAATTTTATATTGTACATAAAGAAAGACCTTTTTACAATGAGTTGATCGAATATATGAGTAGCGGTCCCATTGTAGCGGCTATTTTAGAAAAGGAAAATGCCGTTGAAGATTTCAGAAAACTCATTGGTGCCACAGATCCTGCCAAAGCCGAACCGGGCACTATTCGGAAAGAATTTGCTAAATCCATTGCCGAAAACGCTATTCACGGTTCGGATAGCGATGAAAATGCAAGAATTGAGGCCAACTTTTTCTTTTCTCAATTAGAAAGATTTTGATTAAACTACACATCATTTAAACTATTTATTATGGAAACATTAAGCAAGGTTCAGCCCAATTATGAAAGGCAATTAAAGGAATGGGTCAATCATGAAAAGGCCGCTATTGATTTAATTAATTTTGTTGGGAAATTGTGGTTTGATAAGTCCGTTGAATTAGTATTATTCAGGAATCAACTGGTAGATAAAAGTTCTTCTGAAATTATGCAGTTGCACTTATATGCAAAAGATTTTGTCAAAAAACCTATCACTGTAGAAGATACGGCTCAGTTAGCAAAGGTCATCTACGAGTCGGATATTTGTCCATCAAGAATAGATATTGGTCGTTTGGCTTATGAATGGCATCAGGAAAATGAGCAATATACATCGTATAAGGATTTTATTCACAAAAAACTGTCTGATTTGATTGGAAAAAAACAGAGCATCGTGCCGAGAGATGTGGTTTTGTTTGGTTTTGGAAGAATCGGTCGTTTGGCCGCGAGGGACTTAATTTCATTAGCCGGAAAGGGCGAACAGCTTCGTCTTAAAGCGATTGTGGTGAGAGGTAATATAAAAGAAGAACTCACAAAAAGAGCCGATTTGCTAAGAAACGATTCTATTCATGGTCCTTTCCCGGGAACAGTGATTGAAGATCATAATAATAACGCATTGATAATTAATGGACACACGGTGTATTTTATTGCGGCCGATAAACCAGACCAAATAGATTATACTCAATATGATATTCAAAATGCTTTGTTAATAGATAATACAGGGATTTACAGAGACAGGGAGAAATTATCTTTACATTTAAAGAGTAAGGGCATCTCAAAAGTGTTGCTTACTGCTCCCGGTAAAGGTGATATTCCGAATGTGGTATATGGTATTAATCATGAAGGTTTGGATTTAAAGAAGGAACAAATTTTCTCCGCTGCTTCTTGTACTACCAACGCTATTATGCCTATTTTATACATCTTGGATAAAGAATTTAAGATTGAAAAAGGACATATTGAAACCATTCACTCCTACACAAATGACCAAAATCTTTTGGATAATTTTCACAAAAAATACAGACGTGGACGTTCGGCGCCTCTAAACATGGTGATTACAGAAACCGGTGCAGACAGCGCCCTAAAGAAAGTACTCCCGCACCTAGCCGGAAAATTTACTGCTAATGCCGTGCGTGTACCTACTCCCGACGGTTCATTAGCCATCATCAATGTTCAGTTGGGGTGTGCAGTAGATAAGGAAACAGTTAATAATACTGTAAAACAATACGCTTTATCCGGGAATCTGGTGGAACAAATTAAATATGAGTTTTCAAATGAACTTGTTTCAACAGATATTATAGGGAATTCATGTCCGGCTGTATTTGATAGTCAGGCCACACAAGTAGCACCAGACAAACGCGGTGTGGTGGTCTATGTATGGTATGATAATGAGTTTGGTTACACGCGTCAGGTTATTCGTCTTGCGAAACATTTATGCGAAGTAAGAAGGCCTGTGTATTATTAGTGTTTTGTTACTACTCATAGTACTCTATTTTTTACATTTTTTTAATCATCATTGTTTACTAAAAAGAAGTTGTATGTAACCTCGACCAAATTGTTGGCGGCTGGTTTTCTTTTTTGTCTAAATAAAAAGTGTCGTTTGTGTCATGTCCGATGCCCTTTTGAGTTTGTATAAATTTGTTTTCTTTTCTTTTACTACTTCGATAAAATCTAGTTTTTTTA
>JBBIGQ010000021.1:0-34653 GCA_037447455.1 Sphingobacteriaceae bacterium | reverse complement strand
TTTGATTGTAACATTTTCAGCATATTTATTCACGATCTATATTTTTAATTAAGGTGTTCATGAATATGCTTTCAATGTTACCTAAATTAAGGTAAAAGTTTTTTTTGATTGTAACATTTTCAGCATATTTGCAGAAAAATTAATTGTTATGGAAAAAAGTACATTGATTCAGTATTTACCTATTTTCATAATGTTTTTAATTGCATTGGCATTTGTGGTGGTAACGATGGTTGCATCGCATTTATTAGGTCCTAAAAAATATTCTAAAGTAAAATATAATGTGTTTGAATGTGGAATTCATAGTGAAGGGAATGCACGAAATCCTTTTGCAGTGAAATACTTTTTGACGGCCTTATTATTTGTATTGTTTGATGTAGAAGTAATTTTTATGTATCCGTGGGCTACAAATTTTAAGGAATTAGGAATGTTTGGAGTATTGGAAGTACTCGTATTTTCTGCGTTATTGTTGGTGGGCTTGTATTATTTATTAAAGAAAGATATATTGAATATAAATGAATAATTAAGTATGAAAGTAAAAACCGTATTAGAGAATTCTATTCGGCATATAGAAAATGCCAAGCAGATATTAAAACAAAAAGGCAAGAAGGAAGGTCGTTTTTACACAGATGATAAATATGTTTCAATGGCAGGTCATACCGCGTATAGAGGGGTATTGTTAGCATTAAATGAATGGATGAAGCAAGAGGGAATTAGTAAACGAACAAGAAAAAATGTGGATGATTACAGAGATTTTATTGCCAAGCAGGATAGAAAAATGTTGAATTATTTTAATCAGATTTATGAGATGTTTCATTTAGTAATGGGTTATGATGGAATTGGAGAACATAAGTCGGTGAGCGGAGCATTTGAATGTGCTGAGGAACTAATAGAATGGGTAAATAAGCGATTAAAATGAAAAATATTTTATCATTTTTTTGATAATTAAGTTATCGTTTAAGAAATCCATTCTATAATTTGTTTTTATTGTTGATAGAAAATGAACTTACAAATATAATTCTTGTAAGTTAGTACTATACTCGGTTGTATGTGAAAATAGATTTCACACATGATTAATAGTTTTACAAAAAATAAAAAATATGACAATCACTAACACTAATTTTTTTAGAGTCAAATGATGAAATGTATCCAATTGAAAATCAAAACTCGAAAATTTTACGGCACATTATGATGATGAATTTGAAGAAAAGAAGATGATGATTATGATGATATGGAATATTTTTATTATCCCACTTTAGCCGATGTACTGAATGAGTATCTGGACACTGATTTTGATGAGGACCCGGACGATTTAGCTTTTATTGGGTTTTGATAAAATAATTAAGCAAACATTCAGAACAAAATCTTGCTTGTAAGGTCATTTATTTCTTATATGTTTTAAATTACTTCCTTTTTGTTTTACAGTATATTTGAAATTATTAAGAAATTTGGGAGTGAAAAAAATGGAAGATTGTGTTTTTTTCCGTATTTTTAGGGCAAAAAATAAGAGAGTATGGGGCATTATCCGATAAAAAAGCCGAGTAAAATTGAATTGGTAAAGGCACCGGAAGGATTGGAAGGACCGGGTTTTTTTGCGACAAGTTTGGAAAAAGTAGTAGGACTGGCGAGAAAGAATTCGTTATGGCCATTGCCGTTTGCGACATCGTGCTGTGGGATTGAGTTTATGGCGACAATGGCTTCTACTTATGATTTGGCGAGATTTGGATCGGAGCGATTGTCGTTTTCGCCGAGACAAGCGGATTTGCTGATGGTAATGGGAACGATAGCAAAGAAGATGGGTCCGACGTTGAGGCAGGTGTATGAGCAAATGGCAGAGCCAAAGTGGGTGCTGAGTGTGGGTGCCTGTGCAAGCAGCGGAGGAATTTTTGACACATACAGTGTATTGCAGGGAATAGATCGGATTATTCCGGTGGATGTGTATGTGCCGGGCTGTCCGCCACGTCCGGAACAGATTATTGAGGGGATTTTGAAAATTCAGGAGTTGGCGGAAAATGAATCCTTGAGACGGCGAGATAGTGTGCAATACAAAAAGATGTTGGAGAGTTACGGAATAGACATTGAATAAAAAAATTGCGTGAGGGATGCGGAGGGGATTGCCGAAGCGAGGCGGCGGCACGCCCTACTAAAAAAATTGAAAGGACAGGTAACTTAAAAACAAAAATAAAAATTAATTTATGAGACGAAAAGTACACATTGCAGTGGATGAGAAACAACGGGAGTTTTTGGAGAATTTGAAGGCTGATTTGTTGCAGCATTTTGCGGACGGTATTATATCGGCGGAGTTGCCGTATAATTTCCAGACGATAACAGTAAAGCATAGTGTGATTAAAGACGTGTTGAAGTATTTGAAGGAGAGTGAGCGTTGGAATTTCTTTTTTCTAACGGATTTGACAGGTATTCAGACGACGGACGAACAACATTTGGGGGTGATTTACCATTTGCATAATATGATAACGAATCAAAGAGTGCGAGTGAAGACGTTTTTCGGTATTGACAAGCCGGAAGTGCCTACTGTTACAGATTTATGGAAAACGGCGAATTGGATGGAACGAGAAACGTATGATTTTTTTGGTATTATATTTAAAGGGCATCCGGATTTAAGGAGGATTTTGAATCCGGATGAGATGGATATTTTTCCATTGAGGAAGGAATTTCCGGTGGAAGACCAAACGCGGGAGGATAAGGATAATACAATGTTCGGCAGATGATGGGAACGGACACGACGATATATTTTGAACAGGTGCTTGAGCAAATCAAAGAGATAAGTGAACGTATTTTTAAGCAAGGGGGTGCAAGAGTTATTTTGTTTGTATCTCGGGCGAATGGTAGTTTTAGGAGAAACTCGGACATTGACATTGTGTTGCAAAATGTGAGGAGGTACGAAAAGGCCTTGTTTACTAATAGTGTGGAGAATTCAAATATCATTTATACGGTGGACGTATCGCTGTGGGAAGATTTGCCGGAGTTGTTCAAGCTACAAATTGAGAAAGATGGTAAAATTATTTGGGAACGGGTATGAAACAAGTGAATTTTTATATTGAACAGTTTGGTCAGACGTTGTGCACTTGGGAAGAAGTGGTGAAAGCACCGTATAGTGAGATTGTAAAAGATGCGACGATACAGAGGTTTGAGTATAATTATGAATTATTTTGGAAGTTACTGAAAAGTATTTTGCAGGAGAGAGAGGGGATTGATTGTTTTTCGCTCAAATCGTGTATTCGGAAGGGGTTAGAAGCGGGGTTAATGAACGAAGAAGACGCATCGGTATTTTTACAGATGGTGGATTATAGAAATGTAACATCGCATTTGTATTCGTCTGATGTTTCGGAGGAAGTGTATAAGAGAATTAAAGATTATTATGCTTTGATGAAAAATTTTTTTGAACGATTGAAAATAAAGGGATGAGGAAAATGATTTTAGATAAATTAAACAGGAAATTAAACCATACCTGCTTGAATAATTGCGAAATTTTGTATGTATTTGTGGTTTATTAATAAAATATACACTAAATAAAATGCCTACCATGAAAACTAAAGAGAAAAAAACGCCAAAAAATTTGACTCAAAAGGAAATTTTGCAACATGAGCTCTTGAGAGATGAGAAGGTTTGTTCTACTTTAAATTTAGGTCCTACACATCCTGCGACGCATGGGATTTTTCAGAATGTGTTGACAATGGATGGAGAATTTATTGTGAAGAGTGAACCGACGATAGGGTATATTCACCGAGCGTTTGAAAAGTTGGCGGAGAAGTTGGCGTATTATCAGATAAGAGTGTTGACAGACCGATTGAATTATTGTTCATCACCTATCAATAATATGGGGTGGGATATGGCGGTCGAGAAGTTGCTGAATTTAGAGATACCAAAGCGCGTGCAATACATGCGGGTGATTATTATGGAACTGGCGAGGATAGCAGATCATCTGGTTTGTAACTCGGTGATAGGTGTGGATACTGGTGCGATGACGGGATTTTTGTACGTGTTTCAATGGCGGGAAAAGATTTATGATATTTACGAGAGTATTTGTGGCGCACGATTAACTACGAATATTGGAAGGATAGGAGGATTTGAGCGGGATTGGAGTCCGAAGACGTGGGAGATGGTGAGAAGTTTTGTGAAAGAGTTTCCAAAGGCATTTAAGGAGTTTGGTGATTTGTTAGAGCGGAACAAGATATTTATGGATCGGACGATTAATTGTGGTCCGCTTAGTTCAGAAATGGCGTTGAATTATGGTTTTACGGGGCCGAATTTGCGGGCGACGGGCGTGGACTATGATGTGCGGGTGGCGCAGCCGTATTGTTCGTATGAAGAGTTTGAGTTTGACATTCCTGTGGGGACGAATGGAGATACCTACGATCGCTTTATGGTAAGGCAGGAAGAGGTATGGCAAAGCTTGAGAATCATTGAACAAGCATTGAAGAAGATTGATGCGTTGGAGGATAAAACAAGTTTTCATGCGGATATACCGAATTTTTATTTACCACCCAAGGAACAAACATATAATGATATGGAGAGTTTGATCTATCAGTTTAAGGTGATAATGGGTGAAGTGGATATACCGGAAGGTGAAATGTATCATTGTGTAGAAGGGGCGAATGGAGAGTTGGGATTTTATGTGGTGAGTGATGGTGGCAGAAGTCCATATCGGTTGCATTTCAGACGACCGTGTTTTATTTATTATCAGGCGTATCCGGAGATGATTAAGGGGAGTTTGTTGTCGGACGCGATAGTTACGATGAGTAGCATGAATGTGATAGCCGGGGAATTAGATGCGTGATTATTTTGTGTAGAATTGTTGATAAAGTTGTATAAGTTGTTGTAAATTGTTTTGGAAATTGTAGTGTTGAGTTACGTGTTTTCTGGCGTTTTCTTTCATGGTTTGAAAGAATGAAGGCGATTGAATAATTTTAAGTATAGCCTTGGATGCTGCTGTCGGATTCTTTTTAGGTACGATGAATCCGGTGGTATTATTGAGTACTATTTCTTTGAGTCCGGGGGCATCGCTGACTACGACAGGTTTCCCACAGCCCATGGCTTCTATAACGGCAACACCAAAACTTTCTTCGTTAGACAAGGCGACAAAAATATCTATTTCTGCTAATAATTGTGGTACTAAGTTATTGTCAATTTTTCCATAAAAAATAGTTTTATCATTAATCTTTAATTTCTTGGATAGTTGCATGTATTTTTCTTTTTCACTGCCATCGCCGACAATGAGGAGTTTGAAATTGTAATTATTGTTTTGTTGATAAAGTATTTGTTGGAAGGTGTATAATAATGTATCAATGCCATATTGGGGGGAGAGAGATTTGATAGTACCAATGATAATTTCGTTTTCAGAAAATATTTTCCTTTTGTAATGAGGAGAAAAGAAATTGATATCGACACCGAAAGGGATAACGTGAATGTGTTTGTTAGTGTATTGTTTTGCTTTGTTTGCCATAGAATGGCTTGTAGAGCAGATGGCATCTGCTTTTTTTAGGTTATAGGATAAGATGTGATGGTTGAGAAAGAAGCGTTTTGGGAAGTCGTAAATATCACTTCCCCAGATGGAGAGGATAAAAGGATGGAAATTGGAAAGTGCACCAAGTAAGCCGTAGCTTGTGGCATAATGGGCATGAAGGATATGGGGTTGAAAGTGTTGGATGGTTTGTTTGAGTGGTCTTAAGAACGAAAGGTATTGGATTTTTTTGAGTATAGTTGGGTTGGATGAAATTGGTGGAGCAAAGAGGAAGTGAAGGTTGGGATGTTTTTGCCACCAGTTATTGTTGGGGGGATGTAAGCTAAATAAGCCGATTTGTAAATTTGCATTGGCAAGGCCAATAGCCCATTTTTGAGTGTGAGGGGAGTTGATATCGGCAAGGAGAAGTATTTTCATTTTAGTTAAATATATTATTACTTTTGCGCAAAGGTATGAAATGGCTTTTATTGGAAAAGAGAAGAGAGCAGGTATTTTTGTTGAGTTTAATGATGTTTTCTGTAGGACCTTTGGTGAGATGGTTGGTGGTGGGGATGGGTCCATCCAAAAATATTTTTGAGTATGTTTTCTCAAATTTACCTGAATTGCTTTTTGGATTTTTTTTGATAATGAATTTAAGGAGTTTGCAAGAGTGTTTTAATAGGAGAAGATTAGAATTAATAATTTATTTATACATTATTTTAACCAGTTCTGTAACCGCATTGTATACAAGTTTTGATGAATGGATGTCTGTTTTTTATGGGTTTAAGATGACCTATTTTCCGATGTTGATTTTTTTTGTGATGTCTGTGCAGAAAAAATATATTTTGAAAGTCTGGAATGCTTATGTGGTGGTGTATACGTTTTTTAGTATTTTATTTCATTTTTTTTGTCTGGATGTGGAACGCAGGTTTGTTCAGGAATCCGGGCACGCCTTTGGAGAATATTTTATTCCAAGAATGGGTGGTTTTTTATTTACCCCTGTTCCTTTTTCAATGATGTTAAGTTTTTCTGTGATTTATTATATCGTGAAGATATTAAGAGGAGAAGATAAATGGAAGTACTGGTTGTTCTTGGTTTTATTAATGACAGGATTAAGTTTTAGCGTAACACGTACGGGGATTTTGGGTATTATAGCAGTATCATTTTTTTTGATGCTCAGGACGAAGGAGTATTGGAAAGTAATTCGAATAATAGTTATGTTTATAGTGATATTTGTGATAGTAATGAATGGTTCATTTAAGGCACTTTATTGGCTGGGAGATTCTACCAAGGAGACGTTATCTATGAATGAACGGGTTTCGAGGGTTAAGTTGTGGAAAGGGGCTTTGAAAGAGTTTCTTGAAAGTCCGATTTTAGGGCATGGAATGGGTCATGCGGGAGCGGGTGCTATTAAGTATTTTTCAAAAGATTCTCAGAATATAAAAGCATCCGTACATTCAACGGATGGATGGTATTTTAAGGAATTGAATGAGCTTGGATTGATTAATTTTGTTTTGTTGGTTTTCTTTTTCTATCGAAGTATTAATAAAGATATTTTTGGGGAAGACGTGTATATTTTTGAATTAAGTGTTTTGTTATTTGTAATGATTTCGAGTGTATTCAATAATTTGTTGGATTTTTTTCCGTTGAATGCATTGGTGTATTTGATTGTTTCAAAAAATGAAAAGGATGTATGTTAGATCTTTCTGTTGTGATAGTCAATTATAATAGTGGTTTGTGGTTAAAACGATGTATAGATTCTATATTAATGGGAAATGATTTGTCTTTGGAGATAATTGTTGTAGATAATAATAGTAAGGATAACAGCGTTTCTTTTTTAAGAGAATCGCCATATAGAGAGAAAGTAGTTCTAGAGCAACTGACGGAAAATTTGGGATATTCAGGGGGTAATAATTATGGCGTAAAGTTAAGTAAACATAAAAATATCTTGATATTAAATCCTGATGTGCTTGTAACGGAAGGAGGAATTGAAGAGATGTGTTTGTATTTTCAAAATTTGTCAGATAAAAAGAAGGTGATTTTAGCACCAAGGTTAACGGATGAAAAGGGCGTATGGCAAGAGTCTTGTTGGGTGTTTCCGGGTGTGAAGGATGTTGTTTTAGAAGCAATGTTTTTAAGTAATTTGAAGTTGTTTAGAAAAAAAGAGAAAGGTTTATCTGTTGAAGAATGTGATGTTTTGTCAGGTGCGGTATTGATGATGAGTAAAGAGAGGTATTTGGAATTAAATGGTTTTGATGAGCATTTGTTTTGGATGGAAGACGTGGACATTTGTTTTAGAAATAAAAAAACTGGTGGAAGGAATTTGTTATTAAATATAGTTTCTTTTTTTCATTATCAGGGGGGGAGTTCAAATGCTGTAAGAGATAAAGTGATTGCCAATCAAATTTTTAGTCGGTTTAAGTATTTTCGTAAACATTTGAATTCATTTAATTTTCTAATAGTGAATGTATTTTTAATTTTTCAAAGTATTACTCGTTGGTTAGTATTTTTTATTTTGTCTTGGTTTAATTCTGTTTATGCGTTAAAGTATAAAGGATATTGGCTTGCTATGAAAAAAATATTTTATTGGCTATTTACAAAAGATGAAAAAATTATTCCATAATATACGAGTGGATTTTTTGTTATTGGCGTTAATTATTCCATTTTTAATTGTTGGACCGACGTTAGTGTCGTGGATTATTATTGTTTATGCAGGTGTAATGTTGGTTTCTAAAAAGATGACGAGTCGGTTTGAGATGAGTGGAGTGAGTAAAAGTTTGATATTATATTATTTGATTAATTTATGCAGTATTTTTTGGGCGAATGAGGCGGGGGATTATTATTTAGATATACAAGTAAAATTATCTTTATTGTTTTTTCCGATTGTAATTGGTTTTTCAAATTATTCTCGTAAGGATATTGAAGAGATGATGCTTTATTTTGTGATAAGTGGATATATGGTGAGCATTTTATTAATTGTCAGAATGTTGATGCTTTATTTTATGGAGGGTAGATTGGTTTCGTATAATAGTTATACAGGACATCTTCATCCGAGTTATTTTTCAATGTATTTTATTTTTTACTTAAGTTATTTTCTTTTTTCTTTTAATAAAATGAAGAATTGGGTTCGTTGGGTTGGAATGGTTTTATTTTCTATTAATATTTTTTTATCAAGTTCTAAAGCAGGATTTTTGGCATTTATATTGCTTTGCTTTGTATATGTAATGAAGGAGTATAAGTTGAAATCTATTTTAATAATTGTATTTTTTGTAGGAATATTTTATTATGTGTTTTATAAGACGAATTATTTAATTTTTATTTCTGATAGAATAAAATCTATGCAGGAAATGGTTGTAAAGTTTGCCAAGCATGATTCATTAAGAATAGAAAGTAATTCTATTCGTTTGTTTGCTTGGCGGGCATCTATTGATGTTATTTCAAAAAACTGGCTGATAGGTGTGGGATCGGGAGATGTGCATCGTGCTTTAAATGAATATTACAACACACATCATCTTGAAGCATTATCAGAGAAAAATATTAATGCACATAATACGTTTTTTCAGATTATGCTGGCAACGGGGATATTGGGATTATCAGTTTTTTTGTATCTATTTATTAATTGGATTATTAAATTATTTCGTTATCAACAGGTGTATTTAGGATGGTATGTTGTCATCGCATTGCTGTGTTTTTTTACAACAGAATCGGTTTGGGAAACACAGGCAGGAACGATATTTTGGGGGGCTTTGATAGCTTTTAGCGATAAATACATTAAATCTGCATGAAGTATGATTTACGATTGTTTTACATTTTTCAATGAATTGGAACTTTTAGAAATCCGATTGAATACTTTAAATAATTTTGTAGATAAATTTGTGCTTGTGGAGGCCACCCGCACGCATCAGGGTAAACTGAAGCCCTTGTATTTTCAGGAAAATAAAGAGTTGTTTAAGGATTTCAAGGATAAGATGATACATGTGGTGGTGGTGGATATGCCTGCGTTCAATGGCGAAAACTCTTGGGAATTAGAGCATTATCAAAGAAATGCAATTGTTAGAGGACTTGAAGGATGTCGAGCAGAAGATATTATTTTAATCTCAGATTTAGATGAAATTCCTAATCTTTCGGATTTTAATTTTGAAGAAGTGAAGGAAAATGATGTTTATATTTTTCGTCAAAAGATGTATTATTATTTTTTGAATTGTATGAATGCTACGGAGAATGAAAATTACAGATGGAATGGTACTATTTTATATCGGTATTCACGCAGAATACAGGTGCAAGCATTAAGAGAATTGTCTATGAGTATTTTAGGATTAAAAAGCAGTCAGTCAAAACGTAAGATATATGCTCATTATTTGAAATGGTTGAAATCTAAGTTATTAGGAATAAACATTCGTTTTGTAGAAGAGGGGGGATGGCACTTTAGTTATCTTGGTGGAGTAAATAAAATTATTCAGAAATTAGAGGCATTTGCACATACAGAGTATAATCAATCTCAATATAAATCACCAGAGAAAATTCAAGAAATTATTCAGAGCGGGAAAGATCTGTTTGACAGAGATTTTAAGTACAAGTTTGTTCCATTAGATGATTCTTATCCTGAATACATATTAAAGCATATTAATAAGTATAAACATTTAATTAAAGTTTAAATGTTTCTGGAGTGCGATTTCAAATTGCTCTCTCCAAGTATCCCAGTTAAGTTCGTTTTTATACAATGCATAGCTATTTTTAGAAAGTTTGTAGTATTCATCTTCATTATCTATAAAGTGTTTTATTGTATTTGCGAAAGCAGAAGCGGGTGAGCCAACTGGCAATAAAATTCCATTTTGATGCTGTCTGACGGCGGCTGCAACTCCGCCTGTATTATAGGTAACAGAAGGAATGGAGTAAGCACTTGCTTCACAAAACACAAGTCCATAACATTCTGCTTGGGTAGGTAATACTAAGAAATGAGTTCTATACATTATTTCTTTAAATGTTTGATATTCTGCAGGATTATTTTTATTAATAAATGGTATGATACTGATGTTGTGGTCTTCAATAGAAACCGGTGGTATACATCCACAGATTTGTAAGTGTACAGAATATCCCTGTGCTTTTAATTCATGGTAAACTGACAAGATAATATCTCCGCCTTTTCTTTCCCAGTTAACGGCTAAAAAGAGCAAATGAGATTTTTCTTTTGGTGATGTTTTTGGGATATAGGTAAGATTTTTTTCAACGAGATTAGCCCCCAATGGGATCACTTTTACTTTATCTTGAGAGCTGTTGTAATCGTTAATGGCTGATTGGGCTGCCCATTGAGAGGGGAATAAACAAATAGTGGCTTTTTCTAAAGATTTTTGTTCAATAAAATTTCCTTCTTTAATTGATTTTTTTGAAAGATTAGTAAAATTGGGATAATAATTGATCATATTTTTGAAGGTGGTATCTGATAAATAAACAATGGGTAATTGGGTTTTTAAGAAACACAGAATAGAAGATCCTGCAGGGGCTAATACAATAGTATCTTTGGATGAATATAATTTAATTTGTCTAGAAAAATACCATGCGTAGTAACGTGATAAAATACTACTATGTGAATAATCTGTTTTTTGATTGAAAAGCAAAGATTGTACTTTAAATATTGCTTTCAAAAAATATTCTATCCATTTATATTTTCCTTTTAGATAAACAGGAATAATTTCGTATTTTTTTTTCAAAGATTGAATGATAAAGTAAGGAATTCCAGACCATGTTTTGACGTTTAAAGGATTTTGAATAGAGAGCACTATAATTTTTTTAATTTTCATATTGTAATGTAGTTTTAATGGCTTTGAAAATAATACTGCTTATGAATATGGCTTGAGTGATACTAATTAACCACATAGATGTAATATAATTGAGAGACCAATAATTACTTACAATCATTATTAGAATTAAAATTAAAATGTTTAAGGATAATGCATAAGAAACCCATTTTTGTTTATTAAACACATACAAAATTTGCATCAAAGGGGCTTTTAAGAAATCTGTGATGATCCATAGTAATAAAACTTGTGCAATAGTACCAGCCATAGCCCAATCTTTGCCGAATACCAAAGAAAATAAATCAGGGCCTTTCAATAAAATCATTAATACAATTGGCAAACTGATCACTAAAAGTGAAAAAAAGGTTTTTAATACTAAATATCTAAGGGGCTTTTTTTGTCTTTTTCTATCGGCTATTTCTGAAAAAAAAACCTGTGATAAAGGCATACTAATTAAACGAAAAGGCACTTGTAAAGTTCTAAAAGCAAGAGAATAATACCCTAAAAATGCCAGATCTGAAGATAAGTAAAAGGTGAGCAAACTCACTTGTAGTAGTTCTAATATGCTTTGCCACATATAGTAAAATTGTTTTCTGAATATTGTTATTAATGGTAAATACTCAAAAGAAAACAGCACATTTTTAGATAAATCGTAAAAAGAGATGCTTTTTTTTAACCTTACAATCAGAATTATGTTGGTTACAATAAGAGTCAGGAAATTTGCCAGAACTAAACCTAAGGATTGTATTTTTTGAAAAACCACATAAAAACTATTTAACAACAAAGCTTCTATTATTTTTATCTTTCCCTGAAAAGCAAATAGCTGTTGCTTGACACAATACATCCAAAATAATTGCATGCTGGTTTGTAAAAAAACAATAAGAAAAGCAAGCAATATCCAGATAGAATTTAATTTTCCAAAATTAAACAAATTGAAATATCTAAATATTGCAAATACCATTGCAGATAGAAAACTAAAAAACAAATTAGATTGAAGTGATCTTATCAAAAGAATATTACTTGTATCGTTTTCAGTTTTTACTATCTCAATATCTAATTTTAAAGCCGAGCATATTAAAAAGTAAGAAATAAAACTCATATAAAGAGAAAACTCACCAAAACTTTCTGGTGCATATACGCGAGTTAAATAAATATTAAAAATAAAATTAAGGAATTGTGCAATAGTTGTACCGCCTATCAAACGAATGTTATTCTTGACAAACTTGGATGAGAAAAAATATAAAATTAATTTCTTTATCATTTCTGTGCCTTTAAATAAAACCAGTATGCCACCACACTAAAAATGATATTAGGTGTCCATACCGCCAGTAATGGTGGGGCGAAGCCCGTTGTGGCAAGAATGGTAAACACATACATCAACATAATGTACACAGCACTTAAAAATAAACCTAAGGCAATGGTCCACCCTACCCCACCACGTACTTTTCTGGAAGACACACTAACACCAATAATGGTCAATACAAAAGTAGCAAATGGAAAAGCCGTTCGGCGATGGTGTTCCACTTCAAAGTATTCTACTTTATTACCACCTTTCAGTCGTTCTTTTTGAATATACTCTTTGAGTTCCCAGTAATTCATAATTTCCAGCTTACTTTCATAACGCCACAAATCATCAGGGGTGAAGTCAATTTTAATTTTTTTGGAAGGAGACGTTTTTACTCCTTCTTTGTAATACACGCTATCACCTTCAATCATAACTTTTAAGTTTCTCTCAAATACAGAGTTTAAGAGCCACGATTTATCGGTGCTGTCCCATTGCATTGCTTCAGCTTTCAGGTAATATACTTGCCGATTGTTTTCTATTTTTTCTAAAGAAATTTTATAACCCATTTTAGATTTGTTGTCAAAACTATAAATGTAGAGCACTTCTCCTTCCCCAACGATTCGGTGAATGTTTTTTTCGTCTGTGTTGTAATTGTTATTAAACCATCTATCCTCAAATGCAATTTTTTTCCGGTTGGCTTTTGGTATAATAATATGATTAAGTATCAAAGAGGTCGTAGCAATGATTCCTGCAGTAATTAAGTAAGGTCTCAAAATACGATTGTATGGAATACCGCTGCTCAGCATTGCAACAAATTCATTGCGATGTGCCATACGGGAAGTAAAAAAAATCACAGAAATAAAAGTGAACAATGGACTAAACATATTGCCATATACTGGAATGAACATTAAATAATACTCTACAATAATTTCTTTGAGAGGGGTTTTATCTTCCAGAAATCCGGGCAATTTATCCTTTAAATCAAAAACAATGAATATCAGCAATATCAAACTAATGGAATAGATAAACGTTCCTAAAAATTTTTTGAGAATGTATTTTTCAAGAATTTTCACAATTTGTCTATACTTGATTTCCCAAACGCAAAAGTGATAAATTTTTCCCATCTTTGGGCAAAATGAATACTATGACCTATGCCTATATCATAGATGGAGTCAGAACGGGTATTGGAAAATTTGGTGGTACACTCGCCAAAGTGCGAACAGATGATTTAATCGCTGAAACCATTAGGACGCTTGTGAACAAACACCCCAATATTAACTGGGCTGAAGTAGGCGATGTTATCATTGGATGCTCCAATCAAGCTGGTGAGGACAATCGTAATGTAGCCCGTATGGCCTTGTTATTAGCCAGTTTGCCGTATACTGTGCCTGGTCAAACCATCAACCGTTTATGTGCATCCGGACTTACCTCTGTTCTTGAAGCGGCACGAACCATTATGTTGGGAGATGCGGACTTGATGATAGCAGGCGGAGTTGAAAATATGTCACGTGGCCCTTATGTCATCAGTAAAGCCAATGAAGCATTTGACAGAACTCAACAAATCTACGACTCTTCTTTTGGATGGCGGTTTATTAATCCAAAAATGCAGGAGATGTACGGCACCGATAGTATGGGAGAAACAGCTGAAAACGTAGCAGAACTATTGAAAATTTCCCGGGAATATCAGGATAAGTTTGCCTTATGGAGCCAACAGAAGACCGCAAAAGCTCAAGCAAACGGCAGATTTCAAAAAGAAATTTTTCCTCTTTCTATTCCGCAGAAAAAAGGATCGCCCATTGTTTTTGATACAGATGAGTTTATGAAACCTGATACCACATTAGAGAAGTTAGCTCAATTAAAACCTGCGTTCAGGAAAAATGGAAGTGTAACGGCCGGTAATGCTTCTGGTTTGAATGATGGAGCGGCTGTTTTATTATTAGCGAGTGAAAATGCCATCAAAAAGTACGATTTAAAACCATTAGCACGAGTAGTTACAGGAACAGTAGTAGGTGTTGAACCAAGAATAATGGGCTTAGGACCCGTTGATGCGGTGAACAAACTACTTGCAAAAACTAAATTAACTTGGAAAGACATTGATATTCTTGAACTAAACGAAGCGTTTGCGGCTCAATCGTTAGGATGCATTCGTCAATGGGGATTAGCCGATGATGATCCACGTATCAATCCTAATGGTGGTGCTATTGCTTTAGGCCATCCACTTGGAATGAGCGGCGCACGAATTGCTTTGACGGCAGCTATTGAACTACAAGTACAACAAAAGAAATACGCTATTGCTACGATGTGTGTTGGCGTAGGACAGGGCTATGCCGTGTTGTTGGAACGTATTTAACCTTTCTCATGAGAGGTGAAATAACTAATACCCTCTGCTAAGTTTCAGACCATCTTATTAAATCTCATTAAGTATTGTTTTATTCACCTATCTTTGTTTGGAACTTTCAACAAAATATTTTTACCTAAATAACATCACAGGTTTTAGTTTTCTAAAAGTGAAATTGTAATCAATTTATTGTTTTTCATAAAATAATAATGTTGCGAAAAATCTGTACTTGAATTTATGATTGCTGGGTAATAATAATTTTTAGTTGACGTATGATAACCAATAATAGTATCTTTTAAACTTGTTTGTGCATCAAAATTTAAGAACAAGTAATTAGATAGCCCTGTTTTATATCCTATTCCCAACTTTCTTTTGGTAGAGAGTAACAAATAAAGTTGATTCGTGTTAGTGTCAAATCTATAAATATATTTTTTTTTACCTTTTGAGAAATAAAGCAGAAATTCAAATTGATTAAGCGAATGTATAAAAAAATTACTCGTTCTTTTTAAGTTTAAAGGGATGTCATACATAAGTTTTAATACATGTGATTTTTTGTCCCATTTAAATAAACTCAATCCCTCCTTTTTCCACTCTGGAATGTATCGGATAAAATAGAATAAAGAATCTTTGAAGTGAGTTTGTGAAAAACCAAGCACATACGAATTTGAAAATGTATCAAATGATAATAAATTCGTTGATTTTAAGCCGGTGTCAAGAACTAATACCAAACCACATTTTCTTTCATATAAAGCTGGCTTCTGGTAATACGAACTATCATAATATATCTTCACTTTACCTGTTATTCCAAGATGTTGATCATCTATCTGAAAAATGTTTTCAAATAAAAACATTTTTTCTTTTTGAATTTTATTTTTATCAATGAAATGTTTTATATGCTCATATTCTTCTCCTGAAAAATAGTGCTGTATAATAGATAAATAATCTAACGGCAAACTATCTAAATAAATATTTCTGACATTCTTGCCATCAAGATTGAATTTAGCAATAAGATTTAATTTCAGGTTAAACACATAAAAGCCATCTGCATATTTTACCACTGAAAACGAAGATTTCAGAAATTATGATGTAAGGGGGATGTACTAATGATGTTTGATTATTAGTATAAATCTGCATTTTAGAGCTTTGCCATTCGTTTAAATTGGTTTTGATTGGATGTAAAATGGTTTCTAAATTTTTTTCATGAATGGGCTTTGAAAAAACTATTTGACAGTTGCCTTTTACCAAAGTAATATTGGAAGTATATTTATGCTTCTTCAATAAAAAGTCATGTAAACCGGGGTTGTAATAATATTGAACTAAAAGATGGTTAATTCCTCTTTGTTTAAAGAAAACTTCAATGCCCTTTTCGCTTAAGCTATCACGGCTTACAAAATAAATCGGAATATAGGGTGTGTGTTATGAATTTCCTGAACAATCTTATTAATATCCACACCTGTACAACTATTACACATCATATCTCCACTTACTGAGATAAAAATCAACATAGAATTTGATGGAATGTCCTTTAAGAAATCACATATTGGACTAATGGCATGACCATAATACGAGAATAAAATTATTACATACCATTTAAGGCGTCTAAAACTTTTAATTTTGTTTCTCATACATAGTATAGTTTAAACTTAATAAGTAAAAATGTGACTGATGATTACCACCATGCATCTTCCGGAGAAATATAAATATCTCCATGACCAAGAAAAACAATACATACATTATCTGCATCCTTATGCCTAACATATTAAGTAGAACTTGTTGAACAGCGTATAAATTTACTTTTTTTATCCCATTTAATAAATGAACTTTAAATTCGGACTTTCTTCTATAAGTAATGGAATAACATTCCCTTTAACATAAAATCTAACATGATGCATAACTATAAATTCTTCGTTATTGGAATAAATAAAGCCAGCATCTTCTGTAATAGCAGTAATTGTTGAAAAGATTTTAAGATTAAAGTTTTTGTAATTGTGGATGTATTAATCTACAATTTAACCACTCATCATCAAAAATTGTATTGAACTTTTTGTAAAATTCTATGGCAGGTGTATTCCATTTCAAAACTTGCCATTCTAACTTTCTCACATTTTCTTGTTTGGCTAAATTTATCACTGCTTTCATCAATTGCATTCCTATCCCTTTATTTCTGTGCTTTTCAGTAACAATAATATCATCTAAATAAATACACTTTCCTTTCCATGTAGAATATTTGTAATAATATAATGCTATTCCTACAATTTCATTTTCATATTCAGCAACAAAAAAATCAAATATCTTTTCTCTAAAATTTTTTATCATTTCTTCAACACTTACTTCTACTTCATTCGGTGCTTTCTCATAAATGGCTAACTCTATAATAAGTTCAAGTGCTTTGGGAATATCCTGTTCAGTGCCTTTTCTGATGTGAGTTTTCATAAATTTGAATTTGATGTAGAGGAATGATGAATCACAATTTTCCTTGATTGTGCAAATAGCGCCACACAACTTTTTGCAAAGTTCTTTTGATGATCATCTCAGCAGTAATTTGATTAAGAGTATTTTCAGGATGTTGCTTTAATTTGTTTTTAATTTGTACTTCGGACACATCCACCCTGTACAACCACGATTGAATTTTTTCAAATCCGTTGGCAGTATTAGAAAGTTGATTTAAAATTTTTTCTACCTTTTGAATTAAATCGTTTAAGGAATCAAAAGATAAAACAGCACTCTCCACATCTATTCCGCACATCGCTGCATCTTTGATGAGTTGTTGAATAAAGGCTTTCTTTGTCTCTTCAACCTCTAAGTAGTATAGTTGAACTTTATCATCTTCCATCAAACATTTTTTGGATGTTTTGTAAGCAGCAAGCGCTCTAATTTTTTCTTTTCAACAAAATGCGTTTTTACCAATTCATCCACATCATTCGGTTGCACATTCACATAAAATGTTCCCTCAGGATAAATAGCAATAGTCGACCCTAAATCACATATCCCCAAGCACCCGCTTCTTTGTATTCTCACCTTGCCTTCAATAGAATATTTTGCAAAACCTTCTTTTAGTTTTTCAATTAACATCAATCCATGCTGTTCACCACAAGACCTTCTCGTAGAATTTTTTCTTTCATTCGTACATACAAAAATGTGTACATCGTAAATCATAACCAACTTATTTCATCAATGCATCCAGTTGTTTTTGGCTTACACCTGTAGAACTGTACCCTCCATCGTGGAAAATATTCTGCATCGTAATTTTTCTGGTATAATCTGAAAAAAGTGCCACACACACGGCTGCACAATCTTCGGCAGTAGCATTCCCTAAGGGAGATTGCATATCCGCAAAATCAAAAAATTCATTAAACCCTTTGATACCACTCCCTGCCGTTGTTTTGGTAGGTGATTGTGAAACCGTATTCACACGAACTTTTTTTGCTATACCATAGTGATAACCCCACGACCGTGCAATGCTTTCCAGCAATGCTTTGATGTCCGCCATATCTGTGTAAAAAGGATAAGTGCGTTGTGCGCCAATGTAAGTCAGTGCCACCACAGAACCGTATTCGTTGATAGCATCTAACTTGTAAGCCACCGCTAATAACTTATGTAATGAAAGCGCCGACACATCAATACCTTTCATAAAATATTCGTAATTCAACTCTGTATAAGGAATGTTTTTACGAATGTTGACACTCATCCCTATTGAATGCAAAAGGAAATCAATTTTTCCACCAAAATGTTGCATGCTTTCTTTGTAAAGTTTTTCAATATCTTCTGGATTAGTCGCATCGGCGGGAATAATGGGGGCATTTATTTTTTCAGAAAGTTTTTTTATTTCACCCATACGCATCGCAATAGGCGCATTGGTCAGTACAATAGACGCCCCTTCTTTATGACAAAGTTCAACTACTTTCCACGCAATAGAGTTCTCATCTAATGCGCCGGTTATTATTCCTTTTTTTCCTGCTAAAATTCCCATAGTTTTAAATTTGTGCTGCAATATCTGAAAAATATCAGAAAGTTTTTACACAACTACTGTCTTCAAAAAATTTTGAATTATTTTTTCCCCATACTCGGTTAAAATGGACTCCGGATGAAACTGCAATCCATAAATAGGTAATTGGCTGTGTTTAAAGCTCATTATCCAATCTTTTTCATCTGTGCTTAAAACTAATAATTCACTTGATAAGTGCTGTTTTTGCACGCCCCACGAATGATAGCGAGCGACATTAAATTTTTTAGGACAATCCTGATAAATTTTGTCTTCCTTTACTACAAACATTGGTTTACTTTGTCCGTGTTCTGGAAAATCTAATTGTTCTAACTGACTTCCAAAAAACTCTGCTATTCCTTGCATTCCAAGACATACACCTAAAATGGGCTTTTGGTTGTAGTACATCTCAATCACACGTCGCATTTGTCCTGCATCTTTTGGCAACCTAGGTCCGGGCGATAAAACGATTATATCATAATAGTTTACACTTTCAATATCAATTTCATCATTTCTGATTACGTCAATCAATCCATCAAAGTATTTTTCAAAATAATGATATAAATTAAAAGTAAAACTATCGTAATTATCTAACAACAATAATTTTCTCATATTCTCAAAGATTCAGCACTCGCTTCAATATCCAGGCAAGTGCATTAAACACAGCGCTTTCAATAATGTATTCTCTGCTATTTTGTGCACCAAATTGAAATAATTTACTTTCCGCTTGATTATTTATAATCAAACACATCCACACGGTTCCAACGGGCTTTTCTATCGTGCCACCGGTAGGTCCTGTAATACCACTGACAGAAAGAGTAATATCAGTGGACATTATTTTTTTTATTCCTTTTGCCATTTCCTCCACGCACTCTTTACTCACTGCACCATAATTTTTTAATGTATTTTCCTGAACACCTAAAATCTGTTGTTTCATTTCATTGCTATAACTCACCACACTTCCTTTAAATACTTCCGAAGCACCATCTATTTTAGTGATAGCGGCTGAAATACTTCCGCCAGTACAACTTTCTGCAAAGGCAATACTTAATTTTTTTTCTTTCAATACATTCACTAAAACCTTTGCCAATGAATTTTCATCCGATTGTTCAAATTTTCCTTCTCCCACAAAATGTTTACCTAAGATATTTTTTAATTCTTCTGCATACTCTTGAACTTTTTTCACCAATATTTCATTAGCATTATACACAGACATTCTCAGGCGAATTAAGTTTCTGTTAGGCAAATACGCTAATTTGATAGCATCATTATTTAAGCGATTTTCCCAGTTCTCTAATTTTATAGATAATTCACTTTCAGGAATACCAAATGCAAAAAAAGTTTTATGTAAAATGGCAGGTAATTTCAATTCTGCAGCTACTATTTCCAAAGCATCTTTCAACATTGGCTTCATCTCAAAAGGCACACCCGGTAATGAAATATAAACGGTTTGTTTTTTTTTCATCAACATTCCGGGCGCTGTCCCCAAAAAATTACGGATCACTTTGCATTGACTCAACACAAATGCTTGTTGTTTGTTTAATTCATTCATTGTTCTTCCTCTGGTGGCAAGTAAATTTTCAATATCATTCAAAACAACCGTATTTTCAACTAATGTATCATTCATAAACTTCGCCAGTGTATGTTTAGTAATATCATCTTTTGTGGGGCCTAATCCTCCTGTAATTATTACCAGATGGTATTTTTGCCCCTCTTCCAGAGCTTTCAATATACTGCTTTGATCATCGCTGATAATTTTTATCTCTTTTACATTAACACCCAATAAATTAAGTTGTTTGGCAATATAAGCCGCATTCGTGTTGATGACCTGTCCAATCAACAACTCATCGCCGATATTTAATATCAACGCATTCATTTTTTTGCTGTAAATATAACAGTAGATTTACAAGCAAAACTAAAACATTTTAATCTAAGTAGTGTGTATATTTGCAATGATTATATTTACTCTTATGAAAAAAATATACTTTTATTTTACTATTCTTCCATTAATTATCTTTAATACTAAAACAATTGCACAAGATGAAGAAAATGGCACTTCAAAGTTTTGTAAAGAAATAGATAGTAAACAAGCCATCAAACTATATGAAAAAGGCACGAACAAAAAAAAATACAAAAAACCAGAAAGATTAGAGTTTTTGAGAGAATGTTTGAAATTAGAACCCGACTTTGCAGAAGCTAATTTTGCAATGGCGCAGGAAATCATTGTACATTGTAAATTAGAAAACAAACCCTTTACTCCCGCTATTCCTTTTTTGTACAAAGTAATAGCTAATTGTCCTGACCTCCATTCTAATCCTTACTATTATATTGGTTTTGATTATTATGAAAAAATGAAAAACGACTCTGCTATAAAATATCTTGAATTATTTTTAAACTTTAAAAGTGATGATCCCAAAAAATTTGATAAGGACTTTGAAGCAGAAATGTATCAAGCAAAAGAGATGATAAAATACGCTAAAAAAGAATTGGAATTAAAGAAAAAATTAGTACCATTTAATCCCGTTGTTGTAAAAAACATCTCTACCCCTCAGGATGAATATCTGGCTTCTTTATCTCCTGATGACCAATATTGTTATTTTGTAAGAAAAGAACCCTTAAATTCCAAAGATTTAATTTATCAAACCGATAAAGAGCAAGAAGTATTCATGGTCGCAATTAGAGATAATACAGGAATGTTTGATAAAGGCAGCGAAATGCCTCCGCCTTTCAATACCACAGACGACAATCAAGGAGGATGCAGCATTACAGTAGATAATAAACACCTGTTTTTTGCTATGATGCGCTACGAAGGTGGTGCACAGCCCAATTGTGATATTTATGTAAGCGATATGGTGGATGGCGAATGGAAACCCTACCGCAAAGTTCCTAACATTAATCACCCGGTGTATTGGGATTCTCAGCCCAGTGTATCTGCCGATGGTAATACGCTTTACTTTTCCAGCGATCGTCCCGGCGGCTATGGTGGAACTGATATTTATGTAAGTTACAGAGAGCCTAAAACCGGCGAATGGTCAGTCCCACAAAACTTAGGACCAAAAATCAATACGCCCGAACACGAACGAACCCCTTTTATTCACAGTGATGGTGAAACGCTCTATTTTAGCAGCGATGGCCATTTTGGCTTTGGTGGATTTGATATTTTTTATACCAGAAAAAATGAAAAAAGCGAATGGACAGAACCGGAAAACATTGGCACACCGATTAATACCGAGCAAGACGAGTCAGGTTTTTTTGTCAGTTCGGATGCAAGAAATGGCTATTTTGGTGCTTATGCAGAGGGCGCCTTAGCATCAAAAGGCGTCGGTAAATATGATTTGTTTACCTTTGAACTTTACAAAGAAGCAAGACCTAATGAAGTAACCATTATCAAAGGTCAAATAAAAGATCCGGATAATAACCCTGTAGGTGGAAAAGCCATCGTAGAAATTCAATATCCCGATATGAAAACAAAAACACTTGCGGCGGTTGACTCATCAAGTGGTGAATTCGTTGCTGCCGTCAATTTAAATAAATCAAAAGGGAAAGAATTATTAGTAAGTGTAAAAAAAGATGATTTTGCTTTCACCTCTCAAATAATGAAAGTAGATGAAAATATTTCTTTCAAAAATACCTTAAAACCAATTGATTTGATTACAGACAGCATCAAGCCCGGTAAATCGTTTGTCATTAATAATTTATACTATAAAACAAACAGCGCTGAAATTGAAGAAAATTCTAAAAAAGTTTTGATTAAATTTGCAGAATATCTGAAAGAAAATCCTCATCTAAAAATTGAAATCAGGGGACATACGGATAATACAGGTAATCCAAAAGATAATGAAGCCCTTTCTCTCAATCGTGCCTATTCCGTAAAAGAATTTTTAGAAAAACAAGGAGTAGACGGAAAAAGAATTTTGGCAAAAGGATTTGGTGCGTCTATGCCCATTGCACCCAATACTAACGAAGAAGGCAGAGCAAAAAACAGAAGAACAGAATTTCACATAATTTCAATAAAATAAATTCTTTTGAGAAAGATAATAACACTATTCATACTAAATATTGCTTATTTTACTTTATTGGCTCAATTCAACAGAGATTCTATTTTGAAAGTTATACGTCAAGTTGGAGAGTCCTCATCAAACTTTGATAAAAATTATCCATTGTTGCAAAAAGTTTTGAATGTATCCATTCAAAACAAAGACACGCATTTAATTATTCTCACATACCAAAAATTGGGAGATATTTTGTGGTATAAATCCATTTATGGTAAATCAGAAGATTACTACTTCAAATCATTAGAATTAATTGATTCTTTGAAATATCCAAAAGAATATGCTTATGCTTTGTATAGTATTGGTTGGATAGAATGTGTTCAAAAGGAAAAACTGGACAAGTTACCACTGCTTAAAAGAGCATTAAATATCAGCATTCTATTAAAAGATACAGCAAGTATATCTGTAATTTCAAATGCCATATCCGGCTCTTACATGAATTTTTATCAAAAAGATACCTTGAAAAAATATTTCATAGATTCTGCCATAAATGCGCTTCGTTACGTTATAAATAGCTTAACCATAACCCCAAAGTGGAAATTTAAATTATCACAACTGGAAGCCAATCTGGCAGAAGAATATTATCAAAAAAGAGAGTATTTAACTGCATATTACCATATAAATCAGGTGCTTTCTAATCCTAATCTTCAAAATTATAAACGAAACTATCTCATATCCATTCTTCTTAAAGCCAAAATATTGAGTAAATTAAACTTTAAAGACAGTGTAAGATATTTGGTAAATAAACATTTTAACGAATTAGAAAACATCAATGACAATGAAACTCTAAAAGATTTTTATTTCCTTTTGTATCAGATAGAAAAACAAAACAAAAATTTTTCAAAAGCATTAGATTACTTTGAAAAGTACCAAAAAGTCAGCGAACAAATCAATAAAGAACTACTTTCAATTAAATACGAAGAATTAGAAGCGAACAAAGAATTATTCAAAAAAGAACAATCCATCCTCAACCTTCAAAAACAAACAGAACTTCAACAAATTAAAAATCAACAAAAATCATACATCATATTTGCTTCATTACTTTCTCTGATAATCATTTCTTATTTCCTCAGAAAATCTATTCTTCAGAACAAACAAATAAAAAAACTCCATCAGGAAGTATCTCATCAAAAAAATATATTAGAACAAAAAAACAAAGATATTTTAGACAGCATCAGTTACGCTTCACGCATTCAAAAAGCTTTGATAACTTCGGATGACTACATTCAAAAACATTTCCTAAAGAATCATATTTTTCAAAATTACTTTGTATTATACATTCCAAAAGACATTGTAAGTGGAGATTTTTATTGGGCCAATGTTAATCTTTTACACAATAATCAGCCACACTATCTCGCTGTTTGCGATAGTACAGGGCACGGTGTACCCGGCGCTTTTATGAGTTTATTAAACATCAACTACCTTACCGAAGCCGTTCAGGAAAAACATTTGTATTATCCCAATGAAATTTTGAACTATGTCCGAACAAAACTCATTCAAAATCTTACTTTTGACGAACAACAAAAAGACGGAATGGATGCAACCCTCTTATTATTTGATAATGAATATGCTACTAATAAAAAAATTTATTACGCTTCTGCACATCAAAGTATTCTTATAGTTCGTAAAAATCAACCCTACATCTTTTTAGAAGGCGACAAAATGCCTGTAGGACTATCTCATAAAAAAGATTCATTTAATCTCTACTCCTTTCAACTTCAGAAAGAGGATTGGGTATATTCATACACCGATGGATACAAAGACCAGTTTGGTGGGAAAAAAGGCAAACGCATTCTTCATAAAAATTTCATTGAGATACTTTCAAAACCTGCACATCTAAGCCCGACCGACCAAAAAAAGTTTTTAAACCAGTTTTTTATAGATTGGAAAAGAGATTTGGAGCAAACAGACGACATAACAATTTTTGCCTTTCAGGTATAATTTTAAAATTTTTGTAAAATCAGTTTTTTTTCTATAACTTTGCAAAAAATATTTAAATATGAATAAAAAAATTATCGGGTACATCCTGCTTTATGTTATTTCTATTGCAGGTTTAACGGGGCAGAATAATGCACTTTATTTGAATGGTGCACACATCTATATGAATGGTGGTACAGCTGCTACACCTATCTACATAACCATCAATCAGCCCAATTCCCTTGGAATAGTTAGAAGTGTTAATGGAGGTCATATTCACTCTGAAAATCAATACAACTATGTGCAATGGGTAACAGGAACCAATACCGGCTCGTATGTTATCCCTTTTGGCGTGGGCGGTAATGCCACTGATTATATCCCACTCGGTTTTAATAAAACCAATGCGGCAAACATTACTCTTACCGTTTCAACCTATTCTACTAATGCGGCTAATACTCCAATGCCAGGTGCCTCTACCAGCAATGGCGCAGCAGTAGCCGCCGTTTCAGCCATCCCACAAGCAGCCAATGCTATTGACAGATATTGGAATGTGAAAACCAATGCAGCCGTGAACGCGGACCTAACTTTTTCTTACAGAGGATCAGAAAATACCATCGGTTCTCCTCCTAATTTTTGTGCCACAGATACTTTGAAAGCTCAAAACTGGAATGGCACAACATGGAATCCATTGAAAGGGCCCGGAACACCCGGTGTTACCAGTGGAATAGGAACAGTTGGCCCTATACCGTATACAACATACGGACAATTTGTTCTAGCAAGTGTGCCTATTTCTCCAACAATAACTGCCTCTCAAAGTGTGACATGTAACGGTGCCTCTACCGGTGCTGCCACAGTAGTAACTACTGGTGGCTTAGGTGGATACAGTTATGCATGGAGCCCAAGTGGAGGTAGTAGCTCCACCGCCAGCGGATTAAGTGCCGGCAATTATACAGTTACCGTAACCGGTTCAAATGGTTGTAACAGAACAGCCACTGTAAACATCGCTCAACCACCGGCCATTTCTTTGACCGTAAACTCAACTACTGTGAACTGTACTTCATTAGCAAGTGCAACTGCCGTGGCTTCTGGTGGTACGCCTACATATAACTATACATGGAATCCTATTGGCGCTACAACCAATACTATCAATAATTTAGGAATAGGCAACTATACAGTGGTGGTTCAAGACAATAACAATTGCACATCTTCTTTTATTACAGCAATTACAGGTAATACAACTGCCCCAGTCGTAACATCTGCAAGTTCCGGATCTTTGAATTGTACCACTACTACTGTTCAAATAACGACCACCGTAACACCTTCTTCTGGTATTAATTATAATTGGACCGGACCCGGCATCGTCAGTGGTGGCACCACCGGCACTGTAACCGTTAATCAAGGCGGAACCTACCAGGTAACTGTTACAAACACTGCCAATAATTGTACTGCTACCACCAGTCAATCCGTAGCAATGGATAACAATGTGCCTTCTGTTCAAATCGCTAATACGAATTCTTTAAATTGTACCGTTACATCTGCACAAGTTAGTACAACTGTTAACCCTGTTGGATCTTATACTTACAACTGGACAGGACCCGGCATCGTCAGTGGCGGCTCTACAGGAACAATTACCGTGAATCAAGGCGGCACTTATCAAGTTACCGTCACCAATACCGCCAATAATTGTACAGTGGCTATTTCACAAAATGTCACACAAAACACAATCGCCCCCACCGTTTCTGCCTCTTCATCCGGTTCCCTCACTTGTACCAATACAACAGTACAAATCACTTCAACGGTTAATCCAACAAGTGTTTCCTATAATTGGTCAGGGTCAGGAATTGTAGGAGGAGCCGGAACTGGAACTGTTGACGTAAACCAACCTGGAACATATTCATTGGTTGTTACAGATCCAGTAAATACCTGTACGGCCTCTGTTACTAATATAAATATCGTTCAAAATACAGTTGCTCCTACTGTAAATGCGGGCGGTAATCAAACACTTACTTGTTCTACTCCTAGTGTACAGTTAGTAGGGACTTCTTCTCCTTCAACAGGGGTTACAATCAATTGGTTAGGCGGCGTTTGTGGTTCAACCAATAGTTTTACAACAGATGTTTGTGCTGCAGGTACATATACATTGGAAGTAACCAATATGACAAATGGATGTGTCGGGACTTCTACTGTCCAAGTTATTCCGGATGCCAACTTACCATCTATTGCTGTTGCACCAAGCGGCTCTATCAATTGTAGTGTTAGCAATGTGCAAATTGTTGCTTCTACAACAGTAAGTCCTGTTTCCTACACATGGTCAGGTAGTGGTATAGTATCCGGAAACGGCACTGCCACTGTAGATGTTAATCAGGGTGGAACTTATCAAGTAACCGTTACGAATACATCTAACGGATGTTCCACTTCCACATTAATTACAGTAACAGAGAATACGACTGCGCCGACAGTGGCAGCAGCTCCAAATGGAACTTTGGATTGTATTAATACCACTGTGTCTATCACTTCTACGGTTAATCCAAGTAATGTAAACTATAGCTGGAGTGGCCCCGGTATTGTAGCAGGTGGAGGTACGGGTACAATAACAGTTAATCAACCCGGTACTTATTCATTGGTTGTTACAGACCCTGCCAATACCTGTACGACCTCTGTAACAAATATCAATGTTTCACAAAACATTAATACGCCCACTATAACAGCTGATCCAAATCCTACTTTGACTTGTGCTTCTACTTCTGTGAGCATTGGTGCTTCTTCTAATCCTAACACTAATGTAACTGTCAACTGGTCTGGTCCCAATGTTTGTGGCGCTACGAATACATTTACAACCGATGCTTGTGCTGCAGGAACTTACACTATTGTGGTAACAGATAATACAAATGGTTGTTCCTCTACTGCAACAATAAGCGTAATACCCGATGTAAATATACCTGTTGTAACTGCGAATGCAAGTGGTTCTATCACCTGTATTCAACCTACAATAGAAGTAGTCGCCTCTACAACATCTTCCCCGGTAAGTTATACATGGAGTGGTTCTGGAATAGTGAGCGGTGCTACTACACCAAGTATCATTGTGAATCAAGCCGGAAATTACACAGTTATTGTAACCAATACTTTAAATGGATGTTCAACTACCCAAACAATAGATGTGGCTATTGATACTAATTCTCCATCTGTTACATTAAGTACTTCTAATGCAAGTATAACTTGTACAAATAGCACTGTTGATATTTATGCGAACCCAGTAGGCAGTAATTACACTTACATCTGGAGTGGAGCAGGAACTTTCACAGGCCAAGGTACCCCTACTATTTCAACAACAACAAGCGGAACCTATCAAGTAATAGTTACAAATACTGTAAACGGATGTTCTGCCACTCAAAATGTCAACATCGGATTTGACAATAATCTGCTTTTGACAGTAAATGGAAACACATTGGTATGTCAGGGTAGCAATATCGTAATCAATGCGAGTGGTGCCAACACTTACACGTGGACCGATGGAACCAATACTTATACAACCAGTGCCCTTAATATCCCTGCCACTGGAAATGTTACCTACACATTAGTCGGGCAAACAGGTGCGTGTGTTACTTCAACAGTAATTGGTATTAGTGTTAGTCCGTCTATCAATGTTGCTGTAAGTGTATCGCCTAATAATTCTATTACTATCGGTGATCAGGTACAATTAAATGCCACTGGTGCATCTAATTATAGTTGGACACCCATTACAGGGCTGGATAATCCGACCTCTCCATCTCCTATAGCTAATCCTGTAATTACAACAACCTATTGTGTTATAGGAATAGACAATAGTGGCGTATGTTCAGATAGTGCCTGTTTACGTATTTATGTAGATACGAGATGTCCGGAATTGTTTGTCCCCAATGTATTCTCACCTAATAAAGATAATATGAACGATAAATTATGTGTGCGTGGAACTAAATGTGTAAAAGAATTTCAGTTTGTTATATTTGACAGATGGGGAGAAAAGGTTTTTGAAACAACAGATGTCAATGCCTGCTGGGATGGCACATACAAAGGGAAAGACATGAGTGGAGCTACTTTTGTATATTATATTAAAGGTATTACATTAGACGATAAACCAATTGATAAAAAAGGAAATATCACAATAGTAAAATAACAAATTAAAAATTTACAACTATGAAAAAATTAAATATTAAACTAAGTAGCATTTTAATAATAATGTATAGTGTTATACATGCACAGGATATACACTTTACACAAATTCAATACTTTCCACTGACACTTAATCCTGCTATGAGTGGGGCTAATTATGCTTTATCCGGAAATTTAATATATCGCAATCAGTGGAAAGCCGTGGCTTCACCATATAACACATTTGGATTATCTGTTGATGGTAGAATAAATAAGAGCCCCAAAGGTCATTTTTTTGCTGGTGGGCTAAAGTTTTTTAATGATAATACAGGGGACCTGAGTTTGAAAACTAATGATGTAACTTTAAATGGCGCTTATCATTTAAGAGTAGAACAAGGTCAATTTATTGGAATAGGTATTTATGCCGGTATTATCCAAAAAAGTATCAATATGCAAAATGCCCAATGGGATAGTCAGTACGATGGTTGGCAATACAATCCAAGTTTACCACATAATGAAAATTACGGTTCTAATACTTTTATTGTACCTGATGCGGGAGTTGGAATTACGTATTCATTTGATAAAAACGAAGGATTATACAACAGAGGTGGACAAAATATCAAATTTAATGTTGGTTTTTCTGCTTTTCATGTTAATACCCCTTCTTACACTTTCTTAAAATCTTCAAAAGATAAAATGCCCATTCGATATGTGGCATTTGCCAATGGAGATATAGGTATTGGAAAAAGCAGTTTTGCCATTTCTCCATTAATTGTACTTCAGTTGCAAGGACCTTCTCAGGAATTACTGACAGGTTTATATGGTAAGTACATTTTTGCAAAAGCACAACAAGGAAAAAGTGGCGGCTCTATAGCGCTTGGAAGCATTTACAGAAACAAAGATGCTGTTACTACAAATATTGTATTAGAGTATGATAGTTACGCGATTGGTTTTAGTTATGACATTAATATTTCACAGTTAAAAACCATTAGCAGAGGAAAAGGAGCCATGGAAGTACTTATCAGATATGTGGTACCAAGTCCCTATGGTCCTGGATCTAGTAAATCAAGAATTTAATAATAAAATCTAAAAATTATGAAAAAGAATTTATTAAGTTCTTTTTTATTAGTATTAACGAGCTGGGTAGTTGCCCAGAATAATGCGTTAGTACTTAATGGAGGATATGTTATACTGAATGGTGGAACTGCTGCAACGCCTGTTTACCTTACAATAAATCAGCCCAATACGGCTGGAATAGCCCGTACTGCCGGTCATATTCACTCTGAAAATCAATACAACTATGTGCAATGGGTAACAGGAACCAATACCGGCTCGTATGTTATCCCTTTTGGCGTGGGCGGTAATGCCACTGATTATATCCCACTCGGTTTTAATAAAACCAATGCGGCAAACATTACTCTTACCGTTTCAACCTATTCTACTAATGCGGCTAATACTCCAATGCCAGGTGCCTCTACCAGCAATGGCGCAGCAGTAGCCGCCGTTTCAGCCATCCCACAAGCAGCCAATGCTATTGACAGATATTGGAATGTGAAAACCAATGCAGCCGTGAACGCGGACCTAACTTTTTCTTACAGAGGATCAGAAAATACCATCGGTTCTCCTCCTAATTTTTGTGCCACAGATACTTTGAAAGCTCAAAACTGGAATGGCACAACATGGAATCCATTGAAAGGGCCCGGAACACCCGGTGTTACCAGTGGAATAGGAACAGTTGGCCCTATACCGTATACAACATACGGACAATTTGTTCTAGCAAGTGTGCCTATTTCTCCAACAATAACTGCCTCTCAAAGTGTGACATGTAACGGTGCCTCTACCGGTGCTGCCACAGTAGTAACTACTGGTGGCTTAGGTGGATACAGTTATGCATGGAGCCCAAGTGGAGGTAGTAGCTCCACCGCCAGCGGATTAAGTGCCGGCAATTATACGGTTACCGTAACCGGTTCAAATGGTTGTAACAGAACAGCCACTGTAAACATTGCTCAACCACCGGCTATTTCTTTAACTATCACTCAAAGTACTATAACCTGTACACTTACCACTGCCTCTGCAACGGTTACACCAAATGGCGGAACTCCCGGATATACTTATTCATGGACACCTTCTGCTGGAACGAACAGTATTGCAACTGGCTTGTCAGCAGGCAACTACACTGCAATAGTAATGGATGCTAATAATTGTCAACAAACACAAACATTTACTATAACAGCTAACACCAATTCGCCTACAGTAAATTCTACAAGTGGTAATCCTACCTTGACGTGTTCATCTCCTTCTGTTAACATAAGTGGAACATCTACACCTAGTACTGGTGTTACTATCAACTGGCTAGGAGGAGTTTGTGGTCCTGCTAATGCGTTTACTACTCAGGCCTGTTCACCGGGAAGTTATACTTTACAAGTAACAGATAATTCCAACGGATGTGTTGGTAGTACGGTGGTGAACGTTTCTGCCGATAGCAATGTGCCTAATGTTACAGCAACAAGCGGCACTATAAATTGTATGACTCCTACTGTGCAAATAGTCGCTACTACCACTTCTTCTCCTGTTTCGTATTTATGGACAGGAACGGGAATCGTGGCTGGCGCAAACACCGCAACAGTTGATGTAAATCAAGGAAATACGTATACATTAGTTGTTACCAATACTTCCAATGGCTGTTCCTCTACCATTACGGTCGCTGTTCCATCAGACACCAATGCTCCTTCTGTAAACTTGAGTACAAATTCAGCCACTTTATCTTGTAGTTCTTCCACTGTTCAGATTGATGCCACTTCTTCTGCCAGCAATTATAATTGGACAACGACGGGTGGTAGTATTGTAGGTCCATCTAATACTGCCACTTTAATTGCAGGTTCTGCCGGCACTTATTCACTAACGGTAACAGGTACCAATGGATGTACGGCGGTTGCAACCGCTACAGTTTATGGTAATTCTAACGCACCACAATTTACATTATCAGCGAGTTCTGCTACTATTACTTGTTCCAATCCTTCTGTAACAATCAATGCTACTGTACCGAGCACTGTTACTTCTGCTTCGTATTCATGGTCGCCAGCAAGCGGAATCAGTAGCGGAGCCAACTCTTCCACTGCTACATTTACTTTGGGGGGTACATATAATCTGACGGTTACTGACAATAGCAATAGCTGTTCTACAACGACGGTTGTAAACATTGTGTCTGATCAAAATTCTCCGTCAGTCAGTTTAAGTGCCAGCAATCCAAGCATTACCTGTACAAATGGCACAGTTAATATATCTGTTAATCCGGTAAATCCTTCGGATACTTATTTATGGAGTGGTAGTGGTACCTTTACAGGCCAAGGTACATCAACGATTAGTACGACTACAAGTGGAACTTATCAGGTAGTAGTTACCAATACTATCAATGGTTGTTCTACTACTCAGAATATCAACATCGGATTTGATAATAATTTGGTTTTGACAGTAAATGGAAACACATTGGTATGTCAGGGTAGCAATATCGTAATCAATGCGAGTGGTGCCAACACCTACACATGGACCGATGGAACAAACACTTATACTACCAATGGTATAAATGTGCCTGCTACTGCAAATGTTACTTATACTTTAACAGGTCAAACAGAAGCATGTGTAAGTAACACTATTATTGGTGTGAACGTAAGTCCTTCTATTACAGTATTAATAAGTGCTACGCCGAATAATAGTATAGCGATTGGTGATCAAGTGCAATTAAATGCAAGTGGGGCTAGTAATTATACATGGGTACCGGTAACAGGACTTGATAATCCTAACTCGCCATCGCCTAAAGCCAGCCCGGTTGTTACAACTACTTATTGTGCGATTGGAATAGATAACAGTGGTGTATGTTCGGATAGTGCCTGTATCAGAATTTACGTAGATACGAGATGTCCGGAGTTGTTTGTTCCGAATGTATTTTCTCCGAATAATGATGGCGTGAATGATAAGTTACAAGTTTATGGTACGAAGTGTGTAAAAGAGTTTAAGATGGTGATATTTGACAGATGGGGAGAAAAGGTGTTTGAGACCGATGATGCGAATGCTACTTGGGATGGGACCTACAATGGTAAAGACATGAGTGGAGCAACTTTTGTATACTATATCAAAGGGTTATACAAGGATGACCGACCAATTGACCTGAAAGGTAATTTTACAATCGTTAAGTAATAAAAAATTAAAGTCATGAAAACATTAGAAAAAATTTTAGGTGTGAGTGTTTTAGTAATCAGTTTGTCTATGTATGGACAGGATATACATTTTACACAGATTCAATACTTTCCGCTCACACTCAATCCTGCCATGAGTGGAGCTAATTATGCTTTATCCGGGAATTTAATTTACCGCAATCAGTGGAAAGCCGTTGCTTCGCCATATAATACATTTGGTTTATCAGTAGATGGCAGAATTAAAAAAAGTCCAAAAGGACATTTTTTTGCAGGTGGATTAAAGTTTTTCAATGATAATAGTGGAGATTTAAGTTTGAAGACAAATGATGTTACGTTGAATGGAGCTTATCATTTAAGAGTACAACGAGGACAATATTTTGGAGTAGGAATTTACGCCGGTATTATTCAAAAAGGTATCAATATGAATAACGCTAAGTGGGGTACTCAATACGATGGTTATCAGTACAACTCTACTTTACCATCTAATGAAAATTATGGTTCAAACAGTTATATTGTTCCTGATGCCGGATTAGGTTTTACTTATACCTATAAAACCTCGGAAAGTTTTCAAAAAGGCAATCAAAATATTGCCTTCAATGTTGGGTTAAGTGCTTTTCATGTGAATATGCCTGCTGCGACATTTTTGAAAGATTCTAAGGATAAGATGTACATTCGTTATGTATTTTTTGGTAATGGCGACATTGGTATTGGTAAAAGTAATTTTGCAGTTTCGCCTTTAATTGTGTATCAATTTCAAGGTCCCACAAAAGAGTTGTTAGCAGGATTATATGGAAAGTACATATTTGGAAAAGGACAAGGTAGCGGAGGTTCAGTAGCGCTGGGAAGTATTTACAGAAATAAAGATGCTGTAACTACAAATATTGTAGTAGAGTATGATAGTTATGCTATAGGTTTTAGTTACGATATTAATATCTCACAATTGAAAACGATTAGTAGAGGAAAAGGCGCTATGGAAGTATTTATTCGCTATGTGTTGCCAAGTCCGTATGGACCAGGTAGTAGTAAATCCAGAATTTAATTTAGTTGTTTAAATGATCGGGTTGGTTTGTGCTGATAATACTCATATCAGTGTTATTCAAAATTTGGCAAGCGATATTTGGTGGAAGTATTATCCTTCTATTATCGGGTATAAGCAGGTGCAGTATATGTTGGATAAGTTTTACTCAGAATCTGCGTTGTTAGAACAAATGAATATAAAAAAACATTCCTTTTTTTTGATATCGTTGAAGAAGAAGGTGATTGGATTTATTTCAATAGAACGTTTGAAGAATAAGAAATTATTCATTCATAAATTTTATATTTTACAGAATAAAGCTAATAAAGGTATTGGAACAAAAGTATTTAGAAAAATTATACTAATTATAAATATTATTTAGTCCACATTGTTTTTGAAAAAATGTAATCAAATCCACATGTTTTCAAAATTTTTTCTTTTGATAATGAAGCAGTAAATTCCATAATAAATTGGCTAACATTTTCTAAAT
>JBBIGQ010000020.1:0-40327 GCA_037447455.1 Sphingobacteriaceae bacterium | reverse complement strand
CATTGTTGGACTTACAACAATTGAATTGGTTGTAGCCCCCGTATTCCAGGTATACGAACTAGCACCACTCGCTACTAACGTCGCACTCTGACCACTACATATCGTAGCACTATTGACACTAACGTTAGGAGAAGGGGATACGGTTACCTGAGCCATTGCACGAATCGTGCCAGGGCATTGCCCCGCATAAAAAGTATACGTACCTGCCGATAAAGTGTTAGTATTTAAAACACTTCCTGTTGCGATAGACAAAGTACTTGTAGGACTAGCAAACCATTCAATGGTAGATGTAGAAGTTGCTGTAGCCGTTATGCTAATTGACGACCCCACACAAACATTAATCGTAGCTGGTGAAACGGATATTATATTCGGCAGTGTCAGAGTATTGGTAACAATACCGGCACCGCCTTTGGTAGCACCATTCGGTGGAAAATTATCATCAATTAAGCAACCATTCGTGCCACTGAGATACTGAACAATTCCATTGTTCCCGCCGGACACATCAGTATTGGGCAGGGACACATTACTTCCGATGTATCCGCCACCGCCGCCACCACCCGGTCCATAAGCATCATTAGGTGACCCAAACATAAATCCTGATTTCATTTGCTGATTTCCACCATTTCCGCCTTTTGCCGTAACAGTAAGCGTTCCAACAATAGAATTAGGTGTTTTGATAATGATAGCACCACCACCACCACCGCCTCCGCCACCATCTCTTCCGGTTAATTGGTTAACTCCAGGGGCTGGTGTAGAGGTATTGTAACCATCTCGCCCATTGGCAGAGATTAAGCCATTTGCAATAATTTGCCCATAATTCAAAATAAAAATAATTCCCCCACCACTACCTCCTTTTCCTGCATATCCATTATCCGAATCCCCTGCCCCACCACCGCCACCTAAAAATACTCGTCCGGAAGCATAATCCAAAGGACGTCCGCCCAATCCACCATTATTACTTCTTCCATCTCCGCCCCAGTTGGCATAATCATTGGGACCAAATGTCAAAGGATTTTTATTAGAATTCGAATACGTATATCCCCCTCTTCCACCACCCGAAGAAACATTGCTGGCAAAACCAGGACTCTCCAGATTCCACGCCGTTATCCAGGAAGGATTAGATACATCCGGATTCCCCTTTCCGTTCCACATAGATGTATCACCAGCATTGGCACCACCACCACCGCCGGCATTAACAGCATTTCCGCCTCCACCACCATTCGCTACAGCACCTTTACAAAATCGCCCGGAAAACTGTAACGCATATATACCTGTATCGCCCGCAATACTTTCACCTTTATAGACACCCATATCTTTATTTAAATGTCCCATATCTCCCACGCCAAATGCAGGAGAAGAAGTACGTAAATTGGTAATACCACCTCTAAATCCTATAGTATCCGAAGAAATCTTCCCACCGCTATTTATTGTTAATGTGCCTGAAACTTCAATAGCTACAACTCCTCCTGTATTCCCATTCCACACTGCACCATACAACACGTGCCCTGGATTAATAGTAACATTAGAAAATCTCGGTATCCGGACTACCTGAACTTTTCCAGATGCTGTATAATTTTTTTGAACAGAACATATTAAATTTACACTATTTCCATTCACACTAAGTACTTGATTAAACTCATAATTCCCTGCATTGTTGTAACTTGTAATGGCTCCATAATTCGCATTAGGTAAAGATGCCACAGTGTTGGAAGGATTAGCGTAAGAATTGACACTAGCGCCTTGCATCTGAATTATTAAAATCAAATCACCGGAAGATAAACCGGACGCACTACTTAAAACTACATAATTATCTCCTGCATTTATGTTAGAGGTAACCGAATAATATTGATTGACAATTGTATTGGATATTGTTGAAAGGACACCGTCTTTATTTACCTGAGCCAGTAATAATTTACAAAAAAACAAAGAAAGTATTATTATTAAAGAGGAACGCATATTTATTATTTTTTAGAAGTTGGCAAAAATATGGTAATTTTTAATAAAAACGATGCGTACTCACACTTATTATACAAGCGGCTTAATGAAACGAAAAATGGTTAAAACAAATGATTATTTCATAAGTCATTACAAGATTTTTAGATTTTTGTGTTACCGCTCATCTGTTAAGAAATTTAGAAAAAATAGGATATACCACAAGCAGTAAAGATTTTGTTAATTATTCTTTTTAATTGTGGATATTATATCCCGCCTACTCTGCTAATTTGTAGCTAATTTTACAAGCCCAAATAAACTGATTCACTTATAATTTTTTCTATGCAGATTAATATAAATGATATTATCTCTGCTTTGTATTATTCCAGAGAAGCAATAGAATATCTGTTTGCTAAAAAAGATAACATCAGCATCAGCCAACTAAAAAGCGAAACTAATCTGAGCGATGAAATGTACCATCGTCTGAAATCTCTGGAAATTGTTTATGAGTATGAAAATACTGTTGTGCTGAATGATTCAGTTATCAACTTATTTGAAGACATTTTGCAAATCGGCGAAGTAACACCAGGTATTATTTCAGATTATATCGTTGAAATCAAACGTTACATCACATTTTATCAAGAAACCCATCATTACCGTTTCATTAGTCCTATAAAAAAATATCTGAGACGACTAAACAAAGCCATCACCCGTGAAATCATTAAACTCCAAAAAAGCATTGACGACACCTACAAAAACGAAAGCAATTACCGAATCAAATTGCGCCGATTAGAAGAATACAGAGAAAAACGAGATACACTTATCAATAACATCTATACACTTCAAAACATTCTTTCCGAAAACAGAAACACCCTATCTGCCTGCGGCGATGCACAACTTTACCAGATTATTCAGACCATCCGACAAACCCTTCTGGAAAACCTTGACTACCTCATTGAAATACAAACAGACATTACCGACTACATCAATAAAATTCAATATCAATTAGATATTTACCAAAAGGCCCAACAACTCAAAGAACTTAAAGACCAGGGACTACTACACTTTTCCACCAATTTTAATGAAATTATTGAACACATAGATCCCATTCGGTTCAACGGCCACAAAGCCCCTCGTACTAAAATTGCTATTGACACACTTTACACCGACATAGGTCAACAACTCTGTCAAAAAATAGCCGAAAAATATAAAGTGGCACAACTTCGTTACAGAACATCCGCAGGACAACTTTCCTTCAACATTCAGGAAAAAATTTTAGACCAACAAATTTTAATTGATACAGAAAAATTGGTGGAAAAATTTTCCAAACAAAAAGATAAAGATTTATTTCAATTTATCTTAAATTATCAATTCCCCAAACAAATAGGCACACTCACACTGGAGCAAAAACTCTCTTTATTTGTAGAAATTTTAGTACAATATGAAAAGCAACTCCATTTCTCTTACAAAATGAATTATGTAACCATTACCGATGAGAATAATCAAAGAAAAAAAATAGGATATACCATCATTCAACCCCAACCTGTTAAGAAAAAACAAACCATTTAAACAACAACATCTTAAATACAAAAAACTCAATTCTATGAACATAGAAGAATTAGAACTACCCAAACAAACACACGAAATATTTAACATCCTTGCCCGCGGACACTTCATTTCCAGCAACGGTACCAAAGACGGCATGAGTCGTTTGTATGATATTCTCAACGACCCTATCCAGTTTGAAAAACTACAAGCATATTTTAGTGTTTTAAGATATAAAATAGAAAAAGGAAACAATTATTTCTACTTTTCAAAAATCAATGAACCACCCAGTATAACCGAAAAAAAACTAGAAACCTTCGAAAAATACATAGACATCATAGACCTCTTCGCAAGCTTAGATAATAAAATCACCATTGGCTCACGCTTTCGCCCTTCGGAAATTGCAGAAGAATGCAATGCTAATGTGCGGCTCAAACAAAAACTGACTAAAATCCCACTCTACCGTTCTGAAAACTTTCTTAACAAAATACGGGAAATCTGTGATATGCTTGCCCGCGACTCTTTTCTGGAACTAGAAGACGAAACCACCGAAACTTACAAAGTTTTAGATGCTTACAGGTATTTATTAGATGTCATCAATGCTATCACCATTTTTGGACAACCCAACCCGGAACATACCATTAACCAAAATCCAGATATTGATATCAACATCAATCCTAATTAATCATACAAAATAAATTCTAATTCAGAAAATTATGGCAAACTACAGAATACTCAATAGAATCATTGAAATAAACATCGCTAACGTAAAATATACCGACATTGAATTAAACGGGAACACCTGCTTTGTTGGTGCTAACAATTATGGTAAAACTTCACTTCAGAGGGCCATTCTGTTCTTTTATAGTGCCAACTCCCGTGCCCTGGGCATCAGTTCCTCTCAAAAGCCCTTTGAAGAACATTATTTCCGTTATGATAATTCCTACATCGTTTATGAAGTAGCCACCGAAACAACCCCCTTCTTCGTTATGGTTTATCGCCACAACAAAATGGTTTTCCGCTTTGTGGACAGCGAATACAATCCCGACTTTTTCTTCAACGAAAATAACGAAGCACTCAAATTCCGGGAAGTTCTCGCCAATCTGGATAAACGCAATATCTATTACAGTAATCAGATTGATACCTTTGAACGATATAGAAACATCCTGTACGGCACTGAAACAGACCCCAAACTCAGTAAATTCTTTTTACTCCGTGGAAACGAAAAATACCAAAACATACCTAAATCCATTACCAACGTCTTTTTAAGTTCTAAAAACAGCATCGATTCCAGATTTATTAAGGACTTCATAGCCAGCGCCATCTCAAACGAATCCGATGTTATCCTTTTAGAAAACATAGAACGACAATTACGTCAGTTTTCTGAAAAATATCAGGACATTGACACTTTCCTGAAAAAAGAAACCCAACAACTAATTGAACTGGCAGAACAAAAATACGATCAGGTACAAGTACTCAAAAACACACAACTTGAAAATGCACAAAAACTAGGAACCGCTCTGCGATATGCAGACACACAATATAATCTATTAATTAACAACATTCAGGAAAAAGAAACAAAAATTCAGCAACTGAAAGAAGAATACGAAGCATTGAAATACGCCCTGGAAGAAAAACAAAAAGATCTCCGTGAACAAATCGGATTTTACGACGGAATGTTACGCGAAGCCCAAAGAAAATTAGACCTCTACAAAGAAAAAAACATCGACGACATTCTCGCACAATACCAGAAAAAACAACAATTAGAATCACGGCTACAGGTATTACAAAAAGAATACGATACACTGACCTCTGATGTACGAAACATTGAAGTACAATATCAATCCCTTCTGAACGATGTACGAAACGAAATACAATCTGTAACCAACAAAATCAACGCGCAAATTACAGAAGTAGTCAACCATTACAACGAACTCATTTTACTCCAAAAAGAAGAACAAACCAAACGAGAAAACACACTTCAACAACAACTCCAAACGGCAATTAACGCAATTGACAACGACATCAATCAAAAACAAATTGAACTAGGTCAACTGAAATCCGAAGAAAAAATTGCATACAGCATCCAACCCTACGAACAAGAAATCAAACAGCTAGAACTTGAAATTACCGAACTTAAAACAAAAATCTACACCGGCAAAAGCGAACTAGCTATTCGTCAAAATCAGGTAGAAATCTTACAAAAAGAATGGCAAACACTAGAAAAACAACTACAAAATAAATTTGAATACACTTCTCAAAACATCCAAAAAACAATTGAACAAATAAAATCAGAAATTCAACAAATTGATGAGAAACTCAATATCCAGGAAAACGCATTTTATGGATTCCTTGAAAAAAATATCCCTAACTGGCATCTGAACTTCGGAAAAATCCTAAATGAAGATATTCTTTTCAAAAACGACCTGAACCCTCAACTTATTAACCCGTCTGACAACACCATCTTTGGTGTAAAAATAGATTTAAACAAACTCAACATCGTTTCAAAATCAATTGAACAATATCAGACAGAAAAAATTGAAAAACTCAAAAAAATAAAAGAACTCGAAACACAATACATTCAGGAACAACAAAACATTCAGAATGAAAAATTATTAAATGCCGATAAATACGGTAAACAAATAGCAGAAATAAAAGAAGACATCAAAGTAACGCAATATACCATTGAACTCGCCGAAAAAAAAGAAAGAAAACTTTTGATAGAACTAGAAGAGTGGAAAACAAAGGCCGCCAAAGAAACCGACACTTCACTTCAATCCATTCGTGAAAAAATAACTATGATTGAAGAAGAACTGGCCATCCTCAAAAAACGTAAAAAAATTACTGAAACAGAATTCGAAACACAAATTCAAAACGCCATCGCCAAAGCACAACAACAAATCCAACACCTTAAACAGCAACAACAAAAAGAAATAGAAGAACTAGAAGTACAACGAAAAAATACCATTCAGGAACTCAAAGAAAAGGAAGACAAACTCATTGCTGAAAAACAAAACATCTTTCAGAACAAAGGCGTAGATAATCAACAAATTCAAAATACACAAAAACAAATATCCGAATTACAGGAACTCCTCGCTGAAATCAATCAATACCAAAACCTCACCAACGATTACCTGAAAGATAAACGTGACCTTTTTGACAACATCCCACTCTACAAACAGAAAAAAGAAGAATTCATTACCGAAAATAAAAACATCCTCCAACAACTAGAAGAAGAAACAAAAAAATACAACCTTCAACGACTTGAACTGCAAAAACAAAAAAAAGAACTAGAAGATACCCTTTATCAGTTCAACCAGGGTATTTTATTTTTTGAAAACAACTTCAAAGAAACCCCGGTTTACAAGCATTACGCCACTATCATTGAAAACGCTAAACCACAACCCACCAATTACAACATTACCGACTTGTGCACCCAACTGCTAAAAAACGAATCCTATTTCAATGAAGAATACACACAGTTTCAACGCTATATCAATGAATTTGCCGGTAAATTCCGAATGGACAATCACTTTGGCTTCTTTATCCGGCACGACGCCAGTTTTCAGGAATACGAAAAGTTTGCTCAAAACCTCAGAAACTTCATCCACGAAAACCGTATTGACGTATCTATTACCGAAACATCATCTCTTGCAACAATGATTATTGACAGTATTGCTATCAAAGTCAAAGAACTTTCCGGCCAAAAAGATAAAATACAACACATCGTTGCACTCTTAGCAGACGATTTCAAAAAAGCCGAATTTGAAGAATCCAAACTGATTGAATACATTAAAATTCGTTTAGAAGAATCCGATAATAAAATTTACAAACTCCTCAAAAAAATCCAGGAATTTCGAGATGAACACGGCATCACATTTAATGAAGGATTATTTAGCACCAATACCGCTGCTCCCAAAAAGACCCTTTCTTTACAAATCATCCGAATGCTGGACCAGTTACGCATCGCTATTAAAGAACAAGAACAACAAGAAATCCGCCTGCAAGACCTCTTTGAACTTAAATTTAACATCAAAGAAGGACTTAACGAAACGGGCTGGACACACCGCATTGATAGCATCGGCTCCACAGGAACAGACATTTTAGTAAAAGCCATTGTTTACATCACACTGCTGCACGTATTCATTAAAGAAAGTTCTATCAAAACAAACAAAAAATTCAAAGTCCATTGCATTATTGATGAAGTAGGACAAATCTCTGCACATTACCTGAAAGAACTTTTACGATTCGCCAAATCCAGAGATATTGTAATGATCAATGGATTACCCAACAAGAGCGGACTTGAAAGCCATTACAAATTTACATACCAATTTAAAAAAGAAGACGATGGCAGCGTAAGAATTTTCCCAAGCATCGTCACAGAAGTAGAAGTATAAACTTACACAACGGTACTAAAAAGAAAAAAAGATATTAACAGAAACAAAGACGCAACGACTAAGTCATAATAAAACTTCTGCTTTTATCTTTTTTTACATCTCTTCGCAGCACATTTTTCCTTCTGTATTTAATTTGTGCCGTATCTTTGCAAAAAACAATCTTCCACAATGCATACTTCCAACACAAAAGGCAAAGTATTGGTAGCCATGAGTGGCGGTATAGATAGCTCAATCAGTGCCTTGCTCTTAAAAAAACAGGGCTATGAACTCGTAGGCATTACCATGAAGACCTGGGACTATGAAACCTCTAAAGTGAATGGAAAAGAAACCGGCTGCTGCAGTTTAGATAGTATAAACGATGCCCGAATAGTTGCTGTAAAACTTGGCTTTCCACATTACGTCTTAGACATCAGAGAAGAATTTACCGAAAAAATCATCCACAACTTTATTGAAGAGTACTTAAATGGACGCACCCCCAACCCTTGCGTACTATGTAATACCCACATTAAGTGGGACGCTTTGCTGAAAAGAGCCGATGCATTAGGATGCGATTACATAGCCACCGGACACTATTCAAAAATTCGCCTTGAAAACAACCGCTATGTACTCTCAAAAGGAAAAGACGAGAACAAAGATCAAACTTATGTATTGTGGGGATTGACGCAGGATGTTTTATCGAGAACACTATTCCCTTTGTCCGATTTTACAAAGTCAGAAGTGCGGGCAATAGCACAAAAAGAAGAATTTGACTATCTGGCGAAAAAGAGTGAAAGCTACGATATTTGTTTCATTCCAGACGGGGACTACAGGAGTTTTCTAAACCATCAAATTCCAAACTTATCTCAACAAATTAGCGAAGGAAATTTTATTTATCAAGGTAAAATCATCGGCAAACACAAAGGTTACCCCTTTTATACCATTGGGCAAAGGAAAGGATTAGAAGTAGCCATTGGACACCCTGTTTACGTTAAAGAAATACTACCAGACACAAACGAAGTCATTTTAGCAGATAAAGAAGAATTAGCACAGCAAATTGTGTATGTGAAAAATTACAATTTGATTAAATACGAAACACTTCCTGAAAACTTTCAGGTATTGGTGAAAATAAGATATAAAGACAGCGGCCAAATGGCTACCTTACATGTCATTAATGAACAAAACATAGAAATTATTTTCCACGAACCTGTTTATGCCGTAACCCCCGGTCAAAGTGCCGTATTTTATGAAGGAAAGGATCTGGTAGGTGGTGGATTTATTACCAAATTTACAACTCATTAAAGTAAAATAACTTTTCCTCTTTCCAACTTAATTTTATTTTTATGGGCTAACTCACCCAATATTCTGGTAACTACTTCCCTTGATGAATTCAACTCCTGAGCCAACTCTTCATGAGTAGTTTCTATAACATTGCTTTTCAGTACAGTAGATTTATAACGAATCAGAAATAAAATTTTTTCCTCCATATCATTGAAAACATGATTGGCTACAGAATTAACCAGGTCAACAAAAATGGAATAATAAATTTCAAGTAATTTTTGAAACATCTCAGGATGACGAGACAAAAGCATATTAAAATACTCAATAGGCACATACCCAATCCAACAATCTGTTTCTGCAACTATCTTTAATGATAATGTCTCCTTAAAAAAAACCTGAGAAATAGTAGTAGCAGATGTACTACCTTCAGAAATATAATATAAGAAAGTTTCCTTGGCGTCTCTTTTATCAACCAAAATTACTTTCGTAATACCTGATAAAATTATAGGAATAGATTTTAAATAGGAAAATTCTCTTTGAATAATATCGCCTTGAAGAAATTCTTTTACAAAAATATTTTTCCTTATATCCTGAATTTCTTCATCATTTAACGTAAAAAAAATCTTACACTGCCTCAATGCCTGTATAATCTGCATTTGTACTATTTATCCAATTGGCTAAATAACAAATAGCCCAACAAAATGCCATAAAGAATACTTAAATACGGGCTAGATGTAATGGGACAAGTACCAGAATAGCACCCTACATTTTTATAATACAACCAACCGCCCAATGCACCCAAAAAAATACCTAATATAGTAAACTTATGCTTAACTAAAAAATAAAGCATATTAGTTAGATTGCTCTTTCTTTTCTTTTGTATTGATGTTGAATGGTAAATACAATGGACAAAAACCGAGCACACTTGTCAAAACAAATATAAATGATAAAATCAAGAGCACCAAACCTAACGTCCCACCTATAACATCTGATAAGTAGAGAACAAGAATCAGAATGACCAGCACTATGCGTACAATTTTGTCAATTTTTCCCATGTTTGTTTTCATAATATTTTTTGGACAAATCTATAAAACAATGTTCAAACACCTATGTAACTAATATCACACTTACAAAAAATCTTTAACTCATGTTCATTCCAGAACTTCAATTTTTCCCCGATATATTTTTATTTTATTTTCAGATTCTAATTGATTAAGCATTCTTGTAACAACTTCCCGTGTAGAACTTAATTCTCTTGCTAATTCTTCATGCGTAGTTTCTACAAACTTGCTGTTTCTTAACTTTGACTTAGTGAGAAGAAGTGTGTACAATCTTTGTTCCAATAGATAAAACGAAAGAGAAGATACTGTATTGACAATTTTTTTGAAAATCTGCAAATAATTCTGCAATAATAACTCAAATAATTCAGGATGCGTAGATAATAAACGCGTAAAATAAGATAAAGGTAAAAATAATATCTCACAATCTGTTTCTGCTTCCACTCTTATATCAATCTTATCATTAAATATACCACTAGCTATACTACTAGAACATGTCTCGCCTTCTTTCATATAATACAATAACACTTCCCGCTTCCCGACTTCTTCCTGATTTATCACAAAAACTCTGACCACGCCCTTCAAAATGATAGGTAAAGTTTTTAAAAAAGTATTCTCCTTAAATATCACATCATTTCTCTTAAAATATCCTATTTTTCCTGCTGTTAATATTGAATCTAACTCCTCATTCGTACAATGAAATAAAAAATTAGATTTCTTCAATGGATTACTACTCATAGTAAATATATTTTAAATGTAAATAAACTTAAAAAAACATATTGCTACAAATAAAAACTGCTACCTCTCTACTTATAAGATAAGCAGCAGCTACAAAATCTATACGTTTCAGATTTCAATCAAACTTATACCATTTTTTCCGGTCTTACCCATTCATCAAATTGCTCGGCAGTTAATAACCCTAGTTCCAAAGCGGCCTCCTTTAAAGTTTTATTTTCCTTATGGGCTTTTTTAGCAATCTTTGCAGCGTTTTCGTACCCGATATGCGGATTAAGCGCCGTTACCAACATTAATGAATTATCCAGATGCTTCTTGATATTCGTGCGATTCGGTTCAATACCCACTGCACACTTATCATTAAAACTCACGCACACATCACCAATCAAACGAGCCGACATTAAAACATTATAGGCAATAAGGGGCTTAAACACATTGAGTTCAAAGTGTCCGTTAGAGCCTCCAACTGCCACCGCCATATCGTTACCGATCACTTGTGCTGCCACCATGGTCATGGCTTCCGGTTGAGTAGGATTCACTTTTCCTGGCATAATTGAAGAGCCAGGCTCATTATCCGGAATAATAATTTCTCCTATTCCGCATCTTGGACCAGAGGCCAATAAACGAATATCGTTTGCAATTTTCATTAAAGAAACGGCCACCCGCTTCAAAGCACCACTCAATTCAACCATAGCATCGTGCGAAGCCAGCGCTTCAAATTTATTAGGTGCCGTAATAAATGGATACCCCGTTAGTTCGGCAATTTTTTTAGCCACTAACACATCATATCCCTTTGGTGTATTTAGACCCGTCCCAACAGCTGTACCACCTAAGGCCAATTCTCTCACCACTTCCAACGCATTCTTCAATGCCCGTAAGCCCATATTGAGTTGCTGAACATACCCACTAAATTCCTGCCCTAATGTGAGTGGCGTGGCATCCATTAAGTGCGTACGACCTGTTTTTACAATGTCTTTGAATGCCTCGGATTTATTTTTTAATGTGTCGCGCAATTTTTCTATCCCGGGAATAGTTACTTCTGCCACCATCTTGTATGCCGCAATATGCATAGCCGTTGGAAACGTATCATTGGAAGATTGTGATTTATTCACATCGTCATTAGGATGCAAGATCTTTTTTTCATCGGTTAATTTACCACCACTTAAAACATGCGCTCTGTTAGCAATAACTTCATTCACATTCATATTGCTTTGGGTGCCTGATCCCGTCTGCCAGATAACAAGCGGGAACGGATCGTCTAACTTTCCAGCAATAATTTCATCTGCCACTTTACATATTAAATCGCATTTTTCTTTCGGCAATACCCCTAATTCAAAGTTCGCTAATGCAGCGGCTTTTTTCAAATAAGCAAACGCATGAATAATCTCTTTGGGCATGCTACCTTCCGCCCCTATTCTGAAATTATTTCTGGAACGTTCTGTCTGAGCACCCCAATACACCTGCGCCGGCACTTTTACTTCACCCATAGTGTCGTGTTCAATTCTGAATTCTGTGTTTTTAGTAAGTGTTTCCATATCAATTTATTTTTAAAGTTAGCACTATTCATTAAGCCATTTCATATTCTGAAACAGGCAAGCAAGTACAAATTAAATTTCTGTCGCCATAAGCATTATCAATTCTGGAAACCGATGGCCATACTTTATTAGATTTTACCCATGGTCTTGGAAATACCGCATATTCTCTGGAATACAGCTGTGTCCAATGAGCCGATACAATGGTTTCTGCAGTGTGGGGAGCATTTTTCAAAGGGTTATTGTGTTTGTCATAAACTCCGTCCTGAATAGCTTGTATTTCTTTTCGAATAGTAATTAAGGCATCGGCAAATTTATCCAGTTCCTGTTTGCTTTCACTTTCAGTTGGCTCTATCATCAAGGTGTTAGGTACAGGAAAGGCCACTGTTGGAGCATGATAACCAAAGTCCATGAGTCGTTTAGCAATATCCACCACCTCTACATCTGTTTGCAATTTAAATAAAGAACAATCTATGATAAATTCATGGGCGCAACGGTTGTTGTGATTAGTATAAAGAATCTTGTAATGTTCCTTTAAAATATCTTTCAAATAATTAGCATTCAAAATAGCAATTTGAGTGGCTTTGGTCAGACCTTCTGCCCCTAACATTCGGATGTATCCATAAGTAATCAAGAGAATCAGAGCGCTTCCGTAAGGTGCTGCAGACACAGGGTAGATGTTTGGAGTAGTTGCATTACGATACAGCGGATGTTTGGGTAAATAGGGTTTTAATTTATCATTTACCAATACAGGTCCCATTCCTGGTCCGCCGCCACCGTGCGGTATAGCAAAAGTTTTGTGTAAATTCAAATGGCACAGATCGGCACCAATCATGACCGGATTGGTTAGTCCTACTTGTGCATTCATATTAGCACCATCCATATAAACTAACCCGCCATTCTGATGTATACTATCTGTTATGACTCTAATCTGTTCTTCAAAAACACCGTGCGTACTAGGGTATGTAATCATCAATCCCGCTAAATTGTCTTTGTATTGTTCAGCTTTACTTTTCAAATCATTCACATCTACATTTCCATTAGCATCGCATTTGACTACTACTATCTTAAACCCTGCCATAGCCGCAGAAGCAGGATTAGTTCCATGTGCAGAAGAGGGTATCAAAATAACATTTCTCTTTACGTCGCCTCTGTCTTTGTGGTAAGCTCTGATGATTAACAATCCTGTATATTCACCTTGTGCTCCGGAATTCGGTTGAAATGTAATCCCTGAAAAGCCGGTAATTGCACACAGATATTGACTGAGTTCTTCAATAATTTGCATATATCCTTCCACTTGTTCTTGTGGTGCGTAAGGATGTATGTTAGCAAATTCCGGCCAACTTATAGGGATTAATTCAGATGCAGCATTCAACTTCATGGTACAGGAGCCAAGGGATATCATGGAATGTACCATGGAAATATCTTTGTTTTCCAGAGTTTTAATATACCGCATCATTTCTGTTTCCGTATGGTAGTTATTAAAAACAGGGTGCTTTAGATACTCTGATGTCCTTGATATATTGGACGCTTGCAGGACATTCAGAGACGGTGGGACTATCTGTGTTATTTGTTTTTTGGCATCTGCAAATACTTCCACTATTTCCTTAATAAATTCGGATGTGGTGGTTTCGTCTAATGAAATCGAAACAGAATTCTCAGAATTGTATCTAAAGTTTATCTGGTAACTTTCTGCAATGGGGCGTATGGTAGATGAAGATGCTTCAATTGTGAGTGTATCAAAAAAGAGTTTATTGTGTACTTTATATCCCAATTGTTCCAGATAATATTTTAATGTGCAGGTGTTTTGATGGATGGTTTCAGCAATGTTTTTCAATCCTTCAGGTCCATGGTAAACAGCATACATACCACTCATGATGGCAAGAAGGGCTTGTGCAGTGCAGATATTAGAGGTAGCACGTTCTCTTTTGATGTGTTGTTCCCGTGTTTGCAAAGCCATGCGCAATGCTTTGTTACCTTTAGCATCTACTGACACACCAATAATACGACCTGGTATAAAGCGTTTGTAGTTTTCAGTAGTGGCAAAAAAAGCGGCATGAGGGCCACCATACCCCAAAGGGATACCAAAGCGCTGAGCATTCCCAAAGGCGCAATCTGCCCCCATTTCGCCCGGTGTCTTTACTAAAAGTAACGCCATTAAGTCCGTAGCCACAGCCACTGCAATTTGATGCTGCCGGGCTGTTGCAATAAACGATGAATAGTCAATAAGTTCACCATCCACATTCGGATATTGCACTAAAGCACCAAAGTAACTTTCGTCCAATTGGACAGAGTGATAATCTTCAATAACTAATTCTATATTGAAAGAAAGGGCTCTGTTATAGAGTGTATGTATCGTTTGCGGGAAGCACTTTTTGTCAACAAAAAACTTAACAGCATTGAGTTTATTTTTTTCACGAGCATTCCAAAACATCATCATGGCTTCAACAGCTGCACTGGCTTCATCTAACAAAGAAGCGTTGGCAATTGGTAATCCTGTTAAATCACTGACCATGGTTTGAAAGTTTAACAGAGCTTCTAACCTTCCTTGTGCTATTTCGGCCTGATAAGGCGTGTACGCTGTATACCATCCCGGATTTTCAAATATATTTCTCATGATAACAGAAGGGATATACGTGTTGTAAAAACCAAGTCCGATGTAGGACTTATACACTTTGTTTTTTTGAGCGATTTTCCGTATATGTTCTAAGTACTGCGGCTCTGATAAAGGATTCGGTAGTTGCAATGGTTGTTTTAATCGTATTTCAGCAGGAATAGTTTCATCTATCAGTTGCTCCAGATTAGAAGCACCCGTTTTCTTCAACATTTTATGTAAAGCATTTTCATCAATACCCAAATGACGAGAAATAAAATAATGTGCGAACATGTTTTTAATTTTGGACTGCAAAGGAACAAAATTTTTTGCTAATTACTTTATTATTTAGAGAACAGAATTATTTAGAGAACAGATAAAATGAAGTGTTAATAATAAGCATGGCATCGGATCATAAATTAAAGAAATGAACAAAACTTTATTTAGTTAATGTATTAATGTTACAACGAAAAGTTTTTTATCAATAAAAATAATTTACTTATACTTGCGCCAAAAGTAAAAGAACTATGAATTTTAATGAAAACAACCACGAGTTTGAAAATGGCAATGCTAATGCTAGAGTAATTAAGGCCGGCAAAAGGACCTATTACATTGATATTAAAGAAACCCGTTCTACCAATCAATCCTACATTACCATTACTGAAAAGAAAAAAATAATGGATGATTTAGGAAATTTCAAATTTGAAAAGCATAAAATTTTCTTATATCCGGAAGATTTTGATAAGTTTTTGTCCGCTTTACAAGATGCGGTAGCAGAGATTCAGGCCAAATAATAATTTTCAGTGTAAAGATATGGCTCATCCTAAAGGTGAGCCATTTTTATTTAATTTATTAACACTTATTGACTATTTAAGAATCAGTTTGGAACAAAATTTTATTTTATAGTATAAAAATAATGTTATGAAAAAGCTAGTCATTACGTTTTTAGGTTTATCTTGTTTTAGTGTAGCCCTTGCACAATCGTTAGAAAGTGCAATAAAAAAGTCCAATAACGAGCAATTAGATGCAGCCACCTCAGAATTTCTTACTCTTTTAAAATTAACACCCGATAAAGGTGAAATATATTATTACTTAGGTGAAAGTTATTTTAAGAAAGATGTATCAGATAGTGCTCTTTATTACTTTCAGAAAGGAATTGAAAAAAATCCTACCTATCCATTAAACTACGTGGGAACTGGTAAGATGCTTTGGTATGATGGTAAAACAGAAGACGCAAAAGCACAGTTTTTCAAAGCCACCAGCATTGCTCAAAATAAAAACGCAGATGTTTTTAGAAAAATGGCAGAAGTATACATTCATGCCCCACAAAAAAACATTGATGAAGCAATTGATTTAATCAATAAAGCCATCAAACTGGAACCTAAAAATGCTTACAACTATATTTTAATGGGTGATGCGTTGTTGGAAAAAAATCCTACCGACGGCTCACCCGCTATTAAGCAATACAACGAAGCCATTAAGTTAAATCCACAATCAGCCAAAGGTATATTGAGAATCGGAAAATTATATGAAAGAGCCAGAAATTATCCATTAGCCCTGGAAAACTATAAAAAAGCCATTGAAATAGAACCTAATTTTGCGCCTGCTTACCGTGAAATGGCAGAATTATACCATAAAGCCAATATGGATTCCAAAGCCATTGAAGTGTATCAAAAATATCTGCAACTCAATAATAGCAACGAGGCAAGGTATAGATATGCTTCTTTTTTATTTAAAAAAGCGAACTACGAAGGCGCCATTCGTGAAATGGAAAATCTCAAAAATCAGGGATTTGACAATGCTTATGTTAATAGAATTTTGGCTTATTCGTATTATGAACTGGGTGATAAAAAAGACAAAGATGCTTATTCGAAAGGATTAAATTATATAAACGCCTTTTTTGAAAAAGGAGGTACTCACTTTAAATATTTAGCATCCGATTACAAATACAAAGGACTACTGATGATGAAAAACGGCAATGATTCATTAGGCATATTAGAAGTTAATAAAGCCATTACAATGGACTCTAGTGTGGCTAATGATTTGTATAAAGAAATTGCCAGGTCGTATTTGAAAAATAAAAAATACGATTTAGCTTCTGTTTATTTTGATAAAATATACCCCGATGCTATGAATTCACAAGATTGGTTTGAAGCAGGACGTACGTATTATTTTGCTAAACAACTTGAAAAAGCTGATACGGCCTTTGGCAATGTTATCAGCCGATTGCCTAACTTTGATGTAACGTATGTTTGGAAAGCCCGCACCAAAGCCAATTTAGACCCTAAAAATGAACAATGGCTTGCTTTACCCTATTACGATAAGTATTTATCATTGGTAAAGCCAGAAGAAAGAAGTTTACCAGCGAAAAAAAACAATGTGATAGAAGCATGTGAGTATTTAGGTTATTATTATATGGCACAAAAAAACAAAGAAAAAGCAACCGAATATTTTACTATTATCAAAGAATTAGATCCTAATAATGCCAAAGCTCAGGCCTTTTTTAAGCAAGGTACTAAAAAATAATTCCCCACTTAATTGTTCTATCTGCATATCATTGATACATCAGGTTACAGCCCCTAATGTCCGAAAAATCAGATCTACCCAATATTTCAAAACTGCCGTCTGCATTTATTTTACCAACATCAGATGTAGAGATGAATGAACAGGTGTAAACATTAGCCAAATCAATAATAGAAATTAAACCCTGTTTTTTATGGTGCGTAAAAAGAGCCAGAGGGTCATCCGACTCACGAACCAATACCTTCATCCATGATGGAGTTAAAAATTTTTCATTACCCGTAGAATAGGCCTGTGAGAACAATTCTGTCATTCCATATTCACTATAAATTTGGCGGAGTTTCATTCGTTGTTTTAGTAACTCGTGAAAAATATATTTAGGTAATTCTTCACGCCTTCCCTTCATTCCGCCTGTTTCCATTAAAATCACAGCATCATTCTCTTTAAAATCAATTCCTGTTTCTGAAAGATCAAATAAAGCATAACTTAGTCCTAAAATAAAAAGTTTAGTATTCAAAGGAAGATGTTTTTTTATTAAATCAAGTGCTTTATCAAAATGATTCAAATAAAATCCACTCTCCTCATATTTTGAAAAATGCTTCAAATAATTAGCCATATAAATAAGCGAAGAATGTGGACGTTCCTTAACATCAGGAATTAAAAAAATAAAAAGATAATCTTTGGGTTCTCCGAAAAAAAGCCGAAATCCATTCAATACAGAAGTTTGATAAATTTTTTCGTCAAAAATAAAATGTCTGGAATATTGTTGCCCTGTTGTACCACTGCTTTGAAAATAGTTTGTATCCTTTGCAACATCAAAGCACACTACATGTTGCGTCTTAAATAGTTCTATTGGCAAAAATGGAATTTGTTTATAATGTTGTATCCGCTTGATCCTATCTGTATCCTTATGGAATAAATTATCTACAAACGTTTGATAAACCGTGTTGCGCTGATATTGAAAACGAAAAATTTGCAGAGCCAAGTGATTGAAGGTTTCTTCATTTTTAATCGTAAATATGTTTGAATAAGGAAAATACACAGGGATACATTAAATACAATTATTTTCAAAGTGGTCCCACCAGGAATCGAACCTGGATCAAAGGTTTAGGAAACCTCTATTCTATCCGTTGAACTATGGGACCATTGCAGAACAATTTTTGCCCGCAATGTTACTAAATTATTCAGAAACTTTTGTGTTCAGAAAAATGAATATATTTTATATCTTTGCCTGATAGCACAATTATTCTATAACTTTCCATTCTGCAAAACACAGCAACAATTCTTACCTTTGCCCCACCTACACAAAATGTCCGATTCCTGCTTTCAAGAATATCTGACTTTACTTCAAAAGAAGTACACATTTGATTTATCTAAAAAACATCGCTTAGAGTGCTTCAATTCAAGTTTTGTTGCCATATTTATTCTTGCCCAACAAAAAAATAAAAACAATATTTTACACATATTACCAGATGAAGAGCAGGCACTGGCAAGTTTTAATGAATTATATTCATTCTTACCCAACAATGTATTTTTCTTCCCTGCTCTTCACTACAAAAGTGGTGAAAAACACAAATACTATGACTTTAATTTGCAACAACGCACCTCTGCACTGAAAATATTATCACAAAACGAGCAAAACAGCGCTGTTATTATTTCTTACCTGGACGCCATAAAAGAGCCCGTCTCCAATACAAAAGAATTTAATGCCCACCAATTTCAATTGCATAAAAACGAACTTGTATCCTATAATTTTTTATTAGAATTCTTAAAAGAATACCACTTTAATAAATGTGAATTAGTGTTATTCCCCGGACAATACGCCATAAGAGGCAATATTGTAGATGTATTTTCTTATTCAACAGAATATCCCGTTCGTATAGAATTCAATAGCAATTCCATTGAAAGATTATCTTTATTCCAGCCATCTACTCAAATATCTTTCCAAAGTTTAGACCAAATCAGTATTATACCTAAAATAGACGTTACACATTCAGAACCGGCAAACATTTTTCAATACTTTAATGAAAAAGATAAAATTTTTCTGAAAGATAGCGTTTTATTGTACGAAGATTCTGAATCAGAAACAAATCCTACTTCACTAACAAAAGAAAGCATCTTAAAAACACTTCAACAGCTAACTACCATTGAATACGGGCTTCCCAACACATCATCAATACCCACCATTACTATCAGTATTACCCCACAAACTTTATTTGGCAAAAAATACGATGCTTTAACAGAACATCTTATTCAACAACATCAAAAAGGTTTCAAAAACTTTTTTGTTACCAAAAATAAAAATCAATACAAACGGCTTCTTCAAATCATTCAGGACATAGCAGAACAAAAAAACATTTCTGTTGAACAGGCCATCATTCAACTACTTGACGCTGAAATCAACGAAGGATTCATAGACCAGGGCAATCAATATGCATTTTACACCGAACACCAGTTATTTGAAAAATATCACCCTATCAAAAGAAAAGACAGAGCAGAAGAAAGTAACCTGACACTGACATTAAAAGATTTAATTCAATTAAACCCCGGTGATTATGTAGTGCATATAGACCATGGCATCGGACGATTTGCCGGACTTCATACCATTGAAACCAATGGAAAAAAACAAGAAGTCATCAAATTACTCTATAAAAATAACGATACGCTTTTTGTCAACATTCATAATTTATACCGTCTAAGTAAGTATTCTTCAAAAAACGGACACGAACCCAAAATCGATCAACTGGGTAGTCAACGATGGCAAAACTTAAAACAAAAAATTAAAAACTCTGTAAAAGAATTAGCATACGACCTTGTTCGTCTTTATGCTGAAAGAAAAGCATCTGAAGGATTTGCCTTCAGTAAAGACAATTATCTGCAACATGAATTAGAAGCATCTTTCCCTTTTGAAGATACACCCGATCAAATAAAAGTTACCAGAGAAGTTAAACGGGATATGGAAAAACCCTATCCGATGAACCGACTGGTGTGTGGTGATGTGGGCTTCGGAAAAACAGAAATTGCCATTCGGGCGGCTTTCAAAGCCCTTTGTGACGCTAAACAAGTAGCTGTTTTAGTACCCACAACCATTTTAGCATTTCAACACTTCCGAACTTTTACAGAACGATTAAAAAACTTTCCAGTAAAAATAGATTATTTAAATCGCTTCAGAAGCCCAAAAGAACAAAAAGATATTATTCAAAAATTAAAAGAGGGAAAAATTGATATTTTAATTGGCACACATAAACTATTAAATAAAGAAATAGAATTTAAAGATCTGGGCTTACTCATTATTGATGAAGAACATAAATTTGGAGTAGCAGACAAAGACAAAATCAAATTGATAAAAAAGAACGTAGATACTCTGACTTTAACCGCTACACCCATTCCACGCACATTACAGTTCAGTTTAATAGGTGCCAACGACCTTTCTGTAATACAAACGCCCCCACCCAATCGTTATCCTGTAAAAACAGAACTTCATTCTTTTTCTGATGAAATTATCCAAACAGCCATTCAAAAAGAAATTGAAAGAGGAGGACAAGTGTTCTTTGTACATAATAAAGTACAAGATATTTATGAACTTGGACAATATATTCAAAATTTATTACCATTCGTGAAAATTTCCATCGCACACGGACAGATGAAAAGCCACAAACTGGAAGACGCCGTGATGAACTTTGTTTATGGTGAAACACAGGTTCTACTCTCAACCAATATCATAGAATCCGGAATTGACATCAGTAATGCTAATACCATTATTATCAACAACGCTCAAAATTTTGGATTAAGCGATCTACACCAACTCAAAGGACGAGTGGGCAGAAGTAACCGGCAGGCCTATTGTTATTTACTTGTTCCATCTTTACACATTCTGACAAGCGATGCTAAAAAACGACTGAATGTAATTCTGGAATTTTCTGACTTAGGCAGCGGCTTTCAGATTGCTATGAAAGATCTGGATATTCGCGGGGCAGGAAATTTATTAGGTGCAGAACAAAGTGGCTTCATCAATGAAATAGGACTTGATGCCTATATGAAAATTCTAAACGAAACAATTGCTGAAATCAAATACGTATCCAATGAACAAAGCGAGTCGAACAGTGCTTTTACCAAACATTTGTTGATAGACACGGTTCTGGACACGGACTTGCCGCTGTTTATTCCAAACAATTATGTAGGAAATTCTACAGAACGATTAAATCTATACCGCCAATTAAACAGTTGTGCCAATTATCAGCAGTTAGAAGCATTTCAAACAATGCTAAGTGATCGCTTTGGCCCCATTCCAAAAGAAGCAACAGAACTTATCAATTCTATTAAACTTAGATGGAAAGCATCGCAACTTGGCTTTGAAAAAATCATCATTAAGAACAACAAAATGTTTTTAAACTTTATCAGCAATCCATCGCATCCCTATTACCAAACCAATACATTTGAAAAAATACTACATTTTATATCTTTACAAAAAAATTTCTGTACATTAAAAGAACAAAATAACAAATTACAATTATTGTTTGAAAGTGTAACAGACATTCATCAGGCACAAGCCATCCTTCAAACACTTTATTCCAACACCTTAATATCCAATGAAACAGCACTGAACTGAAATGTTAACTAAATTAAGGTCATAATTTTTTTTAATTGTAATGTTTTTAATATATTTGCAATAATAAATTGAAAGTGAATATGAGAAGAGCAGAAAAAAAAAACAAATTGAGTTTTGAAAAGGTATGGTTGTTATTTCAAGAAACGGATAGAAAAATTCGTCAATTAGAAGGATTATTTACCGGACAATGGGGAAAACTTGTAGAAGCTCTTGTAAAGGGTAATTTGGCAGAAGCACTTCGTGAACGCGGCATAAACATTGATGGAACCTACCAAAGAGAACAAAAATTCTACAACGGTAGAGAATACAAGGTAGACATTATTGCAAAAAATGGTAAAGATATTATCCCGGTAGAAGTCAAAACAACTTTGAAAGTAGATGATGTGAAAAATTTTCTGAAAACTTTAAAAGTATTTAAGAAAGTTTTTACGGAATATAAAGACAAAAACATATACGGAGGCATGGCTTTTTTAAGAGCAGAAGAAGATGCCGATAAATTCGCATACAGAAATGGATTGTTTGTAATTGAAGTAAAAGGGAATACGGCTAAAATTTTAAATGATAAAAAATTTGTTCCCAAAAAGTGGTAGTTGCTTTTCTTCCGATAAACCCTCTATATTTTATGGAAGATTTTTATTCCCTTATCTACTATTTGAAAAATCAAAACTTTCTATCTATAAAATATTTTGCTCATTGAATTAACAACAACAGCATATTTCATTTTTTCTGATTACAAACTCCAGTAATTTAATTTACTAATCTTATTTTTGTAAATGCCTTTCACATCCACCAAAATTCCTTTGGGTTTCAGCAATTTTTGAAAATCTTTCTCATTTAATGAAAGGTATTCTTTATGATTTACTGCTACAATAATGGCATCGTATGCTTTGGATTGGGGCTTTTTAATTAAACTCAACCCATATTCATGTTTTACTTCTTCAGGTTCTGCATGTGGATCCACAATATCTACTTTTACAGAATAAGATTGTAATTCTTTCACAATATCGGCTACTTTACTATTCCGTATATCCGAAACATTTTCTTTAAATGTAAAACCCATAATTAAAACCTTTGCATTTCCTGGATTTTTTCCTGCTGCAATAATTCTTTTAACAGTATTCTTGGCCACATAAAAGCCCATACTGTCATTCACATAGCGTCCGCTATTGATCACTCTTGCATGATATCCTAATGCTTCTGCTTTATAGGTGAGATAATACGGATCTACGCCTATACAATGTCCACCCACCAGTCCTGGATAAAACTTCAGAAAATTCCATTTAGTTCCTGCTGCCTCCAATACATCATAAGTATTTATACCCATTCTCGAAAAAATAATAGACAACTCATTCATTAATGCAATGTTCACATCGCGTTGAGTGTTCTCAATAATTTTAGCCGCTTCTGCTACTTTAATGTTCTTAGCTTTGAAAACACCTGGTCCAACAATAATTTCGTACACTTTTGAAATTTCCTCTAAGCTTTCTTTATCGCATCCCGATACTACTTTAATAATTTTGGTAATCGTATGTTCTTTATCACCAGGATTGATACGTTCCGGCGAATAGCCCACCTTAAAATCTTTACAAAATTTCAAACCCGATTCTTTTTCTAACACGGGCACACAATCTTCTTCTGTACAGCCCGGATACACTGTAGATTCAAAAACCACATAATCGCCTTTTTTCAAGACCTTTCCAACAGTGTGACAAGCAGACAACAAGGGCTTCAAATCCGGCAAATTATGTTCATCAATAGGTGTAGGCACTGCCACAATAAAAAAATTGGCTTTTTTCAAATCATTCGGGTGAGATGTAAAAGTTATATCCGAATTTTCAAATTCTAATGATGGCAACTCATTACTTGGATCTATTTTCTTTTTCATTAACTTAACTCGTTCTTCATTAATATCAAATCCAAGTACTTTCACCTTTTTGGCGAATGCCAGAGCGATTGGCAATCCTACATAACCTAATCCAATAACTGCAATAACTTTTTTCTTATCTTTAAGATCTTTTGAAATGCTCATATCAAAAACTTTAAAGTTAATTATTCGTATTTTGTAAGACCGAAGGATTTTGTTTTAAAACACAAGATGGTCTTAATTCATAGATACGCTCAATGATGTTTACTACTTTAAGTCCTTCAAGGGCATTCGTAGTAGCAGAATGCCCATTGTTTAATGTTTGTACCACATTCTCTATTACATAGTGATGGTTATTGGCAGAACCTTTATAAGGTCCATAATCATTGGCAGGATTAGTTGGTGGTAATTCGGGCTTTTGATAATTCTTTATATGACAATACTCTACTTTGTCCATATATTGTCCGCCTACTTTTGTAGAACCTTTGCTTCCTATCACCGTGATGGACGATTCTAAATTTTTATCCCACACAGCCGTAGAATAATTAATACATCCTATTCCACCACTCACAAATTCAAATTGCACCAACCCACTATCTTCAAAATCTGTAAGCGTTTGATGATTAAAATCAGCAAACTTGGCCTGTATATTTTTGATATCTCCAAAAACCCAATACAACAAGTCAATCCAATGCGAAAATTGAGTAAACAAGGTGCCTCCGTCTAATTCCCGTGTTCCTTTCCAGTTCTTGCCTGTATAATAACGTTCATCTCTGTTCCAGTAGCAATTTAATTGCACCATATACACATCTCCGATTATTTTTTTATCCACAATTTCTTTTAACCATACAGAAGGCGGCGAATACCTGTTCTGCATCACACAAAAAACCTGCTTGTGATATTTTAATGCCGTATAAATAATTTTTTCTGCATCTGCAGTACTCAAAGCCAATGGTTTTTCCACGACTACGTGCTTTGAATAAGACAAACAATCTATGGCCTGAAGAGCATGCAAACCATTCGGTGTACAGATATTCACCACTTCAATTTCAGGATGTTTATTCAACATTTCATAATAATCCTGATAAAACGGTTCTCTCAAATCCTTTAAACCCAAAGTTTCTTTGTCTTGCACATCGCATACCGCCACAAGATGACAATGTTCGTTACGACGAAGCATTTCAGCGTGCCGCTTTCCAATATGCCCCTGACCTATAACAGCAAAATTTATTTTTTTCATACTATTCAATTCTAATTACTTTGCCATCTCTCAATTGGTATTTTTGTCCGCTTTCAGGACAAATGGCAATACCATTTTCATCAAAATTCAAACGATGTCCATATTCACTCATCCATCCTGTTTGACGAGCAGGATTGCCTACCACCAGTGCATAATCCGGCACATCTTTCGTAACCACAGCACCCGCACCAATAAAAGCATATTTACCAATAGTATGTCCGCAAACAATCGTAGAATTAGCACCAATCGTAGCACCTTTCTTTACAAGTGTTTGAAGATACTGCTCTCGGCGAGCAATCGCACTTCTCGGATTGATTACATTGGTAAAAACCATGGAAGGCCCTAAAAATACATCATCTTCGCAAATTACACCAGTATAGATAGACACATTATTTTGCACTTTTACATTATTGCCCAAAACAACTTTCGGTGAAACCACCACATTCTGTCCAATATTACAATTTTCTCCAATAACACAATCCGACATAATGTGTGAAAAATGCCATATTTTAGTCCCTTTACCGATTTTACATCCTTCATCAATAACAGCCGTAGGATGAGCAAAATATGTATTAGTATTTTCTATCATAAAAATAAAAGGACTGCAAAAGTATGAAAAAAAAATTGCTCATTCACTTCATTTTTTTTACCAACATTGCTATTATTTTTCATAAGTTACCACCCCAAAAAATGCATATCGCAAGAGTGCCTTACTTAAAATTGTTGTTTGAAAATAATTTTTATCCTTATGAAGTGGATAAGCTGAGAGCAATCGCCATTTCTCTTACAAAAGGACACGCTATTCTCTATCATAATCATATTGAAAACAAATTCAATTATGATTATCCACTAATTCAATATAAAATCATAAGCAACAAGGGCGTGATATTATACCTGCATCATGGCGTAGAACATATTCATTATTTGTTCAATAAACTTGAAGAAACTAATGGTAAAATTCAATTAAAACTCCATAAGATATTTTCTTTTAATTATTCCATTGTCACCAATGGTGAATTTGAATACGAATTACTGAGGTGGATCCCATTGTATGATGAATACTACGAAGAGTTCAAACAACTAAAATTGCCCGAAGAAAAAGAAATCTTCTTAAAAATACGACTGAAAGACAATATTTTGACCTTTTTAAGAGGGATTGATTTTAATTTTACAAACAACAATGATAAAATAGAAATTCAATACTTTCAGATTCTTAAGGAAGATTGGATAAGCTTCAAAGATGTTAAATTCAAATATTTCAATGTCAAATTTAAAACCAACTTTTTTCTTCCACCGCATATTGGATTAGGCAAAGGTGCTGCAAAAAATTATGGTATTATATTCCCTCAAAAAACACACTCAAAAAATTTTGTGGATAAAAAAATTTAATTAGTTGATAACTTTTAAGAATTTATACCTTAAATTTGCCGCATCATCTTTTTTAATAAAAAACTAATAACTTACTATGTCCTCACTAACTCCACAAAATACCGAGAGCTACCTTGCTACTTTATTGCATGATATTGGTAAATTTTGGCGTGCTAATTTTAATAAAGAGTTAAAAATTAAAAATTTCGAGTTAAACATACAAGACGAATCAGAATACAAAAACATCTTATTAAAAGAATTTTTCAGCAGCATATCGATTAGAGAAAGAAAAGAAGATTCTAATAACAATATTAGCACAGATAACTCTATTTGCACAAAAGATTCTAATAAAAATACTAGCACAAAAGATTCTAATAACAATAAAAGTAATAGTTATTATAGTATCTCAAAAATTAATGATGTAAATGTAGATTCCATTAGTTCTTTGGATAATTACTTTTTTCCTCAATTGAGTGACACATCAAATGGTATAGGAACTTTTACTAATCACTTTGAAAAATTACAGAATGAAATTAATCTCGTTTTTGAACACATTAAAAATGATGTACATAAAATTAATACTTTGTTTTATGTATTAAACAAATACGGTTCTAGAATCCCATCCATTGATGATGAAACCATCAGTTTATTTGATAATATAAGATCAAGTTTAGCAATAAAAAGTTCCGTTTCTGAATGCAATGGAACTAGAAAAGCTTTGATACTAAAATGCGATATCTCTGGTATACAAAAATTTATTTATTCAAATATTGAAAAAGACGAAGCAGGCGCCACAAGAGGATTATCAAAAAAATTAAGAGGACGCTCATTCTTTATTAATCTACTCACCGATGTACTAAGTTCGTTTATTGCCTATAAGCTAGATTTATTTGAATTCAATGTGATATTCTCTGGGGGCGGACATTTTTTAATGATATTGCCTCCCTATAAGAAGAATGAAATAGAGAAAATTATATTTAGTTTAAACCACTCTATATTTAAGCAATTTACTTTTGACATTAGTTTAAATTATGCTCTTGAAGAAGTAACTTTAAACAATGATAATCAAATTATTGATTTAGAACAAGTTTTAAACAAAATAGAAATTGAATTAAAAAACAAAAAAAATAAAAAATTTATTCACTCCATTGAAAATGTTTTCAAACTTAACTCTCAAAGTCAAAATGATTTCAAAAATCATTATAAAAAAAATGAGTATTTCGATAAATTTTTAGGTGATTCTTTACCTTACGCACAAAATCTCGTTTTAACTTTAGTTAATAAAGATGACCATTTGGCGCAAAACAATTTCCTTAAAGTATCCGATTATTTAAAGATTGATCTTACCGATGAGGATACCATTTTACTTTTTGTTTTAGATAACAATAAAGTAACTAAATTTATTCAAAATCTTAATAATAGCATAAATTGTAAATGGATAAATATCGTTAAAATCAATAGTACCAATTTTTTAGAGTTTGCAAGTCAATTATCGTCCATATCTAATATCTTTTACTCATTTAAATTTGTTAACAATGCAGCACCCAAAGACGAAAAAGATGAAATCTACTCATTTGAAGAAATTGCTAAATTAAATTACTCTTCTAAAGAATCAGATAATTCATTAGATTATCCATCATTAGGAATTTTACGACTGGATGTTGATAATTTAGCTTTGATTTTTGCGGAAGGATTTTCCAATGAACTTAAACTTGAAAAATACTCTGCCCTAAGCCGTGAATTACACTTATTTTTCTCTGCCCGATTAAACTATTTGGCCAATAAATTTAAAATTTACACTACTTACAGCGGTGGTGATGATGCTTTCTTCGTTGGATCTTGGTATAACATCATTCACTTTTCAAAAGATTTAAACCAAGAATTCAGAAGATTTGTATGCGAAAATAAACATATAACAATAAGTGCAGGTATTTTTATATGCCACGACAACTTTCCAGTATATAGGTTTGCTGAGATGGCAGAAGAAATGGAAAATAAATCCAAAAACTATCCTCCTGATAAGAACAAACCCAAGAAAAATGCAATTACTGTCTTTGATAAAACCACCGAGTGGCGGTGTTACGAAAAAATGTTGAAATTCGCAGAAGATATTCTAAAATTAATTCCAGAAGATGTAAATGATTCAAACTCAGATAAAGGTAAACTATCTCGTTCTTTAATTTACAAAGTACATACGATAATCAAAAAATCCATCTCAAAATCCGGTAAATACGGGGAAATTTTAGATATAAGCAAACTTAATAAAAATATTCCTTTACTTCATTACCTTTTCGCAAGACACGGATATAATGAGCAATTTATCAAAAAACCTGAAATGAGTAACGAAATTATTCATTTAATAGTTAAAAATTTCCTACTAACCGATATTAAAGAACCAAATGCTAAACCACATGTTATATCAGACACCTTGAAAAACTATCTGATTTCAACAAGTTATGTGATTCTTAAAACCAGAAAACTAAAAAATAAAAATAATAAAAAATAAAACTATGGAAACATCAAGCAATATCAACTTAAAAAGCGATAATGAAAATGAGATAATAGAAAAAGTTAAAGAAAATGTAGAGCAAAAGTTTAAAGAATTAAACACCAATCAAGTCAGAAATTTTTACTCAAAAATAGTTGAAATTCGACTTGAGTATTCAAAAAATAAAGATATTAATAAAATTAAATTAAAACTTACACTCTTAAAACCACTATTAGCTTATGCAGCAGGTCGTCACCCAAAAAACGTAAAAAAATTTGCATCATTTATTTTTCCAATGATTAATGATATAGTCAAAGAACAAGACAAATCTGATTTTACCCAAAAATTAGAAAAATTCTTCATTGCTATTGAAAGCTTTGTAGCTTATCATAAATATTATTCTAAGGAAAAAAATTAAAAATAAATAACTATGAGTAACACAAATTACAAATTAAATTCAATCATTATCCTAAAAGGAAAAATAGAATCCGTAACTGGCTTACACATCGGTGGAAATGCTGATAAAATAGAAATTGGAGGCGTGGACTCACCTGTAATACGAGACCCCAGAACACTCTTGCCTTATATTCCAGGCAGCTCATTAAAAGGAAAAATTCGAACCTTATTAGAATATGCACTTAGTTGCGTAAAAAATGATGGTGGACCCTCTAATGACGAAAAAATAACTTCATTATTTGGTGAAGGTGTAAATGATGCAAAAAATAAAACTGAAATTTCTTTCTCCCGACTCATTTTTCGAGACGCTTACCCAGACGAAGAAACCATCAATATGTGGAAAGAATTAAATACCCCCCTCCTTTATACAGAACTTAAATCTGAAAATACCATAAATAGATTAACATCAGCAGCCAACCCCAGACAAATCGAAAGAGTCGTAGCAGAATCCAAATTTAATTTTGAAATCTTATACCTAAACTTCTACCAAGATCAACAAAAACAATTGAAAAAAGAACACATAGATAAATTATTACTTGGATTAAAACTTCTTGAACTAAATTATATCGGAAAATCTGGAAGCAGAGGTTATGGTAAAGTAAAAATTCATCTTTTTGATCCTATAATAGAATTGCATATCAATGACATTCTATCAAATAATGATAATTATCAAAATTACATAAATTTTAATAACAATCTCACCGAAAATCTAAAAAGCATTAACTCTGTGTCATATAATTCTGTATCATAAAATAGTAAAAATTTTTTTTGACAATGAATAACAAATTAAAAGTTGTATACCTTTACAATTTTCAAGGCGGACTAAAATCTCTATTACCCTCTGATACCCTCTGGGGGAATTGGGCATCAACAATACCAATGCTTTTTGAGCATTCAACCCTTCAACACTTCTTAAACTCATATAGCGACAACTCATCTGACCCACCACAACTCATCATAAGCTCTTCTTTTCCCTTCTATCAACATAATAATAAAACCTTCAGATTTTATCCCATCCCCCATCTACCTTTTTCATCCAACAATAACACAGATTCACAATCTAAAAATTTTTCTTATCTCCAAAATAGAAAAAAAATTAAAAACATTAATTATATTCCAGAATCCGTTTTCAAAAAAATATTATCATCACAAATTAAAACGCTCAATGAACTTATTTCAGAATTAGAAAACTTTGAAAAAGAAACTTTTCATTATCCGCAAATCAAAACTTATGATATCATAAAAAATACAATTGATAGATTGCATGGCGGTACATTAGAAAAAAACGGAAAAGGCCAATTGTTTACTGAAACAGAGTTCCACATCAATAGCGCATCAGAAACTATTCAACTTGAAAAAACAGGTCTCTTTTTCTTTGCAATTGATAACACAAATGGCAATTTAGAAAAAATACTTAACTTATTGAGAATAATTGGAATTGGTGGAAATCGCTCTATTGGCAAAGGTAAATTCGACTATCAAATTCAGGAATTTGATATAAATGACCTATATCAAAATCAAAATCTTTCCACCTCAAATCCAAAATCTATAATAAACCTATCACTTTACAACCCTACACCAGATGAATTAAACAATCTTGTACTTCAAAATTCTAATAACATAAACTTAAATTATCAACTCATCAAAAGACAAGGTTATTTCGGACCCTCTAATGCCCCAAATTTCATAAAGCCCCCCATTTATTACTTCAAAGAATCTTCTATATTCCCACTTAATTCCACAAAAATTTCCACAAAAGATTTCTCTAAAAAACATATAAACTTTATTGGTAAAAACATTATATTCTCAAATAATATCCATCAATACGGCTTAGGACTAACATTAAACATATACTAACTATGCTCAACATCAGCCATCCACAAAAATTCTATCTTAAAACCATAACCCCTTTACATATAGGTAATAATCAACAGTATGAAATATTTGACTTTGTAAAACAAAACAATAAAATTTACTTAATCAATATCTACGAACTATTAGAATTTGCTTCCGAACAAAATAGTGAAATCTTGAATGAATTCAACGATTTTATTGAAGAAATCCTTAAAATCGCAGAAAAAAAAAGTGAAAACCAGGAATCTAACCAATTTTTAAAAGAAAAGTTAAAATTGTACAATTTCTTCAAAAACGGTAAAGATAAAATCTTGAAAGAGTATCTCAACTACATTGAAAAAAATAAAAAATCCAATGTTCTCCTCGGACAATTCGATGAAAATAAAAAATTCCACATAAAATCCCAATTAAAACACCCTTCTGGTTCACCATACATTCCCGGTTCATCAATAAAAGGTGCCATTCGAACCGCATTGCTTTTCGACATTATTAAACAAAGTGATAACACAAAAACAACAATATTAAACAAAGCATTAGGCAAAGCTTATAATGATGCAGAAAAATCATTAATTAATAACAAAAACAATAAACATCTTGATAAAATTAAGAAAATTTTCGCCGAAGAACTAGAAAAAAATTACTTTTATTCTACTTATGAAGAGCCCCAAAAAAATATATACGCTACTTCTCCCAATCAGATAAAAGAAGAATTTGACGAAAAATACGACCTACTCAAATTCCTCAGAATTTCAGATGCTAATCTCTCCGATCACTCCAAAAAAAATCAAGAATACTATTATGTAATTAAAAAATCCTTACTAATTCTAAAAGACAAAGAACCTCAACACCAAACACCTTATATTGAAGCAATCAATGAAAATTTAATTTTTGAATTTACAATTGACTTTGATATTTTTTACTTATTCGAATTAAGCAAATTGTACGACTACAATCATAACGCAATAATTGAAAAAGATAAAAATGAAAAAATAATTTCTAAAAAATGGATAAACCTTCGTGAAAAAATTCAATCAATTTATGGAATAGATATTAAAAATTTAAATCAAAATAACTTAAATGATTTCAAGAAAAACATCATACAAAACATCATCAATAAAATTATAATATTCTTTAATGAAATTAAAAAATTTAATATAGAATTCTCAAAAAAAATTAAAGATAAAAAAAGCTACCTATTTGATGAAAAACAATCCAAAACATTTGACTCTCAAAAATCAGATTCTTCCTTTTACCTAAACTTAGCATTCGCCTCTGGATTTTATACCACCACAATATATCTATACTTTTATAAATTATACAAAATAGATCCAAATAATAAATTAGCTATGCTATTCAATGATACAATGCAACTTCTCGAAATCGGTAAAAAAAATAAGAATAGCTTTAACTTCTCTACTTTTCCTGTATCTCGTACAGTATTTGAACATAACAATCAATACTTTCACTTTGGAATAACCGAAATCTCCTCTTCTCTTCAACATCTAACATCGCCCACTTCAACTACTCCAGAAGACCTCTCTGTTTATTTTATTGATGCATCAAAAATTAAAAAAGGTTCTAAAGTCAATGCAAAAATACTGAAACATGAAAATGGTCAGTTGTTTTTTGAACTTCTCTTAAATAACTACAATTACGACAAAAACTTTAGAATTAACTACGGAACTAAAATAGAACCTCAAAGCATAATAGAAGTTCTAATCAGAGACTTAGATAAAAGAAACAATCAAATCAAATCTGTCTTCTTTGAAAAAATTATCTATAACCACAAATCTTCTTCATAAAACAAACAAGAACTCCCCCCATGTCCCATCTCATCTCATTCCTCGGTACAGGTTCTTTTCACTTAGTCGACAACAAAAGAGAATACAAAAAAGCCAAATATAAATTCCTCAATACCGAATACGAAACCAGTTATATTTCGCTCCTACTTGCTAAACTTCTTCCTATTCAAAAAATCATCTTCATTGGCACATTCAAATCCATGTGGGAACAACTCTACTTCGACCTCGTCCCTCAAAATCACATCAACGAACAACTCTTCAACCAACTCACCGAACTCCAAAATAAAAACCATTCCGACCACTACGACCCCAAAATATTTCAAAACATCGAACAACAAATCAATCAATACAGCAACAAAAAAATCAAAATCATTATCATAGAATACGGTATTGACGAAAACCAAATCCAAAAAAACATAGAAACCATTTACCAACATCTCACAAACGAACTTCTTACTCCTTCTTCACAAAAAATTGACCTATACATTGACATCACTCACAGTTTTCGTTCGCTCCCCATTGTACTCCTTCAAGTCATACAGTACTTCACTTGGATTCATCAAAACACTATACAAATCAAAGGCATTTATTACGGAATGCTCGAAGTAATCAAAGACCTCGGATACGCTCCCATCATCAACCTAAACGCTATCCAAAACATCCAAATGTGGACACAAGCCGCCTACGACTTCCAAAACTACGCCAACAGCTTCCTACTCTCCGAACTTATTAAAGAAACCAACCCCTCAGAAGCTCACCTCTTACACCAATTCTCCGAAAACATCAATCTCAACCTCATATTCCACTTTCGTCAAAACATCCAACAACTTCGTGGCATCCTCAACAAACAATACCCCTCCCTCGGAAAAAACATCATCCCAAAAATCCTCACCAATTTCTTACAACGCTTCCAAGGCGAACTAAAAAACATCCCAGAATGGAGATTCCAACTCGAACTCGCCAAATGGCAATTCGAAAACAAACGCTACGGAATGGCCGCCATCATCCTTTATGAAACCATATTCACCTACATCTGTTGTAACGAAAACCTCAACCCAGTATCCTCTAACGACCGTGAAAAAGCCAAAAAAAAACTCTTCCAAACAAAAACAAAGTACAAATATCTTCGTGATATCATATATAACTATAAAATCAACAACATCCGACACGGCATTGCCCACCAACTCGAAAAGCAAATCACCCCCCAAAATGCCATCCAAAACATCAAAAAAGCTATCACTGAACTTGAAAAAAAATTTGTAAATGAATAAAATCAAAAACTTAATCATACAAGTTGCAAGATTAGATAGAAATTATAACCAAGAGTTACTTTTCTCTTACCAAACAGATGAAGGCAAAAAACTTGATGGTAAATATACATTAACCTCTTTATTTTGGAAAGACAAAGTGCTTGCAGAGCAAAAAGAAGAAACCGAAATTTTATTCATAGTACCCATTTCACTCCCCATTCAAAATGTTGAAAACAGTAGTGATGAATACCTGACAAAAGTTAATAATATCAACACAATAGATTATTTACAAACACCAGACCCAATCATCAAAGAACACCCCCACATAAAAGATAACAAATACCTAATCGTCAATTCTATCGGAAAATTCATAAAAAAAGACAAACAAACTCAAAAAACTCAAACTTTCCATTTTCAATCTAAACTTGAAGACATTACTATTCAAATACTTTCAAAACTTCTTGTTGATTATGTTGATGTTGAAAAAGTTTATGTAGACGTCTCTTCTGGGCACAACATCTACATCACCGCAATGCTCAACGCAATAAATAAATTTATCCCAATTAGTAACATATTTAATGGACTAAAAAACAATCTTAATGTTTTTACAATTTTTTCAGATCCAATTACCAATCCCAATGAGATAAAAGAATTTTCAATTCACAAATCAGAAATTAATGCAAAATTTTTTTTCGAAATCCCGTATAAAATAAAAAAAGGGAATGACTTAAATGACATAACTAAAATTATACGTTACATCCTCCAACCTACTTCCAATTCACATCAGGAAAATTTAATCAACGATTTCTTTGAATTATACTTCCAAATACTCTTTTATTCCATAAAAAATGGCTATGTAATCCTTTTATTTAATGAAGTATTATTTGATTTTTACAAAGAATTTTATAAAAACTATCCTGCGGAATCATTAATCATGCAAGTAAATAAATACACTTCCTACAAAAATATTCTCGAACTTAATCAAAACTCAATTTCTTCTCATGAAGAAGAAATAAAAATTAACTTAAAATTAACAAAAGTAAAATTTTCTGCACTTATAAATTATTTATTTACATGTAGTTTTTACAACACTTTCTATAACAAATTGTATAAAAATCTAAATCATTCCCCAAATTACTATTGTAAAATAACTAAAAATGATATAACTAAAAAAAATGACTTTAAATATCTTTATATTTTAAATGAAAATGAATTGGACTTATGTAGTCAAAATGAAAATAATTTTCTTAAATCTTTTTTCGAAGAAGTTAATCTAAAAAATGTTTACGAAAAATTTTTATATGAATTAAAAAAATTAATTGATGATGAAATTGATCCCTCTAAATTATCATCCCGTAATTTTACAAACGATGTATTTCCCGATAAACAGCATATAAATAAAGCTTTTAACGCAAGGAATTTCGTTGCTCATTACGGTTTAGAAAAAAACTCTGTATTATTTAAAATTGAAAACAAATCAGATAATAATTCAACAATTCAAATAACCCTTGTTGATGATATAAAAAACAACTTTAAATACATAATAGCTGAGATAAACAAAACCACCTAACCACCACACACATCAAATACCCCAACCTATTCAACACTCAATACCCAACACCTACCCTCCATGCTCATCAACTACTCCAACCATCCCTCCAACCCCTGGCCTGAAAATCAACACTCCCAAGCCATCAAACAATTTTCCCAAATCATTGACGAACCATTTCCGTACATAGATCCCGCCTTAAATATCTCCCAACTCCACACCCTCGCAAACTCAGAATTCCAAAGAATCCACAACAAATACAAACATTCCAACTACGCCATGCACATCATGGGCGAACACACCTACATCTTCCTCATCATTCAACTTTTCTTACATCATAACATCCCCTGTTATGCCAGCACCACACACCGTATCCTCTCTCAACAAAACAACATCAAACAATCCCAATTCCAATTCATCAAATTCAGACCATATCAACTCGTTCAATTAAATTAAACATCACACATTCTTCCCACAATCACAATAACAACCCAATAAAAAATCTATTTAAAGAAACTCATCCCTTAAATCATATCCGTCAATTTATCAAGCAACTCATCCTTATCCTCAAAATGCCAGAAATCACAAATATCAACTTCCTTCCGTGCTCTTGTTACCGCAGTATACAACCACTTATAAGGTGCCGTCACTTTCTGTAACGATTCATCCGCCTGAACATACACCTTGTCCCACTCCCCACCCTGTGCTTTATGGCACGTAATCACATACCCATATACAGAGCGGAGAGCATTCAAATACTTATCATTAGATAATAACAACTTGATTGTACTTCGGATAACTGAACTATAAGATAATTTCCGCTTCAACTCCTCTTTACTTTGTATTTCATTCTTAGAAACCGATTGCAGATAACTTGACCATTTATTCATTAAATGCATCAAAACAGGTCTTTCCTGTTCAGTTACCTTTTTAGTTAACTGATAATTGTTATTTGAACCGACTATCAGATAATCACTAATATTATCCATTATTTTACTGATAGTGTTAATGGTATTACTTTTCAATTCCTTTAACGAGTTTTCTACTAAAACATTATTACAGTTATCAATTGCCTGAAAAAAATCCTTTGTTATATCATTCCACGCTTTTTTCCACAATTCATCTACCATAACAATCTCCTCTCTCTCCTTTTTATTGCTGTACTTAATTTTTAACAAAGCATTCCGTATCAAATAATTCTGAGAACTATGACTAATATTATTCTTACCACTTTCCAAAATCGACTCAACTAATAACACATCTTGAACAACCGACTGACCCTCATCATAGATATTCTGTATATCCAACTTCACAAAGTTTAATTTACAAAACCTCTCCCTCTCTTTAATTTTCAAAACCTGAATAAAATCACCATTAAACAATTGATGATGATAATTATTTTGTGTCACCTGTAATATGTCTCCCACATTCAAAACCTTCATCTTGTTAACACCAAAAATACTATACCTGAAATAATTATTATTGTGGTAAGCTTTTTGATTTGATAAAACAATGTATATATGATTCTTAATAAATTCCTTTAAACCAGATTTTTTATCTTCCTCAAGATATTTTTTGGCTGATTGAACATAATTGTCCAAAAAAGTACCTTCCGACTTAAAATTAAGGTCATTAATTCCTTTAATGTAAAAAACCACCCTTTTACTATGCCTTGGATGCTCTGCCTGCCATCGTAATAATTTTCCCGCAAACAATATCCCAGAATTCTCCGATTGCCTGATGATTTTCCTCAGTTCATATTCCTCTACTTTCAATTGATACCTCCTCGCCAGATGTGACGCTGACAAAGCAGGAGAAAAATCGCTACCCACCGGAGGTAATTGCAGCGGATCCCCCACAAAAATAAACTTCTTGTTCGGCATCGATTCAAACAAATCCCTCAGCAAATTTCCACTCCCAAATAGGGCAAACGAATCAGAATTTGACGTGTCCTCCGACAACATTGAAGCTTCATCCACAACCACCACCCCCGATTCTTCACTCTTAACCGGAGAATATATCAACAAAGTTTTTCTGGCAAACTCATTTATACCAATATATTCCACATCTTTACTGATATCTTCATACCGATACAATAAAGAATGCACGGTCTTTACCAATTTGCTTAACTTTACATTCTTTGATGTAAACACATCATATTCAATTTCAATATCACCCTCGGATCCATCAAAATGAGTATACAAAGGTTTCAATAAACTATAGATTCTACCATCCCTCAGTATTTTATTACTCAATATCTGAGATGCCCTGCCAGTTGTTGCCGTTATATCAATTTTAGAATTCTCATATTTTGATTTATTTGCGTCTAAATATTTTTCTACCAGATAATGCTTATACAACTCCTTAATCAAAGTCGTTTTTCCAGTACCAGCATATCCCTTCAATATAAAAACACGCCGCTGATCATTACTCTCTATAAAATTTATCATTCTACCAAATGCAATCGACTGCTCCTGTGTAAATTTCATAACTCACATTTCGCACAAATATACATATCAAATCATTTTTAAGCAAATATTATTACCCCACGCCAACAAAAAAAAACAGATAACATCATATACAAAATATACAAACACACATAAAAAACTCACCATACTTCCTACACAAAAATCAACAAACATCAAATCAACTTCACCACCTTCTTCCCACAAAAAAAATCCAGCATTTCTCTAAACCCATCATTTTCATCACGCATCAAATCACACATCGTCCGCAAAATCCGATCATCCAAATACACCACAATCACCGAATCATGCCTACACTCCTCCTTGGCCTTCATCCCCTTTACAAACAACTCAATACTCTTATACCCCCTATCATTCGTCATACCCACAAACACACTCTTTTGCAACCTATAAAACCCACATCTCTTTAACAACTTCACCACATCATTCCGAACCCTATCCTCCGAAATATCATAAAAAATCAACATCCGCTTCATAACAAATTATTTTTTAATTCATCCATATTCAAATTCTTCAAATAACTCGCAAACTGCTGCAACTCTATCTGTATATGACTCTCCAAACTCCTCGACTTCCCATTCCGCTCCAACACCGTATTCGAAAAACAATCATAAAAAAACTCCAAAAAACTCCTCTTCAAATCCTTTGGAATTTGTTCTACACTCTCCATACTACCCTCTCTTATCATTTTCACAACACCCTCCACATCCCCACTAAAAAAATCCCAGACCCAACGCTCCACATAAGCTCTGTATGGCTCAATCAAATCATACACTAACGTTGGCTTATTATACTGTACCTGATGAAATAGCGGCAAAAAAGGATCCACACCAGCATACACACACGACTTCATAATATGCTTATATAAAATCCCAAAACCATAATTCAATACCATATTCACCAAATCCCCAGCCCCCCTATGCTCCCGACGCTTCGGCCTAAAAACCTCAGGAAACAAATAAAAATACACATCAAAAAACAACTTCGAGGCATGCGCCTCCAAAGACCTCAACTTATTATCATCATACTCCACCCTTATACTATTATTTATACCCTCAATATCAACACTCAAATTCCGATAATGATATTTACTCATTACATTCTTAAACAACTCCAAACGATTCATATTCTTCGAAATCAACAACCGATGAATAACAACATACTTCATCCTCGACACACTCAACAAACCCTGCTTTATTCGTATCAACGAAATAGAAGAATAAGCAGGCGACCACACCATCGACGAAATATGAATACCATCCTCCACAAAAATAGGAACCTGACGATGCGAACACTCCACAACCACCCCAGTACTAACCCTACAATTTACCATCAAATGTATCGAACTCAAATGCTCCAAAGAAACCTCATCTAACAACACATCATCCTTCTCAACCACCAAAACCCCATCCTTTACAGACAAATGCGCACCAAAAGTATCCACAAACAAATGCATATCAAATCATAAAAATATAAAATAATATTGAAACCAAACTTCACAAATCACAAAATTGAATACATTTGCAACAATTTAATACCCCCTTTATCACCCCTCAAAAAACACACCCTCCAAAAAATCAAAAAACCAAACAACAAAAAAATAATCACCACAACTTCCTAACAATCAATAAAATAAACATAACTGCTCTTGAAACCCTTCTCCACTCCCGAGTAGGATTACGACTCCAATATTGGTATGATAAAATACGGTTACTTTGTCTTGAAACCCTTCTCCACTCCCGAGTAGGATTACGACATTTGTATGTCCGCCTCCATTATTTCGGCGTCCGAA
>JBBIGQ010000019.1:0-47788 GCA_037447455.1 Sphingobacteriaceae bacterium | reverse complement strand
TAAGCTAACAAACCGTATAAGTTTGATTCCACTACTTCACAATTTCTAAATGAAATAAAAACACAGATTGCTCTGCCAGAATCACACCAATGTATTTTCCATTAGGCAAGTGCGATGCATCTACTTCAATATAATCTGAAAAATTCTGCCCTTCATTAATATTTAAAACATTTTGTCCAGAAATAGAATAAATAGAAATAGTAATCATTGAATAAAAGATATTTTCTATCTTAAACATTCCGTCCGATGGATTAGGAAATACGTTGATGGATTTTGAACGTTCCTGATTCTCTTGAATACCAACTACCCTGTAATTGTCTCTGAATCGTACTAAGTTAGGGGTAAAATTACCTGTTCCACCCACAGTACCACTGACTTCTAAAACAGGAATTTTTTCACTGTTGGTCAGCCACTGATACGACCTTTGAAAATTATTAAATCCAATAGGCAGATTTCCAAAAGTAGAATTAAAAATAATCGTATCACGGGAATACTGGGTAGTTACTATGCGTAAACAATTAAATGTGCCATAAGGAGTGGTAATAGTTCCCCATCCATCTACCTTAGTTATTCTGTATCCTGATTTTTTGTACACAATTGGGATTGCAGTGGTGGTGGGAGTGGAAAATTTGAAGGTTGTAGAATCATAGTTCCCATATTGTAGCGGGAAAAGGTATAATTCATCTTTATCGCTGTAAAAAGAAGGCACAGGCACAGAATTGAGCATTAAACCAGCCCCTTCTACATCAAAAACAGTAGGCATATTTCTATAAAATTGATAAAAATCTGTCATACTTAATGAGCCAAACCCCGGAATGTTTTGCGAAAAAACTGTGTCTGCTATTTTCTCACCATATTTTCCGAGAACATTAAACATCGGATAGGGGGTATTATTTGTAAAATCTCTTCTACCCTGCCCTATTACTCGTAATGTATCAAACTGCCATACAAAATTAGTCCCGGTAGAAGTATAATCCCCCACACTACTTAATACGGCAATAGAATATCGGATGGTGTCTCCAATAGCCGGCATATTCAGATTAGTAACTGTAATCTGTGCGTACGCGTTAAAAATAAACACAGACCATAAAGAAAGTATGCAAGCATTTCTCATTTTCATAAAATAAGTGTTTAATTTTGCCCAAAGATACAAATTAAAAAATAATATCTTCATTTATTCGTTGATAGTTGAATAATTGTGTGTTTTTCTAAGTTACATAAAATATACATTTTGATTGTCTTCTTACAGTATAATAATGCATTGCTGGCTCAATTGTTACATCTTAAGGTTTTAGATAATAAAGAAAAAAAGTTAATTTATTCGAAATCTCTTTCAAACACAAAAGAATTAATAAAAACTACTCAAAATATTTCATTGGAATATCAAAAGCAGGGCTATTTATTAGCCGATTATGACTCGGTATCAGTAGATTCAAATATTTACACATATTACTTTAATAAACATCTTCTGTTTCATTGGATTCATCTAAAAAAAGGGAACCTAGATAAAAAATTATATTACGATTATTTTCAGCCCAAGAAGTTTGAACAAAAGCCCGTCAGACACAGTGCAATCATTCAACTATTTGAAAAAATAATTACTTATTATGAAAATAACGGCTACCCTTTTGTGTCTGTAAAATTAGATAGCATTCATATAGATAGTAATTGTATTTCAGCGGCATTAAACATACAGACATTTCAAAAAATAAAAATTGACAGCATCCTGCTGAAAGGCAATTTAAAAATCAACAAAAAATTTCTGTACAAGTACATTGACATCCACCCCAACGACTCATACAATGAAAAAAAATTAAAACAAATAGAAAGTAAATTAAAAAAATTACCTTTTATACAACTTCGTCAATCGCCCATCATACGTATCACTGACAAGTATAATAAAGTATATCTGTTTGCAGATAAAAAAAACATTTCACAATTGGACGGAATTGTCGGATTACAGCCCGATGCAAATGGTAAAACTATTCTTACAGGGAATTTAAAAATTAAACTCATCCATACCTTGTTTCATTCAGGCGAACAATTAGACCTGGACTGGCAAAGAGTTCAGGCACTCACTCAAAACTTTAAATTCTTTTTTTCTATCCCTTATCTATTAGGCACATCACTAGGTACACAATACCAACTCATACTATTTAAAAAAGACACCACATTCTTGGATGTGCAAAATCAATTCAGCATCAGTTATTACTTTTCAGGCATTAATCACCTTGATTTTTTCTATAAGCAACACAATTCCAATCTTATATCCACTTATGGATTATCCGGTATTACCACATTGCCCGATTATGCCGATGTACGCACAAGATACTATGGCTGCGGTATTCACCTTAATCTCCTGAACAATAGTATTACCCCGACAAAAGGACTTCTGCTTCAAAACAATTTATCTATTGGAAATAAAGAGATTCAAAAAAATCCTAAAATCAATGAACTCGCCTACAAAAATTTATTACTCCATTCTATTCAATATCAACTAGAAGGAAGCACAGAATATTACCTTCCGAAAATTTTTAGTCGATACGGCATCATAAAATTGTCTGCAAAATACGGTTACATTGGTGGCAATTCTATAGTATTCAAAAACGAATTGTTTCGGATTGGCGGGCTCAAAAGTATTCGCGGCTTCAATGAGCAAAGCATCTTTGCAGATAAATACATCATACCTTCATTCGAATACAGATTTATTTATGGCGAAAATGCTTATTTAATGATTTTCACGGACGCCGCATATTACACCGCCAACTATAACTTTCAACGCTCTGAAAACAAAGTATACGCTTTTGGTACAGGCATTCGATTTGAAACAAAAGCCGGTTTCTTTAATTTAGTATATGCTGTTGGTAATAGTTTTGGGCAATCACCAGATTTCAGAACCGGCAAAATACACGCAGGACTCATTAGTATTTTTTAGCACATCGGCAGTGTGTTACCATTTTCAGCAACATTCTTAAAATTCTTATTTTTGCAACAAAAAAATGACAGCACTAGAAATCAAAAAAGAAAACAATGTCGTTTATTGCTATTTAAATAGACCCGATAAATTCAATAGCTTTAACAAAGAAATGGCATTGGCACTGCAAGAAGCTTTAAAAGAAGCAGAAAAAGATGAAAACTGCCGATGCTTTGTCATTAGTGGAAATGGCAAGGCCTTTTCTGCCGGTCAGGATTTAAACGAAGCTATAGATAAAAACGGTCCCAAAATAGTAGACATTGTAACGCAACATTACAATCCTATCATAACACTTATCCGCACACTTAAAAAACCCGTTATTGCTGCCGTCAATGGTATAGCAGCAGGAGCCGGCGCCAACATCGCATTATCCTGCGATATTGTACTCGCCTCTGAAAACGCATCCTTTATTCAGGCATTTAGTAAAATTGGTTTAATCCCCGATAGCGGCGGCACTTACTTTCTGCCACGTTTAATCGGCTTTCATAAAGCATCGGCACTGATGATGACAGGAGATAAAATAACTGCCAACGAAGCACTTCAAATGGGAATAGTTTACAAAGTTTTTTCTGCCGACACATTTGAAATGGAATTTAGAAAATTGGCCGAACAAATAGCACAAATGCCCACCTTAGCACTGGTCTATACCAAACAACTCCTTAACCAAACCTTTGATAGTACACTGGACAAACAACTGGAACAAGAAGCAGTTTATCAAAACATTCTCTCCACTTCTTACGATTATCAGGAAGGAGTGAAAGCTTTTTTAGAAAAAAGAAAATCTGTGTTTAAAGGCAAATAACTATGCAACTCATTAAAGAAATCGATTTTGTTGAAAACATTAGCAAAAACGATTTTTTAAAGTTATACTTTTACCCTCAAAAACCATGTATAATCAAAGGAGTAATCAAAAATACCCCCGCTGAAAAGTGGAACTTTGATTACATGAAAAAAGAATTAGGAAATGTAGTGGTCAATGTTTTTGATAACAATCAATCCAAAACAGGCGCCTTCGTGAAAGGAGATAAAAAAATGCTATTCTCGGAATTCGTTGATGAGATTTTAAAAAACGAAGACAAATGCCCCTATCGTTTATTTTTATTTAACGGTTTTAAACATTCAGAACAACTAAGAAAGGATTTTCCTTGCCCGGCTATATTCAAGGGAATTTTAGACAATATGGGTTTTATGTTCTTTGGCGGAAAAAATACAATCGTAAGAATGCATTATGATATAGATATGAGTGCCGTATCACACACTCATTTTTATGGTAAAAAAAGAGTATTACTCATTTCTCAGGAATACTCAAAATTTATGTATCGTCCCTATTTTAATACATACAGCATTGCAGATTTTTCTTATATTGATGATATAAATTTTGAACGTTTTCCTTCTCTGAAAAAAGTGAGTGGATATGATATTTATCTGGAACACGGTGATACCCTCTTTATACCGGGTGGTTGGTGGCATTATATGATATACTTAGAGCCCGGTTTTTCAGTAGCTTACAGAAAATTCCCTTATGGATTTAAGAATATCCTTAACGGCGCCCTGAACCTCACCATGCGCTTATGGGCGGATAAATTACTCAATAAAACATTAGGCAAAAAATGGGCAAACTGGAAAAAAGACAAGACCATCAACCAAGCAAACCAACATCTATCAAAAGCATCTTAGCACATTTTTATTTTTTTAATCTTTCATATTAATTATATTATAATTTTCTTATATTTACCGCCATATTAAAACATTCTTATGAAGCAATATTTTTACTTCCTAATTTTTATCATACTACTCATTACTACACCTTTAAGTTCTCAAACTGTCTTTTGGCTTGAAGATTTTGGAACGGGCTGCAATCAAGGACAAGTAGCCAATGCAACAGTAGCAACACCAACCAATGGAGCATGGGTTGTTTCTTCAACCGGAACCAACGATCCATATGCTCAGGAATGGTACATCAGTGCTACAGAAGCAGGAATGGGAGTAGGTAATTGCGGCGACGGATGTATTGCCAATCCTCCCTTAACCAACAGAACACTTCATGTTGGCAACATTGCCATTGGAATGTTAGGCCTACCTGCTGACCAGGGCGCCGCCTATTTAGAAGGGGCCTGCGACTTTGGATTTTGTTCTAACACCAACAAACGAGCAGAGTCGCCAACAATCAACTGTACCAGCTACAGCAATATCACTTTATCCTTTGATTATATTCAGGAAGGAACAGCCGGCAGTGATTATACAGAGTTAATGTATTACGATGGTGCCACCTGGTCATCTTTAGGAAATCTTCCGGCAACAGTGAATACGTCTTGCGGGGGACAAGGATTTTGGACTAATTACACTATCATCTTACCTGCGTCTGCCAATAATAACCCCAATGTAAAAATTGGATTCAGATGGCAAAACATAGACGATGGAGTAGCCACTGATCCTTCTTTTGCAGTAGACAATATTCAATTAAGTGCACCTATCTCTATATTAAATGTTACACTGACTATTTCTCCATCCACAGTTTGTGTGGGCAATACGGTAACTGCAACAGCTAATACAGGTACCAGTACAGTAACAGGTTATACATGGACATCTACGCCATCCGGAGCAACCTTTACTCCCGCCAGTAGTTCTGTTACAACAATATCATTTTCATCAGCAGGCACCTACTCCATCAATGTTTTAGTTTCGGATGGTACAAACACAGCCAGCGCTACTGGTACGGTTGTAGTTTCACCATCGCCCACTATTACATTAAGTTCAACAGGAAATACCATTTGTCCTAATGGCAATACAACTTTAACTGCAAATGGTGCTACAAATTATTCATGGTCGCCTTCTACTTCTCTAAGTTCTTCAACCGGTTCTGCTGTTATTGCTTCCCCAACAATAAATACCACCTACACAGTTATTGGCACAAATGCCTTTGGCTGTTCTGGTACAGCAACAATTGATGTAATTATTGGGCCACCTTTTACAGCATCTGTTACACCTTCTTCAGCCACTACCTGTGTGGGTGGTTCCACGATTAATCTGACTGCATCGGGTAACACAGGATACGGTTCTATCAATTACAACTGGGCACCTTCTTCTGGTTTAAACACTACTATAGGTCCGCTGGTAGCTGCCTCTCCCTCTGCTACTACTATTTACACGGTCATTGCTTCTGCTGGTTCGTGCACAGCCGCTGCCACCACCACTATAACAATTACGCCACCACCGACTTTTACAGTAACACCTACCAACACAGTACTATGTCAGGGTTCATCTGTTAGTTATACGGCTACTGGGCTAAATTCTTATACATGGAGCCCTGCTTTTACACTAAGTAGCAGTACAGGTAGCATCGTTACCGCTAATCCGACTGTTACTACAAATTATACCGTTACCGGTAAAGATGCTAATGGCTGTCTGGCCAATCCTCAGGTCATCACACTCACCGTTATACCTGTGCCAACTGCAACCGCTATTCTGACTACACCACTTAACAACGACTCTATTTGTGGCAATACGACAGGAACATTAAGCGTGAATACTTCTACACCACCTACCGGTTTTGCTTATACGTATTCATGGAGTGCGCCTCCTTCTTATACCAATACGTTTTTAGTCCCCCCCAATTTTCAGCAAGTCGCATTTTATCCACCCGTACCTAATCCAACGGCCACCATCGTATATTCTGTTCAGGTGGCTTATTCTACTCTCACGACCTGTGTTAGTGCACCTTCTACCGTTACCGTAACGGTTATTAATTGTAATCCACCAGTAGCTTCATTTACCACTATTCCGGGGAATGACACAATATGTACCAATCAATGTTTAGTGTTAATGAATACTTCTACCGGTGGACAGCCCCAAACCGTTCAATGGAGTGTTTCCGGCGCTATTCCGTCGACATACACGGGTGATTTTCCACAATTTTGTTTCCCTGTTCCCGGAAATTATACAGTGTTTGTTAAAGTTACTAATAACTGGGGCAGCGATAGTACCATTATTCCTAATTATATCCATGTAGTGGATACACCCAATGTAATGGGCATTAAGGATACTATCGTACGCTTTGGAGATTGTGTTCAAATTTATGGTATCAATGCCTCCTACTATTCCTGGACAGGTCCGGATGGATTAATATGCAGTGGGTGCACCTCTATTACACCTTGTTTAACAGAAACAACCAACTTCTATGTAACGGGCTATAATAGTAAAAATTGTAAACGAATTGACACTGTAACAATCAGAGTAGATAGCGATTGCGGTGAGATGTTTATTCCATCTGCTTTTTCACCGAATGGAGACGGACAAAATGACGTATTATACGTGCGGGGACGATGTTTGAAAAATTTTACTTTGCAGATATTTAATCGTTGGGGGGAACTGGTTTTTGAAACATCGGACAAAAATGTAGGTTGGGATGGCACTCAGAATGGTCAACCATTAAATACCGGTGTTTTTGTTTACAAACTAGAAGGTACTACTTATGACGACAAACCATATTTACTGAAAGGAAATATTTCACTAATAAGATAAACTTCTTAAACCAATAATAATATGAAAAAATATTACCCCTTAGTATGCTTGTTTTTAATGCTTGGCGTCAAAGCACAGGATATACATTTTTCTCAATATACTGAGGCACCGCTGTATCTAAATCCTGCTTTAGCCACAGTTTCTTACGATACCAGGGCTATTGGATATTATCGCTCACAGTGGTCAGGAATTAATAAATCATATCTTACTTATGGGATTAGTTTTGAGCAAGCCATTAATCATTTAAAGTTAAAAGCCAATCATTTTGGTATTGCTTTAAATATCTTCTATGATAATGCCGGGAACGGATTAATTAAAAATCTAATGCCTAACTTGGGTGTGAATTATGTGATGAAAACAGGTGATAACAGCAAGTTGTCCTTGGGACTACAAACAGGCGTTTCTGTTAAAACCATTAATTCTGCTAATTTTACATGGGATAGCCAGTTTGATGGGTTTAAATACAATCCGAATTTACCGGGCGAAAACACAACGCTTACAAGCATTGCAAGGTTTGACATGGGAGGCGGTATCAATTATCACTATGCACGAAGTGAACGTTATATTAGTGCAGAAGATGGGGCAAAATTTGATATAGGGGCCGCTGTTTACCATTTTACTGCACCAAAGTTTTCTTTTTTCAATACTGGTGATAAACTCTACATGAGATATGTTGGATATTTTAATGGTGATTTTGGCATTAAGTCAGCAGGGATAGCTTTAGTGCCGAGTTTAACTTATATCCACCAGGGACCTTCCAAAGAAATTACCACTGGTTTTATGGTGAAGTACATCATTAAAGCTCAAAGTGTGTATACGGGTGCTAAAAAAGCCATGTCCCTTTCTCTTGGCACCTATTATCGTTTGAAAGATGCCGTCATTCCTACTGTTCTTTTTCAATTTGATAAATGGGGACTCGGAATTGCTTACGACTTAAATTTATCAGATTTAACACCAGCCACACGTTCAAAAGGGGGATTAGAAGTAGCATTGAGATTCAATATGAGTCCCGGATATGGAAAAGCATTGGGTGGAAGTTTCAACAAAAGTTACATGAGATAAATGTGGCTTTTTTATTTGGTTAAAAATCTTTGTAAAATAATAATGAAGATTGTATATTTGCGGCTCATTAAAAAATGAAAACAGATATTAAAATATTCAGCGGCATTGCATCCTTGTCATTATCACACAAGATTGCCAATGCATTTGGCAGGTCATTGGGTCAAATGAATCATTATAATTTTAGTGATGGAGAAATGCAGGTTTCGTATGAAGAAAGTATTCGTGGACAAAATGTTTTTATTATCCAATCTACAATGCCACCGGCAGACAATCTGATGGAATTACTCCTGATGATTGATGCAGCCAAGCGTGCTTCCGCACATTATATCATTGCCGTGATACCCTATTTTGGCTATGCCCGGCAAGATAGAAAAGATCAGCCGAGAGTGGCTATTGGTGCTAAGTTAGTAGCCGACATGATTGCTACTGCCGGAGCACACCGCGTTATTACGATGGATTTACACGCGGATCAAATTCAAGGTTTTTTTGATGTTCCGGTGGATCATTTATATGCTTCTACCATTTTTCTGCCGTATATTCAAAGTTTGAATCTGGATAATTTGGCTATTGCCGCACCGGATATGGGTGCATCCAAACGCGCTAACGCTTATGCCAAACATTTAAAGGCAGATTTAATTATCTGTTACAAACAACGTACCAAAGCCAATGCAGTGGATCACATTACGGCTATTGGCGATATAGAAGATAAAAATGTTATACTAATTGATGATTTAGTAGATACCGCTAATACTTTGTGCAAAGCAGCGGATATGATGATAGAGAAAGGCGCCAAAAGTGTACATGCTATGGCTACGCATGGTGTATTATCTGGCAATGCCTTTGATAATATTGAAAAGTCAAAACTAACAGAATTAGTGATTACAGATACCATTCCATTAAAAAAATCTTCATCTAAAATCAAGGTTTTGAGTGTAGCGGACTTATTTGCAAAGGTCATAAACAGCGTACATAATTACGAGTCCATCAGCTCAAATTTTATCATTTAATCATTAAATAAATTGCGGATTATGAAAACAACACAACTGAAAGCAGAAAAAAGAACTGTCGGAACAAAAGGTGAATTAAATCAATTGAGAAAATCAGGTTTTGTTCCTGCTAATGTATTTGGTGAGGGTACCAATATTTCCATCAAAATAGATGAGAGAGATTTAAAAAAGATTATCTATACACCGGATACATTCTTAGTGAATTTAGAAGTAAGTGGACAAACTTACCCTACTATCATCAAAGAAGTACAATTTCATAAAGTGAGCGATCGCCCTATTCATGTTGATTTTCAAATTGTAAATGAAAATAAGCCGGTTGTAGTAAGCTTACCAATTGTTACAAAAGGGCAGGCAGAAGGTGTAAAAGCAGGTGGCAAATTGCAAATTTCTATGCGAAGAGTGAAAGTAAAAGGATCGGTGAAAGACATTCCGGATGCGTTGGAACTGGATATTACTCATTTGAATATAGGAAAGACCATTACTTGTGGCGACATTAAGATGAACGGTGTTTCTTTATTACACCCGTCTAATCTTGCAATTGTTGGCGTTAAAGTTACAAGAAATGTTGTGGAAGAAACGGCACAAACCGCAACTGCGGCATCTTCCACACCTGCCGGTGGCCAACAAACTGCATCAGATGCTAAAAAATAATTTTAGAACCGATTATACAAAAACCCTCTTCCGTTTCGGAGAGGGTTTTATTTTTATTAAAACATCTTAATTTTCAATATCCTTGCATATTCTTTGCTCCTATTTATTAAACTAAATTTTTTGTTTTTCATCTAATGCAGAAATTGTTTTTGCTTATGAAAGTAAAGTTATTATTTTTAATGTCCGTATTTTACACTCTATCGTATTATGTGATTGCTCAAACAGAAGCAGAAAAAGATCCAAAAGCAAAATCTATATTGGATAATGTGAGTAAAACCACTAAAACCTATTCTACTATTACAGCAGATTATGTGCTTACAATTTATAACAAAGAAAAAAAGAAAACGGATGAACAAACAGGGAAAATAGAATTGAAAGGGGATAAGTTTAAATTAGAAATTCCCGGCAATATCCTTGTGAGTGATGGAAAAACTTTATGGAACTACAACAAAGATGCTAAGGAAGTAAGCATAAAAAACTATAACCCTAATGATGAAAAAAATGAAACAATAACGCCCAATAATTTTTTTACTATTTATGAACAAGGATATAAGTACAAATACGATAAAAAAGAAAACGTCGGAAAGATACGTTGTGATGTGATTAATTTATATCCTGCTATCAAACCTGAAAAGAAGAAATTTCATACTATCAAACTGTACATTGAGCCATCAAAGAAACAAATTATTCAGGCGAAAGTGTTAATGAAAAATGGTGAGATGTATGTTTATACCGTAAAAAAATTTAGCCCTAATTTACCCCTTTCTGATAATTATTTTATTTTTGACACTAAAGGATTAAAGTCGGATCAAATTGTAGATGAACGGGAGTAAATTACTTTTCTTTTAGTACATATTGTACATGATTCCTTGTGCGCTGTTCCAACAAAATTTCTCTTCCTTGTAAGATATTGGATAGTGTATTCGCCCTATAATTTCGGATGGTTAAAATAGCTACATTGGTATTAAAAAGTACCTTGAATTGCTTTTGTAAGGCCTGTATAAAAGCATTAAAATATACTTCATCATAATGTATGCATATTGAAAAATTCAATGCTGTGTTTTGCATTAAATTAATTTTGATACCAAATTCATTGATAATCTGAAATACCTGCTGAATATGTGTTTCTGTAAAAAAAGAATAATCTTGTGACTGTAAAGAAATAAGCGCCTGATTGGATAAAAGTGAATACGTCGTAAGTTTTTTATGTTCTTTGGGTTGATGAATAATCGTACCTTTTTCAGAAGGGCGTAAAAAGGATTTTACATATAAGGGTATATTTTTATTTTGTAATGGCTTGATTGTTTTAGGATGAATCACAGTAGCACCATAGTACGTCATTTCAATGGCGTCGTAATAACTTAATTCCTCTAACTTTTGAGCATTTTTAAAATATCTTGGATCTGCATTGAGTACCCCCTCCACATCTTTCCATATTGTTACGGATTCAGCATTAGCAAAATAAGCCATTAACGCTGCTGTATAATCAGAACCTTCTCTGCCTAATGTAGTGGTATAGCCGTTTGTCGTTCCCGCTATAAATCCTTGTGTGATGAGTATGGATGTTTCGGAAAGAGAAGGTACAACACTGGTTTGAAAATTTTTCTCAGAAATCCCCATGTTGATGTTTGCTGCACGCCATTGCTGACCGGATATTAAAACACGCCGAATGTCAAGCCATGTGTTGTAAATGCCTTTGTCCTTCAGATATTCTGAAAGAATAATACTGCTCACCAACTCTCCCACCGATACAATCTGATCATAAAGTTGACCGAAAGGATATGTGGTTGGTTGATGAAGCATGTGTTCAACATCTAACCACAAGGGTTGGATAAGATTATTTAATTCATCGAGTTTTTCTGATGAAAATTCTTCAAATAACTGTTCAATAATCTCTTGGTGGTATTGTTTGACGGCATCCAGTTCTGTCTTTTGATAGGATGTTTTGTAAAAAGCGGCTTTGACAACTTTTTCAAGTGCATTTGTTGTTTTACCCATGGCAGAAACGACAATCAGCATGGGCTTTTCTTGCTGTTGAATAATGTTGGAAACATTTTTAAAAGAAAGAGCATCCTTTACAGATGCTCCTCCAAATTTATGAACATAAATGCTCAAGTATTAAAATTTTTCTTTTCTATTTTTGAGCAGGAGATTGCGGATTGTTTTGTAAGGGTGCAGCAGGGGTTTGTGGCATTACGGCACTGGCTGCTTTTTTACGAGTAGTAGATTCGGTACTTTCTGTTGTAGAGGTAGTGTTTACTTTTGGTGTTAAGAGTAAACTCAGAACCAACATAATACCGGCTAAGGTCCAGGTTGTTTTTTCTATAAAGTCGGCTCCTCTGGTTACGCCGATAATTTGATTAGCCGTCGAAAAATCACTGGAAATACCGCCACCTTTTGAGTTTTGCATTAATACTACTAATACTAATAATACACATACTAATATCAAAATAATTGTAAAAAATGTCTCCATAATTTTAATTTTTATTGTTTATTTTTAAGTTCCTGAATTTTGGCTGCAAAGTAAGTGTTTTTTTGTGGAAATTTCAAAGCCAAAATTTCATAAGCCCGAATGGCTTTATGTATATTGCCTTGTGCCACATAAATTTGTGCTAATGTTTCTGTTACTAAATCTTCGGTTTCCAATAAACTTTCCCGAGCTTTATTTTCTGCAGAAAAGAATTTTTGTGAAGTGGTTTTACCTGTTTTAGGCGGATTAGCGATAATTCTATCCATAATTTCCTGCTGTTGTTTAATACGTTCTTTTTTATCTGTATCTTGTGTGGAAGGTTCGTCTTGATTTTTTACCGTGCCGGTTAATTGTTTTAATACTGCTGAAAATGTTCCTGTAAATGTTTGTTCATGAGGAATTGGATCTGGTTTGGATTCAATTGGTGCAGCTATAGAGTTTTTTTTCACCGATTCGTCTTGAGTGCTTCGTGTGTCATCAGGTTTTATTTCATCTTGTTTTTCCTTTATTTGAGGATGAAGCTCAAACAATTCTTTGTGAACAATACTTTCGGCAATGGACTTATTAATTTCATTATGAATCGTGATAGAATGCGGAGCGGATAATTGAGTTTTCTTTTCCTGAACAGACGTGCTCTCTGTATGCCCTAAAATGTTGTCTGTGGTTATCTTTTTCTCTTGTAATTTTTTAATCTGTTTCAGATGACTAAACAGATGTTTTCTGTTAGAAATGGTATGAGAAAATTGTCTGAGTTTATCCGAAAAATCCTTGTTTGATTGTTGATATAATGCAAGGATATAAAGCATTTGAGCCGCCGAAAAATACGGAAACTGTGCTGTTAACTGTTCCAGTTCATCATAATTCTGAATGGACTGTGGATGTTGAATGAGCTTATATAGATTTTCAGCAGTCATAGTTTATTTTATTTCTTCGTAATCAACATAATCTCCGGCGTCGTTTTTTATTTTTTTAGTTTCAGCAGGATGAGTATTTTTATTTTTGAGTTCCCTATCATTATTCATGCTCTCTGTTTTATCCGTAAAAAGATTTTTAATCTTTGATAAGAGCCAAATAATAATCAATGTCCAGAATATCCACCTCAACATGTTGTTTAATTTTCATATTCATCATTCATGCCATAATAACCATCTTCGTTCATATCGTCATCGTCAAAGATATCATCATCTTCATCAAAAATTGAATCTGTTTCTTCATCCTCTTCATCATCTGTCTGTTCTGTAATAAGATGGTCGGATTTATGGGCTGCATTTTTATCCTGCCACCCATCATCTAATTTTCCGCTCAAAATATCTTCTTCAGATAAATTCATATTCATAAGATTATTGTAGATCATTTTATCTATTTCATCATCATTAGTAGTATTTGTTGGAATAGTAGATGAATTATCTACAGTTTTAGTTTGCAAAGTTTTTCTTCTTTGGGGAATTTTATTTTTTGAAAAAATAAGTTGTGGAAAAGTATCGTTTGTTTTTGCATTTTTATCAGGTTCAATTTTAATGAGTTCAATTAAAAAAGTGAGTTGCAATTGGGCATCGTACATAAACACAAAGCGCTGTCTGGGTTGCTCTACGAAAGATGCTACTTTGGTATGTGCCATTAGTTTTTCATTTCCCTGAATATCTTCTTTTTTTAGTGTGATTTCAACATGCTTATCCCAATAATCATCCGATGTAAAAAAAGACGCTGACACCTCTTTATTAGTCAACTCAAAAGCATCGGTTATAGCATGAAAGAAATCTCCAAATGTTTGGTTGGATTTAATTAAAATTACTCTTTCTACTTCTTCATTTTCTTCCCATACAATTCTAAACCTATATAAAGCCATGAGATTATTTTTTATGTTTATAAGTTTCTGAATGTAAAATGCCACATTTATTGAAACGGTGTATTAGAGATGTTTTTAATACTCCTAAACCATATTTTATACTTCTTCTAAAATTAATAGAACTGGCTTCCGGAAAGTATTTAGTGGGACAAGTAATTTCAGCAATTTCAAATCCTGCATAAAAAATTTGAGACAACATTTGATTATCAAAAACAAAATCATCAGAATTCGCGTGATAATTTATTTTTTCTAACACTTCTCTTGAAAATGCTCTGTAACCTGTATGATATTCAGAGAGTTTTTGCCAAATGATGATATTTTGAGTAAGCGTCAGAAAACGATTGAAAATATATTTATACAACGGCATTCCGCCCTTTAAAGCACCGCCGCCCAATATGCGAGAACCTAATACTACGGGATACGCTTCATTTGCAATAATGTATGCCATGCTGTGAATGAGTTTGGGTGTATATTGATAATCGGGATGAAGCATAATGATTATATCAGCGCCGAGTTTTAATGCTGTGTCGTAGCAGGTTTTTTGATTGCCCCCATATCCTTTGTTTCTATCGTGTTGAATAATGTGTTTAATGCCAATTTTTTTGGCTACTTCAATAGTATTGTCTTTGCTGCAATCGTCTACCAGTACTACTTCATCCACAATATCAAAAGGGATTTCGTGATAGGTTTTTTCTAATGTTAATGCTGCGTTGTAAGCAGGTAAAACAACTATTACTTTTTTATTTTTTATCATATTAATTTACCAGTTTTTAGGTTGAAAATTTTTATCATTTTTTTTAATGACTACCGAATCTTCACCAGAGGGTTCAATGACAAATAAGCCCTTTGACTCGGCAAACTTATCCAAACCGGCATAATACTTTAATGCCGCCACTGCACCATATATATTTTTCCCCTCAAACCTTGGAAAAAACTTCCTGACACGTTCCATATTTTTTAATGTATCTTTTATATCACTCACACGGGCTGTGGTCTTAATTTCTACAATTACAACGTCCTTATCATTTTCAAGTAAGACATCAATTTCCATTTTATCTCCACCAACAACCGCTTCTACATTTGAACCACAATAATGAATATCAATGCCCCTTTCCTGAAAAACTTTTTTTGCACCGGGCGCCAACAGTGCTTTTACTAACCTTTCCCAATGCAAGCCAAACATTTTCTCTAACTTTTGCATCTGCTCATCGTGTTTTTTCATTCTTTCTTCCCATTCTTTTTTATTCTTTTCCCATTGGGCTTCTCGTTGTCTTCTTTCTTTTTGAAACTGCTTTTCAAATTCTTCGTGTTTTACACTAATTCTATTTCTATTCAATGTTTCCCACACTCTTCTATACATTTCTCGCCAATCAAAATCTAAAGGTGCATTGGCATTGTATGATTCTGAATGCTCTTTAATCACATTGTTTTTACATTCTGTTGTAGTTTTATATTTTTTAGATTTTTTACTCATAATCATCCCATCTTTTTCGTAATAAAAATAAGCAAATTTTAACTAATGAACAACTAATTTTTATTTTTCTCCTTTTCTAAAAACTCAATAATTTTTGGGATGGCTTCGTGAGATAATTTTTTAGCACGAATAATTTTATTTTTATCCAATAAATAAATTACTGGGGTAGAAAAAATATCGTATTTCTCACGAATATTATTGATGTGAATAGGGTCGTAAACATTGATAAAATTTAATTTTTTATCAATAATAAGTTTTCTCCATTTATCATATTCCGTGTGTGTGTATACTGCAAAAACTTTCACATCGTATTTTTGTTTTAATTCATTATATGTTTTAACCAAATCAGGAATTTCTTTTTGACAATGCCCGCAATCTACATCCCAAAATACCAGAATAATGTAATCTGCTTTGGTTTGATAAAGAGAAATCAACAATGGTGTAATTTTTTGTACATTTTCATAGTATAATTTTGTAATACCTTCACTTGTTCTTGCCGTATCAAAGCCCATTTTATTTGTTATTTTTCCGCCTGTTGTATCAATCATCAATAACTCTGGTGCTTGATTACCTATCAATAAAGGTTTTAAGATATTACCTCTTTCAATAATTTTTTCTCTTATTTTTTCATCATAAAGCTCATTGGCTAATCCTGTTTTAATGTATTTATCAATAATATGCACAAATACTTTATCAAATCCCATTACCTTGTGTGCCTCATAATAAGGTGTCAAATACGCTAATAAAAATTTAAACATATCGCTTTTGGGGGCACATTGTCCTAAAATTTTATCAATTTCAACAATGGCCGAATCAGGAATTTGCGGGATAACTCTTTCAAAATAATTTTTAAATTTCTCTCCAAAAAAAGGTGTAATTAATAATCTATCGTCTTTGAAATTCACTCCATCCCAATAATGACCTTTAATGTAATGATACACATAAATACTATCCGGTCTACCATTAGATGCTTTTGGAACATTTTCAGGTTCTTTGGAAATTTGTAAATTAATCACATCTGCTAAAAAGGTGCCCTTATTGGCATTGTAAAATTCTTTTTGAAACTTTTTCACATCTTCATTGAGCTGTTTTACTTCCCTTTCCATAAATTTAGCAGAATCTTTGGGAGGCATTTGCTGGGCTTTGTCTCTTAATTTACCAAACATCTCATTTTTAGAAGCAATGAATTTAATGTATTCTAAAAATTTCTCATTTTCCTTTGAGCCAGAAACTTTAAATGTTTGAATTAATTTAATATCTCCACTCATTAAAAACTTATTGTTTTCATTAATAAAAAAGTCAAAATAACGTGCTTTATCCTGACTCACTAAAAAATATACTCCTTTTTCAATTTCTTTATCGGATTTCAATCTAACTTTTCCGTTTTTCACTTTCTTGCAAGTATCTACTATGTATTGCTTGTCAAACGTGTATTTTGCAAGGAAAACCATTGTATCTTTGCAATTGGTCAGATTGAATTGTAAATTATACCCCTTAATTTTAGAAGGTAAAACAGATTGAGCATTCTTTATATTTTCTTTTTGTAGAATAGTTGTCTTTTCTATTTTTTTTTGAGCACTTAAAATTCCAATACTCACTATGGATAAAGCCATACCAGCAATCTTCTTCATATTTATTATTTTGCTGCAAGTATAAAAATAAAAACGCATTTAAAAGGCAGTATTTTACTATAATTAACTTTTTTTACTATAATTAACTTTTAAGAAGGAATAATATTTCTGTATCTTTGCAAAAAACAAATTTTATGGAAACGAGAAGCACTAACATTGATAACTTAAACTATCAAGAAGTACAAAGTTCAGTATTAAGCACTACAAAATTATTCAGACAAGTATTTGCCTGGATGTTTGGAGGATTACTGCTTACAACTATCAGTTCATTATTTTTTGCGTTTAACCCTCATGCAATTAGTTACTTGTTTACCATTAGTGAAACTGGTGCCAAACTTAATATATTGGGTTGGTTAGTAATGCTGGCACCTATTGGTTTTGTGTTAATAATGAGCTGGGCTTTTAATCGTTTAAATTATATTCAATTAGCCAGCGTTTTCATTCTTTATGCATTGGTAAATGGAATTAGTTTAAGCTTTATTTTTTATGCCTATGAAATCGGAAGTATTTTCAAAGCATTTTTAAGTGCCTCTGCTTTATTTGGTGTAATGGCAATTGCAGGATATACTACAAATACTGACTTAACCAGTTTTGGACGCATTTTAATTTTTGGACTCATTGGCATTATCCTTGCTTCAATAATCAACTTCTTTATGAAAAGCAGCACAATGGATTATATTATCAGTATCATATCAGTTATTATCTTTACAGGATTAACGGCTTATGATGTACAAAAAATTAAAACGCTTTCTTATCAAAGTGATGGAAGTGTTATTTACAAAAAGTTAGGAATTTTAGGTGCTCTTACGTTGTACTTAGATTTTATCAACTTGTTCTTGTCCTTGTTAAGATTATTTGGTAGCAGAAAGGACTAATAATTTTTTTAAACTATATAAACAAAAAACGCTCTGCTAAGCAGAGCGTTTTTTGTTTCTTGCAACGAATGATTGATTGTTTTATTCTTTTGGTTTAACTTCTCCTTTAATTTTCAATTTCACTACAGGATACTTTGCATTAGAGGTTACAGTAACATTTTTCTCAAAACGACCAGTTCTTTTAGTATCGTATTTCACTTTAATTGTCCCTGTTTTGCCCGGAAGAATCGGTTCTTGTGGCCAACCTGGTTTGCCATCTATAGTCGTAGCCGTACAGCCACATTCACCTTGTACATTAGTAATAGTCAAAGGCGATTTACCTACATTTTTGAATTTGAATTCCCGCACTCCATCCGAATCATAAGGAATCACACCATAATCAATGACTTCTGTTTCAAATTTAATATCAGGAGCATTGGGATCGTTTGTAGGCACTACACTTTCCTGTGCTTTTAAATTAAATAATGCACATATTCCAATTACTGTTACAAAACTAGCTATTCTTTTCATAGTTTTTTAATTTTAGTTTTATTTAATTATTCCAAATAAGCGACTCAAGAAATCTAAAGTATTAGGATTGGATAATACAAACAATATAATCATGATCGCAATTATTCTTATCTCCATTATTCGCTTGTCTTTTCTAACTAAGTCAATTTCTTTTTTCATTTCCGTTTCAAGAACTTTCAAATCATATTTCGTCGCCAATTCTTTTTTAAGTTCTTCTGATACAATAACTTTTAATTGTGCCTTACCTTCTTCTGTATTATTCCGAATGCTTTCCTCTACTGCCTCAGCAATAATCTGAGCACTCTCCTTACCTAATTTTGGCTCTAGTTGTTCGTATATTTTAATCGGTATACTGTACGGCATAAATTAATTTGCTTTTGGAGCACCATCGTTTTTATTTTGTGGGAATGCTTCTTCTACTGGCTTGGCTTCCACAGTACCTTTAATTTGCAAGGTTACTACACCACTTTTAGCATTTGAATTAACGGTTACACTTTTTACAAAAGGACCTACTCTATTTGTATCATATTTCACTTTAATACTTCCTTTTTTTCCGGGTAATACTGGTTCTTTTGGACATTGAGGCACAGTACAGCCACAACTTCCCATACAGTTTGTAATCACTAATGGTTCTTTTCCTGTATTTGTGAAAATAAATTCACATTCACCATTTCCACCTTGAGGAATGGTGCCAAAATCGTGAACGGTCTTATCAAACTTAATATCCGCCAAACTTGCCGGTTGTTCTGTATTAACAGGATTAGCTTGTTTGTTATCCTGTGCTTGAATGTTTGAGCATAAAACGAATGCTCCGCTCATACTAACTAAGTAAATAATTTTTCTCATAATCTTAAATTTTGCTTACAAAGTTACAAACAAAAATAATACTTAATCAAATACATTTACTAATCTTTAATTATTTTTGCGAAAATTAACAGGACTAAAATTATGGCAAATCAAAAAGAACTCCCTAAAAATTTTGAACCTCATAAAATTGAATCAAAATGGAATCAACACTGGTTAAACAATGACTATTTTTATTCCCAACCAGATGCCAATAAAAAGCCCTATACAATTGTAATGCCACCGCCCAATGTAACAGGTGTGCTGCACATGGGACACATGTTGAATAATACCATTCAAGATGTTTTAATTCGCCGTAAAAGAATGCAGGGTTACAACACATGTTGGGTGCCGGGTACAGATCACGCCAGTATTGCCACTGAAGCAAAAGTTGTAAAAATGCTGGCTGACAAAGGCATCAAAAAATCGGATTTGACAAGAGAAGAATTTCTGAAATACGCTTGGGAATGGAAAGAAAAATATGGTGGCATTATTTTAGAACAATTGAAAAAACTGGGCGCTTCCTGCGATTGGAAACGCACCACCTTTACAATGGATGAACCTTACAGCAATTCGGTTTTCAATGCATTTATTGATCTTTATCGCAAAGGATACATTTATCGTGGATACAGGATCATCAACTGGGATCCTGTGGGCCTCACCGCTTTGAGTGATGAAGAAGTTATTTACAAAGAAAGCAACAGTCAATTAGTTTACGTAAAATATCTGATGGAAGATCATTCCGGACATATTACCATTGCTACTACTCGTCCGGAAACCATCATGGCAGATGTGGCTGTATGCGTACACCCAGAAGATGAAAGATACAAACACCTAATTGGTAAAAAAGTAATAGTGCCTATTGTCAACCGTGTAGTGCCTATCATTGCTGATAATTATATTGACCCTACTTTTGGAACCGGGGCATTGAAAGTAACACCCGCTCATGACCAGGCAGATTACGAATTGGGTATTAAACATCAATTACCCATTATTATCGGACTAACCCCCGATGGAAAAATTAGCAAAGAAATTATTAATTCACCCAATGCTCAAAAGGCAGAACATTATGTTGGATTAGATAGATTTATTTGCAGAAAAAAAATTATTAAAGACCTTGAAGAACTGGGATTAGTTGAAAAAATTGAAACAATAAAAAATAAAGTAGGACACAGCGAACGCACCGATGCCATAGTAGAACCTTATTTGAGTTATCAATGGTTTGTCAAAATGAAGGAGATTAGTAAAGCGGCCTTAGACGCTGTATCAAACGGCGATGTCAAACTCATTCCAGATAAGTTCATTAACACTTACAAACATTGGATGGAAAATGTAAAAGATTGGTGCATTAGTCGTCAGTTATGGTGGGGGCATCGTATTCCTGCATGGTACAATGAAAACAACGATATTGCGGTTTGTAAAACAAAAGAAGAAGCCATTGAGTATTTTCAGAAAAATAATTTGAGCACTCAAAATATTCGTCAGGATGAAGATGTATTGGATACATGGTTTTCATCGTGGTTATGGCCTATTTCGGTATTTGACCCCACTGTTGTTGGTTCTGATAAAAAAACATTCAATGAGGATTTTAAATACTATTATCCTACAAATGACTTGGTAACAGCACCTGAAATTTTATTCTTTTGGGTAGCCAGAATGATTATTGCAGGATATTTGTGGGGAAATAATAAGCCCTTTACAAATGTTTATCTTACTGGTATTGTGCGGGATAAATTAGGAAGGAAAATGAGTAAAAGTTTGGGTAATAGTCCTGACCCATTGGATTTAATTCAAAAATATGGTGCAGATGCTGTAAGAGTAGGCATGCTGTTTTCATCTCCTGCAGGCAATGATTTATTATTTGACGAAGAATATTGCGTGCAAGGGAGAAACTTTGCCAATAAAATCTGGAATGCTTTTCGTTTGATTCATCAATTACAACAAAGAGCTTCGAATGATGCTATAATTCACGATTATCAAACACAAGCCATTCAACTTTTTGAAAATTATTTTTTCAAACAACTTGATGCTATTAACGATGCTTTTGAAAAATTCCGCTTGAACGATGCCCTGATGTTGAGCTATAAACTTATTTGGGACGATTTTTGTTCGTGGTATTTAGAAGCCATCAAACCTAATGATTCAAATGAAAAAATCCATTCACATATTATTCAAAAAACTATAGAATTATTTGAAAGCATTTTGAAAATTCTTCATCCGTGGATGCCCTTTATCAGTGAAGAAATATGGCATTTATTGAAAAATAGAAAAGATAAAGAAGATCTAATTATTCAACAATGGCCTGAAACAAAAGAATATAATATACAATTGGTGCAGTTATACGATAATTTGAAAAATATCATTGTTCAAATTCGGGAAGTACGTTCCAGAATACAAATCTCACCAAAAGAAAAATTGCATTGGTCAGAAGCCACTTCGTTTGAATACGATGCATGGATTGAAAAATTAGGCAATTTGCATTCTAAAACAATTGCTACAAAATCAAATGGTAAATTGATTGTACACCCTTCCAGAAAAATTTATTTAGATATTGATGAAAAAATTTCGGGCATAAATGTAGAGACAGAAATACAAAAACTAAGTGGAGAATTGGATTATTTACAGGGCTTTTTAGAAAGTGTACGAAAAAAATTATCTAATGAAAAATTTGTTCAAAATGCCAAACCAGAATTGGTAGAAAAAGAACGACAAAAAGAAAAAGATGCCTTGCAAAAAATTGAAAGCATCAAAGAACAACTACAGAAATTAAAAACACAGGCAATGTAAATAGTCCATATTAAAATTATTATTATTGGGCTCAAAAAATTTTCGCTATGATAAACAAAGTTGTCAAAAATGCCGATGAAGCCATAAAAGATATTCAAGATGGTGCGACATTATTGGTGGGTGGCTTTGGATTATGTGGTATTCCGGAAAACTTAATAGCAGCACTCGTTAGAAAAGGTGTAAAAAATTTGAATTGTATCAGTAACAATGCTGGCGTAGATGATTTTGGATTAGGTTTGTTATTACAGACCAGACAAATAAAAAAAATGATTTCATCGTATGTGGGTGAAAACGATGAGTTTGAAAGACAAATGTTGAGTGGCGAATTAGAAGTAGAACTCATACCACAAGGCACATTGGCTACCCGTTGTTTAGCCGCAGGATATGGCATTCCAGCACTCTACCTACCCGCTGGCGTTGGAACAGAAATAGCGAAAGGGAAAGAAGTACGCACTTTTAAATTTAATGGACAAGAAAAAGAGTATCTGTTGGAATATGCCTTTGAAGCCGATTTTGCTCTGGTTAAAGCGTGGAAAGGAGATACCGCTGGTAATTTGATTTACCGTTCTACTGCAAAAAACTTTAATCCCTTGATGGCCATGGCTGGAAAGATTACGATTGCAGAAGTTGAAATTTTAGTACCTGCTGGTGAATTAGAGCCTGACCAAATACACACGCCCGGGATATTTGTCAATCATATATTCCAAGGAGAAAAATACGAAAAAAGAATAGAACAAAGAACTGTGAGAAAGTGTAACGATAAAAAGTGATCCTTACTTACTTCGGTTGATATACCGGTTTTTGATTTTCTGGCTTAGGTTTCTTTTTTAGATTGTAGTTATCTTCCGGATTTCGGACGTCTATGTCTTCTATTAGTTTCCATTTATCTTTTTCTCTTACAAAAGCATCAAAACTTCCATCCGGTCCATAAAATTGATATTGATTTTTCAAATACGTATCATCTGATTCAGGTGATAAATGACTAAACACAATAGTATTCTTTTTAGGTTCATATCGTAATGTCATCACCACATCAGCGCTGTATTGAAACATAATACGTTTGGGATTTTTCTTAGGAATTTTAAACACATCTTTTCCAAAAATGGGTGTACCCTCTTTTTTGAAATATAGTACATCTATAAATTTTCGTTGAATTAATTTTTCATTTCCATCCCAGCCCAATAATATCCAATGATCTTTCGCTTCTATCAATTGATAATACAACATTCCAAACCATTTATCCGGATTTCCTACATAAGTTTCCGGATTATTTTTGAGTGTATTAGAAACATCTATTAAAACATGCAAGCGATAAATAGGTTCAGTAGATTTTTGCTCTTTAAACCAATGTTGAATAAATCCAAAATACAAATGCGTTCCATCATTTTTAGGAAAGTTCCAAGTAATAATGCGAAATGTTTTATCTTTATTCATCAAAAAAGCAACATCATTTTTCAAACTATCAAATGGATACGCAAATGATTCTGAATGTTGCAAAATATCTTTCATTATTTGGAAAAACACTTTATTAGAATCTACTCGTTGTTTTTCATCTTTAGATTTGAAGGCATATACAGTCAATTGTTTTAAGCGATTTTCAATCTGTTGAAATTTTAAATAAATACTATCTTTTTGTGCATTTAGGAAAGTTGACAAACTACAAGCAAATATTAAAGTTATGGCTACAGATTTTATATGCATTATTTTTTGATTGATTCAAGCAGTGTAATAATTTTTTTTATAAAAGTTTCCCAAGCAAATTCTTTTTTAAATGCCATTATATTTTTTTCTATTTGCTTTAAATCAGATGTTTTGAGAAATTTTAGAATAGTATCAGCAAGCGCTTCTGGTGTAGGATCACACAGCCATCCTGTTTGATTATCTAAAATAATTTCCTTTAAACCGCCTACATTAGTAGAAATTATGGGCTTATTGTAAAAGTAACTTACCATACTCACACCGCTATTGGTAGCAGATTTATAGGGTTGTATCACCACATCGCAAGCACTAAAATATAAATTTACCTTTTCATCAGGAATATAATAATCGTGTAAAATTATTTTAGTTTCCAAGTTTAACTGGCGAATAAGTTGAAAATATTTTTCACGCTCATCATAAAACTCTCCTGCAATTAATAACATAAAATCTTCATTATTCCGCAAAGTTGGATTATTCAATGCATGGAGCAAAATATCCAATCCTTTATACGAACGTATTAATCCAAAAAACAGCAGTATTCTCTTATGTTCTGGTAATTGCAATATTTTCCTGGCTTGAATTTTATCAATAGCGGAAGGGTAATTTTCATACAAGGGATGAAAAACCTTTATCTTGGTTTTTTGGGGCACATATTGATTTAAGTCGTTCATTACCTTATCAGACATTGTAATAAAACCATCACATCTGGAAAGAAAATATTTGTTCAAAATAGTATCACCAATTCTTTTTTCATGTGGGATAACATTGTCCGTTAATGCTAATATCTTTATTTTCTTATCAAGCCAACGAGCAATCGTTCCAAACGCCGGTGCGAAAAAAGGCAACCAATAACGAAATATCACAGCATCCGGCTTTTGATGATTAATGTATCGTGCTGTTTGAAACCATGAAAAAGGATTAATCGTATTTATCAAACGAATAATTTTGAATGGAAAATCTGGTAAACAATTAGTATTTTCAAACTGCGAAGTTCCCGGAAACAATAACGAAGGATATTGAAGTTTGAAAGATATAATCTCAACCGAAATAGTATGATTTAAAAAAGCGGATGCAAAATTTTCATTAAACCGTGCAGGACCACCCCTGTATGGAAAAGCCGGACCAATTATAAAAACTTTCATAATCTCATTAAATGCGAAGGAACAAAAGTAGATAAAAAGAAAACACGATGTTTTAACACACAAGTATTTTAGAATTATTTGTAAAATTATTCTTTTTCACAACTCTACTTTTTTTCGCATTTTTGAGCAAAAAATATAATATGGCTCAGCAAGATACTTTAATGAAAGAAAATTTAGAATTTAATCGGAATGCAGATGTGATGCGGTTGGCAGTATCTAATCTCAATCAAATACTATCAAAAATATATCTGGGCGGTGGAAAAGATAAAATCAAAAAACAACACGAACAAGGTAAAATGACCGCCCGGGAACGGCTGGATTATTTGTTTGACAAGGATAAACCAAGATTTGAAATCGGTGCACTGGCGGGCTATGAAATGTACGAAGAACACGGCGGATGCCCATCCGGTGGCGTGGTAGTAGAAATTGGCTATGTAAGCGGGAAACAATGTATTGTCGTAGCCAACGATGCCACTGTAAAAGCCGGAGCATGGTTTCCTATCACTGGTAAAAAGAATTTGCGAGCACAAGAAATTGCAATGGAAAATCGTTTGCCTATCATCTATTTGGTTGATAGCGCCGGCGTTTATTTACCTATGCAAGATGAAATTTTTCCAGACAAAGAAAATTTTGGACGTATCTTTAGAAACAACGCCATTATGAGCAGTATGGGTATTCCACAAATTGCGGCCATTATGGGTAGTTGCGTAGCCGGTGGGGCATACTTACCTATTATGAGTGATGAGGCCATGATTGTCGATAAAACTGGTACCATATTTTTAGCCGGTTCTTACCTTGTAAAAGCTGCCATTGGAGAAGATATTGATAATGAAACATTGGGCGGTGCAACTACACATTGTGAAATTTCAGGCGTAACAGATTATAAATGTGCGAATGACAAAGATTGTCTGGATAGAATAAAGCGCATTATGAATAAATTAGGAGACTTCCCGAAAGCCGGATTTAATCGCATTACACCCGCTCCACCTAAAAAAGATCCTTATGAAATCAATGGTATAATCCCTGACACAAGAGATAAACAATACGATATGTATGAAATCATTGAACGATTAGTAGATAACAGCGAGTTCGAAGAATATAAAGCATTGTATGGAAAAACCATTATATGTGCTTATGCACGGATAGATGGATGGGCGGTTGGAATAGTGGCTAATCAAAGAAAAGTAGTAAAAACGAAAAAAGGTGAAATGCAATTTGGTGGTGTGATATACAGTGATAGTGCTGATAAAGCCGCTCATTTCATTATGAATTGCAACCAAAAACGTATTCCATTAGTGTTTATCCAAGATGTAACAGGTTTTATGGTAGGTTCCAAAAGTGAGCACGGCGGCATTATCAAAGATGGGGCTAAAATGGTCAATGCTATGAGTAACTCTGTTGTACCAAAGTTCACCATTATCGTTGGGAATAGTTTTGGTGCAGGAAATTATGCGATGTGCGGAAAAGCGTATGACCCACGATTGATTGTGGCGTGGCCATCAGCTCAAATTGCCGTGATGGGGGGAGCACAAGCCGCTAAAACCTTATTGCAAATTGAAACCGCCGCTCTCAAAGCCAAAGGCGAACAACTCACGCCCGAAAGAGAAAAAGAATTGTTTGAAAAAATTAAATCGCGTTACGACAAACAAATGTCTCCCTACTATGCCGCTGCACGATTGTGGGTAGATGCAATCATTGATCCGTTAGATACAAGAAAAGTCATTAGCATGGGCATAGAAATGGCCAACCACGCGCCTATTGAAAAGAAATTTAATGTAGGAGTTATTAGAACATAAATTTAATTATATCATTTCATGCTGTGGCAAAAAATTCCGGATTTAGAAAATATCAAACATTATCTTACAAAGTTATTTGTCCAAAAGCAAATTCCACACGCATTGCTTTTCAAAGGGGAAGAAGGTGGTGCTGCATTGCCATTGGCCTTGGGCTTTATGCAATTGTTGCACTGTGATAATCCGTTCCATAACTTACCTTGCGGTGTCTGTAAATCCTGTAAACAAACACAAAATTTATTTTATCCCGGCTTTCATTTTGTATTACCAAAATTTTCTTCATCTTCTCAAAAGAGCGAAGCAACTGACGATACAGATACATTAAAAATATTTTATGCATTATTCAAAGAAAACATTTTTTTGAGTTTTGACGATGTGCTCAAAGAAGTGAAAAGTAAAAATAAACAAGCATTGATTTCTGTCCAAGATGTACATCAGATTATTGAAAGTATTTCGTATTCTGCGATTGGGAATAAGTACAATATTGTTTGCATCTGGAATCCAGAGTACATGCAACCAGCGGCATCTAATAAATTGCTGAAAACATTAGAAGAACCACCACCACAAACCTTATTCTTTCTTATTTCTTCAAGACCAGAAGAACTTTTAGCTACCATTCTTTCCAGGGTACAAAAAGTGGAAGTACCAAAATTTAATGATTATGATGTCATGAATTATTTAATGACAACTTATCAGGTAGAACCTTCCAAAGCGCAGGAAATTGCTTCTATCTGCCAAGGCAATATCAATAAAGCCACTCAGATATTGCTACATTATGATGAATACCTGACTTTGTTGAATGATTTCAGAGAATTTGCCCGATTTGCCATTAAATATGATGTGAATGGAATAGAACAATGGATTAGAAACTACGAAATTGCTGGAAGAGAAGCCCTCAAACGTTTTTTAGAATATGTACTGGACATCTTGCATTACGCCATTATTCAAAATTATCAATTGGCGCATTTAATACGCACCACACAACAGGAAAAAGAATTTATTTCTAAGTTTTATCCTTATATACATCTTCAGAATATAGAAAAATTATACGAGTTGTTTAATACTGCCTATAATAATGTAAGCAGAAATGCTAATTTGAGAATCACGATGAGTGAATTATTTTTAAGATGCAATGAATTACTAAAAAAGAATGTGAGCAATGTCCAAAACTAAAAGTGTTTATTATTGTCAAAAGTGTGGGTTCGAATCCATTAAGTGGCTTGGAAAGTGTCCATCCTGCAATGAATGGAACACATTTGTAGAAGAAATTGTTAGTAAAGACAAAAAAAACACGTATGCGGCTGTCAATGTTGAAAAAATCAAACTTTTACACCAGATAAAAACCAATGAGCAAGAACGTTTAATAACAAAAGATGAAGAACTTAATCGTGTATTGGGCGGTGGTATAGTGCCGGGTTCGTTGATTTTATTCGGTGGAGAGCCGGGCATCGGAAAATCCACTCTCATGCTACAAACGGCTTTGCAAAACAAACGGAAAGTGTTGTACATTGCTGGTGAAGAAAGCGAACAACAAATTTTATTACGAGCCAAACGTTTGCCTTATCAAAATCAAGAATGTTATATCGTTAATGAAACGGTTATCCAAAACATAGTGCCTATTATTGACCACATACAACCGCAGTTGGTAATTATTGACTCTATACAAACATTGACTACCCATCTTCTGGAAAGTGCGCCCGGCAGTGTATCACAAGTGCGGGAATGTACTGCAGAACTGATGAGAATCGCCAAAACGAAAAACATTCCATTCTTCATCATCGGGCATATTACCAAAGATGGAACATTGGCAGGTCCGAAAGTTTTAGAACACATGGTAGATACTGTGCTTCAATTTGAAGGCGAGCAACATTATCTGTACCGAATTTTACGCACTACTAAAAATCGCTTCGGAAGCACGAATGAAATTGGCATTTACGAAATGCAGGGAATGGGACTAAGACAAGTGTCCAATCCTTCTGAAATTTTGATTAACCACAGAGAAGAAGATGTATCCGGAGTAGCAATTGCTTCTATATTAGAAGGCAATCGCTCTTTGATGATAGAAACACAAGCATTGGTAACCACTTCCGCCTACGCTACTGCACAACGTTCAGCAACAGGATATGACTTAAGACGATTGGCAATGCTTTTGGCAGTACTTGAAAAAAGATATGGATTAAAGTTATACCAAAAAGATGTTTTTGTCAACATTGCCGGTGGCTTGAAAGTTGAAGACCCTGCTACAGATTTGGCGCTCGCTGTGGCCATTACTTCCAGCAATTATGATATTCCCATTTCTCAAAAATATTGCTTCTGTGCTGAAATTGGATTAACCGGTGAAATTCGTCCGGTCAATAGAATTGAACAAAGAATTTTGGAAGCCGAAAAATTAGGATTTCAAAAAATTTTCATTGCACAAAATAATTTTAAAGCATTATCTAATAATAGTAATAAAATAGAAATCATCGGCGTAACTAAATTAGAACAACTTTTTCAAAAATTATTTAAAGGATAAAATTTTGATAGTATAAATTAATTTCTAAATGATAAAATTATCTTTCATAAAAGAATCTTTGTTTTATACTATCGGAAATGCGCTGCCGGTGGTGGCAAGTGTTATACTACTTCCATTTTATGCGAATTTTCTCGCTCCTTCCGATTATGTTGCTTTAAGTTTTTATATTGGTATTTCCTTACTTTATCAAATTTTTTTTTCTTTTTCATTTGAACAATATTATGGTGTACTTTATACAGAAAATAAACACGATGAAAATAGGATTAAATTACTGAACGGCAGTACCCTACTCTATTTGATTTTACAAGGATTAGCCATCATTTTAATAAGTTTACTCATTGGTGAAAAATTGTTTCAATTAATTTTTGCTGAAAAAAAAATTATAGTAGAATTTTATCCTTATGGTTTAATATCAATATTGACAGGTTTTTTGAATGCCTTGTTCAAGGTGTCTTGTGCCCCATTCATTTATAGTCAATCTGCTCAATTATATTTTACCAGCAACACCATTAATTTTTTTGCCACTCTTGTTTTTTCATTATCAGGATTATTTTTATTTCCCAATTCTTTGAATGGCCCTGTTTATGGACGGTTTTTATCTGGTTTAATTATTGTTTTATTTAATCTTGTAATATTACGAAAGCAAATTGAATGGAAAATTGAATGGTATTACATTAAAGAATTTATTCACAAAAGTTGGGCATTGTTTGCTTATGCCATTATCAACTGGCTGACTGGCAATATAGATAGATATTTTTTAAAGAATTATATTGATGTAAATGCATTAGCCAGTTATGATTTGATAATGAAATGCTTTATTGGTATTGAATTTCTTCAGAATGGCCTTTCAATGGCTATTATTTCCAAAGTTTTTGATGATTGGAAAAAAAATAATTTGATAACTCTTAATACGAATGCTGGAAAATATGCAAATGGTTTTGTAATCTCAATATTTTATGCTATTTTATTATTCATATTCATCCTTCCTTTTTTTATCAAATTAATTATTCATGAAACATATTTTTATTCTGCATTTCAATACTTATCATTGATTGGAGTGGCATACATTATCAGGAGTTTGACATATCCATATTACTTTGCTTTTTTATACACTAAAAATACTTTCAAAATGTTTCAGTTTAATCTCATTGCCATTTTATTTCAAGTTATTTTATCATGGTGGTTAATTCCTGAGTGGGGACTCACTGCCGCAGTACTTATCAGCATTGTTTCTAAATTCTTACTTGTAATTTTATATCATTCAAATTTCTCTCATTTTGTTCATTTTAAATTAAAAATTCAATGGTTAGCATTATCAACTATTCCATTTATACTTTCATTTTTTTTATTTTTTGTTTCTGATAGGAGTGAAATTTTAATGAACTCTTTATTCGCATGTATTTTAATGCTTTCCACAATTTTATTTTACTACAAAGATTTCACTTTACTGATCCATTATTTGTTTAGTTTTAAAAATAAAAAAGCCACTTAATTTTTAAGTGGCTTTTTGTATTGATTTTTTCAAATACTATTCAATAGTTAACTTATTCACAAATACTTCATTATCTACATTCATTTTGATAACATAAATCCCAGCTGGAAGGTTTAAGTTAAGTTTATAATCTGCTGCGGGATATAGATTTTTAATATTTTCCTCATATACCACTTGCCCTAAACTATTAATCACTTGTAAGTTCATTCCCTTTTTAGCCACTGGTAATTTGATGTTGAACTCACCTCTTGAAGGATTAGGGAAAACATTTAAATTTCTTGGAATAGCCACTGGTGTATTAAATCCTAATGGCGTACCAGAATATTTGTAAATTCCACCATCTGCTTGTACCTGATCTTCAAAACATCCGGCCCAACCATTTATATTGTCAACAAAATCTATAGCCAGATACTGCACATTGCTTCCACCCCAGCTGTTCCATGTTATTCCATGATCGGTAGAATACGAAATAACTTGATTACCCGTTCCAGCTCCAGCAGAAGCAAACCAGGTTGTACCAGGAATAGCACATAAATCATTATGACCTAAATTCGGATCCAATGGAGTTATTTTGGACCATGATGCACCACCATTTGTCGTTTTAAATAGATAATACGTAACAACCGTTCCACTTACCGTTGCCCCCATAGCCAATCCATTCAATGTATCTGTAAACGCCAAATCATTGACATACATACTGGTAGGGGCACCGGTTAAAGTAGATACTGTCCAAGTTTGCCCGGCATCTTTAGTATAAAACACTCTTCTTTTGTTTGTTCCGAACCACATGTGATTAGGATCTCCATCTACTTTTGTGTAAGAATTCGTTAAACCATATTCGCTTGCCAATGGTGTAGGGATATTAGCACTCGGCACTAATGTCCATGTGGTCCCACCATCAGTTGTTCTGTATATTTCATGCTTTCCTCCATTTGACGAAATTGGATCACCCATGGCGATACCTACAGTTGGAGTTAAGAAACATACTACATTAGCAAAGGACGCGCCGGCTGTTTGAAACATAGTAATATCACTACCCTGTTGCCATGTTGTTCCTCCATTTGTAGTATAGTAAAGCACTCCTCTGTCTTGCGATGCTTTCATATAAGCCGACACCCAAGCCACTGTATCATTCACCCCTTCTATGTTGGAAATGATATAAGTGTTTGTATCAGCGAAAACATTCCCCGTATTCCAGTTATTGCCTCCATCAATAGTTCTGGCAAAAAAATTGTAAGATAAACCCGGTGCAAGTCCATCATAACCTGTACACCACACTACATTAGGATTGACAGCATCCATGTATCGAACCCCACCAGAAACCACTGGCCACATAGGATTTTGAATGATACTCCAGAATGGTGAAGGAGTTTGGGCGAATAGCATTGAGCATGCCCCTGCACTTAAAAGAGTGAATAATGTTTTTTTCATAGTTTTATTTTTTAGAATTTTCTGCAAAATTAGGGATTTTATTTTAAACTAAAAAAAGGGGAAAAACCTCTAAGTTCCTCCCCTTTTCAACTTGTTCAATTTTTTGTTATTTTTCCATCACTACTTTCCCACGATAATACAATTTATTATCTAACCAATAAGCACGATGATAAATATGTGCTTCACCTGTTGTGGGATCAGTAGCAATGGTAAACTGTGGTGCTTTGTAGGTAGAGCGTCTTTTATCTCTTCTTGATTTTGACATTTTTCGCTTAGGATTTGGCATAATGGTATGTTTTTAAGATTTAAACTTGTTTTTCAAAAGTTCGGCAAATATAGTGGATTTATTTTGTTCTGACAAATCCGGTTGAATTTTTTTTAAAATTTCTTCATCACATCTAACACCTTCAAACAGTTCACAAGGCACAATTTTAGGTGGTAAAGATACCATCACACTTTCATAAAGATATTGAGAAAAATTAATTTTATTGTCATTTTCTTCCACCATTAGAATTTCATCACTGGAATTTTCCGGATAGCCTTTCTCAATTAATAAATCTGCCTCATATTGAACAGGATATTCATACGATATCAAACATTTGTCACACACAACAGAAACCAATCCTTTTAACTGTACTCTGGCTTGTAAAGAATGATTATACTTTAATAATTTTACCACCGATTGTACTTTGAAAACATTCTCTAAAGGTTCTTCAAAGTATTGTTGCATAAATTGATTATCAATATCAAATTCAAAAATATGCTTCCCGGCTGGTAAACCGGCATATTCAATAATAAATTCAATCTTATTAGCATTTTTGTTTTTCATAATGATTTAATTAAATAAAATATCTTTAATAGATTGCGGATATTGATTTTTGAAAGTGAAATAGGTCAAGTAACCAATCAGTAAGCCAGATGCTCCGCCAATAATAGAGTATATTCGTCGCCTTGTCCGTGCTACTTTTTGATAACCTAAAATATAAGCATCGTGTTGGAGCAACTCCGGATTAGATATTGTCCGGTGCTTAATTTTAATTTTAGTAACATCTGAAAGTAAATAAAATCCTAAAGGAACGACCGGCGCTACAAACATTCCTGTCATCCCCGATGCTGCCCCTAAAACACCATTTATCATCAGCGTTGGTACTGGTTTAAAACCCTTTATAGCATCTCGCTCCCCTTGTGTAAAATACCACATTTCTTCTCTGGTAAACCAATCGCCTCTTGCCGTATCCTGCGAATAATAATACACTTTTTCATCGTTTTTGTACCAAATGCAAAACACTTCATCTTTCTCAAAATTTCGGATTTTATCGGGCTGTTTTGAGTTAATATCCTTGTAAGTAACCAATGCAAAAGAAGTGTCTATTACTAAACTACTTACCTTTTGTCCATTCATCAAATAAATAGTATCTGATTGGTTTTGAGCATAATAAAAAACATTCCCCACAAAGAAAAACAACACAATTATTTTCCAAAAAATACCCATTCGTTTTTGAGCAAAATAACAAAAAAAAACTTCCATAAAAAAATCCATTCAGCCGCAAAGCAGTTCTTTTTCCAAATTCCGCTCCTTAATCATTTTTTCAAGATTCATCAAAGCATATCGCATCCTTCCAAGCGATGTGTTAATAGAAACTTTACTAAACTTGGCAATTTCCTTAAAACTCATATCATAATACATTCTTAGTATCACCACTTCTTTTTGTTCCGCGGGCAACTTCTCTATCAATTGCTTTATGATATTTTTGTGCTTCTTTTGCTTTTCTTTTTGTTCAATATTCTTAGCCACATCTGTATTATTTACGGAGTCCATTCTCAATATATCAAAAATATTTACTTCTTCATCGTCATCATTTGTAAGATAAGAAAAATGCTTTTTATTCCTGTTGCTCCTATAATAATCTATTACCTGATTTTTAGCAATACACAATAACCATGAATAAAACTTGCCACTTTCTGTATAGTTTTTCCTTCTCAACTGCAACAACGCTTTACATATAATATCCTGGTACAAATCTTCCATCACTTCTTTTGACTTGACATAATTAAAAATATGGAAACAGATCCTGGTTTTGTACCGATTAAAAAGTGCCACTACTGCACTTTGGTTACCTTGATAAAACAGATGTAATAAATCAGCATCTGATTTCTTCTTTAATTCCGAAACCGAAAAATACATCATACCCATTGATTTTTAAAGATTGATTTGGGTAGATGTTTGGTCTATAATCCTAAAATTTTAAAGGTTAATGATTGAAAAGTATGCGAAAGAATTGGTTTAAGAAAAAAATAAAGTAAACGTCTTACTCTATAAATACTACTTTTTAGATGTTTTTAATAACTTTTGCGTGCAAATATAAGTAAAATTTTATTAATTGTAAAAATTTTATGCAATATACATTCGCAAAATTTTGTTTTTTGAAAAATATCTTAGCTTCATAATAGCTTTATCTTTTATCTGCCGAACCCGTTCCTTTGTTAAATTAAATTTTTTAGCAATCTCATCCAATGACATAGCTTGAAACCCATTCAAACCATACGCCGCCTTTAAAATTTCGGCCTCTCTTTCCGGTAAAGTTTGTATCACTCTGCTAACATCCTCCTTTAAACTTTCTCTCTCTAGTTCAACATCCGGCAATGCAATCTCTTCAACGGCTAATAAATCCAGCAAAGTAACCGGATCATCCGATGAAACAACAGGAGCATCTAAACTACTCGTTCGGGAATTGAACATTAAGGCCTCATTTACCTCATCCACACTTAAATCACATTCTTCAGCAATTTCATAAACCGTTAAATCCCTTTCTTCTTCCTGTTCTATTTTTGAAATCATTTTATTGACTTTAGAAATATTAGACACTCTGTTTAACGGTAAACGGACAATTCTGGAATGCTCTGCTATAGCTTGCAAAATAGATTGCCGTATCCACCATACCGCATAAGAAATAAATTTAAACCCTTTGGTTTCATCAAAACGTTGGGCCGCTTTAATAAGCCCAATATTTCCCTCCGTGATTAAATCCTGCAAAGGTAACCCTTGATTTTGATACTGCTTGGCTACCGAAATCACAAAACGCAGATTAGCCCTCACCAATTTATTTAAGGCCTCAGGATCCCCTTGTTTAATTCTCTTTGCCAACTCCACCTCTTCATGATATGTAATCATTTCTTCTCTACTGACCTCGACCATATATCGCTCTAATGACGCCTCATCGCGTTTGGTAATTTTAGGCGTAATTTTTAATTGTTTCATACTCTCAATTTTTCCATATTATACGCAAAATTATACGCAAATTAGATGCCCTTAGTTGGTTTAAATGACTGAAATCAACCGATTATTGAGTGAAATATCACTTTCATTGAGTGAAATGGAATGTTTATTGAGTGAAATAAATTAAATTTCCATCCACATAGTTTTGTAATTGCATAAATTAAAGTGTATTTTTGCCCCTATGATAAAAACAAAACCAATCATTGGAATTTCACAGGGCGATATAAACGGCATAGGTCCCGAAGTGATTCTAAAATCTGTTTACAACCCTGAACTGCTGGAAATTTGCACTCCTGTCATTTTTAGTTCTCAAAAAACAATAACCTATTTTAGAAAGGCCCTGCATCTTAATGACTTCAATTTTCATCCCATCAAAAATTTTTCTCAATTAAACCCCAAAAAAGTCAATGTTTTTATTTGTTACGAAGAAGAAGTGCCTATTGATCTAGGTCAGCCAACCTTAGAGTCCGCAAAATATGCCTATATTTCTCTAGAAGCCGCCGTAAATGCTTTATTATCTAAACAAGTGCATGCCCTTGTAACCGCTCCTATTAATAAACATTCTATACAACAAATCCGACAAGAATTCAAAGGACATACAGAATACCTTGCGTACAAACTGAAAGAAAAACCATTAATGACCTTCATAGGAGAAACCATTAAAATAGCACTCGTTACAGTACATACCTCTCTTACCAATGTTTCAAAATACATTACCAAAGAAAACATTATAGAAAAAATTAACACCCTAAAACATGCTCTTATACAGGACTTTCAAATCAGAAAGCCAAAAATTGCCGTACTCGGCTTAAACCCCCATGCCGGTGAAGATGGGCTGATTGGCAACGAAGAAAAAGAGATAATATTACCAGCTATCCATTCATTTGAAAATGACAAAAACTCTCTGGTATATGGACCATTTTCATCAGATGCTTTCTTTGGAAAGAATATGTACAAAAACTTTGACGCTGTTTTAGCCATGTATCATGACCAGGCGCTCATACCATTTAAGATGTTAGAATTTGAAACAGGCGTAAATTATACAGCTGGACTTTCGGTTGTTCGCACCAGTCCTGACCATGGCACAGCGTATGATATATCTACTCAATTTTGCGCTAACCACCAATCAATGCTCAATTCAATTTACCTTGCTATTGATATACTCAATAACCGCAAACTTTACAAAGAAATCACACAAAACCCTCTCAAAATTTCAGAAAAAATTAAAGAACAATAATTTTTTTCAAACCTAAAATTCAAAATTCATAACTTCAAAAATCATAAAAACTATGGAATTTCAACTTACCGAAGAACATTTGATGATCCAAAAAATGGCACGGGACTTTGCTCAAAACGAACTCAAACCCGATGTTATTGAAAGAGACGAAAAACAACAATTCCCTGCTGAACAGGTCAAGCGAATGGCCGAACTCGGTTTCCTCGGCATGATGGTAGACCCCAAATACGGCGGCGCCGGATTAGATACCATCTCTTATGTGCTCGCCATGGAAGAAATATCAAAGATAGACGCATCATGCAGCGTCATAATGAGTGTTAATAATTCATTAGTATGCTGGGGACTTGAAAAATTCAGCACAGAAGAACAAAAGCAAAAGTATCTTGTTCCACTTGCCAAAGGTGAAATTATCGGCGCATTTTGCCTGTCCGAGCCCGAAGCCGGCAGCGACGCCACATTCCAAAAAACCACTGCAGAAGACAAAGGCGATTATTACTTATTAAACGGCGTAAAAAACTGGATTACCAATGGTGACAGCGCATCTGTTTATCTTGTCATGGCTCAAACAGACAAAGAAGAAGGCCACAGAGGTATCAATTGTCTCATCGTAGAAAAAGGAATGGAAGGATTCACCATCGGTCCCAAGGAAAATAAAATGGGAATTCGTGCCAGTGATACACACTCGTTGATGTTCAACAATGTAAAAGTGCCAAAAACCAACAGAATTGGTGAAGATGGTTTTGGATTTAAATTTGCCATGAAAACATTATCGGGCGGAAGAATTGGAATTGCCGCACAAGCACTGGGCATTGCTTCTGGTGCCTACGAATTATCTAAAGAATATGCCAAACAACGGAAAGCATTCGGACAAGAAATCTATAAACATCAGGCTATTGCCTTTAAATTAGCGGACATGGCCACTCGCATTGAAGCCGCACGGCTATTAGTACTGCGTGCAGCGTGGTTAAAAGATCAGGGATTGCCTTTCGATAAAGAAAGTGCCATAGCCAAACTCTATGCTTCTGAAACCGCCATGTGGGTTACCACAGAAGCGGTACAAATACACGGTGGATACGGCTATGTAAAAGAATACCATGTAGAACGTCTTATGCGCGATGCAAAAATTACTCAAATATACGAAGGCACCTCAGAAGTTCAAAGAATTGTTATTTCAAGAGCTATTACACAATAAATTTAATAATTCAAGAAAATTTAGTATATGTTCTCATATGATAACGTTAAAGAAGTAGTGGAAAGAGCAGCCGCTCTGGGGAGGTTTCTTTGACAAGAATCGGTTGAAATTACAAATAACCGAATTAGAAGAAAAAACCTCTGCACCTGATTTATGGGATAATCCGTCTAAAGCTAAACACTTACTTAAAGAATTAGAACTGCTAAAAGACAAACTTAAAAGCTCAGAAGAAGTTGAAACCGCTGTATCTGACTTGCAAGTAATGTATGATTTTTACAAAGATGGTGAATTAGACGAAAAATCAATTTTAGAAGAATACGAAAAAGTCAAAAATACAATTGAAGATTTTGAAATTAAAAACACTCTTACTGAACAAGAAGACGCTCTTTCTTGCATTTTACAAATCAATGCCGGAGCAGGTGGTACAGAAAGTTGCGATTGGACCTCAATGCTCCTAAGAATGTACGAAATGTGGGCTAATAAACAGCACTTCAAAGTTACCGAGTTAGATATTAATCCGGGTGATGTGGCTGGCATTAAATCCACTTCTATTCAAATTGATGGACCTTATGCGTATGGCTTATTAAAATCTGAAAATGGCGTTCATCGTTTGGTGCGCATCAGTCCGTTTGATGCAAATGCCAAACGACATACATCTTTTGCATCAGTGTTTGTTTATCCTGTTATTGACGATACTATTGACATACAAATCCATCCTAATGATATTGAAATCACCACATCCCGCAGCGGTGGAGCCGGTGGACAAAACGTCAACAAAGTTGAAACAAAAGTCCAAATTTATCATAAAACTACAGGCATTACCGTTGTTTGTCAGGTAGAAAGAACGCAATTAGCCAACAGAGAACGGGCTATGCAAATGTTGAAATCCCAATTGTATGAATTGGAAATGCGTAAACGAAATGAAGCCCGTGAAAAAATTGAAAGTTCAAAGATGAAAATTGAATGGGGCTCACAAATTAGAAGTTACGTATTACACCCCTATAAAATGGTCAACGATCATCGTACCGAATTGAAAGTTACCGATGCCGACGCCGTTTTAGATGGTGAAATAGATTCTTTTATCAAAGCATTTTTATTACAACAACTAAAAGAAAAAAACAAAATCTCAAACTAAATTTTTCTATGAATAAAATTGAAATTATCAATAAAGCATTTGAAGATAAATCACTCTTAAAAGAAGAAAAAGTAAAATCAGCCATTCTGGAAACCATTGAAAAACTTGATAAAGGAAAATTAAGAGTGGCCGAATATCAGGAAGAGTCCGATAGTTGGATAGTAAACGAATGGATTAAAAAGGCCATTCTGCTGTACTTTCAAATTTTAGAAAACAAAAACATTTCTGCTGGTGATTTGAATTTTTATGATAAAATTCCACCTAAAAACAATTATGGACAACTTGGTGTACGGTGTGTTCCTCCTGCTATTGCCAGATATGGAAGTTATGTAGCGCCGGGAGTTATCTTGATGCCATCGTATGTAAACATTGGGGCTTATGTAGATTCCGGTACCATGGTAGATACATGGGCCACCGTAGGAAGTTGTGCACAAATTGGAAAAAATGTACATCTTAGTGGTGGAGTGGGCATTGGCGGAGTTTTAGAGCCACCACAGGCACAGCCCGTTATCATTGAAGATGGCGCATTCGTTGGTTCAAGATGTATTATTGTCGAAGGTGTTCGAATTGGAAAAGAAGCGGTACTGGGCGCCAATGTTGTGATAACTCAATCCACTAAAATCATTGATGTATCTGGTAAAGATCCGATAGAATACAAAGCTTATGTCCCCCCCCGAAGCGTGGTAATTCCCGGTTCATACACCAAAAAATTTCCAGCCGGCGAATATTCCGTCTCCTGTGCGTTAATTATCGGAAAACGCAAAGAAAGTACTGACTTAAAAACATCTCTTAATCAGGCACTACGAGAATATAACATCTCTGTGTAATGAACATTTATCCACAAAAAATTTTAATCATACAAACCGCATTCATTGGCGATACCATTCTCGCTACATCTGTTGCGGAAGAATTACATAATACCTTTCCTAAAAGTGATATTTACATTTTAGTAAAAAAGGGTCATCAGGATATTTTTGAAAATCATCCTTTTCTAAAAGTATGGACACACGACAAAACTAATAAGTTTAAATCGCTTTTGTATTTAATTAAAAAAATTCGCAAAGAGAAATTTGATGTGATTGTCAATTTACACCGCTATTTTTCTTCACATTTACTCACTGTTTTATCCAACGCACCATTCAAATTTGCTTATTCTTCTTTTCTAAAGAAATTTTATACACACACTGTAACACATCAATTTCAAAGAGGAGTTCACGAAATTCATCGTTATCATGCTATTATCCAACCGCTTACTAATTCTGAAAAAGCTTACTTACCTAAAATTTATCCTTCTCAAAATTTACTAGAAAATTTTTCTTCCGATAAAGAATATGTTTGCTTTTTTCCCGGCTCTGTCTGGGCTACCAAGCAATTACCACCGGATAAATGGATAGAACTCACAAAAAAAATTCCCGACAACTTCAATATCTTTTTAAGTGGCTCAAAAGAAGATTTTAATTTATGTGAATACATCAAAATAAAATCTCAGCATCCTAATGTTTTTAATATCGCCGGAATATTCTCTTTGCTGGAAGTAGCAAGAATTACGCAGCAAGCCAGAAGAGTTTTTGTCAATGATAGTGCACCATTGCACCTAGTGTCTGCTTTGAATATCCCTGTTACTTCTTTTTTTTGCAGTACTGTTACGGACTTTGGTTTTTATCCCTTATCGGACAATTCACAAGTGATAGAAGTTGAAAATTTAGATTGCCGTCCCTGTGGTATTCATGGCCACAAGCAATGCCCCAAAGGACATTTCAGATGTGGCTTAGAAATATCATTAGAAAAAATAAAAATATAACCAAAATGCGATTCAACTCATCATTGCTGTTAGTTTATACAATAGTTTTATTACTTATTTCCTGTGCACCATCAAGATTTGTCAAACCTTTACAAAAAAATGAAAATGCTGTGTCTTTTAGTTTTGGTGGACCGCTCATTCATTTCAATAATATTCCCATGCCTATTCCCATTTCAACCTTATGTTATGCCCATGGTATAAATAACAGATTAACTACTTTCGGCAGTATACACACCACATCTTTGTTATTTGGAAACTTTCAATCTGACATTGGCACTGTCTATAGCATATTGAAGAATGATAGTATTTTTGGTATTTCAATCTCGCCATCTTTTCAAATTGCCTATAATATTAGGAATTTAACTGGTTTTAAAATCTGGCCATCTTTTGAGACAAATTTTTACTATAAAATAAGAACTTCACATCACTATCTTTATTTCGGAAACTTTAACTGGTTTGAATTTTCAAAATACAGAGCACACAATGAATTACAACCCACGCATATTTTACCTGATTTACATTTTGGTTGGTTTACTAATACAAAAAAGTGGAACCATCAATTTGAATTAAAATACATCGCACCTAATATCCATAACCTGCCTAATGTAGTACCATACATTGGCATAAATCATAAAGGAAGTTTGGGACTTTACTATAACATAACATTTAAATTTTAATCATTATGAAAAAAATTTTTTTAGTGATAATTTTTACTTTCTCTGTATTACTCTTTGCTTGCTTGAAATTAGATAATCAACTCTTTAATAATCAAAAGATATCCGAGTATAAATTAGATAATTATACCGGCGAGCAAGATTTTGTATTAGATGCTTCTTTTAATATCCCTTCACATTTAATTAATCTTTTAACTATCCAATCAGGAGAATACAAAATAAAAGCGTTCTACATCGGCGATATCAATAAAATTTCCACAGATACAGTTATTGTTTATTGTCACGGGAACAAATGGCACATGGACTTTTATTGGCAAAGGGCTAAACTTTTAGCACATGTAAATGGAAAAAATCATTATGGAATTATGATGATGGACTATCGGGGATTCGGACTGAGCGAAGGAAAGCCCTCAGAAGAAGGACTCTACGAAGATGTAGACGCATGTTTAAATTGGCTAAAAAATAAGGGACTTACGAATAATCGTCTTATCATTTATGGATTTAGTTTGGGAAGTGCGCCAGCTACTAAATTATCCGCAGAACCCAGAAGTATGAAGCCTTCAAAAATTATTTTAGAAGCCCCTTTCGCCAGTGCTGCCGTGATGGTTCAAGATGGAACACAATTGAACATGCCAGCAGATTATTTTACAGGTCTCAAAATTAATAATGCTGATATGATAAAAAAAATAAATCAACCACTTTTATGGATACACGGCACTAATGATAATTTCTTAAACTATAAAACACACGGACAAGCGATTTACAATAATCACTCCGGAATCTTTAAAGATTACATTCTTGTAGAAGGTGCAGACCATGGTGAAATACCTTTAAAAATGGGATTTTCAAATTATTTAAATACCATTGGTCAATTTATTCGTAAAATTATGTAAGAAGAGAGAATTTTTTTGTAACTTTGTGATGTTATGAAACGTTTATTTTATTTAATTGTTTTCATGTTTCCTGTTTTCGCATTCTCTCAAAGTGCTCTGGATGTTATTGAGAGTGGGCAAGATTTGAATGTTTTGTATAGAAATGAACAATCCTTTCATGCATTTTTGAATACAAGAGGAGGGGGATTGGGTTACAGAAGAGGAAAACACATTACTGGAAAAATAAAAGGTCTGTATGAAATAGAAGGCGCTTACTTAAAACATCCCAAAGAAATTCGCTTACGAGGAAACGCCGAAAAAAAGTCCTCTTTTCTTTATGGAAAATTAAATTCTATTTTGATTTTAAGAAGTGGTATTGGCACTCAACACACGATTTTCAAAAGAAATGACCGTAAAGCTGTTGAAATCAGAGCCACTTACTTTTTAGAAGGAAATTTATCTTTTGCCAAACCTTATTATGTTCAAATTATTGGTGAAGGTAGTTTCAGAAACACACAAATTGTAAAATATGATCCCCAAAAAATTACAACAATTGATAGCATTGTAGGGCGTGGACCTTTTTTATATGGATTTGATGAAATTAAAATATACCCTGCTGTTACAGCAAAATTTCTGATGAGTATTGAATATGGCAACGCATCCTACAAAATAAAAGCCATTGAAGTTGGTATTTTGGGCGATTTTTACCCTAAAGCATTACCTATTATGGCACAAAATCCCGCAGAAAATTACATCATTACATTACAACTCGCTTTTGTATTTGGTAAAAAATGGTTTTAAAAATTTTATGGAAACAACTCTCATCAATCCTAATAAACCGCTCTATAAAAAACCTGAATGGCTTAAAGTAAAATTGCCATTAGGCGAAAACTATCTCAAAGTCCGTGGCATTGTTGACAAACACAAATTACACACCATTTGTCAAAGCGGGAACTGTCCGAATATGGGCGAATGTTGGGGCGCCGGTACCGCAACTTTTATGATATTAGGAAACATCTGCACCCGCTCCTGTGGCTTTTGTGCTGTGGCTACTGGTAGACCACTTCCGGTAGATTGGGACGAACCAATGCGTGTGGCCCAATCCGTAAAACTCATGGGCGTTAAACACTGTGTCATTACTTCCGTAGATCGGGACGACTTAAAAGATGGTGGTTCTATCATCTGGGCTGAAACCATCAAAGCCATTCGGCAAGTATCACCTGAAACAAAGTTTGAATGCCTTATCCCCGACTTTCAGGGAAAATGGGAAAATATCAAACGTATCGTAGATGCAAAACCCGACATCGTTTCACACAATATTGAAACCGTGAGACGACTAACCAAACAAGTCCGTATTCAAGCAAAATACGAAAGAAGTTTGGACGTATTACAAATGTTGAAAGAAGCAGGTATGCGCACAAAATCGGGATTAATGGTAGGCCTTGGTGAAACCGTTGAAGAAATTTACGAAACGATTGACGATATTGTCTCTGTAAAAGTAGATGTAATAACCATTGGACAATATCTTCAACCTACAGCCAAACATTTACCTGTCGCACGATTTGTGCATCCTGATGAGTTCAAAGCATTCAAAGAATACGCTCTAAGCAAAGGATTCAAACATGTAGAAAGCGGTCCTCTTGTACGATCCTCCTACCACGCCGAAAAACACATGCTATAGCAAAAAGCGTATATTCATTTCTAAAAAAGAAAAGAAACATAAATAATACTTTCTAATGTCAACATTCAAAAAACAAAATTCACCTTTTCCATCAAGAGTAAAATGGACGTACACTCAAATTGTTCAAGTGCCCAAACGATTTTGGACATTTTTATGGGACCACCCTGATCATAAAGCTCTCCTGGAAAAAATCATCTACAAAACCTTGATTTATGGCTCATTCAAAGATATTCAATGGATTTACAAAAAATATCCTGAAGAATGCTTTACAATAATAAATAACTATACAGACATTGAAAGAGGTGTGAAATTCTGGATAAAATACTGGCATGAAAACTCATTACACTAAACTTATACAACTTGCGTCAAAATTAAATGCTCTCTTTCCGTCATTTTATCTTGCCGGTGGGACAGCTATTATGTTCAAACACAAACATCGCACAAGTGTTAATTTAGATTTTTTCTCTGAAAAAACCTTTTCATCTACACGCCTTGCTTTAAAATTAAAAAACACATTTGAAATAATGAGCGAGAAGAAAAAAGAAGATAATATGGATTTCGTTATTCAGGATATAAAAGTTTCTTTTGTTTTCTTTCCATTTAAGAACATATTTCCTATAGAACACTTTAAAACAATAAAAATTGCATCCGATTATGATTTGTTTCTTAATAAGATTTATGTAGCAGGGCGAAGAATAGACCATAAAGATTCATTTGGTGCTGCTTTTCTCTACCAAAAATATCATTGGAATAAAACTAAAATTAAAATAGATTTTGAGAAAAAGTTTCCACATCAATACTATGAACCATATTTAGGAGCACTTTTAAATTTTGAAGATTATCCAACACTGGATACAACCACCCAAAAAATTCTTCTGCAATTAATTTAAAAATGTAAAAACTCCTCACTTTTTAAAAATGTTTTTAAATCTGTGCATTACTTTGTTTTCTACATCTTTTCTTTCAGCACAGGACGTGATTTTCAAAACTAATGGCGAAGTCATTGAAGGTAAAGTAGAAGAAATAACAGACCTTTTAGTGAAATATAAAAAAAACAATATCCCCGGTAATGTGGTATATTCCATTGCAAAAAGTAACATCAGTAAAATCGTTTATGCTATATGCTAATGAAAAAAACAGAAATATTTAATAACATTTTTAATAATCTCCAACCGGAAGAATACGAAAAGATGAAATTTGATTCTATTGTTCAAAAAAGAAAAAATATCGTAGGATGGGATGCGGCTCAATTTATTTATGTATCCGAAGGTTTGGCGTATGAACAATTTTTTGGAAAATTTTCTCAATTTTCCATTCGCATTCCATTTTCTTTCGGTTTTTATTACATAGGTAATGATGATAATTTAATTATCAACGATAATAAATCATTTAATAGCAACAATACTCAAGACGATACCTATTACATTTATCAAAGGGGAAAAATTTTTGGCACCTCTCTTGAATTTAATTACTATCCCTTTGGAATGGGAAAACTTCGTTATTTTTTAGGTTGTTATGCAGAGTGGGGATACTTTGCCTACAGAGTACAAAAACAAATTCAAGTTCCTAATCCTTATGATGGATATTACTATTCTGGTTCTTACCTTGAACCTATGAGATACGATGGGCAACACATTGCGGGCGGTATCAACAATGGTTTTATTTATCACATCACTCAATGGCTTACTATTACTGGTAACTTTGGACTTGGACTAAAAAAAGATGAAACCGTTTTAGTAGGCGATAAAATTCTTACACAGGTCAAACTCAATTTAATCTTTGGAATTAAATTTTAAACTTATGAAAAAACTTTTTATTTATTTACTGCTAATAGTTAATAGTGGTTTATGGGCTCAATCCTTCACAGGAAATTCACTTTTACTGCATTTTAACGTCGGAATTGAAGCATTGAATACCGAATACAAATATGCTATTAATAATACTTCTCTGGATACTTTAATTAAAGATAAAGCAGCTAATTCTAATTATTTTCTTGGGCTTGAATATGGTCCGCTGAAATGGTTAGGCATTGGCATCAAATCGAAAATAAACAAATACTTTACTGAAAAAGATGAATTAACCGGCAATACCCCCACTGCCAATTCTTTTGATATAGCATTCACAGTGCGGGCACATTTCATTCGCTCCAAACATTTTGATTTACCATTAGGCGTTTCAATCGGTGGTTCCTCCCTCACCTATAATAACAACGACCCGAACAACCCACTGACCATCCATGGAAAAGGCACTTATTTTGATTTACATATTCAACCCATGTTATACTTTAATAAATTCGGCTTTAATGCCTACATTGGCTTACCCAGTATTAATTATTCAGATATGAGCATCAGCAATACCAACTTAAACCAATATATTCTAATGAACTGGAAAGGTAAAGGAGTAATTTTAGGGATAGGGCTACAATACCGATTCTTAAATTAATTAAGTAACACGCATTCTATCTGTTTTTATCTTTGATGATAGTGGTAAAATAAGCATGTAATATAAGTGATATAAGTTTAAAGAATAATACAAATTAAGGCCGTTGCAAAATTTTTCATGAGTTTGACAACGATTGGATATTCTAACCTTCTCATTTATTGATAGTTCAATCACGCAAGAAAACAAGAAATCTATAATATTTCAAAACTAAACATTAAGCATGATTTGCAAAGAACTCTTTTTAAATCTGATTTTATTTTATCAGCACCATTTTTTTTACTTGAATAAAATTTTCTGCTTCCAAAGTATAGAAATAAATTCCTGAACGTAACCGCGAAGCATTAAATTGAATTTCATGAACACCGGCCGACTTATACTCATTTACAAGCGTAGTAATTTCATTTCCCGTGAGATCATAAATCTTTATGACTTGATGACCACTCACGCTGGATTGCCAGCGTATTTTTGTACTGGAATTAAATGGGTTGGGATAGTTCTCAAATAGTTCAAAAGAAGCAGGAAAATTGGAGATATTCTCATTAATGTTTGTTGCCACAGCAATTCTTTTTCTAAAATAAACTCTTAAAAATCCTGATGGATTATTAATATCACCTGGAAACATAATACCAATTATAAATATTATTTAGTCCACATTGTTTTTGAAAAAATGTAATCAAATCCACATGTTTTCAAAATTTTTTCTTTTGATAATGAAGCAGTAAATTCCATAATAAATTGGCTAACATTTTCTAAAT
>JBBIGQ010000018.1:0-54379 GCA_037447455.1 Sphingobacteriaceae bacterium | reverse complement strand
AAGGATTTAAGGAATTGCTTCATGGGGTAGTTAATTTATCTATTGCAGAACAGGAAGAAAAATTAAAATTGTTTTATGAACAATGGAAGGGCGATGGCTATCAAACCGATGATGTAACATTTTTAGGTATAAGAGTGTAGAAGTGTTTTAGCTGTATTGAAACCATCCTTGGTGTGAATAATAAAGGGCTTCACATTTTTTGTCTCGGTCTAATAAAGCGATTTACAAACACTATCTGATAATACTTAAGACAGATTATATTAAAATGATAATAATTTTGTATATTTCACAACAAAAAACAAAGTGAGAGGTTTAAAGATTGTTTTAATAATTATTTTTCTTTTTTCAAATGTATTTTCTCAGAGGGTAATTACACCACAAGCATTGAATCACTTAAAGTTTACAGAAAATAAAGGGCAATGGGATGATAATGTGTTATTTCGTGCGACATTAGATGGTGGCGTTTTATTCCTTGAAAAAGATAAATTAACCTTTAATTTTTATGACAAGAAAAAATTTAGAACTTTTCACGAAGGGGGAGCAAAAAGAACCGAAGATTTAAAACTCAAAGGCCATGCTTTTCAGGTAAATTTTTTGAATGCTCAAAAAAATATCTCTGTCAAAAAATTTAATGAAGGAAAGGATTATGAAAATTTTTTTATCGGTAATGATCCCAAAAAATGGGCATCATTTGTCAAAAATTATCAGCACGTGGTTATTGAAAACATATACTCTAATATTGATTATGAAGTGTTTTCATCTATCAATGGTATAAAATATAATTTTATCGTACACAAAGGCGGGCAATCAGAAAATATTCAAATGGAATATAAAGGAGTCAATGCAATTAAATTAAAAAATAAATCACTGCATATTCAATTGACATTTACTGAATTAATTGAACAAAAACCTTATGCTTATCAAAATATCAATGGTTCAATTATAGAAGTGCCTTGTGAATTTTATTTGAATAAAAATCTTGTGGAATTTAAATTTCCAAAGGGATACAATAAAGAATATGATTTAGTGATTGATCCCACACTCATTTTTGCGGCTCAAAGTGGCTCTACAGCGGATAATTTTGGAATGACAGCCACATACGATATGAGTGGAAATTTAATCAGCGGCGGGACAGTTTTCGGACCGGGTTATCCAACAACAATTGGCGCTTATGATATTACTTACAACGGATCTACGCCGGGCAGTAATACAGAAATTGATGTCGTGCTTACAAAATACAACAACACCGGTACCAATCTCATTGCTTCAACGTATTTTGGAGGAAGTTATAGTGAAATTGTAACGAGCATTATTGTAGATGATAACGACAATGTTTACTTCTATGGCACAACCGGTTCATCTGATTTACCAATGCTGTCCAGCTCATGGGATAATACCTTTAATGGTGGACAATTATTGACTTTTGTTTTCAATGGGACGAGTTTTGTAAATGGAACGGATATTTACATTGCTAAAATGAATAGTAGTTTAAGTTCTTTATTGGGTGTTACTTACATTGGCGGAAGCAATAACGACGGCGTCAATCATACGAATGTTATCACTACCTATACATCCGGTTATGGCGTTGTAACAGAATACCCGCCCGACTCTTTAATGTTTAATTATGGCGACCAATATCGTGGAGAAATTCAATTGGATAAAAATAACAATGTGTATATTTTTAGTTCTACCCGTTCGTCCGATTTTTCAACTTCTTCAAACGCTTTTGACAACACATTGGGAGGAAAACAAGATGCCGTTCTGTGTGTTTTTAATACGAACTTAAGTAATTTAATTTATAGCACTTTCGTTGGTGGCTCTAACAACGACTGTGGTAATTCATTAGAAGTTACAGATTCTCTTTTGGTGTATGCAACCGGTGGTACAACGAGCAATGATTTTCCAGTAACTTCCAGCGCTTATTCCACTGTCTATAACGGTGGAAAAGCCGATGGATTTGTAGTAAAAATAAATCCCTTTTCTGGAAATCTGTTAAGAAGCACTTATATTGGAACTAATAATTATGATCAATCTTATTTTGTGAGAAAAGACCCACAAAATAGAATTTATTTATACGGTCAGTCATTAGGAAATATGCCAGTTGTGGGAACTGTTTACAGTAATGCAGGCAGGCATCAGTTTATTGCAGTATTAGACCAACAACTTAATAATTTAATTTTAAGCACTGTGTTTGGAAGTTCTTTAACCAAAACAGACATTTCACCTTCGGCCTTTGCAATTGATGGCTGCGGATATGTTTATTTATCCGGCTGGGGCGGAAATATTATTTTTCTACAATCTACTGGTGGGATGCCATTAGCCAATGCCATTCAATCTACAACCGATGGTTATAATTTTTATTTAATGGCATTGTCACCCAATTTATCTTCCCTGGTATTTGCTTCTTACTTTGGTGGTCCTATCAGTCACGAACATGTGGATGGCGGTACTTCCCGATTTGATAAATGTGGTAATATCTATCAATCGGTTTGTGCTGGTTGTGGCGGCAATCAGGATTTTCCTGTTACGCCCGGTGCATGGCCAGGGACGCCTGGAAATCCTAATCATTCCAGCAATTGTAATAATGGCGTGTTTAAAGTTGATTTTCAAAATCCAACCGCCACAAGCACTCCTACTATGGGTTGTGCACCCCTGACGGTTCAGTTTTTTAATCAATGTGTTAATACTTTTCAATATCAATGGGATCTTGGAAACGGTGTGATTACCAGCACATCGCTTAATCCTATTGTAACTTATACCAATCCCGGCACTTATACGGTTTCTCTGACTATCAATGACAGCGTTTTTTGTAAAACCAAAGACAGCGTTGCTTTTATCGTACAGGTTTATCCACCCATTTCAGCCACTATTAATTATACCACCACCTGCAGTGACACAGTTTTTTTTAATGCTAATTATACTACTGCCGCTAGTTTACAATCTGTGCAATGGTATTTTCCTCCTTCTACATTTACAAGCAATGCTGTAAGCCCCGTATTTACAAGCACGACAGCAGGTACTTATACAGCCATTTTAGTAGTTAAAAATAATTATGGTTGTAAAGATAGTGTATCACAGGTTTTTACAATTAATCCATTTGTGCTACTCATCTCATTGTCCGATACTATTTGCAATGGTCAATCTGTTGTTCTGAACGCCAGCGGTGGAAATTCCTATCAATGGACACCAACAGTTGGTTTGTCTAATCCAAATATCAGTAATCCTGTTGCGACGCCTTCCGTGTCAACTATCTATTCAGTAACTGTTACGAATAATTCTTACTCACCACCTTGCTCTAAAACATTGACCACGCAAATTGTTGTCAATCCTAAGCCAACGGCGGACTTCACTTTTTCTACTAATCCTTGTGGTGGTAATGTGTATTTTACCAATCAATCCAGTTCTGATGTAACACAAGTTCAATGGGATTTTGGCGATGGACAAAGTTCAACACTTTCCAATCCGGTAGTTTTCTATTCCAATGGTGGTAACTATAATGTATTACTTACTGTCTCCAATGCTTATGGATGCAGGGATTCAATAGTTAAATCCCTGAACATTGCTCAACCCATACCGGTGAGTGTGAATGCCAGCACTACTATTTGTCTTGGTAATTTTTATACACTCAACGCAACAGGTGGCTTTGCTTATGTGTGGACGCCAGCCAGTAGTTTGAACAGTTATACTATTTCCAATCCCGTTGCAACACCGACTATTTCTACTACATACACGGTTGATATATTCACATTAAATTCTAATGGGGATACTTGTGTATATTCTTTGTTTACCGCTGTCAATGTCTCAACACTTTCATCCAGTAGTATTAGCGCTGTGGCATTTCCTGATACCATTCTTTCAGGGCAAACAGCACAATTAGTACTCCTTGCTCCACCCGGTAATTTTGTTATTTGGTATCCTTCTAATCTTGTTATTCCAAACAATAGTTATACTGTTACAACCACCCCATCTCAAAGCACAATCTACACAGTGACTGTAAGTGATGGAATTTGTAATAAAACTGCCACTGTTTTAGTGGTGGTAGTTGATAGCCAATGCATAGAAAGCGATGTGTTTGTCCCCAATACATTTACACCCAATGGTGATGGGAATAATGATGTGTTGTATGTGCGTGGCTATTTAATCAATGAGTTGTATTTTGCAGTATACAATCGTTGGGGTGAGTTGGTTTTTGAAACTACTGATAAGAACAAAGGTTGGGATGGCGCATACAAAGGAAGACCCGCTGATGTTGGGGTGTTTGGATATTACTTAAAAGCCAAGTGTCCTAATGGAAAAGAAATTTTCAAGAAAGGAAATATTACCTTGATTCGGTAAAATTTAATGTTGAATAATGAGTTTACGATACACTGTTTGCTTGTCATTTTTCAATTGCAAAATATACATTCCTTCTTTTTCCTGACTTAAGGGAATAGCAGATTTTTCTATATTTCCAGAACGAATAAGTTTTCCTGTAATATCAAATAAAGAAAATTGTGTGAATGAATTCTGAAAGTCATTGGAACGGATGTAAATATATTCGTCTGATGGATTAGGATAAATGTCAAAATCATATTCGGATTTTTTTGAAATAAAAATATCGGTTAGTTTGTCCATTTCCAGAACATACGAGTCGTTTAGTCCTGATGATGATATGGTATTTTGACAAATACTAACCGAAGATGAGAAAGGGGCTGCAAGGAAAAGATGATTATTAGCATATTCTAAATCATAATATTTTCCCGAAATACCGACAATTTTTTCAGATAATAGATATTGTCCATTATTATCATATTTAATAACAACAAGTGAATTGTTTGCAAACGTATCTATCCCCAGAATAACAGAATAATACACATATCCCAAAGCATACAAATTGTTTAATTGATCAACAGTAAGGTTGTAACCTTCTCTAATACCAAAATTATTAGAATTGGCAGGGTTTTGAACTTCTTGTTTTGTCCAGAGATGTTGGAAATTTGAATTTAATTTTGTCAAAAACATTCGGCTTGCAATAGTTGGTTTGGTTAATCTTATCGTATCATTGATGTAAAAATTAATAGAACTATAAGTCCCTATCACAAAAATATTATCGTTTGCATCTATCTTAATATCATTAATAGTATTAGCTCTTGTGTCTTTACCAGTAAAGGTTGTATATTTTTGTATATTCCAATTAGTGTCTAATTTTAATACGGCACATGAGTTTTTATTAGAAATAATTTTTTGATGATTAGAAAAATCAATGCTATCGGTAAATGAGCAGGTAATGTAAAAATTGTTATTCTTAAAAATCATTTCGCCTGTTTTAATATCGCTAAAAGCATTGTTACCTATCAGATATTTTTTTACAGAGCCGTTATTGGGGTTTAATTTAATGAGTAATAAACTCGCGGGTGTGTAGTACATTTCAATTGGAGAATATACCAGCAAAACAAGGTTGTTGTTAGAATCAAAACATATAGAAGTGGGAACGGCTTTTTCCAAAAAATAATACCACAATAGTTGCCCACTCGTATTCAATTTGACAATTAATAGTCCATTTTCAGCATTCCATTGCAAGGAATCTATTTTCAAAGAGCCAATAAAATTGATAGCTACATAATAGTTTCCATTACTATCTTTAATTACATCTTTACATAGTGCTGTTGTTTGAAAATAATTAGGGTCAACTGATGCGGTTACATTTAAAAATGTTTTTGTAAAAATTACATTTTTTTGATTATCAAATTCTGCGATAAATCCAGAAGGTAAATTGCAGTTGAAATATGTTATAGTATCAATTTTTGCAGTATTTTCAACACTGCCGCAAATTAAAAGATGCTGATTATTCAATGGTCTGATTTTAAAGATGTAATCGTTTAAGGGACCATTCAAATGCGCATACCAATTACAGAATTGTTGGGCATAGATAACTTCAAATAAGTATAATCCGCAGATAATACTTATGCTTAAATGATGTTTTTTCAAGATAAAATGTTTCATAATTCACTAATTGTTTTAATTTTGAATGACAATTTTTTTTATACTTTTTGTTTGGTCGGACGAAATCGTTAAAACATACATTCCGTCATTCAATGGAGGCAAATGAATATCAATGGGCGTATTAATATCACTATGAAAAACAAAAGATTCAAACACTGCTTTTCCAGTAATATCTTGAATGGATACTTTCAAATGATTTTTAAGCGAGGTGAAAATATGTAGTTTTTCTTTGGCAGGATTGGGAAATACAATAGTATTCACGTTTTCATACATTTCACCAATAGACAAAGCAGTATCTGCACGTAATATAAAAATGCCATTAGCCATATCATTTGATAAAATAAGCCCACTTGGGAAAAATGGATACGAGCCCCAATTGCCATCATAAGTATTGGAAGAGTATACACCAGTGTTTGCTCCGCCCTGCGGATAAGTATCAAAGTATCCAGTCATTACAGGATTGACCGGATTAGAAATATCGTAAATTAATGTGCCATCCTGATAGCAAGAAGCGACAAGATGTTTGTTTCCTAAAATAAAAGGATTATGTGCTATAAAACCACCAAAGTTGTAGGGCTTGACATAACTGACTACTTGTATATTAGTAATATCACTCACATCTGCTACTTTAAAGGAAAGTCCGCTTGGCACTTCGTCCATAAACGCTAATGTTTTACTGTTTTCAGTTAAAGCACTGCTATGATTATAGCCGGCTTCTAAGTAGAACGTCAAAGAACTTAAATAAATAAACTTGTTTTGAACAGTGTCTAATTTATAAACGTGTAAACCCTGATTACCACACGAAGCAAAAATCGTATCGTGTTTTACAAACATATCGTGTACATAATAAATATTCGGGAAATCATCATCTAGCCACCTTACTAACTGCGGTTTTTCAGGATTGGGATGTAAATTGAAAACGCCCATAGAATAATAATTTCCATATTTATCTCTTGGACCACCTACATACAAATAATGACCATCTACCCAAAGTGTGTGCCCCTTAAACAAAATACCAGTATCTGGCGAACTAATCACCTTGACAGAATCTGGAAGCGGCGACAAATCAACTATTTGAAACGAAGGCCCATAATCATCACTGATGATATAACAGTAATTTTTGTAAGTTTTTATTTCTCTCCATGTGTTAATGGGAATGCCAATTACAGAATCTGCAATGTAAGCAGAATTGGGATTGGTAATATCAACAAAATAGGTTCCTTTATGTGCACCTGAGATGCCGTATTCTCTGTTTTTTATTGGATCATACCAACCCCAACATCCTGAAAAATATGTATCTGGTTTAAAATGGGCTACCAATTGTACTCTCCATGAAGAATAAGTAGTTTGAGCAGACAAATAAAATATTGTTAATAAACTAATGCTGAATAATAATTTTGTTTTCATAAACCTTGTTATTAAAATCATCGTATAATTTTAGAATATACAATCCATCAGATAGTGATGAGATGCGGATTTCATTAGATGTAATTTGGGAATGAAGCATTTTCTTTCCACTCACATCAATTATTTCACATAAGTAAGTTGAGGTTGGTAACCCTTCAAAGTAAATGATATCTTTGGCTGGTATAGGGAAGATTTTAATATAATTAGAATTAAGATATACAAAGGCATGAGAAGTAATGCAGGTTGTATCTACCATTTGTCCGTTACTACTGGCTACAGTAGATTGAAGTCCTGCTCCATTTTCAGATTTCACATTGAAATAATATACTTGTCCGTGTACAAGATTATTTAAATACACACTCACATTCGTAGATAAATTATTATTTGTCCATCCTAAAACATTTGTAGCCCCGGCACTTGTACCAATAGAACACCAGTATTTACTAACAGCAGAATTAGGATCACTACTATTACTCCAATTGGCTTTAAGGGTATCTTTTGTACAGGCGACATTAATATCACTGCCAGCACCATCGTTGATGCCTACGGATGTAGGTGGTGTCCAATCTACGTTTAGTGTTTGAATAGCGATATTAGATAGTTGGTCATAACTATCCTGACAAATAGATAATATGCGTCCTGCGCTGACAGAAGGCGACGGATTTTGATACATTAAGTCCGTATTACCACTTCCGACTAAGATAGTGGGTGTACTGGTTCGAGAGCGATATACTCTAAAACTATCCACACTCATTTTGGCATTACCGCTTCGGAATGATATGTATTGGCCATTGTTCATTGGGTGAGGTGAAGGGTCGGTCCACGTGTTTATCAACTGATTGTTCCAGTATGTCCAGATTTGTCCGGTGGTTCTGTCGTGTATTACCTTTACATCATACCAGGTATTGGCTGAAAAGGTCAATGGGATGTCTACCACTGGTGAGCCGAAAGAATTATTCACGGTCTTGTAGAGTTGAAATTTCTGATTGTCTAAACGAAACCACACGAAATAAGAATTATTACGATTAGAACTATCTGCATTATCGCAGAAGAAATGAAAACCACCCCGACGATTGGTGCCAGTGCCTTCTAATTTAATTTTGAAATGGTACAAATAGCGATTGGATAAGGTTTGTGTGAGAGCCGCATAGATATTGGTATTTCCAGCAGTAGAAGATGCTTCATCGGTTTGAACTAAAGTGCTACTCGTTACATTCCATGTACCGGTTTTAATCGTCCACAAGGGCGAGAGTGTATTAAAATCATCGTAGAAAAAGCCCCGATTGTTATTGGCTGTCCATTGCGAACCATTGTAGCAAGCCACTGAATAATATCCTTTTTGAATGGTAGCACCAGAAGGTGGGACATCATTGATGTTTGCAGTATAAGTGGCAGTAATCCAAGTTGATGCAGAAGCAATAGAAGTAGTGGGTGAACCGCCGACCGTGGTGGTGCATTGATAAGTGGCGTTAAAACCTGCGGCTACTGTTGCTCCATCGGACTTAAAACGAATCGTAAAAGCATTAGCTGTTGTCATAAAAGTACCGGGATTGTTGCCTCCGGTGTAAACTCCAATAAGTGGCGAAGAAGTAGAAGTTCCGTTGTAAATCCACAAAGAATCATAATTATTTTCTAAAGTAAAGGTGGGAGCAAACTGAACAATTAGTTTTTGATTGGAAGCAGGGGCATAAATTGTATAAGTATATTTTTCATTATCATAATAATTGCGATTGGGTCCGCCCATATCAAATAAACTATCTGAACAGGGCCATACTCTGCAGTTTGAGGTAAATTTATCCTGAATGGCTTGCCAGAAATCATTATAGCCATCATCATAGCCCAATGCCCAAATTCCAATGCCACCAATGCCGCGTTGATTCACAAAGTCAAATCGCCGACGCATACTGTAATCATCATCAATCCAGCATTGTCTCCATGCACCGGAAACTTGGAAAACATAAGCCGGCGTAAAACTATTTTGATCCCATTTTTTATTAGTAGTTGTGTAATATCCGGTTGAATTGTTTTTTACATAAGCATAAGTTCGGGATGTAGAAAAATTACCTGTAGTATTAGAAGGAATTGTATTGGAAGTAGTTTCCCATTCTCTGCCATAATAAGGAAGTCCCAATAATAATTTATTGGGTGGAACTCCTTTACTTAAATAATAAGTAACTGATTTACTTAAAGTATAGTTATAGGATGTCTGAAAGTTGTAAAGTGGATCGGTAGGCCCTGCTTGTGAACTTCCACTCCAATAATAATCGTAACCCATGATGATAAAATCATCCACATAAGGCACTAGTGCTGGAATATCAAACGCACCGCTCCAATCTACAGCATATAAAGCAACGCTTAATTCATAATTTGGGTTAGCTGCTTGTAGTGCTGTTTTCAATTGAATGATAAAATTCGTAAAAGGTGTTTTGTCAGCCGATACCATGCCTTCAAAATCAATGTTAACACCATTTCCACCTCTTGCATTTAAGTCGCTGATGATGGTATTAATGAAAGTAGTTTTTGCAGTGCTGGATGACCAAAAAGTGCTGTGCCCGCTAAATAATGCAGCGCAAATATGTATTTTACATCCATTGGCTTTGGCGGTAGTAACAGCATTTGATGTGAGCCATGCATAAGAACTATTGGTATTACCACCTGTTGAAGGATTGATAGAATAATCAAAATAGCAAAAATCTGAAATAAGATTCCATTGAAAGTTAATATATGTAGTGCCCTGCCAGTAAGGAAACCAGCCATATACTTTTTTATTTAGGGTGCAGGAAGGATTTAAAGTACTTGTTTGTACTGTTTTTAATTCTGAAGATAACGTTCTGTTTCCTAAAACTACCTGTAAGCTATCCCATTGATGTTCGTATTTTAAGTGATAGTTTTTGTATTTTTCTGCTTCTTCTTGAATGATAGACCTATGATTTTGTGCATAGATTGAAAATGAGAAATAAATGTTGAGTAAAAAAATAATTTTTTTCATATATTTAACAGGTTTAAAAGCAAATATACAAATTTTAGAATAAATCCTTTACAAACAAAAAGCTATTAATAAATTAACAATTACTATTCAACTCTATTTTATCGATTCGTTTTTGATGTCGGCCGCTTTCGAATTCTGCAGAGAGGTATGCATCCACAATTTGTATGGCTGTTTCTTTGTCAATAAATCTACCTGGTAAGGCGACGATATTGGCATTATTATGTTGCTTGGCTAGTCGTGCTATATCTGGTGTCCAGCACAATGCTCCACGAATACCTTTATGTTTATTCACACTCATATTAATACCATTCCCACTACCGCAAATTACAATACCAAAATCTACTTCATTATTTTTTACAGCGCAAGCTACGGCATGCCCAAAGTCAGGATAATCAACAGATTCAGAACTATTGGTTCCTTTATCCAAAACCTCATAATTTTTAGATAATAGATAGTTCTTTAAAAATTCTTTTAATTCAAAACCTGCATGATCACTACCAATGGCTATTTTCATATTTCATAATATTTTACCCCATGATTTGTCTTGAAATGACTAACTTTTGAATTTCGCTTGTGCCTTCTCCAATAGTACACAACTTACTATCTCTGTAATATTTTTCTGCCGGAAAATCTTTTGTATAACCATATCCTCCAAAAATTTGCACCGCTTCTGTACTTACTTTTACTGCCACTTCTGAGGCATAATACTTCGCAAAAGCACCTTCTTTTGTAACTCTTAATCCACGGTTTTTCATATCTCCGGCCTGATAAGTCAGAAGTTCTGCGGCTTCTATTTCAGTGGTCATATCCGCCAGTTTAAAAGCAATGGCTTGATGTTGAGCAATTGGTTTTCCGAATTGTATTCTTTCTTTGGCGTATTTAAGAGCGGCTTCGTAAGCACCACGGGCTATTCCGCAGGATAATGCTGCAATGGAAATTCTTCCTCCGTCTAATACTTTCATGGCTTGTATAAATCCTTCCCCTTCTTTGCCAATGAGTTGTGATTTATGCACTTTGCAATCCTGAAAAATTAGTTCTGCTGTTTCGCTGGCACGCATGCCAAGTTTGTTTTCTTTTTTACCGGAAAAGAAACCGGGTGTTCCTTTTTCAATGATAAAAGCACTCATTCCGTGGCTATCTCCTTTTTCGCCTGTGCGAGCTATGACCACTGCTACATCGCCGCTAATAGCATGCGTAATAAAGTTTTTAGCTCCATTGAGAATGTAATAATCTCCATCTTTTACAGCTGTAGTATTCATCCATCCTGCATCCGAACCAGTATTATGTTCTGTCAATCCCCATGCACCAATCCATTCACCAGTGGCCAATTTAGGAAGGTATTTGCGTTTTTGTTCTTCGCTACCATGCTGAAGAATGTGTCCTGTACAAAGTGAATTATGAGCGGCTATAGATAATCCAATAGCCCCGCAAACTTTTGCCAGTTCTATAATGGCTGTGATATATTCCAGATAGCCAAATCCGCTGCCGCCATATTCTTGTGGGACGAGAACGCCTAATAATCCGAGTTCTCCCATTTTTTTGAAAGTGTCTACTGGAAAAATTTGTTTTTCGTCCCATTCCATTACGTATGGTGCGATGTGTTCTTTGGCAAATGCCCGCACCATTTCGGCAATCATTTTTTGATTTTCTGTCAATTCAAAATTCATAGTTTTAAATTTAGTATTGAGTTAAACAAATGATATTCTTAGAATAATTTTGAAGTTTTTCTCTTCCTTTTAAAGAAGTTAATTCTATTAGAAAAGTAAATGCTAAAACATCTGCCTGATGCATTTTTACAAGTTCTGCTGCCGCTGATGCAGTGCCCCCTGTTGCTAGTAAATCATCGTGAATAAGGATTTTTTGTCCAAATTGAATGCTACCTTCATTAATTTCAATAGCAGCAGAGCCGTATTCTAATGTGTATTCTGCCTTTACTGTTTTATAGGGAAGTTTTCCGGCCTTACGAGCAAGAATAAAGGGCACTTTTAGTTGATAGGCCAATAAAAAACCAAATAAAAAACCACGACTTTCAATGCCAATTACCGCCTCTGGTTTTTCAGGTAATGCTGAAATAAATCCATCTATAATTTCCTTGCACAGTTCTGGATTTTCAAATATCGGTGTAATATCCTTGAAATTAACTCCCGGCGAAGGAAAATCCGGAACTTCTCTGATAGCGTTTTTTATTTTTTGATTTAAGTTCATTATTCGCGCTGCTTTTGATTAGTGCAAATTTTAAGAAAATGATAGAATTATTCAAATTTATTTAATTAAAGATAAAGGTCTGAGTATTGTAATCGTAAATAATAGGAAACGGAAGCCCATGCGCTTAAAGCGGCAATTAAAATACCGGATACAAAAATAGAAGTAAATGTAATGAGCCACATTCCGGTTGTTTGTAAACTGCTGATTTGAGGAATATATTGTATACTGATATACCACAATGTGGTGAGCATTATAGCACTTATCAAAGAAGCAACAAGTCCTTGAATAATACTTTTTAATATAAATGGTTTTCCTATAAAAAATTTAGTAGCGCCCACTAAATACATGGTGCGAATTAAAAACCGACGGGAATAGATAGATAAGCGAATGGTATTATTAATAAGTGCTACCGCCACAATCAACAGTAAAATGGCAAAAGTAGATAGATATAACACAATAATTTTAGTATTTTTATTAATTTTGTCAATCAGATTTTTCTGATAAGCAATTTCTTTAATATAAATATTATCAGAAAGTGCCCGTTCTATTTTTTGTAAACTATCGTTATTCGCATAATCGGCGTTCAATTTAATTTCAATGAGTGGGGATAAAGGATTATAGCCCAAGAAAGAAATAAAATCTTCTCCTAAATCTTTTTTTAATTGTTCTGCTGCCTCTTCTTTTGATACATATTTAATTTCTTTTGTAAAGGGCATTTGGGCTAATTCGTTCTGTAAAGTAGTTAGGTTATTTTCAGGGATACTGTCTTTTAGGTAAATCTGAAAACCGATGTTTTCTTTAATGTAAATAGTTAATTTTTGAGCGTTGTAAAGTACCATTGTGGTAATGCCTAACATAAACAACACTAAAGCCAGGCTAATGATTACAGTAATTGAAGATGGGCTAAGCGATTTCATTTCCTTAAAAAATTTGTTGAACAACTTGTTTGGTAAGTTCTGTATTTCCCATTGTATAAAAATGAAGACAAGGTGCTTTTTGTTGAATAAGGTCTTTGCATTGGTACACGCACCATTCTATGCCTACCTGATGCGCTTCTTCATCGCTTTTGCATTTATTGACCTCCTGAAAAAGTTCAAACGGAATTTCTACATTAAAAATTTTTGGAATGGTGAGTAGTTGTTTTTTGGAAGATAAAATTTTAATGCCGGGTATAATTGGCACGTTAATGCCCAGTTCACGCACCTTTTCAATAAACTGGAAATATTTTTTATTGTCAAAAAACATTTGTGTAACAATATAATGCGCACCAGCATCAATTTTTTGTTTCAGGTGGATAAGATCGGCTTGCAAATTGGGCGCTTCAAAGTGTTTTTCCGGGTAACCGGCTACACCAATACAAAAATCCGTTGGTTCAGTATCTTTCATTTCTTCATCCAGATAAATTCCTTTGTTCATTGCGGCTATTTGTTTGACTAAATCAATGGCATAAGCATGACCACCCGGCTCCGGAACAAAATACGGCTCAGATTTAATACTATCTCCACGAAGAGCTAATACATTTTGAATGCCCAAAAAGTGTAAATCTATCAACGCATTCTCGGTTTCTTCTTTATTAAAACCACCACAGATCATGTGTGGGACGGCTTCTATATTATACTTATACATCAAGGCAGCACAAATTCCCACAGTACCCGGTCTTTTGCGGACGCTCACTTTTTCAAGATAGCCACCGGGCCTCTTTTTATAAACGTATTCTTCACGGTGGTAGGTAACATCAATAAAAGCCGGATTAAACTCTAAAAGCGGATCAATGTTGCTATAGACGCTCTGAATACTTTTGCCTTTTAAAGGAGGTAAAATTTCTATTGAAAATAAGGTATCAGAAGATTTTTTTAAAATGTCTATGAGCTTCATAAGGATAAATGGTTTAGCTGACAATTTGGATTTCAGAGATTTCAGGAACTTTGTTTTTTATTGTTTCTTCGATGGCTGCTTTAAAGGTGTAATATTGCATATCACAGGTCTTGCAAGTGCCGGTAAATCGTAGTTTTATTTTATGATTGGAACATTCTACTAACTCAACATCGCCATTGTCAGCTTGAAGATAAGGCCGAATTTCGTTGAGTGCGCTTTGAACGCGTTCGGTTATGTCTTTATGGTTGGGCATAGAATAAAAACTCTGTTAAAGTGGCAAATATACAATTTAATTTTTTTAGATTGTTTTACAAATGAATATCTTGAAACTTTCAATGCTAACGATAAAAAACAAGGCACTAAAGCAGAAATTTATTTATTTTCTCAATGACTTTCGGGTACATTGTATCGTAATTTTCTACAGGTAGAATCACAGTAGGTATTTGTAATTGTGTGATGTGTTGCTTGTAAATAGAGTACAGATTTTGAAGATAATCCAAAGATATAAATCGCTCCATTTTTCTGTTTCGTTGTTCAATGTTTTGTAATGCTTTTTGGGGTGGCACATCCATAAAAATCAAAAGATCCGGTTGAACGTTTAATTCTTTTTCAAGATGATAAAAATGTTCTTTAAAGAGATCATAATGCTGTTTAGGTAAATTGTTTTCAGCAAACCATAAGCATTTTCTAAAGCAATAATCCGCAAAAATGATTTCATTATCGGAAGATTGGAGGCATTGATGGAGTTGATGAAAACGATTGATTAAAAAACTATATTCTACTAAAAAATTATATTTCTGTGGCTCACGGTAAAATAATTCTAATAGGTTATTATCTTCAAATTTTTCTTTCAATACAAGGGCTTTATATTTTGTTTGATAATACTGATACAACCAATCTACTAATGTGGTTTTACCACTACCAATAATGCCTTCAATGCAAATGAGTTTCATTGTATAATAAATTTTGAATAGATGTTTTTAGAACAGGATGTTCTGTATTCCCTGCAATTTCTGATAGAGGCAATAAAACAAATTTTCTTTGATGCAAATAAGGATGAGGGATAATAAGATGTTCTGATGTGATGATAACAGCATTAAACAATAAAATATCAATATCAATCGTGCGTGATTGATAGATTGTATTTTTCTGAAATGTTTTTATTCGTCCTAATGATTTCTCTATTTCTAAAATTCTTTGTAATACTTCATCATGAGAGAAATTTGTTTGAATATGCACACACAAGTTATAGAAAAAAGGTGTGTCAACAGGCATATTCCAGGGTTCTGTTTGATGAATAGAAGATTTTTGAACGATTTTTCCTATTTGTTTTTCTATCTGATTGAAAGCACAATAAATATAAAATAATCTGGGGTAGATATTACTGCCAATTCCTAAATATACATTATTCATAAATAGGTTGATAAATTTTGGAAGGTAAAAATACAAAAGGTATATTTGAAGCACTAAAATTTATTTGTTATGAAACAATTTTTTGGTGGATGTTTAGGGGCCTTTTTAGGTGTAGTGGTTGGATTGGTCATTTTAGCAATTGTGCTTTTTGCAGCCATTACAAAATCTGTAGCAGATGCTATAGATACAAAGCAGGTAAAAATTGAGTCAGAGGGAACTGTTGAAAAAAATGCAGTGTTGAAATTAGAATTAAAAGGAGAAGTTAAAGATGTAGCGAGAAAAGATGTGTGGAGTTTTGATTTTAGAGAATTGTTGGATGACAAAGACCTTGTTTTATCCCAAATGATTCGTACTATTGAAGTCGCTGCTAAAGATGAAAACATCAAAGGGATTTATATTCGGGTTTATCCATTCTCTGCTTCGGTTGCACAATTGGAAGAATTGAGAAAAGCGTTGCAAACATTTAAAAAATCGGGCAAGTGGATTTATGTTTATGCCGACAATTATTTTCAGGGAGATTATTATTTAGCGAGTGTTGCGGATAAAATTATATTAAATCCACAAGGTAATTTGATGTGGAAAGGATTAGCATCTCAAATTTCATTTTTCAAAAAGATGTTAGAAAAGTTAGATATTCAGGTGCAAATTTTCCGACACGGTAAATTTAAGAGTGCGGTCGAACCATTTATGTTAGATAAAATGAGCGAAGAAAATCGTCAGCAAATGCGTGGCATCTTAAATTCTGTTTGGAGCGACATTTTGAATAAAATATCTGCAAGCCGTGGTATTCCAAAAGAGAAACTACATCAATGGGCAAATGAATTAGTTATTAAAGACGCAGAATCCGCTCTTCAATATAAGTTAGTGGATATGCTTACTGATGAGCAAAGTGTTGAAAAGATGCTTCAAAGTTTAGTTAACTCAGAAGATAACAAAAAGTTTTTAGTAAGTTATCATCGCTATAAAAAGAAAGCCAACGAAAAATACGATGATGGCAATTCTAATAAAATTGCGGTGATTTATGCAGGTGGTCAAATCATTGACTACATTGATTATTCAGATGACGAAGTGATAGTACCCTCAAAGTTTTTGAAATTAATTGAAAAGGTGGAAAATGATAAAAAAGTGAAAGCACTTGTCATTCGTGTGAATTCACCGGGCGGAAGTGCATTTGCCAGTGAAGCGATCTGGCAAGCCATTGAAGCGTTGAAAAAGAAAAAGCCCGTTATTGTTTCTTTTGGAGAAGTGGCTGCCAGCGGCGGATATTATATTAGTTGCGGTGCCGATTATATTTTTACAGATCATAATACGATTACCGGATCTATCGGGGTTTTTGGAATGTTGCCCAATATTCAGGGTTTAATGCAAAAAGATTTGGGAATTTATGTAGATACCGTAAAAACCAATGCTTATGCAGATTTTATGGGTGTGCAAAGGCCTGTACAACCCAAAGAATACAATGTAATTATGCACAGTATTGAAAAAGTTTATGGTACCTTCATTGACAGAGTGAGTAAAGGCAGAAAGTTAGATAAATCTTATGTAGATAATATTGGGCAAGGTAGAGTGTGGAGCGGTGCAGATGCCGTAAAACTTAAACTAGCTGATGAAATTGGCTCTTTAGAAGATGCCATTGCTTTTGCTGCTAAAAAAGTTAATTTAGAAAAATTTGACCTTGTTGAATACCCAAAAGCAAAAGCCCCTTTCCAACAATTGATGGAAAACTTTAATCAAGACGATGATGCTTTGCAGGAAAAATGGATAAAAGCACAATTAGGCAAAACATATCAAAACATTTGGTTACTTAAGCAAACCTTAAAGAATCATCAACCCTATTATTTTACTTTGCTACCTTATGAAGTAGAGATTTTTTAATACTCTTATTGTAATAATAATGAGTTCTTTTACTGAAATTAAATTACAGCCAATATCTCATCTTAATAAATTAAGTAATGCTGTTTACCTTGTTTTAACAAGTTTGCAAAGCACACCGCCCCATTGCTCTTTAATTTGTAATAAAAAATGGTATAGTTTAAATTACAACGAATGTAAAATCAATATATCTGTTAATACTTTATTTAAATTACTACTTTTAAAAAATGAGCCGTCTGTTTTTCTGGAACTATCTATAGAATTAAAAGAAAAAATAGTAGAGATAACATTTTCTCAATATAAAAGAATAAATTTTCAGGACGGAATAACCTGCATTGCACCTATCAAAGAAATTTTAGTAGCACATAATGTGCCTTTCAAAAAAGACATTTTGTTGTATGAAATGATAGAGCTGCTTTATCAGGAACACCTCATCCAAAAAAGTTTTTCATTTATTTATTCAGCAAATATCTACAAGATAAAAAAATACTCAAAAGAAGAATTATTGAAGACCACAACATAATGAACGTTGACATTCTATCTATAAAAAAATTATCAAAACTCTCATTACTACGAAACTTAAGTTTCGTAGCACTGGCTGTAATATTAGTGGCTTTGTACCTGTTCCCTTTTGATGTGGTTACAAATTTTTTTATGATACTGTTATTAGTGATGATTTATGCTATGCTTAGCGCTCAATATCTTCAGCAACAAAAACGTTTATGGGAGCATCTGCCGCGTTTTCGTTTTATGTCGTGGTATTTTATATCATTCAGTATTATCTGGATTGTTGTTTTATTGGTCTTGGCTGTTTTTTCATACAGCGTGTTTGAGAATATCCCCTTAACATTGGCTGCCGGAAGTATAGGCATAATAGAAGTATTAGCTTTGTTCTGGATCTATTCTTACCGGTTGCACTTTATTGCTGTAAAACCTAATCATATAATGATTATCAAAAAAAAGATGGTGTATATTTTCCCCGAATCTATTGCTGAAATACATTACCGAAACGATATACTTATCTTCCGACTAAAAAATGAAGCAACCGTATTTGTAAATTTTTTGGAAGTGCAAGATGCTGAAAAAATCAAATTACAAATTGCTAAATGGCTAACAGACCAGCATTTGAACGTTGATACCATCATCGAAGCATTAAAAGAAAAACATAAACCGTGAATCAGAAACCTTTAGTTGTAGGTACAAAAAACCATTAAAACATCGTTTCTTTACTGATTAAGTTTTTAATTTAATGAAACATAACGTTTTTTCAACAAACACACAATAAAAAAACAACTCTTACGTTATTATCTTCAAATAAACCTTTGCACAAATAATTATTATTATGCATATTTGCCCCCAACCCAAAATCTAAACTCAACAAAACCTAAACCCAAAACCAACAACCTATGAGCAGAAAAAAAACATCCGGCGGCTTTTCATTTGCCATTGCATCCTTGGCCATTGCCATTTGTATTGGTATTGGCATCTTTGTGTACCTTGTCATTCTTGGGAACCCCAACAACTTTGATGCAGAAGGGCATCCCAAACCCGGCAACATTCTTGGCATTATGTATAAAGGGGGATTTATAGTACCCATTTTGATAGGTGTATTACTAACCGTTCTTACCTTTGCATTAGAAAGATTTATCACCATTCAAAAAGCCATGGGGAAAATGCCTACTGAAAAATTTATTGAAAAAGTAAAAGCACTTTTAGCTGACCATCAATATGAACAAATTCTTGAAGAATGTAACAAACAGGGTGGCTCTTTAGCCAACGTTATTCATGAAGGCGTTTCAAAACTCTTGTACGTAAAAAGCGACAACAAAATGGACAAAGAAGCCAAGGTAGCGGCTATTCAAAAAGCCATTGAAGAAGCTATAGCCCTTGAATTACCAATGCTTACCAAAAACATGGTGGTCATTTCTACCTGTGCTTCTATTGGTGTGTTAGTAGGTCTTATCGGAACTGTATTCGGGATGATTCGTGCGTTTGCCGCATTAGCAACTGCTGGCGCACCTGACACATCTGCACTGGCTACAGGTATTTCCGAAGCGCTTGTTAACACCGCTATCGGTATCATGGCTTCTACTTTTGCTATTATTTTTTACAACCTTTTCAATAATCGCGTGGATCAATTAACCTACGCTATGGATGAAGCCGGATTTACTATTGTTCAGGAATTTCAATCTACTGAAGCCGCAGTAACCGCCTAAACATAACTTATGCCAAAAGTTAGTTTAAAAAAACCTTCTCCTTCTCTGGATATGACGCCAATGGTGGACTTGGCATTTTTGTTGGTTACGTTTTTTATGCTCACGGCCTCCTTCAGAGAAGCGGAACCAGTTGTAATAGACCCGCCTGGCTCACATTCTGATAAACTATTACCAGAAAACTACATCATTGTTAGTATTGATGCATTAGGTCGGCCTTTCTTTGGCATCTCTAATGCTCAAGCGAAGGAAAAAGCACTTGGTAGAATGCTTCAGAAATACAATATCCAACTAACTGAAAAACAAAAAAAAGAGTTTATGAAATTATCTGTTTTTGGAGTGGATATTAAACAATTACCCCAGTATTTAGAAATGAGCGATGCAGAACGACAAAAATTTAAGACAAGCGGAATACCTAATGACTCACTAACTCCCCAATTAAAAGAATGGATATTGTATGCCGCTCAGGAAGCCAATGCTGTGTATCTGGAGGCAAAAGAAAAAGCCAAAAGAAAAAATCAGGACTTTAAAATGGAAAAACCAAGATACGCTATTAAGGCCGACCAAAAAACCAAATACATCTCTGTAAAAAAAGTCATCGACACATTTACAGATATTAAAATTTATCGATTTAATCTTATCACCTCCTACGAAGGTGGTGCTAAAAAAGAATAACCTATGGCTGAAATCGCAGAAGAAGGCGGTGGCGGAGGGCATGGAAAAGGTAAAAAAAGAGGGAAAAAACCTTCCGCACGCATTGACATGACACCTATGGTGGATTTAGCATTCCTACTACTTACTTTTTTTGTGCTGACGTCTACTTTCAGTAAGCCCAAAACCATGGAAATCAATTATCCCGCTAAACCAGAACCAACCGATAATATCAAACCGCCCGAAGTAAAAAATGGCTTAACTTTATTATTGACAAAAGACAATAAAATCTTTTATTACAAAGGAGAATTTATTTTACCCAATGACCCCAAAGGCAGACCCGCCACGCAATTAGAAGAAACCGATTTTAGCATCAATGGGCTTCATAAAATCTTAGTGGATATGAATAAGTCCGCCATTGAAGAAATTAAACAATTAGAAGAAAAAGCCAAACGCAAAGAAATCCGGGATACAACCTTCAAACGTTTAGTAATGGAAGCCAAAGGAAAAAAAGAAGCCCTGACCGTTCTTATTAAAACCGACGACCAAGCGACCTACAAAAATTTTATTGATGTGGTGGACGAACTCAATTTAGCCATGGTGGGAAAGTATGTTACCGTAGACCTAATACCGCAGGAATATGAACTCTTGAAACAAAAATTAGGACAATAAATTAAAATTATGCAAGCGAATAATTGGTATAATGTAGTGTCTGATATTCGTAATGACATCGTATTTCAAAATAGAAATAAACTTTACGGCGCTTATCAACTTCGTAAAGAGTATAATAAAACGCTCTCTACTATTGTTTTATCAATGTTAGGCGCAGCTTTTTTAGCATTTGGCGTCAAATATTTCGTGGATAATTACAAGCCTTCTGAGAACGAATTAGCCGATACGAAAATAGATGTTACACAAATTGACCTTACACCTCCTCAATTAGACAAAGCCGAGCCACCACCACCACCGCCACCACCACCGCCTCCTGTAATGGAAACGATTAAATTTGTGCCACCCGTTATTAAAGAAGATGCTAACGAAGAAGAACCGCCTCCACCACAAGAAAAAGTAAGTGAAACAAATGTAGGTACCCAAACTCAGGAAGGTAGCGGGGATGAAAACATTCAGGTGCCGGATGAAGGCACAGGAACAGGAGTGATAGAAGAGAAGGCCCCCGAAATTTTCACAGTAGTGCAGGAAATGCCGGAATTTCCAGGCGGAATAGCCGAAATGATGAAGTTTATTCAAAAAAACATCGTGTATCCTCCTTCTGCCAGAGAAGCAGGTATCAGTGGAAAATGTTTTTTAAGATTTGTAGTAAATGAAGATGGCAAAATCTCCAATGTAGAAATTTTGAAAGGCGTGCCCGGATGCCCTGAATGTGATAAAGAAGCCATTCGTGTAGTGAAGTCAATGCCATCATGGAAGCCCGGTAAGCAAAACGGAAAAGAAGTAAAAGTATATTTTCAATTGCCTATTAATTTTGTAATAAAGTAATTTTGATTTGTTCTCCTATGAACCATTGAGAGTTTAAAGGAGAACGTAATTTGTTGAAATGCATTATTTCTTTGGTAGTATCAAAGATTCAGAAAACTTAGTACGTTTAGAAGGAGAAGAAGCACATCATTGTGCAGTTGTTTTACGACTAAAAGCAGGTGAAAAAATTGGCGTGCTAGATGTCTCCGGTAAAATTTATTTGGCTGAACTTATTTCTGTTCATAAAAAAGAATGCCTTGGTAAAATCACAAGCATAAAAGAATATCCACCTCCCAAAACAAAATTACATTTAGTAATATCTCCTCCCAAAAACAATGAGCGATTAGAGTGGTTAATTGAAAAATCGGTGGAGTTGCAAGTGTGGAGTTTGCAATTTGCTTTATCTGATAGATGTATTCGTAAAGGATTAAACTTGGAACGCCTGACAAAAATACGCAATACAGCAGCTAAACAAAGCGGAAATCCTTATTTACCGCTTCTTTTCGAATACAAAAGTTTAAACCAATTTATTGAAGCTCTTCCAACTTCATCTTTTCATTCCAATTCAAACCTGCATTTAGTTTTACATTGTTATGAATATAATAAGATAAATTTTGACTTAACATTATTGCAACAGATTAAAAATCTTTATTCTAATGTTTATGCCTACATAGGACCGGAAGGCGACTGGACAATAAAAGAAATAGAAATTATAAAACAAAAACTGACTCCAGTTTTAGATGTCCATTTAGGAGATATTCGTTTAAGGATAGAGACAGCAGCGATAAATGTAGCTGCGCTCATAAAATGTGTAAACACATAATTTTACTCTGCAGGTATTGCAAAAAATTGATTTTCTCCAAATGAAGTTGTAGCGAAATTAAAAGCCCCACAAGTCGTGTTATACCTTTCTAAATGTCCCCACAAATAATAGGTTTTTGTTGTACCAGAACTATTGTGAATAAATATTGCTCCTCCAACCATAGCATATCCCGATGGTGCTACTATAGAACCGCTGATAAGCGAACCTCCAATTATATCTGGTGAATATGAAAAGGACGAGCTGCTATTTGATAGAGAAGTTCTTATCCACAAGGCTTTATCTGTAGCTGGTGCGTCCCAATTAGGAATAGGAGGATTATTTGGATCGTAGGGTGTAATTAATTCATAAACAAACACAATCCATTTTCCAGGAGGTAAGTTGATATAAGCCCCCGTATATTGCCAACCTGGAAACGCAGTAGTTAGATGATTAGGAGTAGTGGGATTATGCACACCAAATATCACTCCTGCATATCCACTGGTTTGAAGTTTTGTCCATCGGTTGGATTGCCAGTAATAATACCCGGGTGTAATCGCGTTATTGCCGGAGCCCGCGGTGGACGTATTATATACAAGCATTCCATCGCTTGCCGGAGAACTTACAGGCACCGTGATGTTATCCGTGGCATCAGTTAATGGCACTTTTGGCAGCATCACGCCTTTATTAGTAGCAGAAACATGTAAAAGTGCCGCTGCATTTGGTGCGGTCGTCCCGATACCAACATTGCCATTATTTGCAATTCGCATTCTTTCAAGAGGGGTATTGCTTCCATCGGGGGGCGTCCAAAAACTCATTGTCGTTGGCAAATCGGCAGTTGAAGAAGCCGCAGCATCCCTTGAAACCTGTATTTTAGCTTGAGCAGTATTATTATAGTTATCTCCAAAATCAAGGTTAGTCATCACATCATTGATATTGGGCTTTTGCGCGGTGGCACGTAATAAAACATTGCTTGGATTGGCAGCACTGTTATTTCTAACTTCTAGATCATAACTAGTAATATCTGTTGAAACGGAGTTAATGCCTACTTTTCCGCTAAACATTCCGGCTAGATCTCCATTGGTTCCATACACCCCAAAAGTTTTGTTATTTGAATTGTGATAACCTAAGAAGCCCTGAGCATTTGTATACGCACTATTTGTAACATATCCCGCTGTTCCATAAAATACAGTAGCAGTAGAACCAGATGTATGTTCTCCTAATATCCCATTCCATGAGGAATTATTAGAACGCACATATAAATATTTTGTTTGGATAGGGCTATTAATGGCTACGCGCCCATCGTTAGAAATCCGCATTCTTTCAATGTTATTGGTTTTGAAGACCAAATCCACATTATCTGTTGTACCCATGAAATGTGTTCCGGGCGTTGTACCTGCATTACCAAGTGTGAGCCATGCATCAGAGGGAGTTCCTGTGATAAGCAAGCGCACCCAGTTTGGTACGCCAGGTGTTCCAGCATTGTAATAATAGCCAGAGGGGGATAAACCACCTGCACCCGTATTATATACTAAAAGAGAAGTGGCCGGTGAAGGGATAGTAACGGCATCTGACGCACTCGTTAATGCCACACGTGGAATAAGTAAACCTTTGTTGGTAAAATCAACATCAAGACCTGCACTGTTGTCAGGCACAACACCGGTAGAATTAATTCCTACATTTTGGGAATAGTTAATTTTGAAAAACATTCCACTACATAAACCGAGTAGAAACAACTGTTTTTTCATGTTAAATATATGAAACACAACTAAAATATTGTAGTAAATGTCTATTATTTTTTCTCCAAGAAGATTACAAAATCGGATTAGAAGCCAATGAATTTAAGAACATGTTGGGTTTCATTTATTTATTTTTCAAAAACAATGTTTCATAACGATTTATCCATTCATTGACTGTTACTTTTGAACAAAGCGCGGCTATCAGTTCAAATGGTATATCGGTTTCTTTTTTAAAACGGATGCAGCTTTTTCCAATATCGGGCCTTGATTTTGATAGTTTAGCATATTCCTGTTTAACCCATTGCATCAGTTGACTATCTGCGTATAAACCCATGTGGTATATTGCTATATGATTTTTTTGAGAAGCAATACTCATAAAAGGCAATGGCTCTTTGGGGTTACAATAATATCCTGACGGATAAATGGAATGTGAAACTACATAAGCAATCATTCCATAACTGATAGTTTCTGTAAATCCTTTTGGTAAATGTGTAATAATTGTTTCCCGCAACTTTTGTATTACCTTTTTTCTTTCTTCTGGCAAAGACGCTATGTATTCGGAAGGAGTATTTTTTTTATCCATAAAGCGAAGGAAGAGTTTAGTTTTTGAAAAAAGTGCAAATTTGAGTCAACTTTTCTTTTAAATGTGTTCTGGGTACTATGAGGTCTAAAAAACCGTGTTCCAAAACAAATTCGGAAGTTTGAAATCCTTTGGGTAAATCTTTTCCAATCGTCTCTTTCACAACTCTTGGTCCGGCAAAACCAATAAGTGCGTTGGGTTCTGCTATGTTTAAGTCCCCCAACATGGCAAAACTGGCAGTAACGCCGCCTGTAGTTGGATCGGTTAATAAGGAAATATACGGAATTTTATGTTGTCCTAACTGATATAATTTAGCGGATGTTTTTGCCATCTGCATTAACGAAAAGGGGGCTTCCATCATTCTTGCACCGCCTGATTTTGAAATTATCATTAAAGGAGATTTTGTTTTAATACAAAAATCAACGGCTCTGGCTATCTTTTCACCTACCACCGAACCCATAGAACCTCCGATGAATGAAAAATCCATGGCTGCAATGACAATATCGTTCTCGTTGACTTTGCCAAACGCTACCCTAATAGCATCGTTCAGATGAGTTTTTTCGTATGCTTCTTTTAATCTATCGGTGTATTTTTTGGTATCTTCAAATTTTAGAGGATCGTCGCTTACGATATTATCAAAAAGTTCAATGAATTGCCCATTGTTAAAAAGCAATTGAAAGTATTCTTCGCTTCCTATTTTTTCGTGGTATCCACAATTTTCACAAATGTAAGCGTTTTTAGCATGATCCTGAGTAGGTGTAATTTTTTTACAGGATGGACATTTATACCAAAGCCCTTCTGGTGTTTCTTTCTTCTCGCGTGTAGAGGTGGTAATACCCTCTTTAATTCGTTTAAACCAGCTCATAGATTGAGTTTGTGCTTCTAATTCCATTGCGGTTTCGTTTATGCAATCGTGATTTTTTTATTCAAATACACATCTTGAATAGCATTCAATATTTGGATGCCTTCTTTCATAGGTTTTTGAAAGGCCTTTCTTCCTGAAATGAGTCCTTGTCCACCGGCTCTTTTGTTAATGACCGCGGTGATAACAGCTTCTTGCAAATCGGTGGCACCTTTACTTTCACCACCACTGTTAATCAGACCGATTCTTCCCATATAACAATTAGCCACCTGATAACGACAGATATCTATCGGATGGTCGCTGGTTAATTCTGAATATACTTTGGGATGTGTTTTGCCAAAATTAAGAGCTGTATAACCTCCATTATTGGTGGGTAATTTTTGTTTGATGATATCTGCCTGAATGGTTACGCCGATGTGATTAGCTTGACCGGTAAGGTCAGCCGATGTATGGTAGTCCATGTTGTCTTTTTTAAATCCGGGATTTCTTAAATAGCACCATAAAACGGTGGCCATCCCTAATTCGTGAGCGTACTCAAACGCTTCTGCAATTTCAACAATCTGACGTGAAGATTCTGGGGAGCCAAAGTAAATGGTAGCCCCTACAGCGAATGCACCAAGGTTCCATGCTTCTTTTACTGTGCCAAATAATATCTGATCATATTTATTGGGATACGTTAAAAACTCGTTGTGATTAATTTTTACTATAAAAGGAATTTTATGGGCATATTTTCTGGACACTGAAGCCAATACACCAAAAGTAGAAGCCACGGCATTGCACCCTCCTTCTATGGCAAGTTTCACAATGTTTTCCGGGTCAAAGTAAATGGGGTTGGGAGCAAAAGATGCCCCTGCACTGTGTTCTATACCTTGATCCACTGGTAAAATGCTCATGTACCCTGTTCCCGCCAGACGGCCATTATCGTAAATCTGTTGTAAACTTCTTAAAACTTGCGGGTTTCTGTTGGACAATGCAAATGATTCGTCCACAAATTTTTTACCCGGCAAGAACAATTGTTCTTTAGGTATTCCTTTACAAACGTGTTCCAGATAATAGGAGGCTTTATCGCCTAACAATTCTGTAATCTCGGGTTTTGATGTTTTGGTTTCCATACCAGTTCATTTATTGGGTTGCAAATTTACCAATTAAAGTTTCAATTCAGGTTTTTCATTCGTCTAAAAAACCGCAAATTGTTTTTTAATTGATTGACAATCAGATATTTATATTTGTTAATATTGTTCTTTTTCATTGGGAAAATCTCCGGATTTAATATCTTTAATATATTGTTGAAAGGCCCTGGTCATGGTGTCATTTAAATTGGAATATCTTCTTAGAAATCGTGGGCTGAATTCTGTGGTCATACCCAACATATCGTGCGTAACCAATACCTGCCCATCTACATATTTTCCTGCACCAATACCAATAACGGGAATTTTGAGGGTGGATGCTACTTTTTTTCCTAGTTCTGCTGGTATTTTTTCTAAAACTAAAGCAAAACATCCTAATTTTTCTAATAGCAAGGCGTCTTCATATAATTGCTTTGCTTCTGCTTCTTCGCGGGCACGTACTTCATAAGTTCCAAACTTATATATAGATTGTGGCACGAGTCCTAAATGCCCCATCACCGGTATACCGGCCGATAAAATTCTTTCCACACTTTCTTTGATAGTAGTGCCGCCTTCCATTTTTACAGCATGTGCACCACTTTCCTTCATGATGCGGATGGCTGAGTTTAATGCTTCTTTGGAATTACCCTGATAAGTGCCAAATGGCAAATCCACCACAATCAGTGCCCTTTTGACGGCTCTTACAACAGAAGAGGCATGGTAAATCATTTGATCTAATGTAATGGGCAGAGTAGTTTCATGACCGGCCATCACATTGCTGGCAGAGTCACCAACCAGAATAACATCAATACCAGACCTATCAATAATTTTAGCCATTGTATAGTCGTATGCGGTGAGCATGGATATTTTAATGCCCGCTTCTTTCATTTCATGTAAAGCGTGAGTGGTAATTTTTTTATACTCTTTAAACTGATTCATACAAGGAGGTTTAAACCTAAAAATCCCGTTCGTTTTTTGACAACGTACGGGATTTTGTGAAAGGATAACATGTTCTAAAGGAATTAATACTTTGAAAAACCTTGAATATCCGTTTTTTTATGCTCAATGAGTAGCCCTAAACAGGCGGCATCTTTTGATTTCAAGTCATTGTTACCACTTTCTGTAGCGCCTTCCGGCACAAAAACTTCAATAATTAAAGGGCGCGTCGTGGCACTTTGAAATTCAAATACCTGAGTATTTTCAGCCGATGCGTTGTCAAAAAGAAGTTCATTGGTTTTTGCATCATAAATTTTAAAATTAAGATTGTCCCCAAGAGCTGTTTCTGCACATAAGGTCATTCTGTAATCCATGCCTTTGTATATGACGCAGCGGATTTTTGAATTCATGCCCTGGGTGAATAATCCGCTACGGCTTTGAGAGTTATATTCCCATTTTTCGTCTTTATCTTTTTCTAACTTACAGTATTTTTTGTGAAACTGTCCACAAGTGGTAGCTTGATAAACTAATTCTCTTTTCTTTTGTGCAAAAGAGATTGAAAAAGTAGTAATTATTAGTAATATTAAACCTGATTTTTTCATGGTATTAATTTTTTATTTGTTTTGAGTATAATTTTGACGAAGTGCAGACACTTTATTTTTAATTTCATTGAATAATTTTTCGTCAATTATTAAATTGATACCGCCACCAATCACTTTTTTGTTGTTATTTTGATTACTGATATTAGTATCGGATATTTTTTCTTCTTTTAATAGATTAAAACTTTGCATAAGATCTTCCATATCTGATTTTACCTGCTTTACATCTTCTGATGCGTTTTCGTGTTTTTTCAAAAATTCAATAATATTCTCAAGGGTGTATTTTTGGTCCGCTATTCTTTGAACTACCGGATTATTGAACTGAAATTTGTCCACCATATTTACGGCAATGTACATGCTTTCTAACCAGCCGCCGGCCACTACCAATGCTAATGTTTGTCCTTGCTTGCTCTCATCTAATGTTTCAAAACTGGAATAATACAAGTCGTCTGTAATTATGCTTAAAGAGTCGGTGTTGTCAATATTTTTTTCTATTCTTGCCAGTATTTCTGGTTTAATGGTAGCCGACAAGCCCAACTGATCTCCTAATTGTTTCACTACTTTAAAGTACTTAATAGATTCTGCACCCATATTAAATATGCTGCAATAGCTTAGGTCGGTTGAATAAACACCAAAATTAAGGGCTTTGGATTTATTGTCTGTATATTTATTCAGGTTGTCTGTAGGATTTAAAACATTCACCTTACTTTTGTCTCTTTTACCAACAGATTTGATAAAAGATAGCATTTCTCCGGGTGAGGGTACTTGAAAAAAGGTCTCGTAGTTGGAAGACAAATTATCCTGCTCAATGCTTGTGCTTAAACTATCTTTGTCGTTTACAATATCTTCTTCTGTTTTGTCTCCGGAGCAGGAATAGATAAGTAAAGCAAAAAGGAGTGTAGATGAATTTAAAAGAATGTTTTTAAATTTCATAAAGTTGTTTTTTTGTTATTTATTAATTAATTGTTTTACTAAATTAGCTGCTTCTTGCAATTCAATGGCAGAGTACACTTTCAATCCGGATTCATCAATGAGTTTTTTTGCTTGTTCGGCGTTAGTACCCTGAAGCCGTACTATAATAGGGATTGGAATGTTGCCCATATTTTTGTATGCGTCTACAATACCTTGTGCTACTCTGTCACAACGAACGATGCCGCCAAAAATGTTTACAAGAATGGCTTTTACATTTGGGTCTTTTAGTATAATCCGAAATGCTTTTTCTACTCTTTCTGCATTGGCTGTGCCTCCTACATCCAGAAAGTTAGCGGGTTCACCACCGGATAATTTAATAATATCCATCGTGGCCATTGCCAATCCTGCGCCATTCACCATGCAACCCACATTGCCATCTAATTTGACATAGTTTAATCCTGCGGCCTTTGCTTCTACTTCTGTAGGGTCTTCTTCTAAAATATCTCTCATAGAAGCCAAATCTGAATGACGGAATAAGCTATTATCATCTAGTACCACTTTTGCATCTACAGCAATGATTTTATCGTCGGATGTTTTGAGTAAGGGATTGATTTCAAACAAATTGGCATCAATGGTTTCGTACGCCTTGTAAAGTTTTAACACAAAGTTAACCATTTCTTTGAAAGCGTTTCCTGAAAGCCCTAAGTTAAAAGCAATTTTTCTTGCCTGAAAGGGCTGGATACCTACTTTAGGGTCTATTGTCTCTTTCCATATAAGGTGTGGTGTTTTTTCGGCCACTTCTTCTATTTCCATGCCACCTTCTGTAGAATACATAATGATGTTTCTGCCTTTTGCTCTATCCAGAAGCACACTCATGTAAAATTCTTTTGTAGGAGAAGGGCCGGGATAATACACGTCTTGTGCAATGAGTATCTTATGAACCTTTTTGCCTTTAGAACCTGTCTGAGGTGTTACAAGTTGCATTCCTAAAATAGCCGATGCTTTTTCTTTTAGCTCTTCTGCATTTTTAGCCACTTTTACTCCTCCGCCTTTACCTCTTCCACCGGCGTGTATTTGTGCCTTAATAACAGCAATGGGAGAGTTGTACTTTGTTTTAATTTCCTCGTAAGCTTTTATGGCTTGCTCTATATTTTCGGCTACAACACCTTCCTGCACGGTTACCCCAAAAGATTTTAAAACTTGCTTTCCTTGATATTCGTGTAAGTTCATACTTATTATTTAAAGTTAATTGTTCGTTTTAGTACGTTCAAGACGGCTTAAAAGTACATTTTTTTATTCTCTTTAAAAAAAATTAATTATTTAATTATTTTGTTTTTTTAATTTTTTTTCTCTAAATTTGCCACCATAAATGTAAATCAACAATTATTAAAAATTAAAACTATGAAAAAGTTAGCTTTTTTATTGGGCGTAGCAGGTGTTTTTTGTTTTTTTACACCTTCTGCAACAATGGCTCAAACAACGGCAAAAAACACAATGACCCCGGCTAAAGATTTGGAAACAAAAGCAGACAATCAAACGGCCAAGGCTGCACGCGAATTAGCACTGAACGATGAACAAAAAAGTAAGTTTAAAAAGTTCGCAATGGACAGATTGTATAAGATTCAGCCGATCAATGAAAAAATTAAATCAACAAAAGATGATGCTGAAAAGCAAAGTCTAAAAAGCCAAAAGAAACAAATCAATGAAGAGTTTTTTAATAATGTGAACAGCATCTTAACTCCGGCTCAGCAAGAATTGTGGAAAAAGAAAAAAGAAGAATTAATGGAACATAAACACGATAAAAAATAAACCATCCGCTACTTAAATAAGCCCTTCCAAAGATTCTTCTTTGGAAGGGCTTATTTATTTTTAAACTATGGCCGGTCTTTACATTCATATTCCTTTTTGTCATCATAAATGCGCGTATTGCGATTTTCATTTTTCCGTGAATCAAAGAATTTTGAAAAAAGTTTTACTCGCTATTACTAAAGAAATTAAAGAGCGAAGGAATGAAGTTGCGGCTACTAAAATGCAAAGTATTTATTGGGGCGGAGGTACGCCTTCTCTGCTTGATATGAAAGATATAGAACATGTTCTTAATCAATTATCTTTATATTATTTTTGGGATAAAACAACAGAAATTACTATTGAATGTAATCCTGAAGATTTAAATGAAAACTATCTGACTGGCTTGAAACAGTTAGGGTTTAACAGAATCAGTTTAGGTGTTCAATCTTTTAATGACAAGGTATTAAAGTGGATGGGACGGAAGCACACTTCTGATCAATCTTTTTCTGCGCTTCGTTTTCTTCAAAAGGCGGGCTTTCAGAATTATTCGGTTGATCTTATTTTTGGAATACCTTTTTATGCTTCTAATCGGCTTATTCAGGACTTACTTCATTTCGTTCAATTATTCGCCCCTCCGCATATTTCGGTATATCAACTTACTATTGAGTCGAAAACAAAGTTAAATTATTTGGTAAAGACAAAACAAATAGTCCCTTCTGGTGATAAAAAAATTATTAAAGAGTTTTTGAGCATTCAGGAAGCCCTTCAAAAACATGGATATCTACACTATGAGGTTTCAAATTATGCCCAACCGGGCTTTATTTCCAAACATAATTCTAGCTATTGGTTACAAAAACCATATATTGGTATAGGCCCTTCCGCACACTCTTACAACGGCAATGAAAGAAGATGGAATATTGCTAATAATTATGTGTATTCAAATAATGTTTTAAGCGAAAAACAATATTATGAAAAAGAAGTATTAAGCACTATTCAAAAATATAACGAATATGTTCTCACTCGCCTGAGAACTTCGTTTGGGTGTTCATTAAGTGAAATAGAGAAATTGTTTGGTGAAACATTCAAAAACCATTTTTTAAAGATTTATGAGATGCAAAAAAAGTATTTTGAAACAGACAAGCAAGGTTGTATTTTTACACTTAATAAGCAGAAAGGTTTTTTGATGGTAGATAAGATAACTCAGGCGTTTTTTATTGTTTAAAAATTAAAAAGCCCTTTTTAAAAAGGGCTTTTAATAAAATGATATGAATTCGTATTAAATTCCTAAATAGGGCAGAAGCAATTTACTTCTGGAACTATGTCTTAACCGACGAATGGCTTTTTCTTTGATTTGCCGGACTCTTTCTCTTGTCAGATTAAATTTATCGCCAATTTCTTCGAGGGTTAATGGGTGTGCTACACCAATACCATAAAACAATTTGATGACATCTCTTTCTCTATCTGTAAGGGTAGATAATGCCCTGTCTACTTCTCTTTCAAGGGATTCTTTCATCAGGATGGCGTCTGCACTTGGAGAGTCGCTGTTGGGGATAACTTCTACTAAAGTGCTTTCTTCTCCGGATATTAAGGGCGCATCAATACTAATGTGCTTACCGCTTACGCGTAAGGTGTCCGCTACTTTTTCAATTGGGATATCCGTGGCTTCGGCAAGTTCTTCTGTACTGGGTTCTCTTTCGTGTTCCTGTTCCAGTTTGGAGTAGGCCTTATTAATTTTGTTCAGAGAGCCCACCTGATTGAGTGGTAAACGTACAATACGAGATTGTTCTGCCAAGGCCTGCAATATAGATTGACGAATCCACCACACGGCATACGAAATAAATTTAAACCCTCTGGTTTCATCAAAGCGCCGAGCCGCTTTAATGAGTCCTAAATTTCCTTCATTGATAAGGTCCGGCAAACTCAATCCTTGATTTTGATACTGTTTGGCGACAGATACTACAAATCGCAAATTGGCCCGCGTCAGTTTTTCCAATGCTTCTTCATCTCCTTCTTTAATTCGTTTGGCCAGTTGAACTTCTTCTTCGGCAGTAATGAGTTCTTCTTTTCCAATTTCTTGTAAATACTTGTCTAAAGACGCACTTTCTCGATTGGTAATAGATTTGGTAATTTTTAATTGTCTCATATATTTTATGGTTTATTGGTTTCCAAACAGAATATAACGAATGAACCTTTAAAATGTTACATTAAAAAGTAATTTTTTTTGATTTTAGATAAAAAAGTCGGATAGTTTCTTTTTTTTAACAAATTATGGAGCTTGCTCAATACTTTTCATTTATTGTTTGTCATATCCCCCATTTGAGCCACATAGCACCCCATGTAAATCCTCCTCCAAAAGTAGAGAGCACAAGGTTATCTCCTTTCTTTAATAAGTGTTCGTATTCCCAGAGCAAAAGTGGTAATGTTCCGGCCGTTGTATTGCCATATCGTTCAATATTCATCATTACTTTTTCAGCAGAAAGACCCATTCGTTGAGCTGTGGCGTCAATGATTCGTTTGTTGGCCTGATGTGGTACGAGCCAGGCAATATCTTCTGATCTTAAGTTGTTTTTTTCCATGAGTTGTGCAGAAACTTCTGCCATACCGTAAACGGCTTGTTTGAAAACCGGCTGTCCCTCCTGATAAACATAATGCAGCCGTTGTGCCACTGTATCATAGGAAGGTGGCAATGCCGAACCACCGGCTTTCATGTGTAAGTGTTTGCAGCCATTACCATCTGAATAAAATATAAAATCTTTAACGCCAAGCTCTTCTGTTGTTGGTTCTATTAGTACAGCACCCGCCCCATCACCAAAGATAATACAGGTTGTACGGTCTGTATAATCTATTATTCGGCTCATCATATCTGAGCCCACTACCACCACTTTTTTATAACGGCCTGTTTGTACAAATTGAGCTGCTGTTCCAAGGGCAAATAAAAATCCTGAACAAGCCGCTTCTATATCGTAGCCCCAGGCATTCTTTGCTCCGATTTTAGCCGCAATGATGTTGGCTGTTGCCGGAAACACGTGGTCAGGGGTTACAGTAGCACAAAGCAACATATCAATTTCGGAAGGCTCGACTCCTCTTTTTTCACAGAGTAGTTTTACCGCTTCAATGGCCATATCCGAATTGGCTTTTTGGGGGTCGGTTTCAATGCACCGCTCCTGAATCCCGGTTCTTGTGAGAATCCAGTCATTGGTCGTATCCACCATTTTTTCCAAATCCAAGTTGGTGAGTTTGGTTTCAGGAACGTATCCTGCTACTGCAGTGATGACAGCGTTAAGCATATTTCATAATTAGAGATTGTTTAAAGAATAAATTCTATATTTTATGATTGAGTTAATTGGTATTCAATGCTTTTTTAATTTTCTCAACAAGGTTTTGTTTAATCATATTTTTGGCCTGAAAAATCATGTTGTAAAAAGCAAGTGGGGAAGAAATGCCGTGCCCGATGATGACATTCCCATTGACTCCTAATACGGGCGTTCCCCCGTATAATTCGTAGTTAAACTGACTAAAGTACTCATCTGAAATTTTTCTTTTTACTAATAAGCCATAAAAAGCTTCGGCCATTTTGAGCATTACATTTCCAGTAAAGCCGTCCGTAATGATGACATCTGCTCTGTCCGAAAAGATATGGCGGCCTTCTACATTGCCTACAAAATGAAAATCCGGATTATCTTTCATCAATTTATAGGTGGCCTGAACCACTAAATTTCCTTTTTCGCTTTCTTCACCGATATTGAGCAGTGCCACTCTTGGTTTTGCTATATGAAGCATTTCTTTTGCAAAGATATTTCCAAGGATTCCAAATTGATATAAAACATCTGGTCGTGTGTCAACATTGGTTCCGACATCCAAAAGAAAATTAAGTTTCCCGTTTAGTTTAGGTAAAATGGCGCCTATTGTCGGACGTATTATGCCGGGTATTGGTTTTAATGTTAGCATGCTTCCTGCCAGCATTGCACCGCTGTTTCCGGCACTTAAAAACGCATCGATTTGTTTTCCTTTTAGCCATTTAAATCCTACATGAATAGTGCTGTTGGGCTTTTTCATATAGGCCTTTGCAGGATGTTCGCCCATTTTAATTTCTTCTGTGGTGTGTACAAACTCCAGATGATGAAGATAATTGGATTTCCTAAAATACGATTTGGCAATATGTTGGTCTCCGATTAAAACAAGCTTAGTGGAATAGTGCAAGTGTGGTAAAGCCATTTCAATGCCTTTCAGGCAATTTTCAGGGGCATAATCGCCACCCAATATATCAATACCTATTCTCATTCAGAAGTTTGATGGGGGCAATTATACAAATTTTAATGCGGTAAGTTATTCTTTAATTCAACACACGTTTAAAATTTAGGAGTATATTTTACTATGCGCCGGGTGTTATGGTGACAATCGGCTTTTTATCCATTTGCCATCTGCTTGTTTTTCGTAAACAATTCTGTCGTGTAAGCGGCTGGCTCTGCCTTGCCAGAATTCATAGTAATGTGCTTTTACATCCCATCCGCCCCAAAAATCGGGATATGGAATGGGGTATGTTGGGAATTTCTGAGCATATTCTTCAAAGGTTTTCATGAGTTCTGTTCTGGAGCGTATTTTTTGACTTTGCTGAGAAGCGTAAGCAGACAGCTGGTTTTCATAGGGTCGGGAAAGAAAATACTTTTTACTTTCTTCCACCGGTGATTTTTGGGCTATCCCTTCAATGCGAATTTGTCGTTGAAGCGGTATCCAGTAAAATAACAAGGATACCTTGTTGGTTTCTGTGATTTCCTGAGATTTTCTGGAGCGGTAATTACAATAAAATGTGAATGTGTCTTTTTCATAATCTCTTAAATACAGTATTCTGGAAGATGGTTGCAGATTTTTTCCAACTGTCGATACCATCATGGCGTTGTATTCCGGCACTTGTTTTTCAATGGCTTCTTTCATCCACAAAGTAAATGCTTCAAAGGGATGTTCTGGTAAGTGTAGTTCGTTTAATTCTTCGTTTTCAAAATCTTTACGAATGGTTTGTATCAATTTTTTTAGTTCTTCCATAAATGCATAAATTTGTGGCAAAATTGAGAAAAATAAAGAAACTATAATTATTGATTTTTATCAGTTATGAGAATAGACATTATTACGATATTTCCGGAACAGTTTGAAAGTGTATTTAATTGCTCTATTATTAAAAGGGCTCAGAAAAAAGAGAAAGTACAACTTGTTTTGCACAATCTCAGAGATTATTCCACGGACAAACATAAGAAGGTGGACGATTATCCTTTTGGTGGTGGTGCAGGCATGGTGCTGATGATAGAGCCTATTTACAATTGCATTCAGCATCTTAAGTCCCAAGCTATTTATGATGAGATTATTTACCTGACGCCGGATGGTGTATTATTGGAACAAGCCACGGCCAATTGTTTATCTACCTTGAATAATATTATTTTGTTGTGTGGTCATTACAAGGGTATTGATGAAAGAGTGCGGGAGCATTTGATTACAAAAGAAATATCTATTGGCAATTATGTATTAAGTGGAGGAGAAGTGGCGGCCATGGTGGTAACAGATGCTGTTGTCCGGCTGATTCCGGGCGTTTTGGGGGATGAGACCTCCGCGCTATCGGATTCTTTTCAGGATGATTTGTTAGCACCGCCGATATACACAAGACCCGCCGTGTTTAATGGATGGAAAATCCCTGATGTTTTAAGAAGTGGTAATGCACCTGAGATTGAAAAGTGGCGTTATGAACAATCGGTTTTACGTACTCAAAAAAGAAGACCGGAGTTATTGAAAAAGTAACGATTGATTTTTAAATACTATTAACAGCAAGGTTTTAGGGAGATCTTTTTTCTGTATGTTTCATCTGTGTATGGAGGGCTATACTAAGCTTTTCAATCTTCTCTTCTTTCGTATTTACAATTGTCGGGTAATTTCTCATAAGAGTAATCGTCGGCAAAATAACGTTCGTTATCAAAGCCGGCCATAGCCACACTTTTTAAGATGTTATCCAGAGAAGTTTTAGTGGTATCAAACTTTAAAGTAAGAAGTCGTGTTTCTTCATCCCATTCGGCTTTTACAACACCGGGTAGTTTTGCTGCACTGTCAATTTTTTGTTTTGCTAAATCACATACGCCCCACACGTGGATTTGTGTTTCTACGTCATTACTTTTACATGAAAATAACAAAAGTAAAACGGGCATTATTAAAGTCATCAAAAAAATTTTCATAACAAAGCGTTTTTTAGCGGCACAAAGTTAAGATTTAATTTATGACAAAACTCTATGTATTGTGGTAAAATATTTGAAATTAGACGAAAAGATTTAATGCTATCATGAAACAACACTATTTGTCCGCCAATAGTTTGATTTTCAAGTAATTTCCAACACTTCTGCGGCGCCATAGAGGAATGATAGTCATAACTGATAATACTCCAGAAAATAATTTTATAGTTTCTTTTCAATAATTCTTTGTATTGATTTTTTTTAATTTTTCCATAAGGCGGACGAAACAAAGGAGTGGAATAAGTGGATTCAAACTTTTCAATATCTTGAATGTATTCTTGATTGGAATGCTTCCATCCATTCAGATGTGAAAAGGTATGATTGCCAATACTGTGCCCTTCATTTACTATTCTTTCAAAAATTTTTTTATGTTTGACAATGTTATTTCCCACACAAAAAAAAGTAGCAGGGATTTGATAACTCTTTAGAACATCTAAAACAAATGCTGTTACTTCCGGAACAGGCCCGTCATCAAAAGTCAGAGCGATTTGGTTAGAATTGTTAAGTTTGAATGTTGCTTCAGGAAAAAGTTTTTGATAAAATAATATGGGCGTTTGAAGAAAAAACATGAGTTATTTCGTTGCAATGTAAAATAAATCTAAAGCAGAATCATTTACAGGTAACAATGAAAAATCTTCCGTTGTAATGTCTTTTGTGAGCGGATTATCTTTCAATAGTTTGCGTCTATTCCATTGATTCAGAATATCATAAGGAATTTGCAAAGCCCATCGGGGCAATTTGTGTTGTAAATTGAACACATCCCAACGAATTATTTTTTGCACGGCTTGTTTGTTGTGTTCGTAATACTTCATCACCTTTTCATTTCCAAAAACTCCAAATGTTTCTATTTTAGAAAAATATTGATTTAAGAGTTGATACAATTGCTCTTTGGTGTATTCACGTACATGCCAAGGGTTTCTGGTCAGTGTTGTAAGAATGTTGGGCGTTGTAACAATAAATTTTCCATTGGGCTTTAATACTCGCTGAACCTCTTTTACAAAATAATTGTCTTTTTCGATGTGCTCAATGACTTGAAAACTCACTACAGCATCAAAAACATTGTCTTCAAAAGGCAAAGGCGGCACCGTGCATTGTACAAATCGGACATTTGTATATTTTGAAAAATCTATGTCGGATTTAAACTTATCAACCGTAACAAACTCTTCTGCTTTTGGTGCAAGGTAATCAATGCCATATCCACTTCCTGTTCCTATTTCCAATACTTTACCGCTGATGTAATGTGCAGCATGTATGTATGCACTGATGCTTCGCTGTAACACATAGTTATCCGACAATTCTTTATGATTTACTCGCTCTGCTGTAGACATTTTTAGCGGCTAAATTATTAAAAATAAAAATGTTTTTTTGTTTTATTTCACTCGCCCCAACCGATCTATTCTCTAACAATTAACTCAACAAGAAGTTTTTGTTTGTTGAATGTTGAAAATATTTGAATCAATAGGTAAGCACTTATTTAATGAATTTTTCCAATAACATCCATAAAAATTTTCCACAATGACAAGTTTTGTCGCATGGATGGTTTATCTTTGTATCAGAAAATTTTTATTAATGACTTAAGCACTAAGATAACAAATCATTCAATAATATCAATGCTTTTTGAGAATTCAACAAAAAATAATAAAGAGAAGTTTTTAAACGATATGCTCTCATCATCGGTATATTGCAACAGAAAAAGTATGCGGATTTTCAATCTATAGCCAAGTATCTGAAAAAAAGAATCGGATGTTTCAGGATATGATTTATATGTTTCCAAACGAACTTTTCAAAGAGACATTAGAGATATAGATAGTATCTTTGGAATTGGCATAGGATACAATCGTTATCAAAAATCTTATTACATTGAATATAATGATAGACCTGAACTGAGCGAACGATTACTGGAATCCTTCAACACCTTAGATATTTTAAGCATTTCCGAAGAACATCTTCCATACATTCATTTTGAAAGGAGAATCATCAAAGATTCTAAAATTTTTATTGATGCTTATCATCCTGCACAAAGGACAATAAGTCTAGAAAAGTATGTAAATGGCATCATTGATATAGTAAAAAATTGGTCTAATAGCAAGAAATAGTACAAAAAAGCTTCTGATTTTAGAAAAATAAAGAGAAAGAAATTTTGCTAAAAATTTAGACATATTAAGAAAAGATAGAAATACTGCGGATTATAAAACATACAAAAACGTTACAACAGATATGGCTCAAAAAAATATTCGCATTGCTCAAACAATATTACAAACTTTGTCTCAATATAAATAATATCTATCAAACTAATACTTTTTATCAGTTTTCCCTAAAATTTTGTTTTATTTTTCAATTTCTTGTGTTATTAATTTTTGAAAACAACTTGATTTTCTTACTTTTCTCAAATACTAATAAATCTAGTGACACATAAAAAAGCAATTTATTATACAACAAAATAAAAGTCAATCAAATTTTGTAATCACGCTCTTCATTTATCACTCATTCCATCCACTCAAATAATTTTCGTAACCTCCTTTGTATTACTCGTTATAATCTAAAGAAAAAGAAGTTATACAGCAGAACGTTTACAAAACCATAAAAATTTACTGTTATGAAAGCGTTCATCCTCATCGCTCTCTTTCTGCTGCATACTTTTTCTTTCACCGAAACATTCGCTCAAAATCACAAAAAGCACACTAAAGCCCCTTCTAAGCAGCTGCCGCATCAAGATTCTAATTTCCACGATGATTGTATTCGTTACCTTTATTGGTATTATGTCAACTATTTGGATACTATCCAACATTCTATCGTTCTTCAGTTTTTCTTAAACTATGGCACATTAAATTCTATGGAAAGCATTTTTGAGCCACTTCGCAAATGGGAAGCCAAATACCGTCCTAAACTTTTATGCAATGCTCTTGTCAGTGATTACCTGCGCTTCCTAAGCAATTTAGACACCCTACCCGCAAACTACTCCGACAAAAAATCCATGTATGATAAAAAATATTATTTTGATGTAGATATCCATGAAGATTATTCAACATTTGCACTTTATAGCAAACCTATTAGCTCATCTCTAATCAAAGTGGGCAATGTACTCTCTTATAATAGAGATTTCGTCTATGCAAATATGAAAGATGATGAACAACTTCAATTCTATCCAATAACTGGTCACACTTGCATTATCACAGATATTCTAATCAACGCTCCCATCAATCAAATCATACTCTTTGTAACATTAAACAAACCAGATGATCTATATTATCTTATGATTTATGATGCTAAAAATGATATACTGGTAGAAAACCCTGAACCGATTATTCTTTTATTTCCTTACAAACATTTAATGAACAAATACTTCAAATATCCATTTCCTTCTGATATGAAACTGTCTAATACAGCACTCAAAACAATTGCACTTTACTATAAGAAAGATGTTATTCAACCCTTTTGTTTACATTAACTTTGATTATCGTGTCATTATTATTGATCCGCATATTATTTATATATAATATTGAAAAAATAAACACTAAAAATATTCTATCTACTAACTTTTTCAAAAACCATGTTGGTTTTAATCTGGTAAATGGTATTGACAATAGTTATGTGTTTAAGATAAATACCATTTGGAACTTATATGTGCTTTATGAAAAAATGAATATCAAGGAAATCTATCACAAATATGCCCGTTCCCGCCAATAATCTCACCTTTCGTTTTACTTAGAGTATTTAGTAAAAACAAGCGATTAACTTTTAAGGCACTAATTCTTCACCTTCTACATAATTCAAGTCTTTGTGAAAAGTTTCATCCAATTTGTATACCGACCATAATGCTAAAATAAAAATTACAATGCCAATAATAACAGCAGAATAAACAGGTCCCACAACAGTTTTTAAATACAGATGAGAAATAGACATCAACGGCACAGAACCTCTTACAAAGTTAGGCGCCGTAGTAGCCACTGTCCCGCGTATATTCGTACCGAATGATTCAGCCGCCGTAGCCATAAACACAGCCCAATATCCTACAAAGTATCCCAATATAAACACAATAAAATAAAACCATAAAAGCGAATCCCGAATCGTTGTAAAATACAATGCCGTTACCAGCATCGTACCAATAATAAAAATATACAAGGCCTTTTTGCGACTTCTCAACTTTTGACTTAACAAGCCGCTTGATAAATCTCCTAACGACACACCCATATACTCTACCATAATAGATATTCGGGCTTCTTTAGGATAATGCTGCATTCCAAGTGCTTTGGTCATTTCTGGTGCAAACTGAATGAGCATATACGTAACATACCACACCGGCAAAGCAATAATGATCACCGAAAGATATTTCAACAACACCCCCGGATGCGAAAACAAATACATAAAGTTCCCTTTTTTAATCTTACTTTCTTTCAAATGGCTGTACATCCCGGATTCATATACTCCAATTCTTAAAAGCAATAGCAAAACACCTAAAAACCCACCAATATAATAAGACATTCTCCAGTTGTTGATGTAATAAGTAGTTAAGCCCGCAAACACTGCACCCAATAACCCAATAGTGGCCACCATCGTTGTGCCCATCCCTCGCGTTTCTTTAGGCATTGTTTCCGACACTAATGTAACTCCTGCCCCCAATTCACCGGCCAAACCAAAACCTGAAATAAACCGCAGCACAGCATACGTATTCGTATCGTTCACCATTCCATTCAATACATTCGCTATAGAATACGTGATAATACTGCCAAACAATACAGACAATCGCCCTTTTTTATCCGCTAAAATACCCCACACAATGCCGCCAACCAGCATTCCAAACATTTGCCAGTTTAAAAGTTGAGTACCAATTTCTTCTATGTATTGATCCATTTTGGGAAGCTCATTTGCCGGCAATGTTTGAGACAAAATATCTCGCAAAGAAGCAACCCGCTCCATCCCAAAAAGCACCAAATCATAAATATCTACAAAATAGCCCAAGGCAGCAACAATCACTACTTTATTAAATAAAGTGGTATAAAAACCTTTTTGGTAACTCATTTTGTTTTTAAGGCAAAAGTACAAAAGAACATTAAATCAAATTCAATGAAAAACAAAAAACAGACACTCCCTTCGTTACTTAATTTTACAATCAACAATCAGAAATAATTACGGTTCAGATTTTTAGTGTTTGCATTTTATTTCAACTTATCCAGTATCTATCTCCAACCAGTCAAGGATATTGAGTAATGGAAATTAATATAGCCCTTCTCAAATTGAATTTTTTATTTATATTTGCATAAAAATTTACCACTATGAAAACAAATGTATTAATCCTTCCTTTCAGCCGTATTAATGAGCAAAATATTATTTGCTCAAAATTGCAACGACGGCTTTGAAACAAACTCATTCGCAGAATGGCAGGGTGGAAAGGGGACACGAAGTACCGGTTATTCTTCTACTCTAACAAGCGCCTCCCTCTCATCTCCTAATTTTAGCATAGAAAGCGCATCCACTGCTACCATTATTTGCAGTTAACGCCGATTGTGCAATGGGTGGGCATTATGCTTACAGTTATTTGGATATGGACTGCGACGGGGTATTAATGGTGCCCGTAACTTCCAATCTAATCCTAAACGCTACCAGTGAGCCAATTCCACTTATCTCTGGAATACAGGCACCACTACACCTACAATTATGATTCCATCTCCTACCCCTAATTCTATCTATACTTGCAAAGTAACATTATCTTCTGATTACAACAATTATTCTTTTTATGTAATATACAAAATAGTTTCTCCAACAAGTGTTGAAAATGTAGATCAAACTTCTCACATAAAAATTTATCCCAATCCTGCAAACAACGAACTATTTGTACAAAACATTCAATCCTTAACATTAAAAAACACATTGGGTCAAGAAGTAAAACGAATGTCATTTAATACCCATCAAAATGTCGTTTCTGTTTCAGACCTTCCGGAAGGTGTTTATTTCGTAGAAAGCATTGACAACAACAATCAAAAAATGGTTCAAAAACTTTTAATAGTCAGATAATTTGTGAAAGTTAATTCATAACAAAAGGGGTCCTTGTGTTCTCTTTTTTATTTTATAGTTGCAATCTGTACATTTGTCCCTAAAAATAAAAATGAAAAAATATCTTATTAAAAATGTTTTTGTAGCCAGTGAAAATTATTACGACATCTACGATGTGTTTATTGAACCGCCCTTTATATCAAGAATAGAACGAATAATTGATGATGTAAAAGAAAATATCATTGAAATTAATGGCGAAGGAAAAATTTTAATGCCCGGTATGATTGACGATCAGGTGCACTTCAGAGAGCCCGGACTAACACACAAAGGAGATATTTATACCGAAAGCAAAGCCGCTGTAGCAGGCGGCATCACCTCTTATATGGAAATGCCCAACACAAATCCCTCGGCTACAACTATTGAAGAACTAGAAAAAAAATATGCTATTGCTCAAAAACAATCACTGGCCAATTATTCGTTTTATATAGGCGCTTCCAACGATAACTTGGAAGAAATTTTAAAGACGGATTTTACAAAAGTATGTGGTGTAAAAGTTTTTATGGGCTCTTCAACAGGCAATTTACTTGTAAACGACAAAAAAGCATTAGAAAACCTCTTCTCAGAATGTAAAGCACTTATTACCACTCATTGCGAAGACGATACGATTATCAAAAAAAACCTTGAAAAAATTACCGAAGAATATGGCTTTGATTTGCCTACATATTTTCACCCTATTATCAGAAACGAAGACGCCTGTTATACCTCCTCCAAATACGCTGTTGATTTGGCTAAAAAATATAAAACACGCTTACACATATTACACATTTCTACTGCCAAAGAACTTTCTTTGTTTACCAATCAACTGCCATTGAAAGAAAAACACATCACTGCTGAAGCATGTATTCATCACCTATGGTTTTGCGACGAAGATTATGAACGTTTGGGCAATAAAATCAAATGGAATCCAGCCATTAAAACAAAATACGACAGAGATAAAATTATTGAGGCCGTAAACAATAACATAATTGATGTGATTGCTACCGACCACGCACCGCATACTTTGGAAGAAAAATCCAAGCCACTTCTGGAAGCCCCGAGCGGCGGACCTTTAGTACAACACGCATTGTTAGCATTGTTAGAACTCTATCACAAAAAAAATTTTTCATTAGAAACAATCGTTAGAAAAACCTCTCACAATGTAGCCAATCTTTTTAACATCAAAAATCGTGGACACATCGAAGAAGGATATTATGCAGACCTAGTTTTAGTTGATCTTCACAAACCATATATGGTAACTACAAATAATCTTTTGTACAAATGCAAATGGTCCCCTTTTGAAAATTATTCCTTTTCTTCAACAATTGAAAAAACTTTTGTAAATGGCCATCTGGCTTATGATAATGGAACTTTTGATGAAAGTAAAAAAGGAATGCGATTAGAATTTAATAAATAAGGATAACTTTCATTGCAGATACTGATGGTGCGTCTGTATACAGAACCTGAAATTAAAAAATAGTAAGTGGTTAATTTTATATTCTACTCAGCAGTTAAAAAATTTTTGTGTCAATAAAAAATGTAGTTCACTTTATTTTACAACTTTATATTTATATTGAATCACGTGTCCGGAATTTAGAATTAAAATAAAGCAACACTCGTTACGAATTCTGAAAGCGGTCTGTTTGATAAAGTATTTTACCATAGAAAGGGGTACCTGTAATCCACCGGTGGTACAAAAGTTTCTTTAATCGTTTGCGGGCTTACCCATCTTAAAAGATTAAGCTTAGAGCCGGCTTTATCATTGGTGCCAGACGATCTTGCACCGCCGAATGGTTGTTGCCCCACCACGGCGCCGGTTGGTTTATCATTGATATAAAAATTACCGGCACTATGGACAAGTTTTTTGCATGCCACATCTATAGCATATCTGTCATTGGCTATAATTGAACCGGTTAAAGCATAAACGCCTGTTTTATCCACTACCTCCAGCATCTCTTCATACTCCTTATCGTCATAAACATAAACAGATAAAATAGGCCCAAAAAGCTCATGACACATAGTGTAGTATGTTGGATTAAAACACTGAATCACAGTGGGTTGAATAAAATACCCTACCGATTTATCGTAATTTCCACCCATAATGACTTTTACATCTTTAGATTTTTTGGCACTTTCAATGTGTTGAGCCAATTTGTTGAAACTATCTTCATTGATGACAGCGTTGATAAAATTTGAAAAATCTTCTGTGCCACCCATCTTCATAGAAGATAAATCTTCTTCCATGTATTGTTTCACCTGGTTCCAGATACTTTTAGGGATATATGCCCGAGAGGCAGCCGAACACTTTTGTCCCTGATATTCAAATGCGCCTCTTGTTAATGCTACGGCCACTTCTTTCGGATGTGCTGAAGAATGTGCTATAACAAAATCTTTTCCTCCCGTTTCACCCACTATTCTTGGATAAGAGCGATAGTTATGAATATTGTCGCCGATTTTTTTCCAGATGTTTTGAAATACTTCGGTGGAGCCGGTAAAATGAATCCCTGCAAAATAGTAATGCGAAAAAATGATGTCTGCTGCTTCCGGTCCGCTGGGGTATATCAGGTTTATGACACCATCGGGCAGACCTGCTTCTTTTAGAATTTCCATAATGACGTGAGCACTATACACCTGATCGTTACTTGGTTTCCAAACTACCACATTCCCCATCATTGCTACACTGGTGGGTAAGTTGCCGGCAATGGCTGTAAAATTAAAGGGGGTAAGCGCATATACAAAACCCTCTAAGGGCCGCCAGATCATTCTGTTCCACATTCCTGGTGCAGAATTAGGTTGCTCCTGATATATTTCAGCCATATAATAGGCATTAAATCGTAAAAAATCAATCAATTCGCAGGCACTGTCTATTTCTGCCTGAAAAGGATTTTTACTTTGTCCAAGCATCGTGGCCGCATTGAGTTTATAACGATATTTGTTGGCAATCAAATCAGCGGCTTTTAGAAAAACAGATGCTCTTTGTTCCCATGACAAAGATTCCCATGCTGGTTTTGCTGCTAATGCCGCCTCTATGGCTTGCGTAATATGTTCTTTGGTACTTTTATGAAAATACCCAAGCGTGTGCTGATGATCGTGTGGAGGGGCTATCCGTATTTTGTTTCCGCTGCGAATTTCTTTTCCACCAATATACATCGGAATATCTACTTCCTTGCTTCTCCATTCCGATATGGCCTCCTGTAACTTTTTTCTTTCTTCTGTGTTAGGGGCATATTGTTTTACAACTTCGTTTTGTGGCACAGGAACCTTAAAGAAACCATTGTTCATAGCATTAAATTTTGCTGCTAATGTAAGGATTATTGTAATAAAAAATAAGAAGGCAAAACGGTCAATATTTTTTTAAGAATTTTAAAAAACATCCAAAGCTAAAAGCACACAGCAATACGCCAATGGAGATTTTGATAATAAAAAAGAACTTCCCGTAAGATGCGGGAAGTTCTTATGAAGTATAGCCTGGATATTAAAATCTACTTATTAATTATCAGTTTTTCCAGATAAAAGTTTTTAGGGGAACCTAAACGAACGAAGTAAACCCCTTCAGGGATATTTTCTAAATTTAAACTGATTTTTTCAGTATTTTCAATTTTATTGTTTTTGTAAATTGTATTGCCAAGAGCGTCAATAATTTCAACAAAACTAATGTCTTTCATGTTTTGTGGAATAAGGTATACACTATTACCAGAAGCAGGATTAGGAAAGATAGTAAAGTGTGTATTTAAATTGTGAGAGAAGGTAGCCACATTGGTTACAAATGTTACACTTCCGTAAATGTTTACATCATCTATTCTGTAAGTACCAGCAGTTCCTTCTGCATTCCAGGCATACCATCTGAAGCTAAGTGCGTTGGTAATGTTAGTTAATGCAGGATAAACCTTAAAACCGGATTGAATAGTGGTAGCAACAATGCTGTCTGCATTCCATTTGAACTCATTATTGACAGTAACACTCACGTTTGTATTGGTAGAAACAGCCGGTAAGTTATTAATAAACCCATCATTACTGGATCTTACAGACCAGAAACGTGGTCCTGTACCAGAGCGATTGCTTTTGAATGAAATGGAATCAATGTTTATACTATAGCTGGTTTGAGGGGTAATGGTTATTTCATAGTACTTATTAGGAATTAAACTGCCTGTAAAGGTGTTATTATTACCATTGGTAGCGCCTAATCCCCATCCACTAAAAGAAAAAAATCCGTTTGTAGATGGGCAACTGCTGGTACCAACAGCAATAAAGGATCCGCTGGTGAGCCCTGTAGCCGTTGGAGGAGGTGTTGGGTCAACCGTACCAGTGCAGGCTGTAGTGGTACTGCTTACTTGCGCAAAATCATAAGTCAATGTAAAAGAAGTCGTCTGTGCAATTAGCACGCTGATGCCTGTAAGTGCCTGAATGGTAAATAGAAGTTTTTTCATAAATCAAATTTTATGGTGGCAAATATAAGAAAAATAATTTCAAATAATCAACAATTTTACGAATGGTAATAATTATTTAACAAACGGTAACAAGCAATTTAAAAATCATTTACTTAATGGATAATTTAACCTGATAGACGCCTGTGTTTTTTTCACTGTAAACGGTTTCGTAAATTGTAAAATAGATAATCCCATCACTGTCAGCAATATATTTAGCGCTACTTCCGGCCTTTAAATTTTTTCCATTAACACTAATTTTAAATATTAATGTACCATAGTTAAAATAAGTAGGGTCATTATTGTCTGTTGGCTCAGCACCTACAACATTGCCATCTGGGGTGTATTTTTTGTTGTCCAAACTTGCCAATACAATTTCGCCTCTGGCAGAAATCTCAATGGTTTGGCCCTTTTTAACCTTTACACCTGTATTGAACCATCCGCCATTATTATTGGCCATAATGTATTTAGATGCTTTTAGTGAAAAATTAAAATTACCATCAGCGCCTTCAAAATACGCTACCTCCATGTTTTTTATACTACCTACAGGAATCGTTGTTTTAAGAAAAGAATTAGAAAATTCTATTGTTTGGAAATCAATCTTGCCGGAAATTTTATCTCCATTACTCATAATCACAGCATCTGAAAAACTATAATCCATCAAATCATAGGTAGATAAAACAGTGTTCAAAAGATGAGATACATTCTCCGAATGAGTAGAAGTATTTTTATCTAAAAAACTCTCCAGATAATAAACAGATTTCAAACCATATTTCTGAATATTTTCTTCAGCGGCCTGAATAGATTTTTCATCCGAAGTGTTAGCCAGTAGCTGAATGTTTTTATTGATGTCAGCCGCTATACTTTCGTCTTTTTCAAGCCCAAAAGTTATTTGAGTAATATCCCTTAAAGGAATAGTTAATTTACCATACGGTGTATTCACACCAATGTCTTTTTTCATTTTTGCCTGCCCATACAACACGCTACCATCATAAAGGTACAGCGTAACATCCGCCAGTTTTTGAGCCAAACTAATACTAAGAGAAAGGAATAAACCAAGAATAAACATTTTAGATTTCATAAAAATATTTTTTGCAAAGAAAGTAATTTAATCAATAGAGTAAAAAAATTTTTATTTCCAACGTTATTAAATCATTTCAAAAAGATTATTCTCTATTTTTGCGCCAAATCATATTTGTTATGCAAGATAAACTTAAGATACTTGAACAAAAACAACAAGAGGCATTATTGGGTGGAGGTCAAAAGCGTATAGAAGCACAGCATAAAAAAGGAAAGCTTACTGCCAGAGAAAGGATTCATTTTCTTTTAGACGAAGGATCTTTTCAAGAAATAGGCATGTTTGTAACACATAGAAGTACAGAGTTTGGGCTTGATGAAGAAAAATATCTCGGCGATGGGGTTGTAACGGGTTATGGTACGATTAACGGAAGATTAGTATATGTGTTTTCTCAAGATTTTACAGTGTTTGGCGGATCGCTTTCAGAAGCCCATGCTGAAAAGATTTGCAAAATCATGGATCTGTCTATGAAAACAGGGGCGCCGGTCATCGGGCTGAACGATAGCGGTGGGGCCAGAATACAAGAGGGAGTGGTGTCGCTTGCTGGCTATGCAGATATTTTTTATCGGAATGTAAAGGCCAGTGGCGTTATTCCGCAAATATCCTGTATTATGGGTCCTTGTGCTGGAGGAGCGGTTTATTCTCCGGCCATGACCGATTTTATTCTGATGGTTGAACATACTTCTTATATGTTTGTTACAGGACCAAATGTAGTAAAAACTGTCACACATGAAAATGTAACTGCTGAAGAATTAGGGGGGGCTCATACGCATGCCACCAAAAGCGGCGTTACACATTTTGCCTGTGCAAATGAAATTGAAGCAATCAATACAATAAAGCGCTTGTTGTCTTACATTCCACAAAATTGTGAGGAAAAGCCGCCACGTATGCCTTATGAAATTTCGGATTGGCACAAAGAATTAAGACCCACTCTTAATTCTATCATTCCGCCTTCTTCTTCTCAACCTTACGACATGCATGAGGTCATTCAACAAGTCGTTGATGAAGATTCTTTTCTGGAAGTACACAAAGAATTTGCTGAAAATATTATTTGTGGCTTTGCCCGATTGGCGGGCAGAAGTATTGGTATTATTGCCAACCAACCTGCCGTGTTAGCAGGAGTGCTGGATATTCACTCTTCGGTCAAAGCAGCACGATTTGTAAGATTTTGTGATGCGTTTAATATTCCTTTATTGGTGTTTGAAGATGTGCCGGGCTTTTTACCGGGCACGGATCAGGAATGGAATGGTATTATTACGAATGGGGCTAAGTTGTTGTTTGCTTTTGCAGAAAGTACTGTTCCAAGAGTGACCGTGATTACTCGCAAGGCATACGGAGGGGCTTACGACGTGATGAATAGTAAACACATTGGTGCGGACATCAATTACGCTTGGCCTACCGCTGAAATTGCGGTGATGGGAGCAAAAGGCGCCGCAGAAATTATATTTAAAGACGAAATCAATGCTGCTGAAGATAAGGAAGCCAAATGGAAAGAGAAAGAAGCCGAATACAATGAGTTATTTGCAAATCCTTACAAAGCCGCTGAAAGAGAATATATTGATGAAGTCATAAAACCAGAAGAAACCAGAATTAAACTAATTCGTGCTTTTGAAATGCTTGAAAATAAAGTGGACTCCATGCCACAGAAAAAACATGATAATATTCCTTTGTAAAAAATGTTATGACATTTGCTTCCATCACTTTTCTTTTATATTTTTTACCGATATTTATTTTGATTTATCATTTTATTCCGAAAAATTGGAAGAATGGAATTATATTGTTAGCAAGTATTTTGTTTTATTCATGGGGCGGACCAAAGTTTATTTTTGTCATATTGCTAACGACGTTTTTAGATTTCTTTTTAGTACAAAAAATGTATTATGCTCAATCTAAATCACAAAAAAATATTTTTTTGATATTATCGTTATGTCTCAATCTTGGAATTTTATTTTACTTTAAGTATGCTAATTTTTTTGTAGATAATTTGAATGCATTTTTAGGATTAAATATTCCCTTAAAAAAACTCTTACTTCCCATTGGTATTTCTTTTTATACCTTTGAAAGTATTACGTATGTGGTAGATGTTTATCGCAATGTTCATCCGCCTTTGAAAAACTTTTGGCATTATCAAACTTACATTTTATTGTTTCCAAAATTGATAGCAGGACCCATTGTTCGTTTTCACGAAATTGCCGACCAAATAACCGACAGAAAAGAAACTTATGATAAAAAAATCCATGGGTTGATTTTGTTTTGTTTAGGATTAGCAAAAAAAGTAATACTTGCCAATACAATAGGAAGACAAGCCGATGAAATTTTTAGCATGCCTATTGAAAACATTGATACGGCCGCAGCGTGGGTAGGAGCATTGAGTTACACCTTTCAAATTTATTTTGATTTCAGTGGTTACAGCGATATGGCGATTGGCTTGTGTAAAATAATGGGCTTTGAAATCCCTGAAAATTTCAATAATCCATATACTTCGCAATCCATTACCGAGTTTTGGAGACGCTGGCATATTACCTTGGGCAGATGGATGAAAAGTTATTTGTATATTCCGTTAGGTGGAAATAAAATTAGCACAATAAGAACACTGATTAATTTATGGATTGTATTTTTATTATCAGGATTATGGCATGGGGCCGGATGGAATTTTATTTTGTGGGGCGCCTATCATGGATTTTTTTTGGTAACAGAACGATATAAATTGTTGAATGTATACTCAAAAATTCCTTCTCTATTAAGAATTTTATGGACCTTCTTAATTGTCAGCACAGGATGGGTATTGTTTCGCAATGAAGATATTCATTATGCTGTGGCTGTTATTCAAAAAATGTATATACCCACTTTTTCTCACCATTTTAATTATCTGCTGAATGATTGGTGGTTTTCTTTTGTATTATGTGTAGTGTTTTCTTTTTTTACGTTCATTCCATTCTTTAAATCCTTGCACGATAAGATATTTTATTTTCAAATAAACAAAAATTCTCTGAAAAAATGGATTATTGCTTTTGTGCTGCTTTACTACGTTTCACTCTCTTACATTGCCGCATTGGACTTTAATCCTTTTATTTATTTTAGATTTTGATAAATGAACAAAAAAAATTCCAATACTACCATTACAAACTCGCTGAAAAATTACTGGTGGGTGTTTTATTTTCTAATCTCTCTACCTGCTATCCACACATTTTTGAAAAAAGACAATAAGCCCAATCTGACAGGAATTGTGATGTTGGAAAAACGACCAGAATGGAATAAAGAAAACTGGTTTTCAGGACATTATCAAAAACAAACCGATGATTTTAACAACGATCATTGGGCTTGGAAAGAATGGATGGTAAGATGGAATAATCAATTGTATTATGCCTTGTTTAATGAGATTCGCGTGAATAGATTTGTGGCTATTAAAGATAATTATGTGATTAGTAAAAGTTACATTTTATCAGCGTATGGAGACGATTTTATCGGCGAAGAAAAAATAAAAGAAAAATGCCGAAAAGCCAGAGTAATTCAGGATAGTTTGAAGAAAAAAGGAATTGATTTGGTGTTTTTAATAATTCCCGGCAAAGGTAGAATGTGTGAAGAAAAAATTCCAGACAAATACAAACATCCTGTAAAAAACACGAACTATGATTGTTATGTAAAGTATTTCAAGGAATATCAGATAAATTATTTGGATTTGCAGAAATGGTTTGTAGAAGAGTTGAAAAAAAAAGAACAACATTTATTATTTGCAAAGTTTGCGCACCATTGGACAAATTACGCGGAATGTTTAGCCGTGGATACAATTGTAAAATATCTTCAAAAATTAAAAAACAAAATATTCCTGTATATTATTTGGGATAACATTGAAATCAGCGATACACCAAGGAGCCGGGATGCAGATATTTTAAAAAGTATGAATTTAGCCATTAATCCGCCATTTGGTGAAAAGTACTCGTATCCGGATTATGGATTTGAGGTAGATTCCAGTTTAGAAAAACAAAAAGCTTTAGTTATCGGCGATAGTTATTGGTATGGACCGGTGTATATGGGCGTGAATAGATATTTATTGGGTGATGGACAATTTTGGTATTATTACAATAAAGTTATTCCAAGCCCCAAACCGGGTGAAAAAGTAGAAGTATGGCAACTCAATTTAAAAGAAAGTATAGAAAGTAACGATGCAATTATTCTGGCTTATAGTGATGGAAATTTATCTAACTTAGGGAATCAATTTATTGAAGAGGCCTACTTAATGTACACTAATCCCAAAGAATTTGAAAAATACTGGAGTAATAAACAACAAATACAACAATTTGCCCGACAAATCAGAGAAACACCAGAATATCTTAAAAAAGCAACCATTTTTTCAGAAGAAAATAAAATTACTTTAGATTCAGCGATTTTGTTTTTTAGTTACAAAGTGAGAGAAAATCCTGAGTTTTTTCAGAAATAGAAATATTTTAATAATTCATTGAGCGAAAGATGTATTTTATTTATTGAATGGTAGGTTTGATTGAGTGAAAAATTTGTCAAATAGGGGATGTAATGTTTATTTTTGCAGAAAATTGTTGATAATTTTAAGTTAAGCATATGGTTATAAAAAAAACTATGAATGCTATAATTAACATAATAATCGTATTTTCACTAAGCTGTGCTTTATCACAAACCACCTATACTTTCAATTATACAGGTGCTGTTCAAAACTTTGTTGTTCCAGCTAACGCTTGTCAAATTGAAGTAAAAGTATGGGGAGCAGGCGGAGGTGGTGGTGGCTGGGATGGCCCTGGCTGTTCAGCTACTGCTTTCACAGCAGGAACAGGAGGTGGAGGCGCCTACGCATCGGGTGTTACAAGCGTTAATCCCGGAGACGTTTTAAATATTTATGTTGGACAAGGAGGGCGATCTGGTTCAGGTTCATGCTCCGCTGGAAATGGCGGTACCGGTGGATGGGGGTTTGAAAATGGTGGAAACGGAGGAACTATAGCAGGTGGAGGTGGTGGCGGTGGGAGTTCTGCAGTCATAAATAGTACTCAAAACACAACATTAGTAGTTGCAGCAGGTGGCGGCGGCGGTGGTGGTAACGGAAATGGTGGCAATGGAGGAAATGGCGGTGGCGGAGGTCAAAATGGGTTTAATGCTGGTGGGGCTGGTGGAAATGCTTCTTCAAATGCTGGAGGCAATGGTGGGAATGGAGG
>JBBIGQ010000017.1:0-54727 GCA_037447455.1 Sphingobacteriaceae bacterium | reverse complement strand
GCAGAACTACTAAACATCAGCGAAGGCACAAGTAAATGGTATCTAAATCAGGCAAGAACTAAATTAAAAAAAATGTTAGAAGCTATCTTTCAGTAAATTGCTCATGAACAAACCCAACAAACATAACAAGGAACTCATTAAAAAATTTGAAAGCGAAGAATATCTCTCTCAATTTAATTTAGACGAGAAAGATATAAAAGATTTTTTTGCAAAATTTGAATCAGAAACCAATAACTCTATTCCATTATCTGAAAAATTTTTACAAGAAGATTACATTCAACAATTTCAACCAACTGAAAAAGATTGGTATATTTTTGAAAATCTTTACTTAAATAAAAATACTTTTATCACAAAAAATATCTTATTGGATCTTTTTGCATTATTGATTTTCCTTCACTTCGTTCCAATTTTATATCTAAACAATATTTCCTCCAATACATCAAATTCTAAAATTACCGCAGTTAATCCTAAATCCAATACTTCATCTAATACCAATACAACCAATCATTATAATTACACTTCATCAAACTCTAAAAATATCACTCCTACCAATAACTTCAAAGACACGCATTTAAACATTCCTAATAACAATACTTCTTCAAATACAATTACAAACTCAACTACAACCCATCCTACCAAAGATAAAATAAACATTTTATTAGCACATACCAATCCTTCTCAATCTCTAATTCCTAACTCTCAAAAAATTACTCAAAAATCCTTCACTTCACAACCCAATAATAACTTTTCCAACATTAATCAAAACAACTCAATTCCCAATCCTCTCATTTATCAAGAAAATCAATATTACCAAAGTACTCCATCATTACTTGACACTTCTGCATCAATATTACCAATTAAGCATATAAGTTACACATTCCTAACAACAAATAAAGACACCAACATTCAACTCCTCAATATTAAAAACACAGCCCTCCCCTATTCAAGAACAATCACTCATTTTCTATGCTTTAATTTTGGTTATGTTTATAATTTCGGATATTCTAACTCAAACGGAAAGGGCTTCACGCCTACCATTGGACTAAATTATTCAAACAACTTTATCAAAACTAATATTCTCATAGGAACAGGCATAAATTATACTTCTATTAATCACATCAACACTTTATTACCAACCTCCATCTCTGAAAAATACGACTTCGGTTACTCCAAAGACACCACTTATCTTCAATATACACAATTACACTACTTACTTGCACCAATTAACATTGCCTATCTCTCAAAATTCGGCATTTTCTCAACAGCAATAAACATCAAATATCTCCTCTATTCTAATACCAATTCTATCAATAAAAAAACTTCTCCTTTTGATAAACAAGAAATATCAATAAATGCTAACAACTACATCACTGGTCTAAATCAATGGAATTATGGCTTTTCCATCTCTTACCAAAATTACATCTATAAAAATATCGGATTACAACTCACCTATTATCAAGACATACAGCCACAGCAAAAAAATAATTATCCATTCTCCTCTGCATTAAATAAAAACAAATTTATCTCACTAACTCTGTTCTATGATATTATTAAGAAAAAATAATTACTTCTTTTTATTAATTGGACTTCTGTTTTTTTCCTGCAAAAAGAAAGATATTGAAAACATCCCGCCCACTATCTCAAATTCTAATCCTGAATTTTATTTTAATGGAACTATTAATGGACAAAACCTCATTATTGAAGCAGGAAAAAATAATTATTATTTATACACCAATTGCTTATACGATAATTCCATTTCTACTTACATCTTTTCTGGAGAATTCAAACAAACCAATTGTACAAATTGTCCGAATTCCCTCAAAATAAGCATCACCGACGACACCACGCTCTCTAACAACTCCCCTTCTCATATTAATAATCTCACCACTACCAATTATACCTTTTACTACCCTATTACTCAAACAATCATAAATAGTTACTTAATGAATCTCTATGCCGTGCCAATTTTCAGTGCTTCTGTAAATTATCAATACTACTTGGATAATACCTTAATTTCCAACAATCCTAATGTGAGCAACTATACCATTACAACAGGCAATCATACCATCAAATGCATTACAAATAATTTAGCGGACTCCTGTCTTAATAATACCCTCATCAATCCTATCAATCTTACCAATACGGACTCCTTTTACACCTATTTCCATTACTCTGTTAACTTTACCAATAATGTTGTTACTTTTACAATTATGCCCTCTGCGCCTACCATTCATAGTTATACACTATCCTTCGGTGATGGTGATTCTGTGGTCACTTCTAATTCAATTATCACGCACACTTACGCTTCCAACCTGAACTTTTATCCCGCTCAACTTAGAACCAAAAGCAATTCTAATAAACTCTGGACATTCTCAAATATCATCAATACCGACTTTACTTATTCTAAGTGCACACCTAATTTTTATTACAAATTTACTCCAATGTATTCTATTATCCCCTTTAATCCTTATTCAAAAATCAAAATTGAATATACCTCCTCCACTCTCAACACTTATATTTCATATTTAAATCCACAACCTTCTGATTCCTATTTTGTGATTACTAAAATTGAAAGTTACAAAAACAATGAAAACAATTTACCAACTAAAAAAATCACCGCCGAATTTAAATCCCGTCTTTTTAATCCTGCAAATTCTAATGATTTCATTGATATTCAAGGCATCTGTCAATTTGCTGTAGCATATAAATAATAATCTCAACTGTTTGTTTTCCTTCTACTCACATCACGCATTATTTCCCATATTTGCACAAATTTACTTTGATGTCTTATACTTCCCTTTATGATGCCTTAATAGATTTAGAAAAACACCATCAACTCATAAGAATCCATACAGAAGTAGATCCTTATCTGGAAATGGCAGCTATTCATCTACGTGTCAACGAACTGCAAGGACCTGCTTTGTGGTTTCAAAACATCAAAGGAACTAAATTCACGGCCGCTTCCAATATCTTCGGCACTTACGAAAGAGCAAAATTTTTATTTCGTGATACTTTCCATAAAACAGAATGGCTAATCAAAGCATTCAAAAATCCTTTTGAAATTCTTCAACATCCTTTGAAATCCCTTCAATACCTGCCCTTTGCTATTAAATCTATTCCACAAAAAAAATCTTCCGGCATCCTTCAAAACACTTGTCAAATCAACGATTTACCTCTTATTCACCACTGGCTAAAAGATGGTGGAGCTTTCATCACGCTTCCACAAGTATATTCCGAAGATGTTACAAAACCCAGTATCTGGAATAGCAATCTCGGAATGTACCGCATTCAACTGACCGGAAACGATTATATTCTCAACAAAGAAATTGGTCTGCATTATCAATTGCACCGCGGCATTGGTATACATCAGCAATTAGCCATCCAGAACAATCAACCCTTCAAAGTATCTATTTTTGTGGGCGGCCCGCCCGCTCACACCTTGGCAGCCATTATGCCACTGCCGGAAGGAATTACAGAACTAATGTTTGCCGGACTCCTTGCTAACAGAAGATTCCGATACACTTGTCAAAACGGTTATTCCATCAGCACAGACGCCGATTTTGTAATCACTGGAACAGTCCTACCCAACACGCTCAAACCAGAAGGACCATTTGGTGACCATCTTGGTTATTATAGTTTACAACACCCTTATCCCGTCTTACAAGTAGACAAAGTTTATCACCAAAAAAATGCTATATGGCCTTTCACCGTTGTGGGAAGACCACCTCAAGAAGATTCTGTTTTTGGAAAAATTATTCACGAACTCACCGGATGGGCTGCCCAAAAAGAAATCTATGGACTAAAGGATTTATACGCTGTAGACGAAGCCGGCGTGCATCCGCTTTTGCTCGCTACCGGCTCTGAACGATACACACCATATTTGGATAATCCACAACCTTCCGAAATCATTACAATTGCCCATCATATTTTAGGCACAGGGCAATTAAGTTTAGCAAAATATCTTTTTATTACCGCTGAATACAAAGAAAAAGCACCATCCTGCTACGATGTAAAAAATTTTATACAATATGTTTTAGAACGCATTGACCTATCTAATGATGTGCATTTTTATACTAACACACCACACGATACTTTGGATTATAGCGGAACAGAATTAAACAAAGGAAGTAAACTGATACTGGTCGCCTACGGACACAAAAAAAGAACACTTTCGCATACAATTGATGATAAAATTACTTCCTTAAAAACGTTTTTTCACCCATCTGTCATCTTTCCCGGAGTATTGATTTTACAGGGAAATCCTTTTAATACGTATGAAAAAACTCAAAACGAAATCCAATCGTTTGAAAAAGAAATACACGAAAAAAACATTGACCTATCTGGCTTTCCACTCATAGTGATTGTAGATGACAGCGACTTTGTTTCAAAACACATCAATAATTGGCTTTGGATAACCTTCACCCGTTCTAATCCAGCCAGTGATGTTTATGGTTTAAACGAAAAAATAGAGTTCCATCACTTTTCAATGAGTCATTTAATCATTGATGCACGAATAAAACCGCACCACGCCCCAGTCCTTGAAAAAGATCCGGCAGTAGAAAAGAAAATTGATAAACTATTCAGCAAAGGCGGTGAGTTGTACGAATATTTCAAAAATACAAGGACATAGTTTCTTATTCGGCATTGCAGAATTTTTCACAACTTTGTAGCAAAAATTGAATTTATGTTTGAAAGTTTGACGGAACGTTTAAATAAGGCCTTCCAACTGTTGAAAGGTGAAAGCAAAATTAATGAATTAAACATTGCCGAAACACTCAAAGAAATTCGCAGAGCATTATTAGATGCCGATGTCAATTTTGAAGTAGCCAGAGAGTTTACTGAAAGAGTCAAACAAAAAGCACTCGGTCAAAATGTTTTATCTTCTAAAATAACACCAGGACAATTATTGGTCAAAATCACACACGATGAGTTAGTAGAATTAATGGGCGGGAATGTCTCTGATATCAATCTTTCCGCTAATCCTTCTGTCATTTTAATGGCCGGACTTCAAGGTTCTGGTAAAACAACTTTTTCAGCCAAACTTGCTAAACATTTAAAAACTAAAAAATCGAAACATCCTTTATTAATTGCCTGTGACGTTTATCGTCCCGCCGCTATTGACCAATTAAAAATTTTAGGTCAACAAATCAATGTAGAAGTATTTTCTATTCCCGATGAAAAAAATCCAATCAAAATTGCTGAAAAAGGAATTGAATACGCCAAAGAAAAACACTACAATGTAGTCATCATAGATACGGCCGGTCGCTTATCCATTGATGAAGAAATGATGAACGAAATTTCTTTGATAAAAAACAAAGTCAATCCGCATGAAATTCTATTGGTAGTAGACGCAATGACCGGTCAAGATGCTGTCAATACCGCTAAACTCTTTAATGAACGATTAAATCTCACAGGAGTAGTATTGTCCAAAATGGACGGTGATACCCGTGGTGGTGCAGCGCTTTCTATTAAAGCCGTTGTTCAAAAACCCATTAAATTTATCAGTCAAGGTGAAAAATTAGATGCACTGGATATTTTCTATCCCGAAAGAATGGCCGATCGCATCTTAGGAATGGGCGATATCGTAACCCTTGTTGAAAAAGCACAACAGGAAATTAACGAAGAAGAAGCGCGGAAGTTTGCCAAGAAAATGGCCAAAAATCAATTAGATTTCGAAGATATGCTCACACAAATCCGGATGATGAAAAAATTAGGCGGTGTTTCCTCCATTGCTTCCTTTATGCCCGGATTATCGGGAATGGCTAAAAATCTGAACAACGAAGAAACAGAAAAAATGATTAAAAGAACAGAAGCCATTATTTTAGCAATGACCCCTCTTGAAAGAAGAAAACCAGAAATTATCAATCAATCCAGAAAGTTAAGAATTGCCAATGGTTCTGGCACCAATATCCAGGAAGTCAACAGAGTAATTAAAATGTATGATGACATGAAAAAACTATCTAAACTTATGAGTAATAAAGGCGCCATGGCTCAAATCATGAAAATGTTCCCCGGCTTAGGAAAAATGATGTAATGTTTCCTTGTAATGTGTGGAATTGCTGGTATAATATCTTTTCAAAATAATTTCAATGTATTGAAATGGTTAAACGATGTTTCTCTCATTCTCAAACATAGGGGCAATGATGACGATGGTATCACTTTATTTGACTTTCAAAATACAGATTGTTCATCCATAGAACATTTTCATTTATTGGCTTCTAAAAACTCTCCACTTCAATACCTCAAATTAACCCCTCTTTCTTTTCTTCATAGTAAAAAATATCATGCAGGTTTTATTCATCGCCGCCTTTCAATCTTAGATTTAAGTGAACAGGGGCATCAACCCATGTGCAATAATTCGGGTAGTGTATGGATTACATATAACGGAGAAATATACAACTATCTTGAATTAAAAAAATCTCTTTTAAATAAAGGTTATCAATTCTTTACCAATACAGATACTGAAGTGGTACTCAATTGTTATCTCCATTATGGAAAAGATTTTTTACAATATCTCAATGGAATGTGGGCATTTTGTATTTATGACAAAAGAACCAATGAATGGATTTTATCAAGAGACAGGTTAGGCGTAAAACCTTTATATTATTATCATTCCAAAAACATTTTCGCTTTTGCCAGTGAACAAAAGACATTTATTAAATCTCATCTTCTTCCATTCTCCGTCAACTATCAAGCATTATCAAGATATCTGATAGATACTGTTTTGGAAGATGAAGAAGAAAGTATTTTTCAAAGTATCAAAGAATTACAGCCCGGTGAAATAATGATCCTTGATACACATTCACTTAATTTACAAAAAAGAAAATATTTTAACTTAGATGCACAACTCACAAAGTCATTCAATAATTTATCTGAACAAAGTATCATTTCTCAAACAAGAGAAAAAGTTGAAAGTAGTATTCAGCAACATTTGAAAAGTGATGTAGATGTAGCTATTTCTCTAAGCGGTGGAATTGACAGCTCTGTAATCGCAGTAACAGCATCCAGATATTCTTCTCAGCCCTTAAATACATTTTCCATTGTGTTTCCATCTCATTCTGATATTGATGAAACGAGTTATATAAATACTATCAATCAAACTATTCATTGTCATCCCCACAACATATTGCCTAATGCGAATGATTTTTTTAGTTCTTTAGATGAATTATTATATTCACAAGACCTTCCTATTTGGAGCACCAGCACTTACAATCAGTTTTTATTAATGAAAAATGTAAAAGAAGCAGGCATTAAAGTCATTTTAAGCGGGCAAGGCAGTGATGAACTTTTTGCAGGTTATCAGCATCATTATGTGGCTTACTGGTTGTCATTATTAAAAAAAATTCAAATTGTTCATTTTTTCAGGCATCTTCATCAATCTTCCCATTATTTACCTTCTTCTTCATTCCATTTATTCACAAAAGCATTAATTAAAAATACTTTTCCCATTCAAAAATTACATTACTACAAATATCTTTCTAATGATATACTTAAGCAATACAATAATACCAACATACATAATATTAGCAGCCATTTAAATGTAGAATTATTGAGAGATTTATCTTTTAGACGTTTGAAAGCGTTTTTAAAATGTGAAGACAGATGTAGCATGTGGCACAGCGTAGAAAGCCGTTTGCCTTTTAGCGATGATATTAATTTAATCACTTGGTCTTTGAGCATTCCAGAAAATCTGAAACTCAAAAATGGAATTAGTAAATATATTTTGCGGGAAGCATTCAAAGAAACTTTGCCTGCTCAAATTTATCAACGAAAAGATAAAAAAGCATTTGATGCACCACTCAAAGAATGGCTAATTCTAAGAGAAAAAGAAATATGGAATGAAATTAAAAATGGTTGGCAGGATATTATTAACCCTCGCACTTTTCACAAAATTACATCTCTTCAATCGCTTTCAAATAAAGAAATACAAATCATTTTCAAACTATTTTTACTCAATCGCTGGAAACAATTGTGGCAATAAAAATTTTTGTGCAACAGCTATTTTTCTTGCAAAAATTAAAACTTCTTTGTATTTTTATGCTTTGAAATTGACCCACTATGGAAAATAAATCTATAAGTAAAGAATCAGCAACACAAAAATCCACATCTCACAATAATATCGCCACGATACAAATAGATGAAGAAGTCGAAAAAAAAGAAATTCTATACCGCTACAGAAAGTTATTAAAATCCATTAAAAGAAAAATTACCCCAGAAGAACGAAAAAACATCCGAAAGGCATTTGACCTTGCTGTAAAAGCACACGCCAACATTCGCCGCAAATCAGGAGAACCTTATATTTATCATCCTATTGCCGTCGCACAGATTTGTGCCGAAGAAATGGGGCTTGGTGACACCTCTATTATATGTGCTTTACTGCACGATACTGTGGAAGATACTGACATCACATTACAGGATATTGAAAAATTATTTGGAAAAAAAATTGCCAGTATCATCAATGGGCTCACCAAAATATCCACCGTTTTAGATAACAATCAATCCATACAGGCCGAGAACTTCAGAAAAGTACTGTTGACAATGGCCGAAGATATTCGTGTTATCCTCATAAAAATTGCCGACCGCTTACACAATATGCGGACATTAGAACATATGAGCCGTGAGCAGCAAATCAAAATCGCTAGCGAAACACTTTTCTTGTATGCACCACTTGCACATCGTTTAGGACTAAATACTATCAAAACAGAATTAGAAGATTTAGGATTGAAATACACTAACCCCGAAGTATATAATGAAATTGCAGAAAAACTCAAAGAAACAGAAGAAGAACGAAAAAAATACATCAATAAATTCATTCAGCCCGTTAAAAAAGCATTGGAAGAAAAAGGATTTAAATTCAAAATTTTCGGAAGACCAAAATCCATTTATTCCATTCACAACAAAATGGTAAAAAAACATGTAACCTTTGAAGAAATTTACGACATCTTCGCAATCCGCATCGTTATTGACTCCGAACCAGAAAATGAAAAATCTGACTGTTGGGAAGTATACTCCATTGTAACGGATATTTACCATCCTTATCCGGATCGCTTGCGGGATTGGATTTCTACCCCAAAAAGCAATAGCTATGAAAGTTTACATACTACCGTCATGGGACCGGAAGGTAAATGGGTTGAAGTTCAAATTCGCACCACACGAATGGATGAACTGGCCGAAAAAGGATATGCCGCACACTGGAAATATAAAGAAGCTTCACAGGAAAGAGAAAGCCGACTGGAAGAATGGCTCCGCAAAGTCCGCGAAGCACTTGAAAATACAGATACAGACGCCTTAGAGTTCATTGATGACTTTAAACTCAACTTATTCTCAGATGAAATTTACGCATTTACACCAAAAGGAGAGATGAAAACATTACCAGCCGGCGCAACAGCATTGGACTTTGCCTTTGAAATACACACTAAAATTGGCGAACACGCCATCGGCGCAAAAGTGAATCAAAAACTTGTATCACTCAGCTATATACTACAAAGCGGCGATCAGGTTGAAATACTTACCTCCTCCAAACAAAAACCGAGTGAAGATTGGCTAAAATTCGTCGTAACAGCACGGGGCAAATCCAAAATCAAAGCCGCTCTCAAAGAACAACGAAAAAAAGTAGCCGAAGAAGGCAAAGAACTTATCAAACGCAAACTCCAGAAATTAGAACTCTCTTTTGAAAGCGAAATTATCAACGAAATGGTATCCTTTTTCAAATTACCTAATGTAATGGAATTATATTACAGAGTGGCTGTTGGAAATATTGATTTACCAGAACTCAAAAGCTTTAAAAAATATAAGGAAAGCAAACACAAAAAAACTACTATCGAAAACAATGAAAAAATTGAAACACTCGTAACACGCACCCGTGGAAAAGGCGACTTGCTGGTAATTGGCGATAAAATGGAACATCTGGACTATAAACTTTCACCTTGCTGTAACCCCATTCCGGGAGACGATGTTTTTGGATTCATCACAACAGACGAAGGTATTAAAATACATCGTGTAAATTGCCCTAACGCCATTCATTTACTTTCCCATTATGCCTATCGTGTTGTAAAAGCAAAATGGGTCAACGAGCATTTATTATCTTTCCTTGCCGGTATAAAAGTAAAAGGCATAGATAAACTAGGATTAGTCAATGATATTACAAAAGTGATTTCTAATGAACACCTAGTCAATATGCGTTCTATTAAATTTAATACAGAAGATGGTTTATTTGATGGTGAAATAATGGTCTATGTTCACGATACCAAACACTTAAATCGCTTAATTAAAAATTTGAAAAAAGTAGAAGGTGTAACCTCTGTATATAGAATAGATAGCGTTGACACATAATATCATTTACTCAAAATTTACTCAAAACTCTTAAATATATTCAACTCATCACTTTAAAATTCTATATCCGATTTTTATATCTCCAAAATTTGCTATGTGACGATGTGCCTTAAGTCCAATCCCTACAACCCATCTTTTAGCACTAAAAACCAAAGTCCATCGATGATAAATTTTATCATAATATGGATTATTCTCATAAACATAATATCCAATTTGTTGACCAAAATAAAACTTACCAAGAACAAAAGCATGCCCAATTAGTATACCAGCCCTAAATCCATCACCACTTTTTACACTATCCACCTGCAAGCGATGATGCAATGCATAATCAAAATATCCTTCTCCCCCAATGAGTAACGAACTTATTTTTGAAACTTGTTTTATATATTGCATACCAATACCCCACAAATGGTACCGTTTTTTATCTCCCACCTTAATAATCCGATTGCTATAAAAAATATACCAATCCATTGCTTTCAACTTGTTTAATACTAATAATGAATCTCTTCGCTCAATATAATGCAGTTTGCCTCTCAAGAAATATTCTACTTGAAAATTAAAAGTTGGCCAGTTGATTCCTTTGTTCGGTTCCTTTACTCCTCCATTACTCGTATGTAAAAAATTAGAATACATACTTAATGCCCATTGGGATCTTGATAAAAACTTTAATCCACCAGATAGTCCCAAAAAAAAATTGAAATATGTACTGTAGGAGGCATTAGTAGGATTTAATAAATTATGATACGGATTCGTTTGATACATAATACCTATTAATCCTCTTGTAACAAATAACCATTTTTTGGATAACCAAAACTGAGGTTCTAAAAAATAATTAAGCCCCAAACCATAACCCAGTACTTTATTATCGTAATTAAATACTCCAATATTTAAACCATTATTTTTTATACAATGACATAAATTTACAATTTTTTGACTCGTATCTATAAAATTGACTAAAAATAAAGAACCAAATGGCCGTGAACCTTTTGTATTATGAACTTCAATTGTATGTGGAATAATAAATCCATAATGAACTTCACTTCCTATACTTACAACATTTTGACAAAAAACCTCTCTATCAAAGAAAAAAAACAACATCAAAAAATACCCAATCACACTATTGAAAACCCTAAATCGCAGCATTATTCTAATTATACTTTTTACTTTAACGATTTCATATAAAATTTCGACCTAAAAATAAATAAAAAATATTCTTTTAAACTATTTTAAAAGTTAATTACCTCAGAAGTGAAGTATTTTAGATTTTATGGACACCTTTAATTATCAAAAAATGTGTAAAAAAAGTAACTATCAACTCATCCACATTTTATTGTTAATAAAATGCTATTTTATACCAATAAACCTCCATATTTTTTCTTTATCTTTGCTGCTACTTAAAAATGGAAAAATTTACAAAATTATATTCCAAAGCACTGTCATTTGCTAGATCCAACACTCTCCCAGAGAGTATAAATGATTTGTTAATTAAAGATTTAAACAACGAACCTTTGTCAGAACAAGAACATTCTGCCTTGCAAAACTATTACAAATTTAGAAATCAATTACTTTCCAATGCCTCTGATGACGACGACTTTTCTAATAAAATAAAAAAATTAAGAATCATAGCTAATTTCACGGATTGGAGAGAATTTCTAATGAATTTTAATTAAATTTTATGAGAGTAAAAACATTAGGACAATTTATCATTGAAAGACAATCCGATTTTCCTTACGCAAAAGGCGAACTTTCAAGATTATTAAGAGACATTGGCATTGCCGCTAAAATTGTCAATAGAGCCGTTACAAAAGCAGGCCTTATAGAAATACTCGGAGAAACTGGTGAAACAAATGTGCACGGCGAACAAGTAAAAAAATTAGATGTTTACGCCAATGAGCAATTCATCGCGGCTTTCAAAGCCGGCGGCGAAGTATGTGCCATCGCCAGTGAAGAAAACTACGATATTATTCCCATTTTTTCTGAAATCTCTAAAAATGCTAAATATGTAGTAGCCATTGATCCATTAGACGGTTCCAGCAACATTGATGTAAATGTGTCTGTTGGAACAATATTTTCTATTTACCGCAGAAAAAGTGAAACCGGTGCATCCGACCAACTTTCTGATTTCTTACAATCCGGTCTTGAACAAGTAGCAGCCGGCTATGTGGTGTATGGGTCATCTTGTATGTTGGTTTATACAACCGGTCGTGGCGTCAACGGATTTACATTAGACCCCAGCATTGGCGAATTTTGTTTATCACACCCCGATATAAAAATTCCCGAACAAGGAAGCATTTATTCTATTAACGAAGGTAATTACTTAAAATTTCCAGAAGGCGTTAAAAAGTATATCAAATACTGTCAGGAAGAAGATAAATCCACAAACCGTCCATATTCTTTCCGTTACATCGGCTCATTCGTAGCGGACTTTCATAGAAACTTAATGAAAGGCGGCATCTTTATTTACCCATCCACCGCCAAATCCCCCAAAGGAAAATTACGCTTGCTTTACGAATGCCATCCACTTGCCTTTGTTGCCGAACAAGCCAGCGGCATGGCTACAGATGGATTCACACGCATTTTAGAAAAACACACCGAATCCTTGCATCAAACTACACCATTATTTATTGGAAGCAAAGCAATGGTGCAAAAAGCGATGGAATTTATGAAAGAATACTCTTCTGAAAAAGTATAGCTAACTTGAATCTCTTGGAAAGCAACCCTTCCCCTTGTCTATATCTTATTCCTAACATCATTGGTTCTGCATCTATTCAGCAACAGTTGCCTGAATACAACAAATCTATCATTTGTTCACTCACTTATTTCATTGCGGAAGATGTGAAATCTTGCCGTCAGTTATTAAAACTTTCGGGATACCCTAATATCTCTGCCGCTCAAATCGTTGAATACACCGAACATAACATTCATTCTCCTATTGAAGATTTTTTGGCTCCCATTAGAGATGGTTATTCTGTTGGATTAGTGAGCGAAGCCGGATGTCCCGTTATTGCAGACCCCGGTGATTACATTGTACGCTGGGCGCATCTGCACAAAATAAAAGTGATACCATTAGTGGGTGCAAGTGCTGTAATGCTTGCTGTTATGTCCGCAGGATTATCCGGCAATAATTTTGCTTTCAATGGCTATTTACCTATTGAAACCCACGAAAGAGTCAGAAAAATTAAAGAATTAGAGCAGCTTTCTTTTCACAAAAAGCAGGCACAATTCTTTATTGAAGCCCCTTACAGAAACCAAAAATTGTTTTCTCTTATGATTCAGGTACTACATTCAGAAACACTTCTGTCAATTGCTTGTAATATCTATTCTGAAGACGAATTGATAGGCACTCAATCTATTAAAGAATGGAAAAAAAATCTTATGCCCAACATTCAGAAAAAACCCTGCATTTTTGGTCTTTTGAAACCATAAAGCAAAACATGAAAGATTTTTTGCCTCAATGATTTAGATAAAAATACAAAGCCCTTCTTTTTTTCAGAAGGGCTTTGTTATTTTATTCCAGTACAAACTAATTCTGTTTTTCTTTGTAAATGATCTTCATTTCTACCCGGCGATTTTTCTGTCTACCTTGTGGCGTATTGTTATCTGCAATTGGTTTAGTAGCACCAAACCATTCTGTAATAATATTTTCTGGTTTCACACCTTTTTTAATCAAGTATTTAGCTACCGCTTTCGCACGTTTTTCAGACAATACCATATTCTTTTGCGGATCCCCTTGGTTATCTGTATGCCCTGAAAGCGTGAGCACCCAATCCGGATGTTGTTTCATCAAGCCGGCTAATCCATTAAGTGGTGGGAAAGATTTTGGTCGGATAATATCTTTTCCGGTTTCAAACTCAAGGTTACTAAACGCTTTTTGAATAATTTTTTCTTCTTTGGCTGTTAATTTCGGTGCTGGCGGACAACCTTTTAATTCAGGCACGCCGGGTTGATTTGGACAAGCGTCATCTTTATCTACAATGCCATCTTTATCCGTATCTGGCCATGGACAACCATTATTTTCTTTTGGTCCAGCCACGTCCGGGCATTGATCATTTTTATCAATTAATCCATCGCTATCTTTATCCGGACATCCCATAAATTCCTTTAATCCTACTACATCCGGACAATCGTCCTGTTTATCCGGTATTCCATCTCTATCTTTATCCGGACATCCCATAAATTCCTTTAATCCTGCTACATCCGGACAATCGTCCTGTTTATCCGGTATGCCATCTCCATCTTTATCTGGACAACCTTTGAATTCAGCTAATCCTGCTTCTTCTGGGCAATCATCTTCTTTATCAATAATTTTATCCCCATCCTTATCCGGGCAACCTTTGAATTCGGTCAATCCCGCATCATCCGGACAATCATCTTCTGCATCTGTTATACCATCACCGTCTTTATCCGGACAACCTTGCAATGTTTTTAAACCAGCAATAATGGGGCATTTATCGTCTTTATCGGGAATAGAGTCACTATCCGAATCAGGACAACCTTGATAAATGACCAAACCATAATTATCGGGACATAGATCCTTTCTATCCGGAATACCGTCTTTATCTCTATCTTTTGGCTTAGCCCCAAATGTCCAGTTACAACCTGTTCGGATATTGATATTTTTACTGGTAGGAATAGTAACAGTATAACGATACGTTTTGTCGTTCTCTTTAACTGTATATGTAATATCGGCATATCTGAAAAAACCCATTAAATTATCTGTCATTACATACCATTGCATAAAACCCAAGTTAAAGGCAAACCCTAAACCAAGATTCGAATAACTTCTGTTATAAATTTGATACGCAATAGATGTGTTAAACCAACGAGTAGGACGAAATACATAAGCAATAGATCCTGCTAAATGCGGCTTTTTATCATAGAAAACAGTTTGTAAAATTCCAGAAAAAGAATGTTTGGAATTTAAGTTATAAATGCCTTGTATATTAATTTTTGTAGGCATCCAGACGGTATAGGCATTATTGGATTCTGTAAATTTATATCGTTTTGAAAGCGAATCTTGTAAATCTTTTAGTGCTTTATCTACATCAATTGTATCCGAAATAATTTTTTTCACATCAATACCCGGAAAATAGAATTTATCATTGAAGGCATAGTTCTGTGCATTGGATTTATATCTTATGTATCCTAAGTCCACAAGGGCCGCATTTACAGTAAATTTATCATTGATGGTGTATTGAGCGCCCAAATCAATTCCCAATCCCATATTTTTGAAAGCATCGCCAATTTTTACAGATTTTGATGTGGTGTCATAAATATATGCTGAATTCACTTGTAGGTTTGCCTGAGCGATGTATTCAAACGCCGTATCTCCGGTTAAGAATGTTGTTTTGTTCTTTTTGGTTTGGAAATTAGCCAATCCATTGTACATTTTTAAGGTACCTCCTACTTGCAATTTATCTTCTTTGATGATTCTGGCAAAACTGATGCCGGTTTCTACATATGAGTTATGATTTGATTTAATACTCATATCAAAATTGTATCCAACATTTGAACCGCCATTTCCTTCTAATAAAAATTTCAAAGCATCTTTGGTATAGCCCAACCAGAAATGATTTTTTAAGGTAGAGTAAAAATGAATGTAATTAATATCTTTAATTCTAAATCCAAATGATAAAATTCCAACTTCTAAATTGTAATGAGTATAATTCATTTTTTTGGCAAGCGAAAGAACATTGTAATTGACCTGAACAGAATCCCCATTTTTTTGAAAGAAATCTCTAATTACTGGACCAGTTGTCCCTTTATTTATATACAAATAGTTAGCCACTGGCAGTGGAGAAAGAGCAAATGGCACAAACGTTGTCCCCCAATAAAATTTATATTGAGGTATTAAGGCCGGATTCCATTGGTAAATTTGTGGAATTTGCTTTAAATTGTAATGCATCATTTGAAATTGTGCATTGACACAATTAGTTAATACACTAAATAATAATGCTACACTTGCTTTTTTCATATATTCCTTTTATTGAAATAAGATTATTGTATTGATTTTTTTGCATTAAAAAATCATCTCACGCCGGGTTGAACATCCACACCAATTCTTACTTTAAGTTTTTGGAAGTTGTATATCTTAATATTTGTAGGATAATTAGTTGTATTGGCAAATGCTCTGATCAATATTCGCTTTGTTTGTCTAACAGAAGGCATAGCAGACTGAGGTATTATATAATCTTTCTTGTAAATTTTGGGAGAAGATGTGTTTCCATTAGCATCTACTGATGCACCCGGTATTACCACTGTATTGGCAGGAATGAAAATATATTGAGGCACGTATAATGAATCTGTGAAAATAATTTCAATACCCATATCAATAGGAAACGTACTTTCAAAATACGTACGTAATAAAACTTTCTTGATTTCTGCGGGTATATTAGATAAATCAACATCTTTAATCGTATCTACAAAAACTAAATCTTTCATATTCCCCCATAATGGAAGAATAACATCCAAATCAACTCTGATTTTAGAGGTATCAGTAAAAAAGTTTCTTACATAACCGGTAGCACCCGGGTTGATGTTTCCATTAACTTCATAAATGATGTTTTTAGGACGAGAATTGATAAAAGGCACTATATTGGGCTCATTAGTTTTATTAATTGATAATATTGTTGTAACTGGGGAATTAAATCCTGCAGCCGAATTAATAATAACATTTTGAATCACCGGACTACCTGATAAAGAATTTGGATTGAGATTATTACCAAAAGCATCGGGAGTATAAGCGTCCAATTGTGTTACATTAATTTTAGCAGACGCCCCCACTTCATTGTAAAATTTAATATCAAACTTAGGATCCACTAAAGAAAAAATAGTGTTTGTATAAGTGGGTTCACTGCTTGAAAATAATGTGATAGGCACCGTATCTTTGTATGGTGCAAAATTAGGATGTGTATAATTACTACCTAAATAACCTATAAATTTACTAAATGATATATTGTTCAAGTTAGCAGAAATTCCAATTTGTTCCAAGCCAGTAGCATTTCCGGATTTTTGTAATTTTACAGAATACGATAAACCCAATCTACTTCTATTCACTCCATCGTTAAGTTTCAATAAATGATTCCCTAAATCATACGATACAACTGTACTTGTATTGGCAGGTAAAATAACATTTTCATTAAAATTCAAGTTAGTAGAAAAATCAATGATACTGGAAGAAGAAATGGTAAAAGAGACCGTCGCAGGCATTTTGTTGGTTATTGAAATGTCCAAAGAAGTACCACTATTAGTATAAAGAGAATCTATCAAAGGTGGCGTTGGAGCAATTATAGAAGTAACTGAGTTGGTATAAGGTCCAAATTGTGTTCCATTTGAAGCAGCATTAAAACTTGCCAATGAAGTAGTGTTTGAAAAATCATAGGTATATCCTACTAAATTTTGATTCCCAATAATTACAAAATCCTTTGCCCTTGAAGTAAATAAAGTACCCCGATAAATTAAGGTACAAAAGCCATCAGTCCCAACCTGGATATTATTATTTTTGTCTGCTTTAGTAAGTATATCCTGAATGGTTAATTCAGAAGCCACTAATGGCGCCGCATATTCTCCATTAAAATTGGAAGTGGAAAACTTATCAAAATCAAATTTTTCCTTTTTACAGGCAACAAAAATTAATGCCATAAATCCTACACTAATCGCTATTTTTTTCATAGACAAAAGAGTTTTTAAATTAGATAAAATGTTATTTTTGTGCTGCAAGTTTAGTTTTTTTTGTTGTTTTTAAAACAGTATAAATTTGTGCTGCAAGTTTAGTTTTTTTTTGTTGTTTTTAAAACAGTATAAATTTGTGCTGCAAGTTTAGTTTTTTTTTTGTTGTTTTTAAAACAGTATAAATGTACCTAATAAAAATAAATTTGGTTCAAAATTTTACCGTTAAAAATATCTTAGAATTAATAACCTGAATTTCAGCGACATATATTTTTTGAAAAATCTATTTTGAAATTTGAAAAATGTTTATGTACATTTGCCACCGATTTTAGTTCATGTACATTAAAAAAATGGGATCATAGCTCAGCTGGTTCAGAGCATCTGCCTTACAAGCAGAGGGTCACAGGTTCGAATCCTGTTGATCCCACTTCTTTACCTTCCATATCTTACTTTTAATTTTAATATTCTGTTCTCCGCCTTCTTTCAATAAGTTTCTATATCGGCTCTACTCGTGGAACGCTGGAATCCAGATTAAATAAACATTCTTCTAATCACAAAGAGTTTGCACCTAAATCTAAAGATTGAAAAAATCGTTCACCACGAATTTTATGACAAAGAGAACGGCGCTCTAAAAATCGTAAAACACAAGTCAAATCGTGGAAATCAAAAGGCAAAATCCTGCAACCTATCCAAAAAAAATAATAACAGGTTTAGCCAGTTTAGAGCATCCGCGATAAAATCGGGAGGGACATGTAGTTTAGAATCCTGTTGCTTCTACTTCTTTGTTTCCTATGCCTCACGTCTATGTATTGTTTCAGCATTGTAAGGTGCTAAAAACTTTATTATATTGCTATACTACGCTATTCAGTATTTAAAAATCTCAAAAATTTAACCATTACATAACTTATAAAACAATTTACCTTACAGAATATATTCAAAAGCTATTTGCTGAACGATGTTTTCAAAACTTAATACATGGGTAATTGTGGCTTATTATCAAGAATGGTTTCTATTTTCTGAACCACTTCTGGTGTTAACAGGGGTAATACTTCTAATGACTTTAAATTATCCTTTAACTGCTCTGGGCTGGAAGCGCCTAAAATAGCTGTGCTTACATTTGGATTGAGCAATGTCCATGCGATAGCAAGTTTATTAAGAGTAGTTTCTAAACTTTTTGCCAATTCAAAAAATTTTTTTGTCTTTTCTATTTTTATAGTATCCCCTAAAGTTCTTTCTTTTAACCATTCCAAACCATCTATGCTTAAACGAGTGGACTGGTTTTCAGAAACCAGATATTTACCTGTCAAAAGCCCTGACGCAAGAGGGCTCCAGATGGTTGTACCCAAACCATGCTCTTTGAATAAAAGTAAGTACTCTTTTTCCATCTTAGTGCGCTCAAACATATTGTATTGTGGCTGTTCCATTCTTGGTCCTATTAAATGGTGTTCTTTAGCAAATCTGATAGCTTCTAAAATCTCGTCATTGGCCCATTCACTTGTTCCCCAATATAAAATTTTTCCTTGCTGAATCAAAACATTCATTGCCCATACGGTTTCTTCTATTGGCGTATTTTTATCAGGCCGATGACAAAAAAATAAGTCAATGTACTCTGTTTGTAATCTTTTTAAGGCCGCATTACATCCCTCAATGATGTGTTTGTGAGACAATCCTTTTTGATTGGGCTTATCTTGTTCGTATCCAAAAAATACTTTGGAGGACAAAAGATACGAACTACGTGCCCATGATCGTTTTTTTAGGATATTTCCTAAAACGATTTCAGCTTTTCCACGAGCATAAATTTCTGCACTATCAAAAAAATTGATTCCATTATCATAAGCAATATCCATCAATTCCTCTGCTGTTTTATCGTCAATTTGTTTTCCGAAAGTAATCCATGTGCCAAATGATAATGCGCTAACCTGCACCCCCCATTTACCTAATTTTCTATATACCATATATTAAATTTTTAGTGTTTGATGATTTCCCCGTCTTTCAGATGAATTATTCTATCCGTTTTTTCTGCAAAAGTAGTATCGTGTGTAACAATTAAAAATGTTTGTCCAAACGTTTTATTCAGTGTTCGAAATATTTCGTAAACCATTTCAGAATTTTTTGAGTCCAGATTACCAGTAGGTTCGTCGCCCATTATAATTTTAGGTTGATTGATCAATGCTCTTGCTATAGCCACCCGCTGCTGCTGACCGCCCGATAACTTATTGGCTTTTTTATCGGCCAGTTCATCAATATCCAATAATTTTAATTTTTCGATGGCATTGGCATATATTTCATCTTTTGAATGTTTATTAAGTTTTAAAGCCGGCATCATAACATTTTCAAGAACCGTAAATTCCGGAAGCAAATAATGGAATTGAAATACAAATCCAATTTTTTCATTCCTTAGTTCTGCCAAATCATCTTTTGATTTGCTTTTCAATAATTCGTTATCAAAATAAATATCTCCTGTGTAATCTGTATCCATGGTGCTTAAGACATAAAGTAATGTCGATTTTCCACTACCCGATGCACCTACAATCGATACAAATTCTCCTTGTTGTATTTGTAAATTAATAGATTTTAAAACATGATGATCAATAGGATCATGATAAAATTTATTAAGTTGATGCGTAGAGAGAAGTGAATTAGTAGGCATATTTATTTAGAGCGTAAAATATCAATAGGATCTGTTTTAGATGCCTTTCTTGCCGGAATATAACCAGCAATTGCTGTTACGACAACAGCAAAGAAAAAGCCAAATAAATAAAATGTAGCAGAATTATTAAATTGCAAGTATTCTAAGGTAACAAAACCCTTGACATTCATACGTATAGAGCCAATAAGTTTCTGCAACAAAAAACCTAAAAACAAACCCAACAAACCACCTGTTAGTCCTATCATCAAGGACTCGGTAATAAAAATATATACTATATCTTTATCCTTAAAACCAATGGCTTTTAGGATAGCAATGTCTGGCAATTTTTCATAAATAATCATCATTAAAATGTTGAATATACCAAAACCCGATACAATCAAAATAGTAGTTATTATCAAATAAGTTATCATGTTTTGAACTTTAAATATACTGAAGATATTGGCATTCGCTTCTTTCCAATCTAAAGCACGGTAGCCAAATTTTTTCTGTAATGTTGCAGCCAGAGCCTGGGAATCATCAATATTTTTTACTTTGATGTTTATATCCGTGATAAAATCGTTGTCTGCTAAAAGTAGTTTCTGGGCATTACGAATCGTGATATACGCTCTGGATTTATCTAGTTCTGTAATACCTGTTTTATTAATGCCTACTATTTTCATTTCTAAGCTAACGCCGGCGGAGGAAAGTATTTGAATATTATCATTGAGATGAACGCCTAATAACTCTGCCAGTCCTTCGCCCAAAATAACACCATTGGGTATTGTATTAAGTTTTTTGATACTGCCTTGCATATTGTTTTTTTCAACATTAAATAAAATATTTTCTTTCAATATATGTACGCCTAATACTCGTCCACTTATCTGTGTAATACCGGATTTAAATATCACCTGTGCCGACAAATTAGGAGACACACCTTGTACCATCGGATGTTTTTCGAGATATTCCACAATACCTTGAACATTTTTTATTTTAGGTAATTCATCTTTTGGCTTCTGATTGCGTACAAAAATAAGCGAGTGCTTAAACGCAGTTACTTTATTTAAAATAGGGCGACGATTTAGTTTGGATTCATTGTATATTCGGATATTAGCACTGGTATTAATAGTTTGCTCTATAAATGTTTTCTGAAAACCGGTCATTAATCCTCCCTGAAAAATAAAAATAGCAATTCCAAACGTAACACCGAGCATAGCTACAATACTTTGCCGTTTTTTAGAACGTAAATGCCGAAATGCAATTTGCCAATTAGTAGGAGTATTCATAATTTTTTACGGTTGTAACAGTTCCGTTTTTTCGTCAATGCCTTGAATAATCTCCACATTTTCAAGATCTTCAATTCCTTTTATTACTTTCAATGTATCGTGTGTGGAAGTAATAATCATTGAATCGTTGTATAAATAATTTTTAGGTATAACCAATGTTTTCTTTTTCTGCGCCACAATAATATTCGCTTCTACAGACATACCGGAATAAAAAACATAATTATCTGGTTGAACCCTGACCATCACCCGACACGTCTTGTTAATAGGATTGATACGTTGAAAAATTTTCTCAACATTACCAGTGAAAATTTTATTCTTATACACATCTGTTTCATAATATACGTTTTGTCCCTGCTTAATAAGATTGATATCCGTTTCATCTACATTTAACTCTACTTCAAAATTATTGTAATCTCCAATAACCATAAGAAGTGTAGTGGTATTGATAAGCTCTCCTTCCTTCGGTAAAATATCATATACTTTTCCATTTATAGCAGAATAAAGCGTGTATTCATTGAGATTTAAAAGCTGGGCTTCGTATTGTAACTTAGCATTTTCATATTCTATTTGTAATTGAGTTTTAGTTTGATCGTAGTGATGTAAAGATTTGAAATAATTTTCTCGTGAAAGTTCAAACTGAGCTTTTATGGCGTCAAACTGCTGAAGTGACGTGGCATTGTTTTTTAATAAATTTTTAAACCGTTCAAAATTTGTAGAATCTAATTTATACTTTACCAATGCCGATTGAACATCGTCTTTTAAGGTCTTCAGCAAAGATGAATTTTCTGAAACATTATTAGATGCTAATCTCAAATAATTTTTAGCTATCTCTAAATTCTTTTCGTTTATTTCACTCTGAATACTCAGAATGGCTTGTCCTGCTTTTACAACATCACCGGACTGAACATAAATTTTTGAAATATACCCCGGTAATTTTGAATAAACATTGTAAACATTTTTTGGAAAAATCTTGCCAGACGCATAAACAACCTGCACTATATCTTGTTTTTTAGGGTGAATCAACGACTTTTCCCGCTTACAAGACAAAAAAAACATCAACAAAAGGATAATCAGAAAATAATAACGAAACATTTTTGCCGCAAAGATACTGATTAAATCAGACAAGCATTTCACCTGATACGGAAAACTGAAACACATCTGAAATAAAAGATACACACCCATAAAATTAATTTCAGATTCTCCTGCAATGATTGATGCCTATTGAGTAACTATATAAATACTTCATTAATGTCATTATTTTAATAAATCCTGTATCATTAAAATGATTAAGTTTGCCCAAACTTGGCAATATGGACACCGACACAAAGATTCTGGTAATAGGTGCTGGCGGACAAATAGGTATTGAATTGTGCGAAGCGTTAAACAAAATATATGGTAAAGATAATGTTATCGCATCCGATATAAAGGAAATAAAAGGACTAAGCGAGAATACATTTGAGTGGTTAGATGTATTGGATAAAGACAAATTATTAACGATTATTCAAAAACACAAGATTACAGATGTTTATTTACTGGCGGCGTTATTATCTGCTACTGCTGAGAAAAATCCGGCATTTGCCTGGAAGTTAAATATGGAAGGGCTGTTTAATGTTTTAGAATTGGCCAAAGAAAAAATTATTAAAAAGGTTTTCTGGCCCAGTTCCATAGCCGTTTTTGGGTCCTCTACCCCGAAACAACACACCACTCAATTTACTATTATGGACCCTAACACCGTATATGGAATAAGTAAATTGGCCGGTGAAAGATGGTGTGAATGGTATGCTCAAAAATATAAGGTGGATGTGAGGAGCATTCGCTATCCCGGCTTAATTGGATGGAAAGCCCAGCCCGGAGGTGGTACCACGGACTATGCTGTCCATATATTCTACGACGCGCTTATCAAAAAAGAATACACCTGTTTTTTAAGAGAAAATACGATGCTTCCGATGATGCACATAGAAGATGCTGTCAGAGCCACTATTGAACTTATGCAGGCGCCGGTAGAAAAAATCACTATTCGGAGTAGTTACAATTTATCTGCTATCAGTTTCACACCCGCGCAATTGTCTGAAAAAATTAAACACTTTATCCCAGAATTTAAACTTAACTATCAGGTTGATTTCAGACAAGAGATTGCCGACTCGTGGCCGCAATCGATTGATGACTCTCACGCCAGAAAGGATTGGGGCTGGCACGCTTACTATGACCTTGATAAATTAGTAGAAAATATGATAACCCATATTCGTAAAAAACTCAGTATTTAGAATTTACTAAAAATTTTGTTATTCAATCGTAGAAATACGCACTTCCAGATGTGGCAATGGCCTGCTCTGAAGTTGAACCATACCCTGCGGTTTTACCTTTGTATCCAGCTTCTACTGCTAATCGGAATGCTTCTGCCATTTGAGGCGGGTCTTTTGCAACGGCAATAGCCGTGTTTACCAAAACAGCATCAGCACCGATTTCCATAGCTAATGCAGCGTGCGAAGGTAGTCCTAATCCTGCATCCACAATGACGGGTAAGTGAGATTGTTCAATGATAATTTTAAGAAAATCAAAGGTGCGAAGTCCTTTGTTAGTACCGATGGGAGCACCGAGCGGCATTACTGCAGCTGCTCCTGCACTTTCCAGATGTTTGCATAACACAGGATCAGCGTGTACATAAGGTAATACCACAAAGTTATCTTTCACAAGAATTTCGGTCGCTTTTAGTGTTTCAATAGTATCGGGCATAAGATATTTCGGGTCGGGATGAATTTCTAATTTAATCCAGTTGGTTTGTAAAGCTTCCCGGGCTAATTGTGCGGCCAATACGGCGCCTTTGGCTGTTCGGGCACCGGAAGTATTGGGTAATACCTGAATATTATGCTTTTGTAAAACATTCAGCCATTTATCTTCAGATACGTTTTTATCCAGTCGTTTAAGAGCCAGAGTAACCATCTCGGTTTTAGAACAAAGAATCGCCCCTTCAAATTCTTCAATAGTTCCAAACTTTCCTGAACCTAATATCAATCTTGATTGAAATGTTTTATCAGCAATTTTAAGCGGTTGCATAAAGTTTTTGATTAAGTTGTTGTATAAATTTGGATTTATTATGCGCATTATTGAATGCCGAAGATATTGCAATGCCATAAACTCCAATGGCCATAAGCGTTTCAACATCTTCTAATGTTGCGCCACCAATGGCATAAATAGGAACGTCGGGCTGATTTAATTTTTCAATAATGTTTTTATATCCATTGATACCGAGTATTGGGCTTAATTTTTCTTTTGTGGTTGTAAATCTCAATGGTCCAAGTCCAACATAAGTAATTTTTTCTTGTATTCTTTGCAGCACATCTTCATAAGTATTAGCAGTGCCACCTATCCATTGGTGCGAGTGTAAAATTTTTCTGGCATCTGAAACCGAGCTATCATTTAATCCCAGATGAACACCTGTAGCATTGATTTGTCGAGCTATTTGAGGGTGATCGTTGATAATGAGCACGGCGTTGTATTTATCTGTGTAAGGTTTAATGCTTTCAGCAAGTTTTAATATTTCTGAAGGTGGGGCGTTTTTCCAGCGCAGTTGTATCCATTGCACCCCTGCATCCAGAGCAGAACGTATAGCATTGTTTTGCTCTTCAAATGTTTGTCCGTGTGAAATGTATTGTAAGCGTGGTAAATTCATAAGGATTAAGAATGATAACCTATTAAAGTATCCGAAGAAGTGAGATATTTCTCTGTGTATTTTTTAGCATTAATGGCTGCGTTCTTTATATCATTACCTAATGCCAGATATGCTGTAAGAGCAGAAGAAAACACGCATCCTGAGCCATGCTTAGGATAAATGGTTAAACCCGATTGAGGTGGTATTGGGATTGGCTCATTGCTGTTTTGTAAAAACAAATAATCTGTGCCGATTTCATCGTTGTTGTGGCCGCCTTTAATGATGACATTGGTAAATTGTGATAAATAAGTTCCTGCTTCCAGAAGATTGGATTTGTTCGAGATATGCAATGCTTCATTAAAATTAGGTGTGATGCAAAAAGTATTCTTTAAATGGGATTTGATAACAGGAATTTGTTGTCTATTAAAAATAATTTTAGAAGTTGAGGATTTTAAGACCGTATCCCAGATTATTTTAATTTTCTGTTTTTTTAGAACTCTGGTAATTTCTTCTAACATATCAATTTCTCTGATAATTCCAATTTTTGCAAAAGAGATGGAATACGAATGAATAAGAAAATCAATTTCTTCCACAATATGATTAATGTTTCGCCAATGCATTTTTACAAACTCGGAATGGGACTGAACAGTCGGTGCTGTAATGACGGTCACTCCATAAACTTCTATACATTCAAAAGTTTTTATATCGGCGAGAATGCCTGCTCCGCCAGATGTATCAAATCCTGCAATAGACAGGACTATTGGACGAGGTTTTTCTCCCATGATTCTTTGAAGTTAAAAAGTTGTTCAATCGGATGCGGACTTTGCCAGATGTATCCTTTGATGGCTACACCAGAAAATCCCATTTTTAATGCATCTTTAAAATTATCAGAATTTATACCACCGATTGCAATAATCGGAATGCCTAATTGCTCATGAATATCGTGCAAATGATTTTGAATAACATCATGATTTATTTTTGGAACATAATTTTTCTTTGAAATACTTTCAAATACAGGTCCATAAATGAGATAATTAAAATGATTGTATTCTTCTTCCAGTTCAAAATGATGAATGGAAGCGCTTACATTTAAAGAATGATACTTGTAGTAAAAATCATCATGATTTTGTATCAAAGAAAGAAAAATATTACTTAGGTCTTCGGATAAGTGAACGTTGTGAATGAAAAAATTAGAAGTTAATTCTTCAACGATTTTTTGAAATTGGTGAATAGAAATTACGGAGTGGTGTTCAGACAGTATAGATTTATTAAGATGAATAACAATTTTTTCTTTGGAAGATTCGTTAGAGTTTTTGAGAATTTTATTCAAAATGAATTTAATGTAAGTTGTGTAATTATCAGGATACTCTGTTATTCGTATGTGCAATTTATCAAAAAATCTTAATGCTTCCTGTAATACCGGAATATGTTCGTCCAAAATTATTTCATTAGTGATTAATATCAACATAATTAAATATAATCGTTATAAATAAATTTCACTTCCTTTTTCTTTGAATTCTTCTGATTTTTTTCTCAATGCTTCTTCATATTCTCTAATATCTTGTGTAATTTGCATAGAACAGAACTTCGGACCACACATAGAACAGAAATGGGCGATTTTAGCGCCTTCTGCGGGAAGAGTTTCGTCGTGGAATGCTTTGGCTGTTTCCGGATCTAAGGAAAGGTTGAATTGATCTTCCCAGCGAAATTCAAAACGTGCTTTGCTTAATGCATTGTCTCTATATTGTGCGCCGGGATGACCTTTGGCGAGATCTGCTGCGTGTGCCGCAATTTTGTAGGCAATCACACCGTCTTTTACATCTTTTTTATTGGGTAATCCAAGATGCTCTTTGGGTGTAACATAACATAACATTGATGTGCCGTACCAACCAATCATCGCAGCGCCAATCGCCGAAGTGATGTGATCATAGCCCGGTGCAATATCGGTTACTAATGGTCCTAAGGTGTAAAATGGGGCTTCCATACAATCCTGAAGTTCTTTGTCCATGTTTTCTTTTATCAATTGCATGGGGATGTGACCGGGTCCTTCAATCATCACCTGTACATCGTGCTTCCATGCGATTTTGGTCAATTCTCCGAGTGTTTTGAGTTCAGCAAATTGTGCGTCATCATTGGCATCATAAATGCTGCCGGGCCGCAATCCGTCTCCTAATGAAAATGCAACATTGTATGCTTTCATGATTTCACAAATCTCTTCAAAATGTGTATAAAGAAAATTTTCCTTATGATGTGCCAGACACCATTTTGCCATAATGCTACCACCACGAGACACAATCCCCGTCATTCTCTTAGCCGTTAAAGGAATATAGCGCAACAACACGCCTGCATGAATAGTAAAATAATCTACCCCCTGCTCAGCTTGTTCAACCAGAGTGTCTCTGAAAATTTCCCATGTCAGTTCTTCCGGTTTTCCATTTACTTTTTCTAACGCCTGGTAAATAGGTACAGTTCCAACTGGTACAGGAGAATTGCGAATGATCCATTCCCGAGTTTCGTGGATATTTTTTCCGGTAGATAAATCCATGACAGTATCGGCGCCCCAGCGGCAAGCCCATACGGCTTTTTCTACTTCTTCTTCTATGCTGGAAGTTACCGCACTATTGCCGATGTTGGCATTGATTTTTACTAAAAAATTCCGACCGATAATCATGGGTTCACATTCGGGATGATTGATATTAGAAGGAATGATGGCCCTACCTGCGGCTACTTCTTGTCTAACGAACTCAGGAGTGATTTCTTTTGGAATCTTGGCACCCCAACTCTGACCGGAATGTTGTTTAAATAAAAAATCATATTGTCCATTCAATTTTTCTTTCATTATTTCTAACATCTGATTTTCCCGGATGGCTACGTATTCCATTTCTGGAGTTATAATGCCTTTTTTAGCATAGTGCATTTGAGAGACATTACAACCGGGCTTTGCCTTGTATGGCTTGGAAATATTGGGGAAACGAATAGAATTGAGTTTTTCGTCTTTGTTTCTTTGACGCGTGTAATCAGAGGTAAAATCGCTGAGTTGTTCAACGTCATTTCTATCTTTAATCCACTGCTCCCGAATGCGTTCAATACCTTTGTATACGTCTATTTTAATGTTAGGGTCTGTGTAGGGGCCGCTGGTATCGTAAACATACACATCTGGATTTTCTACCATTTTCTCATTAGATAATTTGGTCGGCGAAAGTTTTATCTTTCGCATTGGCACTTTGATAAAAGGAAGAAGTTTCCCATTGATGTATACCTTTTCAGAGTTTGGAAAAGGTTCTGTAGTGATGATGGATGGATGGGGGATTTTTTCTGTTTTCATAAAACAATTTTTTAAGTTATTAATAATGTATTAACCGCCTTGTGCTGCAATGATGACAAGGATACGGTCATTGTTTTGGAGTTGATACGATGCCCATTGATGTTTAGGAATAATGGTTTCGTTGATGGCCACGGCTACTCCTTTTTTTTCTGAAGTGATGTTTAGTTTTTGTAATAAAATTTCCTGTAAAGAGATGGATTGTTGTAAATCTAATTTTTTGTCATTCAGATAAATGGTCATACGATGTGAGTTTAAAATTGTTTAAACTTTAGGAATGCTGAGTGGACAAGACAAGTGAAAACAGATAATACATTCGCTTATTCCCTTCGGCAGCATTACCTACATCAGGTGATAAGGGTATTATCTCAGCCCGAGTTCCGAGCACCCCTAAAGCGTTGCTGCAAAGGTATGAAATTTTTATTGATGTTAGAATTATTTCATTTACATTATGTTTAAGTTTTAACACGTTTTGCTTGTTTTTTCCTTATGTTTGCTGCAAAAAATGGTAAAACAGTATAATGTACTGGTAGTAGGTGGTGGAGCGAGGGAACATGCATTGGCATGGAAAATCAGTCAAAGTAAATTATTGAATCAATTGTACATTACTCCGGGAAATCCGGGTACTGCTTTGTGTGGAACAAACTTGAATATCTCTGTCAATGATTTTGAAAACATTAAAAAAGTTATTTGGGAAAAGGCCATTGATATTGTGGTAGTAGGCCCGGAAGATCCACTGGTAAATGGATTAGCAGATGCAATTTTAGAAGACAACGTACTGTCGGATGTTCTTGTAATTGGCCCCTGTCGTGCAGGTGCAATGTTAGAGGGTAGTAAAGCATTTGCCAAGTCCTTTATGCAGAAATATAAAATCCCGACGGCTCGTTATCAGCAGTTTGAAAAATCACAGGAAAGAGAAGCACTTGCATTTTTAGATGAGATGAAAGCCCCTTATGTGATTAAGGCCGATGGATTGGCTGCTGGTAAGGGCGTTGTCATTGCTCAAACAAAAGAACAAGCCGAACGAACTATACAGGAAATGTTTGCCGGCAAATTCGGTAAAGCGTCTGAGACATTGGTCATTGAAGAGTTTTTGAAAGGTATAGAAGTGTCTTATTTTGTTTTGTGTCATGAAGATCAATTTGTTTTGTTGCCGGAGGCAAAAGATTACAAGCGAATTGGCGAAAATGACACCGGATTAAATACTGGCGGAATGGGCACTGTAAGCCCCGCCTTGGGAGTAGCAACGAATGCCTTTACTCAAAAAGTAATTGAACGAATTGTAATATCAACATTAGATGGATTAAAATCAGAGGGTATTTCGTATTGTGGTTTTATCTTTTTGGGTTTAATGAATGTGGATGGCGATCCGTATGTTATAGAATATAACTGTCGGTTGGGTGATCCTGAAACAGAGTCCATACTATTGCGTATTGAAAGCGATTTGATTGAGTTGTTTGTCAAAACAGGTGAAAAGCAATTATCACCAACGGATATAAAAATTAGTGAAGCATGTGCAGCGACGGTGATTTTAGCGTCAAAAGGTTATCCTGAAACGTTTGAAAAAGGTTTTGAAATCCGAATGGAAGAAGCGAAGATAGTGTCGCAAATTTTTCACGCCGGGACAAGCATTAAAGATGGAAAGTTGGTAAGCAATGGCGGCAGAGTATTGGCGGTATCATCAACCGGTAAGAGTTTGGAAGATGCCTTACAAAAGTCCTATCAATCTATTGAGTATATTCATTTTGATAATAAGTATTTCAGAAAAGATATTGGTCAGGATATTTTGAGAAGATTAAAGCTGTTTTCATAATTTTTTATATTTGTTTAAATTTTAGTTTAATTTGCTCAAAAATTTATTTATGAAATTGTTAGATCATAAAATCGCTTTAATTACAGGTGCCACAAGGGGCATTGGTCGTGGTATTGCGTTGAAGTTTGCAGAACATGGATGTCATGTAGCATTTACTTATGTGAGTTCTGAGCAAAAAGCCATTGAATTGGAAAATGAATTGATTAAGTTTGGTGTAAAAGCAAAAGGTTTTAAAGCGGATGCTTCTATTTATTCGTTAGCAGAACAAATTGCCGATGAAATTGTGAAAGAATGGGGATTCATTGATATACTGGTGAATAATGCGGGTATCACCAGAGATGGTTTGTTGATGCGTATGAGTGAAGCGCAATTTGATGAAGTGATTAATGCCAATTTGAAATCTGTGTTTAATTACACAAAAGCCGTTCAAAAAATTATGTTGAAAAACCGAAAGGGCAGTATTATTAACATCTCTTCTGTTGTAGGCATTAAAGGAAATGCAGGGCAGGTCAATTATGCAGCATCCAAATCGGGTATTATTGGTTTTACAAAATCGGTGGCGTTAGAATTAGGTTCACGAAACATTCGTTGTAATGCCGTAGCGCCCGGATTTATTGAAACTGAAATGACACATGCTTTGGATGAAAAAGTGATTGAACAATGGCGGCAAAGTATTCCACTGAAACGTGGTGGCACACCAGAAGATATTGCCAATGCTTGTGTATTTCTTGCTTCTGACATGAGTAGTTACATTACAGGGCAATGTATTAATGTATGTGGAGGAATGTTGACTTAAGAAATTTATAGTATATTTGTCCCAAATAATTTGAAACACTATGAAGAAAATTAATGTAGAAAAAATTATTTCTGTATCGGGAATTTCAGGACTTTTCAAGATCATTTCGAACGGTACAAAAGGGGTAATTGTAGAAAATATTACAGACAAAAAAAGAACTATTGTATTGAATAACAGTAAAATTTTTGCATTAGATACAATAAGAATATTTGTAAACGATGGTGAATTGCCCGTAAATGAAGCACTGTATAAGGTTTATGAAACCTTGAATGGAGGCGCCGCACCGCATCATAAAAATGCCAGTGATGAAGAAATAAAATCGGTATTTGAGAAATCTATTCCGGAATACGATAGAGAAAAAGTGCACCTTAATAATATGCGAAAATTATTTCAATTTTATAATGTCCTACATGAAGCGAATATGCTAGAGGTAATTGAAGATGAGGAATCAGAAAGTAATTCGGAGAGAGATGAGAAATCAAAGATTGTAACTGATAAGGCAAGTTCTTTGGAAAAACAAGAAGTAGCAGAAGTAACAACGGAAGAAACACCGGCACCTAAAAAAAGAGGTCGTAAGAAGAAATCCGACAATGAAAATCAATAAATTCCTAAAACATCTTTTTCAAGAAACATCCCCTTCTTTAAGAGAAGGGGTTTTGTTTTTAATGGGATTGCTATTTTTTAATGCCACATTATTTTCCCAAAATAATTTATACCAATTATCTTTTCAACTAAAAGATAGTACATTCCTAAATCTCCCTGTCAAAATTGAAAATCAAAAAATTGTTATTCCAGCATACAACAATGCTATCCAGTATATCGAGCCATTTGAAATAAAGAAGGATAGTGTAAAGTTTTCAGTTTCTATTTATGAAAATATTTTTTTACTTAAAACAATTTCTAAAAACAAATATTCCGGAGAATGGATAAAATTTTCTTCTGCCGGAAAACAATACCGAATACCAGTTAAAATTACACCATTTACGACTAGTTCTATGGATACTTTCAGAATGCGAACATTGCCTAAACACTGGAAGATGCTTATTCAAAACGAAAAGACATCGTATAATGCCATTGGCACATTCAGATATTACGTGGATGCGCATTTGTCTCATCTCTCCGGAAGTATTGCTACACCTTATGGAGATTTAGGAAATTTGAATGGATTTATCAGAAATGATAGTTTGTATCTGTCCATTTTCAATGGTTCATTTGCTACGCAGATTGTTGCCAGAGTATTTAAAAAAAAGAATCAACCCGATAGTATAAGTGGTGTGATTTATTATGGGAATTGGGCTGTTGAAAAATTCACTGCTGTAGCCGATGACAAAGTACAACTAACTAATGAAATTCCTTTACAAGATATTTTTTCATCTTCCAATTTTGTATTTAATCATACTTGGAAGGATATTAATGGTAGAGAAATTCTATTAGAAAAAAACAAGCCGATAGTTTTATTGATAATGGGAACGTGGTGCCCCAATTGTGCGGATGAAAATAAATTATTTTCAAAATGGTACGATAGTATTGCGCATAAAGTACAACTCATTGCACTATCCGTGGAACGAACGAATGATCGGCTAAAAGCAATTGAACTCTTAAAAAAATATCAACAAAAATTAAACATTCCATATCCCATCGTATTATTGTCAGAAAATGGCACTCAAAAGAGTTATTCTTTATTCCTTGAATTGATAAAGGTTCCGGCATTTCCAACTACTATTTATTTTGATAAAACACATCAACCATATAAAGCAACAATTGGGTTTAACGGTCCTTCTACACACGAGTTGTATTTACAAAATCAAGAGCATATTCATCAAATCTTAAATGAAATAACAAAATAAAATATGTTTACCGGCATTATTGAATCCATGAGCATTGTACGAGAAATAAAATACCAACAATCAAACATGATACTTACACTTGAAAATAATTTGGCAGGTGAATTTTATATTGATCAAAGTATTGCGCATAATGGTGTTTGTCTCACTGTAACGAATGTTCAGCCGCCCTTATATCAAGTTACTTTAATTGAAGAAACATTAAATAAAACAAATTTCAGAAAGGTACAGCTCAATGATAAAATCAATATTGAACGTAGTTTAATGGCGAATAGCCGATTAGACGGACATTTTGTAAGCGGGCATGTGGATTGCACAGGCATTGTAAAATCAATTGAAGACAAAAACGGTAGTAAAGAAATATGGATAGAACATTCTGAAAGCCCTTATTTTATTACGATTCCAAAAGGAAGCATAAGTGTGAATGGAGTAAGTTTAACGGTCGTTGAAAGTAAAACCAATACCTTTTCGGTACATATTATTCCATATACATGGGAACATACGAATTTACAATATTTACAAGTAAATAGTTTGGTAAATTTGGAATTTGATATTTTAGGAAAATACATTCAAAAAATTTTATCTAATTATTCTATTAACCTTTAATTATATGAAAAAGCCAATCTTTAATGTCGTAGTTTGTATTGCCACTACACTTACATTCTACTCTCAAAACACTTCTCATCAACGCATTCAACAACACGTTCAATATCTAGCATCGGATGAATTAAAGGGCAGAGGGGCAGGGACAGAAGATGAGAAAAAAGCAGCGTATTACATTGCACGACAATTCAAAAAATATGGACTTGTGCCACTTTCCCAAAATATTGAAAATCCTTACTTTTATGAATTTACATTCAGAAAGAAAAGACATCCCCACGATACATCTACCAAAGGAATGCCAGAGTTAAAAGGCATTAATGTAATCGGTCTTTTAGATAACAAAGCCGATAAAACCATTGTCATTGGAGCACATTACGACCATCTTGGATTAGGACACGATTACAATAGTTTAGATCCTGAGCCCGAAGGTAAAATTCACAATGGCGCCGACGACAATGCCAGTGGCACGGCAGGTATGTTGGAATTAGCTAGATATTTTTCACAGAATAAAACATTCAAAAAATACAATATTCTATTTATGGCTTTTTCAGGCGAAGAATTGGGACTCATCGGATCTAAAAAATGGACAGAAAATCCTAACTATCCTTTAAACAAAATTTACTATATGATCAATATGGATATGATTGGACGATTAAATGACTCTACCAAAAAACTCGTTGTTTATGGCGTAGGCACTTCTGATCAATGGGTGCCTTTGATAGACAGTGTGAATAAAACCTTTCAATTTACTATCAAAAAAGATAGTAGTGGAATTGGACCCAGCGATCAAACTTCTTTTTATCTGAAAGACATACCCGTATTGCACTTTTTTACGGGTCAACATTCGGATTATCACAAGCCATCCGACGATGCAGATAAAATTAATTACAGAGGTGAAGCACAGATATTAGGTTTTATCGCCAAGTTAATTGAACAATCAGCAAAGACAAAGACCGCAATGCAATCCCTGAAAACAGCCGCACCCAAAGAAAATAAAGTATCTTTCAAAGTGACATTGGGCATCATGCCCGATTATACTTTTGATGGAAAGGGGGTAAAGATAGATGGTGTAAGCCCCAACAAACCTGCAGAAAAAGCAGGATTACAAAAAGGTGATATTATTTTACAATTAGGTGAGATTCCTATTAATAACACTGAGGATTATATGAAAGCGTTATCTAAATTTGAAAAAGGACAATCCACTAAAGTTCGCATCAAACGTGGAAATGAAGAGATAGAAAAAGAAGTGGTGTTTTGATGACCTATCAATATCTTTTATTATCTTAGCACTTTAAAAAATCAATTTACCTGAAGCAAGAAGTGTCAAAAATGTAACAGAGCATACAGAAATTTTTGGGTATTTGATGAAAAAGGAAGGGTAAGAAGTATTGCCAATCCATCAGTTATATTAAAATGTGATGAAGAAGTGCAGCTTCAAATCTATCAGATATTAAAAAATAAATTTGACAAGGTATGAACAGTAGTATTAAGAAATATCTCAATAGTATTCAACATCAAGATATTCTTGACTTCCTAAAACAATTGCCAGACAATACTATTGATCTTGTATTGACCGACCCACCTTATTTTTTAGATAAAGATAAAACATTATCTAAAACAGAAAAACAACAACTAAAGTCCGCTTTGAATGGCTGGAAAACACCACAATTAAATCTTGTTTTGAACCAATTGCAGTAGCCCAAAAACCAACAGAGGGTACTTTTTTAGAAAACTTTCAAAAATACAAAGTGGGTTTAATGAATACTCAACTTAATGTGGGACTTGAAAAAACAATCTTCCCGTCTAATATACTTACGACAGATTTACATTTTAATGCATTTGATAAATATTTTTTAGTAGATAAGCCAGATAAATCCGAAAAAAGGAACCTATAATACACACAAGGCCGTTAAACCTCTTTCTCTTTGTGAGCATTTAATCAAACTCACAACTTTTGATGAAAGTGCTATTGTTTTAGATCCTTTTGCTGGAAGTGGAACTACACTTATAGCAGCCAAAAAATGCAATCGTTTTTTTATTGGTAACGATATAAACGGGAATATATTCGAATTGCAGAGCGAAGATTAAAGGAAATAGACACTAACATTTCCACAAATGTAAAAAAGAGTACTATAAATCATAGCAGTTTATTTGATAATTAAAATAAATGTGGATAGAACAAGTTGATATTACTTCCCAATACAAAACTTTGAAAAGATGTTTTTCAAAATGTCTTCGGAAGTGATATTTCCTGTGATGTTAGACAGATGTTGTATGGCAAACTTCAAATCTTCTGCAATAAATTCAGTACTCACGTTGTTTTTTAAGTCGTGGAGTGCTTTATTCAAAAATTGTTTAGCCGCATTCAATTCATTAAAATGACGAACATTGGTAACCATCGGACGATTCGGCTGATAGTCCTTTTCCAATACAATTTCAAATAATTTTTGTTTTAATAAATCGATGTGAATGTTTTCTTTTGCAGAAATGTAAATGGCATCGCTTTCCTGAGATTTAATTTCCTTGAATTTATCTATTTTATTAAAAACCTTGAGTATTTTAACTTGAGGATTAAGAGAATAAATCATCTGAATGTACTCTTTTGTAGATTGTTCTGAAGCGTCCGACAAATCTTGCAATAAGATAACAATCATTGCCTTTTGAATAGATTGCTGTGCCCGTGCGATACCAATTTTTTCAATTTCATCTTTGGCTTCCCGAATTCCGGCTGTGTCAATGATCCTGAACGCAATGCCATTGATAATTAATTTATCTTCTATCAAATCTCTGGTAGTGCCGGGTATTTCGCTGACTATTGCTTTTTCTTCATTCAGCAAGGCATTGAGTAAAGTGGATTTCCCTGCATTGGGCTTTCCAAGAATGACGACGGGTATTCCCGTTTTTATAGCATTGCCCATTTGAAAACTTTCGGTTAATTTTTCAATATCGTTTATAGCAGTTTGCAACAGCGTAACAAGTTGAGATCTATTGGCAAATTCTACATCTTCTTCACTAAAATCAAGTTCTAATTCAATCAACGAGGCGAAGTTGAGAAGTTGCTCACGTAAATGTTCAATTAAGTTTTTATATCCACCTTTTAATTGATCAATGGCTAAGCGGTGTTCTGCTTCGGTTTCAGCGTGAATTAAATCGCCAATGGCTTCGGCGTCGGAGAGATTCAATTTACCATTCAGATAGGCACGAATGGTGAATTCGCCGGGATTGGCCAGCCGGGCACCTTTGTTCAAGTATAATTGTAAAATTTTTTGTTGTACATAAACCGATCCGTGACAATAAATTTCAACAACATCTTCACCAGTATAAGAATGGGGAGATTGAAAAAAACAGACCATTACTTCATCAATGATGGAATTATTTTCAGCAACAATGCCATAATACATTTTTCGGAAAGCAATTTTGTTGAAATCCCATTTTGAAAGATCTTTCTTAAAGAACAATGAATGGGTAATGTCAAAAGCCCTTTTACCAGAACAACGAACAACGGCCACACCGCCCATTCCATAAGGCGAAGAAATGGCAATAATAGTATCGTCTAACGAATGATGAAGGAGCATTTACACGAATTATTTTTTACCAGAGGATTTTTTTGAAGGAACGGAGGAGTTAGATTTAGAAGAAGTGGGTTGAAGTTTATTATTTTTTTCGTTTTCTCGTTTTACATATTCATCCCAAGACATGGATTTATAAAGGTTTTCACCGAAGTAAATTAAAATGTGTTGGAGTGCTTCGGGAGTTTGAAAAAATCCGATGGTTTCAATAGATTGTAATTGTTCATCCAAGATAGCAAAAGAGGGCAAGGAAAATTTATTATTGGTAATTGGTAAAACGGCGGCATTAAAGGGGTAGTTATTAATCATTTGCTTCGTGTATTTTTGATTTTTGAAAACGATAGTATCTTCTTCAGCATTGAGAATGATGGTATTGTAGTACTTATTTAATACTGATGCAACTAAAGAATCGTGGATTAATGCTTGTGTCATCACTTTGCAACTATTGCAAAAATTAGTAAAGAAAAATACTGCTGTTTTTTTTGTATTATTGTTTTTTAATTGTCCAACTTCTTTAAGTGTTACTACTTTCGCTCTTTTTGGGAGATTGGGATTGTAGAAGGCATCTTTGAAAAGAGTTTGGAAAACATTGAACGGCGTAGTACGAAAAACATTTTCAACCATAAATACTAAAAAGGGCTCAATGTCTTGTTCTTTCAGATAGCCCTGACTCAAAAAAGTTGTTTTTAAATCAGAAGAAATAAAAACTGTGGATGGATAAGCAAGGTTATTTCCTAAAAATTTGATGGCCAATTGATGTGGGGACTTTGGATACGCAGGGTCTGTTGATACAAATTTTTGTCCGTCAAATTCAATTGTATCTTTTGTTTCGGCATTAAATTTTACAGGATAAAAATAAGTATTTATATAACCCGCCATGTTAGGATTAGAATAAGTGGTACGCATCATCACCTTGCACCATCCACACCAGTTCGTATAAATATCTACTAAAAAAGGTTTAGGGGCTTGCTTATTGAGTTCCTGTGCTTCTTTGAAAGAAAGCCATTTAACCAGTCCATCAGATTCATTTTGTGCAGTACTCGTAAAACAAACAGTCCATAATAAGCATAATGTTCGAACAAATTTTCTCATTTTTTTGTCTGCAAAAATAGAAAATAGATATAACCCAAAAGAAAAACTTCCAGTACAAAAAGAACAAATACTATTCATTAAAAGAATAGCATCAGTTTTAAGATAAATATTAAAATACAGGTGTACTTTATCCAACCGCTCATACTATACTTTTTCCATTCAAATAATTTAAACTTTTTGTATTCTGCAATTCCCTTAAATTTGCATTAAAATTTTTGCTATGAAAAAACTACTTTCTCTCTTTTCGGTGATTTTAACTTCTTCTTTTGTAATAGCTCAATCTATTTACAAAGATTACAGAGATGGGGAAATCTATGTTAAGTATAAAATAAGTGGACAGAAAAAAATTGGTCCTATTTCTAATCCTAAAAACATTAGTATTCAACAAATGTACGGTTTATCTGAAATGGCAGGTAAATACAACATTACCAAAGTAACCAAACCCTTTTGGGCCGCTATTGATGACAATGACCTACAACGAATTTACAAAGTTTATTTCTCTGATATTACACAGGTAGACGCATTCATCAATGAACTTAATGAAAAAAACTACATTGAATATGCAGAAAAAGTACCTCTTACGCAATTATTTATTACGCCCAATGATCCATCGTATGGCTCTCAATGGTTTCTAACTAAAATCAATGCCCCCAACGCATGGAATATCTTTAATGGAAATTCTAACATCACCATTGCTGTCGTTGACAATGCCATACAAGTTACACATACAGACCTGTCAGCCAATGTATGGGTTAATCCAAACGAAATAGCAGGAAACGGATTAGATGATGATGGAAATGGTTTCGTGGACGACATCAACGGTTATGATGTGGCAGACGATGACAACAATCCTAATCCTCCCAACACATCTTTTAATCACGGCACTCACTGTGCCGGTGATGCAGCTGCCAGAACAAACAATAACACTGGTGTGGCTGCCATTGGATGGAACTTAAAAATCATTGGCGTAAAAGCTACCCGAAACACCGGTTCATCTACGAGTATTGAAGCAGGTTACGATGGAATCATTTATGCCGTTAGAGCTGGTGCAAAGGTCATCAGTTGTTCATGGGGAGGAACGGGCAGTGCTACGAGCGAACAATCTGTTATTAATTACGCCTGGAATAAAGGTTCTATTATTGTATGTGCTGCAGGGAATGCTAACAATAGCACTCCACGCTACCCTGCGGCTTATAATAATGTTTTCGCCGTAGCATCCACCGGCAGCACGGATGTTAAATCATCATTTTCCTGTTATGGCTCGTGGGTAGATATTTCTGCGCCTGGTGAGAACATCTACAGCACTGTACCCAACAATACGTATGGTTATATGAGTGGCACTTCAATGGCTACGCCGGTTACAGCCGGTCTTTGTGGTTTAATATGGGCTAAAAATCCAGCAATGTCTCCTCAGGCAGTCCTGAACTGTATCACCACTACGGCTGCTAATATCTATACCATATCCGGAAACTCTTCCTATTCTGGTCAATTGGGTGCCGGAAGAATAGACGCGTATCAGGCACTTTTATGTGCACAAAGTTCTACCAACAATCCACCCATTGCCAATTTTACTTCTGATAAGCAAATCATTTGCCCGGGTCAAAACATTCAGTTCTATGATGTTTCCTATTTTTCTCCCACTTCGTGGAGTTGGGTATTTCAAAGCGGAACACCCGCCACGGCCACATCTTCTAATCCTATTGTGTCATGGAACACGCCCGGCACCTACTCAGTTCAACTCACTGCCACTAATGCTAATGGCAACAGTGTCATTACCAAAACCGCTTATGTAACTGTTTCAGGTATAACAGCATTGCCACTCATAGAAGGATTTCAAAACGCGACATTCCCCCCAACTGGTTGGGTGAATGACGATAAATTCCAGGACGGTGTGGCCTGGGCCAGAAAAACAGGAACAGGCGGCTTTGGTACCAGCAATGCCTGTGCTTATTTTGATAATTACTATTTAAATGCACGCGGTGTCAAAGACGCATTATGGACACCAAAATATGACTTTACAAGCGTTACGAATGCTACTTTGAGTTTTGATGTAGCGTATGCCCGTTACGATGCAACTTATTCAGACACTCTTGAAGTTTTGGTCTCCACTAATTGTGGATTATCATGGACAAGTGTTTACATCAAAGGTGGAACAACGCTTGCCACAGCACCGGATTACACTGCTAACATCTTTACTCCAACCTCTGCTCAATGGAGAAAAGACAATGTAGTGATTACATCACAAACGGCCGGACAAGGAAATGTGATGTTTGCCTTCGTCAACAGAGGACATTGGGGGCAAGCTGTTTATCTTGATAACATAAACATTCAATATACATCATCTGCCCCTCCTGTTGCTAATTTTAATACCCCCTCTACTATTTGTACAGGTGCGGCAGTAAGCTTTACAGATGTTTCTACGAATACACCTACATCCTGGAACTGGACAATGCCCGGCGCCACTCCTTCTGTGGCTACTGTTCAAAATCCAACCGTTACCTATAACAACGCCGGCGTGTATTCTGTAACGCTTACGGCGGCTAACGGTGGTGGCACAAATACCGCTGTAAAAACCGTTACTGTAAATGCCACACCCACCATTACCGTCAACTCCCCCACTATTTGTAGTGGTCAAACCGCTACACTTACTGCCAGTGGAGCCACATCTTATACATGGAGCACGGGTGCTATTGGTGCTTCTATTGGTGTTATGCCTACTGTTACAACCACTTATTCGGTTGTTGGAAGAACCAATGGTTGCTCAGCATCAAAAACAACGACTGTTACTGTTAATCCTACACCCAGTATTTCTGTCAACTCCGCTACTATTTGTTCCGGTCAAAATGCCGTACTATCGGCTAGCGGAGCAAGTTCTTATTCATGGAATACAGGCGCTAGTACTTCCTCTATTTCTGTTGCACCGCTTGCAAACACCACTTATACCGTAACCGGAACAACGAGTTCGTGCTCAGCATCAAAAACAACAGCCGTCATTGTAAATCCTACACCGAATGCGAATTCACTGACTTCAAATGCCACTTCTCCGGGCTGTGCCAACGGTTCTGCTACCATTACTGTAACGAATGGCACGTTACCTTATTCTTATGCGTGGAATCCTTCTGTTTCAACTTCTTCTGTAGGAACAAACCTGAACGGAACAACCGGCGGCACGAATTACACTGTAACTATTACGGACTCTAACAATTGTTCTACCGTAGTAACTTTTTCTATTGATTGTGTAACAGGTATTGCCAAGGTTGTAAATAGTTCTATCCTGATTTACCCGAATCCAACCAATGGTTCATTCAAAATTCAAGCCAGCCAACCAGTAAAATATAAAATTTACAATACTTTAGGACAAGTGATTCTAGAATCTGCTGCTGCAAATGAAAGCGCTACTATTGACTTAAGTAGCCACGCAAAAGGCATTTACAATGTGCTGATTTCAGATGAATTAAATCATTTACAAACCGTTCGGATTATTTTAGAATAACGACTCTTCACACATCCATGCATACTAATTACTGCAAAATCCTCTTAACCAGAGAGGATTTTGTTTTTTAATAATCTTCACATTTACTTTCAGATTGTTTTTTGTAAATTTCAGAGCACTATTTTTTATGCAAAAGATTTTATTAAATAAATTAGACGCTTTCATTAAAAAGTATTATTACAATCACCTTATTAAAGGTAGTATTTTCTTTTTCTTTTCTGCACTCACAATTTATTTATTTATAACCTTCACAGAATTTATCGGCAACTTCAAATCCACCATTCGTTTTATTCTTTTAGTATTTTGGATTGTTTCAAACCTTGCGGCTTTTGTTTATTTTATTTGTATCCCTATCCTAAAACTATTAAAAATAGGAAAAATCATCTCTTATAAAGAAGCTGCTATCATCATCGGCAAGCATTTCCCCACTATTCAGGACAAACTTTTGAACGCATTGTTGTTAGAAGAAATGACACAACAACATCCAGATAATTCTATTCTCCTAGCAGCCATTGAACAAAAAACAAATGAATTAAAACCAATTCCCTTTACATCTATCATTTCATACAAGAATAATCTCAAATACCTACGTTGGCTTATTCCTCCGGCGTTTGTGGCATTATTCATTCTCATTTTTATTCCGGATTTATTTCAAAGCAGCACCAAGCGCATCATTAAATACAACCAATCATTTTATACCCCGCCGTTTTCTTTTGAAATAGAAAATCAAAAATTAGAATGTCTTCAAAATGAAAACTTTGAACTGAATGTAAAAGTAAACGGCAAAATCATCCCGGACAAGGTGTATATTCAACTCAACGGCAACAACTATGTAATGCAAAAAATAACAAAAGATAAATTTTCCTTCATCATTAAAAATCCTCAAAAAAATATAAATTTTAATTTAGTTGCATTAGATGTAACCGAACATTACACCTTGAAAGTTATCCCCAAGCCCACCATTACGGCTTTTCAAATACACTTACAATATCCCAACTATTTAAATAAAAAACCTGAAATACTCCAACATGCAGGCGATTTAATAATCCCAGAAGGCACCAAAGTGTTATGGAACTTTACTACACAAAATACTTCACAATTATATCTTATCTTCAAAGACACGCTTGTTCAAATCTCCCCTAAAAATAATATCTCTCAATTTCAAAAAACATTCAAAGAATCTACGCCCTACATCATTGCTGCTAAAAACGAGTTTCTTGATAAACCTACCGACTCCACATTTTTTTCTATTCAAATTATTCCCGATCAATATCCCACTATTGAAGTACAGCAATTCAAAGATTCAAGTTCCCTCCAATTCAATCCTTCTTTTTTTGGGATTATCAAAGATGATTACGGATTTAGTAAGTTAGAATTTAATGCTGTCATTTTTACAAAAGATTCTGCCAATAAAGACATTCAAATTCCTATCAAAAACAAAATACCAATTGCTCAAACAAACACTCAATCGTTTCAGTATTTTACAGATATTACAATATTTCCTGAACTAAAACCCGGCGATAAAATAGAATACTATTTTGAAGTTTATGATAATGATGGCGTGAATGGGTCTAAGAAAACACGATCAGAAATTTTTACTTTTGCAATGCCTTCTATGTCCGAAATGGATAAAACCATTGATCAAAACAGTAATCAAATCAAAGAACAATTAGAGTCCAACATCAAGCAAATCAAAACTTTACAAAAAGAATTAAACGATTTGTATCGAAAAATTTTAGAAAAAAAACAAATGAGTTTTGAAGATAAAAAAGCATTGCAAAACATTTTACAAAAACATAAGAACATTCAGGAAAACATTGAAGAACTGAAACAAAAACTGAATCAAAATAAAGAACTTGAAAATCAAAAAGAGTTCAACGAAGAACTCCTTAAAAAATACGAAGAACTCCAAAAACTCTTTGACAACATTATGACACCGGAACTCCAAAAGTTAATGAAAGAATTAGAAGAATTAGCCAACAAATTATTAGATAAAAATCAAATGCACCAAAAAATTGAAGAATTAAAACTAAATACAAAAGAAATTGAAAAAGAATTAGACAGAACATTAGAAATATTTAAACAATTTCAGGTAGAACAAAAATTAGAACAAATTATTCAACAATTAGATAAATTGCATCAAGAACAAGAAAAATTAGCTCAACAAAGCGAAGATAAAAAAACAAACTCTCAAGATATTTTACAAAAACAAGAGGAACTCAACCAACAATTCAAAGATATTCAGGAAAAACTGAAAGAATTGCAAAACCTTAATCAATCACTCGAACGTCCTAACAACTTACCCAATACCCAAAATCAGGAACAACAAATCGAAAACGAACAACAACAATCTACTCAACAACTTCAAAACAACAATAAAAACAATGGGTCTAAACACCAAAAAAATGCCGCCCAAAAAATGCAGGAACTCGAACAACAACTCCAGCAAGCCCTCGATAAAATGCAAAAAGAACAACAAGCCGAAAGCGAAGAAAACCTGAAACAAATTTTAGACAACCTGATGCACATTTCCTTTGAGCAGGAAGATCTTATGAAACAACTTCAAACCACCAAGCCCAACGACCCCAAATACGCACAAATTGCCCGTCAACAAAAAAAACTCTACGACCAAACAAAAATTGTAGAAGATAGCATACTCGCACTTTCTAAACGAAACCCTCAACTCTCCTCCTCTATCAATAAAGAAATATCTAACATACAACAAAATATGAACCAAACCATTCAGCAATTAGCCGAACATAATTCAGCCATTGCTTCTATGCATATGCAAAAGACATTTACCTCTGTCAATAATCTTGCTTTGATGCTAAACGAATCTTTAGAACAACTGCAACAACAAATGAAAAATCCATCTTCCCGACCCGGCAGCGGATCTTGTAAAAAACCCGGCAGCGGACAAGGACAAAAACCTTCCACTCAACCTTCCAAACCCAAATTATCAGAACTACAAAAACAACTCAATGAACAACTCAAACAACTCAAAGAAGGTATGCAAAAAGGTCAAAAAAACAACAAAGGCCAATTCCCCGGCGGATCTTTGGCAGAACAATTGGCTAAAATGGCCGCCCAACAAGAAATGCTCCGCCAACAACTTCAAGAACTTATGCAAAAACTCAAACAACAAGGCAAAAATCCCGGTGGCGACATCGCTTCGATGATGGAAGAAACGGAAAAAGACATCGTCAACAACCGAATTACCGAACAAACCATCTGGCGACAACAAGAAATTCTTACCCGACTTTTGGAATCCGAAAAAGCCCTTCGTGAACAAGAAGAAGACGAAAAAAGAGAAAGCCGTGAACCAAAAAATTATCCATTAAGTAACCAAAACAAAAATTTTGAGTATAATAAACAACATCAAAAAGAAATTGAAAATCTATTAAATTCTCCTCTTTACCTAAAACCATTTTACAAAGAAAAAACTCAACAATACTTTAACAACTTAAAATAATGACACAAACACAGTATCAGTTTATCCTTCCATCTACTATTGAAGGCATTGCAGAAGTTGAAAAAATTGTACAAGAAATCTGCGAAAAATTTGAAATACCCGAAGACCTTTTTGGCAACATCCTCATCGCTATTACAGAAGCCGTAAATAATGCCATTTATCATGGCAACAAATCCGATTCCACTAAAAAAGTGCTAGTAGAATTCTATCACCATCAAAACCAGTTGATTTTCACCATCACCGACAAAGGCAATGGATTTGATTATCAAAACCTACCCGACCCCACCCTGCCCGAAAATATCACCAAAATTGGCGGTAGGGGCATCTTCATCATTCATCAGTTAGCCGACCATGTTCAGTTCAAAAATAAAGGTCGCACTATTGAAATAAAATTTAATGTTTCTGTGTTGGTAAATTAATTTTCGCTATGCGATGGACAGATTATTTACTTCAATGTATTGTATTCCTCATAAGTATTGCCATCTTTACTTCGTGTAAAAAAAATCAAACCGAAAGCTTCACGATGGATGACGGTAAAAATTACTTTCCCATTGCTATTGGACAATACATTGTTTACGATGTGGACAGCACTGCTTACGATGAACTAACACACGTCCCTAAAAACTACAAATACCGCCTGAAAGAAATCATCACTCAAGCATTTATCAACGACGAAAATACCACTTCGTATCGATTAGAACGTTACATCAAATACTATGACAGCACGAAAACCTATGATCAAATCCCCTGGCAAATCAAAGATGTGTGGACGATAATACCTTATCCAAAATCTATTGAAAAAATAGAAGAAAACATTCGTTATGTCAAGTTGATATTTCCTGTAAAAAACGGTTTACAATGGAATGGGAACTTAAAAAACACTTTGGACGAAAAACTCTACAAATACGAGTATGTAGATAATCCGGATGTTGTTAATGACAAAAGTTTTCAAAAAACCTTAAAAGTAGTGCAAACCAATTACCGCAGTTTAATTCAATATCAAAACGAAGTAGAAAAATATGCCCGTAATGTAGGAATGATATACAAAGAAATTATCCACTTAGAATCACAAACCATTGTGCCCAATATACCTGTTGAAAACCGTGCCGAAAAAGGATTTATTTACAAAATGCAAGTTGTGGAATGGGGGAAGTGAGGGGGATACAGAAAAACCATGAAATTATTTTTCGTAAAAAAAAAGAAAATTGTACCACTCGACTTTGTTTTGAAATCTTAGTTCTCTTAATCTGTAACATTCAAAAGAAGAAAAAATAATTTAAAATTACTTTAGTTTATATCCATGTACATTTGTTCCACGTATTTATCGAGTTCTTTTTGTATAGACTTTAAATCACATTTCGCATCGTTTTCTGGGAGTTTGCCAGAGAACTTTTGTTTTTGAATGTCTACTGCACGATTGAAAATATCTTTGAAAAATTTAAGTTGAACATCAGTAGGAATAATGATAGGAAGTTGACGCGCATCGTTGATATTGAAATGAACAGTACAATTTACAAAAACATTATGATATTTAGAAATATATGATGTATTTAGTAAACAAACAATAAAAAAATCTGGACAATTAACCATTAAAGAAAATAGTGACATACTTAATACATCATGAACACTCTTTTCTTTAAGTCTTGCTCTTATATCATATGAAACATCAGTCCAACAAAATCCCTCACGGAAATAAAATTGTGGATTGCGAACAACCGGCATACCTTCACCCTTGTTACCAGAGTGGTCCTTTAAAAATTTCACATTTTTTTGGCTCCAGTCAATATAATATGGTGTTGGTGCCCACCAGCGATTACCATCTTTATCACCTTTATCATAAGGAACATATGTTTTTATGCCACTTATTCCATCGCGTTTTTCTTTGTCTGTTAGTTTATTTACATCGGCAATTTCATTTTTGCTTACTATTCTGAATATCCAGCCCCGACCAAACATATCACGGCGATATTCTTCTTTTAATTTATCGAAGAGTTTGCGAATACTTTCTTCTTTCAATTCATTTAAATAGGCTTGTGCATCGGCTTTGTTTTTTATACCTTCCTTTTTACAAAAAGCGGTTGCTAAAAGAAGTTTTTCTGGACGTTGCTTACGCACATTTTCTGCCCATTTGGTTCCTTCAAGTACGCCTACATATTTGCCATTATTTGCTGTTGATAAACCCTGTCCACCCTCAGTAATAAGTCCAAGCAGGGTAATATCTCCGGGGTTTAGGCTTTGTCTGTAATTCTCTAATTCTCTTTTATATTTTTCAATATTTTTACTTGTTGAGATTTTCTTCCACCATTTATTTAGAAGATCGTTTACTTTCTTACCATAACGATTATAAATTTTAAGATTGTAATTGTTTATAGGAAAAAATACTTTGTTGGGTGCATTTTTATATACTTCTATATTAGATTTTTCTTTTTTAGGTTGATTTAAACTTTCTTTTCCATCAAGGTATATAAATTCGTAAGGATGTGTTGATTTTTTGTTTGTTTTTTGCACAATTGTTACACAGGTATCGACCATCGCCGACTCAAAGGGGTTGACCGTATCAAAGAGCTGAAGTAATTTATTATCAAGAATCAGATTTCTCAAATTCTCCTTAGTTTGAATAGTCCAGAATGTTTTAGAACTGATGTAAGTAAGAATGCCATTCTCTTTTAAAAGATCCACTCCTTTAAAGTAGAAGTGATTATAGGCATCATCAGCAAATTCATATTGCTGTTCCAATTCTTTTTTAGATGTTTTATCTATTCCTTTGGTAGAAATATACGGCGGATTGCCAATTACAATATCAAAGCCCTCACTTATACCTAACATCCGTTCGGGATCAAACCAATCAGCAGATTGATTTGGATCAAAAGGATTCCATTTAGCAATTTGTTGAGATACTTTACTCGAACAACCTAATTTATTTAATTTATCTTTAATTTTTTCTCTAGTTCCTTTAATTTTATTTTGAATTTTAATTTTTTCATCTCTGGTTTGTGCACCAAAATAATTGTGCATTAATTCTTTTAATTTATCTTCTAATTGTATGATTCCATCTGTTCTAAACAACGATGATTCGTCTCCTTTTAATTTTAACAATGTATTAGCCGCCACAATTTTCAATTCAAGATTGGGCAAACTTCTGATTCCAAAGTTATCCGCAACGTTATTATTATTGAATTTTTGTTCAATCACTAATGAAAGGAAAAAGCGAAGTTTGGCTATTTGCACTGCAATTAGTTGAATATCCACACCATAAATAGAGTTTTCTATAATAAAAAGTTTTCTGGAATAATCATCCATTTGAAATTCCTGATTAAATATCTCCTCTATTTCTTTTAATCTGTTTTCAGACGCTTTCAGAGCTTCTTCTCTTATTTTATCATCAGAAATTTTTTGTATTTTTTCTTTATCTTTTTTTATGGCTTCACAGTGTTGGTTAAGTACATCGTCCTTAATAATTTTTTTCCATAATATATTATCCGGGTCTATTTTTTTCAATATGTTCACCAATTTGTGCAGCAGCCCCATCATGAAAGCACCAGAACCACAAGCAGGATCAAGTATTTTAATTTTAAATAATTTTTCAACGATTGGTTCTTTGATTTCATCTCTCAATTGAGACAATGCGTGAGAGCCCTCATTAGAATAATTTAAAATTTCCCTGATAATTTCCTCGTCTATATCTGGTAGCTGAGTTTTTAGGTAATAATATATTGATTCATCGCACATATAATTAACTATCTCTCGTGGCGTATAAAAACTACCCGTTGCTTTACGAGCCGAAGAGGCGGTTTCTGGATTATAGGCCGCCAGTAAGTTTTCAAATACATTTCCTAACAATTCTGGGTCCAGAGCTACTTCTTCGTCTAATGGTGTGTTTTCTTCTACTGTGAATTTATAATCGTTAAGCACATTAAACAGTCCTCTTACTTTGACTTTTTTTGCCCCTTCAACATACCTACTCAAATCGACTTCAATGGGTTCATTTCTAAAGAACAATATATCAGGTATAATGGCTCTATTCTTGGGATTCCGTGAGAACCCGTCTACATACAATACTTTTTGTTTGTCTGATTCATCTTCTTTGTCTAAGCAATCAAACAGGCCCCCATTCAAAAAAGGAGTGTTTTCAAGTAACTTCAAGATGTCTTTCTTTGAAATTTGAAAAAGCTCTGCATAACGATATAAATTCTTTACGCCATAATGTTTACGATTGGTGCTTAAATCTCCCTCTTCAGCAAATTTGCGTTCCTGAATTTTTTGATTTAAGGTAGCAAAAAACAAGTTTTGCAAAATAGCATTATAATAATTACTACTTGATTCTGATTTTAAGAAATCTTTCACAATATTTTTGAGTTTATCAGGATTGAATAAATCTTCAGGTACTAATTTTTTTTCTTTTAAAAACCAAACAAATATTATTCTTGTTAAGAGTCGTATTAAACTGATTTGCTTATGGTTAGCCGCATTAATATCATTTGGAAATTTCACTTTGTCCAAAGAATAGTAAAACCAATAAGCAATTTCCTGATAGAATTTTTTATTGAGTTCTTTAAGGTTCAATACTTTTTGAAGAGCAGCGTAAAATTGCTGAGTGTCTTTAAAGTCATCACCATTGTTATATTTTTGTTTGAGATTTTCAAAATCAAGATCTGATAAAATATCAATGTGAGCACGATGTGGATTGGAAATAAGAATGTCTTTGATTAAAAATACTTTATCAAATACTCTGGTTGAAGTTCTCTTATGCTCTCTAAAACCAATGATAGAAAGCGATAACTTGTCTTTCTTAGAGTCAATAAACAATATAAAAAAAGGTACTTTATTTGAATTAATTTCACCATCATTATGAATAGAACGGGTGATATTAGCTAGCTCCGTTCTTGAATAGTGATCTTTATTTAACTCGATACATAATACATCTACCTTTTTATTGTTATCATTGTCAAAAACTTCTTTATCAAAAAAAGATATCTGAAACAATGAATGAATAATTCCATATTTATACTCTCTAGGTTTATTATTATAGGAATACTCTACAGGATAGCTTAGTTTACAAAAGAAATTTTTAGCCGCTTTTTCTATTTCATTGTTTCCATTAAAAAAGTTTTGCACCGCATCTTGAGTTGTCTGTTTTTTGTCATTTGATACTGTTTTCATATTGTTGACATTTTATATTGTTAGTAATAATTAACCAGGAGATCAATTCAAATTTTTCATCAATTTTTGAAGCATCTATTTGAAGTTTTTCATGTGGGGGCGTCATGCCTGATCCAGGTTTTAATTTATCCTGAAATTTCTCTTCTAAACACTTCATAGCACGATCGAAATAAATATTGTAAACATCCATATCTTTTGCATTGTTCGTACATTTTTCAAATTCATCAACCAAGTTTTTGATGATTTGTTTTTTGTTCAAACAAGTATCTCTAAAAATTTTTAGTATTGACTTAGGTTCTACCATTGATATCTTAACATTGTTACAATCAGAATAATTAAATGGAATATACACAAGATAAAAAGGATTTAATGGATTAAGGGCATTGAGAGCTTGGGTATTGCGTTTCTTCTCTAATTCATTCATTTGATCAATGCCTTCTAACTTTTGTCTCAATACAAAGATAATACCTTCTTGTATTTTGGTATTTATTTGCTCATTGCCATGTTGAGAGAGAGTATTTGTGATTCCCAGCATACCTAATGGAGCACTATCAACTTTTTCTTTATTTGTATCAAAGTAGTTAAGTAGATCTAATCTGAAATCATCAAGAGTAAACTGTGTAATGTCTAAAGTTTCTGACACTTTTTCTGATTCAAGGACAGTAGTACTCAGTTTTTTTAATTGGGCCTCACGAATCTTTATGAGTTGATGATCAACTGCTGTTAACATTGTGTCACCTGAACCGGTTATCTCTGTCAAATACATTCGTTTATACACTCTATCTGTCAGTTTCAAATAATCATCAAGTTGGCCTGGCCAATAGTTGACCATTTGAATATTTTGATTGGTACTTTGGATACGGTCAATGCGTCCAAATCGTTGAATAATACGAACGGGATTCCAGTGAATGTCATAATTAATGACCATATCACAATCTTGCAGGTTTTGGCCTTCAGAGATACAGTCCGTTGCAATGAGCACGTCAATTTCATTTTGAGTATCCTCCAATCTTTTTGATTTAGGAGAAAAATGCGATAGGATCGCGTTAAAATCTTTTTTAATTCTAGGAACATTTGTATCAACCATCTGACCGGTCACTAATCCAGCATTTATATTTTTAACTTTCTTAATTACCTCATCATAAAGATATTTGGCTGTATCAGCAAATGCCGTAAAAATAATGACTTTTTTATTATTTTCATTGATTCTCTGTTCATTATTTTTATCTATTTTAATAGAACAATTTTTAATTTTACAATTTATATCATCAATTAAAGTTTCCAGTTTTTTATCCTTTTGCTTCTGTATTACTTCATTTGCATCACTAATGAGATTGTTAATAATCTTTAAATCCATCTTCAAATCTACGGTTAAAGCTTTCCAGTCCGTTTTATTTATATCAAATCTATCAGGAATGTATTCAATTTCTTCTTCATCAAAAATGGAATAATCAATTGGTATATTTTTCCTCTTTGCTTTTTGTGTTTGCTTAGCAATATTTAAAAAATCGTTTATTTTATCTCTAATGCCATCTAAGGTATTTTTGTATGAAATGATAGAACTTTCTAATCTTTTTAAGATAATTGTACGAAGTAACCCAGAGATATTATCTTCATAAGCTTCTTTCCCTCTACTTTTTGTGGTTTTACATTTCTTATCAAGATAAGTATTGGGTTTATATATAGCTAATTCTAACTTATCAATATCATCACATATTTTAGAAATGTTCAGCCCTACATTGATATATCTGGAAACAACGGACAAACGATTAGGGAACTGGGTGTTTGTTTTATAATGGTCTTTAATTAGTTTTCTGGAACGGGCTATGATGAGTTCATCAATTAATTTCAAAAAGTCGGAGGGTAGTGCTTCTGGCCTAATTTTGATAGATTGACTATTTTTAGAGTAGATACTTTTTTCAATTTCACTTTGTGTTTTATTCAATAATTGTTTGTAATCAGCGATGTATATATTATCTTTATCTTTGAAAAAATTTACATTTTCCTTAGTGATAAAATGAATCTGGTTAGTTAAGTCGTTTAATGAGATATTTACGGGCGTAGCTGACAACAAAAGTACTTTTGTATTTCTTCCTTTCTTGAATACTTCACCTAATAATTTTTGATAGCGTTTTGAAGAGACATTACGAAAATTATGGCTTTCGTCGATAACAACCAAATCGTAATCTGACCAATTAACATTTTCAATATCTATATTACCAGATCTTCCTTTATCTCTACTCATATCGGTATGAAACAATAAGTCATAAGTAAATCTGTCTTCTATGAGAGGATTATCGGTATAATTTTGTTTAAACAAATTCCAATTATGTTCAAGTTTTTTAGGACATAAAACTAAAACTTTATTTCCAATTAACTCATAATGCTTTATGACAGCCAACGCCACATAAGTTTTTCCTAACCCCACACTATCAGCTAAAAACGCGCCGTTGTATTTATTAATTTTATAGATTAATCCTCGAACAGCATCTTTTTGAAAGTCATACAAACTCTTCCATATTTGAGTATTTAAGAAGTTTTTGTTTTGTTCAAGAATAAATTGTTGTTGTTTGAACTCATCGATTTGATCCTTAAACAGATAGTAAAGGGTGAGAAAGTAAATAAATTCTGGGGATTCGTATGTATATAGTTTATTTAATGTTTCTATTACTTCATCTTTGGCATCTTTTACTAAATTTTGATTAGACCATAAATTGTTAAGCCATTTGAGTAACTCTTGCGCCTGTTGATCTTTTATTACCACATTAAGTTCAATGTTACTACTGCCAATACTCCCACCTAATCCATTTTTAGTAAAATTAGAGCTGCCTACAAGTGCCACCTGCTGATTAAATACATTTTTATTGAGGTGGTATAACTTACCATGTATTAAGCGATTTTTAACAGTTTTAATTTCTACATCTTTATTTCTCAACCAACCTAAGCATTCTTTGACACTTTTACTAACTAATTGTTGGTCATTGGACAGTTTAATTTTATTGCCCGCGATTTCAAAAATCATTATAGGGTTTAATTCAGGATTAACTTTGTTCACATTGTTCGGATCACCAAATATAAATCTAAACTTATTAATTTTTTTCAAATGATTTTTCAATAAACTATATCCCCAAACACTAAAATAAGCTGAAACGACAGACAATTGAATATCTTCATCCTTTTCAATCTCTCTTTTAAGAGAGAGTTCATTGCCAATATGCTCTTTTTCTGGCATTTCGCCTAAGTAATGATCAAAAAAAGATTTTACTTGTTTGTTTTCTTCATTATTATCGTAGATAAATAATTCATCAGTAGTTTCCATTGTTTTTTAATTTGTACAAAATTAATCTATATTTATTTTTTTTCCAACTGTATGATGATAAATTTTATAACTGACATCTTGTTTGTTTTTTGCTGGACTGTTTAATCTGTCCCATAGTCTGAAAAATATTGTACACAAAGTTTTCTGGTTTATGAAGTAATAAAAGTTTCGCTCCGAAAATTATGTGGTTTGCCATCAGTTCATGCACACCTGTTTGTTCAATGTTGAAGCACATAAGAAGGTGATTCTATGCCTCTTAAGATAACCAATCTTTAAACTCAAGAGGTATACGTGATTCCCTCATTTTTACTAAAGAATCTATCACAACTTTTTTATCTATATTTGCTAATTTTTTATATGCTAAATAAGGGGGTGATTGTGTACTATTAAGTTTTATGAATGTCTTTTCAAATTCACCTTTTACCTCATTTGCTGTCTAACAAGTAATTAGTTGTGCCCAACCTTCACGAACATATACAGAGGTATCCTGATATAGATGACGGCTACGAATAGGATAAATAGGAAGCGCCAATGCTCTTTCTCCATAGCTTCTCTCCTGTATATGAATAAGATGAGAAGAGCGGCATATAGGATAAGTAGAAACACGGTAAGAGTTAAAGCGTAGGTATTCATCGATTGTTTTTTTGAGAGCGCATGACAAGTGAAAAGTGCCTGACAAGGTT
>JBBIGQ010000016.1:0-58746 GCA_037447455.1 Sphingobacteriaceae bacterium | reverse complement strand
CGGTGGCGGAGGTCAAAATGGGTTTAATGCTGGTGGGGCTGGTGGGAATGCTTCTTCAAATGCTGGAGGCAATGGTGGGAATGGAGGGAATATAGGTGATGGTGGAGGCGGTGGTGGAGGCGGTGGCGGTTATACATTAGGTGGGAACGGAGGTAATGCTTCTCCAGGAGGATGTGATTGTGGCGGCGGCGGCGGAGGTGGTGGAAATAGTTTTGCTCCGGGAGGCACTATAAATAACGGCTCAGGGAATGTACCGGGTAATAGTTTAGATCCATCACTGTGTGCGGGTTGTGCAATAGGAGGTAATGGTTCGCCAGCAACTGGAGTTTCAGCACAAGACGGAGGAAATGGTGTAGTAGTTATTACGATTTATACAACTTCAATTGTTTCCGCTAATATAACTTCCCAAAATATCACTTGTAATGGCTTCGCTAATGGATCCGCTACATTAAACGTAACAGGCGGCACACCCCCTATTACTTATACATGGAGTAATGGATCTAATAGTCAAAGTGTCAGCGGACTTTCACCAGGTACTTACACCGTTCAATACAGTGATGCAGGAGGAGGATGTGTGTTTTCTGAAACGGTTACAATTACTCAACCTGCCCCATTAAATATTACCGGCGTACAAACAAGGTCGTTACAATGCTACGGACAAAGTAATGGTTCAGCTACTGTAAATGTTACAGGCGGCACTCCACCATACTCATACAATTGGGCACCTTCACCGGGGGCTACGCCTAATAATACGGTAAATGGCTTATCTGCCGGAAGTTACACTGTTTCTGTTACAGATGCTAATAGTTGCCCTACTCAAACGGCGGCGTTTAATATCAACCAACCGCCCGATATTACTATCAGTATTACTCCTACCGACGTGGCTTGTTATGGCGGGTCAGATGGTGCTGCAACAGGTAATGCGAGCGGAGGAGCAGGTTTTTACAACTTTGCATGGACGGATGGAACCAATACTATTAGCGTGAATCCTTATGCAGGGAATCTTACTGCTGGAGATTATACCTTAATTGTTACAGATATAAATGGATGTGTGAAAACAGCAAGTATTGATATTGGAGAGCCGCCCCCTTTAAACATACTCATTTTAAATACACAATCTGTAAGTTGTAATGGAGGAAACGATGGATCTGCAAATGTTTTGGGAGTAGGCGGCGTGGGTGGTTTTACCTACCAGTGGAATCCGGGAGGTTTTAATACTCCCAACATATCTAACTTACAAGCAGGAACATACACGGTGTTTGTTACTGATGCGAATAATTGTGTAAAAGACACCACAATCACTATCACAGAACCACCAGCTTTAACGCTTACAGCTGTTGAACAACAAAGTGTTTTGTGTTATGGAGCTTACAATGGTATTGCAAGTTGTACTGTAACCGGAGGTATGCCAAATTATAATTACACATGGTACGATGCACAGGGAAATATTGTTTCTATAACCTATACGGCCTCTAATCTTGGAGCAGGAAATTATACAGTTGTTGTAAAAGATGCTAATAATTGTACCATTCAATCGGCAGTACAAATGGTGCAGCCGCCCCCTATAAATTTTACAATATCACAACAAGTTGATAATACAGGATGTTTGGGTATATCGAGTAATACAGTGTATATTTATGCCAGTGGAGGTGTTGGAAATTACACCTATACTTCTATTCCTGCAGGAATAACTTCATCTGCTAACATTAATGTTCTACAAGGTACTTATACTATTACAGTTGGGGACGCCAATGCTTGTACTTCCAATACCGTATTTAATGTTGTGCTACCACCTGCATATTCTGCTACGGTGATACAAACACAAAGCATTACTTGCAATGGTTTATCTAATGGATCTGCTTCTGTATCTGTCGTAGGAGGAGGAGCTTATACATTTACCTGGCAACCTATTAATTGGTATGGTCAAACAGCATATAGTTTAAGTGCCGGTGTGTATACAGTGTATATTAAAGATTTAAACGGTTGTATATTAAGTGATACAGTTCAGATATTTGAACCTCCGCCACTTGTTATCAATTCTATAGTGTCTGATCCCGCTACTTGTGGAAATGCTAATGGAAGTGCTACTGTTTCTGCTACAGGCGGTGTAAGTCCACTGACTTATAGCTGGAGCTCTGTACCTGTGCAAACCAATTCAGTAGCAATAGGATTAACAGGTGGGTTAACTTATTCAGTATTTGTAAGCGATGCGAACAATTGTACAGTAATGGATACCGTTACTATTCCCAATCCTCCTCCTCCATTGATTATTTCTACTTCTTATACACCTCCCTTATGTTATGGAGGAAGTGATGGTTCAGCATCTGTAACGTTTATTAATGGAACAGCACCAACCACCATAAATTGGCAACCCGGGAACCATCCTCCCATAACTACAATCAACAATCTTCCTGCTAATACTTATACAGTCACAATCACAGATGCTTATGGTTGCAGTACTTATACCACTATCAACGTGATTCAGCCACCGGCTTTAGGCTTGCAAGTTACACCTTCACATACCATTTGTTATGGGACAACCGGCACTGTGCAAGCCATTCCAATCGGTGGAACGCCACCATACACTTATAATTGGAATCCTGCGATATTTACGGACGGTGGTCCGCACTATCAGGCATTGACTCTTTCTTCTAATTATGTTGTCAATGTTACCGACGCTAATGGATGTTCAATAGGACCAGATACGGTAAAAATAACGGTATTACCACCACTCTCAGCATCTGGAAGTTTTACAACAGTGTGCGAACAACAACAACCCGCCACAATTTGGGCTAATATAACGAGTCCCGGTAATGGCGGACCTTATACATACACTTGGTCAACCGGTGCTACTACTCCATCTATTACATTGTCTGGAATATATCCTACACAACCCAATACTTATACGGTCACAATTTCAGATGGCTGTTCTGTTCCAAATGCAACGGCTGTTGCAACAGTTTCTGTGCATCCGCTACCTAAAGGTTATTTTACTTCTGATTTTGTAGAAGGTTGTCCGCCTTTGAATGTCTTTTTCTCTTCTATTTCAAATGGGTCTGGCGATTCTTATCAATGGGACTTTGGTAATGGAAACACAGCAAGTGGAAGCCATGTAAGCACCGAATATACCAGTGTAGGCACATATTCTGTAAAACTCACTATTACTTCTCAGTACGGATGTTATGTTGATACTATTGCTAATCCTTATATAGTTGTGCATCCCAAGCCGGTAGCAGATTTTGAGCCAGATAAATATGAAACTTCTATTTTTGATCCTGTGTTTACATTTACCAATTTATCGCAAGGAGCAACAAATTACTTATGGGATTTTGGTGCACCGAATCAACCCAATAATCAAACTACTTTTGCTAATCCTGTACATTTCTATAATTTACCTGGGGAATATAATGTTACATTACTGGCCATCAACGAGTTTGGTTGTGAAGATAGAATTTCAAAACCCTTAAAAGTGACCCCTGATTTTGTTCTTTATATTCCAGATGCCTTTACACCCGACGGGAATATGGTCAATGATATTTTTCAACCGAAGGGCGTTGGCATATTAGAAACGCCCTATAAAATGTATATTTACGATAGATGGGGTGAAGTGATTTTTACTTCTGAAAATTTCTTTGTGGGCTGGGATGGTAGAGTTAAAAAAACAGCTAAAATAGCAGAACAGGGGGTATATGTGTATAAAATTATTGTGGAAGATTTGCTACATAGAGAACATACATTTGTTGGACATGTTACATTAATTGGAAATATTAAAGATGGGAATTATTAAAAACAAAACATATGAAAACGACAATTAAATTTTTGGGATGTTTAATGTTGCTGTTGCCATTATTAACAATGGCTCAAAATCATCAACATTCACATAAAGAAATTGAAGAGGGTGAGAAAAAATTTTCATTTGTCAATTGTGCTTTTGATGAAGATTCCTTGCAGGGATTTAATTGGGAGGAAGTCAATCAAATTGCACAGCAGGAAGGTCTAAAGGGATTTGATTACAAGTTTTTTATGTACAATATGAAACGGGTCTTTATTAATGAAAAATATAATCTATATACTTTAAATAATGCGAAAACAATCCATTCAGGAACTATTCAAACAGCGGCCTGCAACAATGAAGATTTTGAACAAGGGAGCTTTAATGGATGGAATGTAAGTAGTAATGCCCCTTACTTAATTAAGACCACACCGTTTAATGATCCGATAGTTGGACCTATACCTAATTCACCATTGGGCGGGACACAAGTAGCTCAATTGAATGATTTAGCCGGAAGATATAAAACCACTACTATTTCAAAGACCTTTGTAGTTGGTCCCGGTAATACATTTTTTCAAATCGCATTTTTAGCGATTTTACAGGATCCTGGGCACAGTTGCTCGTGTCAACCAAAATTTACATTACAGGTTGCTGTAAACGGCAATCCATTAGGTTGTCCTAATTTTAATATTGTAGCCGGCCCTTGTTCTAATTATGGATGCCCTCAATGGCAAAATGCTGGCGGAACAATTTATAATCCCACATGGCAAGTAGCAACATTAGACCTTACTCCTTATATGGGGCAAAGTGTGACAATCACTATTTCAGCGATAGATTGTTGTGCAGGCGGGCATGGTGGCATGGCCTATGTAGATGCTTTGTGTGGGGATAATACAATTGTCAATCAAGTTTTAAATAATTGTGGCCCAACTGCTACAGTTACAGCGCTGCCCATGCAAGGTAACTATAATTGGAATGGACCAGGTGGCAGTGGTATCAGTAATTATACAGGAGCCACTTTTACGACAAACGTACCAGGTACTTATACACTGACAATAGGTGGACCTTGTTATTGTGCACCTCTTGTAAAAACCGTTCAGGTCAATTTAATACCATTGCCCATAACAGGATTTATAACTTCTAAAAATTGCCGCACATTTACTATCACCAATACAGGCGATCCGACCCCCTCAGTACAGTCTTATACGATAACTGGAAATACCATTCCCTCCACCTTTACAACAACTTCACCAAATAGTGTTGTAAGCTTTCCAGATGGAGGAATATTTACAATTTATCAGGAAATAAATAATGGACCCTGTGTAGGAAGTTATTCTGCTAATGTAATTGTTCCATTTGATCCCATATTAAGTGTAACAAATTCAAGTGTATCTTGTTATGGATATTCAGATGGTAGTATTCTGACAAGTGCGAATAATGGAACAAGTCCATATAACTTCTCCATTACCCCATCATTGGGAATTCAAAATACTACTAATAACGATTTTAATGTAACCAACCTCCCTGCCGGTAATTATAGTATTAATGTAGTGGACGGCTCAGGATGCCAATCTTATACCACAACCAATATCCCGGAGCCACCGCCTGTAACTTTATCCGTTTCTTCTACACCGGCTACCTGTTATCAGTTTAGCGATGGCTCTGCATCCGTTCAGGCGAGCGGTGGTATAGGAAATTATATTTATTATGAATGGCAACCTTATGGCGGAGCAGGAAGCACGATGAGTACGGCTAATTATTTGATGGCAGGAACGTATACTGTATTGGTGATGGATGACAACAATTGTATTGCCACACAAACAGTGCAAGTAAGTGAGCCGCCAGCTATTTTGGTCAGTGTGGTATCTAATAGTATTACATGTTACAATGGAAGCGATGGAAGTGCTACTGTTACTGCCATTGGTGGAACAGGACCTTTTACTTATAGTTGGAACCCTAATGTGAGTAATAGTAACATAATTACAAATGTGCCTTATGATACGTATACTTGTACAATAGTCGACAATAATGGATGTTCTAAAATGGAGTATATTCCTATTAATCAACCACAACAAGTTAAGTTTTTGTTTACTACTATCCCAGATAGATGTAATCAAAATAATGGAATGATATTTAGTAATATACAAGGTGGGGTTCAGCCCTATCAATACCAATGGAGCACCGGGGCTACAAATACTTCCAGTATTTCGGGCCTTGCAGGCAATCAAGTATATACACTCACGATTACGGATGTAAACAATTGTGTATACTCTGATACCGTGTGGGTACCCGCTCCTTCTGTTCCGCAAATTAGTTCTATAACTTATACTCCTCCATTGTGTAATGGCGGGAATAACGGAATCATAGTGGCTACTTATACTAATGGAACTGCTCCGATTTATCTGGATTGGTTACCCTATCATTATCATGACAGCATTGTGAATGGAGTAACGGCGGGTACTTACACTTTGATTGTTACGGATTACTACGGATGTACTACATCATCTGTCATAACAGTTACAGAGCCACCGCAATTAGGACTTGTAACTTCTCCGGATCAAGTGATTTGTTATGGTAATAATGTCAACTTGTTTGCTGCAGCTTATAATGGAACAGCGCCGTATCAATACTATTGGGATGCGACCAGTGGACTAAGCGGCGCCGGGCCACATACGGTGAACAATCTGACAACTACTACTACCTTTTCTGTTTATGCGGTTGATACGAATGCTTGTAAAACACCTCAAAAAATTATTACCATCACCGTCAAGCCGCCTCTCCAACTCAAAGATGATACTATTTGGATTTGTTCAGAAGATAGTTATACTTTACATCCTTATATTATTTCTCCGGGTAATAATGGCCCGTATCAGTGGTTTTGGAATACAGGATCTAATACACAGGAGATAGTAATTACAGCGGATTACAATAATCAACCGCAAATTTACAGCGTGTATGTAGATGATGGATGCACCAATCCGGGAGACACTGCTTATTTTGTCATCAATGTGTATCCTAAGCCCCGTGGCGATTTTTCAGCAGATATTCGTCAAGGATGCCCGCCTCTGGTAGTAACATTTTCAGCACAATCTACCGGAAGTAACGATACCTATTTCTGGAATTTTGGAAATGGCAATACGATTGGTGGGAATAATGTATCTACAACTTACGAGGGAGTGGGCTTTTATCCAGTAACGCTTTATGTAACCAATCAATATGCCTGTCGATGGGATACGATTATTCAGAACTATATCCAAGTGTATCCTACACCCATTGCAGATTTTGAACCCTATCCATCCATTGCAACGGTGGATAATCCAATCATTAATTTTACCAATTTATCTCAAAATGCAGATACCTATCAATGGTATTTTGGAGACCCGTATAGCAATCAAAATATCTCTACTGAAATGCATCCTTATCACGTATATGAATACGCGGGGGACTATGAAGTTTATTTAGTGGCAAAAAATCAATACGGTTGCGAAAACTACACAAAGAAAAAAGTAAGAATAGAACCTATTTTCAGGTTGTTTATACCAGATGTATTTACACCGGATGGAAATGGATTAAACGATGTGTTTAATGTAAAAGGCATTGGCATTGATGAAAATGATTACAAGATGTTGATATTTGATAGATGGGGTGAACTCATTTTTGAAAGTAATAATTTTCAAAAGGGATGGGATGGTAGTGTGAAAGGGAGTGAAGGAAAAGCAAAGCAAGATGTATATGTATATAAGATATATGCACAAGATATAAAAGGGAATAAATACGAATATACTGGGCACGTAACCTGCCTGCCGGGTAAGGATTAGCAAAAGGAATTTTAATCGCTTTCACAGGGGGTTATATGGTTTGAGTGTTTTTCCTGATAATCAAGATTTTAGCAAATGAATTTTATAGAGTGATGATCAGGTCTTTTAAAACACACTATTCAATAATACCGTGCACAGAATATCACTTTGAGAGAGTCAAAGCAGGGATTAAAGGGATGCGTTTGGATAATTGTTGTTTGGTAATTTTTAATTATAATTAATTCAAATAATGAAGGAATGTGGTTTGGAAGAATACGAGAATATGATGATTGTGCAGAAGTATGTAGTGTGGGAGTACTTGAAGCATTCAGAAAACAAGGCATCGGAAAAAGTTAATACAATTATTTAGAAGTAATAATGAAAAACCAATTTATGTAGTTACTATCATTTCTGATTTTTTTGAAAAACTGAATTTTAAAGTTGCCCAAGCGCTGTATCCATTGGCTATTCAAGAAAAATTAGAACATTGCATTCACAATTTGACTGTTCCAGAAAGGTATGTAGGGATGCGTTTAAATTCTGGTTGTTAATTGAATACCATAATTCCTGAAAGGCGTTTCAATCAACTTATATATTAAATAACTTACGAAAGTTGTAAAAGAAAAGTATAATAAAAATTCTAAGTAAAGTGGGATGTTGTATTTTTTTAATTCCAATAAAATTCCTGGCACAAAATTATGAACCAAGTAAATTGAATATGAAAGTTTTCCTAAAAAAATAATTACTTTATTTTCAAGGATAAGCTTGTCAAATCTTTTCGGTTCTGATAAAGAAATGCCAATTAATAATATACCAAGTATGCCCCAAATACTTCTAAAAAACACCCACGTGTAAATAGGACTTTCTTTAATTAAGGTGATACTGATAAAAGCCAGAACAAGTCCTGATAAAACAAGAACCTTAAATGTTTTATTATTTAAGAGGTTAATCATCCATTTTTTTTGATAGTAATAAAAATAAGTAAATAAAAAACCAAACATAAATAAATCTATACAGGAAACACTGTTAATATAAACATCAAAATAATCAAATGAAGTTGTAAAAGTATAATACCTGTATAGTACTGATATTAAAATAAATAATACTGAAATGTAGTTTAAATATTTTACTCTTATAAACAGAAAAAGTATTGACCAGAGGAAGTAAAAGTGCATTTCAACTGAAAGTGACCAAAAATGAGAAAAAATTGCACTCCATTTTTGAGTTGAGATAAAATAATAGTTAGAAGTAAAACTGATATTAGAAATAAATGCCTCACGTATTTCATTGTCATTAAAAATTGTAGCAAGAATAGTAATTAAATAGTAGGAAGGGACAATTCTAAAAAATCTTTTTATGTAAAAATTTTTTAAGGCATCCGTAGTGCTAATATGAGATTGTTTTATTTTTTCTTTAAGTTTGAATAACTGGATTGAAATAAGAAACCCACTCCAACAAAACCTAACTTTGCTTGATTAATAACCGGGATATAATGATACCAATGACTTATACAAACTCCTAAAGCTGATAAAAACCTATATGTATCAATTGCATTATAGTATTCAACATGCTGATATTGTTTCATCATACTAATCTCCCACTGCCCAGTCGGTAAGCGATGTAATAATACTAATTACCAAAGAAAAAACAAGTCCATAAATAAATTTTTCAATCTGTATCCCACCAACCAGATAAGCCGCCAGATAAACTAATCCTGTATTAATGACAATGAGAAATAGTCCAAGTGTAAGAACGGTGATGGGTAGTGAAAGCAATATAAGTATGGGCTTAACAATACTATTTAAAAATGCTAATGCTATCGTAAAAAGCAGGGCATTCAAAAAGCCATCTATGTGTATGCCTTTTAAGAAATACGACAACACAAAAACAAAAATACTGTTGAGAATGAGTTTTTTTAGAAAGTTCATAGGAATATTTAGACCGTCATAATTTCTTTTTCTTTTAGCTCAAGATGTTTGTCACATTTGATAATGTATTCATCTGTCAGTTTTTGAACCTTTTGTTCGAGGGCTTTTGCTTCATCTTCCGGAAGCCCTTCCTTCTGCATTTTTTTAATAGATTCCATTGCTTCTTTTCGGGCGTTGCGTACACCTATTTTGGCTTCTTCTGCCACTTGTTTAGAAAGTTTCACCAATTCTTTTCTTCTTTCTTCGGTGAGAGGAGGTACTGAAATACGAATAACAGAGCCATCATTTTGAGGATTAAATCCTAAGTTGGCAAGTTGTATGGCTTTTTCAATAGGGCTTAACATACTTTTTTCCCACGGTTGTATCACTAAAGTGCGGGCATCTAATGTATTGATACTAGCCGTTTGGGAAATAGGCACTTTGGCGCCGTAATAATCTACCAACACATTGTCTAACATCGCGGGATTAGCTTTTCCGGCACGAATTTTAGATAATTCAACTTCTAAGTGATGAATGGCTTTTTCCATTTGAGATCTGGCCGTGTCTAATAATTTTTTATCGTCCATAGTCATTTTTTTGATTGGCAAATATCTGAAAAAATGTACTATTAAACTTTAAAAGTTGAATCATTATAAGGCGTCCTCAAACGCATTATAAAAAGTAAATAGCCAGACACATTGCAAGTATTAAAATATGTTGCTTTACTTACTTTCATAGCACCTCTTCCGCATTGGGATATTGGGATTTCCACTTTTTGAGTGATTTTTCATCTTTTACAAAAATGATGGTCTTGGCATCAATTTTTAATTTAACAAGGTAATTGGATTTAGCAGGAGGGGGTATTAGTGTTGTATGTTTTGAAGAATCTTTTTTTACTGGAGCCGGTTTTTTTTGTGATGGCTTGGCTGGTTTATTTTTTTTAGAAACAGAGTCCTTTTTTTTCTTTGTAGATGGGGCGATATTTTTCTTTTTGGGAGACGTGCTTTTTGCAGAATTGTTTTTTTTCTTTTTGTCAGGAATGGACTTAGAGGATGTTTTTTTTGTTGTTTTTTTTACCTTTTTCTTTTCCTGAATTTTATCTTTGCTTTTAGGTTTTGCCGTGGGCTTTGTAGATTTTTTATTTTTCTTTTTAGACATAAAATTAAATTAAAAATAGTCGTAAATAAGTTAAAAAGTTTGCATAAATATACAAAAATTTTAACGAGATTTGCTTTTTTCAAAATATGAAAGCATTTTTAACAATTTTAACGAGTTGTTGGTTGAATTATTATGTTGCACAACCGTACTTAACACAAATTTTTCAATCACAGGAATGGCAAAATGCGGTGGTAAGTATTTCTGTTAAAGAGGTGGTTTCCAGGCAGAGTGTTTTTGAACACAATAGCCACATTTCACTTGTGCCTGCCAGTACTTTCAAACTTTTAACGACCATTATAGGTTTAGAAAAATTAGGTGCTGATTTTCACTTTAAAACAGAAGTATATGCGCGTGGTGAAATAAAAAATAATACTCTTTATGGGGATATTATTATTAAAGGATACGGTGATCCTACGTTAGAATCCCGGTTTTTTAATTATCCTAAACTAAATGCCTTTACAATGCTATTGAACAATAAAGATATTAAAATAATTCAAGGCAAGGTAATTTTAGATAATTCGTATTCTCAAACAACTGTAAATGATAATTGGGCTTGGGAAGATATTAATAATTATTATGCGGCTATCCCGTATTCTTTTAATATCTACGATAATCAATACCATATTTATTTGAAATCTGAAAACGAAAATGCTCCGGTCCAGCTTATTAAAATAACACCACAATATAACTCTGCCCCATTGATAGAAATTACTGACAATATGCTGACAGCAAAAACAGGCGGAGATAATGCCTACATTTATGGCGATCCGGTTTCTTATACCAAGCGGTTAAAAGGCAGTATCCCCCCTTTTCAAAAAACATACTCTATTGAAGGGGCTTTACCAGATCCTGTTCGAATGTTTGCTCAAGAATTACTTTCAGAATTTTCTAAAAATAAATTATCTGTATTCAATACCATTATTTCAAACACGGATACCATCAACTATTCTTCTGCCCGCTTATTAGGCACGATTCAGTCCCCTCCTTTGTCTGAAATAATACAACTCACCAATATGCATAGTATTAATCTTTTTGCAGAATCTATTTTAACGGCATTAGGAAAGGGCAATTCTGAAAAAGGAAAAGAAGTTATTAAAACCTATTTGAAGCACTCTGGCACCAATGTGAATGAAGTTAATATAGACGATGGTTGTGGGTTGTCCCGACTAAATTTGCTCTCAGCCGATGCTTTAAATCAACTGCTTTTAAAGATTTATCACACAGCGCATCAATCGTATTTTTTAAAATCACTACCTGTAGCCGGTGAAAGCGGAACGATGAAACGATACACAGATACCGCACCACTTAAAGGCAATTTAAAGTGCAAAACAGGATACATTCAAGGGGTACGAACGTATGCCGGCTATTTAAAAACCAAATCCGGAAAAATTTTATCGTTCTGCCTGTTTTTTAATAACTTTACGCTTCCTACAGAAAAAATAAAGCAAACAAGTAAGATATTTTTTGAAACTTTGTACGAAAATTTTTAATGACCTTATATGATTAACATCATCAAATACATCTGGCAAGTTTTGACCCGCGGATTGTGGAATGTCCGATTAGAAAAAGAAAGGCCTGTAGTGGCAAAGATAGTAAGAACTATAAGAATAATTACCTTAGCCGGTAGAAAATTTATAACGGATAAAGGGTTAATGAAGGCCACCGCCTTAACGTATTACACCTTTTTTTCAATAGTCCCATTAGTGGCACTGGCATTTGCTATAGCAAAAGGTTTTGGGCTGGAAAAAGAATTAGAAAACGATATATTAAATAACAATCCACAGTACGCATTTGTTTTAACGAATGTTTTTGAATACGCTAATAAGATGCTACAGGCCGCCAAAGGTGGTCTCATTGCCGGTGCAGGTGTTTTGCTGCTGTTGTATAGTGTTCTGTCTCTTTTAAATAACATTGAAAATGTGTTTAATCAGACTTGGGAAGCACCTCAAATCAGAAATTGGTTTCGAAAAATTGCGGACTATATTGCCATTATGATATTTGCACCTATATTTTTAGTGTTGTCCAGTAGTGCCACTATATTATTGCAAACTAAAATTTCATCTTTGTTTTTTTCAAGTGCCGCTGTGATAGGGATTAAGATTGTATCATTAGGTTTATTGGTGCTTATTTTTTTCTTTTTATATAAAACGCTAACGAATGTCTTTGTGTCTGCCAAATCCGCTTTTTTTGGGGCTTTTTGGGCAGCCATTTTGTTTGAATTATTACAATGGATTTACATTAACTTTCAGGTAGGTGTATCACGTTACAATGCTATTTATGGGAGTTTTGCAGCAGTACCACTGTTTTTATTGTTTATTCAATATAGTTGGTTTGTTGTGCTTTTAGGTGCTGAAATAGTGTATGCTCACCAACACGTTGATAGGTTTGAATTGGAAACTGAAATCAATAACTTAAGCAACCGTTTAAGAAAAATATTTAGCATAATGATTTTAAACAAAGTACTCAATCGCTTTATTCAACACAACAAAGGCATCACAATCGTTGAACTTTCAAGTCAACTTGACTTGCCGAACCGGCTTACACAAAACATCATTCAGGATTTAATTGAAACAGAATTTATAATAGAGGTCAAACAGGAAGATAACGACCCTCTGTACATCCCATTGAAGCCGGACTACCAGATAACCGTATCTGCTTTACTTCAGGCACTGGATGCAAAAGGCACCAATACTTTACCAATGGATGAAACAAAAGAATATAAAACATCTACTGAAATCATTCATCAGGTTGATAAAATTATTAGAAACAATTTTGGGAAAACAATGATAAAGAACATTTTCTAGTATGTTACCTAAAAGAACTTCCTATATGAATAAAATTTTCAGTGGACTTGTTTCTTTTTGTTTCGGCTTGTTGATGGTAAACTTTACCTTAGCTCAAAACACCTCTTTTTTTTCCAATCCATCGGATAAAAAAAATTGGTTTTCAAGCTGGTCAAGGCCTAAAAAGGCAAGCGTGATGAGCGCAGTACTTCCGGGCCTGGGACAAATTTACAACAAAAAAATCTGGAAAGTGCCCATAATATATGGGGTAGGAAGTTGGTTAATGTTCAACATTTTCAAGCAAAATGAACAGTACCATTACTATAAAACAGAATTAATAACTGTAATCAACGGTGGAATAAACAAAGATGGATTATCTGCCCAGCAATTAACTTTACTAAAAAATCAAAGTAAAAAATGGCGGGATCTTTCCATCGGTGGGCTTGCTCTGGTGTATGTGTTGAACATCCTGGACGCTAATGTAGATGCGCATTTAAGAGAATTTGACATAAGCGATAATCTTTCACTTCACTTTTCTCCGTACTTCGGTTCACGTCATAGTGAGCTTGTCCTTGTTTTAACTTTTTAAAGGGCTTTAAACAAACAGTGTAATCAATTAAAAAATATGGTCTGAATTTTAATTTTTTAGAAAATAAAAATTCTCCTTATATTTGGGCGGAAAGATTTTTTAAAATTTTTGTTATGAAAAAAAGTATTGCATTTCTTTTGACAATAACTTCATTTAGCTATGCACAGTTAGGTTTAAATTGGCAAGAAGTAGGTCCTGATAATGCCGGTGGGCGAACAAGAAGTGTGCTTTATGATAAAACAGACGCAACAAGTAAAACCATTTTTGCAGGCAGTGTAGGTGGCGGAGTGTTTAAATCTACTAATGGTGGCGCCAGTTGGGCACCTGTAAACGATCAATCCGGTGTATTTAATGTTTCATGTATAGCGCAAGCAGCAGATGGAAATATCTATGTAGGTACAGGGGAAAATTATTTTTACAGAAACCTTTATCAATATAAATCCAATGCGTTTAAAGGTACCGGTTTGTATAAATTTTCTCCTACCGGCACTACTTTTACAGTTGTTCAGGACTCATCGCTTTTTGGAGACATTGATGAAATCGCTACACATCCTACGAATGCACAAATTTTATATGTGGCTTCTACAAAGGGATTTTTTATTTCTACGGATGGAGGAGGCACATTTACACAAGAATCAAACTCACCTGCACAAGATGTAAAAGTGGGTATAGATGGTTATGTATATTATGTTTCTGGTGATTACAAAACAACAAATAATAAAGTATATAAAAGCACGAACGGAGCGCCCGGTTCATTTACAGACATTACCCCTACGAATACGGTCAATCCAAATGTCAATAAATTAGGGCGTATAGAAATTGCCATTGCACCTTCTAATCCAAATTATGTGTACCTATTAGTTTCAAAAACGGGTACGGCTTCCACAACTAATATCTATTCTCCTGTTGATCAAGACTTAAATGCTGTTTATGGCTCTAATGACAAAGGGAATACCTGGAAGGAAATTACCTTAGGAAGTTACGGACAGTTTGATCCTTTTAAGCAGACGTATGGAGTGGATGAGAGCGGAAATGTAAGATACAGCTATCACGGAGGATATTCTAATACAATAAAAGTACATCCAACAGATCCTACACAAATTTTTGTAGGCGGTTATGTGTTGTATCAATGGAAACAAAATCCTTCTTCTGCTTTTGGTAATGGGACATGGACACAATTAGGGATTGAAGTGTTTGTAGATGCTTTAGCTCAACTTTATTTACATCCCTTTATTCACAATATCTCTTTTAACATCAATAATTCGAATGAATTTTTTGTAGCAACGAATGGCGGACTTTACAAAGGAATCTGGAATTCTACTAACAATATGTTTAATTTTTTGTCTGCTAATAAGGGATATAATACCGCTTTACTGAACAAAACCAGTATGACCAATTTTCCTGTAAACATTGGTACAAATACTGTTATTCCGGTGGGCGGTGTATTGGGTGCAGATTTTAATGCAGGACCTCTCTACATTAAAGGCAGCAGCAATACCAATGTGGCAATGAATGCTCAAACCTACAACACTCAAAATTCTTATGGCATAGAATTTTCTAAAATTAATAATAAAACAGCTTTTGTCTCCTATAATTTCGGGTCTATTCAAAGAAATACCAACATCGCTTCTAATCCATTTGCAGGATTTACAGATGTTTTGTATACCTCTGCTGTTGCGGCATCTGGCACGAAACCGTCTTTTCCAAGTTTTGCTGGTTTGAATACACCAATTGCATTGTGGGAAAATTGGGGACAAGCGAATCCACCGGCGGATTCTGCCATTTTATGGAATAAGATAGATACATTATTTGTAAAGGCATCTGCTGGTAATACTAAAAAGAAATTTGTTTTTAATTACACCCGCCCTCAAAAAAATGCTTATTATGATGTGATTGTTGTAAAAACTGGCTCTACCTATCAAAATGTACTTACAAGTCCTTCTTACATTTATTCTGTTTTCCCATCTTATACAGGTACCAACATTACCTCTTATTCTATTGTAGGTTCTGGCTTTGACAATAGCAATACTGCGAATCATCAGATTTTCTTACTACCTAATCTTTTGGACTCCATTCGCATTACTCTCGATCACACACCAGCCAACGGTTCAAATGATACCATAGTAATGATTAATATTGGATTAAGATACAATGCAGGAGATTGGTTGTATGCAGAAAATGGGGACCTTGGCATTTCAGGGTATACACACATTGACAGTATTCAACTCACAGCGCCATTATCTTATACAAACACGCCCTTTACTTCTAACATTGTAAAAATCCCTACTACACGTTCAGCGCGTTTAGCTGTTGGCGTGAAAAGAGGTGTAATGCTGACTAAAAGAGGCCTCAATGGAGATATTTCTCCATCCTGGATAAAAATAGCTGGGTCTAACTCAAGAATTGATGGGCCGGGCGGCGTTCCTTCATCTACAGTGGTAGCCGTGAAAGGCGATGTAACCAACTTACAATGGGCACCTTCTGGTACCGAGTTGTACTTTTCAACTTATGATGCGGCCACTAATTCGTATTACTTATACCGAATTTCTCACTTGAGTGCTCTCTATGATGATGATTTCAGAGATTACAGTGGCGTGTTTACTTCGGATATTGATTCTGCATTTAAGAAAATAAGTGGCTCAAGCGTTGTTGCAGATAGAACCAAATTCAAATACAATAATACTATTCGTACTACCGCTATTGCAAAATTTAATTTCCCAATTACCAGCATTTCTGTTAGTGACAATAATCAAACAGTGTTGGTTATATTAGGTGGCTATAATACAACAGGGGGTAGAATTTTTGTAAGCAACGGCGATGCTCGTCTTCTTGACAGGAATGAAACAGATGCTACTAACTTTATTGATAAAACTGGTAGCCTGCCCAACATTCCGGTTTATGCTTCATTATTCTTGCAACAAGACAATAATAAGGTTTTAGTAGGTACTGAAAAAGGTGTATTTTCAACTATGGATATTACACAGTCGTCTCCTGTTTGGAGCCAGGATAATAACGGACAATTGCCACAAGTTCCTGTATATCAACTGAAACAACAAACCTTACCTTATTGGCTCTGCTATAATTCTGGTTATATTTATGCAGCAACGCATGGAAGAGGTGCTTGGGCAACTTCAAAATTCGCTACCCCTTACATCGTATCTGTAAGTGAAATTGAACATAACTTTGCTAAAGAAGAGGAACTGTTTATCTATCCTAATCCTGCTCAAGATTTCACGAAAATTCAACTTTCCCTTCCTGCTGGCCAACATCCAATTAACCTGACAATCATGGACATCACAGGAAAAGTCATTACTTCTCAAACTACTTACGTTCACAATTCTAACAATGCGATAGAATTAGAAGTAAACACTCAAAATTTAATTTCTGGCATTTACATCATTCAAATTAAAACGGATGGTATTGTAAAATCCGGAAAATTAATCGTTAATAAATAATAACAATATTTGAAATACTAAAAATCCCTTCTTCTGGAAGGGATTTTTTATTTTTAGAAAAATGTATCTTAAACCCATTACATTATCTAAACTGAACTATCCGGAATCTCTGTTAGATAAAATTACTGTATTCCATCAAAAAGAGTTTTTAAACATCTATTTGCCGTATCTTCATATTGTGGGCATTTTCAATAATAATAATGACTTGATAGGGCTTTTTTATTATTTCAAAAAATCAAAATTTGGTCTTCACTACATTATTCCGCCGCCATTTCAACCTTATAATGGATTAACTGTGCTTTTATCGGCACAAAAAGAAGAAAGCAAAAACACGTTTTTAAAGAATGTTCAGGAATTAATTATTCAGTATTTTGAAAGACACGAAAAAGTATCTTACATAAGGTTTGCGCTTCCACCAGATATTCAAGATACACAAGTATTTCAATGGGCACATTGGTCTGTTAAGGTAAATTATACTTATCAACTCAATTTAGATTTTTCTGAGACACAACTTTTTGAAAATTTATCTTCTGAAAAAAGAAAAAGTATTCGTAAAGCTGAAAATGATAATATTCAGGTCGTTCAAGAAAAAAATTATTCTATTTTAAAACATTTGGTCTTAAAGACCTTTCAAAGACAAAACAAAAAAATCAACGAAATTTATCTTGATAAAATATTAAATAGTTTTGCAAACGATACTAATAGTTTTTGCTTTGTAGCGTATCATGAAAAAGATCCTATTGCTGCTACTTTTTGTGTGTATGATCATTCATCAGCATATTACCTGTTCGGCGGATACGATGATATAAAAAAGCATCACGGAGCAGGCGTGTTGTGTATGTGGAAGAGTATACTAAAAAGCAAAGCATTAGGGCTCAAAACTTTTGATTTTGAAGGCAGTATGATACCCGCTGTAGAGCGATATTTCAGAGAATTTGGCGGCAAACAAGTGCCCTATTATGTCTGTGAAATGAAAAAATGGTGGATTAAGCACTGGTGTTAATTATCATTCATACACATAAATTCGCTTTACTCGTTGAGAAATAGAAGTAAGTATTTCATAAGGAATAGTGTCACAGGTTTCTGCCATTCGCTTTATATCATCACTCGTATTAAAAATAATAATTTCATCTCCTACATTTATATCCACATCTGTAACATCCAAAAAACTCATATCCATACATACATTACCTATTGTCGGCAATAATTGGCTTTTATATTTTACTAAAAATTTTCCATTACCAAAGTGTCTGTAAAAGCCATCAGCATAACCAATAGGAATGACCGCAATTTTACTATCTCTGGACAATATAGCGTTTCGGTTGTATCCAACGCTGTCGCCTTTTTTAAGATGTTTGATTTGAACCACTCGTGTTTTGAGTGACAAAACATTTTGCAATTGTTTCTGTTCTTCATTATCATCGCTGATTCCATACATTCCTATACCTATTCGTACCATATCAAAGTGTGCTTCCAGAAAACGACTGATGGCCGCCGAATTACAAATATGTTTTTTGACTTTGTAATCCAACGCTTGTTCTATTTGTTCAGATAATGGTTTAAATATCTTGATCTGTTGCAGTGTATAATCCCTGTGCGTGTTGCTTTCAGAAGCCGCAAAATGAGAAAAAATTGTTTTGATCACAACATAAGAATTACTCTTCAAAAAATCAATAAGCGATGGCACTTCGGAAGGCAAAAATCCCAAGCGATGCATCCCCGTATCCAATTTAAGATGCACAGGATATCGTTCAATGCCCTGTTTTTTTAACGCTTCTACAAAAGCATTCAATATCTCAAATGAATAAATTTCCGGCTCTAATTGATAGTGTATAATATCCTGAAAAGATTGACTTTCGGGCAGCATCACCATAACAGGTAATGAAACATTGGCTTGCCGTAATTCTACTCCTTCATCAGCGTATGCTACGGCTAAATAATCCACACCAAAACGCTGTAGGGCGTACGCTAATTCGACGCTTCCCGATCCATATCCCGATGCTTTAATCATACACATCAATTGTACCGGCTTACCAACAAGATTTTTGTAATATCGTAAATTATGCCACAAAGAAGGAATGTGTATTTCTAAAATAGTATCGTGAGATTTTAATTCCAGATATTGTGCTATTCTTTCAAATTCATACTTTCTTGCACCTTTAATTAAAATTACTGATTGAAAAAAAACATTCGAATACAAAGTCAGTTGTTCAATAAAATCAGCCGTTGTTGGAAAATACACAAAAGGCAATGATAACTTTGATGTGTAATGTTTCCATTCTTCGCCTATTAAAAAAACTTGTTTTAAATTATACTTGTGAATTATTTTTAGTGCGTTAAAGTATACTTCTTCGGAATTTTTAATTTGTTCAAAGTCCGATAAAATCAATATTTTAGATAACTCCGAATACTGATGAAAATAACTCATTGCAATTTCAAATGAGTCAAGATCTGAATTGTAATAATCACTGATTAAAATAGATTGATACTTTGCTTTTTTAATTTCTAATCGTAATGAAATCTGTGGCAGTTCAGAAAACTTCGGCAAAAGTTTAGAAACCAATGTTTTATCTAACTCATAAATGCAGGCAAAACAAGTAATCGCATTTTTTACAGAAGCATCGTCCATAAAAGGAATAGCAAACTCAAACTTTTCATTTTCCACTCTGACAACTATGAGAGATTTATCAGAATATTTTTTTATTTTTTGAACACAAAAAAAATCTGTATTTAACTCAGAAATGCATTTGTAATCAGATGCAAAAGAATAGTTTTGTAAAAAAATGTTTTGATGTCTTTGAATAATCTTGATAGGAGCACTTTGAAAAAGTTTCAATTTTTCTTTTAATTTTTCTTCATTCGAAATAAAATTTTCTGAATGTGCTGTTCCAAAATGTGTCAAAATACAAAGATGGGGTTGAATAATAGATTGTAAATGCTCCATTTCGTTAGGTTCAGAAATACCCGCTTCAAAAATACCCAATGAATGAGATGCCGATAGATTCAACACCGATAGCGGTACTCCAATTTGAGAATTAAAACTTTTAGGACTTCGGCAGATATTAAACACATCTTTCAATAAAAAATACAACCATTCTTTTACAATTGTTTTGCCATTACTACCAGTAATACCAATAATGGGAATATTGAATTGACAGCGATGATAACATGCTAACTGCTGCAATGCACGAATGGTATTTTTTACTATAATAAAACAGACGTCATCAAAATGTATATCGTCTGGAACATATTGAACCAAAAAACTTCTTATGCCTTTCTCATAAGCATGTTGAATGTACTTATGTCCATCATTTTTCGGGCTTTCAATAGCTACAAACAATGCATTTTCTGGCAAGGCAATTTGTCGTGTATCAATGTAAATTGATTGTATAATACGATTACAGGAACCATTTAATTTTTCGCATTCTACAATGTTTGCAACTTCTTGAAGCGAATAGTTCATTGTTCATTTTTGAAATGTTCATTAAAACAATTTCTACAAAGGGGCTCATAAGAATCTGTTTCGCCCAATAAAATCAACTGCTCCGAAGCCGCAATACGATGCGAAACATACGCCAATTGCCCACATTTTACACAGATGGCGTGTACTTTAGTAACATATTCTGCAATAGCCAATAGTTGGGGCATTGCGCCAAATGGCTTTCCTCTATAATCCATATCTAATCCCGCAATAATGACACGAATGCCGTGATTGGCCAAATAACTCGCTACTTCCACCAATCCGTTATCAAAAAATTGTGCCTCGTCAATGCCCACCACGTCTGTATTATCCATATCTACAGAAAGTAAAATGCTCTGACTATTTTGTACAGGCATACTCACGATTTCTCTACCTTCGTGCGATACAATCTTCAATGCGTCATAGCGAGTATCAATTTGTGGTTTGAATATTCTTATTCGTTGTTTGGCAAATTCCGCACGTTTCAGGCGACGAATGAGTTCTTCTGTTTTTCCTGAAAACATACTACCGCAAATGACTTCTATCCATCCTCTTTTATTTTCGTGTTTAACTTCTAAAAACATAACTGCGTTATGCAACAAATATGCGGAAAATGTTACAATCAAAAAAACTTTTACCTTGATATAAGTAACATTTGGAGCATATTCATGAACACCTTAATTAAAAATTAGATTGTGAATAAATAGGCGGAAAATGTTACAATCAAAAAAACTTTTACCTTGATATAAGTAACATTTGGAGCATATTCATGAACACCTTAATTAAAAATTAGATTGTGAATAAATAGGCGGAAAATGAATAAAGTATGCAAACATCTTTATTTAGTAACATTAATATGTTTGTTAAATCAATTTTTTGATGTAATAATTAAGACAAGCCATATCTTGTAGTTTCTGTATATTTGCATGTTTGAGAAAAAGAACTTATGAACAAAATGGAATTAATGGCTCCTGCCGGGAGTTTTGAAGCATTGATGTCCGGAATTAAAGCGGGCTGCAATTCCGTCTATTTCGGAGTTGAACAACTCAATATGCGGGCTCGTTCTTCTATAAACTTTACCTTTGAAGATCTGAAAGAAATCGCACAAATCGCCAAAGATAACAATATCAAAACTTATATTACTTTAAACACTATTGTATACGACCATGATTTGCGATTGATGCGTGAAATTGTAGATGCCGCAAAGTTTCATGGTATAAACGCTATTATTGCCTCCGACCATGCCGTGTTGAACTATTGCAGAAAAGTTGGAATGACTGCTCATATTTCTACACAATGTAATATTACAAACATAGAGTCCGTTGAATTTTATTCTGCCTTCGCCGATGTGATGGTGCTTTCCAGAGAATTGAGTTTGATGCAGGTAGCAGATATTGTCCGTGAAATAAAACGAAGAGAAATTACCGGACCTTCTGGCGAATTAGTGAAAATTGAAATTTTCGGACATGGTGCTTTGTGCATGGCTGTTTCAGGGAAATGTTATTTAAGTTTGCATTCGCATAATGCTTCTGCCAACAGAGGTGCTTGCATTCAAAATTGCAGAAGAAGTTATGTTGTTATTGATAAAGAAGAGGGTTACGAATTAGAAATTGACAACGAATACATTATGTCGGCAAAGGATTTGTGTACTATAGATTTCTTAGACAAAATTATTGATGCAGGTGTGAGTGTTTTGAAAATTGAAGGAAGAGGGCGATCGGCTGATTATGTTTATGTTACTACCAAATGTTATAGAGAAGCAATTGATAGTATTTACGAAGGTACGTACACAACCGATAAAATTGAGAATTGGAAAAAAGAACTATCTACTGTATTTAACAGAGGTTTTTGGGACGGTTATTATTTAGGCCGAAAGATGGGCGAATGGAGTAAAGAACATGGATCATCTGCCACCAAAAAGAAATTATACTTAGGCGTGGGAAGAAAATACTTTGATAAAATACAAGTGGGCGAGTTTGAAATAGAAACACATTCACTGAAAGTAGGCGATGAGGTCATTATCACAGGAACTAAGACAGGTTTTATCAAAACCAAAGTAGAAGAAATAAGAGTAAATAACACATCGGTCAATGAAGTAAAAAAAGGCGATGTGTTTTCTATGAAAATGCCTGAAAAAATTCGTCCTTCAGATAAGTTATACAAATGGATAGATGAGTAATATAGAGTAGTTAGATGGGGAAAATTAAACATCAGATTCGGATTTTACATTATAGAAATAAGTGTATTGGCTGCAATGCCTGTGTGGAAGCAGCACCTCAAAGGTGGCGTATGTCAAAAAAGGACGGAAAAAGCGTATTATTAGGTGCTCAAGAGAAAAAAGGAATTTATTCGGTGGTAGTACATATAGATGAATACGATTCTAACCTTGAAGCCGCTCATAATTGTCCTGTTAACATCATTAAGATTGAGTAAAAAACACGCATCGTTTTTAATATTATTTAATCAAATAAAATAATGTATATTTGTAAAAATTTATATTCTTTTATTTATTATGAATACTTCACCGAATTACTATTTAAATACTACTCAGTCAAATAAAAGTCCGGTTGACGTGGCATATTGGCAAAACGTCTTAAACTTTTATGAGAATAAAAACTATAAGGAAAGCACTATCAGTTTATTACGATACGCTAACCCTGACATGTTTGAAAAATATGGAAACGCCGATAAAACGTATTTTGAGATTCCGCACGGTTCTGTAAATTTAAAAATCAGAATAACAAATGATTTGTTTTCTGTGGAAGCTGAGTGCCTTAAATTACCTGAAAGTAATACTATACCTTTGCTCAGGCAGGCAGCACAGATAAACTTTTCTCCGTTAAATCTTACGAACCTTTTATTAAAAGATGATGCATTATATTTTCAATACGAGTGTCCTATTGAAACATGTGATCCTTATAAAATATGGGATGTTTTGTATGAAATATGTATTTATGCAGATAGTTATGATGATGAATTTATAGGAAAATTTAAATCTAAAAGAATCCATGAACCTAAAATTAAAAAATATACTGAAGCGGAAAGCAATGATTTATATAATAATTTAATGGCTATGATAGAGGAAGCAAAACAATACACTAATTATTTTTATTCTAAACGATGGGATTATTTTTGTTGGGATATAGCAGCTATTACATTATTAAAAATCGACCATCATATTGCACCACAAGGGACATTAAGAGCAGATTTAGAAAAAGAAATTAATTATCAGATGAGTTCTAAAGATTCCCATCAGCAAAGAATACGTTATGCTCTGGAGTTTTTCGAAAAAATCCGAAATATGACTGCCGATAAAATAAAGGATAATTTTTATAAAATAGAAACTTTTATCTCTCCTCGAAGACGTGCAACTCATGAAACACTCGTTAATACAATGAAAGGTACTTACGAAAGAGCCACAGATGAGTACAATAAGAAAGATGATCTGGCGTGCACTTTATCTGTACAGTATATTTTTTACTATATTTTATATTACTACAATTTTGAAGATAAGTATTTCAACGAAATGCATACGGCTTTAAGACAATCTTCCGGCAAGTCGTGGGCAGAAGCAGCCAACATATTATATCCTGCCTTACAGAGAATAATGCTTAATCTTGTTTCAGAAACGCCTCCAAAAGAGGAAAAGAAAAAGGGCTTTTTTTCAAAATGGTTTGGAAGTTAAATAATAATAAATTATAAGTATATCAAATTCAGTTTTTAAAATTCATACGGCCTCTGGCAGTGGGTCCGGCTTTTATTTGAAAGAAAGAGGAATTATTGTAACCAATCATCATGTAGTAGATAGCTTTAGGCAGGTGGCTGTTGAAAACGAACATAAAGAAAGAGCGTTGGCCCGTGTTGTAATGATAAATCCACATACAGATATAGCTATTTTGAAGGCGGATAATTATTTCAACGCAGATGGGATAAAAATAAATCAACAGGTAAAAGTCAATTCGCAAGATCAGGTATTTGTGCATGGTTATCCGTTTGGTATGCCTTATACTGTTACAGAAGGTATTATATCTTCTCCAGAACAATTAGTAGATGGACGTAAACTTGTTCAAACAGATGCTGCGGTTAATCCGGGAAACAGTGGAGGTCCCATGCTCAATGTAAATGAAGAACTGATTGCTGTTACATCTTCAAAATTCACCAATGCTGATAATATGGGTTTTGGTATTCCTTTAACTACTTTGTTAGAGGACATAACTAGCTTTGAGCAAATCCAGGATTTTAATCTATTTTATTTTAAGTGTAATTCCTGTGGTACGCTCATTGCTCAAAAATCAGAATATTGCAGCAATTGTGGAAATGAAATTAATGCTAAAGGCTTCTTTGAGTTGGATAAAGAATCTAAAAGTTTCGTTTCAAATTTTGTTGAAGAGGCCTTGAAAATGGTCAATATAAACCCTATTCTAGCCAGAACCGGCCCAGATTTTTGGGAGTTTCATCATGGTACTTCACTTATCCGAATTTTCATTTTTAATAACGATTATCTGTATGCCACTTCACCCTTAAATGAACTACCAAAACAAAACTTGGAAGAACTTATGAAATATCTTTTGAGTAATACGGTAATGCCTTACAAATTAGGGATTTATAAAAACATTATTTACCTTTCTTACCGCGTATCTATTACAGATCTGCACACAAGTTACGCAGATACTATTAAATCCAATCTTGCAAAAATGCTCACTAAAGCCGATGAGTTAGATAATCTTTTTGCCGAAAAGTTTCAATGCCCATTTACTTCTTTTTCTAAAATAGTTCAACAAAATCTCTGAACTATTTCTTTCTTTTTTCGTTTCCTACAATTTCCATGTCTAATTGTTTCTCAATCAAATCAGCAGATTTTACTTTTACAAAAATTTGATCGCCCAAAGCATAAATTTTTCTATAATGTTTACCTATATACCGAAAATTATCCGGATCATAAATGTAATAATCATCTTTTAGGTCTTTTAACCGTATCATACCCTCACACATATTTTCTGTAATTTCAGCGTAAATTCCCCATTCTGTTACACCGGTAATTACTGCCGGAAATATCTGATCAATTTTATCCATCATATATTCCACCTGCTTATATTTAACTGATGCTCTTTCGGCATCGGTGGCCACCCTTTCACGCTCAGAAGATTGTTTACAAAAAAACTCTAATTCATCTCTATTAGAATACATCCTTTGGTTTAACTTTGCTTCCAGTAAGCGATGTGCCAATACATCCGGATATCGGCGAATAGGTGAAGTAAAATGTGTATAATACTCAAATCCTAATCCATAGTGCCCTATGTTTTCGGTTGAATAAATGGCTTTTGCCATACTTCGTATAGCCAGCATCTCAATCATATTCGCTTCTTTTTTGCCTTTTACTTCTTCTAATACCTTGTTTATTGATTGTACTGTTTTTCCCGGGCTTTTAATATCAATTTTATATCCAAAGCGAGCACATATTCTTGCAAATTCTTCTAATTTTTCTTCAGATGGCGCATCGTGTACACGATACACAGAAGCATATTTTTTCCTCTCTTTTGCATCCATATAATCAGGCGGATCACTTAAAAATTTTGCAACGGATTTGTTAGCCAAAAGCATAAAATCTTCAATTAATTTATGTGCATCTTTTTGCACTTTAAAATAAACGCCTGTGGGTATTCCGCTTTCATCTAAGTGAAACCTCACTTCAATTTTATCAAAAATAATAGAACCATTCTTCATTCTTTCTGCACGCATTTTTTTTGCTAACTTATCTAATAATAACAATTCCTCTGCATATTCTCCTTTTTTATCTTCCAATATCTTTTGTACTTCTTCATAAGTAAATCTTCTATTACTATGAATAATCGTTTTTCCAAACCATTGATGATGTACTTTCGCATCTTCATCCATCAGAAATACAGCACTAAAACATGACCGATCTTCATTAGGGCGTAAAGAACAGATATTATTACTCAATTTCTCTGGCAACATTGGTATCGTTCTATCCACCAGATAGACCGAAGTGCCCCGTAATAATGCCTCTTTATCTAATTCAGTATTAGGTTTTACATAATGTGATACATCTGCAATATGTACACCTATCTCCCACAATCCACTGTGGTGCTTACGAATGGACAAAGCATCATCAAAATCTTTGGCGTCTATCGGATCAATAGTAAATGTCAACACATCTCTGAAATCCTTACGTTTTCTAATTTCTTCTGCAAGTATTACATCAGGAATTTCATTGGCTTCTTCTTCCACAGCTTCGGGGAATTCAGACAGTAGGCCAAACTCAAACATAATGGCATGTATTTCAGTTTCATGTTTGCCCGGCTTGCCTAATACTTTCACCACTTTTCCAATCGGATTTTTATCCACATCTTTCCATTCAATCAGTTCTACCACTACTTTATCACCATTCTTTGCACCATTGATGTGTTTTTCCCGGATAAAAAAATCTTTATGCATTTTATTAAAATCCGGAACCACAAAAGCATAATCCTCACCTATCTGGATATTCCCAACAAATTGTGTCTTTGCTCTTTTTAATACATCTACTACTTTTCCTGTAAGTTGCTTTCTTTTTTTCTTATCAGAAAGTTTAATTTTCACATAGTCGCCATGAAAGGCCTTTCCGGCATCTTCCGGATAAATATATACGTCTTCATGACCGTCTTCCGTCAAAAGATAAGCATCGCCTCTGGAAGTAAATTCAATAATACCGGTCAAAAATTTATCAGGTGTTTTAAATTTATATTTTCCTTTTTTATGCTCTGCTATTAATCCTTTCTTGTGAAGTTCTTCTACTATAGTTTGCACTTCATCTTTGTGAACCGGAATTTTTGAACCTAATTTTCTGGCAATTTGTTTATAGTTTAATGCATCGGGATAAGCATTTTTTAAGGTCTGTAACACCAGATTATACAAACTATCAGAATGTTTTGACATACAGAAAGATAATTTTTGCGAATATAATTAATGTTATACTACTTTTGACGCAAAATTACTTGTAGCCCTCTGAATCAAAGATGGTTTTTATCCCAAGAGACAGACATGCAAAGTAATAAGTTGTGCAAATAATTTGTATTTATTAAATTTGCTTGTGATTTATGTATATCAACATCTTTACAAAAAACTATTTTCAGGAAGCCGGGATTGAAGTGCTTAATATCCCTGTTGACAGCATACAAAAACCACTATTGTATTCAACAGGCATTCATCCATGGTATATTGATAAAAACAACTACGCTCAATCGGTTGAAAAGCTTTTTATCAATGGTTCAGAAAAACAATGTCTTGCCATCGGCGAGTGCGGTTTGGATAAAACATTTGAAACCAATTATACCGAGCAGGAAAAAATTTTTATACAACAAGTTAAAACAGCGCAACTTTTAAAGAAACCTTTAATTTTATATTGCCATAAAGCATGGGAGGATGTTGTTCAGATTATTCAACATCAAAAATTTAAATATCCCCTGATTATACTTTCCGAATATTTACCTGAAAAAACAGACGCACTAACTGAGATTAAAGATTACTATATTGCCTTTGACAAATCTGTGTTGTTTGAGAATGAAAAAACACTCTTGTGGTTAAAACACATTTCTTCGAGGAAAATTTTATTCTACAATAACGATGAAACAATTTCCATAAAAGACGTGTATCATGCATCTTCCACAGCTTTGAAGATTGACCTTCACACTTTACAGTATCAGATTTTAGAAAACTTTTACAGAGCGTTCATGCTTGAAAAATTACCTGTGTAGTGATTTCAGAAAGTATTATACACATCGTATCTTTTGACATCCCATCACCCCCCGATTATGGCGGTGTTATTGATGTTTATTACAAAATTAAATACCTCTATCAAAAAAGAGTAAAAATCATTTTACATTGTTTTCAATACAACAACCGCACGATCAGTGAAGAGTTAGAACGTTACTGCTATAAAATATATTACTATAAACGCGCTACTTCTTTTTCCAGAATTTTTCATTTCTTGCCATACACCGTCATTTCCAGAAAGTCAGATTTACTACTGAAACATTTATTGAAAGACCATTATCCTATTCTTTTTGAAACCTTGCACTGTACTTACTATCTTTCACATCCGGACTTGAAAAACAGAATCAAAATATTACGATTAAGTAATATTGAACACCATTACTATTATCATTTGTTTTTATCTGAAAAAAACGTCTTTAAAAAATTTTATTTTCTGACAGAAAGCATTAAACTTTATTTTTATGAAAAAAAAATATTTCCACATGCTCATCAAATACTTCCTGTTACTTCAAAAGATTTAGAATACACTACTCAATATTATTCCAATATTCGTGCACACTGGATTCCGTCTTTTCATCCTTTTAATGATCTCTGTATCTGGAAAGGCAAAGGCAATTATTTATTATATCATGGAAATTTAAGCATCCCTGAAAATTACAAAACCGCAGAGTTTTTAATAGACCGTATTGCTCCAAACATTTCTATTCCCGTTATTATCGCAGGAAAAAATCCGCCGGCATTTTTACTAAAAAAATCAAAAAAATACCATCATGTTCAAATAGTTGCTAACCCGGATACTGAAGAAATGAAACAACTCATTCAAAATGCGCACATACTTTGGCTCTATACTCATCAGGCCACAGGCTTGAAATTAAAACTATTATACAGTTTATTCAGCGGCCGATTTATTATTTGTAACAACAAAATGATAGCAGGCACTTCCTTACAACCCAATCTAAGTTTATATATAAAAAACACTCCTTCTGAAATTATTGAATCGATTCATTCTCTTCAAGAGCGAGAGTTTGATGACAGCGCATATCTTCAAAGAAAAAATTTATTGGAAAAATTTGACAATGAACACAATACTCAACAACTCCTTAAAATTATTGTAAGCTCTTAATAAACTTCTCCATTTCTTCCTTACTGATAATTTTATAATAAGAGGGCAGTTCAAACTCTTCATCCGGTATTTGTTGTAGAGATACTTTCTGGGCCGTAAACTCTAATTCTAATCCCCATTTTCTTAATCTATATTTCATCAACATACCTTTAATTCCTTTGTAGGCACTTAAATCATAAATGTTTTCTGGCTCTAATTTTTTTGTATACAACACTTCAAAACTATCCTGAGGATTAGAAACGTAGTACGCCATTAGTTTATGGCATTGGTAGCCGGCAAGTTCGGGCTCCTCATTCGTGTCTTTAAATTTTAATGCATGTAAATTGGCTTCTTTGATCATATCTTCCTGTGTTTCAATACAAGCCTTTTTTATATCCATAAACTTTATCATTTCTGTCAGTGTTTTTTTCTTTCCGTCTAAAATAAAAATGGTCTTAAAAACCCCCATGGTGCTCATCTCCACCATATACTTATCTTCCTTAAACTTCAGAATTGCTTTATCGGGCGACAGACCAGCCAAAGGGTGCGTTTTATCTACCGCTTCCACTTTATATTCTATTAATCCTTCCGATTTTTTATTGTGAAATACAGGACTATCACAGGCAAAAAAAACAAGCCCTATGACTATACATAAAATAGATCGGATTACTAACAATAGTGTCTTCAATCTTAAAAATTATTGATGCTTCATTTGAACCGTTGCATCCACTGTTTTACCTTCTTCCATCGTAACGATTCCAATTCCCACCAATGAATCACTTGTTTTTTCTGCTCTTATATTAAAGATTGCTGGTAACTTAAACTTAAACGAAACAACACCGTCTGAATTGGTGGTGCCTTCTGCTTTCACATCAGCTATAACGGTGCCGCCAGATGCAGTTTTTACAGGCGCATACAATTTTACTAAGGCATCGCCCACTGCCGCACCTGTAGAAGCATTCACACATTTTACATTAACTTTACAGGTAGTATCCTTCTTGCAGGATAAGTATACAAGAGAACCTACTATTATCAAAATAACACCCCAAAAATAATTGACCTGTTTCATAAATCTATAATTTTCTACTGCAAAAATACGAAAAATTTATTACACTTTATTAAAATTTATCCCCCATTTTTGTGCCATCTGATACAAAAACTAATGAAAACACATCCGCCGGTCTTAAATTCAATAATTACAGCACTTCACACTATTTTAAAAGATAATTTATACTCCGATAAGGTATTGGAATATATGTTTAAAACCAATAAAAAATTAGGCCAACGCGACCGCCGTTTAATAGCAGAAACGGTCTATACAATCATACGCTATTACTATCTTTATGAGCATCTGACTTCTTCAAAAGATATAGCCCAAATCGTTCAATACTATTTTGAGCATACTAACAAACCTTCTCCATTAACGAATCTTCCGGATAGAATTTTATTATCGTACAATCAGGAATTATGGGATGAGGCATGCCATTCATTAGGAAAAGAAAAATGGCTAAGAGAAGCCACTGCTTTGAATACGCTCGCTCCACTTGTTATCAGAACCAATCGTTTGAAAATCTCCAAAAAAGTCCTGCAAACGGAATTGCAAAAAATCGGAATAGACACCAAAGAATCGGATGAATGTGATGACGCACTCATTATTACAAACAAAAAATTTCTAAGTCAAACAGATTTATTTAAAAACGGTTGTTATGAATTTCAGGACCTATCTTCTCAAAAAGCATCCTTGTTTATTCCAGAGGATATTCTTCAAAATACCAAACGAATTATAGATGCATGTGCCGGTGCCGGTGGAAAAACACTTCATTTAGCAGCATTAAAGCAAAACAAAGGGCAAATTATTGCATTGGACACAGATGAAAAAAAACTTCAGGAACTATACAGAAGGCAAAAAAGAGCAGGATGCAGTAACATTCAGATTAAACCCATTCATTCTTCTAAAACCATCAAGCGACTAAGTCATTCAGCCGATATTCTTATTCTGGATGTGCCTTGTAGCGGAACAGGTGTTATTAAAAGAAATCCGGATACAAAATTAAAATTCACAAAAAAACATTTAAATGCACTTCTGCAAATTCAAAAAGAAATTTTATACAACTATTCTGAAATGCTCAAAAAAAACGGACATTTGCTCTACATCACCTGCAGCATTTTACCTAAAGAAAACGAAGAGCAAGTCCAGTGGTTTCTTTCCGAACAAACTGCTTTTCGGCTCTTAAAACAAAAAACTATTTATCCCTCTGAAGGATTTGACGGTTTCTATTTTGCTTTGTTGAAAAAAGAATAAACGATTACTTATACGCAATCAACTGATTTTAATCAAAATCATGCTAATGTTACGGATGAATGGGGCTCATCCATACATTTCAAAAAAACGATACTGTTATGCTATTTTTATCCACAAAGGTTTTTCTTTCTCATTTTGAAAGATATACTCCCGAATGGGCCAATGTTCCGGAAATTGCAAATTTTCATCTTTTTCAAGTAATTCAATGGCACTTTCTCTGACCGCTTTTAAAATGGGATAATCGGTCGTCAAATCTGCAATTTTAAAGTTCAGCATGCCGCTTTGCTTTGTCCCCGCTAATTCTCCCGGTCCTCTTAATTTTAAATCTACCTCACTGATTTCAAAACCGTTAGTCGTACGAACCATAGTATCTATACGCCGTTTTGCTTCTTCATTTAAATGATTGGTCAATAAAATACAATATGATTTTTCTGCTCCTCGGCCTACTCGTCCTCTTAACTGATGCAACTGAGACAATCCAAAACGATTTGCGTTTTCAATCACCATAATATTGGCATTCGGCACATCTACCCCTACTTCAATGACGGTAGTAGCCACCATAATTTGCGCCTCGCCTCTGTAAAAGGTCTGCATAGCCGCTTCTTTTTCTTCATTACTCATCTTACCATGTACTTTCACTAACTTGTATTTATCTTCATAAAAAAAATTCTTTAATGCTTCAAAACCCTTCTCCAGATCTTCCAAATCCATTTTTTCACTCTCCTGAATAAGCGGAAAAACAAAGTAGGCCTGCCGGCCGTTATCTACCTGCTCTTTGACAAACTGCAAAACATCAAGCCGCTTATTATAATGCCGATGCGCCGTTACAATGGGCTTTCTGCCGGGGGGCAATTCATCTAATACAGACACATCTAAATCCCCATAAATAGTCATAGCCAACGTTCTTGGTATGGGAGTAGCGGTCATCACTAAAACGTGTGGCGGAATATCCGACTTGAGTTGAATTTTAGCGCGTTGTGCCACTCCAAAACGGTGTTGTTCGTCTATAATGACAAGCCCCAACTTATTAAATTGGACATTATCCTCAATCAACGCATGTGTACCAATGAGAAAATGTAACGCACCGGAAATCAACTGCTCGTATATTAGCTTTCTTTCCTTATTAGAAGTAGAGCCCGTGAGTAGTTTCACCTGCACCGGCAACGGTTGAAGTAATTTTGAAATGTTTTGATAATGTTGCTGTGCTAAAATTTCTGTGGGCGCCATCATGGCCACCTGATAACCGTTGTCTATTGCAAAAAGCGCTGAAAATAGGGCTACAATTGTTTTTCCGCTGCCCACATCTCCCTGCAACAAACGATTCATCTGTCGGCCTGTTTTGGTATCGTTTCGGATTTCTTTGATAACTCGTTTTTGTGCATTCGTCAGTTCAAAAGGCAAATGTTGATGATAAAACTCATTGAATAACTCTCCCACATTCTGAAACACATATCCCTTACTCAATTTCATTTTCTTGTGCTGGCGGGCAATATCCAATTGAGCAAAAAATAATTCTTCAAATTTTAATCGCTCTCTGGCTTTTTGTATTTGTTCATTATTCTCCGGAAGATGGATCCATTTATACGCCTGTTCACGGCTTATCAAGTGATTTTTTTCTATAATTTCTTTGGACAGATTTTCTGGAATATGTAAAGAGGTGTGTTGTAGATAAATAGTAAAAATCCATTTACGAATCGTTTCGCTGTCAATTTTCCATCTAGAGTTTTTGATGCGTTCTGTAGTATTGTAAACCGCACACAGTCCTGTTTTAAATTTCAATGTATCTTCTGTTGCTTCCGTTGTCTCAGGATGTTGAATCGTGTAAGTATCTCTAAATTGATTGACTTTGCCATAAGCAATATACGGTTTGCCTATCTTTAAAAATTTAGATAACCACTTTATCCCATTAAAAAAAACTAAATCAATTTTTCCGGTAGCATCTTTCATTTGAGCGATAAGTACTTCTCTATTTCCAAATTTATCTACCGATATATTCACAATATGTCCTTTAATTTGTGCATATTCAAGAGTATAATTTATGGAGGCAATGGAATGTATCACCGATCTGTCTTCATAGCGAAAGGGAAAATAATTCAGTAAATCAAACACTGTAAAAATTTGAAGTTCTTCATTTAGAATTTTCGCTTTGTCTGGCCCGATACCTTTTACATACGCAATCTCTTGATATAAAATATCCCTGTATTTCATTCACTGAAAAATTGGGCTAAAAATACAAAATCTACACAATGACCGACTTAAATTCTTTTACCTTTATTACTATCAAAAAATGACGATAAAATTATACACCAAACTATTTTCTCGCACTCTTGTTATTGGATAGTTGGATTATCCATTGCAGAACAGGAAGAAAAATTAAAATTATTTTATGAACAATGGAAGGGCGATGGCTATCAAACCGATGATGTAACATTTTTAGGAGTGCGGGTGTGAAGTATCATTCTCAAAAAATTAAAAATATTTTAAACTAAAAATTATTTTTAACTGTATATGAAAAAGGTTACATAAAAAAATAAAATCTAATCAATAGGTATTAAATCTAAAAAAGCATAGGGGTATTCGATTCCGCTATGCGTATATGCCTTCTCAACAATTGCACCCACTTCAAATTTTACGGGATGATGGAATATCGGGCCATCGTACACAAAAGTATGATATTCTCCATTTTCACCGCATATATCTACCTGTTCTGGCAGTGTGTTTAATAATTCTATACTCAGGTCTTTCTCTAAAAAATCTTTACTGAGCTTATTTAAATTGATACTTACAATTTTTGCCTTATATCCGAGTTCTAAAAAGGTTTTAAAAAGTTCGGTAGTATTTTTATTCCATAGTGGGAATTCGGCTTTTAGCCCTATTACGCTTAATTGTTCTTCTCTGTATTTTTTCAGGTCTTCCAAAAATATGTCCCCAAAAATGACAGAATGAACACCTCTTTGTTTCATCAATAACATCTCTGCTTCCATCATTTTAGAATAGAGTTCCATCGAAACATTTTCCGGCAGATATAATTTTCTCGTATGAATGCCTATTGAAAATCCCTGACGTGTGATTAATTCTTTACGTACCCCATGCATATTTACGCGCTGCGTAGATTTATTCACTGTTACAAATAAAAAATCTACTTTTCTTTTTTGTTCTTTCAAAACGTCATGAAGTGCGAGCACGCTGTCTTTACCACCACTAAAACTAACAATACATTTTTCCATCACGGTGATGATTCGTTTAACGTACTAAAGTAATATTTCCCTTAAAGTTTTGTACAGAACGATTTACATCCGTCACTTCCAATACATAAAAATACGTTCCGGTTGGGAGAGGTTCTCCGCTTAATGTTCTTCCATCCCATTGCACCCCTGTTCCATTGCTTTCATATAATTTGATGCCATTGCGATTAAATATTTGTAGATTCATATCTAATGCACCTATAAAAGATATGGTCCATAAATCGTTAACACCATCCTCATTAGGTGTAAAAATATTGGGTATAGAAATCCATAATTCATCAGTGATATACAGCCATTTTGAAGAAGTATCGCTGCATGTGCCTATGTAGGCCACTAATTTAACCGGATAAACACCTTGAGTTGTATATGTTTCAGCCGCATCATACGAAGCGGCGGTATTACTATTTCCAAAATCCCATAAAAAAGCAGAAGCATATTCGCTTAAGTTTGTAAAATTTACCGTTGCCCCAACTTTTGTATGTGTGGCAGACATTGAGAAGTTAGAAATAGCCGAATAGTTATTGACGGCAAAGGTATTGGTCAAAGGACATCCCGCATTATCTGTTGCAAGAAACGTATATGAGCCGGCACTTAAATTAGTTAAAGTCAAACTTTGTAATGTGCCTAATGGTAAAATAGTATACGAATAAGGCGCAATTCCTCCATTTAAAGCAATACTAGCAGAAGCAAGAGCGTTACAACCATCTTTTGCCAGAACAGTGTCTTTGAAAATACTATCGGCAATAGTAAAATAAATAGTTACAGTATCTGGTGTTGGTATATTACTATCCTGAACAAACAAAGTATAAGTACCCGGACATAAAGAATTATATGCGTTTGTAGAAGTAGGAACACCATTCAAAGTAAATGAATACGGTGCAACCCCGGAAGTAATTGACACAGATGCCGAACCATTACAAGCGCAAAAAGCATGCGTATTTACTAAAGAATATCCTAGCTGCGCATAATCCCATAAAGAATAAAACAACAGAAATAAAAAATATAATCTAGTTTTAAGAAAATCCATATACTGAAAGACAAATATACATAATAAAAAATTAACAAAAAAAGTTTATCCATCTCCACTGATGTTCCTTTCTCTGATTTTAGTCGCCGGATTCCCTTGATAAATACTATATGGTTCAGTACTCTGAATGACAATACTTCCGACTGTAATAACGGTATGTGATTTTACGACTACTCCAGGACATACGACCGATTGAGCGCCTACCCATGCTCCATCTTCAATTACAATTCCTTTGACAATTAAATCGAAACTTAATTTTTTGTAATTGTGATTGCCACATAACAACATCGCTCCTTGTGAAACACAAACATTGTTACCAATTTTTACTTCACCAAGATTATCAATCCACACTTGTTCCCCTATCCATGTATAGTTGCCAATTTTTAATTTCCACGGATATTTAATTTTTACATACGGTTTAATGACTACTCCTTTTCCAATTTTTGCTCCAAATAGCTTCAACAACATTACTCTCCATTGGCTACCCGGAATCATTGAATTTACAAGACATTCACCCACTAAATACCAGATCAATCTCTTCAACAAATTGCCGGGATAATACCAATCATTACGGTATTTCGACAAATCAATTGTGTGATGATTTTGCTGCATATTCAAATAATTTTAAATATTCAGAAATGATGAAATCTTTATTTAATTTTTGTTGAATATATGTTTTTGCATTGATGCACATTTTTTGATATTCTTCATTCTCCATTTCAAGCATTTTATGAATAACACATATAAATTCTTCTTCCTTTAAATCTAATGCATAGCCACAATTAAAATCATTGACATCATTCCACGGTGTTCGATTACTAATAATTACTGGCCTTCCACAACTTAATGTTTCTACAATAGCATGACCAAAATTCTCGTTTTTAGTTGGCAAGAACAAGGCATGATAGTTATGAATTGTGTTTGAAACTTCCTGAAAGTTTAAAACACCTTTGTAAACATATTCAATGTTAGAGGGCAATTGTTTGGCAAGTTCTTTACACTGACGAAAGTATTCTTTTTCTTCATTGTTACCGTAAATGTGATATTCTATTTTATAGCTTACAGGAATACTTATTTTACTCAATACCTGAATGGCAAAATGTAAGTTCTTCACTTCGCTGATACGGGATAAGTAGAATAAATTTAAAATTCCTTTTTCCTTGTTTATCTCCTGAACCCCATGGTTTATAAAAGATAAATTAGATATTACAACGGTTAGGTTATTGTGGAATAATTTTGATATGGCTTTTTTTTCATCTTCACTGGTAGCGTGAAACAGAATGCCCTTATGCAATCCTATCCATTTTGAAACAGCAAGAAACAATTTCTTTTTGAAGGACTTGATATTTAATGCCCCCGATTCTAACATGCCTCTTGGTGCTAAAATTATCGGGATGGAAATTTTATTTAATTTTTTTAATAGCAACGGCAAAATAGAAAACCGAAAAGACCAAAAACTGTTTATATAAATCACATGGGCTTGTACATCCGAAACAACTTTCAAAAATGTATTTATAGAAAAAAAATCTTTTGAAAAGTAAAAAACATTCATACCGTCATAACTTGTCCATTCGTTGGCTTTTAAAGAATATGCTTTGTCCGAAAAAATATCTGTATTCATGGTTACAACATAGAAATCAACTTTATCCTGTAATGCTTTAATTAAAGAATATACAGAACGAACAGGGCCACCAGCTCTGTTTCCTGGCAAAAACCAATCAATAAGTATCACAACTTTCAGTTTCATTTCACATTAATGTTATTTTTTTCAATCCAATACTGCAATACAATCAAATGCCAGAATAAGTACCATCTATGGTGTTTAGAGGCTTGATACATTTTCCATTCCTTAAATAACTTTTCTGAATGAATAAAAGAATAGTCCGAAAGACCTTTCAATTTTTTCTCACAAAAACTTTTTAATTCATGCCGCAACCAATGTTTAAATGGTAATACAAATCCCATTTTTTTTCTATTGATAATATCTATTGGCAAAATATCTTTAATAGATTCTGTCAATAACTTTTTAGGGCTTGTAGGATATTTATATTCATCTGGCAATGATAATACAAATCTCGTTAAATCGACATCTAAAAAAGGTGCCCTTACCTCCAATGCGTGAGCCATTGACATTTGGTCTGTATCTCTCAATAGTACATGCTGCATGTAATGATGAATTTCGAGTAAAGATATATAACTCAATATATGCTTGTTATTTATTAAATCTTTATTTGAATTAAAGTAATTAAAGTGAGAAGCCCAGTAATTGTTATCTAATGGAATATTTTTAAAACTAAAAAAATGGCGATAATATGGAAATAACTTATTAACGCTTAAAGAATCGGATTGCATTAAAATCTTCAGACGATATGCATTAGAAAATAAATTATCTGAAATGCATTTGGCTACTAATTGTCTAATTCCAGGAAAATCAATAATATCAAAATTATGAAGCTGTTTTAAAATCTTAAATTGCGGATATCCTGCAAAAAGTTCATCGCCCCCTACTCCCGAAAGAGCGACAGTAATTCCTGATAGTTTTGTATACTTTGATACAATATAAGTATTTATTCCATCTCCGGTGGGATAATCTATTTTCTCCAATGCTTCTGGAATTAGTTCCAATACTTCTTTGTGCTTTAATACAATATTTTGATGCTTTGTACCATAAATTTTAGATAAGTTTTCGGCGTATTTATTTTCAGAAAATTCTTCAAAATCGGTGGTTACATGAAAGGTATTAACATCCGAAGATAAAAAATTTTTCATAACCCCAACGATTGCTGAAGAATCTATTCCTCCTGATAAAAATGCGCCTAAAGGCACATCGCTGATTAATCTCTTTTCAACAGCTGTAAATAATAATTCTCTCACTTTTCTTTTTGCTTCATCATAAGAAATATCACTGCTTTGAAGTATGTTGTCGGGAATATAGTGCCAATACCTGTTTTTTTGTAATTCCAGGTTGCCTTGACGATTAAAATTGACTATTAAAGTGCTGGCAGATTCTAATAAATAAATATCATTAATCAATGTGGATGGAGCAAATGAAGTTTGGTATTGAAAGTAATCATATAATTGAGATGTATTTAATGTACACGAAGACAAACCTGATTGTAATAATGTTCTGATTTCAGAAGCAAAAGCAAATGTGTTATTATTAAAAAAATAATATAGTGGTTTTTTACCATGCCTGTCTCTTGCTAAAAAAATTTCCTGATTGAGTTTATCATAAATAGCAAAAGCAAACATGCCATCCAGATATTTTACACAATCCTTTCCCCACCTATAATACGCAGCCAAAATAACTTCTGTATCCGATTGTGTTTGAAAGGGATAAGGTTTGTGTTGTGATTTAAACTCTACTCTTTGAAGGTCTAATTTTAATTGCTTGTAATTATATATCTCACCATTAAATACAATTACATAGCGGTTTTGATAGCAATGCATCGGTTGATTCGCTGCATTGCTTAAATCTATAATTTTTAATCTGGAATGAGCAACTGAACAAAATGCATCAATTTGTAAAACATTTTCTGCATCCGGACCTCTGTGTTTTAAAGTTTGGATCATGGACGAAACAATGTCTCTGTGATTGAGACGATTATCATTGGTAAATACACCCGCTATTCCGCACATAAATGATGAATATTATTCAACTTCAGGAATTCAGAATTTTTCAGCAATCTCTTGATACCTTCTTCTAATGAAATCAACGGCCGATTAAGAATACTTCGTATTTTAGAGTTGTCGGGCATGCGTCTTGTCATGTCTCCTTCTTTCAAGGGGGGTAAAAACACAATTTCTGACTTTGAATCTGTTAGTGCTTTAATTCTGTTAGCTAAGTCCAAAACACTTATCATATCGTCATTTCCAAGGTTGATAATATCATTATCTAATAAATTGTTTTCTAAAATTTTAATCATGGTATCTACATTATCGTCAATATATGTAAATGTTCTGGACTGTGAACCATCTCCGTAAATAGTAATGGGTTCGTTTTTCAAAGCTGCTACTAAAAATTTCGGAATCACAAAGTCGGTTGTCTGATAAGGTCCATAAGTATTGAAAAAACGAAAAATCGTGTAGGGCAAATGATATTCTTGATAATAAGTTCGGCAATAACATTCCCCAACATTTTTTACAACGGCATAAGGAATGCGGGAATTCAGAGGTGTGCTGTATTCTCTTTGGGGAATCTCCACTGGCTCTCCATAAACCTCTGAAGATGATGAAAAGAAAAACTTTTTAACTCCGGAAATTCTTGATAATTCAAGGTTGTTCTCTATACCTTTAATATCATTTAATACTTTCAATGGATTTTCCTGTGTTCTTTTAACGCCCACCACTGCTGCAAAATGGAATACATAATCAAACCGAAATTGAAAAAAAATTTTAGTAATTTCATCGTATTTATTGCAATCGGCTTTGATAAACAACACATTAGGAGCACGGGGAATCTTGCTTAAGCTTCCTGTACTCAAATTATCTACAATCACAATTTGATAATTTGAATTTTCAGCGAGTTTTCTGGCAAGAGAACTTCCGATATTTCCTGCGCCTCCGGTAATTAATATATTTGTTTTCATATATTGCAAAGATGGTAAATTTTTTGTATCCACTTTTCAGAATTTATTTGTTGGGATAATTGATAACTTACATTACACATTTCAAAGTAATCTGCGTCATTCATTTGTATCATTTCAAGAATGCATGTTTTCAATTCTTGTTTATTAGTAGAAGAAAATATAAATCCGTTTTCTTTATGGCGTACAAAAAATTCCATAGACCCCACTTTTTCGGAACAAATAATCGGAATGCCAGCGGTTGTAACTTCGTGCACTACCACGCCCCACGGCTCAAATGTGCTGGGTAAAACAAATACATCCGTTTCTAGTAAAACTTTTTGTAAATCCTGAGGTTGTAGAAATCCTAAATGTCGGATTTGCGGATGTTCTATTGCAGGAATTGCTCCTTTTCCGACACAATTTAGTTGCCATAAATTAGGATGTTCTTTACACACTTCCACAAATACCTCCCACAGCATAGTAATATTTTTTTGGGGGGCATAGCGGCCTATGAATAAAAATGTATAATAACGTTTTTTTTGTTTTTGTCTTTCAATATAAACTTGCTCAAATAATTGTGTGTCACAACAATAAAATCCTAATTCTATGTCTTCTTCTTTAAATCCTAAATGTTTCGCAAAGGTCTTTTGTTTAGTGCCGGGCACAAATGCTTTGTGAAACAAAGATTTATATTTAATGCGAAAATAAACGCTACCAATATTTTGACGAAGTGTATTTTCCCATTGATTATCTATCAATAAAATATTTCTTTTAAGTTGTAATCGTTTGGTAATTTCAAAATAAGGTTTGTATATCCATCCGGCTTGCATTAAGCAAGTGGGTTGAAATGCTTTTATCTCATTCAGTATATCTTCAAAAGAACAACTTTCTCTGTTGATGATTTGTACAAATTCAGATTCTGTCTGAAATTTAAAGGGTGCTACAGGATTAACATTTTTAGCTACAATTAAAACAGGCACTTGAAAATGTTCAGCAAACGATGTTATGTTTTCAAGAAAATAAGGTGCTAATTCTTCATATAATACCAGCAATCGCATTTTTCCAGATTAAAGAAATTGAAATATCTTTCGTAAGGGCTTTAAATATAAAGTAAAAAAATAAGGTTTTAACTGATTCGCTTCCCATGCTTTTCTATCGTTGATGTTGGCGTCAATTCTGTTCTTTAAAGATTGATTGCTCAATCCGCCGGTTCGCATAGCAATGATAAAATCATCTAAGTACGAAAACGGAACGTTGTATTTATACATGTTTCTTAATATCCATTCATAATCAGCAGCAGTGCCGAGGTCGGTGCGATAAAGACCATTTCTCTTATAAACATTTTTTGTTACAAAACAGGTGGGGTGTGGCGGCATCCAGCCATATAAAAAAGAAGACGAAGTGTAACCACCGGCTTTCCATTTTCTGATAATTTTCTGAGTACTATCTCTGTTTACATAATACAAATTAGCATAAACCCCCTGGTAATCGGTATTAACGTATTCTACTATTTTTTCAATTACTTTATTGTGTGTATAAAAATCATCAGCATGTAAAATACCTATTATTTCACCAGTAGCAGCTGTAATTCCTTTATTGATAGCATCATATAAACCATTGTCTTTTTCAGAAATTATTGTTCTGTTTTGAAAAGGATGCTGATGAATAATAGACAGAGTATTGTCTTGTGAACAGTTATCAATAATAATATGTTCAATGTAAGGATATGTTTGATAGTAGATGGACCTTAAACAATCTTGAATTGTTGCCGCATTGTTATAACTGGGGGTAATGATGCTCACCAATTTCATTTCAGAAAGATTTGAGAAAAATTAAACAAATCCTTAAAAACAAAGTCGTATGGAAGATTGGTGGCAGGATGTGAGGATAAATACACCGCATGCATTCCTGCATTGTGAGCAAACTGTAAATCAGATAAACTATCGCCTACCATAATGGATTTATAAAATTGAATGTCCGGAAAATCTTTTTTGGCGTTTAATGCCATGCCCGTTTGTGGTTTTCGCATTATAGATTTTTTCGATTCTAAATCCGGTGCATAATAAATTTTATCTATAAAGATGTTTTCCCGTGCCAGCAATTCCAGCAGATATTCGTGCACTGTGTTTAAATCACTTTCTGTCATTATGCCTTTACCAATGCCCTGCTGATTGGTAACTATAATAATTCTTCCAAATTGTTCTCTCAATATTTTTAATCCATCTATAACATTTTCAATCAATACCAATTCATCTGTTTTTTTAACGTAATCGTTTTCCAGTTTTTTATTAATGACCCCATCTCTGTCTAAAAATAAGGTCCAGTTTTTATTAATGGAGAGATGTCTTAATTTCCTAAAATCATCTTGCGCTTTGTGAAAATCATCCGGCACACCAATGTCTATGAAATAATTGTTTGCCGGAAATGCAATAATTTTGTGCTGTAAGTATATTTTTTCTAAAAAATCTGTTTCGAATGAAAATTTAGATTGATGAGGGATATTTGAAAAGAAAAAATTTTTGTCAAGTAAATAAACACCAGCATTGACCCATCCGCTTTTAGGGATAAGGGGTTTTTCGGAAAAGCCGATTATATGTTTTTCATTTAGCTCAACAAATCCATATCTATTAGATTGCTGAATGTATTTCACAGCCATCACAAACGTGGCATCAGAATGTTGTAATAATAGTTGAGTGATATCAAGATTTAAAAATGTATCTCCGTTTAATATCAAAATTTTCTGAGAAGAAATGTGTTGTAGGGCGTATGCTATGGCGCCGCCGGTGCCTAACGGTTCTGCTTCTTTAATGTAATGAATATGAATAGAATGGAAATAAGAATGGAAATAATTTTCTATTGTTTCGGATTTATATCCGACAGATAAATACACATCTTTAATGCCTTGCGTTTGCAAAAATTTAAGAAGGTGGTATAAAAATGGCTTCCCCGCTACATTTGCCATTGGCTTAGGCAAATCCGGTATCAAATGCTGTAAGCGTGTTCCTAATCCGCCGGACAGAATCAAAACAGGGATATTCATACTTAAGTTTTAGGGAACAGAGTTTCTTCTACTAATTGACAAATAGTGTGTCCAATCATCATGTGTGATTCCTGAATCCTTGGTGTATCTTTGCTTGGAACGTTAATGAGTAAATCCACGTGATCTTTCATAGTTCCACCGCTCTCTCCGGTGAAACCGACGGTGTAAGCGTTGATTTTTTTAGCTTCTATCAGGGCATTCACAACATTTTTAGAATGACCGCTGGTAGACAATCCAATTAAAATATCGTGTGGTTGAAGCATGGCACGAACAAGTCGTGCAAATATTTCATCATAACTATAATCGTTTGCAACAGCTGTAATGTAACTGGTATTCACGTGCAATGCTTCTGAATAGAGCGGCTGACGATCATAATAAAATCTACCACTTAGCTCGGCGGCCAGATGCTGTGCATCTGCAGCACTACCACCATTTCCGCACCACAATACTTTTCCTTTATTTTTGTAGCATTCTATAATTTTATGAGTAAGCAGTTCTATTTTTTCAATTAATACTGTGTTTGAAATAATTTGTTGTTTGGTTTTTACAGACGCTTCAAAAGCTGATAAAATATGTTGTTTCATTATTCAATTGATTTATATTGTTGAATAATTTGCTTGACTAAAGGGTGTCGCACAATATCAGATTCATCAAGATACAGAATAGAAATTTCCTTGATGTTTTTTAATAATTGAATGGACTGAAGCAGTCCGGATGGTTGTTTACTAGGAAGGTCTATTTGTGTAATATCCCCTGTGATGACAAATTTAGCGTTGTTGCCCATTCGGGTCAAAAACATTTTCATTTGGCTTTTTGTTGTGTTTTGTGCTTCATCTAATATCACAAAAGCATTGTCTAATGTTCGTCCCCGCATGAAGGCCAATGGTGCGATTTGAATGGTTCTGTTTTCTAAGTATAGCTGCAATTTATCAGCAGGAATCATATCGGCTAATGCATCGTAAATAGGTTGCATGTAGGGATCTAATTTTTCTTTCAGATCACCGGGCAAAAACCCAAGATTTTCTCCTGCTTCCACAGCCGGTCGCGTTAGGATAATACGTTTGACCTGCTTGTTTTTCAACGCCCGAACAGCAAGGGCTACAGCAGTGTATGTTTTTCCAGAGCCCGCCGGCCCTATAGCAAACACAATATCGTGTTTTTCAACAGCAGTAACCAATTTTTTCTGATTAGGTGTTTTGGCTTTGATGACAGTTCCATTAGTTCCGTACAGAATAATATTTTGATGTAGGGTGTTTAAATCCTGTTCATTATGTTTTTTTTCATCGTGTTTGTTCATGACGTTTTCTATTGCAGAAATAGTAAGGTATCCAAAATCATCGTAATAATTTAAAAGTTGTTTCCATTTTTTTTCAAATAAAAGTATTTTTTCATTTGTTCCGATTAACTTGATGGTATTCCCGCGTGCTACAATTTTTAATTCAGGAAAATACTTTCTTATTACATTTAATTTTTCATCATTTACACCATACAGATCAACAGGGTTGACGCTATCAATTACAACTAATTTTTCTATCAATTTTTTTGGAACAAATGTACAAGAAAATTTTTTATGATACTATAAAGAGATAAAGGTCCTTTTGTAAAAACTTGAGATAAGTGTATAATCCCCAGATACTCTCCAAAGCAGAAAATAACTTTTGGCACTTATCAACAAAGCACCTCTCATGTTCAGATATGCTTAAATAGTGAACAATATCGGCTAAATCTCTCAGGTCATTGGAAAATTTCATGGTTTAAATTCTTTATATTCCACCTTACCTAACCAAGCATTAAATTTAATGTAAGGCACAGTTACTTCAAAGTCATAGGGGCACTGCTTGATTTTATCTATTTGACTCAATAAATGGCTTTTCTCTAATATATTGAAAACAACCTTTATATTAAATTTCTGAATTGAAGTTTTTGCTTTTTCGTAAAGAACAAATCTTTCCTGTTTATTAAAAATGTCGTAAATGCTTTCTCGGTTTTTAGTTTGAATTTTCTTTTCTAGGTTTAGGGTTTTGAGAATAAATACTGAAATCATTAAGTAAATATCATCAACCATATTTTCAATGGTTGGAACTACTATTATAGGTTCTTCGTCGCCTTCAATTGATCTTAAAATCAAAGCCGGTCTGTCATTTTCAGTCAGACGAATTAAATGTGTTGGAATTATCCCATCGTGATATAGGTCAGCTTGTCCAATTAAGATTATTGCTGTTGTTGTTGCCATATTCTTTTTTTTTAAATGGTATATAATGTTCAGGTTTGTTCACAAAAAATTAATCTTTGATTAAACTAATAAACTCTTTTCTGGTGGCATCTTCTAAAAACACGCCAGAAAATGCGGAGGTAGTGGTGATACTGTGCTGCTTTTGAACACCACGCATTTGCATACACAAATGTGCACATTCAATTACCACACCTACACCCAAAGGATTTAAAGTTTCTTGTAAACAATCTTTAATTTGATTCGTCAATCGTTCTTGTACTTGTAAGCGACGGGCGTACGCATCTACTACGCGGGCAATTTTACTTAATCCAACAATTTTTCCGTTCGGAATATATGCTACATGGGCTTTTCCAATAAAAGGTAACAAATGATGTTCGCATAAGCTGAATACCTCGATGTTTTTAACCAATACCATCTGTGAATAATCTTCGTCAAACATAGCAGATTTGATAATTTCAATGGCATCTAAATGATACCCGTGTGTGAGAAATTGAATGGACTTGGCTGCTCTTTCAGGGGTTTTAAGCAATCCATCACGGCTAATATCTTCGCCCACCACTTTGAGGATTTGTTCATAAGCATCTTTTAATATTTTTGTTTTTTTCGTATTGTACATATCAATACGAAAATAGTTTTCAAAGGCCTCCCAATCGGTAATTATCGGTTTTTTATTCTCCATAATATTCTGCAAAATTATTATCTGTTTCCTGAATTTTGACACAATGCAATTGTGCACCGTGCTTTTTTATTTTGGGTTCTAAAATATTCCAAATATAAATACACAAGTTTTCAATGCTCGGTAAATGTACTTTAAAGTAATCTGTTTCTAAGTTTAAGTTTTTGTGATCTAAATGCTCCACAACATCGTTCTTTAATATATCGCTTAAATCAAATAAATTCATAACAAAGCCCGTTTCTGAACGGATATTTCCTTTAATGGTAATATAAATTTCGTAATTGTGTCCATGAAAATTAGAATTAGCGCACTTGCCAAATGCTTTCGTGTTTTGTTCAATGCTCCAATGTGGATTGTATAATTTGTGGGCAGCATTAAAATGTTCCTTTCGTGTGATGTAAATCATAGAGGAGGCAAATATAACATTTTTTTTATTGATTAAAAAATGCTCTGTTTTTGTCTTACTTTTGTATGCAGTAAAATGAATAAGCAAAAGGTTAAATATGGTGTGGTTTATTTTTTGTATTCTTTTTTTCTTTTGGCACAAAAATACTATTATATTGATACAATAGAAATAGAAGGTAATAAAAAAACCAAACGTTCCATTATTTATAGAGAGTTTATTAAAAAACAAGGAGATACAGTGGCAACGGAGCGATTAGAATATATAGCGCTTCGTTCTCAGCAAAATATTTTTAACACCAATTTATTTGTATTTGATACCGTTTATTTTGAAAAGATAGATAGTACTAAAATCAAATTACATACACGCGTGCGGGAACGTTGGTATATATGGCCGGTGCCTATTTTTGAAATACAGGATAGAAATTTTAATACCTGGTGGCAAACAAAAGATTGGTTTAGAATAAATTATGGATTGGTTTTAGATCACGAAAATTTTACCGGAAGAAAGGATAAGTTTTCTTTAGTAGTACAACGCGGCTATGCTGAAAAATATGGAATTGTGTATAGAAGACCGTACATCAATCAGCAACAAACATTAGGGCTGCGCACCTCTTTATTTCTCAAACAAAGCAATGAAACACAATACAACACTGTTTTTAATCAGCCACTTTTTTACAGGGACTACAAAAAACATATTGTTCAATTAATAGAAGCCAAATTATCATTCACCTACAGAAGAAAATTTTTTGATAGCCATACATTAGAAGGTGCTTATAATTACTGGAGGTTGAACGATACAATCTTAAAACTAAATCCATTTTACTTTGAAAACACCAGCATTCACACGTTGCAATATTTTTATTTATATTATGCTTATGTATTCAATAATACCGATATTCAATACTATCCATTGAAGGGCTGGGTGTTTGGTGCAAGTATTACCAAAAATGGAATAGGATTTCACAGTATAGAAAATGTAAACAATACTTTTTTATATGCTACGATTAAAAAATTTACGTCTATAAATGATTGGTTGAATCTGGCGAATGGCTTTTATGTAAAATGGACTGAAAACAAGCCCATTCCCTATTTTTTCAATCGTGCTATTGGGTTTGGAAATAATAATGTGCGGGGATATGAGTACTACGTGATAGATGGACAGCAGTATTTTATGACTAAAAATGCTTTGCGGTGGCGATTAATAAAACCACAGGTTTATCATTTGAGAGGGCTAAAAATTCAACAATTTAATACTATTCCGTTTTATGCCTATCTGAATTTGTTTTTGGATGCGGCGTATGTTCAGGATAAATTTTATTTTCAAACCAATTTTTTGTCGAACAGATGGGTTTATGGTTATGGGATTGGATTGGATCTGATTTCCTATTATGATTTGGTGGTTCGGATAGAAGGAGCTGTTAACCACCTAGGAAAAGCAGGGATTTATTTGCATCTCAATGTGGGGATTTAATAAAGCTTGCAAATAAAAAATATGTAATAAAAATTGATACAGGACTCGCATTATATTTAGTATTTTTGGTGCCGTGTCTATCTTTGTTGATGTTATAGTACCATTAAGTATTTCGCAAACGTATTGTTATTCTGTACCAGAAAATTTGGAATCTGCTGTTTCCGTTGGCAAAAGAGTGGTAGTGCAATTTGGTGCAAAAAAGTTTTATGCAGGTATTATTGCAGCCATTCATCAAAATCCACCAAAAGAATACACTACCAAAGACATTGAATACATATTAGATGATGCGCCCTGTGTGTTTGAATATCAAATAAAATTCTGGAAATGGATGAGTGATTATTATATGTGTAAACTGGGCGATGTAATGAATGCTGCACTGCCTTCCGGATTAAAAATTGAAACTATTTCTAAAGTCCAATTAAATAAAGATCTTGCAATAGATAAAGAAGTTTTCGACAAACTGAGTGAAAACGAGCGAAAGGTGTTGGATCATCTTGTTCATCAGCATATTGTCAAGATAGAAGAATTAGGAAAGATAATTCCAAAATATAGTGTTCCGAGAGTGATTAAAAGTTTATCCGAAAAAAATATTTTATTTTTCAAAGAAGAAATTGAAGAAAAGTTTAAACCGAAGATGGTACAATATGTTGAATTATCAACAGAATTGAAACATTCTGAAAAATTACAGGAAGTTATCCAGCAATTGGAAAAGCGATCGTTTAAGCAATTGGAAGCACTTTTGGCCTATTTACAATTGTCGAAAGCAAAATCACTGGTTAAAAAAAATATTTTGGCAGAAAGAGTAAACAAAGCAGCTGTTAACGCACTGATAGAAAAAGGGATTTTGTTGGAATATTTAATGGAAGAAAGCCGATTAGACAATGATTGGTTTGAAAAAAAAGAAACAGTGCTCACTGAAAAACAAATGAACGCATTTTTATCTATTAAAGAACACTTTAAAGATAAGCAAACTTGTTTGTTATATGGCGAAACAGGAAGTGGAAAAACAGAAATTTATATTGAATGGATTAAAGAACAATTACAGCAAGGTAAACAATGTTTATATCTTGTACCAGAAATTGCTTTGACCACTCAACTCATTCAACGATTAAAAAGAGTATTTGGTAACGTTGTATATGTATATCATTCCAAATTTTCTGAAAATGAACGCACTGAAATTTGGAAGAAACTTTTACATTTTTCAGATGATATAAAAGTTCCGGCTAAAAAAGATAACTGTGCGCAAATTATTCTCGGTCCAAGGTCGGCATTATTCTTGCCTTTCCAAAATTTAGGACTGATAGTAATTGATGAAGAGCACGATGCTTCTTTTCGTCAGAGACAAAAACCTCCTTTTTACAATGCAAGAGATGCAGCTATTTATCTTGCACATTTATTAAACACAAAAGTTATTTTAGGTTCTGCCACACCATCTGTTGAAACCATATACAACTGCTCTATCGGCAAATACGGAAAAGTTGTACTGAGTGAAAAGTATGGCACAGCAAAAGTGCGGAAAAAATTAGTAGATATAAGAAAGTATTATCATTTGATGCAAAACAGCACATTGATTACCCCCCCGTTATTTGAAGCAATGCAGGATAGATTGAGCAGGAAAGAACAGATTTTGCTATTTCACAACCGCCGTGGCTACGTGCCGATTACACAATGCTTAAAATGCGGATGGATAGCAAAATGTGAAAATTGTGATGTGAGTATGGTATACCACAAACAACACAATCATTTGCTTTGTCATTATTGCGGCACAATGACACTTTTAATGCAATTATGTCCTGCTTGTGGTTCCTGTAACATTAGCACTAAAGGTTGGGGCACCGAAAAAATTGAAGAAGAACTGTGCCGGTTGTTCCCTGATTATTCTATTGCCCGTATGGATCAGGATACCACAAGAAGTAAATACGCACATAAAAACATTTTACAGGATTTTCAGGAACAAAAAATTGATATTCTCATTGGCACACAAATGATTACAAAGGGTTTAGATTTTGCAAATGTAACTCTGGTAGCTGTGCTTTATGCCGATGGGCTTTTACACTTTCCTGATTTCCGTTCTTTTGAAAGAGCGAGTCAATTATTGTTTCAGTTAAGCGGCCGGGCAGGCAGATCCACGAAAGATGGCGAAATGATTATACAGACCTTTGAACCACAACATTCAGTATTACAAATGTTTTTAGAAGATAACTATGATAAATTATACGAATACGTTTTGAACGAACGAAAATTGCACCACTATCCGCCATTTACAAAATTATATGAATTTAGTATTAAAAGCAAAGACGAAAAACTGAGTGAAGATGCAGCTAATAGATTATTTGCGTTTTTAAAGCCACACTTTAAAGAACATCTATCAGGCCCCATTAAACCTTATATCAAAAAAATTAATCAGTACTATTTACATAAAATACTCTTAAAGGGATTAAAAAATGTGCCTTATTCTAAAATAAATCAAAAAATACAACACGAAATGGAAAAGATTTTAAATTCAAAAATTCTGGTAGATGTTATTGTAGATGCATAAAAACAACACACATCCACGTTTTGTTTGAATTAATTGTTACTACCCATCAGTTAAAAAATGCGAAAAATAAGACGCAGATGTGTCGTAACAATTTTTAAATACTTAATGAGTAATAAATTTTTCAAACATTTTAACTAATTATAGGTTTGAACAAACAAATAATAAATACTAATTTTGCCTTCAAAATTTACAGATATGGCATTCACATTACCCAAATTAGAATACGCTTACAATGCGTTAGAACCGCATATTGATGCGCGGACAATGGAAATTCATCACACCAAACACCATCAGGTCTATATTGATAATCTCAACAAGGCCATTGCCGGTACAGACGCAGAAAAACTAACCATTGAAGAAATTTGCAGAAAAGTTTCAAACTATCCGATCGCTGTAAGAAACAATGGTGGAGGGCATTTCAACCATTCCTTGTTTTGGCAACTAATGTCGCCTAATGCCGGCGGAGAAGCAACAGGAGAAGTAGGACAAGCCATTCTTAAAAGTTTTCAAAGTTTTGATAACTTTAAAACACAATTTTCACAGGCGGCAATGGGACGCTTTGGTTCAGGTTGGGCATGGCTTGTGGTAGATGCTCATAAAAACCTTGTAATTGGCTCGGCACCTAATCAAGACAATCCATTGATGGATGTTTCCGAATTAAAGGGCATACCAATATTAGGAATAGATGTATGGGAACACGCGTATTATTTAAATTATCAAAATAGAAGAGCGGATTATGTGGCTGCTTTTTTTAATGTTATTAACTGGAAAAAAGTAAATGAATTATACTTGAATGCTTTAAAATAATGCTATTCTTTAAAAATGCTTATCCTGTAAAATTGAGCCCCTTCTTTAGTGGGGCTCTTTTTATTTTAATATTCTTTTGTAGAATGTTTTTGCACGCCCACCACAATTTTTTTAATTCATCTGTTTTTGATAATCTGTATATAACGAACAATAATACTAAACATTTTACTATTTTAACTACGACACATTCTCATCACAACTTTCCTAATCCTTTAAGAAAACTATTGAAACGGACAAAGAATCATTACATAGCTGCAGCCCTTGCTTTCCCATTTCCTTTTGGGGGCGTGGGCTTACACAGAGTATATTTAGGTACAGCGGCACACGTCCCCATTGTTTATGCAGCTTCTGCCGGCGGCGTTTTTGGGTTATTGCCACTTATGGATTGTGTTGTTTTACTCTCTAATACTGACATTTCAAAATATGAAAACAACCCTCAGGTAATTATGTGGATAAATCATTCATCTGCCTCATCAAACAATACTAATAGTGAAGAACACAAACTAAACCCAGCAGAAAACCAGCAAAAATAAAATTATGAAGTACAACCATCTTACCTTTGAAAAATGGAGTGATCTACAAGTTCATTTTGAAGAATTATTAAAAAGATCACTTGAGCATTACAATGACTATTTGCAATTTATCTATAACTGGAACGCTTTACTGACAAGCATTTCAGAAGAAGGTGGCTGGCGTTATATCTATATGACCCGACACACTGCCGATGAAAATCTCAAAAACAAATATTTGTACTTTGTTACTCAAATTGAACCACATCTGCAGCTAATACAAAATCAGCTCAATCATAAAACTTTTGAAGCCCCATTCTTCAAATCGCTTTCTTCCGATTATTTTTCTGTATTCAAAAAAAATATACAAAAAGACATTAAATTATTCCGAAATGAAAATGTACCCTTATTAACCAAAATCCAGGAAGTGCAGCAACAATACGCAGAAATCACGGGACAACAAAGTATAGAGTATGAAGGCAAAACACTTACCCTTCAACAAGCTGGCATTTATCTGAAAAACAAAGACAGAAACATCCGAAAAGAAGTATATTATCTCATCAACAACAGAAGACAACAAGATAAAGACAAACTTAATACATTATTAAATGATTTAATTCTATTACGGCATCGTGTAGCATTAAATGCAGATTTCCAAAATTTCAGAGATTATATGCATCAGGCATTAGGCCGATATGACTATACTGTTGAGGCCTGCAAACAATTTCATCGCTCTGTCGAAAAAACAATAATCCCTGTGATTGAAAACATCCATTCTATTCGTCAAAAGAAATTAAACCTTGAAGAAGATTATTATCCTTGGGATACACAAGTAGACATGTATGGCCTTGAATCATTAAAACCCTTTGAAACAGAAGAAGAATTCGTCCATAAAAGCATTCAATGTTTTGAACAAATAGATCCATTTTTTGCAGATTGTCTGAAAGAAATGCAGCGTCTAAAACATCTGGACTTAAGTTCCAGAATTGGTAAAGCACCGGGGGGTTATCAATATCCGCTCTACAAAAGTGGCGTTCCCTTTATTTTTATGAATGCTGTGGGATTACATAGAGATTTGGTAACTCTGATGCACGAAACAGGGCACGCCGTTCATTTTTTTCTGAACAATCACTATCCTGTTTTAGATTTCAAAAGTCCGCCTAGTGAAGTAGCAGAATTAGCCAGTATGAGTATGGAACTCATTACAATGGAACATTGGGATATTTTCTTCCCCGATAAAAAAGATTTACAACGCGCCAAACAACAACAATTGGAAAGTGTTATAGATGCCCTGCCCTGGATTGCCGCTATTGATAAATTTCAACACTTGTTATACGAACATCCTAATCATACTATAGATGAACGTTACACTTATTGGTTAGAAATAATACATCAGTTTTCACCTAAAAACATACAACATAAAGGATTGGAAGAATTCTTAAAAATACGTTGGCAAGCACAACTCCATATTTACGAAGTACCTTTCTATTATATTGAATACGGCTTTGCACAATTAGGCGCCATTGCTATGTGGAAGCAATACAAAGAAAACCCTGTAAAAGCATTAAGCAACTACAAAACCGCACTTTCACTTGGCAACACAAAATCCATACCCGAAATCTATCAAACTGCCGGTATAGAGTTTAATTTTTCTGAACCGTATATCAAAGATTTGATTGATTTTGTGTGGAAAGAATATCAACAGTGTTTGCTGTAATGCTTTTATTCATTAGAAAAAATACACTTATACAGCAGAAAGAGTAAATAAGTATAAGCCATCAGCAAACAAACACTCTAAATCAAAAATTTTTTCTGCAAGGCAAATAAATTTAGTGCTTATTTTTGCAATGAGTAGCAGTTAAAATTAAGAAAAAACTCTTGAATCATGACCATTGAAAATCTCTACGCCATATTCCTTTCTTGCCAGCAGAAAATCTGTACCGATACACGTAAAATTATTCCCGATAGTATTTTTTTTGCTTTAAGAGGAAAAAATTTTGATGGTAACCATTTTGCTATAAAAGCTATTGAAAACGGATGTGCTTATGCTGTCGTGGATAATATTGAACTTGCTCAACAACACCCCCAATGCATTTTTGTAGAAAATGTTTTGAAAACCTTACAAGCTCTTGCCCGTTATCACCGACAGCAATTAAACACCCCTGTCCTTGCTATTGCCGGTAGTAACGGAAAAACAACTACCAAAGAACTCATCACGGCCGTATTGTCTCAAAAATATAAAACACACAGCACGCCCGGAAACCTCAATAACCACATCGGTACACCACTCACACTTTTACAGATGACCAAAGAACATCAAATAGGAATCATAGAATTAGGAGCCAATCATCCCGGCGAAATTCAGGAACTCTGCAATATCGTTCAGCCCGACTTTGGCATTATTACGAGCATTGGCAAAGAACATTTGGAAGGTTTTGGAAGCATTGAAAATGTAATGAAAACCAATGGCGAACTCTACGATTACCTGCTTCGTCATAATGGAAAAATAATAGTACAATTAGATAACAAAGACCTGTTGAACACTTTAGCTCTTTACAAAGTAGAACCACTCCATGTATTACAACATCAGGAACAATTTATTCTATATTGTACAGAACAATTTTTCAAAGAGTACGTTGAGTTCTATAGATCTATAGAAAATATCGTACGGGGTGAATATATTGACACATCATCCGATATTTTTGTGCATTTTAATTGGCAGACATACTCAAAAAAATCAGGATATTCTGACAAACATTTCATAAAAACTCAATTATTAGCCCAACATAACTTTATCAACGCTCTATCAGCGGTAGCCATTGGAAATTACTTTGGAGTAAATCCAGAACAGATTAACACGGCTATAGCGCACTATTTGCCAGATAAAAACCGGATGCAGCTGATTCGTACTTCAAAAAACCTCGTTATTTTAGATGCTTACAATGCCAATCCTACCAGTATGCTGGCTGCATTAGAATTTTTTAGAAAAAAAACTACATGCAAAGAAGAGGATGTCGTATACAATCATCCACAGTCCATTGAACCAACCAATACGTTTACTTCACATGAAAAAGTTTTGATTTTAGGAGATATGTTTGAATTAGGCGAACATTCAGAAAAAGAACATATTGCTATTGTTCAATGGATTGTCAACAACTTCAGAGAAGGAAAGGTTTTTTTAATCGGAAAGGCCTTTGGCCATGCTCTAAAAAAATACCAAACCCCATCTAACTGCCAACATTTTGAAACAACAGAACTGTTTATAGACCAACTGCATCATAAACAAATAGCGTTATCCGGAAACCTAATTCTTATCAAAGCATCACGAGGCATGCAATTAGAAAAAATAAAACCGTATCTCTAAATAACTTACATAATGATCGCAAGTATTTTTCACAAAGGAGAAACCTATAAAGTCGATTTATCCAATCCAATGAGTATTGCCATTCCTGTTCAGAACCAACAAGGGGTACGGGCATGGTATGTGGATCCCCCTTCTATAGAACCAGTGAAAATGGGCGATTGGACAGGTGAAGTTAAACAAGGTGGTAGCGTAAACTTTAAAAACATTTTTTTTAATCCACACGGTCATTGTACACATACAGAATGTGTCGGACATATTACACCAGAAGATATATCCGTTTTCCAAACTTTACCGAATTACTTCTTTAAAGCCAAACTCATTACCATATTGCCTGAATTTATTGACAAGGACAGCATCATTACCAAACAATCATTGCAATCTCATTTAGAACACGAACAACAAATAGAAGCATTAATTATTCGCACCCTTCCAAATAGTGAGACAAAACGAATAGCCAATTATTCCAACACGAATCCTACTTATTTGAATAAAGAATCCGTAGAATATATTCTGCAAAAAAATGTACAACATTTAATTTTAGATCTTCCAAGCATTGACAAAGAAAAGGACAACGGCCAATTAGAAGGGCACAAAACATTCTGGAACTATCCACATGAGAAACATACCATCAGAACCATAACAGAACTCGCGTTTATCCCCAATTACATTTTAGATGACGGGTATTTTTTAAATCTCCAGATTGCACCTATACAGAACGATGCCAGTCCTTCCAATCCGGTTTTGTATAGAATCATTAAGTAACAGTAGTACAGTTTTTACACATTTAATTTGAGAAAAAACCCATCACTATATTTCCAGTAAAAAAGCATATTCTTAAATTTTGAGACCATTGCAAAACTAAAATTCGGACAAGTTTTACAGCGGTCTTATTTTGTGAAAAAGTTGGTTTGATGTACATTGATGTCAAATATTTTTGATATCATTTAAAATGACAAAACGCATTAACACAAATCTCTGTCGAAATAGTGTATTTTTGATATCGAAAAGTTGCTTAAAAAGTTCTATTTTTTGTCTGTTTCCTGTTTTTAAAAACAACTTACAGAAATAATATGCAATAATAATAAAAATATTCATAAAAACACTTTAATTTGATTGGTTAAATATTATTCGGTGATTTAGAAAAAGTTTTGTACATTTGCACCTTGACGATAAATTTAGGAAGGAATTATCATAAATAAACCAACTTGAACAGATAAGCAAAAGTTAATGACAAGACAAGAAGCAGAAACAATATTACAAAGGACATTCAAGCTCCCTAAGTTCTATGACGAACAATGGCTGACTATTGACAAAATTCTGAAAGGTGAAAAGGTTTTACTTATTGAAAAGACAGGTTTTGGCAAATCACTTTGTTTTCAATTTCCAGCGACAGTTTTCAATGGCACAACAGTTATCTTCTCTCCTCTTATCGCATTAATGCGTGACCAAGTCAAAAAGTTAACATCACTTGGTATTTCTGCAAAATGCATAAACAGTGAACAAGCCCCTGAAGAAAACTTGCAAATAATAAATGAAGCTAAACAAGGAAAAATAAAAATTCTATACATAGCACCAGAAAGACAGGAAAACAGCAAATGGATTGAAGCTACTCGACAAATGAACTTGTCAATGGTGGTAGTTGATGAAGCACATTGTATATCCGTTTGGGGGCACGATTTCCGACCTGCATTCAAAAGGATTATCAACCTTGTTAATTTGTTGCCAAAAGATCTTCCTGTTTTAGCCACTACTGCAACAGCAACTAAAAGAGTAGAACATGATATTGCACAACAGATGGGGGGCAATATCACCACTATTCGAGGAAAATTAATGCGTGACAATTTCAAATTATTTGTAGTCAAAGTTTCCTCGGAAGATGAAAAATTGATTTGGCTTGGTAAGAACTTGAATAATCTGCCAGGTTCTGGAATCCTTTATACAGGAACAAGAGCTGATACAGAAATTTACTCTAAATGGTTTGAGCATCTCAAAATATCATCTACGGCTTACAATGCGGGTTTGGATGCAGATTCAAGGATTGCAATAGAAAACGGACTGATGAGCAATAAGTGGAAATGTATTATTTCAACTAACGCTTTGGGAATGGGAATTGACAAACCCGACATTCGTTTTATTATTCATACCCAAATTCCACAATCCCCGATTCACTATTATCAAGAAATTGGCAGAGCAGGTAGAGACGGACAACCCTCATACATCATTCTGTTTTACAATCCCGAAGACCGAAAATTACCCGAAGCATTTATTGAAAATGGGAGGCCTTCGATTAAAAAATATGAAAGAGTTATTAACGCTGTAAAATCTGAACTACTTGGAGAGAGAGATTTGATGAAGCAAACTAACTTGAAACAAAATCAAATAAGAGTAATAAAAGCTGACTTAATTGAGCAAGGAATTATTCGTGAAGTGATGATTTGGAAAAGCAAAAAATTTGAATTTGTTCCCAATTCCCAACCACTAAACACTAAAGCATTTGAAGAATTGAGAAAGGCTAAGTTGGCAGACCTTGAAAATATGATTGCCTATGTTGAAACCGACAGATCAAGGATGAAATTCCTTTGTGATTACTTGGGAGACAATTCAAACGATACATTTAATAATTGCGACAATACGGGAGAAAAGAAAATTACAATTTCTATAACGCCTGAATGGATAGAAAAACTTCAAAATTTCAGAGAAAATTATTTCCCTGAACTCGAAGTTGAATCTAAGGGCTCTAACATTGTAAATGGAGTAGCTGCAT
>JBBIGQ010000015.1:0-59441 GCA_037447455.1 Sphingobacteriaceae bacterium | reverse complement strand
TAATGAACACACCTGAAATGATTTACAAATTAATCGTATTCATCTTTTCTAATATATGGATTTATGCTGGGATGATATTGCTAATCTTGACAATAAGGGGGGATATAACAAAAGTAATTAGCAAAAGTATCAACTTCTTCAAGAAAGTAGCGGCAACATACAGGGCGAGAAAACTTGAAGAAGAGACGAAAGAAAAACTGAGATACAAAACAGGGCAAATAAAGTAGATGGAAAGAATAAAGATACACACATTAAAGCAATCACTTGAAGAAACACGGAGACTTTGCCCAGATGCCGTTAATAGAGAAATACTTGATAAGATAGAAAATGCAATCCGGAATATACCTGCAAAATATTTAAGAATTACGAAGATGTATGAAACGGTTATGAGGATAAAAAAAGAAACCATACAGCCAACACATAAGTATCCAACGCTGCAAACAGTAAAAGAATAAGGGAGTAATTGAATGCCGTTCTACGATTACAAATGTAGTAAATGCAACCACATAGAAAAAGATATATGGGAATTGCCGAGTGATAGCACCAAAAAAACCCACAAATGCCCAAAATGTAAAAATGATATGCACAGACTGATAGGAAATCTATTAGGGATTAGATTTGTTGACTTACCGCCGGGACACAACCTGAATGCAACACAAAGGCGTGAAGCGTTCAACTCATCAGACCCGAAAGAATTTAGAAAAATAATGTAAGACCCTTAATCAATTATCAATCACAAAAAAAAGGAATACCAAAATGAAAGAAGTTGTTGAATTTCTTGTAAAGAAACTTGTGGACAAACCACAGTCAGTTAAAGTTGAAGAAAAGCAAGAAGGGAATATCACCAAATTTAAAATCAGTGTTGAACAAAATGATATAGGGAAAGTAATCGGGAAAAAAGGACAGAATATTTCAGCAATCAGAGTGATTATGAAAGCTATCGGTGCTAAGGAAAGAGAGAATAAAGTATTAGTTGATTTAATTGAGTTTTGATTTGACAAACCAAAAAAAAATATACTTAATGCTTGGGAGAGTAGGTGATATACTAAACATTATTCCCGCAGTTGAGTATGAAGCAAGGCAACACAATTATAAGCCCAAAGTAATATCGGCAAGACAATATGCTGGTGTTCTTGATGGGTTTGATTATCTTGAAAAAGAAGTTTATCCGGGAGAATATTGGGATATAACAGGAGCAATAGCTTATGTTTACCAAAACTTTCCCGGATATAAACTAATCAATTGTTCTGTTTACGGTAAGAATTACAAATATGATAAACAATGCAATTCATTCCTAAGAGAGGCATGGCGATTCACGCAATGCCCGATTGCGTGGGGTGCTTTACCACTGATTATAACAAACAGAGATATTGACAGAGAATTAGAAATTAATGAACGATTGGAAATAGATAAGATAACAAAGCCAATTGTATTAACCGCACTACGAGGGAATTCATCACCATTTGACAAAGCACAAAAATTATTAAACAAACTCAACGAAAGACTTGGAAACTTTTATCACATACTTGATATATCAGAAGTGAAAGCGGAACAAATCTATGATTTATTAACCCTATATGAAAAAGCTGATTGTTTAATAGCGATAGACTCAGCACCATTACACTTAGCAGAAGCGGTCCAAACATATAAAAAATTGCCGGTAATTAGCTTAATATCAGACTTAAAAGATAAATGGCATCAATCAAGCTGGCGAAGAGAACATATACTAAGAGTGCTTTATTCAGAAGTGTTTGACAGGATAGATGAAATAATTCAAGCAGTAAAACAAAGATTTAATTACAAAAGACCAACAATACATTTGGTTACAAGTTCAGCTATAAACCCCGATAAAGATACACAGCGTAGATATTCTTTAGCTCATATTTCTTGGTTAAATGAAAGAAAACTTGCTGGTTTGGATAGATGGAGATTTCATTATTATCCAAGCAATAACAACATACCAAAAGTAAAAAAAATGATAGACTATGCAGCAGAGGAAGCAAGCGATGATGATATAATCTTAATAACGAATGCAGATATATGTTTTGTTCCCGGCATTAGCGGATGGATATTACACGAAACAGACAGACATGAAGCAGTTTACTTTCACAGACATGATTTTGAGAAAATAACTAATTTATTCATTTCAGAATCACAAGTAGGCAAAGGCAAGTGGTATGCTGGCAGTGATGTATTCGCATTCACTAAAAGGTGGTGGAATAAACACAAAGAAATATATCCTGATATGTATTACGCAAGAGAAGCGTGGGACATGGTAATGCGTAATATGATTAAGCGGTCGAAAGGAACTGAAATACATAAGGCGATATATCACGAAAAGCACAAATCATTTTGGGAAGCAAAAGAAAACAGGAATTGCCCGGAGAATTTACACAATAGAGCATTGGGTCAAGATTGGCTGAACAGGTATGGAGGTAATTGGAATGATTGGAAATTCAATAAATTAACATATTACTATTAAAAGGATATATATATGGAAAAAATAACAGGCTGGGGAATTGCGATGGAAAATTGCGGTAAGTTTATTGAAAAAGCATTAACAATAGCAAGCGAAAATTATTTAATTGATTTGAGAGAAAACAAAGACGAAACATTTCAATACATAGAGATTGGAGTTGCGGAAGGCAGAACATTCGCAAAAATATGTTCAATACTTGATAATATGATAGATGGCGGTAAATATTTAGCGACAGGGATTGATATAGATAATGGCTGGTCGTTAAATCTTGAAGATTTATATAAAAACATACGGGGATATGAAAACAAAACAATATTAGACTTGCAAGGAAGCCCGGAAGCACTTAAAAGATTTAAGCATAATAGCGTCAATGCTATATTGATTGATGGGGACCACTCATTTGAAGCAGTGATAGAAGACTTTACTGAAGCCGATAGAATAATAAAAAGGGGTGGAATAATTATGTTCCACGATTCAGACCCTTATTCACAATCAAAAGACAAAATAGATGAAGAAAGACAAGTCAAAGGTATAGAAGTAAGAAGAGCAATAGAAAGTCTTGATTTACAAAAATATGATGCATTATTCGATTATCAACCGGCAAGCGACACAGACAGGGGGATATATATTATTCAGAGAGTAGTTGAATGAAATTATTATCACTTGTAATGACACATAGCGAAGCCAAAGAAACGGTTGACAGGCATAGAAATTATTGGGAAAAACTTGGTGGCGAACTATGGTTTACATCTCCTGAGAATTCTGCGATGGGGGTAGATAAAGAAGTTTTGATAGGTAAAGCAGAACATCACGGCGAAATATCAGCACAAAGAATAATGGCAATATTCGATTATGCTTCAGAAATAGAATGGGATTACATATTATTGATGGAATATGATTCGTTTGCATTGGCATTACCAGAAGAAGTAATACCGAAAACAAGTGGGGTATCGGCGGCAAAATATTTACAAAATAAACCAATCAAATTCAAAGGGAAATTTTATTTACATTATCCTATGTTATTTACCAGAGAAGCATTTATTAAAGTAGTCAAACACTTACCGCTTGTATGCACAAACGATAGATATTACTCAGATAGATTTATTGGCAGAGCCGTTGAATTTGCGAATGTTCCTGTAACTGATTTATTGAAAATTAAAAGAGCGTATTCAAAAAACACAATAGAGCCAAAGCACTACAAAGAATTGAGGACAGCAGTTAAAGAAGGGGCTATATTCTTTCACGGAGTTAAAACAGCAGAAACATTATCAATCATCACAAATCAAAGATTATAAAAAAATAAATTGACCGGAGAATGATGTTCCCGGACATAGTTTACATATATGGAGAAGGTTATTCTAAGTGGAGAGGGAGAGAATTTAGATATTCTCTCAGGTCATTAGAAAAATATGGTAAGAATTACGGTAAAGTATTTGTAATCGGAGACAAGCCCCCTTATTTGAATGACAAGATAATCCATATTCCTGCAACTGAAGCACCACATCACTTAAAAGAAAGAAGAATATTAGAAAAGCTATTGGTTGCGTGCGAGACACAAGAAATATCAAATCCATTTATATTTTTTAACGATGATTTTTTCCTGTTAAAAGAAATTGATTTTTCAATAATAGATTATTATCACAGTGAAGAAGACCTTATTGAAAAACATAAAAAAAGGCAGGTTAAAGATTACTACGCCAAAGCCCTTTACAATACGATTGAAGTATTGAAAAGCAGAAACTTGCCTATAAAACATTTTGATATACATTATCCAATGAAATATGAAAAAGATAAATTCATTGAGATAATGAACGAATACAATTGGGACCAATATCCGGTGGGGTTCGTAATTAAATCTCTTTACGCAAATACTCTTAAGATAGAAGGGAAAATCAGGTCAGATAAGAAAATAAAGTTAATACATAACAAAAAAGCCATAATCGAACAAATATCAGATACGGACTTATTTAGCACAGATGAAATATCAAGGGCAATGGCAGAATTATTTGACAAACTCTATTCAAAGCCAAGTATATTTGAAAATCAAGAGAATTTATAAAAAGTATTTGATTTTTATTAGAAATAATATATGTTTGGATGGGAACTCAATAAAAAGTTCTTGCGTTCTTTCCCTTTCTTTCTTGTGTTGCTTTCCTAAAGAGGAGAGAAATATCTCTCCTCTTATAATTATCAAGAAAGATGACTGACCCCTTATCTGAGGGGGATATAATCGTAAATTATAGGAAATAATCAACGGTTATTGATTCGTTAGCCAAACCCTTGACGAATCAGTAACCGTTTTTTTATAAAAATAAAAAAAGGAGAAAAGATGGAAAACAAACAAGAACTTAGAAAATCTGTTGCGAACAAATTAGGGTTATACGAAGATATAAAAGCTCCGAAAATCAAGAGAGAAATATATGAAGTAACATTTGTAGATGGTAAAATATACGCAAGATTTTCCTTATCAGGACTACCAACCAAGCCCTATAAAAAAAACGGTGATGGCATAGCTGAGGTTAGAGAAAGCATCTCATTTACAAAAATATTTAATACAATAGACGACTTCAGCAAATACGCAAAAACATTTTTTGAATGTTCTACGGAAGATATTATTAAAAATTATCAAAGCTAATAAGATTAAAACCCAAAGGAGGTTTATTATGTTAGGAAGTGGCGATGAAAACAAAAAAGGTTTAAGAAAATCGGTGATGGCAAAACTGATGTTAGAGAAAACGGCTAAGAAAAAAAATAATATGATGATGGATGAAGAAGCTGGTGAAGAAATAAACGAACAAATTAAACCAACAAAGCGGATGAGTAAAACACCACCGGAATGGACGAAACAAGCACCGGGAACGGTAGTTATTCCAGAGGAAAACAAAAATATAACGCCTTCTAATTCACCAACGAAAAAGACACAGCCAAATGTATTTTATAATCTTAAAAAAGAGTATAAAAAAGTAAAGCAAGAACCAGTTAAACAACAATCAAGCGGAATTAGATTTTTTGACCAGAATCCGGCAAAACTTTACAGCGATGATAACAAATACAAAGTAAATCCAAAATATCAAAATAAAGTCAACAAAATATTAGGGAGATAAATAAAATGGGAAAAGACTTAGTATCTGAATTATTGAATAGCAATATTCCGGATGACAAACAAATAAAAGCTATTGACGATTTAACTCCGGAAGAACTTGCCGAAGCAATTAAAATACTTGACGAAAAAATTGACGGAACTTCTGATGATATAGAAGACACTCCGTCAGACGAATCATTAGAAACCGAAGAGCCGGACACTTCTAATGATGAAACAGGCGTCAAGGAAAACGAAGAACCAAGCGAAGAAGTAGTTATTGAGGATAAGGATTTTGTATTAACAGAAGATTTAATTAGCAAGCAGCCAGAAGAAGACCAAAAAATTCTCAACAACTACAAGAACAAAAGCAAGGATGAAGTAGCTCAGGCAGTAGCCCACGCAATAGCGGTTAAGTCTCCCTATCTCAAGGAAAACAAAAAAATAATTGGACAGCTTAAAGAAGAATTTCTTGAAAAAAGCGGAGATGAGCTAATAAAAATTCTTGTGGATGTTCAAAGAAATGTCGGCAAGCCAGAACAATCAACACCCCAAAAGCCGAAATATGACAAAATAGAACTCCCTGATATTCCAGAAGAAGACCCTGAAATCAAGAAAATTATTGAAAAAGAAACGCTGAAACTTCTCAAACTCAAATATCCGAATATGCCAGATGTTGATTCAATGGACTCAGAAGAATACAAAGAATTTCGCAGGGACCTTGATATAGATAACCCCGATAATGAATTTAAGATTGACAAATCATTAGCAGAAAAACAGATAAAGGAAGAATTTGGTAAATTTATTTACATCCAGAAAAATTTACCTAACCTATACGAGGAATCCCCTGAAGAAGTTCTCCCGATTCTTACACCTGAAAACTTGCCAAGATTGAAGGCATTAAACGATGACCCATATGGCGTTCTTGAAGAAGATTTAAAGAAGGAAATAGAAACTATCCGGGAGGGATTAAAAAAGTATGGATTGACCGAAGCAGATTTGGGCGTAGATTTGACTATTACCAAAGATGAAAATGGCGTTCCATACAATCCTATAATTGAAAAGCTGATAATTGAAGGGAAAGATGCTAATGGGAACTACATCCCTTCGCCAAAAATAATTGGTAGAAGAGGCAAAACATTTTGGTTAAAGCAAGGAGAGCTTGCAAAGAAATTCAAAGAAGAGTATGATGATAAAATACTCACTGAGTTCGTTAACAAAAAAACACTTGGCGACAGATACCGCAAAGAAAAACTAAAATCAGAAACTTTGCGGGAAGCATCGGGTAGAGGAGCAGGAAGTCGCAAATCAGTTATCAGTGTTGAGGATATAGAAAAAGCAAGTCCAACTGAAATTAAAAGGATACTTGCTGAGTTAGAAAGAAGTTAAAAATTAAACAAACAATATTTTAATAGGAGTTTAGAAAATGGGAATATTAAATAAAGAAATTGCAATGTATCGTGCTGCATTGCAAAAAGATTTTACACTTAGCGAGTGGTATCAACCACCTGTTTGGGGAGACCTTATGGGCTTTCCGGGTGGAAAAGACCAATATGGCTACCCAACATCAGTTCCTTACGGTGCATTAAGAAACAAGTCAGTTGCTCCAACCGGCAAACCAATTGAAGTTCTTTTGGATTGGTTTCACGAAGGTGGTTGGGACATGGACATTCCTGTTTTGTTACCGCTTGTTAAACGCCCACGCTTAGGCGACCAACAGGCAAAAGGATATGGTGAAGATAGAAGATGGGTTTACAGAAAAGGATGGTTTACACAAATCAGAAAACCATTGAAAGTTAGTGATGGCTCTTATGGAGAAAAAGCAATAAATCCACAATTAGTAAAAAGATTGCTGAACAGAGTAAAAACAGATTTACAGAAATTTAATCAGGATTTACTGTTACACTCTCCTTATCAAGCTATCTACAAAGGTTATGATGACAATCTTCTTGAAACTCCAGAACTTGCTGGAGTTTGTGTCCAGAAATCACATCCTAACTTTTTCGTAGAGGGTTATGGTAAAGTAGCTTACAATTCAAATAACAACACATACGAGACCAACATAGCCACTGTATTAAACAATCTTGGGGCAGGCGATGGCTTCACTATGAAAACTCTCAGAAAAATGCAGATGGCTGCAAACGAATTAACAATTGGTTATCCAACTGTTACAGTGATGGGTGTGCCAATAAAAGGAGTTTGCATAATGAACGACAGACAGTTTGCTCAACTTGCAGAAGACCCCTTGTTTGAGAAAGTGCACATAGCTCTTATTACATCAGAAGGCAATAAAGCTGCTATGTTTACGGGTGCTTATGAAGCTCATTTAGTTGAAGGAACATTGATACTTGTTGATGTAAACAATCCCGGAGTATGGATTAGTGGTGATAGCGGTTATGACTCTTCAAGAGGAATAATCAACTATGGCAACCCAAACCCAATTGAAAACCCAATCCACAACTCAGACATTAAGCTGGCAATTTATCTTGGAGCATCAGCTTTATTATGTGCAAACAACAAACAGCTTAGGATTGAAGACGAAATAGACGACTTCGGAAACATTAAAGAAACAGCTTCCATTACAGCAAGAGGTTTTACAAGAGCGGATAATGATAATAGAGATGGAAGAGTATCAGCAGCAGACTTCAAGCCAAATACAAGCTCACTTGTTGTTGCAACATATACTCCACAGAATATTGCTTGGCAGAATGGAACAAGTTCTTAATTAACAAGTAACTAAAAATTTATTATAACATAATAGGAGTAAAATAATGAGTGGAATAGGATTAAAAGCTGGTTGGTCGCACCCTTATGTCGGCGACAGACCCAGAGAAGTCTTAAAACTCACTGAGGCAGCAGAAGCAACAATATCACAATTTGTTGGTTTCGCTGCAAAAGATATAAACGGAAACCCGGTTGAACAATTTATCCTGACAACCAATGCAACATCGGTTGATTTAACTCTTTATTCAGATGTTCCTATCGGGACAATAATCCTTACCCCAAAGGTAAGCGGTGTATTTGCATATCAGAGAATTGCTCAAGCAACTCCCGGAGCGTCTGTTAATACTGATTGGAATAAAATAGTAAAAGCAGTCGTGTAATTCTGAATTAAGCATTATTCAATGCCCTGCCTTAAAAAGCAGGGCAGTTAATAAAAACATATAGAAAGGAAGCAAATGGCAACTATTTATTCAACATTTGACCACACATTAAAAATACCCCCATATTTCAAGAATTTAACCAAGAAAGACCCTTTTGTGCAGGAATTTAAGGCATTTGAGCCGGTAGAAGTTCCTAATCATATAGCAGAATATTATACCAAGAATTGGGGTAATAAATACCGATACGCAGACGAAGAACAACTTGAGGATATTTTTGAAGAGGGAAACCCCGAAGAATATGAAAACACAAACGAAGAATTCAATGCTTTAGATTTTCTTTCTGAAAATGATGAAAATATTGAAGAAGCAATAGAAGGATTAGAGAAAAAAGAAGAAATTCACGCAATCGCAAAGTTTTTACGATTAAATAGCTACCACAAGCAAAAAAACGAAAGAATAAAGGAGCGAATAATTGAAGATATTAAAGCGAAGAAAAAACAACAGGAATTACTTGATAAGGGCGGGAGTAAATAATAATGTCCCGCTCAATGGATATATTATCAAGGGTTTATAGAAATCTTCGCAAATATGGCATATCTCATAACGATTTACAGGACGAAGAAGTTTTTGATGAAATGACTTTAGCTCAGGATAGGATAATAAGCGAGATATTCCCTGACAGGATAATTACAATAACTTTAGTAGAAGGTCAGGACACTTATTCTTTAACCACTGATGACATAGGTAGTCTAACGCCGGGAGAGAGCGAGAGAATAAATATAGCATCAGTTAAAATCATAAAATTGCCCATTGGGTGGGGCAACAGCGGACTTTCTGATTTTAATATTAACGGCTTATCGTTGAGCGGATTTAATATTATCCCAAATAATAGATTCATAGAAATAGTAAATGCAAACCAAGAGAGAACCGGAAGACCACAAATAGGACATATCGTAAACAATAAGCTGCAAGTGTATCCTGTCCCAACATCTGAGGAAAATGGGCAAGAAATTCAATTATATGTCTATATTAGTTCATCAGCAGGAATAATCGATGCAGAGAACGAACCAGAATTAAGAAATGATTTTGACAAAGCAATTGAATATTTTGCGACTGCTCAATTTCTTGCAGGGAAAGAAAGAGTAGAATATATGAATGAATTTATGATTGAAGTTAAAAGATTAGCTCCTATTCAAAATAGAAAACATCATAACTTAACAAGACCACCAATAGGTGGATTTATTGGGTAAGAGATGGCAACTCCTAAATTTGATAAATTATGTATTGATTTTGTTAAAAGAATACCAGACCAACTTACCAATGCAACATTTACACCGGGTAGTGGTCCATTACCAAATTCTTATCTTTTATCAAGTGCGACTATTATAGATTATATAAACAGAGCAATCCAGACATTTTTTAACTTATCTTGGCAAAAAGTCGAAGGGAAAGCATCTGCGTTTGTTAATCTATTCCCAGAAATGCAGAGAACAAGTAATCAAGAAACTTTTACAAACGGTGAATTTAATATTGCAACCCCTTATTTAGATTTTTATAAAATTATTGGCGGATTTACTGTTGTAATGATAAATTCAGAAGAAATAAAAACCCCAATAAAACCAAAAGCAGAAAATCTTTATTTGCAATATTTATCGGGCAAATATAAAAGTTACAGGGCAACGCAAAGAGACCCTGCAATAATTCAATTAGAGAACAAGCTTGTTGTCTTTCCTAAACAAAATACAAGCGTGATATTTCATTACATAAAGTTCCCATTAGACCCAACAACCGGCGCTGCATTAACACAAAATGGAAATTATGACAATCCATTTGCAGAACAATGGGACAAAGAAATTGTCAATATAGCTTATACTATCTGGTTAGAAGAGACAGCACAAACTCAATAATAATAAATTATGCATATGATTCTTGTTTCATCGTTATCAATAGATAATATTCATACTATCGAGATTAAAGATAATAAGAGATATGCGGCGATAAGGCAGAAAGGGAATTGGTTGTATGTATTTTTCAAATGTTTAATTAAATTTTGGATAAAACCCACATATCATGGCAAAACAAAATTGGACAAATATTAACCTGATGGATGTTAAGGGAATGGCGAGCAACCCCGTCAATCCCGGAACTAAATTCGCAAGAAGATTGTTAAATGTTTATGCCCATGAAAAACCGGGTGCTTTGACATTAAGACCGGGATATGCTCCTAAATATACCCCTCCAAGCGATAGCACATTAACAAGCACATCTTTTATAAATTTTGCTCCTTTTTATGATAGGCAGGCAGACCCAAATGGCAAAGAAATTATATGTTTGATACAAAAAGGCGTTGTAAATGCACTTAAAAATGAATTAAACCAACCAATAGTTGAAAACACACTTCAAGGATTTCAATTTTGGGTTAGACCTTATTGGAACGGCTCTCAGTGGGTAAATAATTGGCAGTGGATAAATAAAACTATCATTACAAAAATTGTTGATTTAGATGTAAACTTCAAATCACACATCAAAATATTTGGCAACACAAGTCATGGGCTGACAAACGATTCTTTAATTGGATGGACAATTTACAATCTTACAAAAAACGAATTTGCAAAAATTATTACCTGCAAATTAGAAAACCCTAATCTATGGATAAATATTTCACTTTATAACAATAATTGGGAGATTGATGATGTTTTAATTTGTTCAAGATGTTGGATAGATATTAACGCCCAATTAGAATTTTTTAACAATGTAGAAAAAGAGGATATTGTCTTTCATACAATAAATAACGATTTAAGAATAGGATTTGGTGGTAAAGAAAATAGACCCGGATTAGCTCTTGGTTACAGGAAATTTTATTATCAGATAGCTGGTATAACTTTCCCCGAAATTCATCCAGATTTAGAGGAAGAAGGAGCAGTCGAAAAATTTGCAAAGATAGACGGTATTTGTTTAGACACGAATATATTGGATAAAGACTTATTTGGGATCGATTTAGTAGCAGAGCCAGAAGGAGAATTAGAAAACAACTTATATTCGTTCAAATTAGTAGGGCATGCAGATTATTACACACAGCAATTAGTTGCGGAAGATTTTATTGTTACACAGGAAGATAATCAAAGGATAATAGCGTCCCCTTTTGTTAGATTAGGTAGAGACAACATAAGATTAACGGGGCTGAGTTTATACTTTTCAACTAACGAAATCAATTATTATAAAACTAAAACATATAGCGAAATAAAAAAAGACACTTTTGATAATCCTAAGCAATGGGTTATTGATTCAGACAGCAGGTTAATATTAAAATTAGGTTCAGCAGATGAATTAAACGATGAAGCAAGTGCAGTAAGCACCACAAACGAGGCAAATTCGTTTGGTAGCTGGACAGGATTTAACTTAGATGGCACATTTGAAGTTGATACAGAGGCAGCAAATCAAGGCAACTATTCATTTAAGCTGGACATAAACAATTACGGAGAAACAGTCCCCAATGATTTAAGACGAGGGATTAAAAGACCCATTGATGGACTAAGAAGAGGGCAAACTTACACAGTTAATTGTTACTTAAAAGTTATAAATAATGATTTATTTGAAGATTTTGAGGATACAAATTATGTTGCTGGATTAAGTGTTAATGGATTTATAAGAACACAAGCAAATAATCCACTGAATAGCTGGCATTTATTCGGGGAAGCAAGCCAACACCCGACAAATACAAACTTTCCATATTCGCCAAGATATATTACCATAGTAAATGTAAACAATCCTGTAACGCTTGAATTTTATTTAATAGGGCATGTAACCATTTACAAAAAAATCGGAACAGGTAACCCCATTCTTATAGGCAACAGACAAAGTTTTGAAAATACTTACAATGAAGCAAGCAAACAAATTGTGCAGGTTAATGAAAGTGAAACAATGAATGTAACGCTTTATATTCTGCATGAACCCGATTATTTTGATGTTGATGAAGGGCTTACAGTTGCTGTATGGAATGATTGTTATATTGATAACATTACTGTAAAAGTAAATACAGAAGCCGCAGAAATATACTCTTTTATTGTCGGAGAATCGTTATCGTTACAGGGAGTTGCACAAAAATCAATAGATAATGCCACAATAAATTATCAAAAATTTACTTTTGATTTATTTACAAGTATAGATTTTGCCCCCAAATATTTAGTATTTGCTGCAAGACCCAAAGAATCGTCAAATACCATATTTTGGATAGATGAGGTTTCAATAAAATTAAAAGAACCGGCATATTTTGATTTATCTGATTTAGAAAATCCGGGTGGAGAAATAAGCGATGAAATGGGATATACACCGACATACAATTTAGTAAAAGGTTGGGACCAAGCATTACTAAGACGAGGCAGAACATACTATCTAAATCCTTTTGTTGAAAAGAGGTATCAAAATTATATATTAGTTTCTCATATTGGACCACCCGCCGTATTTATGTGGGACATAGCGTCTTTTGACAACTTCAGAGAGATTGAAGGGGATGATGGAAATAGAACATTAGCAATGGTATTGTTGCCCAATGATGAAATATTTTTATTAAAGGATTCGTCTGTAACATCTCTTATTGATGACGGACTTTCTGGAGTATTGAGGCAGCCAATTTATGGAGTAGATTGTATATCAAAATCATCAATAGTAAATATCAATGGAAGAGTGTTCTGGTGTGGGAAAGAAGAAATATTTATAATGAATTTAGGGAATTCATTTATTCCCGAACCACTATTGAAATACACTATTAGAGACCTGTATTTAGCAATAGAAGATAAAACAAGAATATTCGGGACACGCAGTAGATTTAATACATACAGAATAAGAATAAACGACCCCAATCAGAAAACAGAATATTTATTAACAGAAGACGGCTGGGTGGAAGAACGAAAATGGCATTATCCACAGATTTACAGACCCGGATTTTCCAATTTATTGTATTTTTTAAGCAACAACGGAATTATTTACGAAGAACAGGTTGATTATTCATTACCAATTATATATTATGGCGAGGAGAATTTAGTAGATGACTGATGCTGGTAATGCAATACAAGTAGATATACAAAGTGCGATTATATCGGCATTTGAACAATCAAATGCAACGATTAGATATAATCTTGGGTATATATCTGGAGAATTTTCTAAAAACATTACATCAGAAAATCTTTATGTAAGGATATGGTTCAGACGAGGGATAAATCTTGAATGGGAAAATATTCAATTTACTTTGAATGCTGGGAGAAAAACATTCAGACAAAAATTACCGGCTGGATTAACAGTAGCTGAGTTTTATGCACAACTTTATGGATGGGTAGCCCCAACGACAGAAGAACCAGATTTAATTGAATTTGAACTTGTTGATTTTGAATTATCTGTTAAAGAAATACCGATTGGTAAATTTGGTGGCGAACCATTAGGATTAAACACAAGCGTAGAACCACCGCCACCACCAGAAATAGAAGAATTTGAAATGTTATTAGATATAATAGGTGATGTGCAGGCAACACAAGCGAGGGCGGTATGGTTTACAACACACGAAGCAACGACAAAAGTTATTTATGGAACTTCTCCGCTATCAATGACTCAAGAAGCTGAAGATTTAACATTTACGCAGTATCATTCTATTGTATTGACAGGATTAGAAGTAAATAGATTGTATTATGCTCAGTTTTACTCAATCAGTAAAATAACAGGCGAAGAGATATATAGCGACATAAAATCATTCTTTACGGGTCCAGAATTAACAATTACTAATTTCTTAGATAATACAGAAGTTGGATTACTGACAAAAACAAAGACTGAGTTAGACATAACAAATGTCATTGGAGAAGCAGATTATTTGCTGCAAATAAATCCAGATGGGTTGGGAGAACTAAATATCTCAGATGTTACATTGGAGACACATACCAAAACCCATATATATATGACTAACATAATAAGAAATGAATTTGATACATCAGTTACTTAATGGAGAAAACAAAATGAATAATTTTAACACAAAACAAAACATGCTATCAAAAAAACACAAAACAATTAAAAAAGAATTGTTAATAAATGGTGGGGACCTCGATTTATATCTTGATTTATTTATTACAGATAAAGACGGCAAAACCGAAAAAGTAGTTAGTAAAAAAGCTGATAGCATCCTTGCAAATTTTATACGAATATTATATGTTTTGATGGGAAGAGATGTGCGGAGCGGAGTTCTTGGCGGAACATTTTATTATTTAGGACATACATTCTCAAGTTCAAATATTGTGTCAATAACAGCAGGGGACAGTTCGAAATATAGAATAACAGGCACATCATCTTTATTCAGCTCATACCCTTCAAGTGGTAAAATAACACTTGGCGGATTTCAAGGGATAAATCTTGCAGGTAGGTTTAACTTTACAAAAATATCCAACAGCATAATAGATATTGATGGCACAACTTATTCTGCTGGGTGGGTAACAGGGACAGGCGGAGGAGCAGCATATTTTCCAACCACATCGCTTGGGAATCCTTCTGAATATTCTTTTAGAAGTGATGGAATAATTGTAGGGTCTGGGGATACTCCTGTAACGATTGATGATTATATGCTTGACCAACAAATACCAAACGGTTCATCAACGGGTTCGCTTACATACGGTTCTTTAGTTGTATCTCAAGATACTAATGATAGCACATCTGCTCAAATCACTATCACACAGACATTTATTAATAATACTACATCTACCATAGAGATAAAGGAAATTGGTTTATTGCAGTATGGTAGTAGTTCATCGGGGTCGCTATTAACGATGAGAGATATTCTCCCAAGCCCCGTTAATATAGGAAGCGGTTCAACATTAACCGTCAATTATAGATTAAAAACAGTCCTTGATACAGGAACAGATCCGGGAGGGTTTCTTGCTTCTTTTATGAGACTAATGTATAGGAAAATGGCACTTACTACAAGAGCTATTTTTGATATTGATAATGTTAGCAGGACACATGCACCTTCACAAGCCGATTTTTGTGTCATACATGGAGGCGGATTAAATGTAGAAAATCCAAATCAGGGCGAGTATTTGCCCGCATATAAGTTTGGAATTATATTGGGGACGGGAAATACAGCAGTATCAATGGGAGATTATTCTCTGAATAGTTTAATAGAACATGGAGAAACAAGCGGTAAAATGCTTCATTATGGTGGGTTTGTCGAAGGATTTTTAATAGGTCCAGATTATGCTGAATTTAATGTTATAAAAGCTTTTGAAAATAATTCAGGGGCAGCAATTGTAGTAAGGGAGTATGGATTAGTCGTGGCTACAGACAATTATTCAGCATTATCTTCAGCATCAAATAAATTTATTCATTTATTCGCTATAACAAGAAATGTATTAACGACGCCCAAGACAGTAGCAGACCAAGAAATATTAAAGGTGATATATACGATAAGATGTGTCGTGCCGGGTAGTTCATCATAAGAATAAAAATGGGAAGAATGCAATCACAGAGAGGAGATAGTTATGTTTGTGCATTCACAAAAAACGGAGTATAAAAACAATGGACAAATTTGTTGCAGAACATGGTTCTGCGGTCGTTTATGTCTTGGGAACACTATGTCTTATGTTATTAAGTGTCGTTATATATTATTTGAAACATGACAGAAATGGTTTTATGAAAAGAATTAACGAGCTTAATAATAAAATAGAAAATAATAGAGTGGAAGTCAACAAAGCAATAGATGAAGTAGAGAACGAAATCAGTTCTGTAAAAACGAATTACAACGCAAAATTTGAAAAAGTTTATGATAAAATAGATGCAATAAAAACAGCTATTATGTTGAACCATAAAGAATTGATTGAAGCGATTCATAAAGTAGAATTAAAAATACCAAATCAACATCATCAATAATAAAAGAGGTGTCAAAATGATACGCAAACTTCTTATCGTTCTTTTGTTCGCAATAACAGTCTTTACATACCAAATTTTCGCACAGAGTAATGGAGACCCCGTTATTACGGTTGATAATTTAATTGGGGCACTAACCCCTTTAATTATCTTTGGTGTTACATGGGTAGTGCAAAAAATTAAACCAACTCTAATGGGCTGGAATATTGTTTGGGTTGTAATTCCTATTTTGTCGTTTTTGGCAACAGTATTGTTGCAATTAGCTGATTTAGCAACATCATTCCTAAGTCAATTTCTCTGGAACTTTTTATCGGTTGTAGTTGCTCAGTTAATTATACAGCTATCTGAAGAAAAGAGATTACAGAATCAAGCAAAAAGAGTGGAGTTATCGGATAAATAAAATAATAAAACTAAGGGCACTCTTTGAAATATGAGAGTGCCGTTAAAAAGGAAAATCAAATAATGAACATACCGCCAAATAAACCAAGACTGTCTTCGGCTGAATTAGAGAAAAGAATAGCGGGTTTCCAGATAGACAGAGAGAAATATCCACTCATTATTGTTGGTATAAGGGGCTATTATCTTAATACAATGGGAGAAAAGGGGATAAATGACAGGGGTATTTATGATGATGCGATTTTTATTTTTACTCCTAATGTTATGGCTTCATATAACGCCAACACAGACCCATCGGTTTATAGGAAAAATATTGCAGTATTAAAACCGGGTGTTTATTTTGCACATAAGTTTGACATTCATTATGGGAAGAAAAGCCAATATCCCGCAATTTGTCAAAGATTAGGAACTGTAACGGTAATAAGAGATGGCAACCCGCCATACGAAGAAACAGGTTATTTTGGTATTAACATTCACAAAGGCGGGTTTAACACCACATCAAGCGAAGGATGTCAAACAATTTATCCAACACAGTGGGATAGCTTTTATCAACTTGCTAAAGACCAAGCGAAAAGATATTATGGAGATAAGTGGAACAAAACAATAGTCCCATACATTTTGATTGAGGAAAAATGACAAATACAAAAATTTATGACATATTGCATATAGTTATATTGATTTCAATTTTAATGATGGCAATACTTATTATACTACATTCTTGTGATGAACATCCAAACATAACATCAATAAAAAAATCTTTAGAAGAAAATAAAAAAAGTATTGATAGTTTGAATAAAGAAATATTTAATATTCGAGTATCGGTTACAAATTCATTAAAACAGATAGACAGCTTAAACAGAAAAAATGAGAACATAATTAAAAAGGTCGGCTATGAAATATCACAGTTGGATGAACTTTTCAAAAATAGTTCTGACACTTTACTTGTTAATGCCATTATACGCTATTACACAGACAGATTCTACAACGAAATACCAGAATTTTTCCAAAGAACAGCTCCAAACTTTTGAATTACAAAAAGTTGCGAGGATATTACCGCAGGCAGAGAGTTATTATGAACAAAATAAAATTAAGACACAGATAATCAAAGAACAAACAAAGGTAATTGATACGCTGGACACAGCACTCAATAAAGCGGAAGAAATAATGAAACTTTACGAAAAACAGTTACAGTTGAAAGATAAAGAAATTGAGATTGTAAAACCTAAATGGTGGCAACATCCATTAGTAATTGTTGCAGAAGTAATTTTGTCTTTAATAACAGGAGTATTGATAGCAAAATGAGAAGAAATAAGTTTACCAACATCCCAAATCTTGATGTAGAACTTGATTCGATAGTAAGTTCCCTGTTACAATTAACAGGTAAGAAAGTAAACGAACTTCCAATAGCTAATCAAACGCCTGAAATGGCAAGATTTATTAAAAAAGTTTCAGATGGGGTATATCAAGAATATATAAAAGTAGATGGCGGGTTTAGATTATTAGGTGGTTCGGGTGGAGGCAGTGGGGACTCTTATATTGAGTTAAGAATTTACAATAATTATATTCAGTGGAGAAGCGAACCCGATGGTAGCTGGACAAATTTAATATCAATAAATGATTTAGAAGGTCCGGCAGGTCCAACAGGTCCGGCAGGTCCGATAGGTCCACAAGGTCCGGCAGGTCCGGGAGTTGCTTCAGGTGGCACAACAGGTCAAGTATTAAAAAAAGCATCAAATAACGATTATGACACTGTTTGGATGGATGAAAGTGGGGGAGGCATCAGTGATGGGAACAAAGGGGATATAACAGTATCGAATAATGGTGATACTTGGACAATAAATAATAATGCTATAACTGAAGCAAAAATAAATGATAATGAAGTATCTGAAGCTAAATTAAAATTGTCAGACAACACAATTGCTAACGCCGATTCAACAAAACATGGACTAATGCCTAAACTCCCAAATGACCCGAATAAATTTATAAATGGTGTCGGACAATGGGTAAATATTGCTGTGATAATTACAATGCTATCAATTATTCCACTTGGTATGCAAGGGATGGGAGTTGAACTAATAAGCTTTTACTCCGGTAATGGGATTATTACAAGCTAAAGAGGATTTGAATGGCAATACTACATAATTTATCAAACATAGCAGATAATCTTTCTGGTTTTGACCCTGTTGAAGGCATAACAGATGGAACAACAGTGGGTCGTAGCTGGCTTGTTTGGAAATTATTTGAAGGGTTAACCGCTTTTTTCCCAAATCTTGTTAAAATAACCAATTCAGCTCCAACTCCGACTTTTCTACAAGGAGATGTAGGGGCTAATTTACAAACAGAGCCGGCGCTCAACAGATCAAGTTCTTCTGATTTCATTAGATTTTATGATACAAACGATCCGGGACTTACTTTATCACCACCAAGAGCAATTATATATGAGTGGAAAGTAAATTCTTCTGGGACAGTCGGGATGAATTTAATTGATATGAAACTTTTGTATCATATATCAGGAAGTGCACTATTTAATCCGTTTGGGACTTTTTCTTTTGCACAAAACACAACAGACTCACGCTACTCCATTTATAACCCAAATTTCCCGACAACAACGACAACAATGATAAATGTCCCTAAAGTAATTTTTTGGAAAAGCAGTAATTACTATGGTTTTCTCCCTATTAGCAAAATAAACGGAGTAACAGCTGGTGGTTTTTTTATGCTCCCGCTAAGCAGAACACTTCAGGGCTATAAACATAATGTAGGAGCAATAACTAATGATGGATTAAACATACATTTTACAATGTTATTGACCGGTTTGGGTATGCAATATATTGAAGGTTCTGAGTTAGAATATGCTACAAATACCTCATCACAAACAGCATTAACAAATATATCACTGCTTAGTTCGATGGGGAGACCCCCTACAGGATTGTTTATATTTAATAGCCTTCAAAATGTTATAGGCGGTTTTTTAAGAATAGGATATGTAAACTCTACAAAAATAAAAATACTTACCGAACCAATTGAAGGGGTTTTATTATGTGATGGGACAGCAGTGAATTCTTCGGCTGGGACAATAGCTCAATATAGTAACAAATATTATTACCATTGGTATAATTACAGTGATGGATTTGTTAATTACAGGGCACTAATTGAATTAGGACCTGTTCCATGATAATCAGAGAGGCAAAACAACAAGATATAGAACAAGTTATTGAATTAGCAAACAAATATAACTTAAATCTTCCTGCGGAAGGCACTTTATTTGTAGCAGAAGCACAAGACGGAAAGATAGCAGGGTTTGTAAACATTAGAGCAATTTTTATGATAGAGCCATTTGTATGCGAAAATTCTTTAGCTGCGAATAAACTTTGGAAGTTTGTAAAAGATAAATCAATAGAAGGGGATGTTAAGATATTAAGATGTTATGCACAAAAAAAACACGAAACACTGTTCAAACGACTTGGATTTTATCGTATTTTTGAAGACAAAATACCATTAGAAATTAACTTTTATAAGGAGATAAAAAAATGGCAGGTGAATCAGAACAAGCAAGAGCCGGAAGAAGTTTTTACACCGAAGCAGGTGGATTAAAAACTGATATTCAGAATAGGTTTAATAATTATAAAGACCCTTTTGATTATGGTAAAATATCTAAGAATGTAGAAGATATTTATGGCGGATATGAAAACATAATCAATAGAGATACAGCAGAAGCAATTGCCAACCAACAAGCTGGTGCTGCTTCATCGCTTGCGTCGAGAGGAATAACAGGAGGCTCTATATTAACTGACACTCAATCCGGAATAGCGTCAGACATAAATCAAGGGAAAGCAAATGCCCTTGCAAAACTTGGTATTGGCAAATCATCTGCATTGTCAGACTTAATGCAGTATTTCAATGCTCAAAAAATGGCTCAAGAACAGGCAGCCACTCAAGTTGATTTACAGAATATAAACAACTTATTCAGAAAAATGGGATTAAAAGGCGGAGCTATAAATATGCTTGATGATACTACATGGCTCGATGATTTGTGGGAAGGATTAAATGTTGTCGGTAGATTAGCTGGAAGTATTGGAGGATTAGCAACAGGTTCAACAAGCGGTGCGTCTGGTGCTGGATTAGGCAACGGCTAAAATAAAAATTTTCAAAAGGGAGAATAAAAATGAGTGAGTTTGCAAAATCTTTAAGAAGAGCCAATCGGCTAAATGATTTTGACGAAGGGCTGAGAAAATTAGGGGCTGTTCTTGAAGAGAACCGGAGAAGAAAAGAGCAGCAAGAACTCATTAACACAGTAATAGATTTATATGATAAGTGGAAGGCAAATCAAGAAGCAACCGAAAAACAAAATATAGAATTAAAAGAAGGTGGTAAAGTATTCAACCCATTTACGCCACAAAAACCAATTGGTCTTGGGTCAACCACACCTGCAGGGATGAATTTGCTTGATATAACACCAGAGGGGCAGGAAAAACCAATAAGAGATAAATTGCCATTCAATATTACTCCAGAAACAACTATACCAGAGACTCAAACAAGAATAATCCCCAAAAGTGAGAAATATCAAAAGAGCCAAACCAATTATAGTGAATTTATGAACGCAGTTGCTCCATTATTGGTTCAAAAACAGGCAACGCCGAATGTAATTGAGAGAGTTAATATTTTAACAACACTTGCAAAGGAAAAGGCTGATAAGCTAAAACCAAAAGAGCCGATGTATTTTGATTTGAGCGAAGGGCAACAAAAATATTTGTTTGACCCAGAAACAGGCGAGAAAAAACTAATAGCTACCAATCCAAAGCAGGACAAAGCAAATATTGAAGAATATGAAAGAGACGAACAGGGGAACTATAAGATATATACTATTGAGGGACAAAAATTTTATAACAAAATTAAAAAAGACTCGCAGGGAAGAAAAATTGGCGAAGAATTAACCAGAATACCAAAGAAAGGAGAGGGGGGAACAACTATAAATCTCCCAGAGACACCACCGGATATATCGCAACAGGAAAAAGATTTAACAAAGGCGTGGGATAATTATGATTATTACAACAAAAAATCCAAAGAAATTGCTAATGAAATAGCCAAAGCACAAGAAGAATATAATAAATTGTTAAAGAGCGGGAATAATGATGAGGCGAGAAAAACGAGAGCAACGATTGATGAATTAAAAACTGAATACGAAACAATTGATGAACAAAAAAATATTTGGTTCACTGATGTTAAAGCAGTTACAAATCAAACAGCTAATAAATTAAACAGTCAAATGCCGGGATTTGAAAAAATTTATAATTTATTATTCCAATCACCCGAAGTCAAAAGCAAAGATTCAGATAAAATAGATGAACTTGTAGAAAGAGAAATGGAAGGGGCAAGTGATGACGCAAAGAGATGGATGAAACGACTTCTTAAAGTAAGGGCATTCTAAATGGCAAAAAAACCTTATGAAGATTTAACCAATATTGCCAATAGAATTGAACAAAAGTATAATGTTGAATGGAAGGGCATAAAAGCTGATGGTAAATCAGAAGATTTAACCGAAATTGCCAACAGATTAGAGGCAAAATTAAAAGAGCCACAAACTGAAGTTGTTGAACCGACAAGGGAAGAATATACTTCACAACCAGATTCAACAGGTCAATTACTCCCAACAACTTCAGAGGCAGGTTCAATAATAATGAAAGGTCCGGATGGTAAGGACTATTTTGTTAAGAGTGAATTACAAGCACAGTATACATCACCAAAAGCACCACCTAATTTTACAAGTCGAAAATATCAAAGCCCGATTGCCGAATATTTTGCTAAAACAACTAAGCCCCCAATAGAGGGATTAAAACCAGAAGAACCAAAGAAAATAGAAGGGTTCAAATTACCAGAAGAGTTAAAACAATATTATGAAAAGAAAGCAATACAGACAGGGCTACCATTACAAGAGGAAACGCCATATTTTGACACAGAGGGGAATATTAGAAGAGAAAAGACTTATTCCCCATACGAAAGGCAAACAAAGAGATACGATGAATATCTTAAAAGAGAACTACCCAAGTTAGAGAAATTAAAAGCAGAAAAAGAGAAAGAGAACCTTGAATTAGAAAAACTGCATAATGAATTAGAAAACAAGAAAAACAATCTAAAAACACCACAAGATATTGCTGAGTATAACCAAAAAGTTGAATTATTTAATTCTAAATTAGAAAAGAGCCAACAAATTGGCGAATATGAAAGATTAGTAAGGGATTTTGAAAGCTTATATCAAGCAGTAGATAGAGGGTTGCAAAACAGGAAACAAAACTTAGCCAAAATTAAAGAACTTTCGATGAGACAACAGAAAGGAGAATTAAGTCCTGTCGAGACACAGCAGTTAATTGATTTACAAAGGCAAGAAAATATTCCTGTTGAAGGGGCGGATATTTCCAAAATAGGAAATATGTTCAGAAGTTTTTACAATGTGTTCCCGCATCAAGTAGGGGATTTTATAAAAGCATTGGGTATATTAAAGCAAACCGACCCACTATCATACAAGGCTGCTATTCAAATGCAAGAATTTGGGGATGCAATTAAATCAAAATTATCGTTAGCAGTCAACCCATATTATCAAAACGATTTTATTTCATCTACATTGCCACAAGCATTTGGTAGCTCCGCAATGTTTTATGGAGCTGGAGTCGCTGGCAGATTAGCTAAGTTACCAACCTATATGTTACCTTTATTGACCGCTTCCTTGCCACAGGCAACACAAGGATATGAAGAAGCAAAAGAGAGAGGTGCTTCATATGATACGGCAATGAAATCATTCTTAATCAATCTCGGACTTGGTGCAACAGAAATAATCCCGGTTGCCAACTTATTCAAAAAACTTGATAAAGGTTCAGGTGGGTTATTATATAAAGTTCTAAATAAAAAATTAGGTGAAATAGCGACGGTTGGATTAGAGCAGGGTCTTGAAGAAGTAATTCAAGAAGTCGGCTCTCAATTTTTACAAAATGTAACAGCAAAAGATATATTAAAATACGATATAGAAAGAGATTTAGCAGATGGATTGCTTCAGGGTGGGGCTGCTGGTTTAATTACCGGCTTCTTTATGGGTTCTGTTGGTGCTAAAATTGACCAAATGTTAAAGAGTAAGGATGTAAGCAAAGAAGACAAAGAACAGCTTGAAAAATTCAAAGCAAGAATTGATGAGATGGTAAGGGAATCAATGTCTCCTGAAGGGCGATGGGCGAAAACATATTATAAAGCTGGCGAATTACCCCCGAGATTAAAATTACCGTATAAATCTGTGGTAAAAGCTACAGAAGAACAAAAGCCCGTTCCCGGTAACGAAGCAACCCCGCAATTATTTAAGGGAGCAAAACAACCGCCTGACGAAATAATAACTCAGCAAACCCAACCAACCACAGAGATTACGAGAGAAAACAAAGAACAAGAAATACAGAGAATAAGACAACAAAAACAATGGGCGAAAGAAGATAATTACACTTATGCAGAAACTACGAGGGTAGTAAAGAATGCACAGAGAAAAAATAATTTGATAGATACCGCTCCATTGGAAAACGCTTATTCAACGATTAAAACACCAGAACTAAAAGAGAAATACAGAAATTTATTAAGCGAAGTAAAAAGTTATAATGATAAGCTGATTAAGAAAAATCAATTTACTCTTGAGAATTTAAGTAGGAAAAAATACGGGACAACAAATCTTAATTCCCTTAATGAGCAACAGCAAAGAGATTTGTTGAACGAATACAACGAAATGAAGAAACAAGGCATAACAGAGTTTAAGCAATTAAAAACCATAACACCAACAATAGGAGGAGTAATAAGCAATGCCATACAAAAGCAAAGCCCAAATGAGGTTCTTCAACCAAAACCGAAAGAAGCTGGAACAACAAGGGGTGAATATCGAGGAGTGGAACAAAGCATCGAAGGGATTGAACCTTCCGGAACGAGTCAAACCCAAGAAATCACAGAAACAGAAACTAAAGAGTTCATTGAGAGACCGAGTGAAGAAAAAACTAAACCTGAAATAACAGAGAAGAATATAATTGATGATATAGAGAGAAGAAGACAAAAAGAATTATCAAATAAAGTTAGATTTATACCTGTTAGGAAATTTAATCCCGATAAAGAAAATGAAGTATTGCTTGGAGAAGATTTATTATTAGCAGAACGCAGGATAGAGCAAAGCATTCAAAGCGGCATTAAACAAAACATGTCCACTGAGGGCATATTGAAAAAACTAAATACCAAATATGCCTTTTTAGGACCCGAATTATCAACACTAAAAGAATATATTGATGACAGGAAAGCAGGTAAAACATCACAACCCTTCTGGGAGTTCAGAAAAGACACATATAAACACATTAACGACAAGTATGATAAAGAACTTGCCGGAGCAACCAAAAGCCCACAAATACAACCGGCAGAAGAAAGCGTTGTTGATGATGAAATGGCGGGGTTAGTTCAAGATTTATTAGGGAAGCCAATAGCGGAAGAAGAGACTAAGACAACACAGCCAGAGACAACTGAATTTGAGACAGCAGAACAAGGAATAGGACGGGAAAGAACTGAGGATATTGAAAAAAAATCTGCTCCAAAAGGTTATTATTACGATGCATTGGGCAATTTACACAAAGTTAAAAAATCAAGAACAGACGAAGAGGCGATTGAAAAAGCAGTAGAAGAGAATAATAGACTTGTAAGAGAAGCACTTGGCATTTCAGAAGAGCAAAAAGAAAAAGAAAATAAATTATTAAAAGAAGGAAAGGACAAACTTGATAACCTAATATCGTCTTATCAACAAGTAAGCGATAAATATTATATAAAGGAAAGAGATGCAAGGGATGGTAAAGAAAAAATTTATGATAAAGAGGTAAAAGGCAGAAAAGTAATAATCAAAAATTTTGAAGATGTGGATTTATTTGCTTATAAAAATGATAAAGGTTATTGGGTTATTACCGATGGTATAACGGGATTTGGAGCAACGCCCACTTATGCAAAATCAAAGAAATTAGCTGAGGTAATAGAAGCAACAACCGAATATTTCAACAATCAGATTGGATATACGAAATATTATGACCAACTGAAAAATGTAATTGAGAAATACGGAATAACCCCAAGATATAAACTTAAAGAGGGTGGTCAATCAGAAACCGAAACAAAGACAAAAAAACCCTCAGAAATAACAGAGACTAACGAAGCAGCAATAAAAAGAATGCTATCAGAAGGTAAAACACCCGAGCAGATAGCGACTGCATTGAATATATCAAAAGAAAAAGTTAATCAACTGATTGGGGATATAAAGCAACCAACAAAAGTCGAAGAAACAAAAACCAAAAAAGAAGAGCCGAAAGACACGAGTATTATTGATGATGAAATGGTGGGTTTGATTAACGATTTATTAGCAGAAGAAAAACCAGAGACAGATAAAGGCGAAGAAGGTGAAGGGACAGCCCCAGAAGATAAAAAATCATTCCAACTTAAACCGGGAGAAAAAATATCTCCTGAAAAACAACTAAAAGCAATTCAGTTAATTGAAAAATTCATTGGCAAGGAAGTATATGCTTTCGAAAATATTGTATCGTCTATAGAGAAAGCATTCGGGGAAGAAATAACGGAAAGATTGATTCCTGCACTAAAAGCAGGATATACAGCATATTTAAGTAATGCGACTGAAGATGAAACAAGTAAAATGGATGCGTTTGATTATGTTAAAAAATATAAATATACAGTTTCAAAAGAAAATAAATTAACCGATGAGAATAAACCAACAGCTGAAGGCGAACCAACTAAAGCAGAACAAAACCAAGAAGAAATAAAGAATATCTTTATTAGCAGACCATTTATAAACAGGATTAGAGAAGAAATAAGAGCAGGGAACGCACTTACAAAGACACAGCTTGAAAAAATAGCTAAAGAATACGGTATTAACGATCCATTACACGCTAAAGAGCAAGCTGAATTAGCGATAGTAACAGAAGCGAGGAAAATCATAAATGAAACTAAGGACGAAAAAGATGCTTTTGATAAACTTCTTCAGATATATGAGAACCAACCAAATCTCACTCATAGGACAAATACATCTGTAGAAAATCAACAATATTCTACTCCCGTTCCAATATCTTATGTAGCGGGATTATATGTAGCAGATAAGGTTGGGAATGGAGAGGTATTAGAGCCGTCAGCTGGTAATGGAATGCTTACAATTGCCTTTGATAAAGGTCAGGTATATGTAAATGAAATAGACCCTGTTAGAAGTGCTAATTTAAGACAGACGGGATATGAAGACATAAACAATGTAGATGCAGCTAATAATGATAATATATTCAATCGAAAATTTGATGGAATAATAACAAATCCGCCTTTTGGTAGTATAAAAGAAAAAATTTATGATGGTTATAAGTTTAAAAAACTTGACCATGTCATGGTCGCTAACGCATTAAAACAAATGAAAGATAATGGCAGGGCTGCAATAATAATTGGAGGGCATAACATATATGATAGTAAGGGACGGCTTAAAGAGGACAGGACATTTTTCAATTGGTTATATCATCATTATAATGTAGATGCTGTCTTAAATATTAACGCCGATTTGTATAAAAAACAAGGGGCACAATTTCCAATAAGATTGATTTTAGTTAATGGAAGAAAAGCTGTTCCTGAAGGGGCTGCCCCCTTATACGATGCTCAAAAAGACGCCGTAGTAAATAATTTTGAAGAATTGTATAACAGAATAAAGGAGATTAGAGATGAAGCTATATTACAACCCGGAAATAATGCCGAACCGGGAGTTAGCGGAACTTCTGATGTGCGAAGTCCCAGAGGGGAAGGAGTTCAAAGACCCGAAGGAACTCAAACCATATCTAAGAAATCGGATAGTGAGACTAATGAAAGAAAGCCAACTAAGTCAGAAGGAATTGGAGAAACTAATATCAGAGACGCTGGGACAGGAAAATCCATTTCTGGACAACCTTCAGGGGTTAGCAGACCTGATATTAGAAAGCCCCCATTACCAACAGGTGTTCAGCCAGAAGGAGGAATTGGACACGACCCTGAGCAAACAGGAGGTGGAAAGGATATACAAAGAGGATTCGATACAGGACCTATTACAACTATTACAGGAGCAGATTTAGATAGTAAAAAGCCCAATATTCAATATAGACCACAATCAAAAGGTGTCTTGCTTGATACTGTTATCCCAAGAAACATGTCTTACGAAACATTTAAGCAATTACAACACTTGGCTAAAGAGGTTGGTGGGGATATTGACCAATATGTAGCAGACAAACTTGGTTATGAAAGTAAAGAAGAACTTTTTAGCTATTTAGGTGCAGAACAAATAGACGCTTTAGCATTTGCCATTACAGCCGTTGAAAAAGGGGAAGGGATGATTATTGGAGATATGGCTGGGGTAGGTAAAGGAAGAATAGCTGCTTCTATGATTAGATATGCGGTTCTTAATGGTTACAAGCCAATATTTTTCACTGAAAAACCAAGATTGTTTTCAGACTTATATCGAGACTTACAAGACACCGGGAATCAAGATTTAATTCCATTTATAATAAACGACACATCTAACGCCAATATAACAGACCAAGAGGGGGAAATAGTTTATTCAGTAATAACAGGAGCTGAAAAGAAAAAATATTTAGATTCGTTTAATATAGGTAATGCACATTTCATGGTCTCTACATATAGCCAAGTCCAAAATGAATCATCAGTAAGAAAAAGAGAATTTATTAGCAGGATGGCTGATAAGAATATTTTAATATTAGATGAAGCCCATAATGCAAGTGGCGAAGGAAACACAGGCAACTTCTTTAGACATATAGTATCGAATGCTAAAGGCGTAGTCTTTCTATCCGCTACTTTTGCCAAAAGACCTAACAATATGCCTGTTTATGCAAAGAAATTAGCAATAAAAGAAGCAAATTTATCTGAGGATAAACTTATCAAAGCAATAGAAAATGGTGGGGTTGCATTGCAAGAAGTTCTTTCGACAGACTTAGTTGAAGCAAGACAGATGATTAGAAGAGAAAAATCTTATGAGGGGATTAAGGTTGATTATAAAGTATTAGAAGAAAAGAAGCAAGAACACATCGAAACTGTTGATAAAATCACAGATATTATAAGAGACATAATAAATTTTCAGCGTGATTATGTGAAACCGATTGTTTCAGCAATGGATGATGAAGCAAAAATAGAAGGCGAAACAATAGCAATACAAACAGGGACTAACCTTGCAGGGGTTGATAATACACCATTTGCAAGTAAAATATTCAATGTAACTGAACAGCTTTTATTTGCACTAAAAGCCAAAGACACAGCATTAGAGGCAATCAATCAAATAAAGCAAGGGAAAAAACCTGTAATAGCAATCAAAAATACAATGGAATCCTTCCTTGACTACATGGACGCAGAAGTCGGCGATATAATAGAATCTACTGACTTTAGTGCAGTATTAGAAAGAGGGTTAAAGAGTGTCTTAAAAATCAGGAAAACAAACGCTATGGGAGCGGTAAGTCCTGATGAAATATCTATTGATAGTTTAGGAAATGCGGGTAGGGCAGAATATGAAAAAATATTAAATAAAATAAAATTGGTTAGCACCGGTATTTCGATTTCGCCAATAGATGAAATGATATATATATTAAATAAAGAGGGCTATAAGGTTGGTGAAGTAACAGGTAGAAACATCAGATTACAAAAACGAGACGATGGGAAAGCAGTAGTTGTAACAAGAAAAGATAAAGACATAAACAAAATATTCCGAGAATTTAATAATTGGGATAATCCCGGCGTGCCAAGAGGGGAAGAAGGTTATAAAGATATTGTAATGCTGGTCAATGCTTCTGGTTCAACGGGGGGCTCTGCTCATGCGTCTCCAAAATTCAAAGACCAAAGACCAAGAGTAATGATAACCACACAGATAGAACTTAACATCAATACCGAAGTGCAAAAAAGAGGACGAATTAACAGAACAGGTCAAGTAGTTTTACCTGAATATATAACTCTTTCAAGTGCTGTCCCGGCTGAACAAAGATTGTTGATGTTGGCAAGGAAGAAACTAAAATCATTGGATGCAAATGTATCTTCTGACCAAAAACAAACAGGTGAAACATTCCCGGTTGAAGATTTCCTAAACAAATACGGAGACCAAATAGTAATCGAATATCTAAAAGAAAATCGGGAATTTAATGATATGATTTTAGACCCATTTAAGATAAACGAAATGAGTGATACTCAGCTTGAAAAATTCAATACAGAAACTAAGGCAGCACATAGAGTAACAGGTAGAGTTGCAATATTACCGGCACAACTACAAGAAGATTTTTATAAAGAGATTACTCAGAGATATGCAGATTACATAGAATACTTAAACTCTATCGAAGAAAATGATTTAGAAGTTAGAGCATTAAAGCTTGATGCCATGACAATAAGCAGTAGAATATTTGTAGCTGGCAAGGGCGGTCATAGTCCATTTGGTAGAGATTCAATACTTGAAACAGCCGAAATAAATGTATTGAAAAAACCTTTGCGGATGGAAAAGATAAACGAAATATTAGAAAAATATCTTGGAGGGAAAGGCAAACTTCAAAAGAAAAAAGAAATTGTTGATGAACATAAAGCATTTTGGAAAGAATGGACCAAAGCACATCTTGATAAAAGAGCCGAGACCATAGCTAATAACTTGAACATAAGTAAAGAAGATTTCTATAAATACAAAGATTATGAAATATCAGAATCCATATTCTACCAAAAATACCCGCATTTGGTTGGACATGAGATTAAAATAGAAAATGAGTATGTTAAATATCAAAAACTAAGGGAGAATTTAGAGGCACAATACAATTATGTTGCGGAAAATATATTTGGACGATACGAAATAGGTGGTATCTATAAAATACCACTTGTAAGAGACTCCATAATGCCAACATACTCAAATGGTGTTTTTTTGGGGTGGACAATTCACCATAAAAGGAAAAATCCTTTTGCGCCTAATGCAATAACGATGAAATTTGCGGTTGCAGACAGCAGACAAGTAATTCAATTACAGGGGTCAAACAGAGATTGGTTAAATGATATATCAAATGCGAGTTATAGTCTAAGCAAATGGCAAGAGGATGATATTCTTTCTGAATGGGATTCTACTATCCCGGATGTAATGAGAGAATTGAAACCAATAATTACCGGCAATATACTTCAGGCAATACAAGAAGTAAAAGGTCAACTCATCACTTACACAACCAAAGATGGGAAAATAAAGAGAGGAATATTAGTTAAAGATGATAAAGGGGCGTTGGACAAAGATATAAGAGTTCCAATCAAAAGGGCAAGAAATTTCATAAAAAGTATAAATCTTGGTGATTATATTGAAACAACAGGTGGGGAAGTTAGACTAATTCGTTACAGCGTTAGTAGTTGGAGAATAGAAGTCGCCGCAAGTAAAGCAAAGGGTGGGGCATTTTACCTAAGTCCTGACATTACTAAAATTGTAGATAGAGGTAGATTTGACAAGTGGGGTAATAGGATGAGAGCATATTTCCCCCACAATAACATAGATAAAATGATTGATTTGCTACAAGACGAATTTGGTTTATCGGTCAGATTATCAGAAGAACAGTTGAAGCAAGTAAGCGATGAGAATTTACAATTAAAGCGTGGGAGAGTTTATAAAGATGATGCAGGTAATGATATTCCTTCGCATTTTGCCAAAGTGCATGAGTTCAAATTAAAACATAATTCGCCTTATCTTAAAAACTCAAAAATTATTATTTCAGAACCTAAGACATTATATTGGACAAGAGAACACATAAAATCTTACGGCTATTCAGATGCTTGGATAGACTCTCAATTAGAAAAATTAAAAGAAGGAGATTTTGGTTATGAAAGAGGAAAAGAAAAATTCGCAGTCGAAATTCAAGAAGCAACCACACCTAATCCTGACGGCAAAGGGGCAACAATTTATGTCAGTAGCAGAGCGACTCCGTCAGCATATACCGAAGGGATTATCCATGCACTCTATAAAGGGCTTGAAAATGAAAATCCAGAGCTCTTACGAAAAATCCAAAGATGGGAACAAATCCTAAAAGAGGAAGCGAAAGAGTATGGTATTGATATACCAGATGGCGAAGAAATATTTGCTCAGGCGATGGTATTTACTCATCTTGGATATGCTGACGAAAATCCAGAAGTTGCAGAATTATTCGAGATACCTAAAGATATTCTCGATGAATTTACTGCAATATTGAATGACGGTGAAATATCTGCTGATGTATTAAGGGGAGAATCACAAAGAAGAACTATTCGATTATTATCAGGTGAGGCAGAAACCGCATTAGAAAAATTTAGGGGGAAAAGACATGGCAAATATTTAGAAAGAGATATAATACCTTCGAAAACTCCCGCAGAATTACCCCAAAACTTCAACCCTGAAGAAATATTTGATAAGCTAATGGAAGATGGGGGAATAAAGACAAAAAACGATTTACTTCAATCTCTTAATGATAAAATCAAAAAGCTAATGAGTGAAGAGCTATTAGACGCTATGCGTTTAATTGGAACTGAAGATGAATGGAAGATAGACCCAAGAGTTAAAGATAAGCTGGAGAATTTGCTTGAATATGCCGTAGCAAAGCAGGAATTAGAAGCAGCCGAAGGTAAATTTGTTGAAGGAAGAAAAATACCAATAGATATTTTAACCTTTGATGTTGAGGTTATTACTAAAACAGACCCTAATCTTTACAAAATACAGGGGTATAGAATATTATTATCATCGGACACAGAATATTATTACAAAGGTAAGATAGTATTCCCAAGCACAGATTATAAACTTGGATTGTTAATCGGTAATGTCCCAAAATTAACAGAAATATGGACAAACAAAGAAGAACAATATAAGAAACAAGGCGAATATGTATTAAGTAAAGAAATTGAAAGTAAAACAAAACAAACTCCTTATTGGGTAGCCATTATTAAAGGCAATACTGTTTCTGCAGAAACATTTGCAAAAGATTATGGTTACGCTGAAGCATCTGCCAACAATAAAACAGAATTAAGATTAAGAAAAGCCACAAAAGAAGAAGTTGAAAGTATTGGAGAAAAGTGGTCAAAAGAATGGGGTGAACCTGAAATCAGAAAAAGTCCTACCGAAATAGCTGGCGAAGAAGAAATATTATCAAAAGGCAGAAAATTATATGAAGGGCTAAAGAAAGAAAAAGGAGAAAAAACTGATATATACCCCGAATGGCGAAAAAAAATAATTAAAGAATTCGGACAAATATCAGATGCGAGAATAAGAGATATATGGAATAAAGTCAAAAAAGGGGAGGCGTTCCAAATAAAATCTCCAAGACAAAAGAAATTATCAGATTTCTTAAGTCCTTCAGAAATATTATTGAATAAAAAAGGTGTATACCCAACTACTATCGCAATTAAAGAAGCCAAAGAGATACTTGGCGATAGATTTGAAACAGAATATCAAGATTTCAGGAAGAAGAATCCGCCTGCCAAAGTATTATCTAAAGAATTTGAAGAGGGATTGGTATTAGAGAATTTTGCAAGAAAAGTTGTTGCGGCTAAAAAAATGGGTATTGATGATTATAATATTGATTTAATACAAGAAATAACGAATCGTAAAAAAGCATCGCAACCCCAGAAAATAAACAAAAACATTGAAGAAAGACTATTTGGCAAGAAAACAATAAAAGAAATTTCCAGAGAAAGAGGCGAAGACATTGATATAGGGTCGGCAAACCTTGTTGATTTTGGTGTCGGATTAGGGAATGCAGTATCGGCGACAGTGGACAAAATAGAAGAATTTGCTAAAACCCATAAACTCAAAAAAGAATTAGGCATTGATGATGATTCTAAGCTACAAAAGATATATAGAGAATTACTGACAGCTCCGCAGTGGTTCTTTGATAAAGAACCGCAACTAAGAGCTTTGTGGGATATAATTGATAGGCATTTTATTAGGAATGTTAATGAAGAAGTCGCAATATTAAAAGAAGATAAATGGGGCAGTGCTAAAACTTGGAGAAAACTCAAAGACACTGAAAAGGAAGAATTTTTATCGGCTCTCAAAGATTATGAATATAATTTATATGAATTATTAAGAGATGAACGACGAGTTGAATTACTTAGCTGGTCAGATTATGCCGATGAATACAACTTAACGCCGAAAGTGAGAGAATTTTTATTTAACACTTACAAGCCATTAGTTGAAACAGCACTTGATATGGTTAAAGATGTTGACCGCTATAAGATAATAAACGAAACAGAGCGTAACCCTTATTTACAGACCTATTATGAAGCTAAAGAAAAGAAAATGAAACAAGAAGTGTTGGACAACGAACTTGAACGGGCAAAAAACGAATTATTTAACGATGACCCGAATGCTGAGGCGTTGTTTGAGAACGAAATTATCAATATGATAAATAATAATAAACCAACAGATGAGGTTAAAGCGTTAGAATTGATATGGAAAAACAATCCTAATTTGAGAGCATCTTTAGCAGAAACATTGATTGATAAAAAATATGAGAAAATAGACGGGAAAATGTATTTCCCTTCATCCAGATTAGACAAAAAATATTTTCTTAGTGCAGTCAAAGAGACAACAAGGGAAGAAAAACTAATTGAAGGCAGATTCGATGACAAATTTTTCACTACCAATGATAGCTTAATTGAGTTGAATAAAATAAAGTTGGAACTTGAAAGAAACGGATATTCAGTTAAAGTCGGGAAATTTTCGGAGGCTAAAGAGACAATATTAAATAATGCTATTACTCAAGAAGATATTCTTGACCTTGCTCTATCAGCAGGGGTGGATAATAATAATCCAACGCTTGAAAGACTTGTCAAGGCAATTCAGGCAAAAGGATTCAGCCGACATTTTATACCTAAGAGATTTATTCCGGGATTTGAATATAATACTGAAAACTTTGAAGAAGCGATTTATAGATATATTAACGCTGTCCCATTTTATAAGAACAGGACGATTGGAGGGAGTGAATATGGGAAAACAATCGCTAAATTAAAACAAAAGGGTATATTAAAACCCGGCTCTGAAAATGATTTATACTTACAAAATCTAAAAAACAAAATCGAAAACAGAGACATTAGATTATCGCAGGCATTAAGGGCAATATCGTCTGTTTATTATCTTGCTTTATCGCCCTCTTATTTATCTCAGCAAATTGTTCAGCCGATAAATACTTTATTACCTTTATTGCCAATAGTAGCTAATGAATTAGGGTTGGGGACAATAGAGGCGGAAAAAGCATTCGGAGAAGCACTATTTACATCACTTGGTTATTGGGGTTGGAAAATTTATGATAAAATTAACAGACTATTAGGGAAAGAAACAAAAAATACTTTTGGGTTAGATAAAGACTTTTTATTAAACATTAGGTCTTTAGAAAGACAAGGAGTGGGGAAACCACTTCGGTCAATGGAACTAACAGGGCAAGAAGTTGACCCGGAAAAACATTATATCACGAATTTATTAGATGTCCCGGTTAAAACCATAAGATGGATTTCAACATTAGCATCTTTGCCGGGAATAGCAGTTGAAGATTATACACGAGTAATAGGGATACGAGCATTATATAATTTAGGAATAAAAGCTGGCTTGAAAGGAGATAAGCTGCAAGATTTTATATCATATAGCATTGCAAGAAGCTATGGACCGGCATCGGGAAGATTAGCAAAACCACCGGGATATTATATTGCTGGTGAGGGCAGGACCAAACCGGTAAAAGAATTAGCACAATCAGTAATTGAATCTTGGTTGACTTTCAAAAATTTTGCATTTATGAATTACGGACTATGGGGCAAGACATGGAGAGTATTGAGATATAATAACATATTCAGACCATTGGCTTATAAATTAGCTGGGCAAATCAGTTTAGGCGGGTTAAAATATATTATGTGGTCATCTTCGGTTCTTACATTATTAAGTATAGTGTATGCAATATTTGATATTCCTGAAGACCCCGAAGAACAATACGAAGAATTATTTCTTAATCTGAACAAACTAATACCGGGATTAGGAGATGCGTTTTATAAAGGGGTTGCTTCGATAACATTTAAGGTTGATTTAAGTTCATTATTCGCACAAACATCGCCGTTAGAAGAGCCATTTACAAATGATGCAATAGAGTTGATTGGCGGAGCTCCTTCTTCTGCTATTAAGGATATAAGTCAGGGGAAAGCACCAAGAGCTATTAGAGGTTATCAAATTGCAAACGAATGGGAAGAAGAAGGAATAAAAGCTGGTAGCAGGAAACTTATCCCGCCGGAAGAAATAACGGAAGAAGATAAGACGAAAAGGAAACTTGGATATACTCCATTGAAAGTATCTGAAGCATATAGCAAGGAAAGTTATCGTAAGTTTAAGAGTAGCCAATATACCGACATAATCAGGAAAAAAGTAAGCGATGAAATTATCCCCTTGATTGAGAGCGGAAGGGGGGCGGAAGCAAGACAGATATTTGCGGAGATATATGAAAACATGAAAGATGATAATGTATTAACAGACGAACAATTAAAATCAATAACAGGCGTGAATAGTTTTATATCCCAAGTTGTATTAACAAGACTTGGAGAAGCTGAAAGAGAAACAATTAAGAATTGGAAAAACAAAGGGAAACATAAACCATCCAAATATCGAACCAGAATCGAAAGAAGGGGAAGGGAACGATAAAACGCATAAAATAGCCCTAACCTGCCCCGCAAAAAAAATATTGCCAACCCTCTTGACAAATTCATATAATTGTGTATATTTGTAGTGAACGATTGAACACAACAAGGCAAACACAATGATAACAGTTCGAGAATTACTTAATGAACTAAAAAAGAACAATATCAATATCCATAAAACACAAGTTATTATGGATATTAGATTGCAAAGGCATGGACTTCGTGCAAGGAAAATAGGCAACCTTTATGCGATAGACGACAATATTGCCAGAGAATATATCAGACGCAGGAAAGAACAACACAAGAACAAAAAGAAAGGGAACAATAATGAATTACAGAACTATCGAAACCGTAGATGAACTAAATATTCATAAACTCAATATCATTAAGTCCCCCCAATATGGGAAATCTATATTATTATTGAGACCATTCACAAATTGTTATCCATACGGAAGAGAGGGACTATTCAAAAAGTGGAATGAGATAGCATGCCAGATGTATAAATCGGAACTAACCACAATCATTCGTGAATACACGGTAAAAATAGAAGTTAAATCAAATGGGCAAGAAAATATATTTGAAATATCTGCCGAAGCGAGGGATATGTCTTTTACTATGGAAGAAGCAATAAAAGCAATTAAAGAACAACTTAGGATTGTGGTTAATCAAATAAACCCAATGATAGAATTAGCATTAAATTATTATCAAATACTAAAATATTTTCCAGAACTCAACTTCAAAGCATTGATAAGTAATATTGAAAGTAAACAAAAAGAACTTAAAGATATGGTTAATGGGTTTATCTCGCAAATAGAGATATTATCAAATCGAATTGAGCGAATTGAGAAAAGGAAGGGGGTAAGAAAATGAACGATGAAATGATTTATGTATGCAGGGGCTTAATTAGCTCCTGTTGTGGAGCGGTAGTCTTAGAAGATAACACTTGCTATAAATGTAAAAAACATTGTGCATCTCTTATAAAAGAGTGTCCAGATTGTAAGGGGACAGGTTGGGTTGATGTTATGCAAAAAGAAAGTTTTGCGTCTCAAACAATAAGCCCCCGCTATAAACGGGAAACATGCGAAACATGCAATGGAGAAGGGGAGCTCGTATTATGGGTTTAATATTTGATGCACTAAAACACGAATACAAGTTAAATGGGGTTGTTATCCCGTCTGTTACCCAAGTATTACATGAAGCTGGATTGATTGATTTATCCTTTGTGGATAAAGGGACATTGGAATATAAGTCAGACATAGGGAGTAAAGTTCATAAGACCACAGAATTATATGATTTTGATGACTTAGACGAAGAGAAATTACACCCGTTATTGCAAGGTTATTTGGCTGGGTGGAAAAAATTTAGGGCGGATTATAATTTTGTTCCTGTGCATATTGAGCTAATGTTGTATCATCCAATTTATAGATATGCGGGGAGAATAGACAGAATCGGAAATATGGGGTCAGATATTGTTCAATTAGATATTAAATCGGGGATAAAAAAACCTGTTTATGCTATTCAATCAAGTGCATACACAGAGCTATATAATTATGGGAAACCAAAGTCCGAACAAATTAAAAGAAGATTTACTGTTTATCTTAGTGAAGATGGCACTTATAAAGTTGATGAATACAAAAACAAAACTGATTTGAATATTTTCTTAGCATCACTAACAATAACTAATTATAAAAGGAGTCAAAAATGAAAAACGGAATCACTGACAATATCACTGTAAGCATTGATATTGAAAAAGAAAAGAAAAAAACCAAAGACGCCGTTGCATTGTGTGAAGTAGCAACCGAGTTAGTCGTTACAAACCAAGAACAGTTAGACACAGCAACAGGATTTCTAAAACAAATCAAAGCCAAGTATAAAGACATTGATACCCAGAGGAAAGAGATTACTAAACCTTTGGATGAAGCCAAGAAAAATATAATGAACTTCTTTAACCCAGTCCTTACGGCATTAGAGGAAGCAGAGCGTAAGATAAAGAGTGCGATAGCAAAATTCACAGAAGAACAGGAACGAAAAGCAAGGGAGGAACAAGAAAGATTACAAAGATTAGCTGAACAGGAAGCGGAAAAAGAGAGGAAAAAATTAGAAGCGAAGATTGAGAGAGCCAAAGCATCGGGTAAATTAGAAAAAGCAGAGGAACTTGAAACACAAAAAGAATTAGTTCAGCCGGTTGTCCCTGTTATTGCTCCTAATGTTGAAGCAAAGGGCGTATCATTCAGAGAAAAGTGGTATGCGGTAGTTGTTGATGAAAAACTTGTGCCGAGAGAATATATGATAATTGACCAATCAAAATTGGACAAAGTAGCACAAGCAACCAAAGGGACAATAACTATTCCGGGAGTAAAATTTGAAATGAAAAAAATAGTCGTTGCTTAATAACAATCTAAGAAAGGATTACCATGAAAATAATAATATTTCTCCTCGCCGCTTTTGTCGTAGTGGCTTGCACATCAGCACAAATCAGGTCTGATTATCAGATAAATTATCAGCCACATCCGCAAGCCGTTAAGTATTTAATCTTTCTTGAAGAAAGAGAAACACCCGTAACATTCGCACTACAAGATAGTGCAGACTATCTTGAGCCGATAAATCTAACAAGCTATAAAATTGCAGAAACAACTTCTGCGATACCTGTCATTGTTTCATTAAAAAATGATGGCAAATATCTTAAGGCAGGAGTAGTGGTTGAAGATACAGCTGGCTTTTATTCGGTGATGGGAGTTTCAGCGGTATTTCAAAAAGGAATAATACCCAATAAACCAACACAAATAAGCATTGAAAAACGATGATAGCTCTTATTTTAACATTATTATTAAGTGTCCCGGACACAAATTATGTCAATACAGATACTACAAGCACTATTTTATTGACATTTAACGAGCCTATGAATAGCACATCTTTGCTGACGCTATCGAATTACAGCGTCATAGATAGTGCTACAAGCCAAAATTATCGAATATGGCGTGTCGCAAAAATACCATCGGGACAAAATAATGCCGTAGTGCTTATTTGTGAGCGTTTAAGATACAAAAAAACAGCTGTCATAACAGTTACCGGAGTAAAGGACACAGCTGGCAATGTAATAAATCCGCAAAAAAACAAGTTTTATTATTATCATAAAGGACTAAAAGAAAGTATTTCAAAGCCAATAGTGAGGTAAAAAATGGAAAACACAAGAAAGACCACAAAAGAGACTACAAGAAAAACCACAAGAAAGACTAAAATAACCGGCAAGCAAAGCATAACGCCAGAAAAGGCATTCCTTTTGTCTTTTTTGGCTTTGCAGAGTGAATTGCCAGAATTTAAGAGAACAGAAAAAGTTGTCAGGAATGGGCGTTCTTATTCTTATGCACCGCTCCCAGAGATAAGAAGAATATTACAACCTTATTTAACGAAACACGGATTTGTTGTTTCGTGGGATTCGAGAGAAGTTGGCGACAAAATAGAATATACCTGCATTCTCACACACATAGAAGGACATTCAAGAAAAGCAAGTATTTTGCTTGATAAGGATAAAACAATAGCGGATTTGAATAATATCCAAGCCGTTGGTAGTTCAACGACATACGCACAGAGATACACGCTTATAATGGTTCTCGGCTTAACATCCGTAGATAATGACGATGACGCTATTTTGTTGGACGAAGTTAGAAGAGAAATTATACCCGACCCATTGCCCAAACCAAAATCAGATGGAGAACATAATAAAGTGGTTCAAGAAATATTAAATCTAAGTGAAAAAGAGGTGGGAAAATGATAATACTTAAGCCCAAAATAAATGTTGATAAAAGAGGGAAAATAACTACAGGGATAAAGGTTGTTAATCAAAACGGCAAAGAATATCCAAAAGCAACCGATTATTTTGTTATTGATGATTTCCCGGAATTAAAAAAATGCTATGGTGAAAAACCGAAGAAGCTGGTTTTGTTTTTCCCTGACAATGAAATAGAAAGTTTCTTCAATGCTGATATGGTTTTGTATGGAAAGAACCAAACTCTTATAAGAAAATGTGATGGGAATGAATGTATTCATAGAATTGATGAAGAAGTAGCAGGACAAAAATATGTGGCTGGGGAAATTAGTGAATGTGTATGCACCAATCTTCCTGAGGATGATAAGAAAAGGTGCAAACTTGCAATGTATATGAAGGCATATGTAGCTGATGCAAAGACCGGTAAAATTGAAAATCCCTTGTGTTATTTGTTTTACACAGGGTCTCGCAACAGTGCTGAGAATTTATATTCTGAACTTAAAAAAATTAGAAATCTACTCGGTGGTAATTTAATTGGAATTCCCTTTGGTTTATCCGTAGAAATGGTTTCAGGCAGAACAGACGCTAAACAGAAATTTCCCATTTGGAACTTGCAAGTATTAGGCACAACATCACAATTGAGAGCCGCAATAGATTCATATCTGTTTGATTATAAAGAGATATTAAAACTTAACCCCGCACAATCTCAAAATGTTCAGCAAGCTAAACAACTCCCCGTTCATTATCTTGAGCCAGAAGAAGAAGCCGATGATTTCGAGAAAGAGATAAAAGAAAAACAAAATCCAGAATATTGGTTAGCCGAGATTAACAAAATTGAAACCTACAATCAGTTGTCCGGTTTTGAAAACGAACATATATTGGAACTAACAATGTTCAGTGGTGATGATGAAGAAAAGATTAAGAAGGCGTTAGCCAACAAAAGGAAAGAAATTTTGGATAAATCAAAACAAGCATGAGAGAAGCACAATGCTTTATTGAGTTGCTCGAGAATGAAGGTGGGGAATATTGCGGAACATAAACATTCTTTAGTTAGAATAAGTAAAAAAATGAAAATCAGCATAATTACAGGGACTAAAGTAAAAAAAATAGCACTATCGTTCCCCTACAATAAAGAAATAGTTGAAAAAATAAGGTCATTTGAGGGGCGAAAGTGGGATGCGGAAAAATTACAATGGGAATTACCTATATCTCACTTATCAAGATTAAAAGAAATGTTCCCTTATGCGATATTAACGCAAGATGTATTAGATTATGAAGAAAATCAAAAGCAATTAGAAGAAAAAGAGAAAGAAGAAGTTGATAAAATTCTTGCCGAATTAGATTTAACCAAACCACTCCCAGATGGAAAAATTTTATTTGAACATCAGAGAACAGGTATTTTAAGAATGCTAAAAAATAGACGGCATATACTTGCGGATGATATGGGGTTAGGGAAAACTTTACAATCATTGGTTGTAGCGAAAATATTATCGGGTTATTATGGGTGGAATATAATAATAATTTGTCCTGTGTCTCTCAAATTAAATTGGGAAAGAGAAGCCGTTTCGTTGCAAATATCCAACAATAAATTATCTATTCATTCTTGGGCTAAAATACCAGACCCTCCCAAATATGAATATTTATTGATTGCAGATGAGGCACACTATGCTCAGGCAGGCACAAAAACAATAAGAGGGAAGGCATTTCTTAAACTTGCCAACAATATAAACTGTAAAGCATGTTATTGTCTTACAGGAACTCCAATCAAAAATGGGCGACCAATCAATTTGTTCCCTTTGTTAAAAGCAATTAAGCATGAACTATCAGTAGATAAGAGCTATTATCAAATAAGATACTGTAATGCTCATTACAGAAAACTTGGCAAAACGCAATTTTGGGATGTTACGGGGGCATCAAATCTTGATGAATTAAACGAAAAGCTAAAGAGTGTAATGATAAGAAGAACTAAAAAAGAATGCTTGGATTTACCAGAGAAACTTAGAGTGTTAAGAGAGGCGGAACTATCAAAAGAAGCGATAGAGCTTTACAACAAGACATTAGATAATCTTAGAGCAAACTATAATGAACGGCTGATACAGGGATTGATAAAAGAAGGTGGCGAAGAAATGATTATGTTACAACATTTAGCACATGCAGGAGCGTTGGGTAAAGTAGATACAGCATTTGAACTTGCTTCCGAAGTTATAGAGGAAGGCAATCAAGTAGTAATATTTAGCACATTTACAGAACCGTTAAAAATGTTAAAAGATAAATTAGAGAAGAGCGGATTACCGACAGGGCTGTTAATTGGTGAAACAAAAGACAGGCAAAAACTCGTAGATGAATTTTTAAGTGGCACAAGCAGAGCATTTTTATTAAGCATGGCTGGCGGAGTAGGTATTGACCTATATACTGCAACAACTATTATTTTGATAAACAGAGCGTGGACACCCGGCGATGTTTTACAAATAGAAGATAGATTACACAGGATAGGACAAAAAAACCCTGTTACTTCGATTTGGTTGCAATATGGAGAAGCAGACAAACATGTAGATGAAATACTTGAAAAGAAAAGCATTAACATATCTCATGTATTGAGTGGTAGAGACAAACTCGATGATGAAATAATAAAATTTGCAAAAAAATATTTCTCAGGAGTAAACAATTATCATTGAAATTAGAAGAAAGGAATTAGGATGGACAAATTAAAAATTGCAATCGGAACAATTATGTTGCTAAGTGCGGCTTCTTTGTTCGCAGTATATTCGCATATTTTGTTCAAAAAACTTGAGAAAATACATAAAAAACTTGGTGATAAGGTATTTTATTGGCTTGTAGATGGCGATGAATAAGGATTGGAAAGGGAATAAACGCAGCGTCTTTGTTACTCTTGGCTCAAGTGCTCATAGTAAAGGCATAAGAGAAAGCAAAGATTATTACGCAACAGAACCTAAGGCAGTCGAGGAGCTGATAAAAGTTGAAATATTTAACAAAAATATTTGGGAATGTGCTTGCGGTGAAGGGCATATATCAAAGGTATTGATGAAGCATGGTTTTAATGTTTGGTCAACAGATTTAGTTGACAGAGGTTTTGGAGAAGTTAAAGATTTTTTGTTTTTTAATGATACTAAATGGAACGGAGATATAATAACAAACCCACCATACTCACTTGCATTAGATTTTGTTAAGAAAGCATTGGAAGTTATCCCGGAGGGTAACAAAACCGCATTTTTATTAAGAATACAGTTTCTCGAAGGAAAAGAGCGTTATAATTTTTTTAAAAACAATCCACCATACCGGGTTTATGTAGCAAGCGAGCGATTAAATTGTGCAATAAATGGAGATTTTGAGAAGTATTCGAAAGCGAGTGCTTCTTGCTATGCTTGGTTTGTGTGGATAAAAGGATACAAAGGAGATACAACAATACAATGGATAAATAAACCATCTTTGTAGATGGAGTTACAAAATTAGACACCGAAGGCAAGTTAAATAAAAAGCTGGGCAAATAAAATTAGAGAGGAAGCAAATGGATAAAAATAAATCAAATTTAAAAGAAAAGTCAGATTTAACTAAGGATATAAAGAAATATCTTTATTTACTTAGAATGTCAAGATTTTGGAAAAACAAGGCTAAACAATATTCAATCCAAGATATTAAATACGAACTATGTAGGTATGTTTACTCTGGAGGAAATATAAATGGACTAAGAAAAAGAGAAGCCGTAAATAAAAAACAAGAAAAAGATATAAAACGAGATTACAAATACAACCCATATCTAATCGTTTCAAGCTATTTGTATGGTTTAGAAGTTTATAAAGTCCTGGATAAATTCATTGATTGTTACAAAAATTGTGATAATTCACCCAAATTACTGCAACCGACTGGAAACTTTAATTATAGGAAAGTATATGATTTAGAAGAGAGCATCATTCTTTATCACAAATTCACAAAATACGGAAATGAATACTATAAGAAGGCAAATGATTGCCAAATTCGAATCGCAAAGAAATATGATATCCCTTCAGAGAAAATTGAGATGCTTATATACAAATACTTTGAGGTTGAGTATGAATAAGATTGAATGGACTGAAATTAGTTGGAATCCCATAACAGGTTGCACTAAAGTTAGTGCTGGGTGCAAAAACTGTTATGCCGAAACAATTGCTCAAAGATTTTGGGGTAACAGGAAGTTTAGTGATATTCGGTTTCACGAAGAAAGATTGGAGATTCCGTTGAAGAGGAAGAAAGCAACTATGTTTTTTGTTAATTCAATGAGCGACCTATTTCATCAGAGGGTTTCGAAACAAGAGATTTTTAAGATACTTGATGTAATTGACAACTCAAGAAAACATATATTTCAAGTCTTAACTAAGAGACCTGAAAGAATGTATGCTGTAATGGATTTATACGGAAAGCATTTACCAAATCTTTGGCTCGGAGTATCGGTGGAAAATAAAGAAACATACGATAAAAGAGTGCCTTTGCTTTGCAAAGTTGAGAATGTTGGAGTTAGATGGATTTCATTCGAACCACTGCTGGAAGAAGTATCATTAGATGATGCAGTTGATTGGGTAGTTGTTGGTGGTGAGAGCGGAAAGAAAAAAAGAACATTCAATCCGGATTGGGCAAGGAAGATAAGAGATGACTGTAAACGATTAAATATTCCGTTTTTTATGAAGCAAGTTGACAAAATAAAATCCATCCCCGAAGATTTGTTTATAAGAGAATATCCATAAATACAATAGGTGGAGACAATGATAAATTATATATCTCTTGGAGCAGGAGTTCAAAGTAGCACTATGTTGTTAATGGCTCATAAAGGTATTATTTGCCCAAAACCTGATTTTGCAGTTTTTGCAGATACTATGGCAGAACCAACTACTGTTTATAAGTGGCTTGCTTATTTACAATCCGTTTCGTCAATACCGATTTATATAACAAGCTTGGTAAACTTGGAAGAAGAAAGTTTGAAGTTGAGAAAATCTGCCAATGGGAATAATTATGCAAAATTAGCAATACCTGCCTTTATAATCGACGAAGCAAATAACAGAGGAATAATGATGCGACAATGCACACTTGGTGCTAAAATCAGAGCGATTAACAGATTTGTAAAACAAAGGATAGGTAGAAACGGTAAAGCAGTTGAGTGGATGGGAATTAGCGTTGATGAAATAAGTAGAATGAAAGATAGCAGAGACGCTTGGAAGGTAAAAAGGTATTCTTTAATCGAAATGAACATGACAAGAAATGATTGTTTGAGGTGGATGAATGATAATAAATATCCGACACCACCACGCTCAAGTTGTGTATTTTGTCCATATCATTCCGACGATGAATGGCTTTGGCTGAAAAACAATGAACCCGAATCTTTCAAACGGGCGGTTGAATATGAGAAAAAATATCAGCAGCTATACAAAAAAGTTAGGAATTTTAGAGGAACACCGTATTTGCATAAGTCATTAAAACCGTTAGAGGATGTCAATTTCGAAAAACAGTCGGACTTATTTGACAATGAATGTGGGGGTTATTGTGGGGTATAAAACGAACATTTCCGGGAAGATTTGTTAATAAGAGAATATCCATAAATAAAAAAGGAAATCTAAATGGAGACTAAATGGAAAGAAATTGCTAAAAAATATTCAGCAAGAGAAATAACACGAAAACAATTAGCGGATAAACTTGCTCAACCGCTAAACCAAATAACTGCAAGACTTAAGGAACAAGGGGTTGAAATATGGGATAATCATAATTTACTAAAAGCAAAAGATACCGCAGAAATGATTGATATGTTCAAAAGGGGGAAATCAATTCAAGAAATTGCTACAATTTTTAATGTAACCTACACATTAGTTTATAGTCGGATAAAAGGGAAAAGAAGCAACAAGGAGGAAAAATTATCCGGTAATTTTGATTATCCGGGCAAATACCACGAGCCAAGACTTGACCGATGCAGTTATGCCTTAATGTTTTACAATTACAATAATATGGTTGAAAAGACAAGTTAAACGAAGGAGATAAAAATGCAAAACACAAACAAAGAAAATAAGGCAAACAAAGAATTTTGCGTTATCCATAGAACTTCTGCACAAATAAATGAGAATGACTATGTAACATATAATGAAGTAATGAAGGTTAATGAAGAAACAACTATTAAAGAAATAGTTGAGTGGTTTTATAAAACTAATCCACGAAGCAGAAAAATGTATATTGAAATTTCTGAATTTTAGACTATGATAACAATCGAAATTGAAATAGCAGTAGCTAATTTATTTGGGTTAAGAAAGCAAAGTGCAATTCTTACTAATTTGAGTTGGGGGTTCGGACTTGACTATGAGGCTGATTTAGTTATTGTAACTAAATCAGGCTATTTGTATGAAGTGGAAATAAAGGTATCTAAATATGACTTAATAAAGGACAAACACAAGATACACAACCATAAATCAAATAAGTTTAGAAAATTATACTTTGCTATTCCAAAAAATCTAATAGATTGCATAGAGCACATACCCGAAAGAGCTGGCATCATAATATGTGATAGGTTTGAATATGACGGAAATCAATTTGTAAAAGCTGAATATTTTAGAGAGGCGGAGATAAATAAGCAGGCAAAACAAATTTCTGATGTTGAATTATTTAAATTATTAAGATTGGGGACAATGAGACAGTGGACTATTAAAAGAAAACTTGTGAAATTATTAAACAAAGAATAATCAATTATGAGGAATAGAATGATAAAACCTGAATTTTGGCAAAGTAAAACTTTGCGTAAATGCTCTTTAGAAGCCCGATTATTATTCATTGGGCTTTGGAATTTTTGCGATGATTACGGAGTTTGTCTCAACTCAAATCGAAAAATTCTCGGGGAAATATTCCCATTTGACGAAAATATTTCCGAAAAACGGTTAGAAAAATGGAAAAATGAATTAATTGAGAATAAATTAGTTATCCCTGTCGAGTATGATTCAACAAAATATTTAATCATTCGTAGTTGGTTTGAACACCAAATAGTGCCAAATCCTTCCAAAAGGCGATATTTAGATGAAGATATTCAAGATAAACTAATGAAAGACTATTTAGAGACTAATGAGACTCTAAATATTTCCCAATTATCCAAAGAGAAAGAGAAAGAGAAAGAGAAAGAGAAAATAGAAATAACTCACCCACTCCAAATCTTAGTTAGTAAACTCCAATTCGTTAGTAAATTAGATAAACAACTAACAATTCAAGAGTGTGAAAGATTATACAAAGAATTTGACCCAATACTTCTTGAAGAAGTATTACATGATATGGATAACTACAAGCCATTATTGAAAAAATATAAATCAGTTAATTTAACTCTAAGAAAATGGATAAAAATAAGAGAGGATAGAAATGGTAAACAACAAAGAGGATATATTCCTAATAAATTCAACAATAGAAAAGGCGATATTGACTTTGACAAGTATAAAAAAGAATTTGCCACAGAAAGAAAAACAGAAGAAGAAACCTAAACTTGATTGGTTGCCCGGAAAATATCAGGATAAATACGAGAGCACTGACTTACTGTATTCGTATTGCATTGAATTGTTTGCAAGATTAGAAGCTGCAAAGCGTGATAATATACCCGAAACAACGATGAGAACATGGTTCATTGAATTCATACGGATGGGCTGGACACAAAAGATGGTAGCTAAAAGGTTTAATGTATTACTTAGGTCGCCCAAATATGGAGCGATTGATTTAAGCGATTGGGTTAATGCCGTCCCTGTTTACGGAGAGGACGAAGTAATGAGAATTGTGAAAGATAAAATCAATGAGATAAAACAAAGAGGTAAATATTTACTTGAACACAAAGAAGAATTCACGGTATTAACTACCGAAGATATTGACGCAATCGAAGTTGCTTTAGAAAAGGAATTATCATTTGCTTTAATGAATGAGAAAATGAAAAAGATTGATGAATACAAAGAGAAAAGGAGAGCGGAACTATTAAACAATAAAAAATAAAGCAAAACAAGAAGGAGAAAACAAATGGTAGTTGTTATTATAAAAGTTCATCCACTAAAATACAGCAGGTCAAGAAGGGGAGAAACTTACAAGCAAGTAGATTTTTATAGTAAGCATCATCCGAACAGAATGTTTCATACATTCCTAAGCCCACAGAATCACAACTATAAAAATTGGAAAGGATTGAGGGTTGGTGATATAATATCAGATGTTGAATTAGCCGAAGGCGAAACAGATTTAATTGATGCAGACTCAAAGCCAAAATTGGTAGGGCATATTGAAATAAAAAAGCAACAAGAATTATTTGAAAATAGCGGAAAGACAGAACAATGAACTTAAAGAATTATACATCATCAGTCCCGATTATAACATCAATCGGTAAAATAGAGCATAGATTAGCACAAGCAGGTGCAAACCACATATCAAAATCTTATGCTCCAGACAATAGCGGAAGACCAATAGGAATCGTATTCCAAATTACAATCAATAATTATCCAATGACTTTCAAACTACCCGCTAAAACAGAAAGAGTCTTTGAATATTTTGTGAAACAAAGAGCGAGACCACCGAAACAAAAACAATTAGAAGCTATAAGAATGCAGGCAGATAGAACAGCATGGAAAATATTAGCTGATTGGGTTGATATTCAAATTAGTTTGATACAACTTGAGCAAGCAGAAGCGATGGAAGTCTTTCTTCCTTACTCTTACGATGTAAGGAGCGACAAAACATTGTTTGAAAAGATTAAAGAAACAAACTATAAATTACTAACAGGCAAAACAGAGTAAGGTGCTTCAGATGAATTCAAAAAACTTGATAAAGGTTCAGGTGGGTTATTATTATGACCTATAGAGAAAAGAAAATAAAAATAACATCATTTGAGAAATCACTGAACCCACAAGCAACGGGGGCATATTGTGCATTTGACAACAAACACTTCATTGACTACAAAGAAGAATGTTACATCCACAAGGGATTAAAAATAATAATATGTAAAAAGTGCCGTTTCGCTGAAAAACCTATTACAACAAAATTTCGAAATGTAGAAAGAGAATACAACGGCTATATTTATCAATCAACTTTGGAGTCTGAATTTGCTAAACAACTTGACCTTAAATTGAAAGCCGGTTTGATAAAAAGTTGGGACAAGCAAAAAAAAATAGAAATAAATGTTAAGTATATTGACGAACTACCAATCTTAACATCCGAGCCATTATTGGAACTCAAAGCACAAGGTATAGAAGCATATCATATAACTAATTATTTCGTTGATTTCGTTGTAGTCAACAACGATGATAGTATTATATATTACGAAACGAAAGGGATGGAGCTTCCTGTATGGAAATTAAAATTCAGACTAACTGAAATGATATTTAGGAACAAATTACACTTGGAAGTAATTAAAAAACAGGGTTATAAACCAAACAAAAAAAAGAATAATTGATATGGAGTTTAATAGGACCTATCAAGGTAATGCCTTGAACATTTTGAAAACATTCCCTGATAATTACATTGATTGTTGCATAACATCACCGCCCTATTATCAACTCAGGAACTATCAAACAGAACCGCAAATTTGGGATGGCGATATAAATTGCAAGCACCTGTGGAAAGAAAACATTTGCGAACATTGTAATGCATGGCGTGGAGAGTTGGGGTTAGAACCAACAAAAGAGCTATACATCAAGCATTTGCTTAAAATATTTGCCGAAGTAAAAAGAGTATTAAAGAAAGAAGGGGTATTATTTGTAAATATAGGCGATACATCAGGGAGCTTAACGAAAATTAAAGGGTTTGAAAAATCTATGTTACAAATCCCGCATAGATTTTCAATTGCAATGACTGATGATTTAGGGTATAAATTAAGAAGAGATATTATTTGGCACAAACCTTCGATTATGCCCATGAGCGTGAAGGATAATTTTACATTAGACTATGAAAATATCTTTTTCTTTGTAAAACAAAACAAATACTATTTTGAACAACAATTTGAGACGGCTAATTATGATGGTCGCAAAGACACTATTTTTAAGGGTAGTAATAAATACAAGGACGAAGAAATAATTCCAAACGGCAAGACAAATAGTATGGCTGGACAGAAACATGAGCGATGGAAGGAAATAGATGGCAAAAAGGTTCGCAATATGCGGTCTGTATGGTCAATAATCTCAGAACCTTTATCAGAAGCACACTTCGCAAGTTACCCACAAAAACTTGTAGAGAGGATGATTAGGGCAGGATGTCCTGAAGGCGGAATAGTGTTAGACCCATTTATAGGTAGTGGAACGACCGGGATAGTCGCAAGGAAATTAAATAGGAACTACATAGGAATAGATGTAGCGTATCACGATGTTAATGAAAAAAGGTATAATAAAGAACTTGGGCTATTTGCATAAATTAGAACCGATATTTTTATATAGGGCTTTACCGAGAAAGTGTTCTATAACTTATTTATGGAAGAAAAATTTTCAACATTGAAGCAGTCAGGAGAAAGAACAATGATGGCAGTAAAAGCGTTCTATGAAGACGAACTTGGAAGGCTGTATTGTGCCCCAAAAGGTGATATTTATCGCCATTATTACGAATTAAATAAAACCTATGTTTATTTTGGAAAAGTAGAGATATGTAAATCCGGCTATCACGCATCCGCTAATTGTGATGTAAGCGAAACAGCGTTATTCTATCCCCCGTCCGAAAAAACAGTTTATTGTTTGGTAGAAATCAATGTTGTTGAAAGGGGTTATCGGAAAGTAGTCGGGGATAAAATAACGGTTCTTCGCAAGCTAACATTTGACGAATGTATAAAATACGATAGAACAGGTGAGTGGTGTTATAGTTATGCAGTATTTGTTAAGGGTGCTGATGTTAAGAAATTACAAAGAGCGGTAATTCAGAAGGATAAAACAGGCGAGTGGTGCTACAATTTTGCGAAGTCAATTGGTAATGCCGATATTGACAAACTACAAAAAGCGGTGATAGATAAAGATAAAACGGGCAAGTATTGTTATTTCTTTGCTATTGGTGTTAAAGGTGCTGACATCAGCTTATTACAAAGAGCTGTTATTACGAAAGATAAAACAGGCGAGTGGTGTTACAAATATGCGGCATTTGTCAAGGGTGCTGGTATTAAAAAACTTCAAGAGGCGATAATTAAGAAAAATGAAGCGGGTGAATATTGCCATTTGTTTGCTACTAATGTCGGGGGTGCAGATATTGATTTATTAACAAAAGCTATATCAACAAAAGAGAAGGCAGAGAAGTGGTTATCAAAAATTCACAGCAATGAGAAGGGAAAAAATAATGATAACGATAAATACTCTTAATATCAGATTGGAAAAAGCTATTACTGAAAAAAATAATAGCAAATAATGTTATTTGTTTAAAACCCCAAAAAATCACAAAAAAATAAAGGGATAAAAAAAATAAAAAAATTTATCTGACCTCTTGACAATTAGTAAAAAAGTATTTATATTTACAGCAGAGATTATAAAGAACACAGAAGAATTGAAATTAGAAAAGGATAAATATAATAAACTGACCTTTCCTCCTTCTTTTGAAAGAGGGAAGGTTTGTTTTTACAAAATAACAAATCCTAATCTTGCTCAAGTCGGGCAGGATTGGGATTTTATTGTTTTAAAAGAAATTCCCTTAAACAAGGTTGACAAAAAGGGTCAACCAATGTTTTTAAGGGAAGTTGAGTTAACCAAACAGCTCCCGATTGGATACTCAAGCTGGGAGCTGGAAGATAAGAAAGAATTTGTGAGAACCGTTTATTACGGGACTCACAAAGAAATTGAAAGAGTCCCGGTCGAGAGGACTTATACCTCTCTGCAAAGAAAGACCGGGAACGGACTTGGAAATTATGTGGCTTTTGATTGGTTTGAAAACAGGCATTATTACAATCAAAAGCACAATCTCTATAAACCAGACTGCAATTTGTTTTGTAAGCTGGTTTATAATGAGGGAAAATTTACTTTTAGAGTAAATGATAAATCTCTATACAAAAAGTATAGAGACCAAGTCACTTCATTTATCAAAAACGAGGTAGTGCCTAAATATAGGCACATCCATCAATTGCCCTTCGAAGCGTCAATTCTTATACAAATCTACAGAAATAACTTTAATATGGTTCAGGATAAGGATAACATATTTCGAAGGTATATAGAGGTCAATGGGGGAAAATATGTAGTCCCAAAGTGGCTGGAATTTGTGTGGACTACATATCCTTACGAGATAGAAAGGAAATATCGCAAAGGAAAAGTGACTCTGAGTAAGAGCGAAATTGTTAGTGCTCTATGAAAAAACTATTAGTAATCAGTAACCACGCTCCTGAAAAATGGAGCGAAAGTCAAAAAGAGGGATGGGATAGTATTGAATATATCCCATTCCCAAATATTCCTGCCGAGTCAACATCGGCAGAGGTAATTGAGCAATACGCCATTCCCCTATGTGGCAAAATAGGGGAGTTCTATGGGGAATGTGATGAGAAAGGCGCAGAGGGATATGTAACAATTCAAGGGGAATTTTCTTTGTGCAAAGCAATCTTTGATTCTTTGCACGGAGAAGTCAAATTCATTTTCCCTACAACCGAAAGAAAGGTTGTGGAGATTACTAATCCCGATGGAAGTGTGACCAAAACGGCAACATTTGAATTTATTAGATGGAGAGAAATGTAATTGGTATAGACCTGAGCAAGTCTATAAACTGCTCAATAAATTCATAAACAAAAAGAGAGGAAAACCAATGTCAGCATCGGTAATATATTGTAAAATACCGCAAGGGTATTTTTTGGTTAAAGAATATTTTGTCTGCACACCACAGCAAGCCCGCCATAAAAAAGCACAGTTAAAAAAAACAATTCGTGAAAACGAAAAAATATTAACAAGGGGCGGTTATGTATTTATTTTCAAAAGAAAGGAGAAATAATAAGGTGAATACAGCATTGGAACAGTTAGTTAGGATAACTGATTTTGCTAAAATAAAGAGGGTAAGCCGTCAAACAGTATACTCTCTCATCAAAAAAAACAAAATCAACACAAAAAATATTGGTAGTGTAAGATTTATTATATTAAACGAGACAGCAAAAAAGTGGCAACCAGAACAGGGCAAGCGGTCCGACCTTAATAAAAAACAAAACCGGAGGAAGAAATGAAAGCAATAAGAAATGATGAAGCAAAAAAATTTTATGAAGAATTTCGTGGCAAATATGAAATAGAATTTGCAGAGACAAAATGCAATTGTGGGGAGACTCAAGGGATGGATGTTATTGACCCCGATGAATTAACCATAGTTTGCAGAATACCTATCTGCGATAATTGTGCAGATAGGTATGCTATTAATGAATTAAAAATATTAATTAACAAATATGAAGAAGGGGGGGTAAAATGTTCGTAACTCTTAACCCCGAAACACATAGAACGGAAACGATTATAGAAAAGATGAATAGGTTAAAGAAAGTATTTGGTGATGATGTATTGTTTGACATTAAAATAGTTGACAACGAAACAGTTCAAATTAAATTATACCGAGTTGCCAATAACAACAACAAAATATATATAACAACAATAATCACACACTAACTAAAGAAAGGGAACGGAAATGAAGCAAGAAATCAAATCATTCTCAGGAATTATCATAAGAGAAAACGCCGAAAAAAAAGGTATAGAAATAATATTCCCTGAAAAACCAGCCGATAATATTATCCAGAAACTAAAAGAAAATGGCTTCCAATGGCAAATACAGCGAGGTGATGAATGGACAAGGTTAAAAAAATAACAATAACGCTTACCAAAGTCGGTCAGTTTACGGTAAAAATATATTATGAAACAGGAGAAAAAAAGAAAGAAATAGTTAGTTATCCGCCTGAAAAAACAATCTATGCAACTGTTATTATCAGACAAGAGAGCATAAATAAGGTGGTGTTAGACACACATACAACCTTACAGGTCAGCAACCCAACAGATGTAATTAAACCAGAACCAATAATTAACCCAAATTAAATAGGTGAGAATATGGATGAGAACACAGGCAAACCAAAACAAGAACAAGAAACAAATAAAAATATTTACAGGGCATATTTCAAATTTAACGGGAGATACTTATTTAAGCGATTATATGATGAGACAACAGTTAAAGAAATAGCTGACTGGTTTTACGAATATAACCCAGAAGCAAATAAATTAGATGTTACAGTTATCGAAATTTAATAAACATAACCAAATAACAACCATTGAGAGCGATGTATGGAAATCCGTAAAACAAAATCAGGGCTAATTCCTGTCTATTATACACCAAAAGGCGAATACAGCATTGGGAATAATGCTTTTAAAGATTCGATATACAGGAGATTTTATATAACTGAATCAATCTTAAAAGATAACTTCGCATATATTGGCAAAAAAGTTCTTTTGGAAATAGAAAGAAGAAAATCTTGGTAGAATAAAAAAAATTATCTGACCTCTTGACAATTAGTAAAAAAGTTTATGAGCCGCTTTTTTAATATTAACACGCCCCAAAAAAACCAACCCTGCCGCCCCACAAATTAAAAATCTTTACTCAAATCTATAAAAAATGTATGTTTGCATAGTAATAACAACAAACAAAGGTTATACGACTATGAAAAAGAAAGGTGATGAAAAAGAAAAGAGAAAATACACCAGAAGGGAAGGAAGCAAACCACCCGGAAACCCGAACATTAAACCAAGACAATCCACCCTCAAAACTCATCAAGAAGTGCAGGAAAGAATTGACAAATACTTTGCAGAGTGCGAAAAAACGAAAAGACCGATGACAGTGATGGGGTTAGCCAATGCTTTGGGATTGCATTCGAGAAAAGCTTTGCTGAACTATGAAAAGGAAGGTTATAACAAGGATTTGCCTGAAAAAGAAAAAAAGTTGATAATTTCCTCAATAAAAAAAGCAAAGGCAAGAATTGAACAATACTTGGAAGAGAACTTAATAAAAGGGCGGCAAGTAGTAGGAACGATATTCAACTTAAAAAACAATTACGGGTGGGTTGATAAGCAGGAAATCGAAATCGAAGAGAAAAAAATATTAGTTTTGGATGTTTAAGGTTGTCAAAAAGATTTGAGAATGGAAAGTTTTCACGGTAAAATAAAAAATGAGGGGAAACAGCAAAAAAAATTCTTCCATAAATGCGTTATAGGACACGAACTCAGGTCGGGCGATATAAACTAAGGTAGCAATCATCGAAAAAAAATATGAAAATACAAAAGATAAGTTTCAAAGAGTTGTGCAACTTCCAGCCTAAACAAATAGAAGCGACCAATCTTGCTGATAAATATCAATATTTTTTATATGGCGGGTCCAGAGGTCCCGGCAAAAGCTATTGGTTACGATGGTATTTGCTCAGGGAAGCAATCAGATTAAGTAAAGCAGGAATAGAGAGACCAACAGTCGGACTGTTTTGTGAAAACTACCCAGCCCTTACTGACAGGCAAACCAGCAAGATAGCAATTGAGTTTCCTCAGTGGTTGGGTGCGTTAAAGGATAGTAAATTACAAGGATTTGGCTTTCATATTAAAGAAGAATACGGCGGGGGGTTCATCGCATTGCGAAACTTAGATGATGTAAGTAAATATCAATCGGCAGAATTTGCCGCAATCGGAGTGGATGAATTAACTAAGAACAGTGAAGAAGTTTTTGATATTTTGCGAGGCTCATTGAGATGGAAGGGAGTAGATAAACCACGATTTGTTGCAGCAACTAATCCCGGTGGTGAAGGGCATGTATGGGTCAAGCGATTGTGGATTGATAAAAACATCCCTGAAAGATACAAAGCGATTAAAAACGAATTTTGTTTCCTCTCAGCATTGCCTACAGATAATCAATATCTTACAGAAAATTATTGGGAGATGTTAGAGACACTCCCAGACCGATTAAAAAAAGCTTGGAGATATGGAGATTGGAATGCTTTCGAAGGACAATTTTTCCAATTCGATGAAACCACCCAACTTATCGAACCATTTACAATTCCCAACGATTGGTATTTGATAGGGGGTTTAGATCCGGGATATTCATCACCTTGTTCTTTCAGCATAACAGCTAAAGACTTCAAAGGTAATTTATACAGAGTAGCGACTTATTGCGAAAGCAATCTATCGCCATACGATAATGCTAAAGGGATTAAATCATTTATTGCAAACTTGCCCTTTACTAATGGCAGAATGCCAAAATTAATAGTCGCTGACCCATCTGCTTGGGCAAAAAAAGATAGATACGCAATAGCAAACACAGAAGCAACTTTTGCAGACATAATGAGAGCCAACGGAATAATTCTGCAAAAAGCGATAAATGATAGAATTGCGGGATGGTGGGCAATGAAAGATATGATGACAAGGAAAGAAGAAGTGATTATCAATGGAGTAAAGCACATTGTCCCCAAGTATTATGTATTTAAGCACTACAACAATCCGTTTCTTGAAGAAATAACGGCAACAATTGGCGACGAAAGAAACCCTGAAGACATACAAGGCAGAGGTAATGACCCGAATGTTTCAGACCACTGCATCGATGAAGAAAGATACAAGATTATGAGTATTTATAAGCCGATAAAGAAACCAGAAGACACACGACCTAATTGGCTAAAGCAAATACAAAAAGAAGCGATTGAAAAAAATCGCAGGAATTCATCTTTTATGAGTATATAAAAAAATATACATTTACAAGGTAAACAAATTATTTATTGCTCAAAGGAGAGTAATTATGTTAAAACAATCCAAAAATCGTAATTGGAATATCAGAGATGAACAGACTATTTATGAGTGTATGAGGTTGTATGAGAACACTACTTCGCAGTTCGCAAGTTTCTACGAAGAACAAACAGAGTTATATGATTTTACAGTCGCTAAATTGCAGTGGGAAAAGAAGGTGAAGGCTCAATTGGAACAAGAAGGGAGACCAGCATTTAGTTACAATCTAATCAGAACGATACTGAATGTTATATTTTCAATTGAGAGAGACAACAGGAAAAAAGCTAAAGTATCACCACGAACAGGCGGTGATAACGAATTAGCAACTACTATGAATGAAGTCTTGCAATACTATCTATACAGAGGGGGCTTTAATAAAGCACAAAAAAGAGTTTTTATGGATAAGATAATAGCAAGGTTGGGTGTATGGCATTTAGGATGGCGATATGAAGGGAGCGAAGATGATACAGGAAGTTTATTTATAGAATCAGTTGACCCGAGAGGGCTTGCTTGGGAATTAAATTATGATGACCCGCTTTGGGAAAACAGCAGTTATATTTTGAGAAAACATGAAAAGAGCATTGAAGAAATAATAAACACATACGCAGTTCACGACAATGAATTAAGACAGGAGATTGAACGGGAGGCAAAGATATTCTTTGAAGCGGACCCGCAAAGAGGTAAGTGGATAAGTAGGAAACTAAAATCATTATTTACAGCGGTTTACGAAACAGCGACAAGCACATCAAGCGGGAGAGACAATCTATTCAGGAATTATTTACAGTGGTGGAATCCAAACAATGGTAAGTTTGATATATTAGAGGTGCACGAAAAAAGGATGGAGCGGAGATTGTATGTGAAAGACAGAAATCGGCAAAAATTAGTTGATATAACTGAACCATACATAACTGAATACACACAATTGAATAAAGACAAACAATTCGATGGCTATGAATTCGAACCAGAAATTATTGAGCGAATAAAAAGCAGATATGCAATAGAAGGTGATGCAGATATTGACTTAGTTAATAGAAGATTTGTAACAGCAGTAGTCCCTGCATTTTACTTAAAAGTGAATGAGCAACCATATCCTTTCGACAGTAAATATTATGTTTATATTCCTGAATATTGTTACGACACACACGCAGACCCATTAAAAATTCAATCAGTAATTGATGACATAAAAGACCCTCAACAAGATTTTAATAAAGCAAGGTCTCTGATACTTGAGTTACTGGCAAGATACAGCAACAAAGGATGGATACTTGATGAGAACGCCATAGATGGCTTAGAAGAAGATTGGACCAACAACAAGATAACGCCATATCGAAGAGTAAGAGCAGGTTACATAAACATGATAAAACCCGAAGAAGGGCAAACAATATCGCCTGAGTTAATCCGAATGCCCATCGAAACACAACAATTGATAAAAGTAATTACAAATGCGGATGATGAAGTAAGGGGCAATAAATCACCGGGAGTAACAAGCGGGAGACACTTTATAGCAAAGGAACAGAGACAGGCAAAAAGTTTTACCGCAATACTTGAAACAAGAGACACCGCATTAAAAGCAGTTTACGAACTTGCATTGAATTTTATTCAGCACTATGTAACTACCCAAGAAGTTCTTAGGATTACAAAAGATATGATGCCGGGACTTGAAAATGATAAAAATATAATAGTCAATCAAAGAATATTTGAGAAGGATGAAAATGGAATAACAGTTGAGAGAATAGTAAATGATTTATCGGCTTACAAATATGATGTAGAAATAAACGATGAACCATATTCAGCATCAGCACAAGAAGACCGTTATGCTAAATTAGGTGATATATTTAATGCAACATTAGCAGTAAATAAACAGAAAGCAGATGCTATGTTACCAATAATGATAAGAGCGGCGAACACACCAGAAGGGGACAAAATACTTGAAGCTTGGGAAAGACTTGAAGCCCCAAATCCAAAACAGCAAAAGATAGAAGAGATAATGACCAGATTGCAGCTTATAATGGCTAAACTTGGAATAGAAGAAAAACAAACAGATATAGAAAGCAAGCAATTAGATAATGTAATTAAGACAGAGCAAGCAAAAGACTTGAGGATAAAAAATGTTAAATCTATATTTGGTCAGTATATTGGCAGAAAAAACAGCAATAGCAAACAACACAAAAAAATAGAGACAAAGGAATAAAGTAATGAACACACCTGAAATGATTTACAAATTAATCGTATTCATCTTTTCTAATATATGGATTTATGCTGGGATGATATTGCTAATCTTGACAATAAGGGGGGATATAACAAAAGTAATTAGCAAAAG
>JBBIGQ010000014.1:0-59644 GCA_037447455.1 Sphingobacteriaceae bacterium | reverse complement strand
TGATATATTTGCAACAACCAGGAGCCCGCACAGGAGGCGTGGCATATAGTTGTGATTTGCTTTCAAAATCGTTCTTTGATATATTTGCAACAACTTAATCCGCTAAAATGCAGATGTATCAAGGAATTCAACTCAAATTTAGAATTTAAAAAATGTTGTTGCAGATATTAAAACCCTTCCGAAAGGAAGGGTTTTTTATTTCTAGTAAAATTAAATTAAAATAATTCTAATTGAACCCATTTTCCAGAGGCTGGTGGGGGCTGTTTTTTCTTATTAACATATACTATGCTTTCTCCAAACTGTTTGTCTGTTAGTTTTAGGATAAGGACAGAACCATTTTCTGGAATTTGTTTTTGAACTCGCTTAATATGCACTTGGGCGGTTTCGCTACTGGGGCAGTGTCTTCCATATATACTGTATTGAAGCATTAAAAAGCCATCTTCCAGTAATAATTTCCTGAAGTCATTGGCTATTTTTTGTTCTTTTTTAGTAGTAACAGGCAGGTCGAAGCAACATATTACCCACATAATCCGATAGGCATTTAAGCGATTGTTCATATTATTCCAGTTTTGGAAAAATAAGTTTGCGTTGTTCTCCTAAAAAGCAGCGGGCTAAGGAAGTGGCTGTTCTTTGGGCGGCAATCATAAGTATGGATTGTTCTTTTTCAATGAATACATCTAAATGTGGAATTATTAGAAGTTCTCTTTTTAAGGCAGTATCGATTTCTTTTTTATCAGGGTATTTTTTCATAATTTGAATAACTACCCAATCTACATAAGGTCTGTATGGTTCCATGATGTCATCTGCCAGACAATAGGCATTGTATTTATTTTGATGATAAATGCCTAATGAGGGAAACAAGCCGGCGGCTACTAATGCTCGGGCAATCACAGAGCGCAAAATGGCATAACCATAGTTTAGTATATTGTTTGGATAAATAGCTTTTTGTTCTCTGGTAAAGTCGGGAATATTCGGGAAGATAGCAGACCAGTAGAAGTTTGCTGCTGCGCCTTCTCGGTTGTCAGCATCGCCGCTTTTGACGTTTTTAGCCATGTGGTGTAATGGATGATTGGTGATACTGTGTTTTTCTAGTAAAGCGGCTTGATTGAGAATTTTTGCCTGAACGGTTTGCATCCATAGGTTTTTCTTTAAGGGTTCGCTAGCGTTGATTTGTGCCCGCATTCTTTGAGTTTGGATGTGATGACCTTCAAAAGGAAGCATTAAGGCGTGGGGCATATAGGAATCATTGCAGGCGATGAGGGCCACGTTATTATTCATCAATTCTGTAATGGCTGTACTTGTGATAGTAATTTGAGGATGGTCAATGAGTAATACACCAATATCTTCAATAGGTACAGACCGTTCTTCAGGTGGAGCTGTTTTGATGGTAATTTTCAATTGTTTGAGTTCGGTACGAATATGGGCAGGGTTGCCAAAAAGAAGGATGCGTTTGAGCATGTTTATTTAGAATTTCCAAATTATTTCACCATCAGGGTTTATTTCAAAATCTATACTTTCAATTAAAAAATTCCAAAATCTAGAAGATAAACCTAAAATAGGAGCAGGGTTATCATCATTAAGTTTGGATGCCTGAGTTACATGTTTATTTAACTCTTGTTCAATGGTTAATCCCATTTGCGTATCTCGTTCTTTTATTACTTTTAACCTTGCTTTAAAGTCATAAAGCCGTTTAGCATATTCTTTCTCTCGTTCAGATATATTTTGGATATTAATATCAGGTTGTATTTCAGGGATTTCAAGTTTTTTTTCATAAGCGTTTAAAATATTATGCTTCTTTTCTTTTATTGATGTATCAATTTCTTTTTCACTTCTTGCTTCTAAATGATATTTAAGGATAATTTTATCTCCCTTATATTCAAATTGATTAATGATATAAAATCTTTTGATTAAAATTTGTCTTTCTTCTTTAATTATTTCAAATTCGCTATCATTCTTTAGCACAATAATCTTTTGACCTAGTTTAAGTAATTTCTTGCTATTGTAGTCCACATATTCAGGATGAAATATAGAAATATATTCTTGTACATTAAATTTTCCAGCCTGCTTAAATGTTTTTGCTATTTCAGATGTAGAAATAGGAATTAGAATTCTATTAGTAGAATTATTATCAGTTCTTTCTATCAATACAGCATAAGGAAGTGATTTTGATGCTGCATAATAGTAATTTTTGTATTCTTGTTTTGAAAGATAGTTAAGACGATGTTTGACAACTTTACCTGCATTTGCCTTAATTCGAATATGCCGAATAGGTTTATTGTTATAGTCGAGAGGTTGAGAATTGTTTTTTTGTTTAATAATTAAATCCTTTATGACAGGGTCAATTATGTCATCAATGTATTTTTTTGCTTCATCAACAGAAACTCTAACAGCATAAAAAAATGCATCTTTGCCTTCTTTAAATTTGAAACTACCATCATGGTTTCTTAATGGTTTTCCATTTTTATCTTTTTCTACATCTCTTAATTTGGCAACAAAAGTTTGTTGGTATAGACCTTCTCGGAAAGAATCTCCTTTTCTCCTTTTAATTTTTTTATTATTCCCATCAAAAATATAGTTTCCATTTTTATCTTTTAAATGAACTATTCTTCCCCTGTTTCTAATTTTTTTGAAAGTTTTTTTCAACATATTATCTTTTGTATAGTTCACCACTAATGTGTTATTCTCAATTTGATTAATCAGTGTTTGACTATTAAAATTTTCAAAGGGTAAATATTTAAATTTCCCTTTATTATTTTCTTCAGATTCGTACATTTCTTTAAGTAATCGTTTTGTGTAACTACTATTTGTGGGTATTAATGTTAAAACTGCCGCATCAATAGCATGGTGAGTATGCTTATTTCTATTTTTAATTTCATCTTGCTCTTGAAATCCTAAAATTTTTCTGAACTCAGATGTTACACTTCCTTTTTGAACTTTAACAGGTTTAAAGTATGTACTTAAAAATTGAATGGCATACTTAGAGATTATTTGAGTGTCTGTAAGTTGTCTTCTTACCCATGAATCTTTTATCTCGGTGCAGGTAAATCGGCTGATTTTTTCAGTCCAATAATTTAAATGCATTTTATAGTAATGTTTATTTTGGATTCTTTTATTTTTTTTACTTTCATCTTCACTAGGGTTTGGTTTTTTGTTTTTTTCATAGAGTTCTTCATAATGCTTTCTGATTTCTTCCCAATTATCTAATCTTGGCTTTATAGATGTACCCCAATCATCTACATCTTTATCGTAATTTTCACATTGAGTTGGGATTTGCTTTCTCTTTCTATCAGTGTTATACCATTTGAAACATATTGTTTGATTAGCTAATGAATTATCAGGTAAAATAGAACGAGGAATAGTATGTTCTATATCTACTTCATTTGAAAATAATTGTGATAAACTGATGGTTTTACCGGTGTACATACAAATCCCCTTTTGTTCCATCCAAAGTTCATATTTATTTATATTCTCATTTTTCTTAAGTAGAGAATGACGGACTAAACGGTCTTTACCTTTCTTTTCTTTGTCAAAAATTTGTTCACTCCATAATTCAATTTTAGAGAGATTCTCTTCAATGTTTAATTGCAGATTCTCTTTTTCTTTGAATTCTTCTAATAACTTTCTATATTGTTCTCTTAAATTTTCTCTTTCTCTTTGAAATCTTTCAATTGCTATGCGCATATTATTATCGTTAAGTTCACGGGCTACTTCAATAACAACTTCTGTATCTCTATCAACTTGCCCAGTTATAATTAGATAATTAATCAATTTTCTCAAAACGCTGAGTGCTTTAGTAAACATTGGATTCTTGATATTGCTTGTGATAGGCAAAGGTAAAATTTCTATGTTGGTGTTTTTATCTACTGGTAGTTGGGGGGTACCATCTTCTTTTATTCTTAATTTCTGTAAATATGGATTGTCTTTTATTGAGTGATGGTATAATTTTTCACTTAATTCAATACCTTCTTTTTTTAATTCACTTTTTAATAATTCATCTAATGTTGGAAAGATACGATACCTTCTTTTTGGATCCTTAAAGAATTCTTCATATTGCTTTTTCACTTCCTTCAATATATTTTCCTTTTCAAGTTCTGTAAATTGCTTCCAGGTTTGATTACCATAATGATTTTGGCAAGCAATTAAAACGTCATTAAAATCACTATCTTGTAATTTATAACTTGTGTCTTTATAGGCAAATTTTTCGTGATTTTCTAAACCTTTCCAATTGTCAATTAGCTTGTTAGTAATTATAATAATAATTTTCTGCCATTTGTATTCTTTTTTTGCAGTTCTAAAACACTTTAAAACTATATTTTTTTTATTTTCCCATTCTACCCCAAAAATAACAGGCATTTTGGATAAAAGTACTGCTTCATCATATATATGCCCATTCTTTAAAAAGGGAATAATTTTACTAATTGCTTTAACACTTAACTTTGCATATGATGAATTAATTGTGTCATGCAATTCAGTAAATGGATTAACTTTCTTTCCTTCTTTTTCAATATCTTTTACACCTAATTTTTCTCTTGCAAAAGTTTTCAAATAAACTTTATCGAAGCTAAATAAAGCATGCCATAAATCAAATACAGAATACTTATTTGCAATTATCTTAGGTGCTTTTTTATTTGATGTTCTATCGTGGTTTCCACCAATAATATAATCTTCAAGATTTAAAATTTGACTTTTGACGCTATCACCAAAAATATCAATAAGTCCTTTACAGATAGGCATTGTTGATACAGAATAGTTATCATTATAATTATATGTTTTCTTATTACCCAATTTTATGTTTAGAAATTTCCTTATCTCTTTAAATTTTACATTCTTATTATTTCTAAGAAAAAATTCTTCAAATAGATTGTTACGAATATTTTGTGGTAAAAAAACAAAATTTCCATTTTCTTTATACTTAATATTGTTTATAAATTGCCATGCTCTAAATATTTCAAATAATGGATGTGAAGAAGGACACCTTAATCTCGATGGTTCTAATGTACATCGTCCAATATTTCCTTTTTGACTTCTTAAAGGTCGTTGCCAAATAATTGCTTTCCATAAGGATTTTATTAAATTATCTATATAATTTCCTGAATGGTCTTTATTAATGTTTACCTCCTGTGACTTGCAAAGTTCTTCAAGTTCTAATCTATATTCTTTTCGAAGTGGGTATTGATTTCTTGCTCTTTTTTCTTTGTCTAAAAATTCATATTTAAGCGCTTTTGATATAATGCCATTGTGCTTTTGAAGCGCAAGTGAAAAGCCATCTTTTTCTCTTCTCTCTAACTGTTTCTTAGTTTCACTATCTTTTGATGCTGCTTTTATATCAATGTCTTCAAAATCTAATTCACCAATGTTTTTATATCCTCTTCTTTGCACGAGATGATATAATGCTCGCCCAAATTCATGAGGATGTACTTTCTTGTCTAATGCATGTACCCTTAATTCATAAGGATTTTTATATTTTGTGCCATTAATATAAGTAAAATCACATGCTAACCATTTAAGGAATTCAGGGGTTTCTGGAAATTTTTGAGGTTCACCTTTTTTGTATTTACACCATGCTTCTAATTCTTTTTTAGAAAGTGGCACCATATTGTTTTTAATCAAAACTTTGAGTAATTCCCATTTTCTATACCTTCGTGCCTGTAATAACCTTCTTCTGGAGCGGGCTTCTCTTCTGTCTTTTGTAGGCGAACTATAGCCACCTTGACCTTTTGTCATTCCAGATTCGAAAGTAATTACTCCACTTTTAAATGTATTGTCTTCATTTCTAATTGTCCATCCGATTGATGAACTTCCTAAATCTAATCCTAAAATTTTTTTGCTCATATGATTAATTTTTAATTATATTTGCGACCGAAAGACAAATCACAACAAGGCTAAAAGCCGCAGGATTTGTCCTGAGCGACTGCTTCGGTAGTCGCTTTTTTAATTAATTAAGTCCCAAATATAATGAAAAAGTGTTTGAATAAAATATATGTTTTTTCTAATTCAAAACTTTCCTCTTGATAGATTGCAGTTGATATAGGTTTTTGTATTCACTGTTAGTTTGTAATAATTCTTGTGGGCTACCTTGTTCGATAATACTACCGTCTTTTAAGTATAGGACATGATGGGCTAATTGATGTAATATGGATAGTTTTTGAGAAATAATGATTACAGATTTTTGTTTCAAATCTTGTTTTATATTTTGTACAATGATTTGTTCTGTTTCGTTATCTAATGCAGAGAAAGCATCATCAATCAGTAGAATAGGTGCGTTTTTAATAAGCGCCCGGGCTAATGCTAATCGTTGTTTTTGTCCGCCGGACAAATTAATGCCGCGTTCACCAATCTGGGTTTGATATTGTTGAGGCCAATTCATGATAGTGTCGTGTATATGTACTTTTTTACATATTTCTATCACTTTTTCCATTGGATAATCTGTTTCCGGGAAAATGATGTTATTGAAAACGGTGTCATTAAACAGAAAAGCATCTTGTGGCACATATGCGATATGTTGTCTTAAGACATTGAGATTGTGTTGTTGAATAGGTAGGTTATCAATTAAAATTTGTCCGGTATCGGCATCGTAAAATCTGAGAAGCAGTTGAAAAATAATGCTTTTACCGGACGCTACTTTTCCTGTAATGCCTAATACCTGATGAGGATTTATAGAGAAAGAGATATTTTTTAATGCTTGCATTTGACTTTCTTTGTAGGTAAAAGACACATTTTGAAATTCTATTTTTCCTTTAATAGGATAAGTTTGTTTGTTGTTAGCAATGATTTGTGGCTGTATTGCCAATAATTCATTGATTCTTTTTTGTGAAGCAATGGCTCTTTGAATAAGGGCGCTTACCCATCCTAAGGCAGTGAATGGCCAGGTAAGACGATAAACGTACAATACAAATTCGGTGATATTACCGGGTTCAATTTGTTTTTTCAATAACAAAATACTTCCTAACCACACGGTGATAATAATGCCAGTGCCTACCATGGCGGTCATGAGCGGCTGAAAGAGTGCTTCGGTTTTGCCTAATTTTACAAAGGTTTGACTATAATTTTCGTTTAAGTCATTGAGTTTATTTTCAAAGTATTTTTCTTTGTTGTGAATTTTGATAAGGCGGATGGATGAAATACTTTCTTGTACAAATGAAGTAATGGAAGATAGTTTTTCCTGAACATGAGTACTGTGCCAGTTGATTTTTGTGCTTAAATAAAAAATACCCCAGGAAAATAAGGGCAAGGGCAATAGCACAGCGAGTGTTAGTAATGGGCTAACATGAATCATAAAAGAAAGTACAGTTACAAATGTTACGATAACATTCACCAAATACATAATAGCAGGTCCTGTAAACATCCGTACTCTTCCAACATCTTCACTGATTTTGTTCATTAAATCACCGATGCTTTGCATTTTTAAAAACTGTTTGTCCATTTTTTGAAAATGTTGGTACAAATCGTTTTTTTGGTCGTATTCAATGTGTCGGCTGGAAACTATGATGGTTTGGCGCATCAAAAACATAAATATACCGCTCATCAATGAAAGCCCCAGTAAGTAAAAAATGTAAGTGATGAATTGAGTATGATTAAAATGTTGTTGTTCAATGTTTTTTACAATTTCGTTGGTGGCATTTCTTACAATAATAGATTGATAATTAGCAAAAATGGAAGAGAGTGTAACAAATAATATTCCTGATAAATAATACCACTTGTATTTAATAAAATAGGACTTTAAGGAAAGAAGTGTTTTCACGTGTGCAATGTACGGATAAATCAAGTTGTGTAGAGTAGGTAAATGGAATGGACTTAACAAAAATTACAAAAATTGTCTGTAAGGTTTTCAAATGTGATTTAACTATATTTACAAGCCATTATTTAAGTTGAGATTATGAGATATTTTGCAATTCATCTTTTGATAGCCAGTTTTTTGTTTACCATAAATGCTCAGGAAAGACCGGCACATTTTGATATTAAAGCAATCAAAATAAAAGATAACGAATACAAGATACTATTTCAGGTAAAAATTGATGAACCCTGGCATATTTATTCCATTCATCAAAATCCAGATGACGGTCCAATGCCTACTGCTATTAAATTTAACGCATCAAAGGATTATGAATTAGTGGGGAAATTGCAACAAAGTAAAGGTACGAAAGAAATGGATAAAGTGTTTCAGGTAGAAGTGGAGTATTTTTCAAAAAAAGCAGAATTTTGGCAAAACATTCGTGTAAAACAAAGCGGCAGAATAAAAATAAGTGGGACGTACGAATACCAGGCCTGCACCGAAGAAAAGTGTATATTTCCGCCGGCAGAACCGTTTGAAATATACATTAATGTTAAAAATACTGTTCAAGAGAAAAACAACTCAGAAAGTGTTAATTCAACTTTTAATACCACTTCTGTAGATTCTCAGCCATTGAACGCTCTTGTTACTGAGACCTCTCCATCTATCCATCCAAATAATAATAAAGATAAACAGGATATAAAAGCTGTGCAAAATGTAAGCAATTCATCCAAAAACAATCTTTCGGGCTTGTCCAATTGGATGATTTTTCTTGAAGGATTTTTAGGTGGGCTGGCGGCACTTCTTACGCCTTGTGTATTCCCTTTAATACCGATGAACATTAGTTTTTTTACAAAGCGTCATAAAGACAGAAAGAAATCAATACAAGAAGCCATGCTGTACTCTGTGAGCATTATTGTCATTTATCTGCTGTTAGGAATTTTTGTAACATTGATTTTTGGTGCCAGTGCGTTGAATGATTTATCTACCAATGTATGGTTTAATCTGGCATTTTTTGTGTTGTTGTTAATTTTTGGTTTTTCGTTTTTAGGTGCGTTTGAAATAAACATGCCTTCTTCTTTGGTGAATAAGATGGATAGTTTGAGTAATAAAGGTGGTTTTATTGGGATATTTTTCATGGCATTTACGTTGGCATTAGTATCCTTTTCCTGTACAGGGCCAATAGTAGGAACCTTATTGGTACAAGCCGCCAGTACGGGTGAGATATCGGGACCTTCTATAGGAATGTTGGGTTTTTCATTAGCATTGGCATTACCTTTTGGTGTGTTTGCGGCTTTTCCATCGTGGATGAAGTCATTGCCAAAATCGGATAGTTGGCTGAATGCCGTAAAAGTAACTTTGGGTTTTATAGAAATTGCTTTGGCCTTAAAATTTGCTTCTAACGCCGATCTGGTGGTACAAGCTGGAATTTTGACGCGTGAAGTATTTTTGGCTTTTTGGATTGGTATATTTGGCTTGCTAACTTTGTATTTATTAGGATTTTTCAAAACGCATCACGATAGCGATGTGTCATATCTTTCTGTTACCCGCCTGATGTTTGCCACACTATCATTGAGTTTTACCTTGTATATGTTGCCGGGATTGTGGGGGGCACCATTAAATTTAATCAGTGGCATATTACCACCTTTAGAATATTCAGAATCGCCACATGGTTTTATGGCATCGGCTTCTAACTCTTCTATAATGTACGAGAGTCAAAAATTACCAGAAGGTGCCGAAATGAATAAGCATGGTATCATTCACTTTAAGAATGATTACAAAAAAGCATTGGAATATGCCCAAAAAGTGAATAAGCCATTAATGGTTGATTTTACCGGTCATGCTTGTGCTAATTGCCGTAAAACAGAAGATTTTATATGGCCGGATGAACGGGTGAAAAATATATTGAATAATGAAGTGGTGTTAGTATCGCTCTATGTAGATGATAAAAGGGATTTGCCAGAAAACGAACATTTTGAAGTAGAATGGTATGGAAGAAAAAGAAAAATCACTACGATTGGAGATAAGTTCAAATACATGGAAGAAACTCGTTATGGTCAGAGTTCTCAACCATTGTATGTTTTATTAGATCATAATGAAAATCTCTTAATTGATGTACGGGGATATAATCCTGATAAAGAAGCATACATTGAGTGGTTAAGAAAGGGTATTGAAACATTTGAGAAGAGGGCTATTCAAAAGTAAAAAATCAAGGAAAACACGAGTTATTTTTTCTTGAATGCTAAAATAAAGTTTCGGGTATATTCGGATAATACCAATTCTCCACTAATTCCGGCCCGTTGAATAAGTAATTCATCCCAGTTTTCTGTTCCTTCCCAGAAAATTTTTTTAAGGTGTTGCATAGCCATAGGATTGCTTTTGGAGAGTTGCTGACCAAGTTTATCAATGGCTTTGTCCATTTCTTCAATAGTTTCATATACTTCGTAAAACAGCCCTTTTTCTTTGGCCCATGATGCAGGATACCATTCGGTAGCATTGATGCTCATTTGAGAAAAGGCGGATACTCCAATTTTTCTCTGAACGACCGGACCCACTACAAAAGGCCCAATTCCAACGGCTAATTCACTGAGTTTCACGGCCGCTTCTTTGGTAGCAAAACAATAATCTACAGCAGCAGATATTCCTACGCCGCCACCTACGGCTTTAGCATGCACTCGGCCAATGACAAATTTAGGTGTTTTGCGAATAGCATTGATAACATAAGCAAATCCTGAGAAAAACTGTTTGCCTTTTTGCCTTGCTGCTTCAATATCCGTAGATGCGGTTTCAGCAATGTTTAAGAGTTCATCAAAACTGGCGCCTGCACAAAACGTTTTCTCACCTTGACTCTTTAAGACAATGACTTTTACATCTTCGTTTTTTCCGGCATTTTCAATGTGTTGTGCTAATTCCCTTAAAATCTCACCCGGTAGTGAATTGCTTTGTGGATGAAAAAAAGTAATGTACGCTATTCCATTAGAATTAAGGTCTGTTTTGACAAATGCTTGTTCCATAACTATTTAGAGTTTTAATTAAGAGTGGTGGCAAAAATACATTTAATTTATTGTTTTTGGTTAATTCAACTACTAAGATTTTTGAAATTTTCAATTAAGCTTGAAATAGTCGGGTTATCTAAATAAAAACGATAGGGTAATAAGGCATCCTCGCCGGCGTAATCCACGCCAATTCTGTTACTGACAACAATATCTTTTTCTTTAATCAAAATGCCATGATCTTCAATCCAGATTTTATTACCTAATAAACTCACCGAATTAAACGATTTATCAATGCCTAATGCTTTTGTTACTTTTCCGGGTCCGTTTAAAACATTTTTCACAAGTGATTTGGTAGCAATTCTTTGAAAAATATACTTCTGACCTTGGTAAGGAACAATTCCTCTGATGAGAACGGCATCTGGAATATCTTTTACATTAGTAACTACATTAAACAAATAATGCATTCCATAACAAAAATAAACATAGCTAATGCCTCCTTCTTCATACATGACTTTCGTGCGATCTGTTTTTCTGCCGTTATAGGCGTGACAGGCCTTGTCATAAATGCCGTTATAGGCCTCTGTTTCCACTATGATCCCGGATGTGATTTGTTGATTGATTTTTGTTACAAGTATTTTACCTAACAAATCTTTTGCAATTTGAACGACATTACTTCTTGTATAAAATTCTTTGGGTAAGTTCATGTTTTTACAAAAATAAAAAAGGTTACCAAATTAATGGTAACCTTTTATTTTGTGTTAGAATAAAATCAATTCGTTTGAGCGGCGGTTTGTTTGGCAATATAATTTTTAATCCATTCAGTAGTAACTGAACTTGGTCTTTCGATGGGCATTCCAAGTGCTCTATCCCATACTAAACTGGCTAATACACCCATTGCTCTGGAAACACCAAATAAAATGGTGTAATATTCGTATTCAAACATCCCATAATGCACTAGTAAAGCCCCGGAATGCGCATCTACATTCGGCCATGGGTTTTTGATTTTACCGGTTGCTTCAAGAATTGGCGGTGCTACTTCGTAGATCATTTGTACGATTTCACAAATATCATCTTTTTTAATGTAGTTTCTATAAAATTCTTGTTGAGCGGTAAATCTTGGGTCAGTTTTTCTTAATACAGCGTGTCCATAACCGGGGACTACTTTACCTTCTGCCAGTGTTTTTTTGATGTATTCGGCAATTTGTTCTTTTGTAGGTAATCCCCCACCTAAATTTTCTTTGAGTTGGAAAATCCACTTGATGACTTCCTGATTCGCTAATCCGTGCAAGGGACCTGCTAATCCGTTTAATCCTGCTGCTAATGATAAATAAGGGTCACTCAGTGCGGAACCTACTAAATGGGTAGTGTGCGCTGATACATTTCCCCCTTCGTGGTCTGCATGAATGGTGAGATACAGACGCATTAAGTTTTTGAAGTTCACATCTGTATAGCCCAACATGTGAGCGAAATTAGCTGCCCAATCTAAGTTGTAATCTGGTTCAATGTGTGTGTCATTTTTGTATTTTCTGCGATATACATAAGCCGCCACTCTTGGTACACGGGCAATTAAATTCATTGTGTCTTCGTAGATATATTCCCAATATTCTTTTTTGCTTATTCCTTTGGCATAGGCCTTAGCAAATACCGATTCGGTTTGCATAGCCATGATACCGGTTACAAATTGCGTCATAGGGTGTGCATCCAAAGGTAATTCATCGATAACATCAAACACATGTTTGGGAACATTACTTCTTCTTTGCCAATCAATGGTAATGTTTCTTACATCTTCTTCGGTGGGGATTTCACCAATCAATAGCAAATAAAATAGTCCTTCTGGTAAGGGTTCATTACCATCTTTTGCTTTGGGTAGGAGTTGCCTTAATTCCGGAATAGAGTATCCTCTGAAACGAATACCTTCAATCGGATCTAATTTTGAGGTTTCCGTGATTAAACCAATGACTCCTTTCATTCCAGAGTATATTTGTTCAATGGTATATTCGCCTAATTTCAGGTTACCGTGCTTGCTCAACATGTCTTTTATCTCAGCATTTAATTGTGCTGCCTTTTCTCTAAATTTATTTTTTAATGTTTCCATACGTGAGTATTTTGAAGAACGATTGATAATTTATTATGGTGCGAATTTAAGTAAATTATTATGGAACAAATTTAAAATTTTTGCCAAGAAAATGTGCAGAATTTCCCAGCATTTCTTCTATTCTTAGAAGTTGATTGTATTTGGCAATTCTATCTGTCCGAGAAGAGGAGCCGGTTTTAATTTGTCCACAACGAAGAGCTACTGCTAAATCTGCAATAGTAGTATCTTCCGTTTCTCCACTGCGATGACTCATAATAGTAGTGTATCCATTGGTATGCGCCATGTTTACGGCAGCAATTGTTTCCGTTAATGTTCCAATTTGATTCACTTTAATTAAAACGGAGTTGGCTACATTATTACTAATGCCTTCTGCAATTCTTTGAGTATTGGTTACAAATAAATCGTCACCGACTAATTGAATGTCTCCTAATTCTTCTGTGAGTAATTTCCATCCTTCCCAATCGTCTTCGGCACAGCCATCTTCAATAGATATAATTGGGTATTTCTTTTTCCATTCTTTCCAATAATTGATCATGTCTTTAGAAGACAATTTATCTCCTGTTGATTTTTTCAGATGATACACTTGTTTGTCAGCGTCGTAAAATTCGGAGGCAGCAGCATCAAGAGCTATGAAAATATCTTCGCCCGGTTTGTATCCTGCTTTTTCAATGGCCTGAAGAACATACTTCAATGCTTCTTCATTGTTTTGGATATTGGGTGCAAATCCACCTTCATCACCAACAGCAGTGTTTAGTCCTTTATCTTTTAGTACTTTTTTCAGATGATGAAATACTTCTACGCCCATTCGCAAAGCATCACTAAATGTATCGGCATTGACAGGAACAATCATGAATTCTTGAAAGTCAATGCCATTATCGGCGTGAGCACCACCATTTAAGATATTCATCAAAGGAATAGGCAATAAATTTGCACCTACACCGCCTACATAACGATAGAGCGGTAAACGGCTTTCTTCGGCGGCGGCTTTGGCTACAGCAAGCGAAACAGCCAGAATAGCATTGGATCCGAGGTTGGATTTATTTTCTGTTCCGTCCAGTTCAATCATGGTGTAATCAATATCTTCCTGGTCAAAGATGTACATTCCGCTGAGTTTTTCTTTAATAACGGTGTTGATATTATTGACGGCTTTGGTTACGCTTTTACCAAGGTATTGCAGTTTATCATTATCCCTTAATTCAACAGCTTCATGTTTCCCGGTAGAGGCACCAGATGGAACATCTGCACGTCCCACAATACCCGCATCGGTATAAACTTCTGCTTCTACAGTGGGATTGCCACGGGAATCTAAAATTTGTCTTCCAACGATTGTGTGAATGAATGGCATATTTTTTTGCTGCGAAAGTAGAAAATTTTTTACTTAAAGAACGGAAATTGAGGATATGACTTTTATTAGTTTTTTCAATTTTGTTTTTAATGATTAAAGTCAGTGGAGTTTGAAGGGTGAAATTCTTTATATTTGCAAAAAAAAAATGAATGCGTTAACGGATAAAAATCCCAAATACTTCTACGAGCCCAATGAGTTTCCGGAATTGTTGATTTTTGAAGAGCGTGCTGCTGAAATCGGAAAAGAATTTTTAGATGTAAAACAAAATAATAAAGGATTTTGGTTGGATACTTTTCCACATTATGTAGATAAAAGCAGTCAGAATAAATGGAAAGTTTTTTCATTTCGTTTTTTTGGAATAGATAATTTGCTTAATCATTCGTTATGCCCTGTTACAAGTCAATTGATTAAAGCGAATTCTAATATTATTTCTGCTGATTTTTCATATATCCCGCCCAAGACAAAAATTTTACCACATAAGGGGTTTACAAAAATGGTTTTAAGAGTGCACCTGGGATTAATTATTCCGGAAGGCGATACGGGCATAAGAGTAGAGGCTCAAACAAGAAAGTGGAAAGAAGGAAAATTATTGATATTAGACGACTCGTTTGAACATGATGCATGGAATAATACAGATTTTGACAGGGTTGTACTGATGTTTGATATTGTGAATCCACGATGGGGTTATACGGCAGATGAAATTAATCGTTACAAAATAGAGAACATGCAGGATGAATATATGTTACAACTTTTTCCCAAAGAAAAATGGGTAGAGTTTTTGAATAAAAAAGAATTTGATGTGGAGTATTTAAAGGGTAAGTTAAATGCAGGTAACAATTCGTGATAATTTTATTTAAGTAATTAAAAGAAAAGAATGGTATTGTAAAACTTGAAATCATTCTGGCATTTGCTTATACCTTATTCTTTTTTTACTATTGCACAAAAAATGTTATGTCTGAACTTAAAGTAAAGACGATGGCAGAGGTAGTAGCGAATGGAGAATGTGTGGAGTATTTATTTTGGGTCGGCTGTGCAGGTAGTTTTGATGAACGTGCCCAGAAGATTACAAAAGCCGTCGCAAAAATTTTACAATCGGCAGGGGTTTCGTTTGCTGTTTTGGGAACAGAGGAAACGTGCACGGGCGATCCTGCCAAACGTGCTGGTAACGAGTTTTTGTTTCAAATGCAGGCGATGCAAAATATTATGACGTTGAATAATTATGGAGTAAAGAAAATTGTAACGGCTTGTCCACATTGTTTTAACACACTTAAAAATGAATATCTGGCTCTTGGCGGACAGTATGAAGTAGTACACCATTCTCAATTGATACAACAATTATTGGACGAAGGAAAAATTAAAATTCAAGGTGGTGCGTTTAAGGGTAAAAAAATAGTGTACCATGATCCATGTTATCTTGGACGGGCTAACAATATTTATGAAGCACCGAGAGAAGTGATTGAAAAGCTGGATGCCGAGTTAGTGGAGATGAAAAGAAGCAGAGCAAAAGGGTTTTGTTGTGGGGCAGGGGGAGCACAAATTTTTAAGGAAGCGGAAAAAGGCAATAAAGAGGTGAATAACGAACGGGCAGAGGAAGCACTTTCTCATCAGCCGGAAGTCATAGCCGTCGCGTGCCCTTTTTGTAATTTGATGTTGAATGATGGAGTAAAACATTTTCAACAAGAAAATAAAGTAGCAGTAAAAGATATTGCTCAACTCATAACAGAAGCGGCAGATTTATAGTAAAACAATATACATTTCATGAAGATGTTAGATAAATACAAAGTAAAAGTCAAGTTTTTTTCAATTTTATTTGTACTTGTACTTATACCGTTTTTTTACTTTTTCTATGATGACAATGAACTTTTTGAAATTACAAAAAATCTCGAAATTTTTAATAGTGTATATAGAAACATTCACGAGTCCTATATTGAAAAGCCCAAGTCCGGTGAACTTATCAAAACGGCCATTGATGCTATGCTCAATTCTTTAGATCCTTATACGAATTACATTAGTGAAGATGATATAGAAGAGTATCGTTTTCAGACAACGGGTGTTTATACGGGAATAGGCGGGGCCTTGGAAAAAATTGATGGTAAATTGTACATTACAGAAGTGTATGATAACTCGCCTGCATTGAATAATGGATTGGTGCCCGGTTCTGAAATTCTTACTGTGAATGGTAAGGATGTTTCAAAAATGAGCACGGCGGAAGTCATCGCTTTAGTAAAAGGTGAAGCGGGAACATCAGTAACGATAAAGTTTATTCCGTTTAGAAGCGCGTCTCCTGTTGAAAAAACAATTGTTCGTCAGGAAATAAAAACAAACAATAATGTTTTTTATACTACTTTAGGTAATAATATCGGTTATATACGCTTACAATCGTTTACAGAACGGTGTGTAGAGGAGGTTAAGAATGCTGTTAAAGCATTAAAAAGGCAAAATGTTCAGGGGCTTATTCTGGATTTGAGAGATAATCCGGGGGGGCTGTTGATGGAAGCCATACAGATGGTCAATATTTTTATTCCAAAAGATATGGAAGTAGTATTTACGAAAGGGCGTACATCCAATTGGTATAAGTCGTACAGAACATTGGAAAATCCTGTTGATACTGAAACGCCATTGATTACACTGATTAATGAAAATTCTGCTTCTGCTTCCGAAATTGTGGCGGGTGCTCTGCAGGATTTGGATAGGGGGGTGGTAGTAGGTAGTCGTTCGTTTGGTAAAGGATTGGTACAAAACACGATTGATTTGCCGTACAATACCAAATTAAAGGTTACTATCGCCAAATATTATACGCCCAGTGGCCGTTGTATTCAGGCCCTGGATTATTCACAAAAAGATAAGTCGGGCAGGGTATTATCGGTTCCGGATTCACTTATTACAGCGTTTAAAACAAAAAACGGCAGAATAGTGTATGATGGCGCAGGTATTACGCCGGATGTACTCACCAAATCTGAAAGTTTATCCGCTATACTTTTAGATATGAATGAGCAGAAGTTCTTTTTTCATTATGCGTATCAATATGCACTTGATAAAACGTCTATTCCACCTGTGAAAGAGTTTTCTCTTACCAATAAGGATGTAGATGTTTTTTTTCAACTCTTAAAAGATAAAAAATATGTTTATCATTCCAATCAGGAAAGTATATTAAAGAAATTTAAAGTAAGTGCGCAAAATGATAGTATTTATGAAGATGTAAAAAAAGAATATGAAGAACTGATGAATAGTTTAAGCAAAATTCAGGAAAAATTATTACAAAAGAATATCAGGATTATTCGGGAGTTTTTAGAAATTAATGTGCTTAGTTTTTATTACTATTCAAAAGGGAAAGAGGAATATTTAGTTCACAAAGACAATGAAATTAAAACCAGCATAGAGCTCTTATTAGATAAGGAGAAAATGAAAAACATTCTGACGATAACAGAACCGCCCAAAAAACCTTTTAATTCTGAAAAAAAATTTTGATAATGGAAGATAATGTGTTGAAAGATGTATTGCAATGGCAATATCCTTTGTGGCAAACACCTCTGGAATATTGGGAAAATAAAATAAGTGCAGCGTCTATTCAAAATCCAATAGCATTAGAGATTGGCGCAAGAGAAGGCGGCTTAAGTTTGTGGCTGGCATTAAAAGGATTTCAGGTGGTATGTTCAGATATTCGTAATCCGGTACTAACTGCTTCACCACTACATAGAAAATATAAGGTACATTCCTTGATACGTTATGAAGCTATTGATGCTACCAATATATCGTACAAAGGTTATTTTGACATTATTGTATTAAAATCAGTCATAGGAGGGATAGGTGCATATAATAGAAAGGATTTGCAAATTCAAAGTTTTCGTCAAATACACCAGGCCCTAAAACCGGGTGGCTATTTTTTATTTGCTGAAAATGCACAAGCCTCTGTTATACACAGGATTTTTAGAAAATTAAAATCTTGGAGCTACTATTGGAATTATCCGGAATATGGTTTTTTAAAGAGAGAATTAGCAGATATCTTTTCTATTGTAGATATGAAAGCGTTCGGTTATTTTAGTGCGTTCATTACATCTTCTATTTTTCAAAAGACAGCGGTATGTGTTGATAAAAAAATAGATCATTTTTTATCTTCAAAAAATAAGCACATCGTTTATGGAATCGCACAGAAATAAAATCAAGATTATGCCAACATCTGTAGTAAAATATACCGAAGAAAAAAAAACAAGAGCGATACACTTAAAAAGTCAAACTATGATTGAAACCGATGCACCGCCAGATAATAACGGAAAAGGTGAACGATTTTCTCCAACCGATTTATTGGCTACATCCCTTGCATCGTGTATGATTACGATAATGTCAATCATTGCTGAACGAGAAAATATACCGCTGGAAGTAGAAGCCGAAGTAACAAAAATCATGGCGGATAATCCAAGGCGAGTGAGTGAAATACATGTTGACCTTAAAATCAAAAATTTTCAGTATTCTGATAAACAGAAAAAAATGCTGGAAAATGCGGCATATACGTGTCCGGTAGCAAAAAGTTTACATCCTGATATTAACCAAAAAATCAATATAATATGGTACTAAACAGAATCGCAATTATTTTGTTATCATTTATTTCATTTACCATCTCAGCACAAAAAAGGGAAAATCTTGGGAATATAGATACTACGAAAAAAACAATTACCATTAAAGGAGTTGTCAAAAAAGGCGTAGAAGCAGGTTGTGTAATACTCACTACCAAAGAGCAAAAAGTGTATTTATTGCTTAATTTGAAAACTGACATTAAAGAAGGAAGTTGCATTAAAGCAACGGGCTATGTTCAAAAAAATAGTGCTACAATCTGTATGCAAGGAATCCCTTTTTCTGTCATTAACTATTGTCCTTGTAGCAAAAAATCCAGACCAAAGTACCAAAGAGATTTGCCAAAGGAAAAATCATTGAAAACAAATTAAACCTAAACTATACAGAAGTAAATATGTTCATCATAGTTACTTACTTTTCAATAAATGATAGGATAGTGTAATATGAGAGCTTACTATGTAACTTCCGCCATTACCTCCCAGCATAGCATCCATTATTCCTGATACCAATTTTCTTTGGTAGATGTTGTTGTGATTTCCAGATTATTCAAATTATTGTTTATTTCTTGTTTACTTTTATCTTTTTTAATAGAGAAATTATATCTTAACCCTAATCCCATCATTCCACCTGACAATAAAAAACCTCTTATCCACTTGTGCTTCATAAATTCCTTTACGATGTAAAGTTAAGAAATATTTTTCAAACGGATAAAAATTTTTCTTTAAAAAAGTATGGGAATGTTTATGGAGTGGTGAGCTTTGTTGAGTAAAATGCTGTTTTGTAGTAAATACTATTTGTATTCTCAAAGGAATGAGTATATATTGAATATATTCTATTTAATAGACGATTGGGTTAAGGAAACATTTTAATTAAAATAAGTTGAGAGCGTTTTCTTGTGTTTTCTGCTGCAGGACGGATTTTAAAAATATCCTTTTTCTACCAGTTGAATGGCTTTTTCTACCATATAATCTTCTCCGTTCGGTTCGTATGTTACTTTCATAGAATTTCCAAAAATGAAAGCCATGGCCTGCCACATGGCGGCTTCAAAACCGCCACGCATTTCTTTGACGATTTGGTAGGTTGTTTTCCCTGTTTCCCTGTAAATTAATTTCATCAAGATGCGTCCTTGTGTTACAGATAGTTTTTTCAAATCTTCTTCAAATTTTTGTTTTAATTCTTTTTCACATTGTTTGATGAATTTTTTCCGTTCTTTTTCAGAAGGTATTTGAGCCAGTTTATTATCCATTTCTTTAAGAAGAACTGATGCTAAAATGGCATAAGGATAAACTTTTTTTACGTTATATTTGGTTCTGGACCATTCCGCAAAAATTTTATTAGAGTGTGTAACTTTTCCCCAAAATGTCCACACTTCCACTTCCGGAAGGTCTATTAAAGGTAAAGTGTCTTCTCCAAAAATCAATGCTTTTACCGGAATAGGAATGACTTTATCCTGTCCTATTGTAGGGAAAGCAGTTACTCCTAAAACTCCCAAAAACACGATAAAATACTTTTTCATATACATTGATACACTATTATACGAAAAAGTAAACTAGCCGTTGTAGTTTAAAGTTTCAATTTAAGATAAAATAGCGTTAATTTCTTTGATTATTTTGTTTTCTTTCTTACTGATACCGTGTGTAGTTTCAGCTATTTTTTCACAGGTTTTAAGTATTTTGTTTTTTATAGAGGTGGTAAACAATTTAGGATGTTCATTGACAAATTCTTTAAAATGTTTGATGGCCTCTTTATCTTTTACATCATTATCTGCCAGCCAGTCAAAAACCGAAATACTCTGAAAGGCAGTATCTTCTCCAAATTCATCGGTTTCGTCTTCTAAAGGTGCCCATTGTTCTCTGACGATTTTTATGAGTGTTTGGAATTCTTCTTTGTTAACTTGTTTGTCAGCATGAGCAACGGCATAAAATGCATGCCCGATGGCATGGTAGAACTTTTCGTTATACATAGTTTTTGAGTGTAAATATAATAATTAAAATTCTATTTAAGTAAAACATAATGAATAAATTTTATGATTGAAATGCTGTATTACTTTTGTCTGGCAACTAATAAATAATGCAGGATTTGTTGTTCTTCTTTTTCTGTAAGTGTTTGTTGAGTTTTTTTACTCACCTTTTTGACCATTGGAGGAACAATTTTTTTCCAATCTGTTTCAGTGAATGTTTTAGGGTTGTATAGTTTATGACAAAGATTACAATTGGATTCATATAATTTTTTGCCTTCCTTTAAATCTTCTAATGTGAGATTGGGAAAGGTGCTTTTTCCTTTTTCTACATCTGCTTCTGTTGGTTCTGCTAATTTTAATGTAGTACAAGCAAAAACGAAAATTACACTGGCTTGTAGGAGTGTTCTTTTTTTCATGAGCATGAATTTTTGAAGTTATTGAGATAATTTACTATCAACCAGCTCATGGTGGCGGTGCCGTAAAAAAGAGCATTTTCATCTATATCAAAATAAGACGTGTGTACATTGTGGACTATTCCTTTTTTCTTATTACCTGTTCCTAAACGGTAGTAAGTACCGGGTACTTTTTGTAAATAATATGCAAAGTCGTCGGCTGTCATTCTTATTGGAAGTTCTATCACATTTTTTTGTCCTAATAATTCTATAGATTTTTTTTTAAAGAATTGCGTCAGGACGGGGTCATTGATGAGCGGCGGATAACCTTTTATGATGTTAAGTTCAATTTTGATTTTATGTTTTTTAGAAAAATTTGAAGTTGTTTCTTTTAGATATTTATAAAGTTGTTCTCTTTTCTTTTGATTTAAGGTGCGCATTGTACCAGCTATTTCAACTTTTTCGGGAATTACATTCGTGGCTCCATTGGCAATAAATTTACCAAAAGTGAGGATGGTTTGTTCTCTTAACATTCGTTCTAATGGATATTCGTTTGAAATTTTGGTAATGAGTTGAGAAGCAATAGGAATGGGATTGTGAGTTCTTTCGGGCATAGCGCCGTGTCCTCCTTTGCCAATGAGGGTGATGTAAATTTCATCTGTACTAGCCATGTAAGGTCCTGAACGAAAACCTATTTTCCCGGCTTCTAAGTCCGGAAAAACGTGTTGTGCAATGGCACAATTTACTTTGGGATTGGATAGTGCTTTTTCTTTTATCATCAATGTTGCGCCACCGGGCAGGACTTCTTCACCGGGTTGAAAGAATATCTTTAAGCCGCCATGGAGATTATTTGCAATTGGTTTTAGCACTTGAATGACGCCCAATGCAGATGCCGTGTGTACATCGTGGCCACAAGCGTGCATGACGTTTGGAACGACAGAAGCATACGAACAATTGTTTTTTTCCTGAATGGGCAAAGCATCTATATCGGCTCGTAATGCAATGCAAGGGGTATTTTTTTGATATTTCCCAAGTGTAGCAATAATTCCCGTTTGGGCTACTCTTTTGTATGGAATGTGCCATTGTTGAAGAAGCGATTCAATGTATTCTGCGGTATGATATTCTTGAAAGGAGAGTTCAGGATTTTGATGGAGATACCGACGATGTTTTACAATTTCCGGAAAAACTTTTTCAGAAAGTTGCAATATTTTTTTCTTCAACATACCAGTTTACTCATTAAAGATTTCACTCAACTTTTTTGCTAACGCTTCGCCACGAAGATTTTTAGCAATAATAATACCATTTTTGTCAATTAAAATGTTTTGTGGAATAGACGAAATACCAAAGGCCTGTGCCACTTCATTACTCCATCCTTTCAGGTCGCTTACGTGTGTCCAGGTTAAACCATCTTTTTCAATGGCTTTAAGCCATGCATTTTTATTTTGATCTAAAGATACCCCTAAGACGGTAAAACCTTTGTCTTTGTATTTATTGTATGCTGCTACTACATAAGGATTTTCCATTCTGCATGGTCCACACCAGCTGGCCCAGAAGTCAATTAACACATATTTACCTTCAAAATCACGAATGTTGACAGATTTTCCATTTGGGTCGTTTTGTGTAAATTCCATAATTTTTTTTCCGGTGGCGGTGCCATTGATTTGTATTAACTTTTGTTGTGCTAATTTTCCAAACTTTGTATTGAGAAAATTTTTATCAAGATATGAAACAACTTTTTCCAGTTCTGTTACTGAAATGTTCGGGTTATTATTAAATTCCTGATATATGATGTAGCCGCTCACAGGAGAAGAAGGATGGGATTTAATCATTTCTTTTAAAGTGTTCTTGACTTTTTCATTGAGTTGTGTAAAGTCCATTTGTACTTGTTGTACTGTAGCGCCGTCATTTTTTTGTAATGCTTCATTGTATTTTTGATACAGTGTTTGCTGTTGTGTGCCAAAATTTTTCATGAGTGTTCTGTATTCAACAAAATAATTTTGCTCTTTGCCACCTTTTATTCTGGCGTTGTACAGTGAATCCTGATGTAAATCAATGGTAATGCTTGATTGATCTATGAAAAATGGTGCATTTGGCATAGCCATCGGATTGCGTTCAAAGGTGAACCAATACATATTTATTTCAGGTGTATTCCCTTTGAAAATAAAAGCACTGCTCCGAATAATAGCAGAATCTGTTTTGAACTCATTGTTCCACTTGTGATGCAAATATATTTTACTGTATTTGTTGCCTTTTACTACACCCTTAATGGTGAATTTGATAGGTGCCTGTGCCAGTATTGCCGTTGTTATTAAAACAGTTTTCAGAATAATAAAGGATATCGTTTTCATTTTTATTTTTTTGGTAAAAATACAGCAAATAAACCGAATGCAGAATTTTTTAAGATATTTTTAATAGTATTAGCGGCAAAAAATTTTATGACTGTGGACTTTTCTACTATGAAAATTTTGAAGTTTGGAGGAACAAGTGTTGGTACGGCTGAAAGAATGAAGAATCTTGTAAAATTAATTTCAGATGAGCAGCCCAAAATTGTTGTGCTGTCTGCAATGAGCGGTACTACCAACGCACTTGTTGAAATTTCTGATATTTTATATCAATCTCAGTATTATAATGAAGCAAGAGAACACATCAACAGATTACAGAAAAAATATGTTCAGGTATGTAATGAATTGTTTGAAAACGAGTATAAAAATACTGCCATTTCTTTTGTAAATTCGGTGTTTGACACGATTAATCATTTTCATAATGAAGCAAATGTTTTTACAAAACTGGAGGAAAAGATTATTTTAGCACAAGGTGAAATTTTAAGTACGAATTTGTTTTATTTTTATTTACAGCAAATTGGAGTAAAGGGTATTTTATTAAACGCACTGGATTTTATTCGTGTAGATGAAAATCACGAGCCGGATATAGATTTTACTAGAAAGGTTTTAAGTGATATATTATTAAAGTATAAGGATAATCATTTATTTATCACACAAGGGTATATCTGCAGAAATGCTTTTGGTGAGATTGATAATTTAAAGAGAGGAGGGAGCGATTATACGGCGTCTATAATAGGTGCGGCTATTCGGGCACGGGAAATACAAATATGGACGGATATTGATGGTATGCATAATAATGATCCCAGGGTTGTATCAAGGACGTATCCGGTTAATTATTTGAATTTTGAAGAGGCAGCAGAGTTGGCTTATTTTGGTGCCAAGATTTTACATCCTGCCTGTATATTACCTGCACAAAAGGAGCAGATTCCTGTTATTTTGAAGAATACGCTTCAACCACAGGCATTTGGAACCATCATTACCAATACTTTTCCTAATGAGGGATTTAAGGCAGTAGCAGCAAAAGATAATATCACGGCTTTACAAATAAAAAGTTATCGGATGCTTTTGGCGTATGGCTTTTTGAGGTCTATTTTTGAAATTTTTGAACGGTATAAAACACCCATTGATATGATTACTACTTCTGAAGTGGCTGTTAGCGTTACCATTGATGATACCACTCATTTAAAGAGTATTTTAGATGAATTGAAACAAATAGCAAGTGTGGAGGTAATTTCATATCAAACTATTATTTGTATTGCGGGCTATTTACCAAAAGGGAAAGCGGGTTATTTATATAAAGTATCAGAAGCATTGAAAGATATACCTGTGCGCATGATTTCTTATGGTGGCAGCGACTATAATATATCGGTATTGATACATCAGAAACATAAAAAGCAAGCTATGGAGCAATTGAATAAAGTGCTGTTTAACTTATAAATATAAGTTATGTATTTTAATGACGGTGTAATTAAAAAGTTAATAGGTTTATTTACTCCTTTTTATTATTATGATGTAGATGTGTTTGAAATGACTGTAAAAAAAGCATTAGAAGCCAGTAAAAAGGTAGAGGGACATATACACTATGCATTAAAGGCCAATCATCAGAAGAAATTGTTACAGATATTGTCAAAGTATGAGGTAGGTGCGGATTGTGTGAGTATGGGAGAGATTCAAAAAGCACTTCAATGTGGTATAAAAGCGTCTTCTATAGTATTTGCGGGTGTGGGTAAAACAGATGAAGAAATTCGTTATGCATTGATAAATGATATATTTTGTTTGAATGCAGAGAGTGTTCAGGAGTTAGAAGTTATTCAGCAAATAGCGACATCATTGAATAAAAAAGCATCTATTGCCTTGCGTATTAATCCGAATGTAGATGCGTATACACACAAATTTATCACCACCGGATTAAATGAAAATAAATTTGGCATCAATGCATCGGACTTGAATAGTGCGTTAGAATATCTGAACCAGTTGAATAATGTAAAGTTAATAGGGTTACATTTTCATATAGGATCACAGATTACGGATTTTTCAGGATTTAAAAATTTGTGTTTGAAAGTTAATGAACTACAGCGATTTTTAGAAGAACGAAAAATAGAAATTCAACATATTAATTTAGGTGGGGGGCTTGGGATTAATTATACACATCCGGATGAGAATTTGTTTCCGGACTTTAACGGCTATTTTGAGGTATTTGCAAAATTCCTTGAACGGCGAAAGCACCAACAGTTGCATTTTGAATTAGGACGCTCTATTGTGGCGCAATGTGGTGCTTTGATAAGTAAAGTTCTTTATCATAAAATATCTGGTAAGAAAAATTTTTTAATTTTAGATAGCGGAATGAATCATTTGATACGACCTGCTTTATATGAGGCCTATCATAAGATTGAAAACATCAGCAAGTATAAACACGTTTGTGACACCTTGTACGATGTCTGTGGACCGATATGTGAAACAACCGATTATTTTGGGAAAAATGTGTTATTGCCCAAGTCCGGTCGTGGTGATTATTTAGCCATTCGCTCGGCGGGTGCTTATGGAGAGGTAATGGCTTCGGATTATAATTTAAGAGGTTGTCCATCTGTTTATTTTTCCGATGAGATATAATTTTGACCTTTGGATAAAAAAAGATAGTGGGGTTTGAATTAGAATGTGTAATTTTTCGCAATTAAAAAATAAATGTTATGAAAGTGGTAATAGTAGATGATGAAAGGTTATCCAGAGAAGAATTAAAAAAATTATTAAAACAATATCCGGATATTGAAATACTTGCCGAATGTGTAAATGCTGAGGAGGGTAAGAAAAAAATTGAAGAGTTAAAACCGGATCTGGTGTTTTTAGATATTGAAATGCCAGATAAAACAGGTTTTGAGATGTTGAATGAAATCAGTGGTATACCGGATGTGGTGTTTATTTCTGCTTATGATGAATATGCTATCAAGGCATTTGAGTTTCAGGTGCTGGATTATTTATTAAAACCATTGGATCCACAGCGTCTGGCCGAGTGTATAAAAAAGTATCAGATTAAAGAAGAGAAAGAGAATATCCCTGTTGTAAATACCACAAAATTAAATATTGATTCTCGTGTATTTTTGAAAGATGGAAATAATTGCTGGTTTGTGGCATTAAAAGATATTATATTTTTTGAATCGCTTGGAAATTATGTTAAAGTGCATTTAGCTAATTCACATCCGGTTATATTCAATAGTTTAAATGCATTAGAAGAAAGATTACCGACAGAAATGTTTTTTCGTGCCAATAGAAAATTTATTATTAATCTTCATCACGTTACTACTATTTCTACCTTGGTCAATAATGGTTATATGGTAAAACTTTCTAACGAAATGGAAGTAGATATGAGCCGCAGACAATCTGTGAAGTTCAAGGATATTTATAGTTTGTAAGGGTGTAGTGATGTTAGATTTTATTCAAGAGATAGATGTAAGCATTCTGTTATTTTTTCAATCTCAACATACGGAGGCATTCGATATTTTTTTCTGGTATGTGTCAGAGGCATGGGTTTTTACACCAATGTGGTTATGGGCACTGATACAAATAATTAAACAACATACCTATTCTCAATTATGGAAAATTCTTCTAATTATTGGGATTACAATAGTTATAAGTGATCAAACTTGTAATTTTTTTAAAGGTCATTTTAAACGTTTAAGGCCTACGCATAATGCTTATTATCAGGACAAAATACATCTTGTAAATCATTATAAAGGTGGTCAATATGGGTTTTATTCAGCTCATGCTTCTAATAGTGCAGCCATTGCAGTTCTTGTCATTCTTTTGGTAAGAAAATATTCTTTAAAATACTGTATTTTGTTGTATCCATTACTATCTGGTATCAGCAGAATGTATTTGGGAGTACATTATTTTTCAGATGTTTTGTTTGGATGGTTCATGGGAAGTATAATTGCTTATTTTGTATTTTTGTTGATTAAATCTAAATTAGTTCTTAAAGAAGAGTAGATGTGGTTATTTTTTCTTTATGTTGTGCTTTTAGGGTGGGTGCTCTGGAAACATTTAAATGTTGTGATTAATGCGAGAATAGTGTTGTTGGTTTGGTTTGTAAAATCTTTTTTTATTTTTTTGATTTCTTATTCGTCTTTTCAGAACCACTCGTTTTTGAGTGTTCCGGATGAAGATAATTATTTTCACGATGCGCTCCTATTTAATGATTTAGCAAAAGAAAAACCTTTGTTTTATCTTAAATTTTTATTAGATGAAGAACCTGCTGATGAAGACATTTTTAATCGCTATTTTACTCAGACGCAAGCATGGTATAAAGCGCCGGATTTTTTTTACAATGATAACAGATGGGTTGTGAAAGTGTATAGTATTCTTGTTTTTTTCGGTGGAAAAAATTTACCTGTTCTTCGGCTTTTTTCGGCTTTTTTGGCGCTAACAGGATTTTTGTTAGTATTGCTTTTTTTCAAGTATTTATGGGTAAAAATAGATGCTTCGGTGTTCTTTAAAAAAAGTTATGAATCATTGGTTTTTCTGATTTCACAGTGTTTCCCTTTTTATTTTTTTTATACAAGTTTTGTACTCAAAGAAAGCTTATTGATTTTAATATTAGGGGTAGCGTTAATGCTTTTGTACCAAGTATTTTTTTATGAGAGGAAAAGATGGCAATACATTCTCATGCTTGTTTTGTTATTGCCTGTGTTAATTACATTCAGACCTGTCTTTACTTTATCTGCTCTTTTTTTCAGTAGTATTTTTATGACGGCAGTAAAGTATGTAAAGAAACGCAAGACACTTGCTTTTGTTGGCTGTTCTGTGTTTTGCATATTATTAATAACAGGGATATTCAAGATGGTATTATCTGTTAGTGTATTCAACATTATACAATATCGGCAGGAACGATTTTTGGATGCATCAAAGGGTGGGATATTTTTGCTTAATTCTAAGAAATTTGTACGAGCGCCTTATGATTGGAAGGGGCTGAAAATAGATTCGTCTCAATCTATGCCATCTGTTCGTATTAAAAAAGATATTCCCATGATGTATTGGGAACTAACGCATTTGAGTGATACACTCTTTGTAGAAAATAAAGATACAACCGAAGAATATAAGGTGCTCTATTTCATCGAAAAAGCCAATCGCACAGTTTATATTCAGCCACTGAATAGTCGTCAATCTATTCTATACAATGCTATTTCCATTTTACAGGCACTAAATGTATTTTTCTTTTATCCTCAATGTATTAAAAGTATAACGGACCTTGTTGTTTGGTTTGAAAATTTGGGAATTTTGTTGGGTATAGTTGTGTGGTTATTTTCAGGGATACGATATAAGTATGACTATTTTTTAAGCTATCTTCTATTCTGGATGGTGTTGCTGATAGTAATAATAGCGATTACATCGCCTAATACCGGTGCTATTGTTCGTTACCGATATTTTATATTGCCCGTTTTATTTATTAACTTTGCTTACTTGTATTTATCAAAAAAACGCATTCATCTGTGAATGAAAACTATATGGTGATTTCTTATCCTTTTCAAAAAGATCCTTTCCAGACAAAGTTTAGTTATTATTTTACCAACCGGTTTCAGGAACATTATGAAGTGTCTTTTTCACGAGATGAAAAGGACTATTTGAAAGTTACCGTATCTTTTTGCGTAACAAATGATGAGTATGAAAACGATCAATATGCTGTTACTAATAAAGGAGATGTTTACAGAGTATTAAATACAGTTTGTTTAATCATTTTAAGTTTTTCAGAAGCGCATCCGAATGTTCATCATTATGTGTTTTCAGGTGAAAGGAGACCTTTTGAAATTGAACAAAAAATTGAAGTAACCAGTAGAACACGGATTTTTTTAAGATTTGTAAAAAAATTCTTTCAACCACCGGAATGGAAAATAGTACAGGAAGGTAATTTTATTCATTTGTATAAAAGAAATTAAACAAGTACAGGCAATTTCACACTTAATTTAACTTTTCACCTTTACATACTTTTTTAATGTTGTCATAGAGAACATCTTCATCGCCTTCAACATAAGAATTATGAGACCAGACAATGTTTCCGTTTCCATCTAACAAAAATGTATGCGGAACATTGATAATGTTCAGTGCTCTTTTTAGATCTTGGTTTTCATCTAAGTAAACTTCAAAAGGCCAGTTTTTAGATTTGACATCGGTTACAACCTTTGCAGAACTACGGGAATCATCAATAGAAACAGCGATGATTTTTACCCCTGTTTCCTTTTTCCAATCCTCGTAATTTTCTGCCATAGCATCCAGTTCTTTTTTACACGGTTTACACCAGGTAGCCCAAAAGCTCATAACAACGGGTTTTCCATCATTCTTTATAATTTCATTGGTTGAAATTTTAGATCCGTCTAATTTTTTGATGAGCACATTGGGTAATTTGTTATTATCCATTGCTAAGTACATTACACTTAATAAAGAAACAAATAAGTATTTCATAATGTTGAATTTTTAAGAGTTTTGAAAAATATAATTAGATAGAATTTTTGTGTTTTTTTTACTTTAAAATCTTTCACAAAAATACATATAAAAATACTCTGTATTGCAAAATCTTTATGAATTATTTCTGTACTTTTGCCTCGCTTAACAAAAAATATGAAGTTTAAAAGAACCTTGGTAACAGCGGCATTGCCTTATGCCAACGGACCTTTACATATTGGACACATTGCCGGCTGTTATTTACCAGCTGATATTTATGTACGCTATTTAAGAAGTAAAGGTGAAGATGTGATTTTTATTTGTGGTAGTGATGAGCATGGAGTTCCAATAACCATTCGTGCACAAAAGGAAAACACAACCCCGCAAGCCATTGTAGATAAATATCATCAAATTCTCAAAGAGTCGTTTAAGGGACTGAATATCTCATTTGATATTTATTCTCGTACCACTCATAAAATACATTATCAAACAGCACAAGAATTCTTTAAAACACTATACCAAAAAGGAGTATTCATTGAAAAAGAAACAGAACAATTTTATGATCCAGAAGCCGGGCAGTTTTTAGCAGACCGTTACATTGTTGGTACTTGTCCTAAATGTGGAAATGACAAGGCGTATGGTGATCAATGTGAAAAATGTGGCACTACTTTAAGCCCGGAAGAACTTATAAACCCTAAATCTGCATTAACAGAGGCCATCCCTATCAAAAAGAAAACCAAAAACTGGTATCTTCCGTTGGATGCATTACAGACAAAAATAAATGCTTACATTGAGCAACACAAGCATTGGAAACCTAATGTGTATGGACAATGCAAAAGTTGGCTTGAAAGCAGTGGCGGTTTGCAACCCCGAGCCATGACCCGGGACTTGAACTGGGGTGTACCAGTACCGCCAGAAATTCCTGGCTCGCATGGTAAAGTGCTCTACGTTTGGTTTGATGCCCCCATCGGATATATTTCTGCAACTAAAGAACTATTACCAGATAAGTGGGAACAATATTGGAAAAGTCCTGATACCAAGTTGGTTCATTTTATAGGGAAAGATAATATTGTGTTTCATTGCATCATTTTCCCGGCAATGTTGATGGAGCATGGCGAGTATGTTTTACCATACGATGTACCCGCCAATGAATTTTTGAATCTGGAAGGCGATAAAATATCTACTTCCCGCAATTGGGCAGTGTGGGTAGATGAGTATTTAAAAGATTTTCCTGGAAAAGCAGATATATTAAGGTATGTACTATGTGCCACGGCACCTGAAACAAAAGATAACGATTTTACATGGAAAGAATTTCAAACCAGAAACAACAGCGAATTAGCTGATATTCTCGGCAACTTCATAAATAGGGTAGTGGTGTTAATCCATAAATTTCATGATGGAAAAATTCCCAACGCGGGTACATTTTCTAAACAGGACATGGTGTTGATAAATACCATTTCTGAAACACCGCAAAAAATTGGTCAAAAAATAGAACAATATAAATTTAGGGAAGCATTATTTGAATTGATGCAATTAGCACGAGCAGGAAACAAATACCTTGCAGATAATGAACCATGGAAACAAATTAAAACCAATCCGGATTTAGTAAATACAGTAATGAACTTATCGGCACAAATTGCAGCAAACATAGGACTATTGTGTGAACCTTTTATGCCAGATACTTCAGAAAAGATATTACAAGCATTTAACTTACCGCCATTAAGATGGGCTAATGCTGGAAATATTAATATACTCCATGCTGGACATTGCATACGAAAAGAACCTTTGATACTATTTGAAAAAATTGACGACACACCAATTGAAAATCAGGTAAAGAAACTGCATGATAAGAAAAATATACTTTCTTCCCAATCCAATATACTGCCTGTAAAACCAGAAATTAATTTTGAAGATTTTGAAAAATGCGATATTCGTATCGGGCAGGTGACAAAAGCCGAAAAAGTACCTAACACAGATAAATTACTTAAACTAGAAGTAAACATAGGGACAGAAATAAGAACTATTGTAAGTGGCGTGGCTCATTGTATTACCCCGGAAGAAATAATTCATAAACAAGTTATTGTTTTAGCCAACTTAAAGCCGAGAAAAATCAGAGGTATTGAGAGTAAAGGAATGATTTTGTATGCGGAAAATGAACAAGGAAAATTAGTGCCGGTTTCACCTGTGATGACGATGCCTAATGGAGGAGTGGTAAAATAATTCCATACCATGTTTCTGCTAAATGTAAAACATTAACACGCATCGTTAAAAATTAAAAAAAAAGAAAAAAACTTACACAATTACAATTTCAATTCTTTTCTTTGCACAAAAAAAATTATGAAAAAGTTGTTTTTTATAGTGAATGTAATTTCTACATCTCTGATAGCCGTATCACAGCAAAAACCAGACAAAGATTGGTTCTTAAAAGATCCTGAGTTAGATAAAATAAATGGTATTAGTGTGGAACGAACCTATAATGAGTTACTCAAAGATAAAAAATCAACACCCGTTATTGTAGGAGTATTGGATAGTGGAGTAGATTACTTTCACGAAGATCTTAAAGATGTTATGTGGGTAAACGAGAAAGAAATACCCGATAATGGAATAGACGATGATAAAAACGGATATATTGATGATATTCATGGCTGGAATTTTATTGGTGGAAAAGATGGTAGAAACATTGATAAAGATAATCTGGAACTGACCCGTTTATACAGAAAATATAAAGCAATCTATGATGGTAAGAAAGAAGAAGATATGAAAACTAAAAAAGAAAAAGAGGAATTTAAATTCTATGAAAAACTAAAAGCCGATTATGAAAGTGAATTAAAAGAAGCTGAAATGGGTTATAATCAAATGTTTTTTATGAAAGATGGCATTGATTCTGTGATTTTTCAAATTGGAGGAGTGGAACATTTTTCTCTTGAAAGATTGAAACAATACGAACCCAAAACTCCAAAGACCAAACAAGGTAAATTTATAGTACTTTCTATACTTTCAAAAATCAACGATCCTGAAAAACTGGAAAAAAACAAGGAAGAAGTTTTTAATCAAATTACTTCACAAATAAACAGAGGGTATCAACATTATGAAACTATGCTGAAATACCATTTGAACCTGGACTTTGAGCCAAGAAAAGAGATTGTAGGAGATAATTACGATGATGTTAACGAAAGGTATTATGGAAATAAGGACTGTAAAGGACCGGATAGTTATCATGGAACCCATGTAGCGGGAATAATTGGCGCCAACCGAAACAACGATATAGGTATAAAGGGCATTGCTAATAATGTCAGAATAATGAGTGTTCGCTGTGTGCCAGATGGAGATGAAAGAGATAAAGATGTGGCCAATGCTATTATTTATGCCGTTGATAACGGAGCTAAAATTATCAACATGAGTTTTGGCAAAAAATATTCCTGGAATAAAAAAGCAGTAGATGCCGCTGTGAAATATGCTGAGAAAAAAGGCGTATTATTGATTCATGCGGCGGGCAATGAAAGTTTGAATATTGATTTGATTGCACATTATCCATCAAAGAAATTTGAAATGAGTAATAAAGAAGCCAGTAATTTTATTGATGTGGGTGCACTCAGTTGGCAGGATTCACTTTATATTGTAGCCGGATTTAGTAATTATGGTAAAAAAACAGTAGATTTCTTTTCACCAGGTAAAGACATTTATTCTACTATTCCGGAAGGAAAATACGAATTTGCCAGTGGTACATCTATGGCAGCACCCACAGTGGCCGGTGTTGCCGCCGTATTAAAATCCTATTTTCCCGATCTTACACCTCAACAAATCAAAAAAATTCTCACTAAAACCGTTCGCACAAAATACAAAAATAAAAAAGTCATTAAACCCGGTACAAATGATAATTTAATTGAATTTTCAGAATTAAGCAAAACAAGCGGCATCGTAAACATGTATGATGCTGTAAAAATGGCAATGAAAATCAGCAAAACTAAATAATGGAATGCTCCATTATACGAATGGTAACATCAGATAAGCATTTTAAGAAAATAGATACATACTTTTTTCAGATAGTTATTTGTATCATTTTTTTATCCTGTCAGAATCAAAAAAGTAAAATAAATAAATTTAGCCCGCCTAACGAAAGACCCACCCAAAAATCTTTAATGGTAACATTGTTCTACAGTGATTCCTCTCATCTCAAAGCGATGCTCAAAGCCGATGAAATGATTGCGTACGAGAAGAATCAAAACGAACCATTTGTTTATTTTCCCCGTTCCATAAAAATTATATTTTTTAATCTTCAACAAGTGCCTACTTCTACACTCACAGCACAGCAAGCCGTTTATTATACCAAATCTCAAAAGGCCTACTTAAAGTATAATGTCAACTTTATTAATGATAAAAAAGAGCATTTAATAACGGAATCCATTATCTGGAACCAATCCACCGGGAAAATAACTACCGATAAACCAGTAAAAATTATTACGCCCCATCAGGTCATTAATGGCACAGGCATAGAATGCGAAGAAGATTTTTCGGCATACACGATTAAAAACATCTCTGGTAGCATACAAATTAACGATTCTACAAATACTGCCCAATGAATCCTATAAAATTTTTACAAATATCAAAAATAATGTGGTTGATAGCGGCCATATTCAGTATATTGTGTGTGTTTTGGATACAATTTAAAACCCCCGGCAACACTGCATGGTTTTTTGTAATCAGTTTTATCGTTTCTGCATTTATGTATTTCTGGCGGTCTTATCAAATCAAAAAGTTGAAATCTAAAAATGGAAAATAATTCAACTATCATACAACTGGAACATCTATATAAAAGTTATTATTTAGCTAAAGAAGAAATTCCTGTTTTAAAAGACATTAATCTAAAGGTATTTAAAAATGAATATCTTGCTTTAATGGGACCCTCTGGCAGCGGGAAATCCACCTTAATGAATATTCTGGGGTGCCTGGACAAACCTACTCATGGAAAATATTTTTTGAATAACATTGATGTATCTACAATGAATGATAATGAACTGGCGCACATCCGAAATAAATTTATTGGCTTTGTTTTTCAGACCTTTCATCTCTTACCCAGAAACACTGCTTTAGAAAATGTTGAAATGCCACTCATATATGCCGGTGTGCCCAAAAGAGAAAGAGTTGAAAAAGCCAAAATAGCATTGGAAAAAGTCGGCTTAAAAGATAGAATGCTGCATAAACCCAATGAACTTTCGGGCGGCCAAAGACAAAGAGTAGCCATAGCACGTGCATTGGTAAACAACCCTTCCCTTATTTTGGCAGATGAACCAACAGGCAATCTGGACAGTAAAACTTCTATAGAAATCATGAAATTGCTTGAAACAATTCACCAGCAAGGTAATACTATTGTTTTAGTAACACATGAAGAAGATATTTCAAAATATGCTAAACGCATTGTTCGCCTTAAAGATGGTCAGATTTTCTCTGATGAAAAAAATACAGCAATCTTTAATTACCATTAGTTCTTGGTGAATAATTGATTTGTAAAATTTACAAGAAAATTAAAGGGGCAGAGTAAGAATTAAAAAAACATTTGCATAATTTGTAAATTATTGTGTATATTTGCCCCCGAAATTATTGGTCCGGTAGTTCAGCTGGTTAGAATACATGCCTGTCACGCATGGGGTCGCGGGTTCGAGTCCCGTCCGGACCGCTTCTTTGTAAGAGCGCTCGTGTTTTATTGCAGTGATTGATAGAGATTCCTTTTTTGAAAAAATAGTTTTAATACATGATTGTAACGCGGTTGCTTAAAGCGTATAATGTTTTTTCTTACTAATCAGAGTTAAGAAATTGAGGGTGTTAATTAGGGTAGTAAGCAATAGCTTTTTTAAGTTAAGTATTGAATTTTACCACAAAGTGCACAAAGTTTTTTCACGAAGAATACAAAAAAGTCCTCTCGATGTACTTTGTGTATATTTTCTTAGTGCTCTTTGTGGTGGATTGTTTTTTTTATGGAAATGTAGAAGAACAGCAATAAGCAGAATATTTTTTAAAGTTCTTATTCCTTTGACATGGACTAGTGACAAATACTTTTTATCTGTCTTTAATTAAACAGTTTCAAAAAACACAGACGCATCACGGGTAGTAAGTTTTTTTTATTATTGCTATGTAAACAATTTACTAAAATACTCGCATTATTTTTCGCACATTTGTTGCCAAAAAGTTTATGCAACCAACTACACTTGTTGATTTAAATGCTTTGTGCACTCAGATTCGTAGAGATATTATCCGAATGGTTTTTAATGCACAATCCGGGCATCCCGGTGGTTCATTAGGTTGCGTTGAAGTTTTGGTGGCTTTGTTTTTCAAAATTATGAAACATCAACCCCATCCTTTTAATATGGATGGTACAGAGGAAGATGTATTTTTTCTAAGTAATGGACACATTACGCCCGTTTATTACAGTGTACTGGCACGAAGTGGTTATTTTCCAATAGAAGAACTGAATACATTTCGGAAAATTAATTCCCGCTTACAAGGGCATCCGGCAACACACGAACATTTACCGGGCGTTCGTATTGCTTCTGGCTCTTTGGGGCAAGGCATGAGTGTAGCCATTGGTGCCGCATTGGCCAAAAAATTAAACGGAGATAAGCAAATCATTTACAGCTTGCATGGTGATGGTGAATTGCAGGAAGGACAAATCTGGGAAGCAGCTATGTTTGCAGCCGCCAAGAAAGTAGATAACTACATTGCAATTATTGACTATAACAATAAACAAATTGATGGTAATGTAGAGGACGTGATGCCTTTGGGCAACTTAAAACAAAAGTTTGAGGCTTTTGGATGGGTCGTAGTTGAAAACACAGAAGGCAATCAACTTCCAATGGTAATAGATCAATTACTGGAATGTAAAAAGCAAACAGGGCGACAAAAGCCGGTGGTTTTAATCAATAAAACAGAAATGGGATATGGGGTTGATTTTATGATGGGCACTCACAAATGGCATGGTAAAGCACCTAATGAGGAACAAACCCAAACGGCACTTCGTCAATTACCGGAAACACTCGGTGATTTTTAATGTTTAATGACCAATGAAGCGATTTATTCTAATTTTGTTTTTCGTTTGGAAGTGGCATTTTAGTTTTTCTCAAAATGTTATCAATCGGATATTATTTATTTTTGATGATTCGTATAGCATGTATGCGCCATGGAACACAGAACCCAAAATCGCTATTGCCAAAAAGGTCATCGGTAGATTTATGGATTCTATTCAGAATATTCCTGATTTGCAGATTGCCTTGCGCTGCTATGGACACACTACATTCATTCAGCCGGTAAGAAATTGTCAGGATACCAAACTGGAAATACCTTTTGCGTCCGCATCTGTCAATGCTCCTAAAATAAAACAATTCATTAATAAATTAGAGCCCAAAGGAACAACACCCATTGCGTATTCTATTGCTCAGGCAGAAAAGGACTTTACAGAATGCAAAAATTGCCGTAATATTGTTATTTTACTAACAGATGGTATTGAAGAATGTAATGGAAATCCTTGTGAAGTGTCTGCCATGTTACAAAAGAAAAGCATTTTCATTCGACCTTTTGTTATTGGGGTTGGACTGGATGCAAAATTTGCAGATGCGTTAGGTTGTATGGGAAAGTTTATAGATGTAAGCAATGAAAATAATTTTTATCCGGTACTCAAAAATGTTTTAGTAGAAGCTTTAACAAGAACCACTGTTCAGGTAAATTTACTGGACATTTACAAAAAACCTACCGAAACAGATGTGGTGATGAGTTTTTACAATGCTCAAACAAAAGAACTTTTATACAATTATGTTCATACTATAAACAATTATGGGCATCCGGACACATTAGTTTTAGATCCGGATATTACTTATGATATTGAAGTACATGCTTTACCAAAAGTCCGTAAGAATAATGTGCATATTGAAAAAGGGAAACATAATATTATAACCATTGATGCCCCACAAGGGTATTTAAAATTACAAATTGAAGGCAGTATAAATGATTATTATCCAACAACCATCGTAAAAAAAGCAGGAGATAGTTCTATTGTCAATGTACAGGATTTTGGAAAGACAGAGAAATACATAGTAGGCAAATACGATATTGAAATATTGACCTTGCCGCGTATTTATCTTAAGAATGTAGAAATAAAACAAAGTTATACCAATACCATTAAAATTCCGGCTTCTGGAAATCTGTTCTTAAGTAAAGCAGCAAAAGGATATGGAAGTATATATTTAGATAAAGGCACGACGCTTGAATGGGTATGTAATTTGAACTATAATTTAGATATGGAAAGTATTTACTTACAACCCGGAAAATACAACCTGGAGTTCCGATACACACACCACAAACAAATGACACAAACCATTGAAAAAAAATTTGAAATAAAAAGTAAAGAAGTTACTCGCTTATTATTGAATTAGAACTTAATGGTTCGCATACATTCAACGATTGACATGATAGGACTTTTATTAATATAAAACCATCTTAATATACCAATTTGTTGATATTTCAACAGAAAGAGACGCATTTTAAAATTTAATTTTGTTGCAAATTTTTCTATACATTTTCACCGAAATAATTTGAATATGAAAGAGCACTCACATGAAAATAAACCACAGTTTTCAACTACTCAAATCGGTGATTATCAGCTGATATTATTGAATGATGATAATAATACGTTTGACTACGTCATTCAGACACTTGTAGAGGTTTGTCAGTTTGATTATGAAAAAGCAGAGCAATGCGCCTTAATCACGCATTTGAAAGGACAATATCCGATTTTAAGCGGCGATAAAAAAACATTAGAAGCACTATCCGGTCACTTACAAGCAAAAGGGATTGGTTCAAAGATTCAAAAAAAATAGTTTATGCGAACCGTATCGGTTAATAACTTTTTTAGCATAATAGCATCTGCTCTAATTTTTGCAGCATGCACTAAAAACGTTGTTACAGGCAGGAAGCAGTTGAATCTTATACCTGAAAAAGAACTGGTAGGCATGAGTTTAACAGAATACGATAACTTTCTGAAGCAAAATAAAAGGTTACCAGACAATGATTCCAGAGTTATTGAGGTACGAGAGGTGGGTAACAAAATCAAACAGTCCGTAGAACAATACTATCAAAATAAAGGAATTTCAAAGGAACTTGAAATGTATCAGTGGGAGTTTAATGTAGTAGATGATAAAATCATCAACGCATGGTGTATGCCAGGTGGTAAAGTAGTTGTATATACCGGTATATTACCAGTTACGCAAGATGAGAAAGGTTTGGCAGTAGTAATGGGGCACGAGATATCGCATGCTTTGGCCAAGCATGGAAATGAACGAATGTCGCAGGCGATGTTGGCACAGTTTGGTCAGGTAACGCTGGCAGTAGCATTGTCTCAAAAACCACAGGAAACGCGTAATTTATTTTTAGCGGCGTATGATGTAGGTTCAGGATTAACGTTATTAAAGTACAGTCGAAATCAAGAGGCAGAAGCCGATAAAATGGGTTTAATTTTTATGGCAATGGCCGGGTATGATCCGGAATATGCGATAGAATTCTGGAAACGAATGTCTTCAATCGGCGGACAAAAACCACCGGAAATTTTAAGCACGCATCCAAGCGATGAAACGCGAATCAAACTCATTCAGGAATTTTTGCCGGAAGCAAAAAGATATTATCATCCTTAAAATGATTGCCAGAAAAATAGTATTGGGCTTTGTTTATTTTTTCTTTGTTGTGAATGTCTCAGAGGCACAGCAGTATCCGTTTATGACGCAATACAGAGGAAATTTGTATATTTTTAATCCGGCCTTCTCGGGGACAAAGCGTTGGCTGGATATAAGAGCCATGTACCGTCAGCAATGGACCGGTTTTTCAGGAAGCCCTACTACTGCCGCATTAAGTTGCAATATTCGTTACTTCAAAGGGAAACTGGGAAGTGGTGTTATGATTTTTAATGATAAAATAGGGCCATTTGTGTACAATTATTTTTCAGGTAACAGTGCCTATCATATAAAAATGTCCGATACAGAATTATCCTTTGGTTTTGCTTTGGCTTATACAATGTTTACCATCAATCCATCATTGATAACGTTGCGGCATCCGATAGATGCATCGGTAGATTTGTCTAGTTCTTCTTTAACGCAAAAAAAACTGGAAGGCACCTTTGGTGTGTTGTATTACAATGACCGCTTTTTTCTTTCACTGTCTATGCTTCAATTGTTTGGAGCGGACTATAAGTTTAAGTTTTCTAATCCTAATTTTTACAAAGGTAATTATTTTAATGAAAATCAGATAATATTTGGTGCCGGCTATAATTTTGGAGAGAATCCTGATTATGTCTGGGAAAATACATTTTGGGGGATGAGTGGAAAAGCCATGCCTTTGTTTTTAGATTACTCTTTAAGATTACACATTCGAAAAACACTTTTGGTGGGTTTTAGCATTCGTCCCAGGAATGCGTTGGCCGGACATGTGGGACTTAATATCTTGGATAAGTTTCAAATATCTTATAGTTATGATTTGCTGGTATCAAAGTTAAAAACAGCACAAAAAGGTACCCATGAAGTCAATCTGGTTTTCTCAATTGAAAAACAAAAATCTAATAAAAAAGGGAATGTAGATAGCAGATTTATCAAACAAAAATACCAATACTTACTGAACTAATTTTTTGTAATTTTACTGATTATTTTATTCGCATTTTTGTGAGAAGTTGGATTGTAATACTTTTTACTATTTCTTCTTTTTTTAGCTTTCCACAAAGCAAAAAAAATGTATTTAAACAAATGCAATTGAACTATTTGCCTGTAAAAAAAGCGTATGAAAAGCATTGGAACATACTTAAAGACAGTATGTTTCTGAAAAAAATTTCGCCGGATAGTTTTAGTATCTACTTACGGGTGTTCAAAAAAGAAGGGACATTTGAAATATGGCTAAAAAACAGTGGTGAAGTCCGTTTTCAGCTTTTCAAAACCTTTTATTTGTGTGCGGTAAGTGGTAATTTAGGTCCCAAAAAATACAATAAAGATGGACAGATTCCTGAAGGATTTTATGAAGTGATTTATTTTAATCCAAAAGACAAATATAAGTATCTGGCATTAAAAATCAACTTTCCCAATACAGTGGATAGAGAGATAGCGGAAGAACCTTTAACAACGAGTATTTTTATACATGGCACTTGCGAAACAACGGGCGATATTGTTTTGGAAGAAGAGGATATGGAACAATTGTACGTTTTGTGCACAGAAGCCAAAAACAGGAAAGAAAACATTTACCTGGATATTTATCCACTTCGTTTTTCAAAAGAAAATGAAGAGTTGTTGTTGTCGTATCCTAAAAAAATTATTCGCTTTTGGTCAAATATTCTGGATGCCTTTTTGTATTTTGAGGAAAATCGCTGGCTACCAAGAGTTAATTCTAATCATAAAGGACAATATATTTTTGAAGAATGATGTTAGAAGAAGATCTGATCTATTCATTTAAGGTTCACTTATCTATTGAAAAAAATTTATCTGAAAACACTGTTCTTGCTTATTTACGTGATGTAAAAAAAATGGCAGATTTTATGGAAGGTATTTCGCCAGTTTCGAACATTACTGAAGCAAGAGTGGAAGATATTGAAATGTTCATAAAAGCACTATCGGATTTGGGACTTGAACCTAATTCTATCAATCGTACTATTTCAAGCATCAAAGCATTTTACAATTTTTTAAATTATTCACAAAAGATTTCACACAATCCGTGTGAAAATATTGGGATATTAAAAACAAGAAGGAAATTACCGCTTGTTCTTTCGGTAGAAGAAATTGAAAAACTAATGCTTCAGATTGACCGAAGTACAGCCGAAGGTGAACGTAACTATGCTATTATTGAAACAATGTATGGCTGCGGTTTGCGGGTATCTGAATTAATTAATCTTAAAATCAGTTATATCTATTTTCAGGAAGAATATCTGAAAGTGGTTGGTAAAGGTAATAAAGAACGACTGGTACCGATTGGAAGGCTGGTCATCAAAGCCATTCAAAACTATTATGAGCATTTCAGAAAACATCAGAAAACAGAGCCACGATTTGAAGATATTTTGTTTCTCAATAGGTTTAATCGTCCATTAAGTCGTGTGATGGTGTTTTACATTATTAAGGATTTGGCTGATAAAGCTGGTATAAAGAAAACAATTAGTCCGCATACATTACGGCATAGTTTTGCAACGCATTTAATGGAAGGAGGGGCTAATATTCGTGCTGTACAGGAATTATTAGGGCACGCCAGCATCACGACTACAGAAATATACACGCACATGGATAGAGAATATTTGCGAGAGAACATTATGAGTTATCATCCAAGAAATCAAAAGCAGTAAGAATTATTTTTAGTTAATTTGTCTGATTAGAACACATGAAACAAGTTTGTGTCATATCCGTCATCTCAGATGTGTGGACTGATCAAAGAGTATTGCGAACAGCAGATGCACTGCAAGAAATGGGATATCAATGTACCGTCTTAGGCAGGAAAATAAAAAAAAATAGGAGATTTTCATCTCAATATTTTTCAGAAGTATCTGTTTTTCACATAAATCCTTTCTTCCGGAAAGGCGTGTTCATGTATTTGTTTTTTAATGTTTTGTTACTCTTTCGGCTCACTTTTTGGGCGTTGAAGAATAAAGTGTTTTCTTCTCGTAGAATTATTTTTTATTCCAATGATCTGGACACCTTATTGCCTAATTACATAGTGTCCAAACTATTTCATATTCCTTTGGTTTATGATTCTCATGAGTTGTTTACAGAAGTACCGGAATTGCAAACACGAAAATTTAAGAAATCGATATGGGTAATGGTGGAAAAATACATTGTGCCTAAATTAAAATTTGCCATAACGGTTAATCAAAGCATTGCAGAATGGTATTCTAAAAAATATGCTATCCCTTTTTATGTGGTGAGAAACATTTCAAAATTACCTTCAGTAAACGCTATAAAATCTCGTCAGGAATTAGGGTTACCTGAAAATAAACATATAATCATTCTACAAGGCACCGGTATAAATATTCATCGGGGAGCAGAAGAACTGGTGCAAGCGATGCAGTATTTAAGCGATAGTTATCTTTTATTAATCATCGGTGGAGGCGATGTGATAGAAAATTTAAAACAGATGGTAAAGGATTTGAATATTCAGAACAAAGTTTGGTTGAAAGACAGAATGCCGGCCGATGAATTGTATCATTATACTGCAAATGCTACGATTGGTATTAGTATTGATAAACCGAACAATTTAAACTATTTGTATAGTTTGCCGAATAAAATTTTCAGTTATATACAGGCGCATATTCCTATTATATCCAGTCGTTTACCAGAGATTGAAAAAATTATACAGACCTATCACCTTGGCATGTTTATAGAGCATCATGCCCCCCAGCACATTGCTGAGATTATTCATACATCTGTTCACCATAAAGATTATGCATTATGGAAAATCAATACCTATAAAGCAGTAGAGGAATTAAACTGGGAGAAAGAAAAAATAAATTTAAAATCTGTTTTAGAAAAGTATATTAATACTTAACTTACAGCAAAAATTTTTATATGTCTAAAAAAAGAATTTTAATCACAGGGGCAGCGGGTTTTTTGGGCTCGCATCTTTGCGATCGATTCATTCAGGAAGGATTTCAGGTAGTGGGCATGGATAATTTGATTACCGGCGACTTACAGAATATAGAACATTTGTTTAAGCATCCAAATTTTGAATTTTATCACCACGATGTTACCAAATTTATATTTGTATCTGGGGAACTGCATTATATTTTACACTTTGCTTCGCCGGCCAGTCCGATTGATTATTTAAAAATTCCTATTCAAACCTTAAAAGTATCTTCACTTGGAACGCATAATGTATTAGGACTGGCAAGGGTGAAAAAAGCGAGAGTGTTGGTGGCTTCTACAAGTGAAGTGTATGGCGATCCGTTGGTGCATCCACAAAATGAGAGTTATTGGGGCAATGTGAATCCGATAGGGGTGAGAGGGTGTTATGATGAAGCGAAGCGTTTTATGGAAGCATTAACCATCGCTTATTACAGAACCCATCAGATAGAAACGCGAATTGTCCGAATATTCAATACGTATGGACCGCGTATGCGACTAAATGATGGAAGGGTATTGCCTACATTTATTGCACAGGCACTAAGAGGCGAAGACCTTACTATGTATGGCGATGGCAATCAGACACGTAGTTTTTGTTATGTAGATGATTTAGTGGAAGGGATAGTCCGGTTATTGTTTTCAGCTTATCATTTACCGGTCAATTTAGGTAATCCGGAAGAAATCAGCATTAAGGAATTTGGAGAAGAGATATTACAACTCACCAATAGTAAAAGTAAATTAATTTCATTGCCCCCTATGCAAGATGACCCTAAACAAAGAAAGCCGGATATTAGTTTAGCAAAAAAACTTCTGGGTTGGGAGCCGAAAGTAAGCAGAAAAGAAGGGTTAAAAAAGACATTAGAGTATTTTTATTCTTTACCTAAAGAAAAACTATACAGTGAAAAGCACTTCAAGGATTTGGAAAAATGGAACAAATAGTTTTTTTAGTGCTTGTCCTGTAAATCAAATTCAACTCTTCTATTGACGGCGTGTTCATCGTCTGTGCAGGGTACCCCGTTTTTACAATGATTTAAAATTTTTTCTTCGCCTAATCCCTTTGCGGTTATTCGTTCTGCTTGTATTCCTTTTTCTATAAGATAATTTTTTACAGCTGTGGCCCTTTTTTGGCTTAACTCTAAATTGTATTTATCATCGGCACGGCTATCTGTATAAGCACGAATTTCAATGTCATATTGAGGGTTAGCGATGAGTGTCAGGACAATTTTTTTCAAAATTTTTTCTGCTTCGGGGGTTATAATATATTTATTGGTTTCAAAATAGATGTGTTCGGATATAGTGGGAATGTTTTTGAGTTTTAATTTTAATGAGGAGATATTGAGCCAAGGGTCTTCGTTGTATATTTCATTTAATTTTTTTTGTTCATAGTCCAGAAGATTAAACATAAAAGGATTGTTCTTTATCATGTATAGTAACTTGACTAATTGGTCATTAGAAGAATATAAGAGTATTTTAGAGCTGGTTACAATGCTGTTGGAGGGATCATAAAATTTGAATGAATATTTCATATAAGGGACGAAAGCAAAAATAAAAGAACCAAAGTTGTCGGTTATAGTGCTGTCAATTATTTTTCTGGCATCGTTGATAAGGTATATTTTTAGATCTGGAATGGGATTGTTTGTATTTTCGTTATATACTTTTCCTTTTATATTCATTTTTAGCAAGGACTCATTCAGCAGCAAGTTATCAAATTTTTTGTTGTTGTCGGCTCTGAAAGAACAGAGCAGTTGATTTTCTCCAAAGGTGCTGTCAATTTCGCAAACGGGTTCGTCTAAATTGTTATACAACATGGCTTTATAAGGTTTTTTGAAACCTTCTTTTTTTACAGAGATTTGATATATGTTGCCGGGCTTAATATCCTGAAAGACAAAGGCCCCAAAAATGTTTGTTTTGGTGCTTTGTATAACTGTGCCATTTTGGTTTAATAAAAAAACGGGGGCATCGGCATAAAAGGTAACCGATGTGTCGCTTTCTTTGTATATTTTTCCACCTATGAAAAAAGTAAATCGATTGTCTATCAATGCTCTTGCTAAAGATTGTGTAAGCGGAATTTCGACAGATGTATTTGTTATTTTGGTTTCGTAAAGTAAGTTCTTTTTAGAGTCCGCTAAAACAAGCGTTTTTCCTATAGCTTCTTTTTCTTTTAAGTGAATATAAAGTTTTTGTGCGCTATCGGCGTATACTTTATTGAAGAAAAACTGTCCGTAATTATTGGTTTGTTTTGCAAAATAAGGCAGGTTATTGGTTTTATACAAAACAATATCTTTTTTGGAAAGTGGGGTAGAGTTATTGCCCGATTTAATAAAAATAGTACCTGCCCAATTGTATGGTATTTGAATGGGTTTATTTATTTCGCTACTTTCTTCATCTTCTTTAAAGATTTTTTTAAGAATCATTTCGTTGTAGGGTTTATCATCTTCAAATTTTTTATTTTTAAAGATAATTCTATGCACCGGATGATTGGCTAAAGCAATGGTATCAACGTTTGTTTCAGTAGACGGGATGAATTCAATATCCATTTCGTATTGATAACTGTTGTATAAATCATTTTCAGACATGTTATTACTTACAATCTCAAAAAACATTTTGTATATCTTTGGGTGTTTAAAATAAATTCTGTAATTATTTCCGGTTTCAAATTCTAATTTTATTTTATCAGAATTTCCGGAATTTAAGGTTTCTATTAATTTATTTTTAGACATTTCGTATACGCTTACATTTACATTTGTCAGCTTCTGTTCGTTTAAAATAAATTTAGCAGTATACTTTAATTCCTGGGCTACCAGATACAGAGAGCAGTTAAAAAACAAAAAAACAAGGATATATTTAAATGATTTCATAGGAGGCAAATGTATATAATTTTATGGAGTAGAAGTAGCCACCGGTAAAATTTTCCCATTAAAGAATTTTTGTCCGTTTAATGCAAACCAACTGATAAATTCTGCCATTTGAGAGGGCAATAGTGGTGCTTTGAACTCCGGAAAGGCTTTTGCTAACATTTCTGTTTGTACAGCCCCTAATGCTAATCCATTACAGGAAATTTTATCGCTTTTTAATTCTTCAGCCAGACATTCTGTTAGTACACTTAACGCTGCTTTTGAGGAAGAATAAGCAGAAAGCCCTGAAAATTTTTGAGTGCCTGTTATACCACCCATGCTGGTAATGTTTAAAATATGGGCGTATGGAGAAGGTCGCAAATAGTCCAAAAGAGCTTGAATCCACAAAAATGGCGCAAATACATTCGTTGAATAAGTTTTTAATAAATCTGCTTCGGTAATTTCTTCAAATTTTTTATAAATTAAAATGCCGGCATTGTTGATTAAAATATCTAAATTTAGTTGGTGGGTATCCAGATATTTTATGCATTGATTCAGTATCTTTTTGTTGGTAATATCGCCTTGAATTTTAACAAGGTTGGAATGAGAAAAAGATATTTCAGACCGTGATACTGCAATAATTTGATGTTCTTGTGCCAGTTGTTTGGTAATTTCTAATCCTATCCCTTTGGAACAACCTGTGATGAGTATTATCATAAGTTTTGTAAATTTGTGGCTAATATAGAAAATAAGATTTTAAATGAAATCTATCACTTCAAAAATAGTTCTCGTATTTGTTTTATTGTTTCTGCGTGTTGTACTCTTTTCTCAATCGGACTCAACGTATTTTCAATTGCCGGATAAACAGCAATCGCGTCATAAGAAGTTAAGAAATTATGATTGGTTGGAGAAAATAAGCGTTGGCGGTAATTTTGCGTTTTTTACTTCTACCAGAGCAAGCTTTATTGATATATCGCCTTTAGTGGCTTACCGTCTTTCAAAATCTGTTATGGTAGGTGCCGGTCCTGTTTACAATTATTATAGCGATAACACGTGGAAGCCGCGAATAACATTTAGTATATATGGACTCAGAACGATGGCAAGAGTGTATTTTTTAGAGAGTTTATTTTTTCAAATCGGCTGGGACTTATTAAACAGAAATGTGTATTTTGTGCAATACAATACCTTGCAGAAAAAACGGGTTTGGGTGCAAAATATCTGGATAGGAGGCGGGGTGCGGTATGCTGTTGGTGCGAATGCTTATATGTTCACGTCTGTATTGTATAATCTGAACGAAAATGAATATTCGCCTTATCCTAATCCGTATGTGCAGGTGGGATTTATTACCGGATTTTAGTTTTTGTTTGCATGCTGTGAGAATGTATGCAATAATTAAGTACAAAAAATTTGTTACGACTCAGATATGTTCTATTCCCTCTTGTTTTGTGTTTTAGTTTGGGTGATGTTAAAATTTATTCGGAAAAAAGCAGAGTATTTGACTAATTTGCGGAAAACTTAGAATGCAATTTCAGATTGTTGTAAAAGATAAATGGACTAAGGCAAGAGCGGGTATTATTCGTACGGTTCATGGTGCTATTGAAACGCCTATATTTATGCCGGTTGGCACGCTTGGCACTGTGAAAGCTGTTCATCAAAGGGAATTGGTACAGGATGTTCAGGCACAAATTATATTGGGAAATACGTATCATTTGTATTTGCGGCCCGGAATGGAGGTGCTTATGAGGGCTGGTGGGTTACATACGTTTATGGGTTGGAATAAGCCGATATTAACGGATAGTGGAGGTTTTCAGATTTTTTCACTTTCCAAAATTCGTAAAATAAATGAGGATGGGGTAAAGTTTTATTCCCACATTGATGGAAGTCAGCATTTTTTTACACCTGAACATGTGATGGATATTCAAAGAATCATTGGTGCTGACTTTATTATGGCTTTTGATGAATGCACGCCTTATCCCTGTGATTACAACTATGCAAAAGAATCTTTAAAATTGACACACTACTGGTTAGATCGATGTTGGGATAGGTTTAATAGTACGACTCATTTATATGAACACGAACAAGCCCTGCTACCAATTGTGCAGGGGAGTGTGTATAAAGATTTAAGGACACAAAGTGCTGAATATGTGTGTACAAAAGATAGTTTTGCTTATGCTATTGGTGGATTAAGTGTAGGAGAACCGGCAGAAGAGATGTATGAGATGACGGATGTCGTTACGACTATTCTGCCTGAAACGAAACCAAGATATTTGATGGGAGTCGGAACACCTGAAAATATTCTGGAATGTGTGGCGCTTGGTATTGATATGTTTGATTGTGTGATGCCTACAAGGAATGCGCGTCATGGCTTGCTGTACACATACGATGGAATTATTAATATAAAAAACAGCAAGTGGAAATATGATTTTTCGGCGATAGATGAAAGAAATATTTGCTTTGTTGATACCGCATACAGCAAGAGCTATTTGAGACATTTGTTTAATACAAATGAAATGTTGGCGGCTATGATTGCTAGTGTACACAATCTGGCTTTTTATTTGGCTCTGGTAAAAACAGCAAGGGAAAAAATTATTACAGGTGAATTTTATGAATGGAAGAACAGGGTGTTACCAAGATTAAAGCAAAAGATTTGAATTTGTCCGGTAGTGCAAACTATTGTCTTATAAATAGAATTTTTAATGTATTCCTTTGGATGCAAGATAACGTTCGGCGTCTAATGCGGCCATGCAGCCACTACCAGCCGATGTTACTGCCTGCCGATAAACCTTATCTTGTACATCGCCAGCAGCAAAGATACCTTCGATGTTTGTTTTGGTTGTGCCGGGTATTGTTTTAATGTATCCTTGTTCGTCCATTTCTAACCATGGTTTGAAAGGGTCACTATTGGGCTTGTGTCCTATTGCCACAAAAAATCCAGTTACATTGAGTATTTTACTTTCCCCGGTTTTATTGTTTTTCACACGCACGCTGGTTACACTTGTATCTCCTAAAATTTCTTCTGTTTCAGTATTCCAGAGGATTTCAATGTTAGGGGTTTTGAATACTCTTTCTTGCATGGCTTTGCTGGCACGCATTTTGTCTTTCCGAACCAGCATATATACTTTGTTGCAGAGTTTAGCGAGATAGGTAGCTTCTTCGGCAGCAGTGTCTCCTGCACCGACAATAGCCACATCCTGACCTTTGAAAAAGAAACCATCACAAACTGCACATGCCGATACGCCCATTCCATTGAGTCGTTGTTCGCTTTCAAGTCCGAGCCATTTGGCAGAAGCTCCGGTAGCAATGATGACAGTATGTGCAAGAAATTCTTTATTGTCATCAGTGTAGATTTTGTGAATAGGGTCTGTGAAATCTACTTTTGTAACAGAGGCATAATGAAAACGGGTGCCAAAACGTTCGGCTTGTTTTCTGAAATCTTCCATCATTTCCGGTCCCATTATTCCATTAGGGTAGCCGGGATAGTTTTCTACTTCGGTGGTAGTAGTGAGTTGTCCGCCAATTTGAAGGCCTGAAATGAGAAGAGGTTGCATAGCGGCACGAGCGGCATAAATGGCCGCTGTGTATCCGGCAGGACCTGAACCTATGATGATGCATTTTTCTGTAGTCGATTTTTCCATTGTGTATGGTTTTTGTTTTTGCTGCAAAGGTAAGTATTTATTGAACGGATGTCCTAACTAAAAATTTTTATTGTTTGATAAATAATCTTTATGCAATTTTGTTGATTATGAGAAAGTACTTGCCAGTATCAGGGATTGTTTTATTTAGTGTACTTCTGCTGGCGTTGGATCGTTTTAATATCAATAATAAAGAATATGCAGAAAATAAGGTAAAAGAACAATTTCAGAATCTATATCTAAATGTGGAGCAGTTGTCCTTACACTATTCTGACATTTTGAAGGTTCAAGGTTTTGATAAGAATACCATTCATCAATTATTAAGTTGGGGGATAGTGGATGTGAACGAACTTGCTCTTGCTGATACTAACATTGGGACGGGTAATAAAATTATTATCAATTCTACCGGTTGGTATTGGATTATTAAGAAAAATAATAGTTTGTATGTTGCAAAAATAAAGTATTTATATGGTTTAAATAATCGTTATCTGGAGGAGCATTATTTGCCTTGTCTTAATTTATCAAAAGACTACAAATTAGAATATTCTGCAACATCTCATTTATTTCTGAATAAAATAAATGAATACTTACCACTTGCGTTATCTCAATTTCCTAAATATAAGAACAAGTTTTTATTGGATTTCAATGCTGTATTGTATGGTATTTGGCTTTCTTATTTACTGATAATTTTGTTTTTGAATTTTAAATCTTATGTTATTCGGTTATGGATGGTTTGTTTTGTTGTGGTATTAAAATGGTTGTTTCAATATCTCAATGTTTTGCATTTATTAAAAGAGTCCTTTTTGTATAATGTTGAAGTATATGCGTTTTCTGACTTATTGGTATTTGATTATTTTGGAGATATTATTTTGACTGTTATGTTTTATGGTATTCTTGTATTTTTTACAAGAAAAGAGAGTAGGGTAGAGGTGGCTGTATGGAATGTTCTTATTGGGAATGGGTTATTGCTGCTTATTATTTATCTATTTATCAATCATGCAAGTTTTACATTAGATATTAATGATGTGTTATTTTATAAGTATTCATATTGGTTTTATACCATTGTAGCCATACTTTGTATTTTATTTCTTACCGCAACATGTTCGTATTTGATTTTAAGCAAAATTGTAAAAACCCCGTCAATGTTGAAAGCCGGTGTTCTGTATTTTATTTACTTTGTGGTAGTGGTATGGCTAATTTTCTTTTTAAGTAACAAGTCCATACAAAAGAAAACGGAGATTGTTTTTAATTGGTTAGAGAATGTAGAGCAATTAGCCCTGTATGAGCAGGTGCAGATTATAGATAGAAATTTGAATAATTTAAAACTGTTTAACGATAGCATATACTTTGATAAAATAGAGCGTATTGAAAAGAGTTCAGTTTATTTACAATTATCTCAACGTTTTTTATTGGATAGTATTCAACTGCAGGCGTATTTGAAGGGCAAGCGTCAATTACTGAATGCTATTTTTGTTGATCATTTTTCTTCATCATCCGCATCACATAATGATATGGTTTATTATGTCAATCGTCTGGACAATAAGTATCTGGTAAGTGTTTTTGAATACACATTACCGTTTTCGGATAAATCATTTTTTTCGTTTTTATCAGATAAAATTTTTCAGGTGCCGTCTGCATTCAAGAATTTTAGTATTGGATGTTATGAACAAAATAATCTGAAATTCAGGTTGGGTAATAGTATTTATCCAACATCTATTCCGGAAATGAGTTTTATTCAAAAATTATATCCTACTCATCATTTTGTATTCAGAAGCACTTCCGATAAAACATTTATTTTATCTTTCCCTAAAAGAAGTTTTCAGTATTTTGTAACCTTATTTTCCATTTATTTCATTTTTGCTATTACCATCGTTTTTTTAAGCGCTTATATTTATTTTCTTGTTTCCTTCAAACAGATTATGTTTTTGAATAAATTATCTTATTTGTATAAAATTCCTGCTTTGATGGTAGTTATTTTGCTGGTTTCTTTTTATTTTTTGTTTTATTTTACGTATCAATCGGTTGTTAAGCAATTAAAAAATAGCATTAACATAGAATTGATAAAAAAATCTCATTCTTTTGCATTTGGAGAAAATAAAGATGAATGGAACAAGGGTGTACTATTATTCAACAGTAATGGAACAATCAGCGAAAAAAGTATGAACAATCCATTGTTCCGGTTAAAATTGATACCCATTTATTTATCTGACAATTTAATACATCAAATAAACGAGAAAAAACATATCTTTATTAAAAGACAAATTGGTAATTATTCGTTCACTTCTTTACTTATCTTATCTGATTTAAATGGCGACAAAGTAATTTTTGAAATTCCTTATTTTGACGAACAATTATTTTTAGAAAACAATTTATATCGTTCTCTAAATCCTTTATTCAGTATTTATGCTTTCTTATTTTTAATGTCATTTTTTATAAGCATCATTTTGTCAAATTACCTTATAGCCCCCATACAAAGAATATCTCAACATCTAAAAATTAATTTACATTCTTTAAGCTTGAAAACTATTCAATATTCATCCGAAGATGAAATAGGTGAATTGGTAAAAAATTACAACATATTGGTAATACGATTACAAGACGCATTGGAACAACTTAAAAAGGAACAACAAGAAAAAGCATGGAAATTAATGGCACAACAAGTAGCACATGATATTAAAAATTCGTTGACACCATTACTACTTAATATTGAGTATTTGATGAAACAAACTAACTTAGAATCAAGATCACAAACTCTATTAAATTCTATACTCCAACAAATTCAACTGCTTTCCAAAATTGCTGAAGATTTTTCTGAATTTGCACAGGATTTTAAGGTGAACATTGAAAGAGTTAATTTAAGTTTAATGATTGATGAAATTTTAAAGCATTATTCGGGTTTTAAAAATGCTGAATTTAGTTTTAATAAGAATGGGAAAAGGTTTGATGTGGATATTGATGCGCATTTATTGAGAAGGGTTTTAATGAATTTGATTAATAATTCTATTGAGAGTTTTCAGGAAATTGGGAAAGTTGAAATTAATCTTAATGAATTGGAAAATGCTTATGAAATAACTGTTTCAGATAATGGATGTGGTATTTCGGATGAAATTAAAGACAAAATTTTTGAACCACATTTTTCTACTAAAACATCCGGTAAAGGTTTAGGGCTGTCAATTGTAAAGCGAATATGTGATAAATTGAATATTGTGATACATTTTGAATCACAGAAAAATCAGGGTACACGATTCATTTTGCATATTTCTAAAAAATGATGGCTTAACTTTCTAATTTTTCTTTTACAAACTGATTCACCAATTTAGGATCTGCTTTGCCTTTGCTCATTTTCATAACTTCGCCTACAAATAATCCCAACAAGCCCTTTTTGCCCTTTTTATATTCATCTACTTTTTCCGGGTATTTTTTTAAGGCTTCTTCAATTAGTGGTAATAGTTCATCCGTATTGGTATTTTTGAATATATCTAATTCACGACACAACTCTTCTATGTTTTTATCGGGCGATTGAATGAAAGCGGGAAATAATTTTTGAGAAGCGGCTGAATGGCTTATTTTATCGGCATCTATCAACGCTATAATCTGAGCAATTTGAGAGGGCTTAAGAACAAAATTCGTTATTTCAATTGCCTGCTCGTTTAGGTAAGCTTTAATAATGACGGTAAGCCAGTTAGCTGCTGCCTTGTAATTTTGGCTATAATGACACAGTTCGTTAAACCAAAGCGCCATTTGCTTATCTTCTGTAAGTACCGATGCATCGTATTCAGACAATCCATAAACTTTTGTATACTTTTCAAACAATTCGTTTGGTAAAGGTGGCAGCTGTTTTTTTACTTCTTCAATTTTGTCATTAGTAATAATAACGGGAGGCAAGTCGGGTTCAGGAAAATAGCGATAGTCGTTGGCTAATTCTTTTGAGCGTAAAGAAAATGTAATTCCTTTTACAGCATCAAAACTTCTTGTTTCTGATACAATAGCGATGTTGTTTTTTATGAGTTCAATTTGTCGTTGTGTTTCATAGTCAATGGCTCTTTGCACATTTCGGAAAGAGTTAAGGTTTTTTACTTCTACTTTTGTTCCAAATTTTGTTTCCCCCTTTTTTCTCACAGAGATATTGACATCACAACGAAGTGAACCTTCTTCCATATTGCCATCGCAAATATCAAGGTACCTGACAAGTTTACGAATTTCCTGCAAGTATGAATAGGCCTCTTCACCGCTACGAATATCCGCTTCACTGACCATTTCTAAAAGCGGTGTGCCTGCCCGGTTAAAGTCCACAAGAGAATGAAAAGGGTCTATATCGTGCATATTTTTTCCGGCATCTTCTTCCATATGAATACGAATCAGACGAACTTCCTTTGTATCGCCATTTTTCAAACGGAAAGTTATTTTACCACCGGTACAAATGGGCGTTTTATCTTGTGTAATCTGATATCCTTTAGGCAGGTCCGGATAAAAATAATTTTTTCGGGCAAAGCCGTTGTAAGTATTGATATTGGCTTGCACGGCTAATCCTAAGCGAATGGCAAATTCAATTACTTTTTTATTGACTTTGGGTAAAGTGCCAGGATAGCCCAAAGTAATTTCACTAATATGAGTGTTCGGTAAATCACCAAAAGAAGTTGAATCACTGCTATACATTTTACTTTTGGTCAATAATTGAATATGGCATTCTAATCCAATTATTGCTTCATATTCTACATCACCAGACATATTTTTTGAAGGCGAATGTACATAAAAATGAGCGAATTTACTCAAATATAAATGATAGCAGCACTTCAAATTACCATTTGCAGTTTATTGATTCGTTTGTTATATTTGCAAAAAATATGAAACGGCAAAGCGAACATCTGAGTTTTGAAAAAGTGTGGCGCTTGTTTCAAGAGTCCGATAAGCGATTAAAAGAAACAGAAAGATTGCTGAATGAAAAATTTCAGGAGACAGATAAGAAATTACGACAATTAGAAAGTTTATTCACTGGTCAATGGGGAAAGTTGGTAGAATCTTTAGTAGCCGGTAATTGGGCTCAGATATTAAGAGAACGCGGGATTGATGTAGAAGGGACTTCACAGCGTGAACATAAATTTTACAATGGTCGCGAATATGAAATAGACATTATCGCTAAAAATGGAAAAGACATTGTTCCAGTAGAAGTCAAGACAACACTTAAAAAAGAACACACAGGTTCTGTAGCATTCTTACGAGTAGAAGAGGAGGCGGATAAATATGCGTACAGAAAGGGCTTATTTGTTATTAAGGCAACAGGCGAAAGTGCTAAGATATTAAAGACAAAAAATTTAAACCTAAAAAATGGTAAGTAGTTTTTTCTGCTATATTATTTGTTCTTTGTTAACAAGAAAAAGCATATATTTGCGATTGTATGTATAGAATAATAATTTTTATCGCATTCATTTTTACTCTTCTTTTTCATTCTGAAGCACAAATCAATATCGGCACATCACCGCCTAAAATCAATTTCAGTGCAGGAAATATGAGTTTCTGGGGAGATGTGGGCGATGTCAACTACCAGCCCCCTTTGACTTCCCGTTATGGTTTTGAAATTGCCTTTACACATCAGTTAACCAATTATCTGCAACTGAATCTAAATTTTTTATATGGTAAGTTAGGTGCTAACGAAATTACGTATCAAAGGCACGAGAATTTTCAGTCCGAAATACGTTATGGTGGATTTTATCTACTGTATGATTTTGGAAATTTTATTCCTTCTACCTTCAAAATACGCCCATTTATCACTGCGGGTGCCGGAGGATTTGAATTTTTGAGTAAAAAGGATTTGTTTGATAAAAATGGCAATCGTTACTATTATTGGAGTGACGGGTCTATTCGTAATTTACCTGAAAATGACCCAAAAGCCGGGCAAGCTACCCATTTGGTAAGAGATTATTATTACGAAACCGATATTCGTGAGAGCAATTTAGACGGTTATGGGAAATATCCTGAACGGGCATGGGCATTTCCTGTAGGAGCAGGAGTTGTTATGAAAATTACCGATCATTTTGATTTCAAAGTAGGCGCGACTTATTTTTTTACAACAACAGATTTTATAGATGGTATAGCAAAGGGTGGGCAAGGCATCAGGAAAGGCGATGGTAAAAATGATAAATGGGTATATTCTTATGCAAGTATTCAATACGATTTGTTTATTCCTAAAAAGAAATTAGAAGAACCCGGCTTTGATACATTGCCCGATTCGTATTTTAATGATGTGGATTGGATGGCCATTGACAGCGCCGATACAGACGGAGATGGCGTCAAGGATTGGTTTGATAAATGCCAGGGAACACCTAAAACAGCCAAGGTATACAAAGACGGGTGTCCCGAAGACACAGATGGCGATGGAGTGTCCGACTACAAAGATGAAGAAAACCCTTCACCCAAAGGATTTGAGGTGAATATGAAAGGGGTAGCACTCACTGATGAATATTGGCAAAAATGGTACAATGAATATTTTGACTCTACCGGAGAATACCACTCTACACAGGAATACATTGATAATGTAATGGCTTTAAAATCAAAAGAAGTAAAAGATTTTAATAAGAAAATTTATACTGTTGAATTAGCACGGTACAAAGACGGCGTACCTTCCGATGAAATTGCTTACCTGATGAGTATTGGTGATGTCCGCTCAATGACACTGGAAGATGGCACAACAGTAGTGTATACGGCAGGGCAATATGAAGATGTGATGTTAGCCATTAAGCGAAGAGATGAGTTCAGAGAAGAAGGAGTGAAAAAAGCAACTGTAGGGTACTTTCAGAACGATCAATACCATTCCTTATCCGATGAAGAATTGAAAAAGGAAATTGACAACAAAAATAAAAATATAGCTACCACTCCGTTCACCAAATCGACTTCTCAACAAAATAACAATGCTCTTGCCAATCAAACTGCCAACGAAGAATTTAAGAAGGATGAAGTCATTTACAGAGTGCAATTGGGCGCATTCAAACGGCAAATTTCAAAACAAATATTTAAAAATGTGCCCGGCGGAATTATTGAGTTTCAGACAGAAGACGGTTTATTTAAATATGCAGGTAAGGCCTTCAAAACCTTACAGGAAGCAGCTGAGTTCAGAGCCAAACTTGTGTTAATGGGCTATTCAGATGCTTTTGTAACTGCTTACAAAAACAGAAAACGGGTACCCTTATCAGAAGTGGGGGCTACAATGCTTGGCAATGAAAAAGAAAATCTGAAAGAAAATGTGGCATTCAGTTCTATTGATAAATCGTCTATTGCATTTAAAGTACAATTAGGGGCTTTGAAAAAAACTGAAAACATTAAAGAATTTGAAAACAAAACAACTAAGTTAAAAGACGTACAAAAACAAAACACCATTCTTGGACTTTACCGATTTACTTCGGGCAACTTTAATAGTTATGAGCAGGCACAAAAGTATCTGCAAGAATTGCAAAACAAAGGATTTGACGATGCTTTTATCATTGCTACTTTTAATAATGAACTTATTCCCGTACAAGATGCTATTGAAATATTAAAGTTGTGATTTTAGTACTGAAATTTTACCCTTTCTTATTCTGATTATTTAATAAATTATTTTTTTCAATATGTTTTTTCAAACATTCGTATCGTTCTGAATGAAGAGGATGGGAGGATAGAAGTTTATCTAAAACGCTGTTTTCACTTTTTGAATTTGAAGTATTCTTTTCAAGAATCTGAAAAAACGTTATAGCTTCTGAAAGCTCATAATTCAGTGCCTTTAATACATCGCAGGCAAAAACATCACATTCCCATTCCTGAAATTGATTAAAAGAAGGCGCAAAACTTTGTTGTGCCGCCAGCAATAGCTCACCCAATCCACCAAAACCTCTACGCCGTTTGATATTATAATTAATATGTTTTAATTCATTATGACCTACTTCGTGAGCCAGCACAAAAGCCCATTGATTTTCGTCTTCAATTAAATCAAGAAGTGCACTCGTAATGAAAATATAGCCACCGAAGGTAAATGCATTAGGTATATCACTTTGGAGGTAATAAAGTGTATATTTTTTAAATCGCCAATCGTATACTCTTTGAATGCTCCACAAAATACGCTCTATCATTTGTGCCTTGGCTTGATAAACTTTGAAAGCGTCTTCCTGAACCGACAAAATGCCGTTTTCTCTTTTTAAGGCATCTACAATTTTTTGTCCTTCTTCCGCTTCATCATTTATCGTAACTTCCAGTGGATAATTTTTTATTAACTCTCTCTCTTGTAGATAAATATCCAGTGCATTTTTTCCTTCTTCCAGATAGAGAATGCAAGTATAATCCGCCTTATGAAATGTTATTTTTGTCTGACCACATACTGCAATAGCACCTAATAACCAACCACAATAAAAAAATAAGTATTTTTGCATCATTGTTTTTGTTTGCAAAAATACTAATTAAAAAATTTTCTAATCCATGATACAATACAAAGCATTTTCTGAAAAATGTGGAAGAGAAATTAATGAAGACGCATTTTGTATTTATCAAAACAAAGAGATTGCAGTTTTTGTACTTTGCGATGGTCTTGGTGGGCACGAAGCGGGCGAAGTGGCTTCTGCACTCATTTCCACTTCCATCACCAACTTTTTTCAAAATCATTCTATCCAAAAGTTGAGTTCCGACATCATTATGCAAAGTATTCGTCATGCAGAAAATCAGTTACAAAAACGAGCAGAAGAAATAAAGCAATATGAAATGGGTACTACACTTGCACTTTTAGCAGCAGATAAAAAACAAATCTATGTTAGCTGGGTAGGGGATAGCAAGGTTTATCTCTGGAATAAACAACAACTGCTCTTCCAAACAGAAGATCATTCACTGGTCAATTTATTGGTTAAATCAGGGGAAATCACAGAAGAAGAAGCCGAACAGCATCCTAAGAAAAATGTAATTTTGCGATCTATCAATCCGACACAGCCCTGTAAGCCAGACATTCATCAAATTCCTCTTCGTCAGGTAACACATTTTTTGTTGACTTCCGACGGCCTTCTGAATATCTTTAAGAATCAGAAAATACAAACGCTTTGGCAACAATTTTCAACACTGGAAGAGGCTTACCATCACTTACACTCAGCTGCCCTTCAAAGCACCGCTGACAATACCACATCTATTATTGGAAACATTATGTCTCAAAAAAATATCTGTTCATTCTTTTTTCAATAATTTTTTTAGTATATTTTACTTTATAATTTAATAATTTATGATCATAGGAATTTTTGATAAAGATCCAAAAAAAGCATCCGTAAGACGAATATCTTTAAAGATTTTTGGAGGAATAGTAGTGGTTTTGATAGTATGGTTTTGGGTACAAAAAAGAGGTGAGTATAAATATAATATTAGCGGTTTTGTGAGAGCATCTGAAAATGGCGACTATTCCATAGTGAAAGCATTCTTGAAAGCAGAGATGAACGTGGAAGTAAAAGATAATTATGATTGGACAGCATACAATTGGGCATCAGATGAGATTAGGCAAATTTTAAGAGCATACGGAGGCAAGAGTAGACGGGAGTTGTAAAACGTCTTACGATGTATCTTGCACTGGAAGAATATTTCAAGCATAAAGAAAGTATCCTTATAGGTCGGGAGCCTTCCTGCGATGTGGTCATCAAGGATAAATACGTTTCCCGAAAACATTGTAAAATC
>JBBIGQ010000013.1:0-68902 GCA_037447455.1 Sphingobacteriaceae bacterium | reverse complement strand
TTTAGTTTTTGCGACCGCAAATTTAGGAAATGTATATTGATTAAACTGTTAATACAAAGTTAATAAATGTTAATTTATCTGTTAAAAATTGACTTTTGTCTAAAAAATAAACTTATAATATAGTGAAAGGAAATGGTAATTTATAAGAGCCCAGATTTTCCATTTTGAAATATGTGCTTATGAAATTCGCACCTTGTAACTTAAAATAAAACCTACTAAATGTTTGAAAAACCTGCTAAGCGTGTTGATAATTCAGCGAAGCATGAGAATGTAAAACAACCTTGTTGCTAAAAACTTTAAGGTATTTTGCAACGGTCTCAAAATGGAAAAGGTACTTCCAAAACAATGTGATCACATTGTCCATTGCCATTGCAGGAACAACCCTTTCCTTTAGTCAATTTACAAGAGGAACAATGATTACCGAAACAACCTTCTATCGTTTTTTCCTGAAGAGATATGGTCAGATTATTATCCTTATCTTTTTGAAGTGGGATCAAAAAAGAAAAAGAATTCTCTTTTCCTGTTAACACTTGCCCTCTTAAATAATACTCACTTTCCGAATAAATAATTTCGGCGGATGGAGAAATCAAGCTATCACTGACATTTTGATTTTTCAATGCATATACTTTTTGAAATTGTGCTGCTACTTGCATAATATTCGCTTTCAAGAGTGGTGCGTTTATTAATTCATACGAACCATCGCTTTTGATAAGTCCTACCCGCGTACCCTCTGGTAAAACACACGCCAAACTTTTCGCACCATTAGACGTCCTTGAACAGGAATATACTACTAATAATAATAAAATAACAGATATACTTGAAATGCTCCACTTCTGTTTTTTGTTAATAAAAAATTCATTCATTTCTCTTAAATTGTTTGTCTTCATAAATTTAAGTTTTTAGTTTTTGCAACCACAAATTTAGGAAATTTTAGGAAATGTATATTGATTAAACCGTTAATACAAAGTTAATAAACGTTAATTTATCTGTTAAAAATTGACTTTTGTCTAAAAATACTGCTTTTTATAGATGCTTAAATTACCCTGCAAATTATTTTTTTTAACGGGAAAAATCATCTTTTAATGGTAAGAATAGTATCAATCAATCAAGATAAATTTGCACCCACTAAAATCAATATTTTACGCGTCGTGTTTCATTAATTTGTGGTATCATTATTTTTTTCTTCTTTCAATCTAACGCACAAAATCAACATTTTTGTGCCCAGTCAAAAATTGCTCATAAATCCGCCAGCACTAAAAATTCTCTCTTAAAAATAACTTCAACAAGTTCTCAATTAATGAATAATTATGATGTGAAATTTCATCATCTGAATTTGAATTTAGAACGAACAAACAAAAACATTTCTGGTTATGTCCGCACTATCGCCAAAGTAACAAGCCCTTCATTAGATACTTTTGCATTTGTACTACATCAAAATTTTATCATTGACTCCGTATACATTAATACTATAAAAGAAAGCAACATTACAAGAACAGACAGTTTGGTAAAAGTAAAAATTTCAACTCCCATCAATCAAAATAATAATGTAGATGTGTATATTTATTATCACGGCACAGCACCTTCTATTACTGGTGCATTAGGGAATGGATTTAGCAATGGGACTTCGCCCTTATGGGGAAATCAGGTAACATGGAGTTTGAGTCAAACACGCGGCGCCTATCATTGGTGGCCATGTAAACAAGATCTGAGAGATAAAATTGATAGTGCCTGGATTTTTGTTACCACGGATTCCACCAACATGGTCGGTTCTAATGGAATGCTGACTAACGTTGTAACCATTGGAAATAAAAAACGCTATGAATGGAAAACACGTTATCCAATTGATTATTATTTAATTTCAGTAGCCATTGCAAAATATAAACCTTATGTACTTTATGCCAAGCCCCAATATCTTGTGAACGATTCTATACTAATTTTGAACTATATCTACGATAATGCATACAACAGCACTTACTTCAACAATACACAAAAAATAGAATTAAATAAAATCAAACCTACTTTAGAATTTTTATGCAACATGTATGGAATGTATCCCTTTTACAAAGAAAAATATGGACACGCCATGGCACCTATTGGCGGCGGAATGGAACATCAAACAATGACAACCATTGGCTTTTTTGACTTTATGATAGACGCACACGAGTTAGGCCATCAATGGTGGGGCAACTTAGTAACCTGTAAAACCTGGGGAGATATATGGATTAACGAAGGGTTTGCTTCTTATACCGAACATCTGGTGAATCAATACCTTGACCCAACAAACTTTATGAGTAATCTGAATAGCGTACACAACAATATTATGAGTCAACCCGGCGGAAGTATTCATTTTACCGGCATTGACACTGCCGACGATAACAGGATATTTGATAGCCGTTTATCTTATGACAAAGGCGGCGCCATTATTCACACTCTAAGATTTGTTACAAACAATGATTCATTGTTTTTTGGCGGATTAAGAAACTTTCTAAATACTTATAAATTCAGCACTGCTACTGCCTTAGACTTTAAGTCCAACTTTGAAACATATATCGGTCAAAACTTAACGCAATTTTTTAATCAATGGTATTTTGGTGAAGGTTATCCTACTTTTAATGTTAAATGGAATTACTTTGGCGATACTTTAATTATTCAATCTACTCAAACTACCTCCCAACCAAGTTCTGTTCCACTTTTCATTACACCTATTGAATACAAACTCATTCGTAGTATGGGCGGAGACACTATTATTCGCCTGATGCATTCTAATTCTACTGAAACATATACACTCACTATCAATGGCAATGTAACCGGCATTCAGGTAGACCCTAATAATTGGCTTATCAATAAAACCATTGGACCTACCAAAGATAATACTTTGGATGTTCAAGGTTTTCTAATAAATTGGCGGTGAATATCTTCCCCAATCCCACCAATGATGTAATCAATATTGAAACGGGCGACCGTCAAAATAAAATTTATGAAATTCACAATGTATTAGGTCAGATAATACTTCAAAAAAACTCCTCGTCCTCTTCAGAAAAAATTAATGTCTCAACACTCCCCAAGGGATTATATTTTTTAACCATTAAAAATGCGGCGGGAGAAATTTTAGCCAGCGAAAAAATCTTGATTCAATAATACTGAACTTAGTTTACAAGTAATATTTTAAAAAACTATTGATAGTTTTATTTTAATTGTAAATTTGCCGCCTTAATTTTTAAACTTATTTTATGAGTAGTAGTACGACTCTATCTACAGAAAAACAGATAGTAAAACCAGAAATTATTCATTCCGAAATTCTTATTTCTAATCAGGAATTAGAAAAAGAAAGAGAAAAATACCTTAAACAAATCCAAAAAAATATTGAACTCCCCGGATTTAGACCCGGCAAAGCCCCATTAACGCTCATCAAAAAGAAATATAACAACACTGCTTTTTACGAGGGATACGAACACTTATTAAAAGAAAAAACAAATGAAGTATTGAAAAATCAGTTACAAAAACCCCTCTATTATGTATATGACTTTGAAGCAACTGGTGTAATAGAAGACAATGCTACCGACAAAAAAATCGGTATAGAAATGTTAGTTGAACCCAAAGTAGACATTGATATTAAAAACACAGAAATTGAATTTGTTAAATATGGATTTACTGAAGGACAAAAGAAAATTTTCTCTGATATAATTACCTTATTTAATTTCCTGAACGAAAATCCCGCAGATACTATTGAAATAAAAGACAACGATTTTTTTATCATTTCAACAGAACTTGCGCTTCCTTCCACCTCAAATGAAGATGATGAACAAAAAAAGAAAGATTCCAAAATGCCATTAGTATTTCATCCTTTACAATATCAATCTTATGGACTAAAAGAATTATTGCCCGGCACTCTTCAAAAACACTCAACTTATACTATAGAGATTGATAAATGGATAACTATTCTTGAAAATAATTTTCCAGATAAAAAATTAGGTGTATTGGATTTTCTTAAAAAAGGAAAAGAAAACAACAACACCGCCTTAAACATTACAATTCAGGATATTCAGCAATATAAAGAATTAGCATCTTACTTAAATTATGATAGAGTTAAAGTGGCTTTTGGTTTACAAAATGATAATGAACTTAATCTGAATGTCATATATTCCAAATTATCTGAAATTGCAGACATTGTTGCAGATTACTTTAGTGGCAATGAAAATATCAAACGTGGCAATAACTTTATTAATAACTTGCTCCAGATTGAACTACCAGAAGATTTTGTGATTAAACTATACAACAATTATGTAAAAGAAGCCGATCGTCAATACTTTACCGTAGATTATTTCAAACAAGAAATTATCAAACAAATTGAAAATAATATCCTTAAAAACATATTGCCTAATACATTTGACACTTCTGTGCAATTAGAAGAATTAGCCACTAATGTTGCTAAATCCTATCTTGTAGAAACTTTATTAACTCAGATGTACATTTTTGAATTAAATACCACCAAAAATTACGTTTTACACACCCTTCAATCTTCTGACAACCAAAATAGAGAACGACTGTTAGAAAATTACTATAACAAGGATGCCGTATTTTCTTTTCCAAAAAAAATCGCACAAGATGCAAAGATTACAACAAAACTAGAAAACATCAACACGATTAACTTCTCTAACTTCTTTGGAATTAAAGAAGAATTATTTAATTAAAATCCTCATCACAAAAATCAGTACTCCACAATTAGCCCTTCCAAAGAAGTTCCCTTGGAAGGGCTTTTTTATTTGATAATCTGAATTTTTCTATCCTGTATTCTAAACACGAACTCCCCATTATTCTGAAACCCTGTATTCTCATCCGGACGATAAAACTGAAATTTCATAAAAATATTTTTATCTTCTTGTTTATAATTATCCAACTCATACAATCCGCTTAACCCATAATTTTTAATTATATTAAAATAATACTGTGCAATCTCCACTCCTTCATAAAAAAACAAAGAAGGATCCGAATTAAACTCCTCTTTATACTTCCTTAAATAATTGGAATACAAATTTATCCTTGTAATGTTTTGATAATAAGTAAATGTAAACTGCATTTGATTAAGATATTCCAAATCTAAATTGTCAAAATATAAGGTTTTGTAAAATCCACACAAAACAATGGGCGATGATTTACAAATAATACTGAGTTGTGTAATATAATCTGTGGCTATCACCTGATTATTCGTCAATAAAACTACCACATAGTTTTCACCCTCTTTCACGGCTTTTTTAAAATCAGCTACACTTCTATAAGTACGAACCGTATCTTTCATGCCGTTCTTTAAAATCAACTCATTGTAATAGCGCTTAAATTCTTTGGAATACTCCTTTTCACCATTGTTATTAACCGCCAGCAAAACGACTCTGCCCTTTGGTCGCAATGAATCAAAAATATGTTTTGCCAAGGTCTCAATATCAACAAATACAGAAGGCGTGGTTTTCGAATACTCCAGATGATTAAACAAAAATTTATTATACCCTACAAAAGGTATGATATGAAACTTTTTCTCCTTACCAGCAAGCATCTCTGCTTTGATTAATGAAGAAAATACAGGTCCTACAATTAAATCAGCCGACTCATACTCACTTAAACCAACCATTTGCCTTACCTTCAATGAATCATTTTCATTGAGTTCCAGTGGTAACAAATTTATCCGAAAACTATCCGCTACCAATGAATCTCTTACATATTCAAAACCTTTAAAAAAATCAACCATCATAGAACCCATAGATGGAAAACTTTGTCCTGTTTTTACCATGTCTTCAAGTAGCAATTCCTCCACTTTATTCGCCCCAAAAGGTAACAGCATTAAAACCGTATACTCTTTTTTCTTTTCATATTGTTTTTTTATCACCTCTATCTTTGCGTCAATAGCGGATTTTATTTCCTGTATATTACCATTAGGTGGCAGGGGCTGAGCATTTTTTTTACCAACAATCACCCAATCATTTTCTTTCAATCCATTTTTTGCATCTGGATTCCATTCATAAAACTTCTCCTGATTAATTCCGTATTCCTTACATATTGAATAAACTGTTTGCTTTCTCAACACTCTGTGATAAGTATAATTGACTGTATCTAACACTACTTGTGAACGACTTTCTTTTACCGGAATAAGCACCTTGTAACCCGCTTTTAATCCGCTTTCCTTTATAGATGGATTCTCAAGCAATAATGTTTCTATATCTATTCCATACTGCTTTGAAATACCATATAAACTCTCTCCTTTTTTAACCTCGTGAACATAATAATTTTTACCATTAATATTTTGTATAACATTAAATTTTTCTTGTGCACTCAAAGAAAAAAAAACAACTGAAAAAAAAACGAACAATATCTTTAACTTATGTTTCATTGGCAGCAAAGTTAATGCAAATAGAAATACTCAGCTAAAATTAGTAAAAATAATTCCATAAATAATACAATTAAAAACTATTTTTGCCGCCAAACTCTCTGTACAATGAATGAAGGACAAGAACATAATGAATTAGAAAGCGTTAAACATGTTTCAGAATTATACAAAGATTGGTTCATTGATTATGCTTCCTATGTGATTTTAGAAAGAGCCGTTCCACATATTGATGACGGACTTAAACCTGTTCAAAGACGTATCCTCCATAGCATGTGGGAAATGGAAGATGGCCGCTATAATAAAGTCGCCAACATCATCGGTAACACCATGAAATATCACCCACACGGAGATGCCAGTATTACAGATGCCCTTGTAGGAATAGGACAAAAAGATTTACTCATTGATACACAAGGAAACTGGGGCAATATCCTCACGGGTGATAGCGCCGCCGCCGCCCGTTACATAGAAGCCCGACTTACCCCTTTTGCTTTGGAAGTCGTTTTTAATCCCAAAACAACTCAATGGCAACTCAGTTATGACGGAAGAAACAAAGAACCTGTTACCTTACCCGTCAAATTCCCGCTATTATTGGCAATGGGAGTAGAAGGTATTGCCGTTGGACTCTCCTGTAAAATTTTACCACATAATTTTAATGAACTGATTGATGCTTCCATAGCCGCTTTACGAAATAAAAAAGTAGAAATCTATCCCGACTTTCCAACAGGCGGCATTATTGATGTCAGCAATTACAACGATGGGAAAAGAGGCGGTAAAATAAAAGTTCGTGCCCGCATTAAAGAAATCAATAGCAAAACAATCGTCATTACAGAAATTCCATTTGGCACAACGACTACAGCCCTCATTGACAGCATTATTGCCGCTAATGAAAAAGGAAAATTGAAAATTAAAAAAATTGAAGATAATACTTCTGATACAGTAGAAATCATTTTGTATTTACATCCAGACGTAAGCACCGACCTAACAATAGAAGCCCTTTATGCTTATACACAATGCGAAATGACCATCTCGCCCAATGCCGTAGTGATTGAAAACGATAAGCCACGCTTCATGTCCGTGTCAGAAATGCTAAAGTATTCCGCTAACAGAACTTTAGAACTACTAAAAAAAGAACTGGAAATTGAACTTTCGGAACTCAAAGAAAAATGGCACTTCGCTTCACTAGAAAAAATCTTTATCAAAGAAGAAATGTATGTGGACTTCAAAAAATTTGATACCAAAGAAACCCTTTATGAATATCTGTACAAACGTTTTGAAAAATATAAAAAACAACTCATCCGCCCTATCACCGATGATGACTTACACAAACTTACCCAAATACCCATGATTCGCATCACCCGCTTTGACAGCATCAAAGCAGATGAACACATTCAGGAACTCAACGAAAAAATTAAACAAACCCAACATCATTTAGACAATATCGTGGATTATACCATTGAATACTTCAAAGAACTCAAGAGAAAATACGGAAAAGGCAAAGAACGAAAAACCGAAATACGCACACTACATCAAGTCCAAAAAACAGAAATCAGCATACCCAATCAACGACTTTATATTGATAAAGAAGAAGGATTTATCGGCACTTCACTAAGAAAAAATGAATTCCTATTTGAATGCAGTGATAACGATGAAATTTTAGCTATTACAGCAGAAGGCATAATGAAAGTAGTGAAAGTCGCCGACAAAACATACATCGGCAAAGATATCCTGTATGCCGGCATTTTCAAACGCAACGATGAAAATACCGTATACAATCTGATTTACAGAGATGGACCAAAAGGTGTTTACTTTGTCAAACGATTTATGATTGGCGGTGTAACCAGAGATAAAGAATATCACTTAACCAAAGGAACCCCTAATTCCAAAATAGTTTACCTCTCTGTCAACCCTAATAGTGAAACGGAAAAAATAATTGTATTGCTGAAACCTAATAGTGGTGCAAGAAAAACAGAAATAGAATTTGACTTTGCAAGTATTGATATCAAAAGCCGAAGTACCATTGGCAACATTCTCACAAAATATCCCATTGCCAAAGTATTACTAAAAGAAAAAACTGCCGGACAAATAAAAGCAGAAAACTGGTGGTATGACCCCGCCACTAACAAACCCAATCAAAACGAAACAGGCAAGTATTTGGGTACTTTTTATCCGGATGATAAAATTTTAGTAGTTACCAAAAAAGGTTATTACAAACTTATTGACCCAGATGTATTGGCATTTTTAGAGAACGATACATTCCTCGTTGACAAATTTAATAACGAAAATATTTATACTCTGATTTACTTTGACGGAGAAAGTAAAAACTATTACATCAAACGCTTCAAAGCAGAACCCACCTCTTCCAAAATTATGATAATTAATGAACATTCCGATTCCTACATTGAACTAATGACATCCATCAATCATCCTAAAATCAAACTTCAATTTGCCAAAGATAAAGGGAAAGAAATACCAGATACTTACATCAATATAGAAGAAGTTGCTCCTCACATCAATATCAAATCAAAAGGCAAAAAAGTAAGTCCATTTAAAATCAAAAACATAATTTTAGAAGAGCCCGAAGAAATCAAAGAAGCAAAAGCCTTCTTAAGTCAACAAACCGATAACATTGAACTGACCCCTGAAGAATTGCATAAAAAAGCCATGGAAAAACTGAATTCCAAAAATTTACCGGGCGGTTTAGGACAAATTAATTTTGATTTGTAACATTAAAAATTTCTATTTACCTTAGCAAAAAAGAATGTCCGATAGTTTAGTCATCATACCTACCTACAACGAAAAAGACAATGTAGAACCCATGATTCGTACAGTAGTGAACTTGCCCGTTCCTTTTGATGTTTTAATTGTTGACGATAATTCACCCGACGGAACAGCAGAGATTGTAAAATCCCTGATAACAGAGTTCCCCGACCGGCTACACTTAATTTTGCGAAAAGAAAAAAATGGATTAGGTAAAGCATACATTGCAGGTTTTCAATGGGCACTTCAAAAAAATTACGCGTACATTTTTGAAATGGATTGTGATTTCAGCCATCCTCCGCAAGATTTGATTCGTTTACGTGATGTCTGTGTAAAAGAGGCGGATCTGACCATAGGTTCACGCTATTGTAAAAACGGAAAAATAGTAAACTGGCCTATCGGTAGAATTCTAATGAGTTACTTTGCCTCTTTATATGTCCGAATGATTTTATGGGTTCCTATCCATGATACAACAGCAGGATTTAAATGTTATAGAAGAAAAGTATTACAACAAATTAATTTAGAAGCCATACAATTTACAGGTTATGCTTTTCAGATTGAAATGAAATATGCAGCATACAAGTTAGGATTTAAAATCGTAGAAGTACCTATTATCTTTAAAGACAGAGAAAAAGGGCAAAGTAAAATGAGCATTAAAATTTTTAAAGAAGCATTATGGGGAATCGTAAAAATACGTTTCAAAAAATATAAAAAATTAACTGCACCATGATCAGAACTTTATCTTTATGGAGTGTTGCACTCATTACCAGCACTGTTTTTGCACAATCTAATTTAATATCTGAACAAGAAAAAAAACATTTCAAATCGTTGACACAAATTACTTTTGGTGGCGATAATGCGGAGGCCTACTTTGATAAAACAGGTCAAAAAATAACTTTTCAAGTCAGCAACAAAAACTGGAACATTCCCTGCGACCAGATTTTTTTCTTTGATTTGAAAAATCTAAAAAAGAAATTAGATTTATCTAAAAAAGAGAACTTCAAAATGATTAGCACCGGCAGAGGAAGAACCACCTGTTCATACTTTATGCCAGATGGAAAACATATACTCTTTGCATCTACACATCATAAAATGGATAGTTGTCCATCTGTTCCGCACATTAAAGGAAAATATGTCTGGGCTCTTTATCCTGAATACGACATTTTTGTCGCCGACTTGAATGGAAATATCGTTACGCATCTAACCAATACAGAGGGCTACGACGCCGAAGCCACTGTTTCCCCAAAAGGCGATAAAATTGTATTTACTTCTACACGTAGCGGAGATATTGAACTCTGGGTGATGAATATTGACGGTAGCAATCCGGTTCAAATCACGAACGAATTAGGGTACGACGGCGGAGCTTTCTTTTCACCGGATGGTAGTAAAATTGTTTTTCGTGCTTCAAGACCTAAGACAGCCGAAGAAATCAAAGAATACAAAGAATTATTATCTCAAAATTTGGTTGCCCCCACCAATATGGAAATTTTTGTATGCGATGCCGATGGAAAAAATTTAAGACAGGTTACGAATTTAGGAAAAGCCAACTGGGCGCCCTACTTCCATCCTTCTGGTAAAAAAATCATTTTTTCTTCTAATCATCATAGTCAAAGAGGATTTGATTTTCAATTGTATATGATAAACATTGATGGGACTGGTTTAGAACAAATGACTACTGAAAGTAATTTTAACGCTTTTCCAATGTTTTCTCCAAATGGCAAAAAACTGATATTTTCCTCTAATAGAAACAATAATGGAACGCGTGATACCAATTTGTTTTTAGTAGAATGGAAGGATTAATTTAAATGTGATTGCTCAGGAAAATGCGCCACATAAAAATGTGGTGTGTGTAAAACGGCTTTTTGCCAGCATTTATTTTCAAAATAGTTATCAAATACTAATTTTTGAGAGGCCGGTATAGTCAACCAGGAATTATTCAGAATTTCATCATCTAATTGATTTTCGCCCCATCCGGAATATCCAAGAAAAAATTTTATTTCGCTTGGCCCCGCCTCATCGTTTTTTACTAATTTTTCAATAGTATCAAAGTTTCCACCAAAGTAAATTCCATCTGCCACTTTTTTACTATCTTCTACAAGATCACCAAGTGCATGAATATAAAACAGAGAAGAAGTTTGAACAGGCCCTCCAAAAAAAACAGGCCAATCCTTTGCATTTTCAAAAATTTTCACCATATCTGCTAAGTAAACATTTTTAATAGGTTTATTGACAATAAAACCTAACGTTCCTTCTTTATCATTATGTATGGCTAATAATACTACTGAACGTTTAAAAAATCCATCTTTCATAAAGGGCTCTGCTATAAGCAAACTTCCCCGTCTGGCTTTGTAATTAGTAAAATCCAGCGAAAGTGAATTTTCTTTGAAAATCATAAAATGTTTTTACAAGATAGTTCAAATTCTATGCCAAAGTTACACTAATTTTTTGATATGACAAAATTGCTTTATGGAATACTGGTAAGATAAAGTTTCAACTTTGGTTTTAAAGTTGGGTGATTATATCCGCCCAACACGACTCTAGATGCAAAAAAATCTTTTCGTGCCGTTAATGTGATATTGGGATCAGTGGCGACCAAAACCATTCCATAGTGTTTAATTTTTCCAGTAAGAACGTGTTGTAAATAACGAGAGATATTAAAACGATGAGATTTTGTGGAAGAATTATATTGTCCATCGTAGCTTATGAAGGAATTTGCCGAGTTGTATTGATCTATTGTAAAAATTTCATTTCCTAAACTATCTAATGCTAACAGAGACATTGCTGCCGGTGGATTGTAAAGTCCTGCATTGGTATTAAAAGAAGCATCCACCTTAATTTCAAACTCTGCACGATTGATAGAAAAATTTCCTAGAGTTTTTAAATTTTTGAAAAAAGGAAAATCTACGAAAACTCTTGTTCCATTCAATCCTTTTACAAACACATTTTGAGCTGCAGAAAAATTGTTACCATTTAATTGATTGTATAAATAGACATTACTTCCGGAAGCATAATCATAAATAATGTGGTTCATTCTTACAGATGCAGAATTATTAAATGTAAATTGATACACTTTTGATTCTTTTAGTGCCGGTGGATTGCCAGTATGATAGTAAACATAAAATCCAGAAACAGTATTGGATAGGTCCACTTTCATCAAAGCACCTTGTAAATTAGATGGATTTAAAGTGGAGGTTTTTGTAGTGATATAAAGACCTTTATAAGTAGATTGAAAGGTATTGTTATCTATTATGTATTGAGGATTAGAAATGATGCTCTGCGCAAAACCTTTGTAAACAGGAATTTGAATGACCTTAAAGCCACTCAACTTAATGGGTTTAGTAATCATATCAGATAGTGGAATAGCGTTGTATTGAAAGGTTTTATTGCTATAATATGTTTGCGAAGTATTCATTGATTCTGTTAGTAAATACGTTTGATAGTACAAAGGAGTAGTTGTGTCTCCTACAAAATTTTCTGTAAATACCAGAATGATTTTAGCTGAATCCACTACTGCATCTGATGGGAATGCTACATTAGTGATATTATTAGGTAAAGAAAAATGAGTGTAAAGTTCGGCATCCGTTCTACCAAAAACCGGATCTTGATTTGAACCTAAATACTTAAATCCATCGTTGTAAATACGAATGCTGTCAATTTTTTGTGTTTTTAATAAAACAGAAAATGTATCAACATAAGAAGCATTAGGTATATCGGATTCGGGCAAGGTATTGTCTATAAGTGTTTTATTAGAATTTTTTTTACAGGAAAATAGAATTATTATGCTTACAAAAAATACTATGTGGTAAACTGAAATTTTCATAATTAGTGGCAAAAGTACAAATTACTTTTATTCAAAATAAACTGCATCAATTGCTTTTTGACGAATATATTCTGTTTTTTTTATCATTTCATTAAAAAACTTATATCGTTCTTTTTCGGATGTGCCACTCAAAAGTGTCGATTTCTTGATTAGATTTTTAATCCAGTTACTGGTCTCGTTACAAAAAATTTCATTTGTTGTGGATAAAGAATTAAGTGTATTGAAAGATATAAATGAAAGTATCGGCTTTTGGCTTTTTTCAATCACAATACAATTTGTACCTATCATTATATCACACCGATAAAGATGAAAAGGAATACCCGATAAATTAGTTTTTGATGACATCTCAGTCATTCGTCTTAATTCATCAATCATTTCAAAATGTACATCAATAATTTTCAGAGCATCTTCCTTTTTTTGAAATAAACCCGTTTCTAAACAAAACTCCATTTGTTTAATAAAAGTAAGTATAGTTTCGTTTGTCCATATTTCTGTACTTGGTATTTGTTTATATTTTTTGTAAACATTGTTTCCAATTTTCATCAACCTATCAGGTATAATTTCAAAATCAAACTTATGGTGTTGCAATTCCTGAATATTCAGAATGTTTCTCATCCAATAAAATATTTTAAATGATACAAGATGCTCATTAAACAAGGTTTCAAATATGGGCACTTCTTCTGCTGCATAATAAAGCATCACATCATTTTGAGTGTTTAGATATTCAAGATTAGTTAATATATTTTTCAAATAATTCTCAAATTTATCAATATTATCAATTATAGAAATGTATTTAAAACTCGCCATTTCAGAACTCTGAGTCAATAAATTATCTAAGGAAAGATTAAGATATTCACTGATTCTGACTACTTCATCTATGCTCATTTCAGTTTCACAACGGATTCTTCTATAGGCAGCATCGCTACTGATATTTAGAACTTCCATCAATAGTCCCGCCAAATTCAAATAGGGTGGTAAATTTTCTTTGATTTTATCTAAAAATAATTTTTGCTTTGGTAAATTTAAAATTTTGATAGATAGCGTTTGCTTTGATGATTTACCTTTGGACTTAGCTTTATATTTTTGTTTTTTAGGATTGCTACTATTTAATTTCGACTTTGTTTTGCGTTTAGTATTCTTCATAAAATATATTTTTATTATTTTTTAATTTTATTAGTTATAATAATATTATTTTTCACAAAATTATCTTATTTAAATGAGTTTTTTATTCAATTTTATATTTTTTATCGCAAATATAATAAAATTAAATTGTAATTTTTCCAATACTATTACCTTTGTGATAACAAAATTTACAACTATGAAAACAATGATTCAAAAAACAATGGCAGCAACATTGGGCGAGATGGTGCTTAATACTTCCATCTATCTTTCCAATGCCCAAAATAACACTAACGAGCCAACAACAAAAGAAAAAATTTTAGTACTGGATTAGACCAGAGTAGCTTCTTTCCAAGTTTAACGATAATGAATGAATTAAGGCATAACATTAATAGATGGGAATTTGGTGTAGGTCCTACGTTTTCAGTAGGTAAGTTTGCAACAGGATATTATGATTCATCAAACGCTTGGAAATTATATTCTGATTGGCAGCAAAAACACCCTAATCCTAATGAACCTTTTCCATTTGAAAAAAAAGAGCGAATGGATAATCGTGGGGACTTAAGGTTAGTAACCGGAGTTGTAATTGCGGTCGGTAAAACATTTCGTTCAGGCAAATTAAACATACCCATCAATTTATTCTTTGTTCCATCTCCTAATGGTCATCGTATCGGAATTAGTTTTGGATATAACTCAAAGGGTAAATAACAAAACCATCAATGCTTTCCAAAAGTTGGGCAATCACAACCTTTTGTTTTATGATGCTTTTTTTGGGTAGAACAACTGATTAGACAAGAAGAAAAGAAAATCAGAATTATTATATAAACGACCCAGCGAATGTTCATAGAAAAATGTATTTTTGCTGCAAAATTAAAGATAATTATTCAGTGATGAAGTTATTGTTTCAATTAGGCGAATATACCTTTTTAATGAGTAAAGTGTTTCGGAAGCCCGAAAACTGGAAAGTGTACAGAAAACAGATTGTAAAAGAGATTCATCAAATAGGTGTTACTTCACTTCCCATTGTGGCAATTATTTCAGTGTTTATGGGAGGGGTAATTACCATACAAGCTGCATTTGGGTTTACAAGTCCGTGGGTGCCCTTGTATGCTGTGGGATTTACGACCAGAGAATCTATTTTATTAGAGTTTAGTCCAACCATTGTCAGTTTAATTTTAGCGGGAAAAGTAGGTTCCAATATCGCATCGGAAATAGGCGCTATGCGCATTACTGAGCAAATAGATGCATTAGAGATTATGGGGGTCAATTCTGCTTGTTATCTGATACTTCCTAAAATTTTAGCGGCCATCTTTATCAATCCGTTTTTAATTGCCATTAGTATGTTTTTAGGTTTATTGGGTGGGTATGTAATGGGTATTGCATCAGGCGCCGTAACACCTTATGAATATATATTTGGAATACAGTTTATGTTTGAAACGTGGAAAATCTGGTATGCCTTTACAAAAGTCATTGTATTTGCTTTTATCATTACCTCTGTGCCTGCTTATTATGGTTACCATACACACGGTGGGGCATTAGAAGTCGGCAAATCAAGTACAAGAGCAGTAGTTATTTCTAGTATTCTTATTTTAATTTTTAATCTCATCATCACGCAAATATTTTTCACTTGATAGAAGTAAAAAACATAACCAAAAGCTTTGATAGCCGTGTCATCATTGAAGACATTAGTTTTACATTTGAAAAAGGTAAAACGAATTTAATTATTGGAGAAAGTGGTTGCGGTAAGACTACCTTATTAAAAGTAATGGTTGGTTTACATAAGCCCGATACAGGGCAAGTAATTTTTGAAGATAAAGATTTTATACAAATGAAACCACAGGAACAACAGGAAATCCGAAAAGAACTGGGTATGCTGTTTCAGGCCGGAGCGTTGTTTGACTCATTGACATTAGAAGAAAACGTGCAATTTCCATTGGATATGTTTACCACTATGACGAATGAAGAAAAAAAGGAACGGGTTGAATTTGTTTTAAAACGAGTAAAATTGGACGGAAAAAATAAATTGTATCCTGCAGAATTGAGTGGAGGAATGAAAAAGAGAGCCGGCTTAGCACGAGCCATTGCGGCTTTTCCTAAATATCTGTTTTGTGATGAGCCCAATTCTGGCTTGGATCCAAAAACGGCTATTGTAATTGATGAGTTAATTTACGAACTAACCAAAGAGTTTAATATGACCACGATTGTAATTACACACGATATGAACTCGGTGATTGAAATTGGAGAAAACATTCTATTTATTCATAAAGGAAAAGCCGAATGGAAAGGCACAAAAGAAAGTGTCTTAAACAGCGGGAATGAAGCATTAGAAAATTTTGTATTTTCATCAGAATTTATGAGAACGGTGTATAAAAAGTAAACTTTCTATATCTTTTGTCCTACAATAATTATTTCTTCACTTAAATGTGGCCAAATTTTGCACATTATTTCATTTTTCCAATGTTTAAAATTATTTCGGTGGGTTAATTTAACTACCTTATATCCACAATCTTCAAAAATTTTCCTGAGCTCAAAATCTCTGTATTCCTTTACATGCATCCAGCTATCCCAAATCATGTATCTTCCAGTGGGATTACAAAATGTTTTATACTCTTCTCCCATATCTACATATTCTTTTACCTCTTCAGTGAGTGCACCACCTCTGAATAATTTTAAAACTTTATCCAATGAACCAGCATTTACAGTAGATAAATAAAAATATCCTTTGGGTTCAAGTTTCTGATACGCCTTCTTTAAAACAATGTGTGGCGGGAATCTTAAATGGGCGATGCAATGAATAAGAGAAAAACATTCCACTTTTTCTTTTATTGTTTCATTGAAATCACATGTAAAAAAATCTCCGGAATAAACATTTATATTAACTTCTTTCTTCCAAGATGTTCTGTTTTCAAAATCCCACGGGGCCTCAAGAGCACAAGCATTTTTTCCTGCATTTTTAAGTCCAATACATATTTCCCCTTTTCCAGGACCCAAATCACAATAGTTTTCAACGTTTAAGTTGAGCAAATCTTCTAATGTGTTTTTATATCTTGTTTTTTCAGATTGTCTCATATTTTTTTAATTAAAAATTAATCTTCAAACATATTCCATTTCAAAATATCATCTTCTTTAATATCCACCAATGTTTTTTTGCCAATTATGTGATTATAATATTTTGCGCTTATACCGTGAGCAGGACGCTTCCATGTTAGATCCGAAGGTTCTATAATTTTTTCTTTTGGAATATTTCTATCAGCCACCAAACTTCTACGAGCATTCAAACGCGCCGGCTCCTCATCCGATAAAGCCGTCACTTTGAATGACCCTAACAGTTCTTCAGTGAATTTCCACTTCATCCAAAACAACTTCAAATCTTCTTTATCCATGGCATGATAATGATCGTTACCTAGTAATGTCTTGTCATGCGTAAAATGCTTTTCTATAACTGCTGCACCTAATAGCACGGCTGTATGAATCACTTCCATGTTTTGTGGCAAAGTGTGATCGCTATATCCAATGATATGTTGAGGAAAATGTTTTTTAAGCCCCTGAATCATTCCCAAATGAGCATTTTTATTAGGTGTAGGATAATTTAATACACAATGCATTAAAATGAGCAGATTACCATGTCTTTCAATGATGTCCACCGCTTCCTGAATTTCCCATAAATACGAAGCGCCGGTGGAGAGTATGATGGGTTTCCCAAAAGAACATTGATATTCTATAAAGTTGAAATTGGTAATATCAGAAGAAGATATTTTGAAAACAGGCATTAAATCATTTAAAAAAGTAGCGGACTCAATATCAAAGGGCGTGCTCATAAATTCAATACCGACTTTATCACAATATGTTTTTAGTTCTTCGTATTCTTTCTTCCAGAACTTATCGTATTTCTTGAATAATTCATATTGTGACCGTGTAGGTTCTTTGGTGATATCCCAGTAATAAGGGCTGTTTTTTGATGCTAATGTTTCTGCTTTATACGATTGAAATTTGATAGCATGTGCTCCGCCTTCTGCGGCTTCATCAATCAGGCGTTTAGCCAGTTCCATTGAACCTTCGTGATTGACGCCAGCTTCGGCAATGATATAAGGGGTTGAAATAATGTCTTTGTTATAGTTTTTAATGAAGTCAAGTATTTTCATAATGTAATGTTTTATTACCACACAGTCCAACCTCCGTCTACTTTTAGATTCAGGCCTGTTACATAGGATGATGCATCACTCAATAAATAAATTAATGCTGGGGCTACTTCATGGTTGTAACTCATTCGCTTCATTGGGCTGAAATTAGCAAAGTTTTCTTCAAACGTTTTTTCATGATGATTCCACACCCCATGCGGAGTAATCATATTGACACGAACGCCTTTATCAGCCCAATAAGATGCCAGATAACGAGACAAAGCATCAATTCCTCCTTTGCTGGCAGAATAAGCAGCAGGACAACCTAATGATGTTCCTTTGTATAAATTTTGATTAGGTGCCACATTACTATAAGTAGATGGCATGGTAACAATACTTCCACTACCCTGTTGTGCCATATAACTACCGATGACCTGACACAATAAAAAAGTACCTTTTAGGTTCACTTCAATTACCCTATCCCAGCTTTCTTCACAAACATTTTCAAAGGGTTCAAATTTTAAATGGGATTTGTTTTGATGCGCACATACCAAACCATCTATTTTACCAAATTCTTTTAAGGTGATTTCTTTTAATTGTTGTACAGAATTTTTCTTTTCAACTTCAGTAGCTACTCCAATGCATCTAATAGAATATCTGTTTTGTAATTCCTCAGCAAATTCTGATGGTTTGGCCGCTTCAATGTCCGCTACAAGCACATTTCCACCAAATTGAACAACGGCTTCACAAAACACTTTGCCAATCAATCCACATCCGCCGGTTATGATAATGACTTTATTAGTAAGATTAAATTTTTCTTTGAAGTTGATTTCAGATGCTTGAGTAGTTCTTTCCAACATTTGTTGTACTATTTAAAATTAAATATACTTCCTGAACACCGGTTTTATCGGCTCGCCTACCAGATATTTCTTCCACCCTTCTTCCAATGCCCTCTTAAAAACTTGTGCCGATTCTTCAAATGCTTCCAAAATTTTTTCAACGTCTTCTTCCGTATGAGAAAAATGCGGGCAAAATATCCCTTGAAACAATATGCCCCGTTTTATCATCTGCTGATGAAACAAGGTCCTCAGTTCCAACGAATTATTCCCATTCTCATCAAAATATCCTAATGACACATGCCAGGGGAATTGCAACACCTTAATGTGATTTTGCAATTGATAACTATCCATGATTTTTTGGGCTCCCTCCATGTATTTTTTTCCAAGTGCATGATTGTGTCCAATCACATCATACTTCTGAAATTCCTCCATTGTTGCCAATGCTGCTGCTATACTACATGTTTCACCCCCATGTGTGGTACTAATCAAAAACAGTTTTTCTTTTCCTTTTTGACGAATACCCCCTAATTCCATAATTTCTTTCTTCCCGGTCAGACAACAAAAAGAAAAACCATTGGCAATACCTTTTCCCCATGTGGCCAAATCCGGCATTACCCCAAACTTTACCATAGACCCCGGAAAATGAGAGCGATAGCCCGTAATCATTTCATCCATAATCCACAGGGCTCCCTGTGAATGCACAAAATCTATGGCTTGTTGAAGATACTCTTTCGTTATCGGATTAAACTTTTCTGGTTCGCTAATCACACAAGCAATTTGATTGGGATATTGGTCAAAAATCTTTTTCAGAGATTGTAAATCATCGGCTTTAAAGGTAAGCGTCAGTGATTGTATTTCTTCCGGTATTCCACTTTTTACATCTGTACTTCCAATAAACCAATCGTCGTAAGAAAAAAATGGATGTTCTGCGGCTCTCACCACCAATTTTCGGCCTGTATATGCTCGTGCTAATTTAACCGCTGCGGTTGTAACAGTAGAGCCGTTTTTAGCAAACTTAATCATATCGTGTCCGGGCAAGTTCGCCAGAAATTTTTCGGCCATTTCCATTTCAATAACCGAAGGGCGTGAAAAATTATTTCCTTTCCATAATTCCTGAATCACTCGTTGAATGACTGATTCGTAAGCATGTCCTAAACTAATGGATGCTAATCCGCCCAGGCATTCAATATACTCGTTGCCATCCACGTCCCAGACGTGAGAACCCTTTCCGTACGTAATAGCCGCAGGCGAAAGCAATGGAAATTGATCGTCACCTTTGGAATAAGTGTGTGCTCCGCCGGGAATTAAGTCGTGAATTTTTCTTCTATATTCATTAGATTTTTCAAAGTTGGCAATCAACCTAGTAATCATAACATTTCTTCATAAAATTATTTGTGCAAGTATAATGAAAAAATTACATCTTGATTCCAATAATACAAATATCATCCGTTTGAACATTATTACCCCTCCATCGGATATGTTCTTGTATTAATCTTTGTTTTTGTTCTTCCACATTAAGTTCAGAGGTTTCTTTTAATAAATCTTTAAATCGTTTTTTGGTGAACTTTTTATCTTTTTTATTGTTATCAAAATTTCCACCAAACTGATCAGCATAACCATCGGTAAATAAATAAACCATATCATTCTTTTGTAATTGAAAAGTTTGATTTTTAAATGGATCATTTTTATCACAATACCCTACTGTTCTTTTTTGTGCTGGTATTTCAATGAGTTCATTGTCTCTAACAACATAAATCGGATTATTAGCACAAGCACACCATAAAGTATTAGCCGTTTCATCAATCACTGCAAAAACCATATCAGCACTGTCTTTTACTTGTGTTTCTTCACTTTTATATTCCAACACCTTTTGAATTTTTCGTGAAATAAATTCTAATGCTTTAGCCGGTGAATTTACATCCCGCTCTACAAGCGATTGCTTCACATAGGCCAACATTAAAATACTCAGAAATGCTCCTGGTACACCATGCCCTGTACAATCACCCACAACAATACCTTTTAATATCTTACCATCATTAGTCCTGATGAGACCTGTAAAGTAAAAATCGCCCGCCACAATGTCTTTGGGCTGGTAAATAACAAAACAATTATGAAATATTTTTCTCACTTCCTTTTCAGATGGTAACGAAGATTGTTGCAATCTTTTGGTATAATTAATGCTGTCTAGTATATCCCGATTTTTTTGTTCAATCAAAACATTTTTTTCTTCTAATTCTTTTGTTCTTTCCTGAACAAGTAATTCCAATTCTTTTTGTTTTCGCTTTAAATCATATTCTCGTTTTTTAATTATTATAACCAAAATAAATCCTGCACCTAACAACACTAAAATTCTAAACCACCAAGTTTCCCAGAATGGTGGAAGAATGTTTATGTAAAATCTGATAGGTTCTTTGTTCCATATATTTATATTATTACTTGCATAAATTTCTATTGTATGCATGCCCGGTCTTAAATCTGACAAAATTAATCTACCTTCATTCTGATATTGAACTGTACTATCTAAAACAACTTTATATTTTACTTTTGATCCATCACTTAAACAAACAGCCAGTGCTTCAATATTTAAATCTTTTGTATTGTAGGGCAATTCATAAGTTTTATTTTTTTTATATAAGATCCAATAAATCTTTTTATCTATTTTATACGATATATTTTCAACCACTATCGCTGGTGGCTTTTTATTAAACAGTGCTTTGTCTGTTGAAATTTTATACAAAGTATTTCCATCCGCAAAATATATTTCATCTTTTCTTTTAAATGGAATCATCTCTAACTTCAAACTTTTTGAATACCTGATGTTAAAACTATAATTTTCATTTAACAAGTCGTTGTAATTAATAATTTGAATACCATCCCACGTTATTATCCATACATTTTCATTTTTATCAACAAACACATTTTCAACATAATTAGATAACAATCCGCTGGAATAATTAAACAATTGATAATATGCAGTATCTACTGTTTTATTCAAACGAAACAAAACCAAACCCCTTGTATATTCCTGACAAACAATTAGTTTTTTATATGCCATTATAGGATATAAACGATTCCTTAATGCAGGTGATTGTAAACTTTCTATGTATATTGGTGAAACATTACCATCAACTAAACTATATTTGTAAAATTTACTTTTAATTTCTGGAATTAAAATTTGCACTTTTTCCGAATCGTTAGTTAAGCAATACTCTACTTTTACAAAATCTCTGAAACACTTGAAACGATTGGTCTCCAAAGAATCATTAATTTCTGCAATTCTATTCGTTGAAATTTCATACAATTTTTCATAAGGCAATGGATGTAATTGTAATAACCCATCAAATGTAGCATACCATATATTCCCCTCTTCATCAGGTAATGCTTCAACAATATAATTTGATTTTAAAATTTCTTTTTCTATAATTTCAGGAATATGAATAGACAATACATTTAAATCAATCAATCTATATCCATTCACCAAATAATCCCGATATTTATTTAATGGAAGATACAAGGAATGATAAAATTTTTTTTCATCAAAAATTTTTACTTTTTGAGCCAACTTATCTGCCAGAAAAATTTGCTCATTTTTAGACGTAATTATTAAAACACCTTCTAATGCAGGTAAAATCAATTGATTGTTTTCAAAATATCCATTCCCTAATAAAACTAAATTTGGAATAAATTCCTTTTTTCTTATGAAAGTTTTAGAATTATTTTGTTTATTAATAATTACAATTGGATTCATTCTATTGAACTCATCAGGTATAATGAAATACTGATGAGCCGTTTCATAAATTCCCGCCATGATAAATGGAACAGAGTCCCAGATTTCTTTGAAGGCATTATGTTCAAATAAAAATATATTTCTAACATCTTTTTCAGTTCTATAAAACGAATATATAACATGGCCTAAATTAGTGGCTAATAAATTAGATGGATACTTATAATTTTTAGGATATTTTTGAATAAGGTAATTTTTAATTGAATCCGCTTTAAAGTCAAAATCAATATATCCTTCTTTAAAGAAACGAATACCATTACTTGAATTGACCCCCCTTTCATCTGAGATTGTATCGGATAAAAATATATCCAGATATCCTTTTTTCTTATGAGAAGTTTTGACATATCCATATTTCATAGAGTAAAAAATACTACCATCTGAAAGTTCTTTTATAGAATAGCGGTTAATTTTATTGATAGGCGTAAGCATCGTGTCATTCACATAGTTTATAAATGTTTTTCCGTCATAACGTGTTAATCCATTTCCGTTAGCAATCCACAACAATCCTTTACTATCTATAAACAAGGCATCCAATTGACTACTCATAAGTCCGTCAGATGTTGTAAATTTCTTATATGCCCAGTTTTGCGCAAAGGAAAAACCTAACAAGAAGAAGCCAACTAAAACGTATTTTAATACACCTCTCACTCGATTAATTATGTTTTGCATTCGCACAATTTTACAAAAAAAACAATTAGCTTCCTTGTTAATGTTGTAAATTTGCACATAGTTTTTTACTTATGGAAGAAAGGTATATTCACATAAAAAACGCGCACACACACAACCTGAAAGGTATTGACGTAAGCATCCCACATCATAAATTAGTCGTTATCACAGGTGTTTCTGGTTCTGGAAAAACATCGCTTGCCTACGATACACTCTATGCCGAAGGCAACAGACGCTACATTGAAAGCTTATCATCTTATGCCCGACAATTTGTAGAACGACTTCCCAAACCACCAGTAGATTACATTAAAGGACTCTCTCCCTGCATAGCATTAGAACAAAATACTTCCTCTAACAATCCACGTAGTACGGTCGGTACTGCTACCGAAATTTATGATTATCTGCGTGTATTGTTTGCCCGATTAGGTGTGATAGTACACCCCGTCACCGGAAAAGAAATCAAGCGACATTATCCGGAAGATGTTCTGAAATTTATACACACTCTTTCCCCTTCCAAACATGTATTCATTGCAAATGCTGTTGCTATTTCATCGCATCTGAAAAAAGATCTAGAAACACTCTCCCAATCCGGCTTTTCCCGTGTTTTAATAAATTATCAAATCGTAAAAATTGCAGATGCCATAAATACTTTACCTAAAAAAATTGAACATTGTTTTTTAATTATTGATCGCTATACACCTTCATCAGATATAGACGAAGATACACAATCACGGCTGATAGATAGTATTGAAACCGCTTACCATCAAGGCAATGGTACCTGTTACATCATCAGTCAAATAAATGATGACTGGGATTTTCACCTATTCAGTAATGTTTTAGAAGCCGATGGTATTACATTTGAAGAACCTACTCCACAACTTTTTGCTTTCAACAATCCATACGGAATATGCCCCACATGTAAAGGAACAGGACGAGTATTTGACTTTGATCCAGATAAAGTATTTAGTAATAAAACCATCCCCCTGCTTTCTGCATTAAAAATACCCTATAGTTTAATGGATAATATTAAAGCGTTAAAACAACAATTTCCCCATATAGTATCTAAACCCTATCATAAACTATCATCAGAAGAATTGGAAGCAATATGGTATGGAAATTCATCCACTCCAGGAATTTATTATCTTTTGAAGAACTATGAAGCAATATACTTTCACCATTTTCATGATAATGAATTATCTCTTTCGTACTTAAAATCTCAAAAACTATGTAATACTTGCTTAGGTTCACGGCTTAGAAAAGAAGCACTCTACATAAAAGTATTGAACAAAACCATCGCCGATTTTGTAGAAATGCCTGTAGATGAACTTCTGAATTTCTTTCAATCCGAAGCCATTCAAAAAATTCCTCATAAAGAAGCCGTCCAAAAACTTTTGGAAGAAATTATTCATCGTCTGGAATTTTTATGCGATGTGGGCTTGCCCTATCTGACACTCAACAGAGAAATGCGCACTTTAAGTGGCGGAGAAACCCAAAGAGTATACTTAACCACTGCATTAGGCAGCAGTTTAGTGGGCAGCATATATATTTTAGATGAGCCAACTACCGGCTTACATCCAAGAGACACCGCACGACTGATAAGTGCTCTCAAAAAATTAAGAGAGGAAGGAAATACAGTCGTATTGGTAGAACATGATGAAGAAGTGATGAAAAATGCCGATTGGATAATCGACTTAGGACCTAAAGCAGGAAACGATGGCGGACACATTGTTTTTCAAGGAACAATTCAGGAAATGGAAAATGCAACCAATTCTTTGACCGCAGATTATCTGTTCAAAAGAAAAACAGTAAACCTTTCTTCCTTTTCACGTCAGCATTTTGAATTTATTCATCTTTCTAATGCCTGTTCAAATAACTTAAAAAACATATCCATTCAATTTCCTTTTAATGCCATTACCTGTATAACAGGCGTTTCTGGTTCAGGGAAATCTACACTGGTAGAAGAAGAACTCATACCAGAAATTGAACAAATTATCATTCATAACAAAAATTCTTCAAAAGTTTCAGGTGTCATTCACAAAATAAAACAACTTCACTACATCAGCCAACATTCTGTTAGCACCTCTACACGAAGTAACTGCGCCACCTATACAAAAGTTTATGACGATATTCGTTTATTATTTTCAAAATACTCAAAATTACAGGGCTTTTACTTTGACCCTTCTCATTTTTCTTTTAACACGTATGGAGGCAGATGCGAAAAATGCGAAGGGGAAGGGATTATCCGAATACCTATGCAATTTATGGCCGATATTGAAATGACATGTGATGAATGCCACGGACAACGATTCAAAGACGAAGTTTTGCAAGTCAAATATGCCGGTCACTCTATTAGCGATGTACTTAATACCACAATAAATCAGGCGTATGAACTTTTCCAAAAAGAAAAAATTTTCCCGGAGATAGAGGCCAAAATACTAAAAACTCTTGATATCCTTCGGTCAGTTGGATTAGGTTATATATCAATGGGACAAAGTACTTCAAAGATGAGCGGCGGTGAATTACAACGGTTAAAAATTGCTACATTTTTGCAAGATATAAAAGCCGCCCCTTCGCTTTTCATTTTAGACGAACCCTCCACCGGCCTGCATTTTTATGACATTGACATTTTAATGAAAGCACTGAATTTACTGGTAACGCGCGGTCATACTATTATTATAATTGAACACCAACTCGATATTATCAAAAATGCGGATTGGATTATAGACCTTGGCCCCGAAGGAGGAAAAAATGGTGGCTATGTTCTATATCAAGGACCAATAGATAATTTTTTGAGCGTTAACAGCCACACGGCAAACTTCCTGAATAAAAAAATTTTAGTGAAAAGTTAAAATATGTTAAATTTAAGATTCTATGTTTGAAAAAAGAATTTTAGTGGGTATATTTTGCCAAAAATTTTATGGCGGCTAAAAAGAACAAAGTTTCACCACGTGCGAAAAAAAATGCAAAAAAAACGTCATTGAAAAAAAGTAAAACAAAGCCCTCTAAACCAGCTAAAAAAGTTAAGAGGAAATTGGCACAAAAGCCGTCTGTCCAAAAAACAAAATCTCCAAATAAAAAACAGACCTCTAAGCGTTTAAGTAAAAATAAAAAGCGTGTTACTGCTCAAAAAAAGAAACGTTCTCAAGCAGCCATAAAATTATCTACACAAAAAAAATCATCACCGAAGAAACCTCAATCTAAAATTAAAAAGACAACTAAAGTTTCAAAAAAGACAGATGTAAAAAAAGCATCTGTAAAAAAAACTAAATCAACTGTTTCTAAACAAACCAAAGCAAACACATCGACCAAAAGCACTAAAAAAGTAAAACTTACAAAAGCCGATGCCGCCAGAAAAGCAAAAATTAATCAAAAAAGCCCTCCCCAACAAAAACCCTTACAAAAAAAATCAGAATCAAAAACAGTTCCCTCCCCCAAATCTCAGCATCTAACGGCAAAAGAAAAACATTCGTCCATACCCAAAAACGAAACTAAAGAAAAAATTACGATTGAACAAATTATGAAAGAAACTGAGAAAGAAAATGACCTTCTCCCACAAACTATTAAACCCTCTGAAAGTACGGTATTCAGCGACAGCTTGTCCGATGACTTATCTTCCGTATATGCACGTACATCTCAGGATATACCAGAACCGCCCGGCAAATACACCTTAGAGTTTTCCTGTAAAACAGCACCTGAACTGCTCTATAAATTTTTAACCGACCCTATTGAACTATCCGAATGGTTTTGTGATGATGTCAACATTCGTAACGGTATCTATACATTTGTGTGGAACGGTGTACCTCAACAAGCCAGATTAGTGAAACAGGAACGCAATACATTGGTTAGATTTCAATGGGTAGATAAAAATGATGGGAGTTATTTTGAATTTAACATACAGAAAAATTTTCTGACAGGCGATGTGATGCTCTATGTTACCGATTTTTCTGACCCCAACGAATTAGAAAGTAATAAACTGTGGTGGAATACACAAATTAATAAATTGAAAACGATATTAGGACTGCAATATTAAAGCATTACCAGGTTCAGGATGCATTATAGTTAGTTTTTATTTCAAACGTTTTAGGTGAATAAATTTATTTCTGTCTATGTTAATTGATACTCATTGTCATTTGTTTTCAGAAGAGTTTGATGCTGACCGATACGAATGCATACAAAAAGCAATCAATATAGGTGTAAAAAAAATTCTATTGCCCAATATTGATAGCACTACAATTTCCAGATTATATAAAACTGAACAAGATTACCCTACCATTTGTTTGGCTATGATGGGCTTGCATCCTACCAGTGTAAAAGAAAACTTTAGAGAGGAGTTAAATATTGTAGAAAATGAACTCAAAAAAAGAAAGTTCATTGGGATTGGAGAAATTGGTCTGGACCTGTATTGGGATAAAACATTTATTAATGAACAAAAATTGGCCTTCAAGACACAATTGGAATGGGCAGTAGAATATGATTATCCCGTTTCTATACATTGCAGAGAATCTTTTAATGAAATATTTGAAGTTTTAGATAGTTTAAAAAAACTTCCACGTGGTATTTTTCATTGTTTTACAGGAACAAAGGACCAGGCGGACAAAGTATTGAGTTATGGAACATTTAAATTAGGAATAGGTGGTGTTCTTACCTTCAAAAAATCACCTTTACCAGAAGTCCTTCAAACCATCAATATAGAACATATCGTATTAGAAACCGATGCCCCCTATTTGGCACCAGCCCCTTACAGAGGCAAACGAAACGAACCCGCATATATTCAATATGTATTGGAAAAACTCTCAGAAATAAAAAATATGCCAAGCGACCTGTTAATAACAAAAATTTATCAAAACACATTAGAAATTTTTCATTTTAATTAGTTGAGATAAATTTTATTTTTTAACAAATAAAAAATTTATTTTGTTAGATTAAATTACTTTTTGTATTTTTGCAAAAAAGTACAAATATGAACATTTTTGTAAGCAACATCAGCTTTAAAGTAAGAGAAAATGCCTTGAGAGAACTATTTTCTCAATATGGCACAGTAGAACGAGTAAAAATCGTGAAAGACCGCGACACTCAAAAAAGCAAGGGCTACGGTTTTGTAGAAATGCCAAACAATGAAGAAGCACTCAAAGCCATTGAATCACTGAATGGTTATGTGCATTTTGAAAGGCCACTCATTGTTTCACAAGCCAGAGGAAAAGAAAACTCCACTTCTGCTTTTGAATAAACGCTATCTCACTGAAACTTAAAGACAAACTAAAAAAAGCTCCAGATTGGGGCTTTTTTAATTCGTACTATTTTCATTTCGGATACTTTTGATGTATCCTTCATTAATAACGCTGTTTTTATTAATTTCCAACCATTGTGGATATTGCCGCAATACTGCCACTACATCTTGTACTTCAAATAATAAATTAGGATAAAAGTGTTGAAAAATTTTTTGTATCAGTTTATAGTCATTTTCATTATCCAACGAAAGTTTGAAGTTTTGATCATTTCCTGAAAGATATTTTTCAAAATGGCACTTAAATTTTCCGGATTGTTTAATATAAGGTGTTACGTGTTCCTTCTCAAAATTTTTTGTTGCCTGAAAATAAGCATCTTCCAATGCTTTAAAAGAAAAAACTTCTGTATCCCAGCCATCTTCTAAAACAGGTGGTTCATTTGAATTTGAAAAATAATCTACCTTGCGTTTTTCAAATTGTTCCACACACCAATCTATTACTTTGTAATGATGCAGCGGACAATCGGCAGTGATTCGTACAACAGTAGTTGCCTGAAACAAACAAGCAGCGTCGTAAAAACGTTTTAGAACATTTTGTTCATCTCCACGAAATACTGGTATTTGCCATTGATGGCAATGAGTTTCTATCACATCGTCTTGCGACAAATCAGAAGTGGCTACGACTATTTTGTCAATTTTTTGTGAAGGAGAAATTCTTTCCCATTGTAAAAACAAAGAAGGAATATTCTCAACGATGGGCTTCAAGACCTTGCCTGGCAAACGCGTAGAGCCCATTCTGGCTTGTAGGATAAGTATTTTCATGACGCAAAATCTTCTTTAAATATGGCCATTAGATATTTATCATAGAGTTTGTCCTGCTTACGAATATGTTTACGTTGAATCCCCTCTACACGAAATCCTAATTTTTCATATAAACAAATAGCAGGTAAATTAGATTCATAAACTGCTAACCAAATTTTCTTTAAATTCAACTCATTGAATCCAAAATTCAACAAAAGCTTGCACGCCTCTTCACCATAACCCTTACCATGAAAATTAGTATCTCCAATCATAATGCCTAATTCCATATTTTGGGCGCTTTTATCCCAACTATCTAATTTGATAGTTCCAATCATCTTATTACTACCCTTCGTAACTATCGCAAAAAAATAACAATTAGGGGCTTTTGATTTTACTTTTACATATTCTGTTATTTCATTCCATGTATAAAAATCTTTGACAAGTCCTGCATTTATGAGTGGATTATTAAGCCAATCAAAATATTCTTGTGTAACATCCTCTTCTGAAACAGGTCTTAAATACAATCTTTCTCCCATTAATCTCAACGTTTGTGCTTCCATTTCAACTTATTTTTAAATCTCTCCATCTTCTCTTTATCCTTTGTTAAATTGCTATCGTGCATACGATAGCGATATAAAGGCAGAATGATATTGTAGCTCTTATACTTTTTCAAAAAACGTATTCTCAAATCCTCATCTTCTCTTGCTAAAAATTCTTCATCATACAATCCTATATCAAATAAAAAGTCCTTGCGAAACATAATTCCGCAGGCAATCGGTCTTTCTTCGGCATTTACATGTTCCAAGTGTGTTCCCCGTTCATCTACTAAATAATAATCAACAGAAACAGCATCTAATTTATTATTTTCAGTCAAAAAAGTTTTTTGAATCATCAGCATGTCTTTTTGAATATAATCATCGGCATCTACAAATACGACAAATTGTCCTTTAGCTTTTTTGATACCAAAATTTCGTGCATAAGAAAGTCCTCTGTTTCTTTCCAGATTAAACACTCTCACTATATCTTCATAATTTTCCAAAATTTTTTTTGTTTTATCTGTACTACCATCATTCACCACAATAATTTCATATAAGTTTTTATTTAAAGATTGATCCGTCACACTTCTCAAACATCTTTCAATATATTTATCATAATTATACGCCGTGATAACAACTGATACTTCCATTGGCTTAACCTTTTTTATTGAACATGGCTTGTAATTCTGTTGGCAATACAATTAAGGCATCTTCTTCACTATCGTAAATCCATAAATGATCCAGTTTATACAACTGATATTTTTCTATCACATTAATAAGTTTTTCCGAATATTCTTTTTGCGTAGCATATCCACACTCTTTCAGACCATAGCACCATGCTTTGTAATCATAAATCGGCAAATTAAACAAATAATTATATCGTGGACGACTAATTATAAACAAACTATGATCTCTATATGACTCTTCTACAGAAAAATATTTCCGAAAACACTCGGTAGTTTCATCATCATCCTGAATATAATTCAGTCCTTCCCAATCTGCATGACATTTAATTCCAAAGTGATTATTAGCATTGATGGCCAAATCACTTTTACCGGCACCACTTTCTATGATTGCCTGTGCCAAGGTGATGCTGGCTGGTATCTTATACTTATACATCTCTATTACTGCTAAATGTGAATGGTTCTGAATGTATTGTTTGATTTTTTCAGACACTTGAGAACAAATCAAAAATGGAAATAAAAAAACAAATAATATAAACCCTCTTGTTCTCATGTGCAGCAATGATACAAAATTTATTTTTTAATTTAAAGCAACACTCTGTATATTAGCACAAAAAACATGAAAGGAATTATTTTAGCCGGTGGTTCTGGCACCCGCTTACATCCATTGACTTTAGCCATTAGCAAGCAAATTATTCCTGTGTATGATAAACCCATGATTTATTATCCTTTATCCGCTTTGATGATGGCGGGTATTCGGGAAATTTTAATCATCTCTACGCCTCACGATACGCCCTTGTTTCAAAAACTACTTGGAACAGGAAACCAATTAGCTTGCTCATTTTCTTATGCCGTTCAGGAAAAACCAGAAGGTCTAGCACAAGCGTTCACTATTGGCGAACAATTTATTGGAAAAGATAAAGTGGCGTTGATATTGGGCGATAATATCTTCTATGGCACTGGCTTTGGAAGAATGCTTCAACAATCCAATAATCCTGATGGCGGAATTATTTTTGCTTATCACGTCAGTGATCCTGAAAGGTATGGTGTGGTAGAATTTGATAAAAATATGAATGTCCTCTCTATTGAAGAAAAACCGAAAAATCCTAAGTCCAATTATGCTGTTCCCGGTTTATATTTTTACGACAATATTGTGATTGAAATTGCTAAAAACTTAAAAACATCGGCACGAGGAGAATACGAAATCACCGATGTCAATAAAGAATACCTGCGTAGAGGAAAATTGAAAGTCAAAGTAATGGAAAGAGGTACGGCATGGCTGGACACCGGTACGTTTGCTTCATTAATGCAAGCAGGATTATTTGTGCAAACCATTGAAGAAAGGCAGGGACTCAAAATTGGATGTATTGAAGAGGTAGCGTATAATATGGGTTATATCAATGCTGAACAATTAGAAAAATTAGCCCAACCACTTCTCAAAAGTGGCTATGGACAATATCTTTTAAATTTATTGAAAACTAAATAATTAAACTTTAAATCCTATCATACAAACATCGTCCACTTGTTCGTTGTCTCCTTTCCATTTTTCAAAGAAAAATTCTAATTTTATTTTTTGCTCTTGATAATGCCATTCGCCTATTTCTTTTATTAATTTTTTAAATCCAGAAGACATTAGCTTTTTATTTTTTTCTCCTCCAAATTGATCGATAAACCCGTCTGTTGTGAGATAGACACAATCGCCTTTTTGCAGAGTTATCATTTTTTTTTCAAAAACCTGATGCTCATCGGTAAATCCACCTATTGATGCTTTTGTTGTTCTTATTTCGTCAACAGTTTGGGTTACAGAATGATAGACATACAAAGGTCTATTAGCACCTGCCAATTCAATAGTCATTGATTCTATAATACTATCCTGCAACATTGCATAAGGTATCTTTACAAGAATGATGTCCATTCCATCTTTTGAAATACTACCCTTTTCAAATTGCTTTAATGTTTTTTTGACATTGATATTGACATAATACAAAATCTCATCAACTTCAGTAGTATGATTAATAGCTTCGTTCAGTTTTTCATTATTCAAAATACTCATAAATGCACCCGGCACTCCGTGCCCTGTACAATCAGCCACGGCTAATAAGCAATAGTTGTTTATAACTTGAAACCAATAAAAATCACCTGCAACTATATCTTTTGGTTTATATAAAACAAAACTTTGTGGAATAGTACGCCATATATCTCTACGATGTGGTAAAATGGACTTCTGGATTAATTTAGAATAATGAATACTATCTAGTATATCCTTTTGTTTCTGTTCAATTATAGTTTTTTGGTGTTCTACCTCTTGTTTTTGATGAGCAATTATCTTATTTTTCTGATTTAAAATTCTCATTGATCTATAAGTAAAAAACACAAAAACAAACGATAACACCAGTACCAACATAATGGCAATTAAAATAATCCTTTGCCTATGATTCTTTTCTTGCGCTATGGCTATTTCTTTTTCATGCTCTAATTGCTTTTGATTTATTGTTTTATCTGTTTCATATTCTAACTGCTGTTTTAGTGCCAATTTTTGGAGTGCATTGTTGTTGATAATCTTATGCAATGAATCTGATTTGTTATGGTACTCAAATGCTTTTTTGTAGTCATTTTTTGAAAGATAAACATATGTATAAACCTTATAAACATTTTTAAGCTCCTGAATAATTTTGTACTTTAAGGATATCCATTCTGACTTTTTAATGTACTTAAGGGCACTATCCAAATTACTTGTCTTTTTATCTACCCAATATCGTCTCACAAACAAGTTGGCTATATCCTGAAAAACACTTGACAGTTCTACTTCCTTACCCATTTGCAGATAACAATTCCAGGCATCTAGTAAATATTTTTTACTTCTGTCAAATTGATCCAAATCCATATATGTTTTACCAAGATTGCATTTTACTGTCGCTATTCCTTCCAGGTCATTATATTGATTGTAAATACTTAAACTTTTCAAAAAATTATTTTCTGCTTTAATCAATTCTTTTCTATCCAAATAGATTCGGGCAATGTTATTTAATATCAAAGCTATGCCTAAACTATCTTTTGTTTTTTCTCTTATCTTTAATGCCATGTTATAAAACTTAATGGCTTTATCACTCTCTTCAATATTTTTATACAAATATCCAAGATTATTCAGTATTCGGGCGAGTTGAGTACTATCACTAATTTTTTCTGATAGTTTTAAAGATTGAAAATACATTTTTATTGCTTCATCATAAAACCCAATGCTTTCATACGCACTGGCCTTATTATTAAGCACTTCTGAATAATCTTTGTAAATCCCGATATCGTTGTTATTAAATTTAAGCACACTATCATAAGTTTCTATTACTTCATCCCAAAGCGAGAGAGCATTTTTATATTGCCCCTTTTCATAAAAATAAAATGCATAATTATTCTTAACGCCATTTATCCACTTCAAAACATTATTTCTTATACTATTCTGACTTTCTTTATGTAAGATTTTTTTACCAATTAATAATGCCTCTTCTGCATAAACCGGTATTTCATCCACTTCACAATACTCTGTTAAATATGCATAGGCGCTTAAACGCGCGGTATCACTCGTAGATGTTTTAATTTTATTCAGATAATACTCAACATAATTTATTTCTTGAGATAATGTATGTTGAAAAAAGAACAAAACAAAAAATAAACTATATAAACCGCTTTTTTTATCCATCACGGCAAATTAACTGAAAAAATATCCCATTTTAAATTTTGAATATTAAAACATCCTTTCATATATTTGCGACCATAATAATAAGTACATTGAAGGCACGATAGCTCAGGTGGTAGAGCAGAGGACTGAAAATCCTTGTGTCGGGGGTTCGACTCCCTCTCGTGCCACTTCTTTTATTTTTAGTTTATTAAAACCATTTCCTGTATTCTTTTTAATTCCATTCAGTGAATTTAGTTGTTGATATAGGTAACACACGCATAAAAGCCGCCCTCTATGAATACCTCTCCTTAAAACAACTTTTTGTTTTCAACTCACTTCAAGAACTCCAACAAGATAAAGAGTTTTCAGAAACATTAAATACTGTCACCAGTTGTATCATAAGCAATGTAGCTCAAAAAGAATTGCTTTCTTATCTCCAAAATAAGATCTCTCAACACGCTCATCTGTTTATACTCCAATTACCTAAGTTCCAATTACCTTTTGCCATTGATTATCTTACTCCCCACACACTTGGAAGCGACCGAATAGCTGCAGCAGCCGGCGGCATTTCTGAGTTTAATAATGCCGCCATCTTAATTATTGACACAGGCACTTGCATCAAATACAATGTAATCCACAATAAAACTTTTCTCGGCGGGGCTATTTCTCCCGGACTTTTGATGCGCTACAAAGCCCTCCATTACTACACAGGACAACTGCCTTTGCTACATCCAGAAAATCATCTCTTTCCAATTTTAGGTAAAAACACCAATGAAAACTTACATGCCGGTGTAATAAACGGCTGCCTTGCTGAAATCCATTACTTTATCAATTATTTCGAAAAAATATACCCTGAACTTAAAATTATTCTCACCGGGGGTGATGCCACTTTTTTTGAAAAACTATCAGAAAGAAAAGTATTTTTACGCCCTTATTTAATCTTAGATGGCCTTAATACCCTATTGGAATATCAAAAACATTGTACTCATTAGTGGCGTGTTAGTTACCCAATTACTATTTGGGCAGTTCAATACCTTTAGTCCTTTTTCAAGATATGGCATCGGAGATATTCAAGAAACAACACTATCGTATCAAAAAGGAATGAGCAATGTAGGTATCGCTTTACCCATTGACACTACAGCACCTCTGTTTCTAAACATCACGAACCCTGCCACATTATCACAATTGCGTCTAACTTCTATAGAGGCATCTGCCTATTACTATACTACCCAACTAGTCAATAAACAAAATTACAAAGTACAACAAAAATCTACCAACTTTCAATCATTCGTTATTGGCTTTCCTATCAAAAAATTCTCTGGTTTTTCCTTTGGGCTTATGCCCTACTCTTTTGTTGGTTATCAAATCAACCAAAATGTCCTTACAGATAATATCGGCACTATTAATTATGTATACGAAGGTAGTGGCGGCTTAAACAAAGTGTTTGCTGCTTACGGGTTCGCATTCAAAAAATTTTTCAAAAAACAAGATAGCATCCAACGCCCGCTAAAAAGTTTTTTTAGAAATCTATCATTAGGACTCAATGCTTATTATTTATTCGGTGAATTATCTAATATCGCCACCGTCAACTATCCCAGTAACACTACTTATTACAACTTTGTCAACGACCAACGTTACAGAATAAAAGGAATATCGGCTGATTTTGGTTTACATTCTTATTGGCTTCTTAACCAACAGAACAACAGTACTCTCAACATTGGCCTCACTTTTTCAAACCCATCCTCCCTGAAAGCCATCAACGATTACATTGCATACAACTTTTCTTATACCTACTTCGGTGAAAAATACATTGTGGATACATTATTGTATTCAGAAAATCAAGCCGGTAATTTGCACCTTCCGGTCACTTATGGATTAGGGATGGCGTATGTGGTTGCTAATAAATGGGGACTTGGAATAGACCTGAAATATACCGATTGGGAAAAGTTTTATCTGGTAAGCCCTTCCAGATATGGCAGGATAAAAAATAATATAGAAATAAATGTGGGCGGGTACGTTCAGCCCGACCGATTTATTACCAGTAAAGGGAATTATTTAAAAAAAATTATTTATAGATATGGAATAGGTTATAACACCGCTTATCAGGAATTTCAAGGGAAAGCCGTTCCATTATTCAATGTTTCTGCAGGCATAAGTTTACCTATGGGGCTTTACAGAGCATTTTCTGCCCTACACCTCTCCGCACAATACATTGTAAAAGGACAAAAAGATGCTATCATCCGAGAAAATATTTTCAAATTAAATCTTGGTATAACGCTTAACGATCGCTGGTTCATAAAGTACAAATACGATTAAATGAAATTTCTACCTAAAACTGTCCTTTCATCTACTGCTTCTTTCAATTTTCAATTGGCCATTTTTACTTTTATTCTCCCAATCCATTGATAAATTCAATATGCAAAAAGGTGTTATCCTAAAAAGTACTGGTAGTCGCTATAAAGTTGTATTACTTCAAAACGAAAATTTTAATGATTTGTTTCAACACTCTCAAAATCTTACAATAGTAGAAGCTTTTTTGCGTGGAAAATTGCGTCTTGAAAACATCAAAAGCACCAATCCTGTGGTAGTAGGGGACTACGTCCAAATGATATTGACAGAAAATGGCTGGGCAATTGATGACATTCTACCAAGAAAAAATTACATCATTCGCAAAGCCACCAATCAAAGCAAACTCACACACATTATTGCTGCTAATATTGATCAGGCCTGCGTGGTGGCTAGCGTAGCCGTACCGTCCACCAGCACAGGGTTTATAGATAGATTTTTAATAACCGCCGAGGCCTATAGAATTCCTGCTGCTATCATTTTTAATAAAGTGGACCTAATTGAAGACAATGAAAATGCCTGGAACTATCAGAATGAATTAGCAGGAATCTACCAATCTATTGGTTATCCAGTGTATTTCACTTCCATCAAAAAACCAGAAAGCATTGAACCTATAAGGCAACTTATTAAAAACAAAATCACTTTATTGTCTGGACACTCCGGTGTAGGTAAATCTTCACTCATCAATGTTCTTCAACCTCATTTAAATTTGAAAGTAGGAAAAGTATCCTACAAACACTTAAAGGGCAAACATACTACTACTTATGCTGAATTATTACCTTTAGATTTTGGTAGCTTTATCATAGACACACCGGGGATTAAAGAATTTGGATTAGTGAATATGGACAAATATGAAATTAGTCATTACTTTCCGGAAATACGAAGATATTTGGGACAATGTAAGTTTAATAACTGTCTTCATTTAAATGAGCCGGATTGTAAAGTATTAGAAGCATTGGATAATGGTCAAATAGCTTACAGCCGCTATAAAAGTTATCTCTCTATAATAGAAGATGAAGATTTTAGAACCGATTTGAAGTAATTTTGAAAAATCATATTACTGTTCATCTGTTCCCTGTTTCTTCCTGCTTTGCATTTTTTAACTGCTGAGTAATAGTAAATTTTCTTTACTTCAGAAAAGAGAAGATTAGTTTATCAGCCACGCTTTGGGATCAAGAGTTTTTTGCCCTTTCCATATTTGAAAGTTGAGAGAATATTTGTTTTCGTCATCATTGTGCATCACAGTGCCAATTACTTGTTTAGCATTTACTTTATCGCTTTGTTTAACATATACATCCTGTAAATTAGAGTATACGGTAAGGTATTCGCCGTGGCGAATAATAACAAGTTTACCCCCCATTGGTGAAAGAGCTATTCCGGTTACCTCACCATTAAAAACGGCCTGAACTTTTACAGTTTGATTAGAACATAATTCAATTCCATTGTTAAACATTACAAATCCTTTTATAGCTGGATGCTCATATTCGCCATAGTTCGCACAGATAAAACCAGTAGAAACAGGCCAGGGAAGTTTCCCTTTATTGATTTCAAAGTTATTGCCAATCAGTTCTGCTTCTTTAGAAAGTATCGGCACGATCGTTTTTTCTATTGTTTCTTTTTCTTTAGTGGTTTTAGCAAGTTTTTTTTCTTTTTCTTTTTCTTTCTCATCTTTCATCTTAGCCAGTTTTTCTGCCTCTTCTTTTTTCCGTTTGATTTCTTCTTCAATTAATTTTTTAATAGCCAGTTGTAATTCCTGTGCCTGCTTTTTCTTTTTTTCAAGTTCTGCTCTAAGTTCTTTTTCTTTTTTCTGAATGTGTTGAAGTTCTTGTTCTTCCTGCTGTTTTTCATTGGCTAAAATTTGTTTTTCCTGCTCTTCCTGACTGAGTAACTGTTGTTTTTCTTCGAGTTGTTTTTGAAGGAGAGCCACCTGCTCTTGCAATTGTTTTTGATTTCTTACAATTTGCTGTGCTTGCTTTTCTCTATATCGCGCATATTCCTGAATATACTTAAATCGCTGATAGGCCTGATAAAAGTCCTGAGCGGAAAAAATGAATATCAAATCTTCTATACCCCTTGATACTTGCTGCCTTTGAGCATGCCGAAGCATTTGAGCATATTCCTTTTTGAGTTTAGAAAGTTCGGTTTGTAACATGTTAATGCTTTGATTGGTTTGTTGTATATCCTGATTTACTTTATGAATTTCCATTTGAATGGTTTGTATCAATTCTTCTCGCATTTCTAATTTCTGTTTTAAAATAATTATCTGACTGATGGATAATTTTTTATTGACAGAAGTTTCTTTGAGTAAATTATTAATTAAAGCAATTTCCTTTTCTAACTTTTTCCTCTTTTTTTCAAGATTACTTTTAGAAGTTTGAGGGAATAAAATTGTTCCATAAACAAGGAATACAAATAAGAGTAAATATTTAAAGAAACTATACATTAAAGTTTTAGGGCAAATATAATCAATTAAGAATAAGATACTTACTCCAATGCTTTACTCATCATTAAGTTTATTGTCTTTGAAAACCTCTGGAAGCTATATAAAAAATGGTTCATATCAAAAGATAAGTCAAGTTGCATCACAGTAATTCAAATGAACAAAAAAGAAATTCTGAACAAATACAAAAATAAAATTCCTTGTACAGAGCCAGTACACACAGAAATTAGAAGAACAGAGTTTAAGTTTTATCGTTAGGTTTTCTGTCCTTAATTAAATACGTTTTTTGATTAAAATTGTATGTAATTCCTAAGGTCATTCTTCCTTTATTTTTCATTGCATCTATTGAACTTTGTTCTTCATACAATTTCCATTGCCACCCCAATGATAACGTCATTTGCTTGTAATTAACATCCATTCCTATGCCAGATAATAATACATTCATTTTAGTGCCATTCACATAGTTGTTTAGAACATACAATCCTTTTGTATATTCATAATAACTTTGAATAGAAGGGATGAATATCCAATCACCTAATTTTACTTTGTAAAACAAAAGAAAGTTCATTGTAATACTATTGGAAATTTTTTCATGGTAATAATTTTCTCCATTTATTTTGCACATCGTATTCAACATTAATCCAATCTTTTTATAGCCCAATGTATATGTATAACCTAACAAATAATCAACACTTCCTGTTCCGGGCTGCAGCAACAAAGGAATTCTGTTTCCATAATCATCTTTAGCATAATAATTTCCACTGGGTAACTTAACCCCTGTTAATAAAATCAATCTATGTTGAAGTTTCTCTTCATGAATTTTTTTTATTAAGTGGTACCCTACAAAAAAAGTAGGATCCGATAGTCCAAAATGTTTTACTTTTAAGGAATCCTCTTTCATCCGTGTTTCCATAAACGGAATAAGAGCATTTATTTCAATTCTGTGATGGACAAACCACTTCAAGCGGCATTCATAAATTTTAAAAGATTCATAATCTGTTGGTAAATACTTTTTTATTGTATCTACATTATTTGATAAATGATTACCATGCATCACTCTATATGCACCAGAAGGAAAAAATTCGCCTTTTTGTTCTTGTGCATAATACCCGTTAAATATTCTATAACGATGAAAAAATGCCACACTACTTTGATTGTCATAAGGTAAAATCCCCATAAAACAACCACAAACTTCACATCCTTTAAAATCAATAACATTAAGTAATAAAGAGGTTAGTAAATAAAAATATGCTTTCATAAAACTTTAATTTTTTACTGCTTAAAAATCCAATGAATGAACCCTTTTGAAACCTGAACAAATTATAAATAAATTTTTCAATTAGTGCTCTTCTGTAACATACAAATCTAAATTCTTTTCTTCATTGTACCTTAAATACACGTGTGTACCTCCAGAAACAATGTATGGTGGAGGAATCGAATAATCAAACCCCACTGCATACAAGTAATAATCGCCTTTGTAAAATTTTATACTATAAAAAGCATTAGCATCTGCTGAAAACTTGGCATCGTAAATTGTTGTATCATGACCCGGAAAATCTTTCGCATTAAACTTAATAAATATTCTTGCGTAGGCAATATTCTTCCCGTGGTGCTTTACATACCCCTTCACTTCTGCTTTTCCTCCCAGTTGATTTTTCTTACAGGAAAAAACAGACGAAAGAATTATAACAATAATAATTCTATTGATTAGGATCATCAAATTTTTTGTCATATAAAAATTCATAATCCGTAAGTGTGTATAAAAAATTAATAATATCCTGCTTTTCATCCTCGGTAAGTGGTATTCCGTTTTGCAACAGCGTATCTAAAGTAGGACTTTGGACAATGCCAGAATTGTAATGCTCCAAAACCTGCTGTAACGTTTCAAATCGCCCATCGTGCATATAAGGTGAAGTAACCGCAACATTTCTTAAAGAAGGCACTTTAAATTTATTTCTATCATTCGGGTCTCCGGTAATACGCATTCTGCCACTATCTTGAAGAGCAGGATTTACCGATAAGCCCTGATTTCGATACGAAAAATCTGTAAACAAGGGTTCTGTATGACATGAGGAACATTTTTGTAAAAACAAATTATACCCCCTTTGTTCCGAAATAGAAAGTTGTGCTTTACCTAATTTGACCATATCATATTTACTTTGATAACTATACATAGCACCCATAAATTGAGCTAATGCTTTTAGTATTCTTTGTGTATTTATCGTTTCATCACCAAAAGCATCTTTGAAGAGTTTTTTGTAAATTTCTTTTTGTTTTAATTTAAATACGACATTATCCAGTGTTTCATCCATCTCTGCAGGATTAGTAATCGGCGCTATTGGTTGAACTTCAATGTGATTGATACCTCCATCCCACATAAAGGCAGGATGCCAGTTCAAATTAAACAATGGCGGAGCATTTCTATTACCAAATTGTCCATCCACTCCGTGACTCAAAGAGTGTCCTGCATTGGCAAATGCAGCAAAATGCTGATGACACGTTCCGCATGATACACTATTGTCTCTGGATAAAGCTGTTTCATAAAACAACTGGCGACCTAAAATAAACCCTTCTTTAGTAAGTGAATTATTCTCAAAATTGTAATATGGCGTTGGCCAGCCCGATGGCACTACCACCCGGATATTATCCGAGGGCAGTGCGGGCTTAATTTCAGGTTCTACCTTACAAGCCGTGATAAAAATAATAATCCCTGTTATGAAACCAAATAACTTCATCTAATTTAATTATGAATATGTTCTACAGTAATCATGTCGGCATAATTATCTGCTATGATTTTTGCAGGCGTACCGGGCATCACTACATTATAGGTAGTGGATAAATTAATGTTGTTAGGCGTCTTAAGAATCTCACTAACGTCTGTCTTAAAGTGAATCTCCGGTGTCATAGATGAAGAAACATTAGCTGTAGCGGAATTAAAAGATGGGATTACCCATTTTAATACTGAGTTAGGACCTGAAAAACCACCAATGTGAAACTTGAAGTCCTTTGTAGATGCCCCAGATTGCGGCGAGATACCTTCCAGCTTCAACATAATATATCCTGTACTCCAACTCCAAAACATACCATGTGCCGGATCTAATGCTCCTGTTTGTGCACCCGATACATTTCGTGCAGAATCTACACCTATCAGCATTTTTATACCTTTGTATTGTCCGACTGGAACGTTATTTATTGTAAAACTGGCTATACTTCCAGAAGCATTATGATTCACTAAAATATACGACTCCGGCACATTATGCGTTGAATTATCCGTTTTGATTAAAGTAATATTACTAATGTAATACTTAAAAGTTGAAATCTTGATAGAATCTCCATTATTAGTAACGTACCACTTATTATTAAAAGATAACGCACTATCTCCATACATTGCTTCAAAACTTAATATGAGTTTTCCAGTATTTGAACCTGTAGTAGATCCATTGGTATTAGCTGGTTCTTTAGGATCTTTCTTACAAGATATAAAACTTAATAAAATTGAAATAGAAGATATTAATAAGAAGATTGAGTATTTTGTTTTCATGGTTTTTAATTTTTTAAGTTTAATGAATTTTAATATTTTAAATTTTAAAAAGTATTAGACAAAAAATAAACTTTTCAAAATTAGAAAAAAATTTTAATTAAAAAATAACAAAAAACTAAAATTGTCAACTAAACCAATGTTGGAGGATGAAATAATGCACAGCTAAATAGAAAAGAATATTTGTTAGAAATTAAAACTAATTGCTTGTTATAATTAACTCTAATATTAATTTTAACTTCATAAAAATCAGGAAGATACTCACTTTCAATAAGGTTTTTTAATGTATTTATAGAGTTTTCTTCCTGATCTTTTTCTTCTAAACTTATTTTCTTAAAATTTAATTTTAAAAAACACTTTCCGTGACATTGTAACTCTGGTTTAAATTTATTCACACACAATTTATTCGCAATATCTTTTTGTTTCAAAAAATAGTTTATAGTAACAAATGTCTTAAAGAGCGGAATCGTTAAAATAACACCAATTAAAAATACTATCGCACTTATTTTGGAAACTTTTTCCATTTTATTAAAAAAGTATGCTTTTAATATTTCTTAATTTTCTTAGTGATGACCGCCACCGTCCAGTTCCCCTTCTTTTAGTGATACTGTTTGAGGTACAAAATCTTCTTCATACCCTGGCTTACTATAATCATAAGCCCATCTGTGTACTACAGGTAATTCTCCCGGCCAATTTCCATGAATATTCGCTACAGGATTCGTCCACTCAAGTCCATTCGCTTTCCACGGGTTTTGTGGTGCTTTAGGTCCTCTAAACATACTATAAAAGAAATTGAAAATAAAAATACCTTGTGCTAATGCTCCAATAATCGAAGACACTGTAATAATAACATTTATATCGTATAAAGCATCAAACATTGGAAATTCACTATTAGTATAGTATCTTCTTGGAACCCCTGCCAATCCTAAAAAGTGCATAGGGAAAAACACACCATAAGCACTGATAAATGTCAACCAAAAGTGAATATAACCTAATTTCTTATTCATCATTCTCAGATATAATTTTGGAAACCAATGATACACCCCTGCAAACATTCCAAAAACAGCAGATAAGCCCATCACAATATGAAAGTGCCCAACTACAAAGTAGGTATCGTGTACGGTAATGTCCAAAGTACTATCAGCTAAAATAATTCCAGTAACTCCACCTGTAACAAATGAAGAAACCAGACCAATTGAAAATAAAGCCGCCGGTGTGTATTGAATATTTCCCTTCCATAAAGTAGTCAAATAGTTAAATGCCTTTACTGCAGAAGGAATGGCAATTAATAAAGTGGTGAATACAAATACAGACCCTAAAAACGGATTCATGCCAGTAACATACATGTGGTGCCCCCATACTATAAAAGACAGAAAAGCAATGGCTAACATAGAACCAATCATGGCTCTATATCCAAAAATAGGTTTACGAGAAACATTCGCAATAATTTCTGAAGTAATACCCAATGCAGGTAATAATACAATATATACTTCAGGATGACCTAAAAACCAAAATAAATGCTCAAACAAAATTGGACTTCCACCGCTATAATCCAAGGGTCTGCCACCAATATAAATGTCTGATAAATAAAAACTCGTTCCTAATAACCTATCGGACAATAATAATAAAGCACATGAAAGCAATACCGGAAAAGAAAGTAAACCAATAATAGCTGTAATCATAAACGCCCATACCGTAAGTGGCAAACGAGTCATTTTCATTCCCTCTGTTCTATAATTTATAATAGTTATAATATAATTTAAACCTCCCATCAGGGCCGATGCAATAAATAAAGCCATTGACACTAACCATAAATCCATACCCAATCCAGAACCCGGCATTGCCTGTGGCAAAGCAGAAAGCGGTGGATAAATCGTCCAACCTGGCGCAGCAGCGCCATCAGGAATAAACAATGAAATCACCATCAATAAAGAAGAAACAAAGAAAAACCAATACGACAACATATTAATAAACGGCGACGCCATATCACGAGCACCTACCTGATATGGAATAAGCAGATTAGAAAATGTACCAGATAATCCACCTGTCAATAAGAAAAATACCATGATCGTACCGTGCATCGTGACAAGCGCTAAATATGCATTTGGATCTAATATACCATCTTTTCCCCATTTATCACCCATTATCCAATTAATAAACGCAAATTTCTCACCCGGCCACGCCAATTGTAATCTAAAAACAATTGACATAATCATTGCAATTACTGCCATTATCATAGCAGTAATTAAGTACTGACGTGCTATCATCTTATGGTCCTGACTAAAAACATACTTGGTAATAAAACTTTCTTCATGCTCTTCATAACGATGAATATCTATATGTTCATGAGTGTGAAGTTCTTTGTTTGTTATACCTATTGTTTCCATATAATTATTTTTTTTGTGTACAAATTTAATTATGTTTTTAGCATAAAAATTGTAACATTCGTTACTTTCTTATTTAATAGCCAAAGTTTTAAAGGATTTTTGCTGTCTAATCCATTCATTAAATTCCTGCTCGGTTTCTACTACAATTTTCATTTGCATGTTGTAATGAGAAGCACCACATATTTTGTTGCACAATAATGTATAATCAAACTCTACCAGTTCTTTTCCTTCTTTTGCCCTTTGTTCGTTGATTTGTTTCATCAGGTTTTGAACATAAGAATCCTGACGCATTTCTTTCGTTGTTTTAGTGGGCTTAAACTTAAATGTCGTTACCATTCCCGGCACACAATTCATTTGAGCCCTGAAGTGTGGCATAAACGCCGAGTGAATAACATCTCTTGAACGAAAATAAAAAACAACTTCTCTTCCAACAGGAATATGAAACTCATTTTTAACCAACAAATCATCATATCCACTTTTATCGGTTGTATCTAATCCAACCGGATTACTTCCTTCAATATGTCTAAAATCTGTACTACCTAACTTGCCATCTTTTCCGGGATATCTTGCTGTCCAATCAAATTGTTTAGCATACAATTCCACTACAATTGGATTTTTCTCTACTGATGGCGCCGTAATTTCATTCCAATATTTTAATCCAAAAGTAATGATAAACGCCAAAGCAGAGGCCGGTATCACTGTCCAGAGCATTTCTAATTTACTATTATCAGCATAATAAACGGCTTTTTTGTTTTTGTTACCTCTATACTTGTATGCAAAATAAAATAACAAGGCGTTTACAACAACAAATACAAAACTAATCAAAATTAAATTCCAGAATAATAAATCATCAATAGCTTTTCCATGCTCTGAAGCAGCCGGTGGTAATGCTTTATCGTACCATCTGTTTATCTGATAAAAAAACAAAAATAAAAAAGCAATCCCAAATAATAACATCAGTTTTCCCATCCAGTCATTTTCGGAATCGGTGGGCTCCCATTCTTTTGTTTTCCTTAATTCCCGTGCAAACTCAATCACCTTTAATAACTGATGAACAGCAAGAATAAACAGAATAACCGCTAATACAATTAAAAGTTTCATATTACTAAATTTTCAATTTAATATTTTGGGCACAAAAATACTTAATTTAAATCAGATTTTCCAAAAATAATTTTTTGCCCCCTACTCACAAAAAACTCATTTTTTCAAGAATTGAGTTGAATGAACTCCAAAATAAGATACTCTGCCTTCTGAACAGCTTTTTCTAAATTATCATTTTCTATAATAACATCAAATTCACCTGATTTCTGAATTTCAGCATTGGCCTTACCTATACGTTTCATTAAACTCTCTTCGCTTTCAGATTTCCTCAGTTCCAACCTTTGCTTTAAATCTTCCAATGAAGGCGGCATTACAAAAATAGTCAACACTTTATTTCCAAATATTTTTTTAATATTCAACCCCCCCTCTACATCTATGTCAAATAAAACATGTTTATTTAATCTATGCAAACGTTCTACCTCGCTCTTTAATGTACCATAATATAACCCATCATATACTTCCTCCCATTCTATAAATTCACCATTTTGTATTTTTCTTTCAAACTCTTTTTTAGTAATGAAATAATAGTCCTTCCCATCCACTTCATTCTCTCTTTTGGGGCGGGTAGTAGCCGATATAGAAAAACCAAATAAATCTGGATATTTTTCCAGTAATTTTTTTACAACACTTGTTTTTCCTGAACCAGATGGACCAGAAAAAACAATTAATTTACCATTAAATCCCATTGGGCAAAAGTATTAAATACTCCATTCTCATCATAAAAAATGTAATTTTGCCACTATGAGAAAGTGGAAAATTGGTGATAAAGTAAAATTTCTGAACGAAAAAGGGGGCGGTATCATTACTGCCATAAAAGACGCTCATACTGTTATTGTCCAACTGTCCGATGGAATGGAAATCCCTTACCCTGCTCATGAACTTATTCCAGATAATAAAAACATTATCTTCAATCCTTCTGCTTCCACACTACACGAAACACCTACCGACAATAAAGTAGTATATATCGCCATTGAAAGCAATTCTCCTAAAGTATCCATTGCTTCTGAATTTTACGTTTATTTATACAATCTTTCTGATTACAATCTTTATTATACCTACTCAATTGGCCAAAACAATACACATCAATGCTTAGCACACGGTAATATTCAGGTCTTTGAAAAACAAAGAATTAAAACACATTCTGTAAACTTTCTAAAAGAAATAGATACTCTTCAAATACAAATTCTATTTTATCAGGAAAACTTATTTGTTGTTCAAAGCCCTGTATTTGAAACCATTAAAATCAATGAAAAAACTTTCTCTGCTTCTCAATTTATTCAGCATCCTGACTTTGAAAAACCTGTTTTTATTGTCCTGCTAAAAGAACATTTCCTTACTTCCCCATCTGAAATAGCGCATTCTCAATCCTCTCAAAACATCCGCATACACCTTTCGGACGATGATTTACATAAAATTCAACAATTAAAAGAAAAACCTTTTTACTCTACTCAAAAGCAAAGTCAATCTGTTCGGAAGCATCAGGATGAAATTATATTAGACCTTCACATTGAAGAATTAGTTGAAAATCCCGGAATGCTTTCTGCACACCAAAAATTACAAATACAATTAGACATTTTTCAAAAAGAAATTCATAACGCCATTGCTCAAAATGTTCGTAAAGTAACCATCATTCACGGCGTTGGAAATGGACGCTTAAAATACGAAGTGAGAGAATACCTTAAAACTTTGGAAGAAGTTAAATCTATTGAAGATGCTCCTTACAAATTATACGGATTTGGTGCAACAGATGTTTACTTAAAATAAATTTTATGATTACCGCCAAAACTAAAATCAGAGTACGATATGCTGAAACAGACCAAATGGGCTTTGTGTATTATGGCCGTTACGCTGAATACTACGAAATAGGCAGAGTAGAAGCCATACGAAAACTCGGCCTTTCCTATAAAAAAATGGAAGAAAAAGGCATTCTGATGCCCGTCATTGAATACCACATTGAATACAAAAAACCCGCTTTTTACGACGAAGAAATTATTTTACTCACCACTATTAAAGAATTACCTAAACTCAAAATTACCTTCCACCATGAATGTTTCAATACAAAAGGCGAGTTGCTTAATACGGGCTATGTTACTCTAGTTTTTCTCAAAAAAGAAAACAAAAAACCAATCCTTGCACCGGATTGGTTCTTAAACGAATGTAAAAAATTCTTCTGATATTATTTTTCTACAAATACTTTTTGATTGATGATATTCAATCCATCTTCCGCATGAATAATCACTACACTATTTTCAGGCAAGTTTTGTAAATAAAATTTCCTATTGTTTCCAAGTATAATTGTTTTCTTAATAATTTCTCTGCCTAATATATCTGTTATATAAACATTCACTTTCGTATCTTTTGTATAATTAGCCCGTATAAAATACCCTTGTGCATCTCTGCTCACGCTCAATACAGGAGATACCGGCACGCCTTGTGGATTCAAACCCGTAGATGTCATAACAATAACTTCCTTTAAGGTAGATAATGTATCAACACACCCATTGTAAGCTCTCAATACTACTAAATAATTCCCGGCAGCAGTATACGTATGAGTAGCATTTAATGTATTAGCCGTATTACCATCTCCGAAATCCCATTCAAAATTTGTCAAATTTTGAGAATTGTTGGAAAACACCACAGGTGCTCCCACTGCGACTGTATCCAAACTTGTAAAATCAATCATCGGAACGCTGGTATTAGCCACTAATTGAACCGTAGTAGTAATGTTTGAACATGCCCCATCTGTAACTTCTACAAAATAATATCCTTCAACTGCATTTTTCAAACTATCTTTACTTACCCCGCTTGTTGTTCTTAAAATTTGGTTATTCACATCTTTCCATACAAAGGTATAACCTCCACTTCCCATATTGGCTTCCATTATTCCGGTATTATCCTGATGACATTGTGGAACACTTACAATATTTGTGTTCAAACCATTCAAATTATTCAATGTTATATTAAGTGTAAATCTTGCTACGGTAGTCGTGTCTGAATAATAAAAACTATACGGTGAGCTCATTAAGTTATGCGTAGTATTCGTAAATTTATCAAATAAAGTAATACAAGCACCTGCAGGAATATTTTCTACACCTTGCAATCCTAATTGATAATTACCAGAAGATCCGCTTCTTACTTTTATGTCTAATGATAAATTGCCATTTGGATAAGGTAATCCTTTTACTTTTAATTCTTTATTTCCAACCACAGCAAATACTTGTGGTGCTCCCGGATAAGGATCCATTTGTTCTGCATCAAAATCCGGCTGGTAAGCAATGGTCGCATTATTATTAAAATGTATGCCTGCAAAAGAGTTAACGCCACTACCGGTCAAATTTAGGTAAAACAATCTGTTTTGTTGAGGAGCAGAACTTAAAATAGTTTCACTTCCATTGGACATTCTCAACAAAGGATTATTGCTTGAAGTAGATGTTTTCATATTTTCGGTCCAACTTACAGCAAAGTTTTGATTCGCCACAATATAAAATGCCTGACCTGTTGGAATATTATCATCTACCCCCCCTGATCCAACCGCTGGAGTTGAACCTACTCCCACTTTATACAATGCATAATCACCACTTCCGCTATTCAAATCTGGATTCCATACTCTTAATTCATTCGCCATTTTTCCGGTAGAATACGAAGACCCAAATGCCTTTGCAAAACTGATGGGAGATGGATAAGGATTACCAACAAGATTCCATCCTTCACCTTGTCCAATTGTTTTTGTAAAATTCCAACTTCCGGCACTTTTCTTTACTACTGGACCTGTCACATCAATAAGTATGTCTGTTGTGGTGTATTGACCATTGCCAAGATAAACCCAATATCCCACACCCGGTGTTATCGGAGCAGTTCCCACACTAATTCCTGGATATGTATTATTCGCTTCATTATAAGTCGTAACCGATGTAAAAGGCGATCCACCTGCTGTTGAGCCATTAGGGCAGCCACTCGGACAAGTCATTGGAAAATCATCGCCCCAGCCACTAGCCATTGTTTGACCACTCACTCCTGCTACAGCCAGATTTGTCCACCCGGTCGAACCTCCTGCTGCAAAAGTTTCCACAGCAACGTTTCCGGTGATATCACCCGCAGCAGCAATTACATTTATCCTTGCTTTTTGGCTGGCACTGGATTTTAATGTTAAATTTCCTCCTGAGGCCAATGTGCCAGCGCTAATAACAACCTCTCTATAAATGTCTAATGGTGCACCTAACGACAATGTTTGCGATGTCTTGTTAAGCCTTAGTTGGTTAAGAGAATTATATCCGGATTCAAAATTTAAACTACCCGAAATAGTTCCCGACCCCCTCACATCAATATTTAATGTACTTTTCCCTCTCCATGAACCACTTAAAGAGAGATTACCATAAAGATAAAGCACATGATTATCTTTTAATCCTGTTATATCAACCGTGCCACTACTTACCGATGTTCTATATATTGCTACCCAACTGCCGCCTGTTTTATTCCATTTTACTAATGAAGTTCTGCTAAGTTCAAAATATCCAAATCTTTGGTCATTCAGTGGTAAAGTGATATTTACACTACCTGTACCACTACCACCGATACTTATTGAAGATGTTGTTACCGTGCTTCTTAAAGCCAGGTTTCCGCTGACATTTCCTAAAATAAACAAACCACTATTTGCATTCAAATTCAATGTTAAGTTATTACTAATATATTGATTTTGCACTGTAGCACTGGTAGAAGATGCCAATGCCTTTTGAACTGTTGATAATTTTAAATTCCAGTAATTCAATGGCCAAATATTAACTGAAGTACTTTGTGCCCAATTCACTGTAGAACCATTGTCTAATATCACATCCGTATACGTTGGCAAATAGGTTAAATTGGTTTGATACAAACTCAATGTCCCATTATTTTTTACTCTTAATTTAGCCCCACCACTCACCATAAGAGTCGCCGTAAAATTAACGGCTAAATTAGTAGAACTACTACCATTCCCAATTTGTATTTCTGAACCTGCTCCACTCACTGTCCAGCCCGCTGCAGAGAGCGTGGTGCTGGAAACATTGGTAACCACAAATATTTGATTAGGGCTTGTAAAATCCGGTGGATTAGTGCCTCCCGGATTCAATGTCCAACTCGTGAGAGCATTCAAAGCACCGCTGCCTTTGTAATTATAGATAGATTGGGCAGTCATTAAATAACTACTTATCATCAACAATCCAGAGCATAAAATTTTTGCTTTCATAATTTTATTTTTTTGTTTTGCGGACTAATGTAATCTTGGTTACAAAAGTAATGAAAATTTTAATAATGACCAAATAAAACTTACATTTGCAGGTCAATTTTAACAAATGCTTAATGTCTCACAACATATCCAAAAAGAAAAAGTACCTGCCCACGTCGCTATTATTATGGATGGGAATGGCCGCTGGGCTAAAAAACAAGGTAAAGACCGTATTGAAGGACATAAAGCCGGTATTGAATCCGTAAGAAATGCTGTTAAAGCCAGTATAGAATGTGGCGTTAAATATCTGACACTTTATGCTTTCAGCATTGAAAACTGGAAAAGACCTCCACACGAAGTAGATGCCTTGATGGAGCTCTTAGTGTTTGCCATAGAAAAAGAAGTGCCGGAATTAATGCAAAATAATATCCGATTAAACACTATTGGCAATATCTCTTCCTTACCTGAAAAATGTCAATTGTCCCTAAAAGATTCTATTGAAAAAACAAAAAATAATACTCAACTCGTTCTTACATTAGCATTAAGTTATTCCTCTAAATGGGAAATTACGCAGGCCTGCAAAAAAATTGCAGAGAAAGTAAAAAGCAATTTATTATCCATTGATGGAATCAACGAACAAACGATTCAGGAACATCTCAATACAGCCCATCTCCCGGAGCCTGAACTCATTATTCGTACAAGCGGAGAATATAGAATCAGTAATTTTTTATTGTGGCAAGCCGCTTATGCAGAGTTTTATTTTACGCCTTTGTATTGGCCTGAATTTACAAAAGAAGAGTTTTACAAAGCTATTATAGATTTTCAAAAAAGAGAACGACGATTTGGAAAAACCAGTGAACAAATTCAAAACCATTCATCTTAAATTATTGCCATTTATGTTTGAGAAATCTTTCAATAAACATCTGATAGTATTATTTTTTATACTCTCTACTGGCCTCCTATTCTCTCAAAATAATAGCATAGATGACCTCTATCAAAACCCACCTAAAAAATATACGATTGGCGGCATTGAGATAGAAGGAGCAGAAACCATTGACAAAAACGTGTTACGGTATCTAACGGGCTTATCTGTTGGAGATGTCATTCAAATTCCCGGTGATAAAACAACAGACGCTATCAAAAACCTGATGAAACAAGGGATGTTTGACGATGTAAAAATTTACATTGATAAAATAAAAGAAAACGATGTTTTTTTAAGAATAGTCGTTCAAGAAAAACCTCGCCTTTCAAAATTTACTTTTATGGGAAAAATCAAAAAACACGAAGCAGATGATATTCGGGAAAAAATCCGTTTAATTCGTGAAAAAATTATTACCGATTACACCATAGGCAATGTCAAAAATACCATTAAAGAATATTACATCAACAAAGGTTATTATTTTGCAGATGTTGAAATTACACAGGAGCCAGATAAACTGAGCAAAACACCACACATTATACTTTACATCAAAATTAATAAAGGGAAAAAAGTTCGCGTTCAAGACATTAACTTTTATGGAAATAACGTGTTAGCTAATGGAAAACTTAGACGCACTATGAAAGAAACTAAACGGAAACGCTGGTGGAATCCTTTTAATTCCGGGAAATATTTAGCAGAAAATCTTGAAAAAGATTTGCCCAACATTATTGAAAAATACAATGCCAGCGGTTATCGTGATGCAAGAATTATCAAAGACACTGTGTACTTTATAGATAAATACAAAGTGAATATAGACATTCACATCGAAGAAGGACACCGTTATTACTTTGGAAAATTCTATTGGTACGGCAATGCCAAATATAGAAGTGGACAATTAGACACAATACTCAATATCAAAGAAGGCGAGATATTTAATCAGCAAAAATTAGATCAAAAACTCTATATGAACCCCAATGGTTTTGATATTTCATCGCTTTATATGGACGACGGTTATTTATTTTTTCAGGTACAACCCAAAGAGCGTGAGGTTCGGAACGATACTATAGATTTTGACATCCATATTTATGAAGGCAAACAAGCCATTATCAATAAAGTAAACATAAAAGGTAACGATAAAACCAACGATAAAGTAATTTATCGGGAAATTCGTACACGACCAGGGCAATTATTTCGCCGCTCTGACATTATTCGCACACAAAGAGAATTATCACAATTGGGATACTTTGACCCTGAGAAATTTGGCGTTAACCCAACTCCTAATCCGGCAGAAGGCACAGTAGATTTAGAATATACTTTGGAAGAAAAACCCAATGACCAATTGCAATTGTCTGGCGGATGGGGTGGCGGAAGAGTGTTAGGAACATTAGGGGTAGTGTTTAATAACTTCTCCGCTCGAAACCTTTTCAAAAAAGACGCCTGGATGCCCTTGCCCAGTGGTGATGGTCAACGCCTCAGTATTCAGGCACAAACCAATGGCACCTTTTATCAATCGTATAATATCTCTTTCACAGAACCTTGGCTGGGTGGAAAAAGACCTAATTCATTAACCGGTACAGTATTCTTTACTTCGTTTGCTCCTTTAGGCGTTAAAAAGAAAATTAAAGTAGACGGTAAAAAAATAGACAACCCTACTGCTCAATTTATGGATATTATCGGAAGCTCTGTTGGCTTTGGAAAACGTTTAAAGTGGCCGGATGATTATTTTCAGATTTATACTTCTTTTAATTACAATTATTATCATCTCAATAATTATTCACTTTTTCAGGGGCTTAATACCGGCTATGCTAACGATTTTCATTTTTCGTTCAATATTTCCAGAAATTCAGTAGATGCTCCTATTTTCCCTAAAAATGGGTCTAACATATCTCTGACCGGACAATGGACCCCTCCTTATTCTTATTTTGTTTTTCAAAATAAAAATTTATCTGATTTAAACTCTCAAGAAAAATATAAATTTATTGAATATCAAAAATACAAGTTCACGGCAGAATGGTTTACACAAATTACTAACAAAAAAGCGGCAGAAGGGAAAGAAGCCAGAAATCTGGTATTGCGATTAAAAATGGGATGGGGATTTTTGGCTTACTACAGAAAAGAGATCGGCTTTTCTCCTTTTGAACGTTTTTTCCTTGGTGGTAGTGGACTAAGTGGTTTTCGGAATTTTGTGTCACGTGAAATTATCGCTTTAAGGGGTTATCCAGATAACTCAATTTCGGATAATTTTGGTTCTCCTATTGTAACGCGTTACATTATGGAACTCCGTTATCCGCTCACCTTAAACCCACAAGCCACCATTTTTGTTTTAGGATTTGCAGAAGCCGGCAATGCTTTTTCTAACTTCAAATACTTTAATCCTTTTTCAGTCAAAAGAAGTGCAGGGATTGGTTTAAGATTATTCCTGCCAATGTTTGGATTATTAGGATTGGATTATGGTTGGGGCTTTGATAATGTGCCGGGAAGCCCAGGTATTGGTAATGGCAAAGGGCAATTTCATTTTACAATAGGCGGCTTTTTAGGTGAACTTTAAAACATAAAATAATGCCGTTAGATAACATTCAGCTTATTGGAGATAAAATTTTAATTGACCCTATTTCGCCACCAGAAAAAACAGGTTCAGGTTTATATTTACCCCCTACTGTGCAAGATAAAGAGAAAGTTCAAAAAGGATATGTAGTAAAAGTAGGTCCGGGTTATCCTATACCTTTTCCTGCAGAAAATGATGAACCCTGGAAAGAAGCGCAAGAACAGATTAAATACATTCCATTACAAGTAAAGGTGGGGGATTTAGCATTATTCCTAATAAATTCGGCTATTGAAATTTTTTACAACGAGAAAAAATACTACATTCTTCCACACCACGCCATATTAATGGTAGAGCGAATAGATTGGAAAGAATAAAAAGGCATAGAACTTGTCAAGTAAATATCTCCTATTTTATGTCGTTATTCTTTGCTCGTAAAATAAGTTAGTTATGACTTATCCATATCAAGAGCCAATAAACTGAATTATCTACATTTGAAATGTTTCTTTATTTCCATCATAGATAAATTAATTTTACAAATTGTTACTCTAACACCATCCTACTCTTGCAGTATTTGTTTTATGATAAAAATCATATTTTTTATTGCCTTAAGAATTATTTAAATTTGTCCGTAAAAAATATATGCCCATCTATCACAAATTAGGAAACATACCTTCTAAAAGACATATTGTGTTTAAATCACCAGAAGGAAAATTGTATTATGAGCAATTATTTGGAACAGAAGGATTTTCAGGGATGTCTTCTTTATTGTACCATATTCACCGGCCTACACAAATTAAAGAAATAGTTACATCTTATTCTGTTGAACCAAAAATTGCTGTACACAATAATATCAAACCATTATTGCTTTCTACTTTTCAGGTAAAACCAACAGCAGATTTTCTTGAAAGCCGTGTCCCTTTACTACTCAATCAGGATTGTATCATTGGTGTAGCCGCACCGACCCAATCTCTTACGAATTATTTTTACAAAAACGCTGATGCGGATGAAATGCTTTTTATTCACAAAGGTAAAGGAACACTCAAAACTTTTATGGGGGACATTCCTTTTGAATACGGTGACTACCTGATTATTCCAAGAGGGATGATCTATCAGATTCATTTTGAAACCAGTGAAAACAGAATACTTTATCTGGAAAGCCATCAAGCTATCTATACCCCTAAACGATACAAAAACTCAGTAGGACAATTACTAGAACATTCGCCCTTTTGTGAGAGAGATTTTAAATTACCTCAACATTTAAATCCTATTAATGAAAAAGGGGACTTTTTAATCAAAGTTAAAAAACAGCATCAGATTTTTGAAATAATTTATGCCACACATCCTTTTGATGTAGTGGGTTGGGACGGATATAATTATCCATGGGGGGTTTCAATTTTTAATTTTGAACCCATCGTGGGACGTGTTCACCTGCCACCACCTATTCATCAAACTTTTGAAACCTCTGCATTAGTGGTATGTTCTTTTGTTCCTCGTCTGTATGACTTTCATCCGCTGTCGATACCTGCACCATACAATCACAGCAATATTGATAGCGATGAGGTATTGTATTATGTAGACGGAGATTTTATGAGCAGAAACAATATTCAGCAGGGCCATATTACCTTGCACCCAAAAGGAATACCTCATGGACCGGCGCCCGGCGCAATGGAACGAAGCATCGGACAAAAAGAAACCAAAGAATTAGCCGTCATGATTGACACCTTTCATCCTTTGATGATTACGGAACACGCCATACATATAGACGATGGAAAATACTATAAATCTTGGGTAGAATAGAAAAACACTGTAAATAAAAACAGCCGTTGAATAACCTGTTTATGTCTTCTGTTTCTTCTTTTTTGCAGCAGGAAATAAAACATTGTTTAATATCAGTCGATAACCTGGTGAATTAGGATGCAAATTCAAGTCAGTAGGCGGATCTTCTACCTTGTGCATATAATCTTCCGGATCGTGGCCGCCATAAAATGTCCAAGTCCCTTTTCCTCTTTCACCATGAATATAACGGGCTTCATTGAATGCTTTGGCTTCGCCCATAATTAAAACATTTTTTTTCAAAAAATTTTTATTGAATGCCACCGTTTGTCCCCAAAAACCTTGAATAACGTTTGTATGATTTTGACATAACATTGTTGGTACCGGATCCCATTTGGCAGAAAATTCAAATAAAGTAAACTTATCTGTTTCTTTGGTAACACCATATTGATTACGGGTAAAATATGTGTCAATTTCAGAAAATTCGTAAAACAGCGGATCGGGATTTAATTTATAGTTTTCAAAAGCATAACCCTTAGAATAATCCTGTTTCTTATTCATATCAGGATCAGTCGGATCACCATCATAAACACTTCCGCATATATCCACACCCTCTGCAGCCAGCGCTATATCATAACTATCGGTAGCACTACACATAGCAAACATAAAACCACCGTTGACAACAAACTCATCAATTTTTTTGGCAACTGCCAGTTTGAGTTGAGATACTTTTTGAAAGCCCCACCGTTTTGCAATTTCTTCATTTTCTTTCACTTGTTGTTTGTACCACGCGGCATGTCCGTATTGAGCATAAAATCTTCCGTACTGTCCGGTAAAATCTTCGTGGTGTAAGTGCAACCAGTCATAATTTTTTAAGACCCCACTTAATACTTCATCATCGTAAACAACATCGTAAGGAATTTCAGCATAAGTAAGTGCCAACGTTACTGCATCATCCCATGGTTGTTTGGACTTCGGTGAATATACCGCAATTTTGGGGGCTTTTTCTAATTTCATGGCATCCATATTCACTTCGGGTTGAGCAATTTCTGCAAGTATGGCATTGGCTTGCGCGTCCGAAATACTTTCATAACTTACACCACGAATGTTGCATTCGTTGACAATTGCTTTATTTCCGGGCAATAAAAAACTTCCGCCTCTGTAATTCAGAAGCCAGTATATTTCTACATCCTGCTTTAATGTCCAATATGCAATACCATACGCTTTCAGATGATTTTTTTGCGTATCACCCATGGGTATTAAAATCTGAAATGCCCATGAAATGTTTGATAAGATTATTGAAGTAAAAAAAACAATGTGTTTTATTGAACTGCTCATTGCATGTTAATTTTTTAGATGATATTTTTCTAAATATCTTTCGTAAAGTTGATTTTGAAAATTTTTATCTGAATATATTTTACCTTCTAAAATAATAGAGACAATTTGATGAGTCATGGGCTCTAAGATATTCCCTTTTGAAATAATAACTGAGGCGATTTTTCCTTCTTCAATGCTTCCTAATTGTTTTTCAATACCTAAAATTTTAGCAGGATTTAAAGTAATACATCGCAGGGCTTGTTCGCTGGTGAGTCCGTAAGGAACAGCCATTCCTGCGACAAATGGAAGATTACGGCTTTGCATGGCTTCCATATCACCTGCCATGCTGATGGTGTAAAGTATACCATTTTTTTCAAGAAGGGCGGGCAATTCAAAATTAATTTTTATTGGAGCGTCTGTGTTGGAGGGTAAATCATTGATGCGGCTCAATACAACAGGATATTGGTATTTTTTCAAAATATCTATGACTTTGTAAACTTCTTTGCATCCTACCAGTACAACTTTTGGTATTTGTAATTCCTGTGCCAGTTGAATAGCGTTTAATATATCTTTACTCTTTTGAGCGTGCAGATAGCAGTTTTTAGTTCCTTTCCAGATGGGTTTCATCGCTTCGTAACGTGGATTAAATGTGGACGTGTCGTTAGAGAAATAATATTCTTTGCTTTGTTTAAGAAAAAGTTTTAGTTTATTAAAGTTTTGTTGAAAGGTTTCGTTTTTGTCAGTTTTATCGGGCTCTGCCCACCAACCTTTTTGAACATATTCAGACGGAATATAAACGTGAATACCATCTTCCACAACAACGGCATCTTCCCAATTCCACGCTTTCGTTTTGACAAGAGCAGATGTGCCAGCAATAAATCCCCCACGGGGAGTACATTGTGTATATAAAACGCCATTAGAAAAGACCGTTGGTAAAATTTTACTATCTGTATTGTAAGAAGTAAGCGTTCTCAAATGTGGATTAAAATCGCCAATATCCGCAAAGTCCGAAGTGGGACGAATTGCCTCGGCCTCTTGCAAACCAAGAATGTTATTGCAGGAAATAAGTGCAGGATATAAATGCAACGACGTACCATCAATGATGGTATCTGTAGTTTCAGTAATGGATGAAGTTTGAATTTTAGCTATGTATTGATTTTTTATTAACAAATTAGCGATGTATGGTTTATCGCCTTTACCATTGTGAATGGTAATGTTTTTAATTAAAATACTGGATTGTCCAAATGTAAGAGAGATAGATAACAAAAGAATTATTTTGAATAAAAATGTTTTCATTAGATGCTTGTTTTTAATTACGCAAAAATAAACAAATTCAACTTGAGGACTATATTTCTTAACAAGATTTTGTGGAAAAAGTTTTTCTTGTGTTTTGAAAAAATATCCTTACCTTTGTAAAACATATTTCGTAACTTCTTTATGAAAAAGTATTTTTTGGTAATAATTGGTTTATGTATAGCTACATTTCTTTCTGCGCAAACAGGTGGGAAGAAGAGAGAACATCGGAATCAAAGAGGAGGAAAATTTCATTTGTTCAGTAAAAGTAAAGGAAATGCCAATGCTTTTGCCAAAGGAAGTAGGAAAAAGGGGTTATTTGCTAAAATATTTGGTGGGCAAAAAGTAACCGCAGGCGGATGGGTATATCACAGGACGCCAGGTTCTCATAGAGATGACCATTCGCTATTTCACCGGTTTAGAACCAAAAATAAAGTATTTAAAGATAAATTACAAGCAAAGTTGAATAAACAACGGGCTAAACAACGAAAACGAGGAAATGCCGTCTTTTCAAAGCGGAAGTATTGACTAATATTTGTGTTTGTTTTTCATGTTTAAAACTGGCAATCAATAATCCACTCAAGAATTTTTAATCTCAGGTATGGATAAAAACTAATAGAATTTGCTTCAAAATAAAAAATTGTTTACTTTTGCATTGACAATCTTATTAATAGAAATCTTATTAAAGATTGTTCAATGAAAGCAATAGATGTAAAATATGTCAAAGATAAAAATAGTAAAAAAAATGTACAAATCCCAATTAAAGATTGGAAAAAATTAGAAAATAAAAAAGTACGAACAAACTATTAAATTACGAAACGAACTGCTCGAAGCGTTTGCCGAAGTTTTTGCAATACAAAGAAAAAGAGAAGGTTGAAGACCTTAAAAATTTTTTGAATGGACTTAAAAGTTATTCCCACTGAAGTTTTCAAGAGAAAATTAAAAAAATACGCCTCTCTGAAAACTGATCTTTTAAAATTAAATTATCTATCCGAAGTAAAGGCAGGGGGAAAAGTGGTGGTGCCCGCATTGTAAGTTGTTTCTCAGAACAGAGAAAAGATGTTTACTTGTTAACCATTTATGATAAATCTGAAATGGATACTATTACTGATAGCGATTTGAAGAAAATCATTCAAACATTACCATTCAATAATTTGTATTAAATTAAAAAATTTATTTTTTTTGCACGGCGAATTTTGGCGGGATAGCTCAGATGGTCAGAGCGCAGGATTCATAACCCTGAGGTCACGGGTTCAATTCCCGTTCCCGCTACATAGTTTCCTTGAATTTCTCCGTTATTCTATAATACCTAACCATTTCTTAGGGGCTGTACTCAAAATAGTTTCTTTTTCTTGATCGCTAACGGGTGCTGTTCTCACCAACTCACCGGGAACGGATTCTCCCAATGGAAAAGGATAATCCGAACCCTGCACTATTTTTTCTGCCCCAATTTCATCTATGATGTATTTCAAAAGTTTATGATCGCAGGTGTGCGAGTCCACCCAGAATTTACCTAAATAATTTCTCGGATTGTTAGGATTATCAATAGCTACTAAATCCGGCCGGCATTCCCATCCGTGTTCAATTCTTCCGATAGTCGGAATAAAAGAACCACCGCCGTGGGCAAAGCAAACTCGTAGTTTGGGATGCTTATCCAATACACCGCTAAATATCATATTACAAATGGCTCTGGCTGTTTCAGCCGGCATTCCTACTAACCAAGGCAGCCAATATCTTGTCATGTGTTCTTGTCCCATCATTTGCCACGGATGTACTAAAATACACATGTTCAAGTCTGCACAAGCGGCAAAAAATGCACCAAAGTCCTGTTCAGTCAAATTCTTTTGATTGACATTACTACCAATTTGTATACCCTTAAATCCAAGTGTTCTACATCGCTCCAATTCTTTTATTGATAAATCTATATCCTGCAAAGGGACGGTGGCCAAACCAAAAAATTTATTGGGATACTTTTGAATAATATCTGCTATGTGGTCATTGAGAAATTGCGCCACTTTCAAAGCATCCTGCGGTTTTGCCCAATAACTAAACATAACAGGAATGGTAGAAATCACTTGCGCATCAATTTTATGCTGCTCCATTTCTTCCAATCGAATAGATACATCCCAGCAATTGATGTCAATTTCTCTGAACTTTTTATTTCCTTGCATCATCCATGCTTTATTTTTTTGATGGTGATGTAAAGTGATAAATTCACCATAACCAAATTCCTTTGAAAAATCAGGCAATTGTTCAGGAATAATGTGTGTATGTACATCGATAATCATAGTGAAAAAGTTTTAGTTTATGAATGTATCAGTTAAATTGTTTTTTTGAAGATAAAAATATTTGACCGAAAAAGATGAGTAGCAATGTCAGCAACATATTCCAGAGAATCAACTCATTTCCAATTTTGTATTGAATGGTAAGTTGTTGTTGAATGCCATAAAGCAGCACGGGCGATAAAATGCAAGAAATTATCAACCACCAGGATTTTGTTTTTTTCTTAAAAAAGATACCATACGCATAAAGTGCTAACAATGGTCCGTACGTATATCCTGCTAACATGAGAATAGTATCTACAATGGCTTTGTTATTAAAATTAGCATACATTAAAATAACAATCCAGATTAAAGACGTAAATATGATGTGAATAAACGTTCGAATAAATTGTTTTCTTCTCTCTGAAAGATGCACGTTTTGGTGTAAATGCAAAATGTCAATGTAAAATGATGTTGTAAGAGTGGTCAAAACACTATCAGCACTGGAAAAAGTAGCCGCAGTAAGACCTAAAATAAAAAACAAAGCAGAATAGATATTCAAATATTTTAATGCTAATAATGGAAATACTTTATCCGTGAAAACGCTTCCATCTTCTTTGAATGGCAAAGGAATTTGCTTATTCTCAAAATACAGATAAATCAATACTCCCAAACATTGAAAAAAGACATTGACAATCACCATTACAAAACTAAAACTAATGATGTTTTTTTGTGCTTCATTTAGATTCTTACAACTTAAATTTTTCTGCATCATATTTTGATCTAATCCCGTCATTGCCACTGCAATAAACATCCCACCTAATAAATCCTTAAAAAAGAAATTAGAACTCATCGCATTCCACTCAAATACCCTGAAATAATGAGAATGAACAATTTGATAAAAACTTTCTGTAACAGACCAATGTAGTTGTTGGTTGATTGCCACAATACTCAATACCACACCCAATACTAAAAACAAAGATTGCAAAGCATCTGTCCATACCAATGTTTTAATCCCACCTTTTATGGTATACAATAGCATTAAAATTAAAATCACAGAAATACTAAGCCCAAAGCTCCATCCCAATGGTCCTAAAACAAACTGATGTATCACATTAGCCGCAAGGTATAAACGACCTGCTGCACCTAATAATCTACTGATGATAAAAAATAACGCTCCTGTTTTTTGAACCTGTGTATCAAAACGTTTCTCTAAAAATTCATAAATAGATGTTACATTCAACCGATAATAAAGGGGTAACAAAATATACGCAATGATGAAATAACCTAAGAAGTAACCTAATACAATTTGAAGATATGTAAGTCCACTTGTGTATACTTTGCCAGGCACAGAAATATAGGTAACACCACTTAAACTATCACCTATCATTCCCAAAGCCACAATGTACCACGGCGATTGCTTATTTCCAAGAAAATACGCAAATGCCGACGCTTTGCGAGAAGTAATATATGCAATAAAGAGTAGGAGTAAAAAGTATATTCCAATGAATAAAAGAATTAAAGTCGAAGACATCAAACTAATATTGACGGAATGCAAAAATAATTCGTAACTTTGTAAGCATAAAATAAATCTTTATGTCAAAACTTGCTGAAGAGAAAAAAAACATTGAAAAATCCAATGAATCTGTACATTTAAAATCAACTTCTAATAAAAAGTGGGAATATTCTCCTTCTCCCGAAAGTACCGATCATATTTATCTTGAAAAACAATATGGTTTATTTATCAATAATCAATTTGTAAAACCATCGAGTGGAAAATATTTTGACACCATCAATCCTGCTACCGAACAAAAGATTGCTGAGATTGCCGAAGCCGATGAAAAAGATGTAGATAAAGCCGTGCAAGCCGCTAAAAATGCTTATGAAAAATACTGGAAAAAATTACCGCCAAAAGAAAAAAGTAAATACATCTATCGCATTGCCCGAATGATTCAGGAACGCAGCCGTGAACTGGCTGTAATTGAAAGCATGGACGGTGGCAAGCCCATCCGGGAAAGCAGGGACATTGATATACCACTGACCGCCAATCATTTTTTTTATTACGCTGGATGGGCAGATAAACTACACTATGCGTTTCCTAACCGCCATCCACAACCTATTGGAGTAGCCGGCCAGATTATACCGTGGAATTTTCCTTTACTGATGGCAGCATGGAAAATCGCTCCGGCATTAGCTTGTGGCAATACAGTTGTATTAAAACCTGCTGAAACAACACCCCTTACCGCTTTGAAATTAGCCGAAATTATTCGTGATTGTGACTTGCCGCCCGGTGTAGTAAACATCATCACAGGCGCTGGAAAAACAGGTGCTTCGCTTGTAAAACATCCACTCGTAAATAAAATCGCCTTCACAGGAAGCACAGAGGTTGGTAAGGTTATTCAAAAAGCAATAGCAGGCACGAACAAAAAACTAACTCTTGAATTAGGTGGAAAATCAGCTAATATCATTTTTGATGATGCACCGATTAATGAAGCGGTAGAAGGTATCGTCAATGGAATTTTCTTTAATCAAGGGCACGTGTGTTGTGCGGGCTCTCGTTTGTTTGTTCAGGAAAGCGTGTATGATGAAGTGACTAGAAAACTTAAGCATCGTATGAAATCGCTGATTGTAGGCGATCCATTGGATAAAAACACCGATATTGGGGCTATTAATTCCAAACAGCAGTTGGAAAAAATTCATTATTACTTGGATTTAGGCGTGCAAGAAGGAGCAAGCATTTATCAATCAGATTGTACGTTACCATCTAAAGGGTATTTTTGTACTCCCACGCTTTTCCTTGAAACATCGCAATCGCATCGCATCGTGCAAGAAGAGATTTTTGGACCTGTCCTAACGATTCAAACATTCCGAACGGTGGAAGAAGTGATAGAAAAAGCCAACAATACTCCGTATGGATTGGCGGCAGGTGTATGGACAGACAAAGGATCTAAGATATTTAATATGACGTCTAAAATGCGGGCGGGCGTAGTATGGGCAAATACCTATAATAAATTTGATCCGACTTCACCCTTTGGCGGATACAAAGAAAGTGGTTTTGGAAGAGAAGGTGGGTTACACGGACTTTTGCCATATTTGAATATGTAATATGTTAGTGCCTTTCAAAGACATTGTTCATGCTATCAAAAAAGGGGCTTTTGCGCCTGTGTATTTTTTGTATGGTGAAGAACCTTATTATATCCAAAAAATTATTCAAACGGCTGAATTTTTCATCAGAGAAACAAATAACGAAAATAATTTATTTATTTTAGATGGCAAGAAAGATAAACTGAATGATGCTATATTGCACTTACAGGAAGTGAGTATGTTTTCGTCTTTCAAGATGCTCATTTTTCGAGATGCTCATCTGTTGAAAGATTTTCAAAGCACTTCAAAAGATAAAGAAAACAGTATTCCTTCGCTCTTAAAGTTTCTTCAACAGCCTATTCCAGAACATCATTTGATACTGACGTTTGAAGATCCTGAGAAAAAACCTGATGAACAAAAATCCATTATTAAAGAAATTATTCAGCATCCCAATGTTGTGGCGTTTAAGTCCGAAAAAATAAAAGATTACAAAGTCAAAGATTGGATAAAACAATACGTGCTGGACTTGGGAAGAATGATAGACGACAGAGCGGCTTTTCATCTTGCTGAAAACATTGGAAACGATTTGATGCGTATTGAAAAAGAAATTGAAAAAATTTTACTCAACATTCCCCCAAAAACCGAAATTACCGAAGCACACGTGAACCAATTTACTTTTGTCAACAGAGAGTATAACATCTATGAATTACAAAAAGCATTGGCAGAAAAAAATGTCTTAAAAGCCAATTTAATCATCAAATATTTTGGAGAAAATAAAACAGATTTTCCAATGGAACGGATTATTCCTTCACTTCACACCTATTTTTCAAAAGTATTAAAATATCATTTATTGGATAATAAAGAAGAGAATTATATAAAAGAACAATTAAAACTACCACATCCATTTTTTGTAAAAGAATACAAAACCGCATCGGTCAATTATCCACGCCCTAAAACCAAACAAATATTATATCTTTTGTCAGAATTTGACCAAAAGAGTAAAAAAATTAATAATTATAGTTTGGAAAATTTTCAATTGTTACAAGAATTGGTCTGGAAAATACTACACTAATTGTTTTCTTGCGAAGGTCCCATTCCATAAGGATAATAATGCTTGACAGCATTGTAAAAAATTTTTAGGAGTTTCCCACGAATACCGGATTTTGCCAATTTGTTTTCTTTGGCATCGGGATAAACACGATTGGATAATAATACGACAACGAGATTTTCTTTGGGATCAGCCCAGACCATAGTGCCTGTAAATCCGAAGTGTCCAAAACTTTCGGGATTACAACAATCCGGCACAGGACTTTCCATTGATTTATCCGGTGCAGGTTTTTCAAAGCAAAGCCCCCTTCTGTTTTTAGGACAAAATCGGCAACGAGTGAATTCCTGAATGACTGCGCTATCCAGAAAGATTTTTCCAAAAATTTTTCCATTGTTTAAAAGCATTTGCATCAGTGTAGCCAAGTCGGTAGCATTCCCAAATAATCCGGCGTGGCCGGCAATTCCGCCCATCATAGCAGCGCCGGGATCGTGAACATATCCCAAAAGCAATTGATTCCGAAATTCTTTATCAATCTCTGTTGGAACAATTTGTTTTTTTTCAAAATAATACAATGGCTGATAACAAAGATTTAAGTACATTGGTTCATAAAATTGCGTGCGTAGATATTCAGCCAGAGATTGGCCAGTGATTTTTTCTACAATACGTTGCATAAAATAATATCCTAAGTCGCTGTATATGTATTTTCCAGCGTCTTTTAATGGGCTGCGTATCAGTTCATTCCATAGTGAATCTTTCCAATCGTTTCGCATCCACAGTTTTTCAGCTACTTTGATGGAATATTGTGCACTGGAGTCGTTTTGAAAAACGGTGATATTGTTTTTTTGTGCTTTTAATGCAGAAGTGTAAAATGGAATAAAAGGTAATAATCCTGATTGATGCGTCAAAATATCTTCTATTTTTAATTTACCTTTGTTCGTATGTTTTAATTCGGGCAAATAATATTCAAGTGGTTTAGAAACGTCTAATTTTTTTTCGCTCACTAATTTCATTAATGCCAAGGCCGAAGAAGCAATTTTGGTAACGGAAGCCAAATCATACAAATGAGAGTTGGTTATGGGTGCAGCTGTGTCGTCGTAAGTTATTTTTCCATACGATTTTCTGAAAAAAATATTACCATTTTTAACGGCTATAACTTGACAGCCCGGAAATATCTTTTGTTCAATAGCAGAATAGATAAGTGAATCTACTTTTTGATGTAGTACATCCGAATGAATGCCCAATTCTTCGGGGAAGATTTCTTTAAGACGAATGTTGGCAGAGTATGTAAGCCCTGTGGTGGATTGAGCAAAATATGTACTTACAGGCAATTGCCCCTGTGGAATAATACTTCCAAAAATTATATTGGCGGCTGATTTTGATAGAGCTTTTTTATTTTCATAAGCAACGAGAATCGCCTGAAAGTTCTCAGGATGTTGAAATTTATTCAGTACATAAGGCATTCCGCTAATGATTAAGATGCTATTTTTTTGTTGTACATTTTTTTCAATTAAATTAATAATACTGTCTGTGTGATTGTTCCTTAAATGATTGAATAATTTTTTTTGAATGTATTGAACAAAAATGAGATTAGAGTTTTGAATTTTAGAAATGAGAATATTCGTGTCAATTTTTTTTTCGCTGAGAATAGCAAAAGTATCGGTGCAGATATAATTAGTCAGTTCTGAGTAAAATGAATTGTTAGCATAATCATTGATAGTGATGTGTAAAAAAGATTTTTGAGATAATGATTTTAAGGGTAAGAAATTATTTTTATTGTGAAGGAGAGTAAGGGCTTTTTCACTTGCTTTAGAGATAAGTCGTTGTGGAATTTTTTGTGCATAAATGTCCGCGTAAAGATTTTTCTTTTTGACAAATTGGTGTTGTTGAATATTAAGAAAGTATTTGTATTTCAAAATTTTTTTACACGAGTATTCTATTTGTTGCCAACTGAATACAGAGTCGTTGATGGCTTTTTCAATAGAGGCAATTATCTTGGGGACATTTTCGGAAAAAAGCAAAACATCGTTACCGGCTTTGAGGGCTTCTACTTCAGCGGTTCCGGGAGGGAAAAATTTGGATACTCCTTTCATATTCAAAGCATCGGTGAAAATCAGTCCTTCAAATCCTAGTTCTTTTTTAAGCAGGTTGGTGATAATGTTGTAACTCAAAGTAGAGGGCCTGTTTTGTTGTGTATCTAAGGCCGGAATGTTAAGGTGAGCGACCATAATGGCTGGAATACCTTGTTTGATAAGGGATTTAAAAGGATATAGTTCAAGAGTGTCCAGTCGTTCTTTGGAGTGATTAAGAATAGGCAAATCCTTATGTGAATCTACGTCAGTATCACCGTGACCCGGGAAGTGCTTCATAACGGGTAAAATACCATTATCCATTAATGCTTTGGCGTATAGCCACGCTTTGTGTGTAACTTTGTATTTATTTTCACCGAAGCTGCGAATACCGATGACAGGATTATTAGGGTTATTGTTTATATCTACTACAGGAGCGAAGTTGATGTGTATTCCAAGTCGTTTGCATTCCCGGGCGATTTTTTTGCCGATATAGTAAATTAATGAGTCGTTTGGTTCGTTCAATGCACCGAGTGTCATTTGCTTGGGATAAATGGGCATACTATCCCATCGCATAGAAACGCCCCATTCACCATCAATACTCATAAGGATAGGTGTTTTAGCCAATTTTTGATAGTAATTGATATAGGAGGCAAATTTCAATGGGCTGCCTTGCATTAAGATCATTCCACCAATGTTGTATTCTTTTACATACTCAGCGACCTGACGAATATGTTTGGTGTTTTTATTAGCATACACAGGAATCATAAGGAGTTGAGCGATGCGTTCACGAGGCGAAAGAGCATCATAAACAGAATCGGCAAAGCGAGTAGCAGAGGACGAATTGAAATCCCACTGAGCAAAAGAGGGAAAAACGATTATTAGCCAGATGTATAGAAAAAAATTTTTTTTCATAAAACGGGACACAAAAGTAAAGGGAATTAGAATAAGTATAAAGTGAAGCAGGAAATTATTATACACAATAGTTTGTGATTAATTTAAGTGTCATATAAAATTGTGAAATTTTAATTACTTTTTAATTAAGGTGTTCATGAATATGCTTCCAATGTTACCTAAATTAAGGTAAAAGTTTTTTTGATTGTAACATTTTCAGCGTATTTATTCACGATCTATATTTTTAATTAAGTTGTTCATGAATATGCTTTCAATGTTACCTAAATTAAGGTA
>JBBIGQ010000012.1:0-72912 GCA_037447455.1 Sphingobacteriaceae bacterium | reverse complement strand
ATAATTGCCTTGACTATAATAAACACTCCCAATGTTGCCGAGATTGATGGCCTGATTATTTTTATTTCCGATTTCCTCATTGATCTTCAATGCTTTGAAATAATATTCTAATGCCATGGTATAATTGCCTTGTTCATAATAAACAACTCCAATGTTGCCGAGAATGGCGGCATAGACCCTTTGTTTCCGAATGTTATCTTTCTTTTCTGTTTTCTCCGGCATTATTTTCAAGGCATTCTCATAGTGTTCCATCGCTTTGGTAAATTCGCTTTTGATATAATAACACCATCCTTGTTGTATTATGCTTTCTGCTTGTTTTATTTTATCTCCTAAAATTTTTGCCCTTTCAATGCTTTTATTCAAAAAATAAATGGCGGTATCGGGATTAGAATTTTGAAATTCAACTCCAATCTGGTAATAACAATTATACACATTCGTGTCGGCTTCTGTGCCTCTTTTGCTTTCCCAGTGTTTTAAGGCAGTGAAAAGGGAATCTAACTTTTTCTGGTTTTGAGAAAAAACCATATAGCCAGTCAAAAAAATATAAATTAAAAAAAATCTTCTCCCCATTGCGTACAAATATATGGAATAGTTTTCTCAAATAGCAATGTGTCATTTGAATACTATCCTTTCAAAAACACGCTCTATCCATTAAATAAAATGTATGTTCTTTACTTTTTCTTAACTAACATACTTATCGGAACTCCCTTAAAGTCATATTTTTCGCGCAACGTGTTTTCTAAAAAACGCTTATACGATTCTGGTAGATACTGCGGCAAGTTGCAAAACAAAAGAAATATCGGTGCCTCTTTTACCTGGGTAACATATTTTATTTTCACCAATTTTCCTTTGATGGAAGGAGGCGGTGTATGGTTCATTATTTCTTGAAAAAAATCGTTTAATTCATGCGTGGGAATGTAAAATTTACGTTTTTGAGCTACCTGAATAGCGGTTTCTAATACTTTTATCAATCTTAGTTTATCCACGGTGGAAGTAAACAGAAGAGGCACATCTACAAAGGGTGCTAACCGTTTTTTTATATTCTGTTCAAAATCCTTTGTTATATTGTTGTACTTATCTTTTATCAAATCCCACTTGTTAACCGCCAGCACCACTCCTTTTTTATTTTCTATGATATTCTGAAAGATATGCAGATCCTGTGCTTCAATACCTACAGTAGCATCTAACATTAATACACACACATCGCTTTGCTCAATCGCCCGAATTGTACGAACAGTGCTATAAAACTCTATGTCTTCTTTTACTTTACTTTTTCTTCTTAATCCGGCGGTATCTATTAACCAACATTTTAAGTTAAATTTGTTGTGGAAAGAATGTACCGAATTGCGGGTAGTGCCCGGAATATCAGAAACAATGTGCTTTTCTACTCCTAATAAGGCATTTGCCAAAGAAGATTTTCCAACATTTGGTCTGCCGACTATTGCTATTTTGGGATAGTCATCTTCTGGTAGTTCTTTTTTTAATTCCTGACTAAACTGTTGTTCAATAATGTGTTGTATAGCGTCCAGCAGTTCCCCTGTTCCGCTACCACTAATGGAAGAAATGGGATAAATGTGCTCAAAGCCAAGTGCATAAAAATCATATACAGATTGTAATAATTTACTATTATCCGATTTATTGGCTACCAACAACACCGGTTTGTTGTATTTTCTTACCACATTTGCCACTTCTTTATCCAGTTCTGTAAGTCCTTCTCTCACATCTACCGTTAGCAAAACGATATGACTTTCTTCAAGTGCTATCTGTATTTGCTGATGAATGTATCGTTCAAAAGCATCTTCACTATTTTTCATATAACCGCCAGTATCAATGATTGTAAATTCTACATTCCCCCATTCCACTTTTCCGTAATGTCTGTCTCTTGTTACACCAGGTGTTTCAGCTACAATGGCTTCCTGTGTTTTAGTAAGGCGATTAAACAAAGTGGATTTTCCGACGTTAGGTCTTCCGATGATAGAAACAATGACTGCCATACGTTGCTCTTAATTAGAATTGGTCAATTGATTAAAGAGTTTTACAAGAGGCAAATATACGTTTTCTCTGCTGTAAAATTTTTCGGCTGTTTGTCTGGCATTGTACTGAATGTGCTTTACTTTTTCGGGTGATTTTAAAAGGTGTACAATAGCATTTGCAAAGTTCTCCGATGTATCGGCAATGACGATATTTTTGTTGTTTTCATAAGGTATGCCCTCTGCCCCGATATTTGTCGATACAATGCACTTTCCATAAGCCATTCCTTCAATAATTCGTACACGAATGCCGCTTCCTGCAAGCAGCGGAACAATAGTGATGGCATAAGAATCATACAATTCTCTGGTATCCAGAACATTTGAATAAAACCGTACATTTCGCTCCTTCCTACTCATTAACCAATCGGGAATATTTTTTCCCGCAATAATTAATTTTACATCCGGACATTGTTCAAGTATTTGGTACCAAACCCGCTCTAAAAACCATACAATTCCTTGTTGATTGGGCATCCAATCCAATGACCCCAAAAAGAAAATAGTATTCAAATCCTGTTGTTCAAAAGGCATCACTGTGAATGACTGCATATCCATACCATTTGGCGTTACGACAACAGGCGTCTGTGGCGCAAAGGAAGCAATGTGTTGTTTATCCAATTCTGTAACCGCTGTAATACCATCTACCTGATTAAAAAGACGTGTTTCAAATTGCTTTAAACGTTGGGCTTGTAACTTTAAATACCATTTCTTTACAGGATTGGACTCGTGTTGAGCCATTCTTTCCCATATCTGATACTCGACATTATGCGCACTTAAAATTATTTTGGCAGTGGAATGTTTTTTAATTATTGGCAAATAAACAGCAGAAAAAATACTTTCTAACTGAATAATATCGTATTGTTGTTGCTGAAGAAATTCTATTAATGTTTTTTCAAATGTTTTGTCTGAAAATCGGGTTACAAAATACGATTGACGCGTAAATAAATTGAAAAATGCAGGAAGTATTTTTACGTTAGTATTGATGGTAACTGCTTTGATAGTTTTTATTTCAGTTGGTATCCATCTGTTATCCAGTTGTTTGTACAGTTTTAATGGGTTCATTAATAATACAGTCAACTCAATTTTATTCAGTAAAAGCCCTTGAATCATTGTGTATATGCCCATACTACCACCATCGTTCGGTGGAAAAGGATTTTTATGTGCTATCAGAAGTACTTTCATTTTGTGTTTTTTAGAGTTTAACACCCAGATTAGGTAGAATTTGTACGCTTCACTCTAAGTATTGTTTTTAATTTTTGGAGATACCAATCCACATCAAACAACACAGAATCGTGTGCGGCTTTATAGGTCAGGAAAATGCCTATTACAAAAAAAATCAACAATGGTAACCACATGGCAAAATAGGGCGGAAGAATAAGCTCTAATGCCATGCTTCTCATAGAGTCCGTTAAGATCATGTACAAAATAAAAAACAATGTGGCTACCACTACGGGCAGCCCTAACCCACCCTTACGAATAATAGAACCCAACGGAGCACCCACAAAAAATAAAATAATGCATGCCAGAGATACTACCAGTCGTTCGTGCCATGCAACCCAGTGTTCAGCCACTCTTCTTTCTATCCCTTTAATGCTCAAAATCTCTGCTTCTAAAAATGCACTTAAAGAACGATACTGATTCATTTTCATTTCCTGAAGCAGATTCTTTTCTGCCTGAGATAAATGGGGTTTTATTTCATGGATGCTTAAACACTTTTCTTTAGGATGCGTATTCAGAACGTGAGAGAAAAAATAATTTTTTAGTTGAGAATAAACCGATTGTTGATGCAGTTCTTTTGAACGGTTTAACGAATCTGCTTCCTGCTGAATTTCCCACATATTCATCATTTCTGTGTTTTGACGAAACAAATTTTTATCGGTTCGTTTTAATTTAAATCCGGTTAAATCAATATTTATTTCCATTTCTTTGAAATTCATTATACTGAACGGATAGCTACGGTAAGTATTTTCATTACGAATGTTTTCGTATCGGGTACCGTTGAACAAGCGAATTACCAAATAATTAGTGTCAGAAGAAGTAAACATATAACCACTGTCTGCATAGAGTTGAATATTATTTCCGACATCACCGGAATGATCATAAATCAGAATTCCCTTTAAACTATGTCCATCGCTGTATTTTTTTTCTACCCGAATGGAAACGTTTTCAATTTGATTGTAAAATGTTTTCTCCTTAATGCTTACAGATGGCTTTGTCTGACGAATATCAAACAGTAAGGACTGTGATTCTAACATGAGTTTGGGTAACAAAAAATTATTAAACGCAAACGTTAAAGCCGCTAAAACGAACATTAACACTACCAAAGGATAAAAAATACGAAACAAAGAAAGCCCGGCACTTTTCATCGCAGCCAGTTCATAGTTTTCAGCTAGATTACCCATTGTCATAATCGAAGCCAGTAAAATAGCCAGCGGGATACATTTGGGAACAATAGCCAGAAAGGCATAGGTAAAGAGTTGTGTAAGCACCCATACACTTAACCCCTTTCCAACAAAATCATCTAAATATGTAATCACTACTTCCACCAAAAAAAATAAGAACGTACTGACAAATAAAGTGATGAAAAACGGCGGCAAAAATGCGCGAACAAGTAATAAAGGTAATTTTTTCACTTACTCAAATAATAGGTGCATAAAGATACGTATAAGTTGAATAGAAGGACAAAATGTATAAAAACTATATTACAATGTTTGAAATTCAAAGGTAGGATACCCTTTTTCTCCATTTGAGTTATAAAAATCTATAAACCGCAATTTAAAGTAATAATTATCCGCGTTTTTTATAATGTATACATAATTTGTAAAAACAATATAGGCGGATGAATTAAAGTCGTATTCTTTCCAACTGTAGCCAATACTGTTGATTTTAGAACTAAGCGCGAAATTTTGGACAAAATCGTAATTAATTTGTTCAAACGGAATAGATTGAGTCATACCGCAATAAGTTTTATACCGATTTAGCAAACACCCGACTACCAAATAAGGTTGAGATAAATGCTCTGTATATTGTGTGAAAACAATATCCCACTGGGTTTTAGGAGGTTCTATAATGACGGGCTGATTATTATCAAATGAAAAACCGATAAAATTATAATTGGTGTCCTGAACAATTTGAAATGTGTGCGATATTGTAGAGTTTAACTCAGATAGTGAAAATGAAAAAATTTTGTCCGAGTAGTTTATTGTTTTTAATTTTTTAAATCCCAAATGTTGCCCATTTTCGTTGTAACCTCTGTCAATAATGTATACTTTATTATTACCTTTCCAATCCCCAATTGCTGTACTATCTAAGTTTCCTGTGGGAGTATCGTGTTTTTTATTTTGTTGAAACCCTGATGTGTCTGTTACATCAGACATGTTTTCATAATTTGTTTTGTATGCGAACATCATCTTAGATGAATTAAGAATAATTTTATCTCCATTACATTGAAAAGCAATATCCCATGTTGTTTTTAACTGCTGTTGTACAATAGCGTTTTTGTTGAGAGAAAAAAATATCTGGTACTTATAAGATGTAGTAAGTGGAATTGCGACTTTGTTGACGGGTCCTTGCTGATGCTTTGGAACCGGCAATTCTCTCTTTTTACAAGAAAATTGTAACATTAAAATTAGTATAACAAACAGATATTGTTTCATTTACTTAAATTTAAAATGCACTGTATAAAATAGGTTCTGCCTGTACTGATATACATGCCTCCGGAAGCATGCGCTCCCCCGGTACTAAAATTCAGAAAAGTGTTATTTAAAAGATTTTTTACACCCAATGAAATATTAATTTTCTCCTTGAAAAGAAAAACTGAATAATTGGCATCTATTTGTAGGTAATCTTTGGTATAATTTAAGCTGTAGTTTTGTGTGTCATTGTTGACTAAAGAATAATATGGCAATTTCCCATTATATTTTGAAAACAAATTTAACCGGGCTTTTATTTTCTTTATAGTATAACTACTGTTGAATACAATCTCAGGGTAAAATAGCACAGTTGTTTTATTCACATCCGGATAATTTAAACCTATGTAGGCCACTGACAAGTCACATTGAAAATTTTTATATTCTCCGTTTAGGTTAAAATTTGCTCCGGAAGTTTTAGTTTTGCCGATATTAATGTAAGTATATTGATTTGTATTATTATTTATTTGTGCAAGTTGAATCAGATTATACACACTATTATAGAATAATGAAATAGATGTTTTTATTTTTATGGAGTTTGTATAAAAATTTGAGTTAATAGATCCATTGAAAAAATCCGATAATTCTGGCTTTAAAGAATTATTTCCAATAATATTGTGATTAATGTCCACAAAATTCAAATACATTTCTTTCAAAGACGGTGTTCTGAATCCTTTTGAGTAAGAGAGGCGAATGCTTGGTATGAGTTGAGAATTATCATTTGCTATTTTATTGAAATTATACAACACATGAATGGAGGGGATTAAAGGTGTAGCATACAAGGAGTTATAACTTGCCCTTAAGCCAGGTTTAATTTTTATTTTATCTTTTAATTCAAGATTATATGAAATAAAAGCAGCTAAATCGCTTTGTGTTTGTTTTTTATTAAAAATAATGCTGCTATGTGTATTCTCGGTATAAATATCATATCCGATTTCAAAATAGTTTTTGAATAATTTGTTAGTATAAACACCTCTGCTCATGTACATTTGGAATACACTTGTATCTTGATCATCTGAATTGGTTGTTAATGTTTTTTCTAATGTGGTTAAATCCTTGAAATACGTATTTTTTATTCTTTTGTAAAAATTTCGGGAGATAACAATATCCAGTTTTCCAGAAGAAAACAATGGCGTATTAAACTGAATTTTTTGGTTATCTCTCCATGTTTTGTAAATGTTATCAAATGCTGTTTCGTAATATGGTGGCTTGGGTTTCCCTTTATCATCAATAATTTCATAAAACACATCGGAATACAAGACCAATAAAGCTTTTTTGAAGGATACATTATCTACCAAAGAACTATAATACTGTTCTTTGGGCTTCCATATTTTGTTACGAGTTGTGTCTGCCATTTTTATTTTTTCAAAATAAAAGTTTTTTTCATCCGGTCTCCATCCGTCAAAAAAATTTCTTCCAAGTGATACATTAAATTGATGTTTATCTCTTGTAAAAAATAGTGTTGTATGAGTATTGTATGTTCCATTGCTTTCATAATAAACTAAAGTTTTATTACCTAATTTTTTATTGAAGGTTTTTTTAGTTATTATATTTATAACTCCGCCTATAGCATCGGTTCCATATTTAACAGCCATTGGGCCATCAATAATTTCAATTCTTTCTATGTTATTCAAATTAATTTGAGACAAATCAATGTTACCATTTAAACGTCCAATCATCGGCACGCCATCTATCATAATTTTAACTGCCTGACCGGAAAGCCCATTCATACTTAAAAAACTACCTAAAACATTATCCTGAGAAATTCGGATATTCATTTGATTAGTTAATACATCTCTTAAATTTTGAGCAGCCATGGTTTTGATTTTTTCTTCACTAATTATTTTAATTTGATAAACACTTTTTTCTTTTTCTATTGGAGTAGATTCACCTGTAATAACAACTTCTTCCAGCTGCTGTTCAATTTTTTTTAATGCAATGATAAGGGAATCTTTTATTCCGATTAAAGTATCCGAATAAGGTGTATAAGCAAACGTAATGATGTGTATGTAATATTTTTTTGACGGTCCTTCTGTTGCCATATTTATGGCTGCTTTTCCATTTATGTCTGATTGGAATACACTTCTTTTTTTAAGTTTAATGTCCACGACTTCAATCGTAGCAAATGGAATAGGATTTTGTGAAATTGCATCTACAACACAAATAGATTGTGAACAAACATTTTCATAAAATAGAAAAAGTAAAGCAGATATAATGATTAATCTTATCATTTTTGAAAATAAGTAAAAAAAATAATAGCCATAATCGGTGGCACCATTCCAACAAGTAATAACCAAATGCCTCTTTTCATAAAACTATATTTTCCTTTTAATATGAACAGGCCTGTAATGGTGAGAAGTATCAATAAAACTGAAAACACATCAGCAGCATACTTCCAACCTTTCACGGAATTACGATGAATTAAATTACTATGATAAAATACTGGTCGTTTTTTTAATTTTTCATATACCCCTTTATGCTCTTTAATATGAATATGGAATGTTGCATTATCGTAGTATATTTTCAATTGATCTTTGGTAGGCATATCCCATATTTTAATTTTATTTTCACCAACAAGCGATGAAATCTTTTGAATATCTGTATTATTCAGATTTTTTGAGTAAATAGTTACATCTATTGTATCTCGTTCAATAATAAAATCCGGATTAAAATCATCAATATGATTTAGTGCAAGACCAGATATGCAATAAATTAAAATAAGACCTGAAATAAAGTATCCAATATCCCTGTGCCAATCCATGAGTAATCTTCTCCATGTCTTATTTATTTTCATTTTACACAGATTTTGAATGTAATATATCTTGTACAAATTTTTTTGAAATATCCAGAATCCATTGGCTAACCTTCTCATCCGGCAATATTGCATCTGGTTTGTATTTTACCCTTCTGGTATAATCCGGTACTTTTTCAATTCCACCACCAATGATTTTAATTTGAAACATTTCATCATGTGCTACTAAAACGGGAATTACAATGGCATATTCTGATTTTTCTAACGCTTTATTTACTGCTTGTGTTGTTTCTTCAGGATTGTAATGAACCAAATGTCCGCACCAACCGTAAGTATAATTTGCTATTTCTATGCTGTCTTTCACATACTGTGCTACGGACGCAAAAAGATTTTCCCATTCTTTCAGATATTTTTTATCACCATACCCAATAAGCACCAAGGATTCTTTATTTCTCTCAAGAGGATTGGAAAGTTTTTTAGCTCGTTTCAAAACATTCTTCTTTAGTATATCTGTAAAATCCAATAAAGACGTGATGTGTACATTTGCTTTGGGTTTGTATCTCTCTATTTTTTCAATTTTCAACATTTCCATAGATTCAGGATCTTCTTTTAATCCAACAATTGTGGGTATATCTTCAAACGTATGCGGTGAAACCGTAAGAAAAACCGGAACAATAATCACATCTGTAATGCCAGCACTATCCATTTGTTTGAGACGAGTGGCAATCGATGGTTCTGTATATTCCATAAAGGCGGTTCGCACCATGGCTACATGAGGCCATTTCAAAATACTATCCCGAACGGTCATTTCAAGTTGAACTAAAGCGTTTCTCCACGTTTCAGACCTTGATCCATGGTTGACAAGTACTATTCCTATTTTGGAAGTATTATTGTTATTATCCTCAAATATCTTTTTTGAATCAGTGTTACCACAAGATGCCAAAAATATTAGCGCAAGGAAAGCAAAAGCAGATAATGTTCTCATAATAGCTTAGTTTTGTTTGATAAATTTTTGAATGTATTTAAAGTCATTACTTGTAATAGAGATAAAATATACTCCTGCAGGCAATTCGCTTACATTGATTGTTTTATGATCAAAAGAAGAAATATTCGCCCAATTTTCCGGCATTAAGATTTTCCCATTTATGTCCATGATTTCAACTATTGCCCGAATGTTATTAGTACTAGGGTTGTTAAGTAAAACATTCAGAAGGTTTTTAGTCGGAACAGGATATAAAATTATTTCTACCGAAGATGAAGAATAAGATGGAACGGGGGTGGGGCTTATTTTTTGTTTTGAGAAAATAAAATTTCCGTTTGCAGATCCACCAAAACCCGTGAATATTAATTTCCATACATCGCCTTGTTTGCTTTTTACAAAATAAACCAGAGAATCTTCAATCTGCCAACTACCGGTGTAATTTTTCCAGTTATATCCGATGGTATTTATAGATGTTTGCCACGGATAATTGTACCACTGATTGTACGATGTGTCTATCGGATAAACTTTGATGGCAGTTACACCTTTGTTTTGTAAGATGCCTGCTACATTATAGGGCGAAGGAATAAATGCTGTATACTGCTTAAATACTAAATCCCAGTTAGATGAAATAGGCTCCGGATTAAGTATTGAATTATTCTGAATAGAATAATACACCAGAGTTTTTGTATTGTACATTGATTTATTGACATTAATAATCTGCTGATTATTCCCATTCAAATCTGCATACTGAAATGTATAAACACCGCTGGCTAATTTCTTTATCCATAGTTTCTTATATTGATTACTGGATAATTTGATAATGAACAACGAATCTCCTATAACTTCATGAGTAATGGGATTATAAATCCCCCAACCTAAGTCATAAGGATTAGAAGTTGCCCCCACATTAAAAGCACCTACTGACCAACTGGTGTCAGAATTATACCTTGCTGTCCACGAATTTATACCGCTGGTGTCAATTGAATTCCATACACTTGTATCGCCGTTTGGATATACCCACAATTTATTCCCAATAACAGAATTGATGTGAATAGATGAGCCCATTCCTGATGTTTCAAAAGCAATGTCCCATGCATTTTTTGGACTACTTCCCTGTTCATCATTTTGCAAGCTATACCATTTTTCATTAACATATCCAGCACCAATGCTTACAGTGTCAATTACTACCTGTCCCTGAATGAAATTATTTATTCCATTCATTAACCCAATAATGATAAAAATTGTTTTTTTCATAGTTTTATTTTTTAGAATTATTCTAAATAACTTCTGCCCGCAAAAGTACACAGGTTATAGAAGATTAATCAATACCTAAAAATGGGTATTTTTAGTTATATTGGCTCCTAACAAATATTGGTCAGAATTAAGATGAGGAGAAATTTTGTTTCATATTACTTATTAATGAACCTAAACAGATTAAGAAACTTTGGTTTTTTACATTCCATTTAATTTGAATTGAAATTAGCAAACACTCATTTGATACAGAGAATTTTGTTGCTTTATTATTCGTCATACCGAAACTAATTGCTTAAGTTTTTGGAATGAAGTTGGGTGTTTATAGTTGTTGTTAACTATAGTAGGTTTTTTTAGCTTTTTTAACTCAACCTGGTTATAACTTTTTTCGTATATTTGTAGAGAAAAAAATTAATCTCATGAAAACATTAAGCATGAAAATACTATCACTCAATTTGCTTGTTCTTCTTATGCTTTCCTGCTCTTCATTAAAAAATCTTTCTTTTTATGAAGACAATGACAGCTATGTCAATGCAAAAAAAGAGAGAGAGCAAAAAATAGAAATGCTTGCCAAACAAAAGAAGCAGCAGGAAGCCCGGCAACAATTTATAAAAGACTCTATTGCACAAGAACAGGAAAAATTAAACAATAACCCCTATTACAGAGAGCCCAATTATAACAAAGACGATTATTATGATTATGAATACGCCGCAAGAATTAAACGTTTCTACAATCCTGTAAGCGGATTGAGTTATTATGATAATTGGTACACCAATTATGGTTTTTATGGTTATCCCAATTATGGCGCCAGCATTTACACAGGTTATGGTAACTTTTCTCCTTATTTAGGATATGGTTATTCATGGGGTAATCCATATTACTCTTATGGATTAGGCACGACTTTGGGCTATCCGTATGCTTATTGGAACAACTGGGGATATTCTCCGTGGTTCGCCTATTCACCTTATGGTAACCCTTACTGGGGCTGGAATAATCCTTATTGCACGACTTGGGGCTATCCGTATGCTTATTGGAACAACTGGGGATATTCTCCGTGGTTCGCCTATTCACCTTATGGTAACCCTTACTGGGGCTGGAATAATCCTTATTACTACAATTCAATGGACATTAATAGCATGACCTACGCACCAAGAATTTCTCACGAAGGGTTTAATTCCAAAAGAACAACCAATAATATCGTTAACCCTGAAAACAACAATGTGAAACAACCTTTGCTCATTTCACCGCAAATGAATATCCCAAAATTTGACGAATCCGCCCGACCCAAACCAATCACTAAATTTGAACCATCACAAATAAATGTTATCAACGCCCCGCTCATTCATCATATCAATACAAATCCTGCGGTTCAATCGAACCTGATACCAAGAAATGTCGTAAATACCAATATAACTCCCGTCAACACCACCCCTGGAAACAACGGCGTTAATGTTTTTCCCAAAGGTAATAATAATTATAACCCAGGCAGGCCTAATACAAATGGCGGTAAGCCAACACCCATTCAGGTAAGTCCGCAAGAAAACAATCCTGTTCAAAACATTCCAACACAACGAAATTGGGGTGGCGGGAATAATTCGGGCGGCGGCTTTTCTGCTCCCAAAGGAAATGGTGGTGTCGGAAGACCAAGATAATCAACATACCATCATTTAATTTTTATCGTTATTAAACAAACCCATGAAACAAATTTTTTGGATAGCAATAAGTGTTTTATTTTTTTGGACATGTGCTAAAAAACCTAATTATTCCAATGTTCCGCAGATTAGTTTTAAATCCTTCACTGTTTTATCGCAAGACAACGCTATTCTTACTATAAATTTTTCAGATGGTAATGGAGATATTGGCGGCGGACCTAATGGGGATGGTAATTTTTTTATTGCTTATTATTTTTGGGATACAGACAGTAACAAATACGATTTGTTTGTTGACTCTACTTTTTTCCAGGACAGCATTGATGTACGCAGTTTTCCTTCCCCTTCTGATGCTTACAAAAATAAACCTATAAGTGGTGAAATAGCGCTTTCAATGTCTCCGTTTCGGTCTACCCCTGATATTAAAAAATTCAAATATACCTGCTTTATCAAAGATAATGCGGGTAATAAAAGCAATGTTATTCAAACTCCAGAATTAAACGCCCCATGAATTTATGAAAAAAATTTTAATACTGTTTTCTTTCTCTCTGGTAATATTGTTTTCCTTTTTATCGTGTAAAAAAGAAAAATTTGCTTATTGGGATGTAGATTTGGTTTCACCAATAGCAAGAGGCACCTTGAACATTAAAAATTTTTTTGGTGATTCTTTATTTCAATCCGATAGCAGTCAGGTGTTGCATTTAAAATTTTTTAAGAAAGTAAGCGATATTAAAGTGGACACACTGGTGAAATTAAAAGATACTACCCTAACCTATTCTTTTATTGCCTTATTTACTGCTACAGTAGGGCCTAATACCATGTTATTTTACAAAGAAGAAGAAATTGATTTTCAAATACCTAACGACACCCGATTGCGTTATGGGATTGTAAGAGAAGGCATATTAAACGTTAAATATACCAATACCACACGGCTACCTTTATTGTTTCAATACAAACTAAAATCGGCTACTCAAAACAACAACGCATTCTATATTACAGAAATTATTCCACCGGGTACTACGCCCACTATTAAGTCCTACAATTTTAATGGCTATGACCTAAGCTTTACCGGTACCAGCGGAAATAAATACAATACCATTGTGCATAGTTTTACTGTCTATACAGCACCCAATGCACAACCCGACAGTATTTTATTTGGGCAGGGCATAAACGCAGAGATTTCTTACGAAAAAATAATACCCCAATATATGGAAGGTTATTTCGGACAACAAAACATACGCATTCCGTACGATTCGGCTGTATTAGGATTTTCTAAAACTTTAGAGGTCTCTAATTTTCAGATTAACTCAGCATCTGTCAACTTTCAAATAGTGAATGATTTTGGAGTAGATATTCAAGGACAATTGGACACGGTTCATTCTATTAATACTACCAATAATTCTACTATACTTCTGAATTCTTCTAACTTAAAAAACAGCAACATTAACAGAGCCACGAAAACCGGCAATTGGTCAAATCCTGTCAATTCTACCACCACCACCATCCAATTAAATACTTCAAATAGTAATCTTAAGCCATTTATAGAAAATTTACCGGATTACTTAGGATACAGCGGCATGATAAAAGTAAATCCTTTTGGGAATATTTCTGCCACCAATGATTTTGCTTATTACAATACTGGAATACGCCTGTTTGCTGATATTGATGTTCCATTAATATTGAGTGCTAACTACTTTCGTTTGCAAGATGTGTTGGAAATAAACTTTGAAAACATCAAGCAATTAAACAATATCAACGAAGGACGCATTTTATTTAATGTTTCTAACAATTATCCATTTAAAGTAAAATTGCAGGCCTATCTGCTGGATGAAAATAATACTGTTTTAGATTCTTTATTATTGCCAACAAATAATACCATTGAAATGGCTTTTGTGAATGCTAATAATGATATTACAGCGCCCAGAAATTCTCAACTAATTGCTTTTATGAATAAATCTACCATTGAAAATCTGAAAAAGAGCAAAAAAATTAAACTTGTTTCTTATATGTATTTACCGCCATCACCGCCGGATGTGAAAATTTATGATAGTTATTATTTAGATGTCGTTATCAGTGTGGATGTGAATTATAGAACAATTGCCAATTGATTCGTATGCACAAAAAATCACCTGCTTTTCTAATAACAATTCTGTTGTTTTTATCCCTTCATTTTTACGGACAATACAATTCTGAGTTTAATTTTTTTCAGTACACAGGTAATGCTGTTTCACTGAAAACAGAATTTGATGCGGGATCTAACCATATCAATGCGAATATGGTCAATCATTTGTTTTTTGGTGGTTACATTGATAAGACAATGAAAGGCAAAGCATTAGACAAAGCATTAGGATTTAACAGAGCAGGCGCCTATTTCAATTACAATCTGCACACATTTTTTTCGGCAGGAAAAAAGAAAGATAAAATTTCCTTCTTTATTGCCGCAAAACAACAATATCTAATTCATGGCGGCTATACTAAAGATTTTTTTCAGTTAGCATTTTATGGAAATAAACCCTTGGCCGGTAATACTGCCAATCTAAGTGGCTCAAACATCAATACCATTACGTTTAATGAGTTCAAAGCAGGGATATTGTTCAAAAAAGTAGATAGCACTGCAAAAATTGGCATTTCACTTTCAATCTTACAGGGTAATCGTTTGATTTATTTTGATTTTGGAAAAAATGCTTCTCTCTTTACAAGTAGTTCTTATGACCAGATCGTGTTTAATTCAAATTTGAATGTTACAATTAGTGATACTTCACAAAAAAAATGGTATCAACTTAATGGCATTGGCGCATCAACAGACATTTATTTTGAAACACCTTACAAGAGTAAGTTAGGAAAGATGAGTATATTGTCTGTCAACATCAATAATTTTGGATTTATTCACTGGTTAAGAAATAGTGTGAAATACACTACCGATACTACCTTAAATTTTACAGGTTATCATATCAACAGTATTTATGATTTAAAGGATTCAACACTGAATAAAATCAACGCAGACAGTACTTTCAAAAAAATCACCAATGCCCGAAAAGGAGAATTCAATATAAACATTCCTACTAATCTTATTTTATACAATAAATTTTTCTTTGGAAACAAGATGAAGTTTTCTTTAGGAACAGGGTTTCGTTATATTTTTAATGCCAATTATAAACCTTATATTTTTGCAGAGCCAGCGTATCAATTCACTTCCCTGTTTCAGGGCACCCTGCATTTGGGGTATGGTGGCTACTCGTTGTTTAATGTTGGGTTTTCTATAATGTATCAGACCTCTCAATGGCATTTTTATATTGGCAGCAATAATTTACAAGGATGGGTGTTACCAAAAATTTTTTACGGACAAGGATTCTTTTTTATGATAAGTAAAAAACTAAAATAGTATGCAAACCAGATGGAGTATTATATTTTTACTTTTTTTTCAGATAAATTGGGCACAACAAAAATGGTTTTCTAAATTTGGATGGTGGGGCGTAGATATTGGTAATGATGTAGTGGAAACCTTAGATGGTCATTATATGGTAACGGGCTACACCAGTACTTTCTCAAACGGCAACAGCGATGTATTAATTTCAAAAGTACATAAAAACGGATGGGTGATGTGGACTCAACATTTTGGTGGCATCAACAACGATATTGGCAAGGCCATTGTACGCACATCCGATTCGGGCTTTGTAGTAGCGGGTTATACCAACTCGTATGGAAATGGCGGCTACGATGGATGGTTATTGAAAATCAGCAAAACCGGCGATACTGTCTGGACAAAAACATACGGCGGAATAGATTGGGATATTTTTAACGCGCTTCAGATAACATTTGATGGTGGCTTTGTAATGAGTGGTTTTTCTTACACCAATTCAAAAGGTGGTAAAGATATTTGGATGATAAAAACCGATTCTCTTGGAAATATACAATGGGAAAAAAAACTGGGCGGCACGAATGAAGACGAAAGTGTGGCAATAGAAATTCTGCATGACAACCGCATTGCCTGTTTCGGGACAACTTATAGCTTTTCTGATAATAAAGGCAATTATTTTATTTACAAAACAAATAATACCGGAGATTCTTTGTTCTTTAAAGATTTTGGTTATTCTAATTTAGAAGATATTGGTTATGATTTTTTTGAAAGACCTACTGATAGTGCTTTTATTATCTGTGGTACAAGCCAATCGCCTATTGGTACAGACACTACTTATTATCATCAGCTAATCGTTGATTCTTTGTGTAATGTCATTTTAAATCAAAAAGAAACGCAAGGACAATTGAAAAATCAAATTGCTTATGCCAATGCCTATCTGAATGGATACAAACATTATGTGGTTTATGATTTATGGGGATTAGGTCAAGGCAAACATGAACCCGGTATTTATGTATTCATAAATCAATGGTTCTTAACAGGCAGCACTTATGGCTCTTCACAAAATGATTATTTATTGTCCTGCAAAAAAACAAGCGATGGAGGCATAATAGCCGTTGGTTATACAACGGGTTTTAATGCACAGCAAGAAGACATTTTTATTGTAAAATTAGATTCTACCACCCAATATGCGAATAATGTTGTAAACATAGAAAATATACAGGAAAAATTTTTCTTACACATTTATCCTAACATCGCTTCCGATTATATTTACATTGATTTAAACAAGCCGTATTATGGAAAAGTTTACATTCTGGATATGCAAGGAAGACAAGTTAAAGAAGAAAGCATTCACAATGCCGATAATCGTATCAATCTATCTTCTTTAAACGATGGCATCTATGTTTTACAGGTAATCATTAACCATCAATCTTATTTTGGAAAATTTATTAAGAAAAATTGAGGGGCTTTGTTGTATAACAACTAAACTTTAATATAAATTCTGTTTATTTACTTGCTCTTTAAACTATGTTGATTAAAAAAACACTATTCCTGCTGTTAGGATATTTCACTGTAGTCCTTATTTTTTCTCAAAATTCCTTTACAAGTGCATCGGTTTATTCGGGGTATGGGGCTGTGATTCAACATACAGGGAAAATAGGCAATCTGATCGCAGAACGACCATTTTTTTTTGAAATAAACTTCTTTAAAACATCTTCGGGATATTACAAATGGCACCGCACGAATCATTTCCCGGATTATGGTTTGTGCTTTAATTACGAAACACTGGGGAATAGAGAAAAATTAGGAGAAAGTTATGCTGTGGCGCCTTATCTGGAATTGCCTTTTCATCGTCAAGAAAAAAGCATAACATTCAAGATGAAAATGGCCTGGGGGCTGGCCTATCTGACAAAAAAATTTGACATAGAAACCAATCACAAAAATATTGCCATTGGCACACATATCAATACGTTTATTCAATTTCGCTTTTTGTGGCAAATTAAGTTTTCAAAACATTTTTTTATGAATCCCAATCTTACGTTTATTCACGTTAGTAATTGTCGTTTTTCTGTACCTAACCTCGGCATAAACACACTTTATCCCTCTTTAGGATTCGTGTATAAATTTAAGGAAAATAAAAAGTACGATAGTGTGGTGGATTCTTTATCTGACAAACAAAATAAACAGGAAGGATTGCTGTTTGCAGGTATTGGTGTGAATGAAGTAGAACCGCCCACCGGAAAAAAACTTTTTGCGGTTACTGTGGGAATAAACTATTATTACAATTTACATCAAAATCAGCAGATGGGCGTTGGGACAGATATGTTTTACGAAGAAAGTTTAGCACACGAACTCAGAAAAAACGATACAGATAAAGTAATTCTTAACTTTAATAACACTGTTAGCAACGGAATAAAAATTTCTTATGCTTATAATTTTGGCCGTTTAACGCCTTTTATAGAAATGGGAATTTATACATACACCGCTACAGGTCAACTTCCCAATGGACGATTTTACCATCGTTTAGGGTGTCGGTATTACTTTAAAAATCATCTCGTTGCTCATTTTTCACTCAAAACACATTTTGCAGTAGCCTATCATATAGAAGTAGGGGCAGGATACAGGTTTTATTGAATCTGGACGGTAAGAAAGTTTTTTCAAAGAAACGAGTATAGATTTTTTATATTCACACTCTGTTTTTTTAATTTTTAATTAAGATGTTCGTGAATATGCTTTGTTACCTAATTTAAGTTAATAATTTTTTTGATTGTAACATTTTACGCATATTTGTAAAAAAATTATAGTGAAAAAGGTGATAACGATATTCGTTTTTTTAAGTTATAATACATTGCTTTCTCAAAATACGTCGGTATTATCTCGTGCAGAAGAAGATAGGCGAGCAAATACACCCGTGCCTTTTACATTAGCGGATAGGGATAGGATATTGAAGTTAGACGTAAAAACAGATGAACTTAAACACGATATTGAAAATTTGCGGCAAGAAAATAAAAAAGATATTGAAAATTTACGACAAGAAAATAAAAAAGATATTGAAAATTTACGACAAGAAATGCTTTTGCGATTTGAGGCACAACAACAACAAATCAATGATATTAAAAATTGGCTGTATGTTATTCTGGCAATTATAATTGGTCAATTTGCATACATTATATGGGATAGACGAACATTTATGAAACCATTGGAAACAGAAGTTTATAAACTTAAAGCAGAATATGAATTACAGAAAAATCTGGATAATGATCATAAACAATTAAGTAATAAGTTGCTGGAAGTTTTGAAAGAATTAGCCACACATAATGAAGAAATCAGAAAGGTCTTGCAAAAGTTTCATTTGCTATAACATGTTATTAAGGACCTGCTAAACTTTAGTCAAGCAATTCGAATCGCAAAAGAGAATAATTTCATTTTTTTCCTTGATAGCATTGTAAAATGTCCTGTATATTTGTTGAGAAAATAAAAGGTATGGAAACTACTAAACAAAAAAAGGTGGCAAGTTTAATTCAACAAGTTTTATCGGAATATTTTTTATTGCACGGCTCTATAGATTTTGCGTCCGCATTCATAAATATTTCAGAAGTAAAAGTAACGGGAGATTTATCAATAGCCAAAATTTATGTAAGCATTTTGCCTTCAGATAAATATGACCGAAAGAGCGTATTTCAACAAATTGAAGAAAATAATAAAAAAATACGAAAATATGTTGGAGAAAAATTAGCCAAAAAACTCAGAAAAATTCCGGAATTACGATTTTATTTTGATGATAGTTTAGATATTGCCGAAAAAATAGAACAACTATTAAAAAAATAATTTTTTGTGAGAATTATTTTTTTACTGGCACTTCGGTATTTGTTTTCTAAAAAGTCAAACAATGTTATTAATTTAATCAGTTGGATAAGTTTATTGGCAATTTCTTTTATTACAGCCGCGTTTATTATCATTATTTCAGTAATGAACGGCTTTACATCTGTTTTGGGAAATTTGTACAATTCTGTGGAGCCGGACTTAAAAATAAGTGTAGTAAAAGGAAAATACTTTAAAGCCGATACTATATTGCATAAAGTCGCTGCACATCCCAACATCGCACATGTTTCAAAAAGCATTACCAATCAGTCCTTAGTAAAATATAAGAATAAACAAGTTTTGATTAATATCAAAGGTGTTGACAGTGTGTATGAAAAATGCACCACTATTAAATCTATTATTCAAAAAGGAAAATATAGTTTAAAAGAAGAAAATATAAACTATGTGATTATCGGACAAGGTATTGCTAATGAACTGAATGTATCTCTAAACAATGCCTTTGCTCCATTGATTTTTTATAGTCCAAAAAGAATTAAAAATTCTGGCACAAACACTGATTTAATCAACGAAAAAGAAGCGTATGTTTCAGGGGTCTTTTCCATCAACGACGATTTTGATTATAAATATATTTACTGCGATTTAAAGTTTGCACAGGATTTATTAGATGCAGAGTCGCTCGTGAGTACCCTGGAAATAAAATTGAAAAACGAGAACACATTAGAGCAAACGCAAAAAGAACTACAAGATTTACTAAGTCCAGATTTTGAGGTCAAAAATAAACAACAACTAAATGAGGTGCTTTTCAAAACCTTAAAAACTGAAAAACTCTGGACATTTATCATATTAAGTTTTATTTTATTAATCGCCACCTTTAGTATCATTAGTGCTTTGACGATGCTGATCATAGAAAAACAAAAAGACATTCAAACCTTGTATGCGCTGGGGGCACCCAAAAGAACTATAGAAAGTATTTTTATGTTGGAAGGATTCTTAATCACTTTTGGAGGAGCATTTATTGGGCTTATAGTGGGTATATTTATTTGCTGGCTACAAATACAATTTCATTTGATTAAATTTAATGAAAATTCAATACTGCCCTATTACCCTGTTGATTTACAATTCAATGATGTGTTCAATGTTTTAGTGGTATTATTAACAATAGGTTTTTTTGCCGCTATTTATCCGGTCAGGGTCTTTACAAAAGATATTAAATGGAAAAAAGAAAATTAATTGGTGCGCTTGTATAGTTGAAGCAATTTCTGAGCCAGACGATGTGGCGAATAGGTAATTTCATCCGTATTGTTCTGGATGAATATTTTAATTTTCTCATCAGAGAAAAAATCCTGTATTAAATATTCAGAAATTATTTTTTTGAAACGAGTTAACACTTGTTCTTTTCTTTTTCTTTCTATGTAATGGCATTGTTGAGCCGTCTTTCTGAAATTAACAAGCAGCTCATAAATTTTATCCAATCCTTCTTTTTTTATAGAAGATACCGGAATAACAGGAACCGTCCATTCATCTAATGGGTGTATAAAATAATGCAATGCGGATTTAAATTGAGCGGCAGTAAGTAATGCTCTGGATAAAGTATCGCCATCGGCTTTAGTAATGGCAATGGCGTCCGCCATTTCCATAATACCCCGTTTAATACCCTGTACTTCATCACCACTGGCAGCAAGCATGAGTAATAAAAAAAAGTCGGTAATACCAGCCACATCGGTTTCGCTTTGTCCTACTCCCACTGTCTCTACAAAAATCCAGTCAAAGCCCGCCGCCTCACATAACAGCATGGTTTCATAGGTTTTTGAAGCCACTCCGCCTAAAACGCCGCCACTTGGAGAAGGCCGAATGAACGCTTTCGGATGTCGCGAAAGATTTTCCATTCTTGTTTTATCTCCCAATATACTCCCTTTTGAAGAATGACTGCTTGGATCAATGGCCAGTACTGCCACCTGATGGCCTTGTTCAATACAATACAACCCAAACGATTCAATAAATGTGCTTTTTCCAACACCGGGCGAACCTGTAATCCCTAAACGAAACGATTGACCTGTATAAGGTAATAAACAATTTAATATTTTCTCTGCTGTTTTTTGATGTTCTTCTTTATTGGATTCAACAAGGGTTATGGCCTTGGATAAAACAGAAATATCGTGATTTAAAATACCTTGTACATACTGCTCTGCTGATAGTATCATATCAGAACTTTAAGTGTCTAACCGAAATCCCTTGGTTCTTTATCTCCAATAAAGATTTGATACCAATGTCTAAGTGCAGTTCTGTAAATTGTTGCGTAACGACTTTATCTTTTTCTTCTGTTTTTACGCCTTCTGGTATCATTGGTTGGTCGGTTACTAAAAGTAATGCACCGGTAGGTATTTTATTAGCAAAACCGACCGTAAAGATAGTGGCTGTTTCCATATCAATGGCCATGGCTTTTATCTTACGAAGGTAAAATTTAAACTCCTCATCGTGTTCCCATACTCGTCTGTTAGTAGTGTATACTGTTCCTGTCCAATAATCTCTGTTTTCAAGACGAATGGTATAAGAGACGGCTTTTTGCAAATTAAATGCCGGAAGAGAAGGGACTTCTGACGGGAAATAATCATTGGAAGTACCTTCGCCACGAATGGCTGCAATGGGCAGAATCAAATCACCTATTTGATTTTTCTTTTTTAATCCACCACATTTTCCTAAAAATAAAACCGCTTTCGGTTTTATAGCACTTAATAGATCCATGACCGTTGCTGCAGCAGCACTCCCCATGCCAAAGTTGATAATGGATAGCCCTTCGGCGTGTGCATTAATCATCGGTTTTCCATACCCCTTCACTTCTGTATTATACTTTTTTGCAAACAATTCTACATAATTAGTAAAATTACATAGTAAAACATAGGAACCGAAGGCTTCTAAAGGCACATTCGTGTATCTTGGTAACCAGTTTTTAACAATCTCTTCTTTTGTTGTCATAATCTGCTGTTTGTGTGTCCGCTGTTTTTTGATTTAAAATTTTATTTTGTATATTGATGGATTCTTCGTGCAACAAAGCAAGAAAGTCGTGAATAAAGGAATCGTTCATGTGCAGTTCTTTCGCCAGATTTTTTCGGCTTTTCAGAATATCTTTCCAGCGGGAAAGTTGAAAAGCTGTAACGCATTGTTCTTTTTTATAGCAGGCAATCTGTTGCACAATATCAAATCGTTTAGAAAGCAAGACCAAAATATCTTCATCTATTTCATCAATAATTTGCCGTAAGTGTTGTAGTGTATTTTCAAAAACAGGGTCAGGAGAATGCGACTCAAACAATTTTAAGTTATCTAACAACTGTTTGAGTTCAACAGGCGTTAATTGTTGCTCTTTATCGCTTAATGCTGTGGAGGGATTGTAATGTGTTTCAATCATCAACCCGTTCAGCCCAATATTCATAGCTTTTTGAGCAATTTCAAAAACATATTCTTTTTTACCTGCAATATGGCTAGGATCACATATAATAGGTATTTCCGGAAAAATAGTTTTCAACTCTAGTGGCAATTGCCACAAGGGTTTATTGCGGTATTTATCATTGCCATAATAAAAAAATCCCCGGTGAACAGCCAATACAGATATTACACCCGCATTCCAAATTCGTTCTATTGCTCCTATCCATAATTTTATTTCCGGATGCATGGGATTTTTTACCATTACCGGAATAGGGACGTTTTGAAGGGCGCTTGCAAGTTCATTTACACTGAAAGGGTTAGTGGTCGTTCTTGCACCAATCCATACAGCATCTATATTGTATTTTAGTGCCAGTTCTACGTGGTGCGGATGTGCCACTTCAATACAAACAGGTAGATGCAGTTGGTGTTTTATATTCAACAACCATTTTAGTGCTTCTTCTCCTTTTCCTTCAAAGTTACCGGGCCTTGTTCTGGGCTTCCAAACACCCGCTCTGAAGTAATGAATAGTAGAAAGGTTTCGTAGCTGCTGGGCGGTATTCCATAATTGTTCCTGGCTTTCAGCACTACAAGGACCAGCAACGATAATGGGTGTATTATGTATTGCGATATTGCTCATCTTGTCTAATATTTTTTATAGCCATAGGACCCGCCATATCTGTATCCATAAGCGTAACCGTACTTATAACCATATTTGCTATACATATAATAGCCGGATTTTTTGATATTTATTCCATTCAAGGTGAGGTATAGATTGGGTATTTTGTTTTCTTTGGCTAATTGATTGATAAATTTTATTGTTCTTCGGGTAGCAATTTTTGAATTTATAGCAAAGATATTCAGGTCTGCATACTGCATAAGGTAAACAGCATCCACCAGGAGCCCGGACGGCGGTGTATCAATAATAATGTAGTCATAATTTGAATTTAAATAGTCAAATAAAACGTTTAACTTATTTGACAACAATAAATCAGAAGGATTCGGCGGCGACTCTTTTCCTGCCAAAAAAACATCTAAGTTGGGTAAAAATGTTGAATATTTTATTTCATTGATTTCTGCCTGATTAGACAAAAATGCGCCTATTCCTTTATCAGGACTTAGCTTTAAGGTACTAAAAATTCTTGGCTTATGTAAATCCAATTCTAAAAGTGCTACTTTTTTATCTGATTTGGCAAGCATAGCCGCGAGGTTCACCGACAAAAAGGTCTTGCCTTCGCCGGGAAGAAAGGATGTGAAAAGGATTTTTTTTACAGGTGTGTCTTTTGCGGTATATTTGATATTGGTAATCATCCCCCTGATGGCATCGGTAACGGGGGCGTAAGGTTCTTCAATGGTTATTACGGAATTATCATTAATGTTTTTTTGATAAGGAATAACCGCTATTACGGGAATATTGGTAAGTTCTTTTAGATGTTCTTCATCGGTAATTTTTACAAAGAACAATACCCTAATCAGTACAATAATAATAGACAATCCTAATCCAAAAGAAAGAAAGGTATTACGAATTTTATTTTTGTCTGGCTTTACAACGCCAAGATTACGTGGCTTTTCTATTACCTTCACGTTCGGGGTTATTGATGCTTTTGATATTCTGGTATTGGCTTTTTTTTCTAATAAAAATGAGTAGAGCTTTTGATTGATTTCAACTTTTCTTTGAATATTTAAAACATCTCTCTGTTTGGGGGGAATATATTTGAATTTTGAAACAAACACATTAATTTCATTGTCCAGATTTTCAAGAAGCTTGTAGGTGGCTTTTCGGGAGTTGGTGATGTAAATAAGCAAATCCTGTTTTAGTCGCCGTATATTTTGCTTTAAATTGGCAATATTGGGATTATTATCGGTATTAGAACCATATTGATCGTTTAACTTGAGCTGCAATTGATAAAGTTCTGTAACAGCACTTGGTAAAAAGCCCTGCTTTTCTAATATAAATACATTAGGTGGCAAGAATTGAGGGTCTTTATCTTCAATAATATATTTCTCCAAATCATTTAAAGATTCTATTTGCATCTTTAATTGATTCTTCTGACTTTCATAATCGGTTAATTTATCTAAGTACGTTTTCTCTTCCCAATCTAAATCTAAAATATTATGAACATTTTTATAGTACTGCATAGAATCTTCCACTCCTTTGAGTGTTGTGGCTATCTCATTCAATTGCTTATCAATATACTGTAATGTTTTCTCATTCAGTTCTAATCGTGTTTTTAAGATACTTTTAATATACACATTGTTCAAGGTGTCTAAAATAACTATCGCTCTTTCTTGAATGACGTCTTCAATAGAAATTTTCAAGACATTTGTATAATCTGGATTCTCAACGGTTAATGTTTGAATGTATTTATTAATTAAGAATTCTTTTGAATGAAAAACAATCTCATAGTTAATTAAAGATAAAGATAAAGCCGTTTGCATCCTCAAATTAGAGTTACGGCGAACAAGTATATTAAAATCAGTATCAATCAGTTCTTTATCAAACTGTCCTTTTTTGATAATTGTCTGATTGTCTTTATGAATAGTCATTTCAAAGGAAGTATAGTTGAGAATTTTAAATTGGATGGGCATTTCATAAAATGCCGGATTGATATTGTTTACTTTTATTTCAAACGGCATTCCGGAAAATTGTTCTGTTGTTCTAACTTTACCAACAATAAAATACGACACTTGCAGCATATCCTTTAATTTATCAATAGTTTCTTCCATAACATCATACGACTTAATCACACGTATTTGATTGGAGTTGTCAATATATGCGGAATACGTAGAAGAGTACATGTTTTCATCAGAAATTAAACTTTTATCGTAGTAGTCCTTGATGTTTATTAATATCTGAGTAGAGGCCTGATAAATGTTCGTTAATTTGTTTGTGTAGAAATAGCCGGTGATATAAGCCAGAATTAAAGTTATAATTGGAATATACCAATTTTGTCGGATAATACGGACAATGGCCAGAATATCTTTTTCGCTTATTATACCTGATTTGTTATTGTCCATGTTCACAAAATCTTAAATAGAGATTATGGTTTTATTCATAAGTGTCGGTAGATTTTTTGAAACGTAACTCAAGGGTTCATTTTGAGGATAAAGGTGTGCATGTAAATTGAGTTTCTGAGCCGATTCTATATGTGTTAAAGTATCGTCAAAGTAAATTGTTGAGTGAATATCTAATTTATTTTCCGTTATTACTTTCTTAAATAATTTATGGTCAGGTTTTCTTAATCCTATTCTGCATGAATAATAAACTTTGTCAAATAATGCTTCAAAAGTTTCTATGTTATGCTGTTTTTGCAACATAGATTCAAAGCATTGAATATGTGTTTCACAAGTATTACTTAATAAGATTAGTTGATAATCATTTCGGAGTTTAAGTAGGGTATTTATATTTTCTTTTGGCACGGGGAGCAACATAGTGTTCCATACTTCTTTTAGATAATATAATTCTTTTTCAAAATTCAACAGGTCGCTTAATTCTTCAAAAAATTCTTTTTCAGTAATTTTTCCTAATTCAAATTTTTGAATAACCTGATGCGGATAGCCAAATTTCATCCATTCCTGAATGTCTTTTTTAGTGTATTCTAAAAATTTTTGCCGTATTGCTTCTGTATCAAGTGGCAGAATAACGCCACCAAGGTCAAAGATTATTGCTGGTTTCATTTTATGCAAATAAAGGATATTTCATCATCATTTGATTCACTTTCTTTTTAATTTTAGAAAGTGCTGTGGGGTTGTTTTTATTTTTAATTGTCTCGTCTATTAATTCTACTGTTTTGATGCATTCTTTTTCTTTTAATCCTCTTGTTGTAATGGCGGCTGTACCAATACGAATGCCGGATGTAATAAAAGGAGATTTATCATCAAAGGGGACCATGTTTTTATTCACTGTAATGTCTACTTCTCCGAGCAATTTTTCTGCTTCTTTTCCTGTAATATTTTTATTCCTCAAATCAATCAGCATTAAATGATTATCTGTACCACCGGAGACAATATGATAACCTCTGTCTATAAATGCTTTTGCCATAGCTTTGGCGTTTTTTGCAACCTGAACAATGTAATACAAATAATCATCGGTCAATGCTTCTCCAAAGGCAACAGCTTTGGCGGCAATGATATGTTCAAGCGGTCCTCCCTGAATGCCCGGAAAAACAGCACTGTCTAATATAGCACTCATCATTTTAATTTCCCCTTTTGGTGTTTTTTCTCCAAACGGATTAGGAAAATCTTTTTTCATCATAATCATTCCGCCTCTGGGGCCTCGTAAGGTTTTATGAGTGGTTGTTGTAACTATATGACAATGCACCAGCGCATCATTTAAGATGCCTTTTGCAATAAGTCCGGAAGGATGAGAAATATCTGCTAATACAATTGCACCTACCTGATCAGCGGCTGTTCTGACCTTGGCATAGTCCCAATCTCTTGAATAAGCGGAAGCACCTACAATGACCATCTTGGGTTTTTCTTCAAGAATCTGATGGTAGAGTTTGTCAAAATCTATCAGTCCAGTTTCTTTTTCTACGCTATAAAAAATAGCATGGTATAATTTACCAGAATAATTGACTGGCGAGCCATGTGTAAGATGTCCGCCGTGAGAGAGATTTAGTCCCAAAATTTTATCGCCCGGCTTTAAACAAGCATACATAACGGCCGCATTGGCTTGTGCGCCGGAGTGTGGCTGTACATTGACCCATTCTGCACCAAATAGTTCTTTTGCTCTGTCTATAGCTAATTGTTCTACTTTATCTACTACTTCACATCCTCCGTAATATCTTCTGCCCGGGTAGCCTTCAGCATATTTATTGGTGAGCACACTTCCCATAGCTTTCAACACCTGTGAACTTACATAATTCTCACTGGCAATAAGTTCAATACCTCTTAATTGCCTTGCTTCTTCTTCTTTAATAAACTTAAAGACCTGAGTTTCTTTTTTCATGATAATGCAATTTATTTTTATCCCACAAATATAAAGCAAATAAAACGAATGCAATAAGCGGCGATTGAGCAGTACCCATTAGCCCTCTGCTCAACAAGTATTCATCGTCATCAAGTTTTTGTTGAAAATAATAAGCATAAAGCATTGCACTCACACTTATCAAAAACAATACAATATAGGACCAGCTCAATAATTTAATATAAAAAGGATAAACATTAAATTTCTTTAAAAATAAAAAATTAAGATAATAAAACAGGAGCACAAAAACAAGTGTAAGTGGGTATTTGAGATAATATAGCGTTGTAAAAGAAAAGCGGGTGAGCCATCCAAATCCAAATGGAATGGGTACGGAAGTGCTTTTATAATATTTATAATAAATAATATTATTCAGATTTAAAAAAATGTGCTCCCTAAATAAACCCAACACTGCAAAGAGAAACAAAAAAAATAATAATTTCAACAAAAAAGATTTCATCGCTACGCATATTTATTCACCCACCAAATCCACAACAGAAATATATAGCTATATACAAGGAATGTAAATGTGTATGTATGATTAAACTCTAACCATTCTGGCGCATAATAAGTAATAACCGCCAGTGCCGCCACTCTAAACACATTGAGAATATGTATCGTTAAAATTCCAAAAGGAACAAACCACCATTTATCCCTTTGCCTTCCAGGGAAAGCAAGCACAAAAACAGAAAAAATTATGAATAATGAAATAGCATCACAGGCCTTCCCTACCCAAACACCAACAGAACCATGAATGCCAATAACCTGAAAATCATTAAGATCTGTCGTTTTGAACGTCTTAAAATCCATTCGTTTGAGCATTTCATCGGCATTATTAATAATGATTCGAATCACATATTCATCTAACAAGGTATACTTCTTCAATAAAAACTCATAAAGAACATACAATAAAAAGTAAACCACTGCGGATATAAAAACAAACTTAACTCTTGGATCAGAAAAATTGATTTTTGAGGACTGATTATTCTGAATATCCGGTCTGTCCTTTATCTCTTCTGGACTTGAATTTATCATAGGATTTTTTTACACCATATAGAGCACCAGCAGCAATCAATAAACTCACTCCACCATCAATTGGAATACAAGGTGGCGGCCAACATCCGGGCGGGGGAGGCGGTGGTGGCACTGCACCAAAAACTATAGATACCGCACACAAAAAAAACACTCCAAAAAATAAATACTTAAAATACTTATGTTTCTGATTGAACATCATAAATTATTTTGTTGCAAAGATAAGGAAAAATATTTAATAAAAAATTTTACGTTGCATACACTGGCCTATATGGCTGTTTTTGTGAATAACAAGAATTTTTTCATTAGGTTTGTCCCAAAAAACACAAATAATGTCGCACTTTTATCCATTAAAAGTAAAAACTATTGAAAAAGTTTCAAAAGATGCCGTTGCTATTAGTTTTGATGTTCCTTTACAATATGTTTCTCAATTTCGCTTTAAGCAAGGACAATTTATCACTTTGAAAATTAATATCAATGGTGAAAATGTCATGCGATCTTACAGCATTTGCACCAGCCCGTATTATGAAAAAGAATTAAAAGTAGCCGTCAAAGAGGTCCCTAATGGTAAAATGTCCACTTATATAAATCGTCAACTTAAAGTAGGCGAAACAATAGAAGTAATGCCCCCTTCCGGAAAGTTTTATACCGAACTCAATTCTTCACACGCTAAAAAATATGTTTTGTGGGCAGGAGGAAGTGGTATTACGCCTATGATGAGTATTCTAAAGAGCATTTTATTTATAGAAAAACAAAGCCAGGTAATTTTATTTTATGCGAATAGAGAGCCCGGCAATGTGATATTTAAAAATGAAATTGATGTATTGACCCAATCTAACCCCCATTTAAAAACCATTTATATTTTTGATAATCCGCCAGCCAACTACCCGGCGGAACAATTCGGTTTGCTGAATGAAGATAAAATTCAAACATTGTTAAATAAACATGATGGATTAAATGCAGACGAACATTTTATTTGCGGGCCCACGCCAATGATGCAACTCATTGAAAGTACGCTTAAAAAATTAAATGTACCTAATGAAAAAATACACATTGAATATTTTACAGCCGTTGAAAGTGCTAATGATACGAATGAATCAAGAGAAAGTATAGAATCAGAAGTAACCGTTATTTTATATGGGCTTGAAACTACTTTCAAATTAAACTCTAATGGTATTAATGTTTTAGATGTGGCTATTCAAAATGGCGTGGACGCTCCTTTTAGTTGCAAAGGTGGCGTGTGTAGTACCTGCAGAGCAAAAATAATAGAAGGAAAGGCACGAATGACGGTGAATTATGCACTGACAGAACAAGAGGTAGCGGACGGTTATATATTAACTTGTCAGGCACATCCTGAAAGCGAACGGCTCATTATAGATTACGATGCTTTGTAAAACTCCATGAAATTACATACTGATAAAATAACCAAGAAGTATAGAAGTAGAATAGTAGCAAATGAGGTTTGTATTGAAGTCAATCAGGGCGAAATAGTGGGATTATTAGGCCCAAATGGCGCTGGAAAAACGACTTCTTTTTATATGATTGTAGGGATGATTCGGCCGAATAGTGGAAGAATTTTCTTGGATGACTTAGATATTACCCATTTACCAATGTACAAAAGAGCCCAATTAGGCATTGCTTACCTGCCGCAGGAAGCATCGGTGTTCCGAAAATTATCGGTAGAAGACAATATTCTGGCAATTCTTGAAATGACCAATTTATCAAAAGAAGAGCAGAAACAACGAATGGAAGAATTGTTGAGTGAATTTAATTTGCACCATGTCCGAAAAAATTTAGGTGACCAGTTATCTGGCGGAGAAAGAAGAAGAACAGAAATTGCAAGAGCATTGGCTACAAAACCAAAGTTTATTTTATTAGACGAACCGTTTGCAGGCGTGGATCCTATTGCGGTAGAAGATATTCAAACCGTAGTAAAAAAATTAAAAGAAAAAAACATTGGCGTGCTGATTACCGATCATAATGTGCACGAAACTTTGAGTATTACAGATAGAGCGTATTTACTTTATTCCGGGAAGGTGATTAAATCGGGTACTGCAGAAGATTTAGCCAACGATGAAATGGTAAGAAAAGTGTATCTGGGACAAAATTTTGAGTTGAGAAAATGAGCGTATTATTTTTTCTTAAAAATTTCAATTTTATACATAATGGGCGATTGCGGTGGTATTTTGGAAAAATCTCCTAATAATCCATGTGCTAAATGAGATGGTATTAATATGTATGCTTTATCGCCATAATGAAGATAAGGTAGTACTTTATGAATACCGCTTTCTATGTGCTCTGCTCCGACTATGAATGTTTTAGGTTTTTCTTCATCGGTGTAGCATACGGTCCCATCTAATAAGGATATGGTGTAATTCATTGTTATTTCATCGCCATCTTTGATTTTACTTTGTTTTTTAATAGAATCATAAACATAATAGCGCACACCAAAAGTAGTTTTGACAAAAGGCATTTGATGTGTTTTTTCAAAGTAATCCATTTCGTCAATTTCTTTTTGTATCAGCCGTTGATTGGCGTATTCAAATTGCCGTTTTAATTTTTCTTTATCCATTTTAATACGTGGTTGAAGCGTATCTTCCTGAGAACATTTTGTATAAAATATACTTGTACTTAAAATGATTAAGAAGCATTTTTTCGTCATAGTTTTATGAATTTCAGATTTCTTTTGAAACCTTTAAATTTTGTGCGTTTGATAGGCGAAAGTTTAAATAAAACTTTGAATTGCTCTTCTGTTAATTGTTCCCAATCTTGCTGTGAAAAGTTGAGAATTTCTTTGTACGGAGATAATTCCTGATGTTGATGGGGCTGAACAAAGCGATTCCACGGACAAACGTCCATACATACATCGCATCCAAAAATCCAATTATCCTTTTTACCTTTGAATTCTTCTGGGATTAGTTCGTCTTTTAATTCTATTGTGAGGTAAGAAATACATTTTGAAGCATCTACTACATACGGTTGAATAATAGCATTTGTAGGGCAGGCATCTATGCATTTAGTACAAGTGCCACAGTAATCTTTTATTTCTTGATCCGGACTTAATTCTAAATCGGTAACTAATTCTGCAATGAAGTAGTAAGATCCTTTTTGTTTTACGATGAGATTAGAATGTTTTCCTATCCAACCCAATCCACTTTTTTTAGCCCATATTTTTTCCAGTATTGGTGTGCTATCCACGCAGGCACGTGCATTGAAATTACCAATTTGTTTTTTTAACTCATTGTAAAACCCAAACAATTTTTCTTTTAATATTAAATGATAATCTTTTCCATACGCGTATTTGGAAATCTTTGGAGAGTGCGGATTTTGTTGTTGTGCCGGAAAAAAATTATACAAAACTACAATGACAGATTTAGCGTTTGGGAGTAATAATTCGGGGTTAACACGAATATCAAAATATTTTTCCATGTAATGCATCTTTCCGTGAAATCCTTTTTTCAGCCACAGTTCTAATTTTTTAGCTTCTTGAAACAATGGTTCTGCTTTTGCAATACCGCAGGCATCAAAGCCCAGCTTTTGAGCAGTTTCTTTTACTACTTGAGAATATTTAGCAGAGAGTAACATTTGATTTATTCACCTTTCTGTTTATTCAACACAACTCTTATGCACGTACCTTTGTCCGTTTCGCTATGATGTACAAAAATTTTTCCTTTGTGATATTCTTCAATAATTCTTTTGCTTAATGAAAGGCCTAATCCCCAGCCACGTTTCTTTGTGGTAAAGCCGGGTTTAAAGATTGTTTTATGTAAATGTTTAGGGATACCTTTACCGGTGTCTATGACATCAATGAAAAGTTGAGAAGTGTTTAATATCCCTGTTTTAATAATTATAGTGCCTTTTCCGTTCATAGCATCCACGGCGTTTTTAATAAGATTTTCTAACACCCATTCTAATAATGTTTTAGATAATCGGGCCGTTAATTCCTGATTATATGGAATAAATTGAATATTGATGTTCTTGGATATTCTGGATTGTAAATAAGAGATAATGTTTTCAATAATGGGATGTATATTTTGTAGTTTGAGTTCTGGCTCTGAACCAATTTTTGAAAAGCGTTCGGAGATAATATTTAATCGTTCGATATCTTTTTCGATTTCTGGAAGGACTGAATTATCCGGAATTTCGGACTTTAATACTTCCAGCCACGCTTTTAATGCTGAAATAGGTGTGCCTAATTGGTGTGCGGTTTCTTTACTTAATCCAATCCAAATTAAATCCTGTTCGGTCTTTCTTGCCCAACTGAACAATACATAAGCAAATAATACAAAAGCAGAAATGATAATCCACTGAATAAATGGATAATAACGAAGTTTAGTAATGATGGGGGATTCGGCATAGTAGATGTAACCTTTTTGATTATTCCCAATATCAATTTCAACAGGGGGATTTTGTTTAGCCAAAGTTTGAATTTGTTGTTGTAATTTTTCATATGAATTAAGTTGAGTAGTATCGATATTTCCAGCAGCAATAATTTTATCTTTGGTGGTATTGACATAAATCACCGGCACATTGAGAGAATTAGTAACGATGTCGTTGATAAAAGAGTGTACGATGCTGTCAAATACCAGATGAATATTCTCTAACAATCGGCTATCTTTGTAATACAAGAAATTTTTTTTGTTACCGTAAACTTTTATGACAAGCGGTTCTGCATTTTTTTTCATAAGTTGTAAAATGCTATCCGCTTGAAGTTCGTTTTGCATGTAGATAGAATCAATGTTTCTATATGTGGTAATATTTCCCTTGTCATCCGTGAGAATTACAGGGACGGTGGTATTATTTTTCAAAACATCTAAAATAAAAGGGATGTCTTCGGGGGTGGCTTTGATGAGATGTTGTGTGGCTTTTGCGTAGAGTTCGGCTTTTTTTCTTTCTTCATCTTTTAATGCTTCAAAAAGTTCTGAAGTAATTTTAACCAGCCGTGCTCTTTTTTGAACAGCGTTTGCCCAGAGTTGTATTTTGTTACGCTCTTCGTTAGAAATATTTTTTACAAGTTGATTGGTAAAATACAAAGAAATGCCCATTATGATAACAGCCCCAATGGCCAAAATCCATTTGAATGTTTGTTTTTGTGTATAATGTTGTTGCATTATTTGATGTTCAGTTGATTTAATTTTTGTTGATACTGACGGGCGTAGTTTAAGTGTTGTTGAAAGGTTTCAGAATAATTGGAATAACCATTCAATTCAGGTTTTGCACAAAAGTAAAGATAATTATGAGATTCAAAATTAAGCACAGCATCTAATGCCTGCACACTCACAGCACCTAATGTGGTGGGTGGTAATCCTTTGAATTTGTAAGTATTATAGGGCGAATTGTTTTCTTTATCAGCATTGTATACACGATTGACATCCATTTTATGGTGAAGGTATTTGAGGGTAGGATCGGCTTGTAAGGGCATTTGCTTTTTCAAACGATTCAGATATACGCCAGCAATTTTTCTTTGTTCTGAATAAATAAAACTTTCGTGCTGCACAATAGAAGCCAGAATCATTGCTTCCTTTTGAGAAAGGGCAGTTTGTTTGAGTAGTTGTAATCGTTGATTGTTCCACACTTTCTGATAATAATTGAATATACTGTCTAAAATAAAACGAGCATTAATTGCCCAATTGACTTTGTAGGATTTAATAAATAAATAATTTAGCCATTCATTGTCTTTGATGGAAGGGTATTCGTGGATGGTTTGAATAATATCTTGTCTTTGAATCATTAGTTTATTATCCAAAGCATTGATGAAATCATCCAGATAAAAAACTCTTGCGTGTATGTTGATGGTTACTTTTTCATCTTGCTGATTTTTGAAAAGGCGAATAATTGCAGGTAAAGTCATAGTGCTTGTAATGCGGTATTTACCAGCTTTTAAATTCCTTAATTGCATTTGTTTTGCTAATAAATGGAATGCAAACTTGTGTGAGATAATTTTTTTAGATTCTAAGGTGTCCGTCAATTGTTGGACATTCATAGAAGGATAAATGTAAACAAATGCATATTTTTGGATTTTGGGTTTGGAGGTATAAATTTTATAAATATAAAAGGCAATGATGCTAAGAAGAATGAAAATTGTCAGAAAAAAGTATTGAAATATGGAAGAGGATTTTGCCATTTTTTATAGAGCATTTAATAATTGTTTGACTTGAAAATTATCAGGGTTGATTTTTAAGATGTGTTTGGCAGTTTTTTGTGCATTGAGTTTATCATTAGTTTGTAAATAATAATTCAATAAGTTTAATAAAAGCATTTCATTATCAGGATCAAAACGCAAGCCATTTTTAAGGTAATAGTAAGCACTGTCCATTTGATGTTGTTGTAATTTCATAAAACCAAGATTAGAATACGTTTGCACAAACATTGGATTTTCTTTGAGAATCCAAAGCCAGTTTTTATAAGCATTATTCGCTTGATTGTTTTGCATTTGAGCAACGGCTAATTTATTGCGAAATTCTAAAATATACGGTGCTAAATTCACAGCGTTTGAATAGAATATCTCTGCATTTTTTGTGTTTCCAATAAGATACTCTGCTTCGCCTAAGCGATAGGATGTCCATGCGTCGGTATTATTCGGCTCTTTTTTTGATAGAGTTTTAATAAGATTTTGTAAGCCAAATGTTTGAATAATTTGTTCTATTTTACTGTATTGTTTTTGGAGAAATAATAAGTGTATATATGTATGTAGATATTTTTTTATGTCTGCATTAGATTGTATATTCAAAATTTTCTCTGCGCTATCCAGATAGTAGGGGTATGGATCAAATTTTTCAAACTGATAAATATATGCTTTGGCTTTTGTTTCACGAGATGGTTGAGAGTCATTGATACAAACAAGTCCCAAAAATTGATGATTCCGGTTGGCTTTAGTATTTTGTCTATCCGGGATACGAATAAAATGGTCGTGGATGGTGACGTGTGGAATGTCTTTTGAACCAGAAACAGGCATGTGGCAAGTAATACAATTCATTTGTTTAAAGTCATTGTGTTTTTTAGCATTTAAAAATGTTTTAGATGAACAGGTTTTTGAACTTAGGCCATTTGGATTATGACAGGAGTTACAGGTATTTATAAACTTTTCTTGTTGAGTTTGTTTGACAGAGATATGTGGATTATGACAGGTAACACAGGTCAAAGCATTTTGATATGGTTTTAAGGTATTGGTAGCTTGGCTTTTTTTAAGAGATTGGATAAAACATTGACTTTGTTTTAATCTATCGGCATGAGAGGCCATGATGAAATTGTCCTTTGAATCGGTGAAACGTGGCAGAAACACTTGAATGAATTGACTGAGTTTCATACCGGGCTTGAAATCATAAAAAGTAGCGTTATTCCCCAGCACAGCATTTCCTTGTAAGTGACAACGCATGCAAATGTCAAATTGCCTGTCAATCGGGAGTTTGGCGGGATTAACGATGGAATAATCTATGTATTTGGAAGTATCAGTTATTTCACCACGGCGAATTTTATTGGCATGAATACTGCCAGGGCCATGACAACGTTCGCAATCAATACCAGTTGGGATAGACGTGTATTTGTTTTCGGAGCCCAAAACGATTTGAGGGTAAGCATTGTGACAAGTGATGCATTCCAGCCCAATTTTTCTTGAAAAGCGGGTGTTGTTGCCATTTTCAAAGCCCGGTGGAAAATCCCAGATTTTCTTTTGAGTATAAAACGTCATAGGTGCTTGAAACAAGTAGCCATTAACATTGTATATATGGGAATTGGTGTGATGTCCGGAACCAACGATGTAGTCAATTTTTTTCAGCATCATGAAGATAGTGTCTTTTTTATCTAAACGAAATTCTTTCATGTAAATAGTGTCTTGGATGAGCAATGCCTGATAGTGTAAATCTCTGTATTTATCATATAGTAACGAGTGATTAAATATCGCAGAAGAGTTGTTTTGAATGGCATATCGCCATGATTTTCCCATACCTGTATGAATGAAGTGATTGTAAATATCCTGATGGCAGAGCATACAGGTTTGTTTGCCTACATATTGAGCGCTATCGGAATGATTGAGGTAGTTTGTGATATTTGAGTTTTCTGAGTTTGCAGTATTAAAAGAAGCGTTATCGGTTTTATGATGACACGCCAACAAAATGAATATTAAAATATTTGATAAAATGTAGCGAAACACACTAATACTTTGATGGGATAAAAATACAGAAAAGCATTGTGTTTTGATTGTAGTGTATTCATGAATTATTTTTTGTATTATTGCGAAAATTTAAATTTATGAAAACATTTGAATGTAAAAGAGTATTAGTGGCTACTGATTTTTCAGAAACATCCTTAAAAGCAGTTCATCAGGCAGCATTTCTTGCTCAAAAAACGGATTCTATATTACATCTTTTGCATATTGTGGATAAACATTATGAATCCTTTAACATCATTGAGCCATTAATTTTTAGCCAATCGTTTTATGATAAATTTGTACAGAAGTCCACAGAGAAAATATCTCAAATAGCCGATAGATTTTCAAAAGAATATGGAATTAAAGTTTATACACATGTGGCGGTGGGGTCTATTTCTGAAGAAATTTTAGATGCGTCCAAATCCTTGCATATTGATGTGATTGTGATGGGTACACATGGGTATAAACCATTAGAGAGTTTGATAATAGGAAGTAATGCTTACAGAGTGTTGCATAAATCCAAAAAGCCCGTTTTAGTATTAAGTGAAGAAGCAGAAAAATCGTTATTTTCAAAAATACTCATGCCAATTAATACGAGCGTAGTGAGTCGATATAAAGTAAATTATACATTTTCTATGGCCAAAAAGTTGGGAGCAGATGTGAGTGCGTTAATGATTATTGGAGAAAACGAACAAGATGAATTGGGTAAAATGAAAGTTGTATTAAACCAAATTGAAAAAGAAGCGGAAAGATATGGTGTAAATATAGAGAGTTTTATTAAAGATCATGTTCAAAATGGAGTGAGAACTATCATAGATTTTGCAAAAGAAAATACCAATGATTTAATTGTATTGATGGACGAGGGAGATGCACAGGAAACCGGAGTGTTCTTTAGCATCATGTCTCAGCAAATTATTCATCATGCACCTGTGCCTGTTCTTTCAATATATCCTGAACAAATTGGTGTAGACCCTTCATCTGTACTTTCCGGAGCAGCAGGGATTTAATTAACGCTTTCTATACCTTGTATTAATCATTTTTTTAATATATTTACCAAGATTATGCGGTTTTGGAGATATTTAGTATTGCTTTTTACCGGGACATGTTTGCACGCACAAGATTTTCTGTATTATGGATTGAGTAATTATGGTGGTGTTATTCCTGTTTTTCAGAATCCGGCCAATATAGCGGACAGTCGCAGCCGTTGGGATTTGATTTTACTGGGGAACCACACCGATTTTGGAAATAATTACATAGGTATAAAGCCAACTGCCATTAAAGGTTATGGTTGGTTTGATTTTAAGAATCCCAATTTTTCTGATACGGCATTCAAACAAAAATATGTTGTGCGGATGCAGAATGGTTTTCAAAAAGAAGCGATGTTAAATTTTCGTTTGTTGCTTCCTTCGTTTATGATTAATCTTAACGAACAGCACTCTATTGCCTTTACATGGAGTATTCGTAGTTTGCTAAATGTTTTTAATGTGAATCAACAGTTGGCGGATTTATTGTATTCTGATATTCGGGATAGTAGTTTGTTTTCAGGGGATAAAAATTATCGCTTTTCGTTGGTGTTGAATACCTTTGCAGAATACAGCGGCACGTATGCAAGAGTATTGTATAAAAAAGAAAAACATTTTTTGAAAGCGGGAATCAGTTTGAAATTATTACAAGGGTTGGGTTCTATTTATGCGTATGCTGATCCTTTACATTATCAGTTTACAACAGATTCGACATTGAACTTATACAATTCTCAAATTGGCTACGGACATTCGGATAATTTTGATTTATCGCCCGACTGGTTAAAAAAATATTCATTTAGCTCTCTACCGGGATTGAGTGCAGATATTGGATTAGTATATGAATTTCGTCCGAAATACTGGAAATATCAATTTTTATCTACTGATGGAAAGACAATAGAGCGAAGAGATAAAAATAAATACTTGTATAAACTTTCTGCATCGGTTATAGATATTGGTCATTTGACGTATAGAAAGAGCAATAGCAGTGATTTTATAGCGAATACGACGGCATGGAAATTTAGAAATATTCAATACAATCAATATCCGATTGCTGCTATTGATGATACGATAAAGCAACGATTTGTGAAAATAAATTCACCCAATACTTACAAAGTATACTTACCTGTTAGTTTTTTAATACAAAATGATATTAATATCTGGAAAGATTTTTATTTCAATTATTCTGGAACAATCGAGCTAAGAAAAAAAATTTTGAGTGCTAACAGCCGATATAACTCTCATCATTTTAGTTTGCGCTATGAACGGCCACATCTGAGTGCGGCGGTTAGTTTGAATTACAATGATTTTATGAATACGGTGAATCAACCGTGGAGTGTAGGAGCCATGTTCCATTTATGGTTTTTGAGTGTGGGAACAACTAATCTGAATAATTTTTTGTATAAAAGAGATATTTATAGCATGAACTTTTTTGTTTTAATAAAAACAACTCCACATATTTTTAAGCGCCCGGAAGATAAAGATAAAGACGATGTACCGGACTTGGGAGATGTTTGTCCAACTATTGCTGGGTCAATTAAAACAAAAGGTTGTCCGGATTCTGATAAAGACGGTGTTCCGGATATACAGGATAAATGTTCGGATAAAGCAGGATTAGAAATTTACGAAGGGTGTCCGGATACAGATCTGGATAGTATTCCGGATAACACAGACGAATGTCCTATAGCAGCAGGAAGTAAATTAACCAATGGTTGCCCGGATGTAGATAAAGACGGTGTAGCTGATAAAAACGACGAGTGTCCTAATAAAGCAGGTATTATCAAGTGTAAGGGTTGTCCTTATTTGGATTTTGAAGGCATTGTGTTAAATACTTACAATGTCAATGATATTACGACGGATAACATTAAAGTTTATTTGTTAGATACATTATTAAACAAATTAGATAGCGCTTATTTAGATGGAAAAGGTAGGGTTACATTTAGCTGTGTTCAAGGAAAATATAGCACTGTATTGGTAATGTTAGATAACAATGATGCACGCGTAACAAGCAAAGCAAAGTTTTATTTAAAGGAGCCGGAAAACAATGAAATTAAGAGAATTACAAAACATTATGGGAAATATAATTATGTGTTTGGAGAATTACCATTATCAAAATACGAGTGGTATGATTTAAAGGGTGATGGAAATCTTACCATTGGTGGGATATTGGTAAATGCTGATAATAATCAACCTATTGCGAATAAAAAGATTTACATTAAAAATGAGAAAGGCGATATTATGGACTCAACCACCACAAATTCATTAGGATCATTTGTGTTTAAATATCTGGAATATGATCAGAAATATATGGTCTTTTTTGGAGAGAATGATGTTACTTTGAATCCCAATATGAAAATTTTGCTTACCAATAAACAAGGCAAGGTATTGAAAACCATTCAATACAATCCTTATTTAAAGCGATTTGATTTTGAATTGCTGACGTATGATAAGACAACATTAAAAGAATTTGAAGTAGATGATCTTTCCTTAAATTTTAATATGAATGCTCTACTTACGGACATTAAAAAGAATCCACTTGAAAATGTGAAAATCTATGTGTTTTCTGCCACACATAAAGACAGTTTACTACAAACAATTACAACAGATAATAATGGTTACTTTAAATTGACGAATATGAAATTTATGAAAGGGGCATTCTTTTTAGTAGATGATAAAGACCCTAAACTGACGGGCTTGTTTGTAGTGTTGATTTTGGATAAACAAGGCAGAGTAATTAAAAAACTATTAAGAAATAAAGACGGTGCATTTAAAATTGATTTGCTGGATTTAGAAAAAACTACATTAGCAGAGCATCATATTGACGATCCGTGGCTAAATGCTTTAAACTTAAAAAAGAAAAATCTTACCGTTATTGAAAACATTATTTATCCAAGTAATGAATACAAAGTTACCAAAGAAGGTGAAAGGATATTGGCAAAAGTTGCACAGGTATTAAAGGAAAATCCAAAATTGATGGTGGAAATTGGTTCGCATACGGATTCCAGAGCCAACGATATATACAATTTGAAATTGTCTCAAAAACGTGCACAATATGTGGTGGATTATCTGGTAAAACAAGGAATAGATAAAGGCCGATTAAAAGCGGTTGGGTATGGGGAGAGTAAAATTCTTAATCATTGTAAAAATGGCGTAAAATGTAGCAATGCCGAACACGCTGTAAACAGAAGAACAGAATTTAAATTGAAAGAGATGGAGTAATCATGCTTTTTCAAAGAGAGTTGTGTGTTCAATTTTGCAAATCTGACTTAAATAACGTTTGTACCACTTGGATGCTTGTTGTTTAGCGAACAGATGTTTGCTATTAGTTTTCCATTTTTCAATAGCTTCTAAAGATTCCCAATAGGAAATAAAAATACTTTGATTGTCTTTGTATACATTTTCGTATCCTAAAAAACCTTCTTGTTCAATAGCCATTTTCATGAGTTCATCATTTAATTCATGGTATCCTGTTAAATCGTCTTCTTTTATAGACACAAAAATGGCAGCGTAATAATCTTTTTGGGGGATTGTTTTTTTCCACATACTTTTTTTTTTCTGCAAAATTAAAAAATTGTTTTAAGACCGACTTTGTAATTCTTGCAAGATGGTCTTTATCCAATGTGCATTAGAGGTGCCGATAGAAAATTTTTCTCCGTTGTACAATATAATTTCTAAAACATCTTTTCCAAAAGTGTAAAAGTATCTTTTATTTTTTTTTCGTAGATTGAAACGAATGCTTTTCAATAAAGGGTATTGGATTTTTTTAATCATTACGTTCTGAATTTCTTTTATTGGAATAAATACTTCTTTAGAAGTTAATTGTCCTTTAATATGAATTTTGTCGGGGTAAATTTGCATGTGAAAGTGATAAATGAAATTGAACGCTAAAGAAATTATTAATATGAAGCAACCTAACCAAAAGAAAATCGTTCCTGAATGTGGCACGTGTTGAATGGGATAACTTCCAATTTTGATGATAATAATTTTTACGGGCTTGGGATTTTCACTCCAATAATACGCTACAAAGCAAAGCATTGCAAAAATCAAGCGAATGATTTGTCCTTTGCGGTTCTGCCCGATGTATTGCTTTTCTTCGTATATTAAATAATTATTCACAAGTGCTGATTTTTAAAATAGTTTTGGTATCCGAAATGACTTTGTATTTTTCGTTCACTAAATTCAAATGGCTTATCCAGATAATATCCCCATTAGGATGACATAACAGAATAATTTTGTCTTTCAAAAGCAGAGGCGCGTTTTTATCAATAAAAATATCGCTTAGCTTTTTTATGTACGATGTGCCTAATAACTGAAATTTATCGCCGTTTTTTCTATGTCTCAAAATCAGTGGAAATTCCAGAATATCCGCATTTACAAAGTTTGCCCCAGAAGATTTTATATTTAATTTCTTAGTGTTTTCAATAAATTCAAAATGGATATTGTTAGAATACAATTGTAGTTCCTGAATGTTTTTTGCAATATACTCTTGATTGTAATATGTTTTGTTCTGATGCTTAGAAAACAGAAAAAGATAATTTCTATCGGCCAAAAGAACGTGTTCGTTAGAAAAGAATTGCTTCCCTGCTTGTGAGTTCGGATTATTAAGATATTGAATAATATCTTCTATTTGGGAATCATTAAATCCAAAGTCAGATAAATAGTGGTGTAAAATAAAGTGCAAGTGTGGATTTTTTTTTAAGCGGTGTTTGTTTAGTTTGATAAACTCTTTTTCAAAAGTAATAATAGGATGTAGCTGTTCATAAATTTGTTGATCTACAAAGCACTTGGTTTCTTCAATGTTTTGGATATTTTTTTGAATAACAGAATGTAATGATGGTTGAAGTTTTTGAAATGAAGGGATAATGTGATGTCTTATGTAATTGCGTTGGTATTTGTCTTCTTGATTGGAAATGTCTTCTCTGTAACTTAACAAATTGTTTTTGGCGTATTGTAAAATGTCTTGTTTGGTAAACGGAAGCAATGGGCGAATGATGTGATGTGATTTTAATGGAATGCCTGTTAGTCCATTAATTCCAGTCCCTCTCAATTGATTTATGAAAATAGTTTCAACAACATCATCCAGATGATGGGCAGTTAATAAGTAAGAAAAATGATACGTTTTCATTAATTCATTAAACCAATGGTAACGAAGTTGTCTTGCGGCCATTTGAGTGGATACGCGGTAATAATTTGCATATTCATTAGTATTAAATTTTATAGAATAAAAAGGAACGTTGTATTTATGGGATAATTCTAATACAAATTGTTCATCGTCGTCGGATTCTTTTCCGCGCAATCCAAAATTACAGTGAGCCATTGCAAAATTACAGTTACCTTGATGTAATAAATGAGCCAGCACCACAGAATCAACGCCGCCGCTGATGGCGAGTAACAAAAAATCCTTTTTCCCAAAAAGTGAATTTTTATTTATGTTTGCAAAAAATCTCTGAAACATCTTTTACAAAAATAAGCAATAAAAAGATGACACATTCAAAAGTTCATCCGCAAGCAAAGCAACTGGTAGATAATTACATTGAAGAATTGCCACAGTGGAGTCAGGAAATTTGCAAGAAATTAAGAGCAATAATACTCTCTGTCTCTTCACAGGTTCAGGAAGATTGGAAATGGAATCATCCGAATTATTATTGTAATGGTATGATGTGTGGAATTTGGACATTTAAAGAACATGTTACATTGGTATTTTTTCAAGGCGCTCTTATTGATGATCATTACTCTGTATTATCTTCGTATCCCGATAATTTACATAACAGACATATTAAATATACAGCACTCTCACAAGTCCGTTCTGAAATTATTAAGAACTATTTGCTTCAAACCATTGAGAATAATAAAAAAGGATTCCGAATCAACCAGACCAAAACAAAGCATATTGAAATTCCTTTTTATATCAAACACGCTCTGGAAAACGCCGGATTATTTGAAAGTTTTAATAACATGAGTTATTCGCACAAAAAAGAATATATTTTATGGATTAAAGAAGCAAAGAAAGAAGATACAAGAAATAGACGAATTGAAAAAATGATTGCATTGCTTCGTGAAAAGTTTGGTTTATCATCTTTGTAAAATGAACCGTGTAATCCTATTTTGCTTATTTATTGTATTATTTCAGAAAGTTATATGGTCACAAAAAGTGGGCGTTGTATTAAGTGGTGGAGGGGCATCCGGATTGGTACACGTAGGTGTTTTAAAAGCATTGGAAGACAATCATATCCCTATTGATTATATTGTAGGAACTTCAATGGGCGCTGCGGTGGGCGGGTTGTATGCTTCCGGCTATTCACCGGATAGCATTATGAACCTTCTTAAAGACGAAGAGTTTATTCAAATCAGCAAAGGGAACATTCCGGATAAGTATATCTACCACATTAAACAACCTAAAGAATATGCTTCCTGGATTCGTTTCCGTTTTTCTATTAAAGACAAGCTCATCAAAAATATTCCAGCGAACGTTATCAATTCTGTTCCTATTGATTTTTTTCTATTAGAAAAATTTGTATATGGAAATCAAAAACAACATTTTGATAGTTTGTTTGTACCTTTTCGTTGTGTGGCTGCAGATGTGGAGAACAAACAAAAAATTATTTTTAGTAACGGTAATTTGTCCGATGCTATCAGAGCGTCTATGAGTTATCCATTTTATTTAAGACCAGTAATGATTAATGGGAAATTATTGTATGACGGAGGATTATACGACAACTTCCCGACCGATATTTGCTACACAGAATTTTATCCGGATTTAATAATTGGGTCGGACGTAAGCGACGCACATATTCCTCCAGAAGAAGATAATATTTATTTACAGATTCGTAATATGATGATGATAAAGAAAGATACACTTAAACGTTGTGATAATGAAATCATCATACGGCCTTATAGTAGTAATAATTTGTTTGATTTTGAGGCGGCTCAATCTTTGATAGATAGCGGGTATAATGCTACTTTACGTCAATTACCAGAAATACAAAAGCATATTCAAAAATACAGAAATGCGTATGAAGTTCATTTAAAGAGAGAACGCTACTTATCCAACCACCAACCCATTCGCATTCAAAATGTAACCGTTGAAATGGTAGATAAAAAAAGTGATTTCTCTTACATAAAAAAATCACTACAACCACAAAAAACACCTTTCTATTTAAATGAATTTAAAAAAAGATACTTTTATCTGGCCACTGATGAACGAATAAAATTTATGTATCCACGTTTACACTTTTTGGATAATTCCAATGCGAACATCAATATTTTGGCTAAATACGAAAAACCCTTTTTCTTTGATATTGGGGGCATCCTATCGAACCGGCCGGTCAACGAGATATTTGCAGCCGTTCAATACAATTATATTGGGCGCATTGGTTTGTCTATCTATGGAAATGGATATTTGGGGCGATTATATAATGGTGCTCTTGGAAAACTAAAAATGGATTTTCCCTCACAAACACCCTTTTTTATAGATGTTGCGGCTTGTTATTCCAGATGGGATTTTTTCAAAAGCAGCACTTTGTTTTTTGATTTTAAGAAACCTGCATTTCTGATTCAGGAAGATAATTATGAAGAATTGAATTTCGGATTACCATTGGGCACTAAAGGTATTTGGTCTTTGGGCGGTGGTATTGCTAATTGGATCAATTATTATTATCAGGATGTGAACTTGAATTTTACAAATAAAGATACAACAGATAATACACGGTTTAATTATTATTACTTACAATCTACTTTGGATATTAACACCCAAAACAAACGTCTGTATCCCAATAGCGGAGCACGATTGTTTTTAAAAATCAAATACATTAAAGGCAACGAAAGTTTTACACCGGGTAGTTTGGCGCCAGATAAAACACGGCTTGAAAATAAAATGCATAAAGGTTGGTTTTATGCCCGAATGTTTTCGGATAATTACATTAAGACCATCCGACGTTTTAAATTAGGTTACTATTTTGAATACACCTTTTCTACACAAGATTTTTTTTCAAATTACACTTCTACCATTTTATCTGCTCCTGCGTTTTATCCAACCATTGAAAGCAATACCATTTTTTTGCCGGATTTTAGAGCATATCATTATTTTGTTTTAGGAGGGAAGTCCGTAACTTCTATTTTTAGCCGCGTGGATGCACGTTTTGAATTATATTGGTTTCAACCGATACAGGCGATTGTTAATAATAATTACAAAGCCGATTTTGCCAATCCTTTGGTGTATCAAAATATTGCCGGCAGTGGAACATTAGTGCTTCATAGTCCCCTCGGACCTATAGCATTCTCAGTAAATTACTACAAAAACGCCGAACAAAATTTTACATTTTTCTTTCACTTTGGTTATCCTATTTTTAATAGAAAGAGTTTAGAATAATAAGTGGCCCGTTTACTCAAATTACTTTTTCTTCTTTTGCCAATTGAACGATGTATTGTTTTATTTTTTCAGACAATATATTGTCAGAAGTAGCTCGTTCATAAGTATCACAAAAAGTAAGAATGTTTTGCAAAAGAAATTTTTTCATTTCATCGGTGGTCATTTCTTTGGTCCAAATATCCATCCGCAAAGTATTGTTTTCCTTTCCATCCCATAAGGCCAACGCTATACTTTTACATTCTCCCTTTTCCATAATTTGTGGGGCTTCCCATTTGATATTTTCCGGAATGTGTTTATCGTCGGTTATTACTTCAATAGTAATTTTATTGCTTGCCATAAGGATTATTCTATTTTTTTAGTGGCTTCAAATCGCGGATTGAAGCGGGTTATATTAATTGAAAAACGAATACGATGATACCATTTATCAAATCCATTTAATAATAAATTATCTTCTAACTCTTTGCTCATCAGAATCGGGAAATAGATGTTTAAAAAATTTGTAAGTGAATATTGTATTCCTGCATCGTAGTAGGCCTTAGTTAAAGAGGAACGAGAAGGGTTAGGAAAGAAACGAGGATAATCATCACGAGTTACAACAAGGTCTGCAAACATTCTAAATCCTTTAAAAAAAGGAGAGTAAAGATTTATTGCACTGAGCCAGTTTATACTATATCCCAAGGCCGTCCATGTTTTTAAGTTGCCTTCTGTTTCAACAAATTGTTGCCTGTAAAACATATCGCCTTGATTTCTTCCCAAATAATAATAATCCATCAAATAATCTTGTGTATTGGAATATCCGGAAGGGCGAAAAGCATAAGGAGATTTCAAGTAGAGTTCCTGATAATGGGAGATATTGTTGACAGGTGGTGTTCCATAAATGGTTTTGTAAATGGTTTTGCCACCAAAAAATTTTCCTGCAAAAACTCTATATTCCCAATATTTTTTGCGACTACTAAATAATTTTCCTGAAAATGTAAGCGAAGATTTGAGAAAGAAATCGTTGTGCTGAAGTTTTAATTCTAATTTGTGTGGTTGAATAATGTGCGTATTATCATACGTATAAACATATTCATTCATCCAGTTGTAAGTTGGGTGAGAAGAGGGTAATAATGGTAATTGCCGCCCCCTGTCAGAAAGGAAAACAGAGCGAAGGGTCAGATAATGGTGCTTTCTGTTGATAGGATTTTTCTGTTTAAATTGAATGTTGATGTATGGTTCAAGTTTAAAGTATTGCGCAAATGATTTTCCGGAGTTAAAAGACAAATAAGAATACGATTTTGAGGCAATACCTATTTGAAAAATCTTAAAATGTTTTTTAGGGAATAAATTGACATAAATATCGGTACTACCTACAAAGGTTTGGCTGTTAAAAGCATACATAGGTGCAATAAATCCTTCTACTTTTTTCGGGAAAATTCCATAATTGTAAAATGCAAGACCTGCCATTGAACCATCGTTTTTATTCCATCCTGTTATGGGTGAAAAGTGTAATTGAGTTTTATAGAAATGATCGGCTTTCCAGACAAAATTGAGTTGAAGTGGTTCTGTTTTTTTGAATAGGCCTTTTGTACGAATAGTATTGTTTCTGCGGTTCAGTTCGGGCATAATTTCATTGTGGTCAATTCGGAAATAATCTGCCTCCATCGGAGGAAAAGAGAAGGTTTCTTTTTCAGTAATGTTTGTTTTCCAGATTTCTGAAATAACTTTATTGTCTTTAATGGCTTGTACTACCACGGGTGCTGCAAATTGTTCTTTATTTTTTATTGTAATCTCGTATACATTGTTTTTATTTTTTTTGATATGGCTGATTTTGTAATCTATTTTTTTATTCGTCGTAATAAGATTTTCAATGAGCGGGATATTATCACCGCCACCAAAGTAATCCAATAATATTTTCAAATCCTGTGGATAAGGGTGTTTGAATTTAAATGTTTTGAAATAAAAAGTCATTGCTTCATCAAACACCTCTTCCCCAAAAAAGTTCTTTAAATAATCAGCTACGATTGCCGTTTTACAATAAACAGTGCCAGCATAATTGAGTTCGGTATACTTTGTAGAGTGTTGTAAAATAGGCAAATCCGCATTGTGAGCGGCTAAGAGGAGATACGCCCATTCATAATATTTGCGCTGTGGCAGATGATGGATGCCTAAAATATCTTTATTTAATCCGGAAAGACCTATCATTTCTGCAAGTTTTAAATCCGGATATTTCTTGGATAAATAACGCATTTCATAAAAAGAATTAATACCTTCATCCATTGCAGGATAATCTCTTTCATTAGAAGCTAAAACACCGTAAAACCAATTATGACCAACTTCGTGGACAATTGTTTCTTCTAATTGTTTGGGGTCGTTGGATTGATTGATGAGTGTAATGGTTGGATATTCCATTCCTCCGCCGGCCGCTGTTGAGCCATCTACAGCACTGACATTGTTGTAAGGATAATCACCTACATAATAAGAGAGAAACAATGTGGCTTCATTAATGTATTCAAGAGCGTCTTTCCATAAAGGAAGATTAGCAGGAGTAAAATACAACCAAGTGTTTACTTTTTTCTTACTATCAAAGAGTTCTATTTTGTCATTCAGGATAAGAAATCGTTTGTCCGCAAACCAGGCAAAGTCGTGCACATTACTTTCTACAAACCGAACTGTTTTGTACGTTTTACTACTTGGAGGGAATTGATTGGAAATGGTAGTGTCTTTTTTTTCAATGATACGTTTGGTAAGTTCAACTTTTTTTTGAATAAAGTTATTTTCTTTTTCATCATCTATTCGATTGCCAGTAGCCGCCACAACATAATTTTCGGGCACTGTGATTCTGACATCAAAATTTCCAAACTCGCTATAAAATTCACCATTATGTAAGTAGGGCATTGGATGCCATCCGTATCTGTCATACACTGCTGGTTTGGGATACCACTGTGTAATATAATAGGCATTTCCGGTGTGTCCTAATCTTGAAAAGCGTGCGTCCGGAATTTTGACATAAAATGGAGTAGAAATTTTTATAGATTGATTGGGCAATAAGGGTTCATTAAGGTAAACTATTGCAATGTCAATTGTATCGTTGTCTATTTTCCATTGGCATGGCTTTTCATTAATTAAGAAATTTAAACTATCGATAAATCCTCTTTCTTCTGGTTTTGAAAAATAAAAGGATTTTTCACCTAATTGTAAAAATTGTTTGGCCAGAGAAGTTTGGTTGTTTTTATAGGCATTTGGCCAAAGATGGAAATAAATATAATGAAGTGTATCGGGCGAATGATTGATGTATTCTAATTCTTCAACACCACGAATACTGTGTTCTGTATCATTTAATACAACAGAAATAGTATAATTGACTTGTTGTTGAAAATACTCTGATAAACTGGTGGGGTTATTTTGAGCGTGTAAGAAAGATAGAAAAAAGAAACACAAACTACTTATTCGTTGTTTCATGTTTATCGCGGGATATTAAGCGCCGAATAGTTCTTTCAGTTTGTTTTCTAGTTCTTCTCCTCTCAATCCTTTAGCAATAATTTTTCCGTCTTTATCAATTAAGATAGTGTAAGGAATGGCTTCAACATTGAAGGTTGGCACAACTTCGCTGTTCCAGAATTTCAAATCGCTTACCTGGGGCCATGTAATACCATCTTTCTTAATTGCCTCTATCCAATTTTGTTTGTCCTTATCTAAGGATACACCAAAAATTTCAAATCCTTTGTTTTTGTATTTTTTGTATAAAGAGACAACAAATGGCATATCGGCACGACAGGGCTTGCACCAACTGGCCCAAAAATCAATCAATACAATTTTACCTCTGAAAGCCGACAAACGAAGTTCTTTTCCGTTTGGATCCGACAGAGCAATATCCGGACAAGGTGTTCCGGGTGAAAGTGCGGATGCACGTGCGACTATTTTGTGAAGGGATTGTATCATCGGATGATTAGGATACTTGATCGTTAATGCTTTATCCAATTCCTGATAAAGGTCGGTGTATTTTTGAGGGTCTAACATTTGCAGCGCAATGATAGAAGCAAATTTATCTTTATGTTCTTTTACTTTTATTGCCAATTCGCCTGCCCATTGATCCAAAATGTTTTGATATACTTTGTCAATATCTTCTTTTAATTGGTTAATTTTAGCGGAATCATTCGAATTTTTCATGATTTCAGATTGAAATATCTGCTGTAAAGAATCTATTTTGGTTTTGTATTTTTTTCCGATAGCATTAAATTCATTAAAGGCGTCTGTTTCTTTTGAGCCGCTTATTTTGGCTTCGGCCATATTTTTTGCCTCGGCCTGAAAGGAAACTTTATCTATAGAATCCAAAACTAAAATAGCAAAATTTTGTGGCTCTATGCGAATTCTGTAAAAATTCAGAGAGGGTTTGAATTTTGTAAACTCAAAGTGTCCGTTTTGATCTATCACAACACTGTCTACCGTTACCGCAGATTGAAAGGTTAACTGGTCTAAGTAAACTTTTTTACCAGCCCCCTCTTTTATTTCACCACTCAGGTACGCGTTGTTGTTTTCTTTATTACAAGAAACTAATAAGGCGCCTGCAATAATCAATCCAACTGAATACTTGGCTTTTTTCATGATATTTTTGGGGCAAAAGTAGGTAAAATAATTACACGAATGCTGTTTTTAATAATTTTATTCAAATTTACTTGCTTAACTTTGCCATTTAATTTTCTGGTCTATGCATTTTTTAAATGAATTAAATGAAGCACAACGACAATCGGTAGAATATGTAGATGGTCCGCTAATGGTTATCGCCGGTGCGGGTTCTGGTAAAACAAGAGTATTGACTTACAAGATAGCTTATCTTATTCAAAAATCCTGGAAGCCCTATAATATTCTGGCATTGACATTTACCAATAAAGCTGCCGGTGAAATGAAAGAACGGATTGCTCAATTAGTAAACCCTGCTCATGCCAAACAAGTATGGATGGGTACGTTTCATTCTGTGTTTGCAAAAATTCTTCGGCGGGAAGCCGATAAACTGGGCTACACTCCGAATTTTACCATTTACGACTCCGAAGACAGTAAAAAAATACTCACACAGATTATTAAACGGATGCAACTGGATGAAAAAAACGCCTATAAACCGACCTCTATTCTTGCACGAATTTTGGATTTGAAAAATAATTTAATCTCTCCTTCTAAATACGGAGCATCGCCTCAGCTCATATCCGAAGACCGATACAGAAAGCGCGAGTATTTTGGCGAAGTATACAAGAGTTATCAGAAGCAATTGTACAAAAATTCTGCCATGGATTTTGACGACCTGTTGTATTATACCAATGTTTTGTTTCGCGATTTTCCTGAAACTTTGAAAAATTATCAGAACCTGTTTCAATATATTTTAGTGGATGAATTTCAGGACACGAATTTTTCTCAATATCTGGCTGTAAAACAATTATCAAAATTACATCAAAAGGTATGTGTGGTGGGTGATGATGCGCAAAGTATTTATAGTTTCAGAGGCGCCGACATCAATAATATCGTTACCAATTTCCGGAAAGATTTTCCTCATCATAAATTGTTCAAATTAGAAGAAAATTATCGCAGTACAAAGTATATTGTAGATGTTTCAAATGCTATTATTAAATATAATAAACATCAGATTCCAAAAGAGGTTTATACGAATAATCACAAAGGTGAACCTATTTCTTTATTCGGTTGCACCGATGAAATGCACGAAGCACAAGTTGTAGCAAAAGAAATTTTAAATTTAAAAAACAAAGGAGAAAATTTTTCGGACATTGCTATACTGTATCGTACCAATGCTCAATCCCGTGTATTTGAAGATGTGTTCAGAACCTTTCAAATTCCATATAAGATATACGGCGGGATGTCTTTTTATCAAAGAAAAGAAATCAAGGATGTGTTAGCGTATTTCAGAGTTGTCATCAATCCGGGAGATGAAGAAGCGCTGACAAGAATTATCAATTTTCCAACAAGGGGTATAGGAGATACGACCTTAGAAAAGATGATTAACTATGCGTATGATAATCAAATAACGTTGTTTGAATTAATGCAAAATGCCCGTGTTTTACAGGAAGAATTGAACATTAGTAATCGGCAGGTTAGCGTGATAGAAAATTTTGTAGCCAATATTACCGGATTTAAAAACATACTTTATGAAACAGATGTGTTCTCATTAGCAGAGGAGATACTGAAATTTTCAGAGATTATCAAGCATTATGAATCTACTCCAACCGATGAGAGTAAAGAACGGTTACTCAATATCAAAGAATTAATGAATGCCATTGAGCAATTTGGTAAAACAGAAAGAACTTTACCAGAACAGGAAGCATTACAGAATATGGATTTTCAGCCGCCAAACTTCAGAACCTTAGATGAGTTTTTGAAAGAAGTAAGTTTGCTCACATCGCAAGATGAACAGAATGAGGCAGATATGTCTCCCAAAGTTGTATTAATGACCATTCATTTATCAAAAGGATTAGAGTTTCCAAATGTTTTTATAGTGGGTTTAGAAGAAGGTTTATTCCCTTCTTCACGCACGATGTTTCAGGAAGACATTGAAGAAGAAAGACGATTGTTTTACGTGGCTGTCACCCGTGCTAAAAAAAGCGTGTATTTGTCTTTTGCTCAAAAAAGATTTATTAACGGGCGTTCCAGTTATTCTTCTCCCAGCCGATTTGTAAACGAATTACCACAACAGTTTTTGAACATCAAACAAATGTATAGTCAGGATACAAATAGAGGGTATTACAAAGATAATTATACCGATGGAGATGGTTATACATTGTATGAAAAATCAAGTTCTCCTGCCACTTACGAAAGACCTAAAAAATTAGTTTCTGTTAAGCAGGCCCATTCATCAACGGCAGATTACAGTGCCGTGATTCAAAATAAAGAATTAATGAAAGGTGATGTGGTGCATCACGAGAAATTTGGTAAAGGTGTGATTTTAGAAATATCTGGAAAATGGCCGGACAGCAAGGCCATTGTGGCTTTTGACAATTTCGGACAAAAAGTGTTATTGCTTAAGTTTGCAAAATTACAAAAGGGATAAAACACATCTGAATTATTTTAATTTTTCATCTATTACCTTTCTTATCTGTTGTTCTTTTTCGTTGATTTGCTTTTCCATTTTTTCTACTTCCTCCAATAGTGCTTGTGTTTCCGGTAAATGCAGAATGCTTTTCGCATTGATGCGCACATTCATAGCGGCACCTAAAACAGCTGTACGAATGCACAATGTTCCAACCCCAGCATCAGACAAAGAGTTTGGGTTTCCTTTTTCTACTAGTGTTTCCATCGTTTCTATGCACGATAATGCCACTTTCATGGTTTGATAGGGGATAAGCATTGCCTGATAAGTGGCTTCATCAATGGCTTTTTTTCGTTTTTCTTTTTCTTGTTCTGTGGTTTTCGGTAAAGCAAACGCTTTCATTACTTCGTTAAAGGCGTGTGTGTCTTTATCAATGAGTTGTAATAATTGTGTCTTTAAATTTTGAAGTTGCTCAGCCAGTGCACTAAAAAAATTGGTCTGTTCTTCCCAGGTCTTTTTGTTGGCTGAAAGGTTGGCGACCATTGCTCCAAGCGCTGCGCCTAATGCTCCGCATAACGCAGAAACAGAGCCGCCGCCCGGTGCCGGACTCTCAGATGCTGTAGTATCTACAAAATCAAGAATTGTTTTATTGACCAATTCGCTCTCTTTTTGATCGGCAATGAGGTATTCAATCACACGTTCGTTCGGATGAAAGGGCTTGAGTTCATCTAATCCTAATGTTTTTACAGCTATATGTATTAATTCTTTTTCACTTACTCCGTAAGATAATCCCTGTTTTTTCAAAAAATACTTTCCTGCTTCTGTAAGGGCACGAAGCGGTACTAATCCCACTAATTCTGAACCTGTTACTCTTAATCCTCTTTTTTCGGCGCTGATACAGCAGGTCTCAAATGCTTTGTGCAAAGGCGTTGTGTCCATATCCACCAGATTCATTGAAACCTGTGCGATTCCGTATTCTTCTATGTACCAGCCAATGGCTTTAACGGCTTTACACATACCGGGTTGTATTTTGGGGGTACCGTCATCGTTGTACAGAATTTTGCCAGTTGGTTTATTCCCTTCTCTCATCACTCGCCCTGCTTCTCTTACATCAAAGGCAACAGAATTGGCACGACGAACGGAGGTAGTATTTAAATTAACATTATACGCAATTAAAAATTTACGTGCTCCGATAACAGTAGCGCCGCGTTTGGCATCCATTTCTGAAGGTCCAAAATCGGGCTTCCATTCGGGTTGTTTGATTTTTTGAAAAAATCCTTCGTACTCACCGGCACGAATGATGGACAGATTTTTACGATATTCTTTTGACTGGGCGTATTCATACAGGTAAACCGGTATTTGAAGTTCTGTACCGACGCGTTGAGCGAGTTGAATAGCGTATTGTATTGTTTCTTCCATTGTTATATCCTGAATGGGGACGAGGGGGCAAACGTCTGTTGCGCCCATTCTAGGGTGTTCGCCTTTATGATGACGCATATCAATACGTTCTCCGGCTGTTTTTATGCCTTGAAAAGCAGCTTCTACAACGGCTTCTGGCGTTCCTACAAATGTTACAACTGTTCTGTTGGTGGCAGCTCCCATATCTACATTCAATACTTTTATTCTATCCACATTTGCAATGCTTTGAACAATGGCCTCTATAATAGTTTTATCTTTTCCTTCACTAAAATTAGGTACACATTCTATTAAAGCTTGCTTCATAATTTTTTCGACAAAAGTAAGCATTCGTATTTCAAATACAGAAGATTGTTTGTTCGGATGTTATTTGAAAATTAATTTGTAGTTTTTTTGTGTGGTATTTCCAACTAAATCTGTTGCTATCATCTGGATATAATTTTCATCGGTAGCAATGCGTTCTTTGGGTATATCTACGACTACTAATTTTTTAGTGGCATAATAATAAGATATGCAAAATTGATTGTTGAAGTATACTTTGTATTCTTTAATTTTTGTATTGTCGGATAGAGTGAAGAATAGTTTTGTTTCATTGAAGGGAATAATAATGGACTGCATTTTTTTATGGTAGTGCTTTGGCCGGATGACCGGGGGTATAAGATCTGAATAGAGATAATAATTGCTTAGTTCATTCACTGAAAATTCTATTTTTTTGTTTGTAAACGTATCTGGAAGATAGTATGTTTTGTTGCTTATCAGTAGTGTTTTGTTTAGAATAGAATATGGTAATTGATGCGCAATGCTCCATTTGGCCGGGAATTTCAAAGAAAGCGGTGTATGAGAAAATTCTATTTTCTTTTTTTCAGGATTGTACCTAAATGTTGCTTTTATGTCGTGGTATAAAGATTTTTCTGGAATAAACAATTCAAAGTATTTTGTTTTAAGATGATAGTTTTTTTCGCACGGAATGAGTTGTTTTGTATGGATGTTTTTATAGGATTGGATTGTTTTTGACTGAATGTGTATGGTTTTATCCAAACAGTTATTGTTTTCATCACAGAGAATTATTGTTAATTCGTGCACATTAGTGTCCTGAAGGATTATTCTGCCTTTGTTTATCAGTGTATCATAGAAGAATTGTGGATACAAATGGGTGGCAAAACATTTTTGATAGATCTGATTTTTTATTTTATCGGAATAGTATTCTACATAAATGGTATTATCAAATGTAATGTGGTGCAAACGATGTTGGTATATTTTTTTACCGTCGAGAAAAAGTTGTACTTTGTAGATATTATTGGGGTTGCCTTTGGGACGGGTCTTATCGGTTGCTGAGATAGCCACGCCACTTATGGAGGGAATAATGATGGTGTCTCGTTGTTGTTTTTTGTGGTTTAGAATAGGAATAGGCGTTATGGTGTCTGTCAGATTGTAAAAAAGCATATCGTGTAAGTATGGCTTTGTGGTGTCTTTGTTGTCAAAATAAAACAATGGATTGATGGAGATTTCTGTGAGTTCGTCGCGGATTTCAAAGTGCAGGTGTGGACCTGTTGAACTACCGGTATTTCCAGAGAATCCGATAGTTTCATTTTTCTTTACGGGAATAGAATCTTTTTTTAAAAAAACATCTAATTCGTTGGTTTGATGAGAAATTAAATAAGTATTAACGCGGTTTTGTATGTTATCTGAAAACTGATTAAGATGGGCGTACAGCGATAACAAGCCAGATGGATGATGGATGTACAGGGCTTTTCCGTATCCTGTTGAACTAATTTTAATGCGATAAACGTAACCGTCTTCTATTGATTTGACGGGATAGTTTTCGAGGCCTTTAATGGAAAAATCGAGGCCTTGGTGAAAATGATTGTTTCTGATTTCTCCAAAATTTCCGGTAATATCTACTGTTTCAATTGGAAAAGGAAAATACTTTTGAGCAATGGTTTGTGTAACAGAAATTATGATATTTATTAAAATACATGATGTGTAAATTTTCAGACGTTTGCTTTTATCTGCTTTTTTTGACAGATTCATTTTTTGTAAAAACAATTAAAACAAGGGTATTAAGAGCTGAACGGATGTGCCTTTGTTGATTTCAGAATGTATCTGTAATTGTGCATTTATTTGTTCTGACAAAGCGCGGATAATGGTAAAGCCCATACCCGATATATTGTTATGTATTTGATATTCTGGGATACCAACGCCGTTGTCGCTTATGTTGAGTTCAATATTATTTTTTTGTCGTTTCAGTGTAATGGATACTATTTTTTTTCTTTCCATTTTTCCGGAGAAAGCGTATTTTGCAATGTTTGTAACAAGTTCGTTAATAATCAGAGAAAATGGAACGGCTGTATTGACATCTAAAATGATGTCTTCCAGATCGGATTGTATTTCTATATCGGTTTGATTGAATGAAAACAAGATGTTTTGAATCAGGGCCAGGATGTTGGTAGAGATGTTAATACTGGAATAATTTCTGTTTTGATAAAGTGTTTGGTGGATCATGGCCATAGAATACACTCTGTTTTGAATATCCTTCAAAACATTGATGGATTGAGGGTTTTGCTCATTCTGGATTTGAAGGTTAACCATACTGGAAATTACTTGTAAATTATTTTTTATTCGGTGGTGAGTTTCTTTCATCAGAATTTCATTTTCATAGAGAAGTGCTTCTAATTGTTTTTGTTTTTCTACTTCTTGGGTTATATCTACTGCAATACCTGATACTTCTTTAACTTCATTATTTACAACAATGGGAAATAAACTTACATCTAATGTTATTGGGTTGTAATTATTTAATTCAAAATGGAGTTTAAAGTTTTCAAAGGAGCCATTGAATGCTTTTTGATAATGGTAATTCAATGTTTCAATGAGTTGCTTGTTTTGAGCATACTTTCCTTTGGATAATTTTTTACCTATTTCAGGGTATTCACCATAAAGTGTTTTAATGAGGTTTTTATAGTTATTATTAAATAAAGTAATTTCAAGGTTTTTGTTCATAGACCATAAGTAAATCGGGCTGTTTTCAATGATGGTATTGAGTTTTATGGATTGGTTTTCTATTTGGTTGAGAAAGTCGTATTTTTCTGTGATTTCGTGTCCATAGCAATAGAAGTTGACAACTTTATTATTAATTAAATAAGGTTTGAAGGTAATTTTGAATATTCTGTATTTTTTTAATTCGTTATCAAAGTATCTGATTTCATAAGAATAATCCTTTTTTGTGTTTAAGATGTTTTGAATAACTTCTTTTCTAGTTTTAATGCTTTCTGGTTCTACTTCATCAAATATTTCCAGTAATTGAAGTGTATTATCCCCTATTTTAATTTTGACATTGTAGTGTTTGAAACAATAATTGTAAAAAGCATGATTGAATAATACAATGTTTAATTTTTCATCAGTAATCCAGAATAAATAATCGGAATAATTAATAGTATTGAATAATTGAGTACGTTTGGTATTTAATTCATCTAATAGTTTTTGTTTGGCTTCATTTTGTTTTTTAAGTAGTTGATTTTCTTGTTGTTTGAGATAATATTGTATTTCTATTTGTTGTTGTTTAATAAGTTCTGTTTTATCTGTAAATACAATTAACCGAACAATGCTTTCTTTTTTACTTCCTATAAATGGAAATAAAAATGAAAACAGTTCAATAATTTTTTCTTCTCCTTTAAAGTTTTTAATGGTATATATTTCAGGTGCTAAATAATTATCGTTACTACTGATTCTACGAATGGCTCTGTTTTTGTCTTTTTCAGAAATTAAAAAGTTTAGTATATTAAAATCTAAATATTGTTTTTTACTTTTTGCTTGTAGTACTTTTAATCCATATTTATTTACATATTTTGTCTTTCCTAAATCGTGAATTAAGACCCCTATTGGCAATTCTTCAAAAATATCCTGATAGAGTTTTATTTTTTTTTGAAGTATTTCTCTTTCTTCTGCAGTTTTTGTAACATCTTCCAATATCAATAAATAAACAACTTTTTTATCTAGTTTAAATTGTTGCTTTTCAAACTTTATGATTTTATGATTGATTTCAATGATTGATGATTTTTTATTGACAGATGTGTAAAGTGTTTTATGTAATTCGGATTTATTTATTTTTTTTGAAAATAATAATTTTTTTGCTTTGTCATTACAAAATAGTATTTCTTTATTATTTATCAGCACAATGGGAATGTCTGATAAACTTTGTATATCTATAGTAGGAATTAGTTTCACTTAATTGTTATTTTCGTTGCTGTATTTTTTATTTTTCAAAAGTTCCTGATATTTTTTAGAGTTTTCTAAAATTGTTTCATATACTTTCAGAGCATCTTCATAGGTAGGAATTATGGGCTGTCCCATCCATTTTATTTCAATGTCATTTTCATAGGTAATGTTTAAGTAATTGTGCCCTTCTTCATCAAAAAATTTCCATTCTCCGTTTTTCATTCCACCTTGATAAGGGCCATACATCATTTTGTTGCCATTTTCATAATACCAATAATGTACACCATTTGGATCACCATTCAAAAAATTTCCTTTGAATCTGATTTTTCCAGAAGGCATATAATACGAAGTCCAAGTGCTATCGGGGTTTCCATCGGTATATTTTCCTATTAGTTTATAATTAGGTAGTTCATAAATCCACAAGCCTTCTTTTTTATCATCTATGTAAAGTCCAGCGGTGAGTATTTTTTCATCGGGTGTATAATCTTTGAGTTCTCCATCTCTTTTACCTTTTATGTAATTTTCTTCTCTCATAATACTGCTGTTTTCATAATACCAAATCCATTGTCCATCGGGCTTTCCGCTAATATACTTACCTTTTTGTTCTGTTTTTCCATTGGGATAAAAATAAGTCCACTCTCCTGTTTTCACATTATTCTTGTATTTACCTTTTCCACGCAATTCACCTAAATAATAATATTCCTGCCAATTTCCTTGTCTATTGCGTAAACTATCAATAGGACCTTTTTCAATTAAAAAACCATTGTCATACACAAACGCTGAATCGGGCAATGGCTTGTTTTTACATATTTGTTTTTTAATGTAAACATCAGAAGTATCATCTCTGGGAACAAGCGTAGAATCACAGCGATACACTTTTATGTAATGATAATGCGTGCCCACTGGATAGCCCTGCACGTAAGGACCTTCGTATTTTAATGTTCCATCATCATAATATTCCCTGTACATATCCACAGCAGCAAATTCTTTTGGATTTTCTATTTTTTTTCCAAAAGTATATTTTTCTGCATTTACTAAATTTCCTTTTTCATCGTATTCTTTGACATAACCGTTTATCTTGTCATCTCTATAATCTGTTTCTTTTTTTATTTTTCCATCTTTATAAAATTCTTTCCATACACCTTGTTTTTTTCCCTGTTCATCTTTTTGGTTGATTTTTTCATAGCGTAATAAATAACCACTCTGATATTCTCCTACTGCAATAATAAGAGATTCAGTATCTAATTCGTAAAATATACCATTTGCTTTTCCTTTTTGATAGGGAATAAATTTTTTTAATTTTCCATTTAAATAATAATAATACACTGTATCTATTGGAACATCGTTTTGATATTTTTGCTTGAATACAACTACTCCTGAAGTATCGTATTCTTTGAGCCAACCATTTTTTTTATCTTGTTTGTATTCTATCGTTTTAATGAGTTTTTCATTTGTATCATAAAATTTCCAGATGCTATCCAATAAAAAATTTTTCCGATTGCCTTCGTTTTTAAGTTTTCCGTTCGGATAATAGTTTTTCCAATATCCATCAGGTTTATTATTTTTCAAATAACCTTCAGAAGAAATTTTTCCATCGGGATATTTAAATTGTACAAAGCCATCTTTTTTTTGTGCAAAAACAAAAGAAATTAAACAAAGAAAGAGTATAAGATATTTTAGATTCATCTAAAAAATTATTTAGATAGTTCTAACATTTTTAAGAGTGGTTGCTTTGCTTTTTCTATCAGTTCTGGACTCATTACAATTTCTGGTTGTTCATTTTTTAATGCATCGTAAATTTTTTCCAGTGTATTTAATTTCATATAAGGACATTCATTGCAGGCACAAGTATTATTAGGTGGGGCAGGAATAAAAGTTTTGTCAGGACAATGCTTTTGCATTTGGTGTAAAATACCTGTTTCGGTTGCTACGATAAATTTTTTAGAATCGTTTTGTTGAACAAATTTTAAGAGTGCTGATGTACTGCCGATGAAATCCGCATAATTCAAAACATCTTCTTCGCACTCCGGGTGCGCAATCAAAAGAGCATCTGGATGTTGTACTTTGAGTTGTAAAATTTTTTGCAATGAAAATTTTTCGTGCACTTCACAAACGCCATTCCATAATATCATTTGTCTGCCCGTTTTTTTGATGATGTACCTTCCCAAGTTCCTGTCTGGTGCGAAAATGATCGACTTATCTTTTGGAACACTTTCTACAATTTTTACCGCATTACTACTAGTACAAATAACATCCGATAGCGCCTTTACTTCTGCGGTGCAATTGATGTACGAAATCACAACAGCATTAGGATATTTTGCTTTGAACTTTACAAAATCTTCTGCAGGGCAGGAATCTGCGAGTGAACAGCCCGCATTCAAATCGGGAACAAGTACTTTTTTAGTTGGATTCAAAATTTTTGCTGTTTCTGCCATAAAGTGCACTCCGGAAAATAAAATAATATCGGCATTGGTTTGTTGTGCCTGTTGTGCAAGCTGTAAACTATCTCCAATAAAATCGGCTATATCTTGAATTTCACCCATTTGATAATAATGGGCTAATATAACGGCATTCTTTTGCTTTTTCAGTTTTAAAATTTCTTCAACTAAATCTATATCCACATCGTTAATCATAAATATACTTTTTAAATTTTAAATTACTATTATAATAATATCTTGTTTATTATGTTGAAAAAAAAAATTCAATTTTATTTTGAGAAATCATTATTAAAATATAGCCAACAAAAGTACTAAAAATATGTTTTGTAATTCATTGATTGTTAGAGTAATTCGAAATAGAAAAAAAGTATTCACATAATTATTCACAAAAAATGTTGGTAAAATTTTAGTGGTTTTAAGTTTTATAATGTTAGTAAATTGTTTTCATAATTTTATGAAAACCTAAAAAAATTATTTTGAAAAGTTTAAGAAAGTTGTACAGAAAAATCTATTTGAAACAAACAAATTTTTTAAATAAAATTTTTAAAAAGTTTTGAATAGAAATACTGAATAATTGTGGAAATTTTTTAAAAATGTATTTTATTGAAAATAAGTAACTTACATAAAGAAAATCAAAATTGATGAAGAAAATTAAAAAAAATATTATTGGCTACATTTGAGCAAAAATTATTTATGAAATGGATTAAGAAAGGCAGAATATTTGAACCGCAAGGGCAAACACAATGGATGAAGAAATATGGAATTCTTCCGACACCTTATTATATGGAAGAAAAAAATGTGATACGTATTTTCTTTGGTACATCAGATGATGATAATGTTTGTAAAATCACGTATTTAGATGTGAATGCAGACAATCCATCTAAAGTGATTTATTTACACAAAGAGCCATTGTTGCAAGAAGGTGATAAAGGTTTGTTTGATGAACATGGATTAAATCCTTCACAATTAGTTTTTTTCAATAATCAACCATATCTTTTTTACATTGGATATCAAAAAATGGTCGGCGTTCCGTACTTATTGTTTGCTTCGTATGGTATTTTGAATAAAAGTTTAGACAAATGTATTTTTCGGAAAAATGTTCCTATGTTAGACAGAACAGAACAAGATCCATACATTCGTTCTGCATTAACAATAGTGCAAGAAAACAATGAATATTATATTTGGTATGTGTCTGCATACAAATGGGAATGGATGAATAATGAAATATTTAAAAATAAACTATTACCTAACTATAACATCAAGTTTGCAAAAACCAAAAACTTTGTTGATTTTGAAGTTTTTGAAAAACCTGTGATTGAAGCCGAGGATGAAAATGAATTTGGATTTGGAAGACCTTGGTGTATCAAGGAAAATGGCATGTTTAAAATGTGGTATTCATTAAGAAGAAGAAACATTACTTATCGCATTGGTTACGCCGAATCAAAGGATGGCATAAATTGGATTAGAAAAGATAAGGAAACAGGTATAGATGTTTCTGAATTGGGATGGGATAGCGAAATGATTTGTTATCCTGCTGTCATCAAAGTTAAAAATAAAACATATCTATTTTACAATGGTAACAACAATGGACTTACGGGCTTTGGTTACGCCGAATTAATAATAGAAGATTAAATACTAAAATGGTAAATCGTCATCTGCTGTTTGAATATCTGTACTCGGTGTAGTTACTTCATTAGAAACATTGCTTGCAGAAGATGGTGATGAAGAAGTATTGTTACTTGAAGCATAATTATTTGAGGTAGTAGAAGGACTTGCTGATTCTACGGGCGTGAATTTATCAATTCGCCACGCTTCTAAAGTTACAAAGTATTTTATTTGACCTTCCTGATTTGTCCATTCTCTTCCACGAATATTGAAAAACACTTTTACTTCATCATTAGTTCTTAAATTATCCAACATAGAACATTTCTCTTGTGTTGTTTGAAATAATATGTGTTGAGGATACGGTGTATTCAAATCTGTGGATAATACAAACTCTCTTTTTCTGAACTTATCGCTCACATTTTGAACATCCATGATTTTTTTAATTTTTCCTACAATTTCCATACAGTTTAATTTTTTTTAATTAATAAATATTTCCACGCTTTTTGAGTATTCTTTTCTGCTAATGCTTTTTTGGCAAGAAGGCACAAAGTTGAATAAAAATTTTCATCTGACAAAGCAGAAACATCGTTTTTTATCTCTTTTTCCAAAGTTTTTATTTCTTCTTCAGAAGGTAATTCTTTTTGTGAAGCCAATTGAATCAGTTCATTTTCATTCAATATACCAGATTTTTTGGCGTAATCAGGAATAGCGTCCATACCTACCACCATTTCAGCATCTAATTTTGGTATTTCAAATAAAGCATCTCCATTGGCTCTGCAATACCAGTTTGCATTCATTCTGCTTACCAAATCAATTTTTCTTGGATCAATCATTTTTTGTTCGTTCAGCACATCGTCATTAATATGCATTAGTAAAACTTCTGCAATCACTAAATTTCCCGCTCCGCCTTCTTTTCCTAATTCAATGATTTGTTGTACTTTACATTCTAATTGCACAGGTGATTCTTTTACTCGTGGCGGTTTTACAAGTTCAGAGTCAATGACCGTAAAACCTGCCTTTTCAAATTCATTAACTCCTTTTGGATAAGGACTACTCGCTAAATTCATCCGATGCACCATTGAATAATTGACTACATTAATAACACATTCCGAATGTTCTTTAACATTATCTAATGTGTTTTTAGACAGTCCTGTTTTTCCACTATAGGCAGGAGAAAAAACAACGATGGGCGGCTTGGCAGAAAATACATTGAAAAAACTAAATGGCGCCAAATTTATTCTTCCGTCTTTATCAATTGTGCTTACAAATGCAATGGGTCTTGGCGCAATACTGCCCAACAGATATTGATGTAAATCTTTGGTAGCTGTTTCTTTTGGAAGAACTTTCATTTTTTTGCACAAAGTTACAAAATGACTTTTCTTTTTTATTTCTAAAAAATTTAAAAACTATTGTAAGAATTACTCTATTTTTGCAGAAAAAAACCATGAAATTTTTTCTTGACACTGCCAATTTAGACGAAATTAAAGAAGCCGCCGCATTGGGAATTTTAGATGGGGTAACGACCAACCCATCTTTGATGGTAAAAGTGGGCATTAAAGGAAAAGATGCCGTCAAACAACATTACAAGACCATTTGTGAAATAGTAAATGGAGATATTAGTGCTGAAATCATTTCCACTACTTATGAAGAAATGATAAAAGAAGGACAAGAACTGGCGGCAATTCATCCTAATATCGTTGTAAAAGTGCCCATGATAAAAGATGGAATCAAAGCCATACGATATTTTACAGACAAAGGAATTAAAACCAATTGTACTTTAGTATTTTCACCAGGCCAGGCATTATTGGCCGCCAAAGCAGGGGCTACGTATGTTTCGCCTTTTATAGGGAGATTGGACGATGTTTCAACAGATGGTCTGAACTTGATAAGTGATATTGTTCAGATTTACCATAATTATTTATTTGATACACAAGTATTGGCAGCATCCATTCGTCATCCGATGCACATCATAGAATGCGCTAAACGTGGAGCCGATGTGATTACAGCGCCATTATCTGCTATCATGGCATTATTCAACCATCCTCTAACTGACAAGGGCTTGGACATATTTTTGAAAGACGCAGAGAAATGGAAATAAAAAAAGCTCTTCCATTTTCGGAAGGGCCTTCATAACCAAAAAAATAAAACTATGAAAAAACAAAAATTACTTTAAAGAAATCTTTCTTTGAAGTAAGCGGGCTTGCCGGTGTTTTTCTTTCAGCATATTTTGGAAATTTTTTTTATGTTCTTCAAAATTTCCAAACGCCAACATATCTAATAGTTCTGCTTTTGTAATTTCAGGTTTCTCAAAATAATTTCTTAATTCTTCTAAGTGAGCATCTACATATTTTTCAAATTTTTCAGGAGCAAAAACATGGTCGTTCGAACCTATTACTTTAAATTCTTCTGGCAGACCACCTTGAATTCTGACTTTTATTTCAATGCCATCGTATTTTTTAGGCAATAACCTACAATCTAATAAAAATGGACGCGTTAATACAATAACTTGTTTCCTTTTGATAGAATCAATCATTTGGACACCTTCGAATTTGACGCCCATCTTTTTGAGATATCCGTAACGTTCTTCAAATCTTTTGTAAATGTCGTACATAAAAGCAATAAAAATACTTTGCAAAGTTACGGCGATTTATTCGGACAAGAAGGCTAATTTAGACAAAGCCCCTATTTTTATCCACCAAAAAATGTTAATAAAATTTTTAAATTGTTAGTTAATGGTTGAAAAAACATTTAAAAACTTGTTCAAAAAATAGTATAAAATAAAATAAACAATTGATTATCAATAAGTTGTATTTTTCATAATTTTTAATTAATAGTTTGTTGAAAAAATAATGAAGAGTTTATAATTGTCTCCTTAAAAAACTACTATGTATTATTAAAATAGTGTCTACCAACTACTTTACGCTTTGTGCAGAAAAGAAAATATAAACATTCTTAAAACATTTATCTGTACTTTTACCCGTTCTTAAATAGCGTTTAGGATGGAAACTTTTGTCATTACAGGTATTCAACAAATTGGTGTGGGCGTTTCAGATGTGGTCAAGGCATTTGATTTTTACAGAAAGCTATTGGGCTTTGATATACGAGTGTTTGATGAAGCAGCGGAAGCAAACCTAATGTTGCCTTACACTGGTGGCAAACCCCATCAACGTCGGGCAATTCTGGCAATCAATCTGAATGGTGGCGGTGGCCTTGAAATATGGCAATACACCAGCCGTACTCCACAACCACCTATATTTACACCACAACTCGGTGATCTTGGTATTTTTGTCGCAAAAATCAAAACCTTTGATATTCAACAAACCCACGCCCGTCTTTCAAAATCACAATTGCGAGTGAGTAACATCTTAAAACATCCCGCAGGATTTCAGCACTTTTTCTTTCAGGATATCTTTGGAAACTATTTTGAAATTATAGAACAAAGCGATTTTTTTCAAAAGAAACCCGTTCCAAACGGCGGGATCAGTGGTGCCATTATAGGTGTGCGTAACTTAGATCAGTCCATTGCTTTTTACAAATCCGTTCTTGGCTTTGATGAAGTTGTGTTTCAATCCGACAGCCAGCCGTTTGACGCTCTCTCTTTTTTTGGATCAGATAAATTGTATAAAAGATGTTTGTTAACCACATCTAAACTTTCAACAGCGGGCTTTGCAGCACTTTTTGGAAAACCTTACATTGAATTAATTGAATGGACAAACGGCACTCCAAGAAAAATTTTTGAAAACAGATATTGGGGCGATTTGGGATTTATTCACTTATGCTTTGATGTGCGCAATATGCAGGCATTGAAAAAACATTGTGAAAAAAATAAGGCGCCGTTTACAGTTGATAGTGGCGAAAAATTTTCAATGGGCGATGCAGCAGGACATTTCGCATACATTGAAGATCCGGATGGCACCTTGATTGAATTCGTGGAAACTAAAAAAGTACCAATACTCAAAAAATTGAACTGGTACTGGAAGTTTTCTCCTTCTAAAATGCATCAACCTGTACCAAAGTGGATGATTAAAGCGTTTCAATTAAATCGTGTAAAATAACCAAAATGTCTTTTTCTAAAATAAAAATTACAGCAGTCAATTATTTGAATACTTACCCTTTTAAATATGCTCTTGAAAAATTTGCAAAACAATTAGATTGGGCAGAAATTAACTACGCTTCCCCTGCTGAATGCGCCGAAATGCTGGTCAATAATGAAACCAATCTTGCTTTGGCCCCTGTTGCCATTCTGGCCCAACATCCACAACTGCAAATAGTAACGAATTATTGCTTATCAACGCATAATGAAGTAAAATCTGTCAAATTATACAGCACAAAACCTATTGAAAACATTCAAAACATTGTGCTGGACTATCAATCCCTTTCATCGGTTTCGTTGATTAAAGTATTGATGAGATATTATTGGAAAAAACAGGTAGAATACATTCAAGGATACAAGGGATTTGAAAACCATTTATCCGCTGATGCAATGGTGGTGATTGGCGATAGAACATTTGAATTGAATGGCTCTTTTCCTTATGAATATGATTTGGCCAGCGAGTGGTATCGTTATTATGCAAAGCCCTTTGTGTTCGCCGCTTGGATTAGCAATGTACCGATTAAAGAAATCTATTTACAACAACTAAATGACTTTTTTGAATACGGGCTTACACACCTTGAAGAAGTGATAGATTATGCTTTACAAAATGTTTCTTTGCCTAATAAACATCTTAATAGAGAAATTATTACGGACTATTTGAAAAATAAAATGTGCTATTATTTGACAAAAAATAGAATGGAAAGTATTGAACATTTTTTAGATCTCTTAAAATCTTTGGAAGTAGAAGAAGTGCAGTAGATTATTGAAAAACTTATGTTGCCAAAATTATTAGTTTTTGCTTATCCTGATGAAGCACAAGTTTATTTAAATCAATTTCCTGCTAAAACATTGTTTCAACTCAAAAGCATTCATTGTTTAATAAATGAAAAAGAAAATGTGTATACTTTGATTACAGGTAGTGGCTTTGAAAATGTGTCTGTTGCAATAAGTGTTTTTTTTGAACGATACAATCATTTAAGAGAAAATATTCTTTGTTTCAATATCGGCATTGCTGGAAGTTACGGCCAACCGCTGTATTCTGTCTTTTATACTTCAAAAATTACAAACTATCATACTTTAAAAAGTTTTTATCCTGATGTATTTATTAAAACATCAATGGCTGAACTGATGAGTATTTTATTTCCAGCCAATAAAAAAATAATGAAACATTATCCCGCTGCTTTATTTGATATGGAAGCGTTTGCATTTGCTAACACTTGTCGTTTCTTTGTAAAAAACCATCAGATACATTGTATTAAATTTGTAAGTGATAAGGATGGGAAAATTTCAGATATGTTTCAACTATTAGAACAATACGAACATAAAGCCCCAGAAATTTTGTCTATTATCTATCAGATAGAACAGCAAGTGAATAAATTTTTCAAATGCAATAACACTAAAGTCATTTATGATACAACCATTGCACAAACCTTTTCACAAAAAATGCGACTTACTTTTTCTCAACAAAATCAATTAAATAAAGCCATCCAATATTATCTGCACCAGCATTCTAAAGATTCATTAGATACAATTTTTCAATCTGCTTTGAATACAGAAATCAAATCCAAACAAGAGAGAAATCAGGTTTTTCAACAAATATTAAACAAACTTTACAATGTATAAACATCTGATATACATTGAAGAAAAAATAGCGCATCATCCTGCTACTCAAAGGATAACGGAGAGTTTGCGACCTGCTCAAATTGTTTATATTCAACACTACAAAGAAGTTTTAAATCAAACAAACAGCCATTGGTTGTTTAATAAAGAATATCAAAAAATCATCTTAGCCAAAAGGGAAAACGAATTTTATTACAAAGGTTCTTATCTTACGCCAACATTTGGATTTAAACATTTTTACTATAATACTTTAGCCATCAATTGCTTATTTCATTGTGAATACTGCTATTTACAGGGAATGTATAATACACCGCATCTTGTTTTATTTCTAAATAATCAGGATTTCATCCAATCTACGCAACAACTCATTCATCAGTCAAAAGAGAAAATTTATTTAGCGCTTTCGTATGATACAGATTTAGTGGCATTAGAGCGTTATTATCCGTATTGCAAAGAATGGATGTGGTTTGCAAACAATGAGCCACGCCTAACTATTGAAATACGCACCAAGTCGCATCAAATAGATGATATTATTTCTCTTACGCCTGCCGATAATATCATTTTAAGTTTTACACTTTCTCCAGAAGAAATTCAAAAAAAATACGAGCCCTTCACCACAAAATTAGAACAGCGTATAAATGCTTTGAAAAAAGCCATTGACAAAGGTTTTCGTGTGATGATTTGTGTGGATCCCCTTATCTATTCTGCCGAATTTCAAACAATTTATTCTAAATTTCTGAACGATGTTTTCAGAGAAATTGCACCCAAACGTCTCTATGCCGCATCCATTGGCGTATTCCGAATGAATAAAAATTTTTTCAAGCGTATTAAAAAAAACGGTAACCCTTCGGATATTTATTATTACAACTATGTAACCGAAAACAAAATGGTTTCGTATCCCAAAAATATACGGCGTGAAATGATTATGTTTGTCCAAAACATATTGTCTCAAAAAGGCGTAAAGAACATTCACATTTATGACTAAATATATTCTATTGACAGGACATAGCAAGGGATTGGGAAGATCTATAGCAGAAAAATTATTATTACAATCAGCTTATCACATTGTTGGAATTTCCAGAACTTCTGCAGGGTTTAAAGATAAAAATTTTACTGAAATTTTAGCCGACTTATCTGATGTGCAACAGGTATTGCATTTGCAAGAGCAATTGAAAAAATATTCATTTCATACTCTTATATTAAATGCGGGGGCTAATTCTATTAAACCGCCAGAGTCCTACAAATTAGAAGAAATACAAAACATCATTCAACTTAATTTTACTACAAATGCATTACTGATACGAATGTGCCTGAATTCTCTTCTTCAAAACAAAGGACATATTATTGGAGTAGGCAGTTATTCGGGATTAGAAATTAAAAAATGGAATAACTTTTATGGTTCTGCAAAATCAGGATTTCATCATTTGCTTCGCAATCTTTTTGAGCAATACAGAAAACAAGGTTTGAAAGTAAGCATTGTCATTCCGGATATAATGAACTCTGAATTTTACAAACATCAGGAATACGAACCATTGGAAGATGATTTATATTCCCTGCAAATAAACGATGTGGCGGAACTCATTTGTACTTGGATAATAAACCCACCACCTTATGTGCCGTTTGAAACGATATTGAGACCACCAATGTTTCAGTTGAGAAGAAAGTAAATGTTGAAATTATTTTTCAATCTATAATAATCCGAAAATTCACGACATTTGCCAAAAACATAACCATTTGAGAACTAAGAGTTATCAAAAGAGAAAGGTTAATGTAATGACACTAGGTTGTAGTAAAAATCTGGTAGATAGTGAGCATTTAATGGGCGAATTATCCGCTCTTGGCTATGATGTGCAACACGAAAGTGAAGACGAAGATATGGATATTGTTATCATCAATACCTGCGGGTTTATTGAAAGCGCCAAAGAAGAAAGTATTCAAACGATATTGCAATTCGCCGAAGCAAAAAATAAAGGATGGATTGAAAAACTTTATGTAACGGGATGTCTGAGCGAACGTTATAAGGAAGATTTGCAAAAAGAAATTCCTGAAGTAGATGCCTTCTTTGGAACACGTGATTTGCCGAACTTATTAAAACAACTGAAAACCGATTATCAAAAAGAGTTGACAGGCGAACGATTACTGACTACACCATCGCATTATGCGTATTTAAAAATCAGCGAAGGATGTGATAGACCTTGTAGTTTTTGCGCCATTCCTTTGATGCGGGGAAATCACGTTTCTGTACCGATGGAAACATTAGTAGAACAGGCACAAAAATTAGCCAACAGAGGCGTAAAAGAACTTTTACTCATTGCACAGGACCTGACATATTACGGACTGGATTTGTACAAAAAAAGACGTCTGGCAGATTTGTTGGAAGCATTAAGTAAAGCGAATGGAATAGAGTGGATCAAACTGCATTATCTTTTCCCGAGCGGATTTCCAGAAGATGTGTTGTATGTAGTCAGAGATAATCCAAAAATTTGTAAGTATTTAGATATGCCTGTTCAACACATTAATAACGAAGTGTTGAAAAACATGAAACGCGGTATTACAAAAGAAAAAACGATTGAACTTATTCATAAAATACGAGAGATTATTCCAGATGTGGCATTACGCACCAGTATCATGGTGGGCTTTCCGGGTGAAACAGAAGAACAATTTCTGGAATTATTGGATTGGTTGAAAGAAATTAAGTTTGATCGCTTAGGTGTTTTTACATACTCACACGAAGAAAACACGACGGCTTACTTCATGAAAGACAATGTGCCAAAAAAAGTCAAGAAACAACGAGCCGATGCAGTGATGCGTCAGCAAGAAAAAATATCTTTTGATCTCAATCAACAAAAAATTGGTAAGATTTTCAAAACGATTATTGACCGCAAGGAAGGTGAATATTGGATAGGACGCACCGAATACGATAGTCCGGATATTGATAATGAAGTATTGATTAAAAGCGAAAAATTAAAAATTGGAGCGGTTTACAATGTAAAAATTTGGGAGGCAGAAGAATTTGATTTATACGGAGAAATCATAAACTAATTTTTTATGACAACGAAAAAACTTTCGGATATTGAAAAATACGATGCCATTGTAAAGATGTGCAGAGAAGTGTTTGAAAAGAAGATGCGGGATTATGGCACTTCATGGCGGCATTTAAGACCAGAATCGCTTACTGACCAAATTTATATTAAAGCCAAACGGCTCAAAACTATTGATACATTAAAGCAACAAAAAGTCAACGATAAACCAGAAGATGAATGGATGGGGATTATTAATTATTGCATCATTGCCTTAATACAATTAGAACTAAAAGAAGATGAGCGAATAGATTTGTCGGCTGAAGAAGTGCTAAACCTTTATGATCAAAAAACAAAGCTTGTAAAGGATTTGATGCTAAAGAAAAATCACGATTATGGCGACGCGTGGAAAGATATGCGCATAAGTTCGTTAATAGACCTTGTATTAGTAAAGTTACATCGCATTAAACAAATAGAAGACAATCAAGGAAAAACAATAGTATCAGAAGGTGTTGAAGCCAATTATACGGACATTATTAATTACAGTATCTTTGCGATGATTAAAATAAAATTTGAATAAATAAATACATCCTCAAAATTACTTAGAATAAATAATTATTGGTGAAAAAAAACTTATTGTTTTTTATTGTTTGGTCAACATTTACTGTTTTTTCTCAAAACCAGAAAAAGTTAGATTCCCTTTTCACTGCCTTAAAACACTGGGAAAGCAAAAGAGGCACAGAAGCCGATACCAATGTGTATAATTGTTATTACAAAATTGGTAATGAATTTATGTATAGTAATCCTGATACGGCTATTTATTTTCTCAACAAAAGTATTGAAAAAGCAAAAGTTTTGGAAGACAAAGTAAAAGAAGCAGAAAGTAGAAGAGCGCAAGGATGGTGTTATTATATCAAAAGCGAATTTACCAAAGCGATGGAACAGTATGAGAATGCCTTGAAAATAATGCCGGAGAAAACAGAAAAGAAAGATAACATTCGGAAACAAAGGGTCTATGCCT
>JBBIGQ010000011.1:0-74890 GCA_037447455.1 Sphingobacteriaceae bacterium | reverse complement strand
GTGTGGCTGTTTTCCAGTACAATTCCACATAGCATTATCCCAACGGGCAACAGCCAGGTCAGGTGGAGAAGTCACACCACAACTTCTCGGATCAAATGTACTTGCATTCGACGAATACCATGATAAAGTAACCGAAACAGATGAAGAACCGTTTAATCTTTCTAGTATCCAATATTCACAGCCCGATAGGTGGTTTAGGGTAATGTCGTGCAAAGACGTATCATAGCCAGACAAATGAGGATTTTGGAAAAAGTATTCCGCTACAAATCTATCTGTAGTAGCAGCGGGAGCAGAAATAGCAATTGGAGCATACATCGCTACACCAGCTGAAGCGATGCCCTTTCCAACAGGGAATATAAAAGCATTGTTGCCTTCTTTTACTACGGCACCTTTTACATGAGAAGAGTCGCTGGCACCGGTAGCGGTAGCATTATCTTTAATCACTAAGTTGGGATTGGGCGCATAAGAATTAGTAATCACATGTCCATCTATGAAATTGATATTAGAAGCCACGGAAGTCGCAGCGGTACCAAGAATTTGTACGGCCGCAGAAGGAGTACTATTGTTGATAGTCATTTTCCAGAATTGTCGTGTATCATCGTTAGCGCCCCAATTTATCGTCTGCAAACTTGTTCCATTAAACTCTACCTCACCACTTCTTTCTCTAAAATGCGGTGCGATATTCGTTGCTATAACAGTCCAATTCCCTCCAACGGTGATTTTATAGTTAGATCCGTTATTTACATCTAATTGTGTATTCGTTCCTGAAATGGTCAGATTTTTTTGTACTACAATAGGTCCCCGTAAAGTTTTAGTGCCATTTGTTCCGAATTCCACATTATAGTAAGCAGAAGGTACAGGTCCATTTAAACCACGAATATTTTGATTGCCACCACGTCCAAAAATAATAGTGCCTGCTGTGATGCTATAGTTTCCTGTGAGAGACGGAACGGGATTAGTAGCATTTATAATGGAATATGTAGGAGAACTGCCTTGCATAATTAAGCCACCCGTTCCTGTTATACTATTACTATTATCCCAAAAAGAAGCGTTGTCCTGAATAATTAAATTACCAGTAATCACTAAATTAGTATTTGCTCTTCTGGAATCATCGTTTGAAATCATCAAGGTATGGTAAGTATTGGATGTAGGTGTTTTTACAATTTTACTAAAAAGGGTTGTTGGTCCTGAATTGTACTCGACAATGTTAGGGTTTGCATTCGCGTTTAATGTTCCAGTTGGTAGTAAAATACCAGCAATAGATAGTTTTGAGTTTACGTTATTGTTCCACGTAGATCCACCAGCAGACCCATAAATATTATTTACAGCCGTAATGGTTCCATTATTCGTTACGGTGATGGCCCCATTGATTAAAATGTTGGGCTGAATGGTCATATTGGTTCCAGCCAATATATTAGCTCCTAGTCCGGTGATACTAAATGTTCCTGTACCATTGATGATACCCGTACCAGCAATATTTTTACTGCCTGCTGATGCTCTTAATTGAATAGTATTTGTTCCTGCACTGATGACTCCATTCATTGTAAAATTACCACCATTCGTACCGCCTACAAGGAATTGATTGTTCAAATTTAAAGTTCCTCCTCCACTCATATTAAAGTGTCTACCGACAGTGAAGTTACTACCGGGTGGTGTAGAAGAAATTGAAGCACCAGTGATGTTTAAATCTCTGGAAATCGTCCATGTTCCGCCAGTTGGCGCAAAATTACCCGTGCCTTGCACTTCCATATCATAATTGACGGTGATATTTTGTGTACCCACTAAACTCCCACCGTTTTCAATAACAAGATAATCAATGGGACCATTTGGTGCTGAGGCCACATTTATATCCAGTGTTACAACATGTCCGGACTTGATAAAAACTAAACTTCCCGGCGTGGGCTTACAATCACAACTCGCCAATGTAATTGGATCAGTGCTCCATGTTGCATTACCCGGTGTTACATCACTCCAGTTGCCTGTTTTACGGGAATAATAGGGTTGTCGTAATGGAGTACCTGAGATAGGATCTTTATTAATAGTACCCACTGCCCATGTATTGGGAAGTTGTGCGATTGTCAATCCTGTTCGTTTGACAGTAGGTGCAGAAACTGCTCCGGTGGCAGCCGCGTGCGTACCTATGCCTGCAGCTAAATTAAGGCATCAGTCGCATATCGGCTAAAGTTCCAATAGAGGATAGGGAAGTAAACGAAACATCTAAGTTATACGTTCCTCCACCGACACCCGTGTTAGTAAGTGTAGTGCGTTGGTCGTGTATTCTTTGAACGTTATTGCCCATGCCATCATTAGCTGCCCAGAGTCCATCGGTGGCTGTATAAGCATCGGTATGATAGGCACCAATATAACCGGCTATGGTTGGGGCGGCTGTGGAATTGATTTGTACAGGACGGTATTCGGTAGAAGTACCAATTGGGAATAAACCATAATAAAAACTTCCTGTAGAACTAATAATTGCACCTGCTGGCCAGTATCTTCTGAATTCTCCACCGTAAATAATACCACCCATACGATTTAAATCAGATGGACCACCATTACTAAGAATGAGTAGTTTGCTGTTGACATTCCAATTTCCCGCATTCATTGTCAGGTTATTAAGTATGGTTACATTATCATTTAAGGTGATAGGTCCGGCAGCATTTGATGTCACATTGTAGAAAGTTTCGCCGCCCGCTTTTGAAATATATTGAGTGCTGGTACCATTAAAAGTCACCCGGCGATTGTTATGAATAAAGGTCCCGCCTAAATTTATCCAATCGTTCTGAACAGAAAAGTCATTTGTAGGAGTAACATTCACGCCAGAATTAATAACAAAGTTGCCAAATGAAATAGGTGAATTTAATGTTATTGTTCCGTTACCGGTAAAAATTTGATACGAGCCATTTGCAAAGGTGAGAGGATCGTTACTGTTGCTCATTCCTTTTGCAAATGTTACCGTGCTGCCATATACTGTATTCAGTTGTGCTGCATTAGCCCCTCCTGTCCCATTGAGATTAAGTGATACGGCAGTATTTCCATTAAAATTAAGCACACCCGACCCGATGACATTAAATACACCAGAATTATAGGGAGCGGACACATCCTGCTGTAAATTTAAAGTGCCGGTATTTACTTCAATTACTTCTGAAAGCACAGTATTATTTCCCATCCATGTTATATTCCCATTAATTGTTGCCAATCCAGAGTTTACAAGTAATTTACCAACTTGTGTATTGATATTTGTTCCTCCTGAAAAATTTAAGTTTCCTGTTACATTTAATGTGCCACCATTAACACTGAGAACATTAGTAGTGTTATTAGTTGGTTGATTGATGATGAGATTTCCATTCACCTGCACACTAAAAGTATTGATGGTAACATTTCTGGATGAATTATCGGCATCTAAAATTAAATCTTGACAGGAGATATTTTGATTGATTTGATAATAAACATTATTAAGCGTGTTCCCAAATTGCAGATGAGGGAAAGATGTAGAACTTGTACCACCAATACTATTACCTATACCTTCAAACCGCACGGTTGTGGGAGGCGAAGCATTCAGTGTACCACCATTATTTATCCAGTTTCCAGCCGATTGAATAAAGGAAACTCCTGCTACGATATTAAAAACAGCTCCACTATTAAGAGTAATATCATTGATACTTCTAACAAAGCTAACGTTTCCGGGTACATTTTTACTTAAATTGAATGTAGCATTAGCATTGAGTGTAAGATTTCCTGTAATATTCAGATTACCACCGCCTGCTGTACCAACGACTGCATTATCATAAACAATCACATCTCCAAAATCAACACGAAAAGTATTATTGATATTACATCCAACACAGTCAAAATAAACGATGGGAAATTGAGTTTCCCCATTGTAAAATCCATTGTATTCGTTGTTTGAGTGTAATTCCCTTTGAACCAGATTTGTGCATTGGTGACAGTTTGAAATCGAGTATTATTTTGATTAGAAGAAAAACTATTATTAAAAACGATTGTACCGGCATCGTAAAAACGAATGAATTGATCATTGGTAGTTTGATTAACAGCAGGGTTAAACACGATTTTGCCTTGCCCAATCCAGATTTGGTTATTCCCGTTAGTCGTACACCATTGAGAAAAAGTCCCATTTACATTTACTACACCATTTCCTGCATCTAATCGGTATGTTTGGTTATTGCAAGTATTATTAATTTTCAGATCTCCGTTGATGTTCAAAGTATAAGTACCCGCTATGTTTAAATAACAATTATTGTTCCCATTTCCAATAGTTAGATTATTGCAGGTGTAGTTGCCATCCACAGTTACAGTCACGGCGCCGCCGGCGTTGCTATTACAGATGATAACATTGTCTAATGGTCCGGGTATAGTAATGGCTGCTGCTCCGTTGCAGCCAGCCGTACTCCAAGTAGCAGGATTACTCCAGTTGCCACCTGCTCCACGAGTATAATAAGTGGTTTGTGCAGAAAGAAAAGCCGTACTACACAGAGCCATACAAAGCAATATGCTTTGGATAAAAGATTGTAAGCAATGTTTTACATTGCTATTACACGTTCCTACCATGTTTGTATTTTTTGCTTTCATAATGGTAGAGTTTTATGGTTAATAAATATAAAATCAAGATTAATCTCTCCAAATTTTTGTATTGCCTTTTTGATATTCATTCGTCCATTTCAAAATTAGCCATTGATTGTGATAATTTTCATTTACAAGCAAATAAAATTTCTCATTTTTTCGCAAATAAATTTTTTCATTAAGTACTATTCTGCCCAATACATCGGATATGATGAGTTGTATTTCTGTATCATAATTAGAAAGTAAATAATATTCTTTTCCATCAGAAAGCAATAAAATTTGTGGCGTTGTAACAGTATTAGAGTTATTTATATTTCTTGCCGTTTGACAACCGGGCATAAAAGGTGGACAAGGACCATAAAAATATGGGATATTCATATCCGGACCTGGTGTAACAGTAATTGGAAAATCTGTGTAAGATGTATCATTGCAAGTATTAAAGGCATACAAACGAACGATGTAATCGCCGGTGTCCTGGGGCATACAGGTGAAGTTGGGAGTTGTGGCGCTAGTGCCATTGCCTAAGACCACCCATTGAAAATTAGAGGCATTTAAAGAAGTATTATTAAACACAAAAGGATTAGACAGATTGCAGGACATGGTATTGGATGTAAGAAGATTAGCAGATGCTATTGGTAATGGTGTAGTATAATTTACAGTTATTGGAATAAGAGAGCCACTGCAAGCAGCAGCAGAACTAATGTCCACATAATAAGAACCACTTGAGATATTGTATAAAGTATCTGTATTAAAATTAGTAGTATGCGTTGCTATCACATTTTGTAATGAATCTTTCCATTGAATAACGAAAGGCGCTGTGCCGGTTATGCTTGTGGTAATGATGGCATCGTTAGAAGTTTTACAACTGGCTGGTTGAAGCACGGAAGCCGAAGCAGTAATGGGGGTGAAATTTACATAGAGCACAAATCTTGGCACAGTAGTAGTATCTGAAAAGCTAAACACATAATCACCATTTCTCAAATCGTGTGTAGTATTGGTAAATTTATCATATAAACTGACACAAACAGATTGAGGAAGATTATTTAAATTAATTGGGGAAATCGTATAAGTACCAGAATATCCACTTAATACAGAGACATCCATTGAATAAGTTCCGGCAGACAACGGAATAGTATTGCATTTGAAATCTATACCGGAATACGTTGTGAATATCTCGGCTATTTTTTTATTGTAATAATCGACATCACTATGCAAATGCGTGGCGTCTAAACCATTGTCAAAACCTAATGTTCCGTTCGGATGCAGGTTGACAGAAGTGAACGTATTAAAGTTTTGACTGCTGCCTTTTAGGTTGAGTAAAAAGAGATTAGATGGATACGCAGGACTTGAATTAGTATTATTATTGGGAGAAAAAGTTTTTAAGAGAGGATTGGTGTTGATGGATGTGGTTTTCCAGTTTTCGGAAGGGTTAATAGGGACATTATTTATCAGAGCTCTTACGAAAAATGCTTGTCCAAGAGGGATATTGTTGTCTATTCCACCACTGGCTACAGAGGGTATAGAACCAACCCCCGGAATGTAAACGGCATGATCACCATTTCCGCTATTTAAATCAGGGTTCCATACATAAGTGGCATATTCAATCTGTGTAGAATAAGTAGAAAAAGCGGTAGTAAAACTAATGGGAGAAGGATATGGATTGGCTAACATATTCCATCCATTTTGAACGGAAGCCCCCCCTGTTAAAGTCAGATTTATAGTGCCAAAATTTTTCTTGACAATTGGTCCGGTTACATCTATCACAATGTCGGAAGTGGTGTAAGTCGATGTGCCTAAGTACACGTAATAACCTTTACCCACCGTGATAGGTTCGTTGATAGAATTAATGTATACGTAGTGTGGTGCACAGGAATAGCAATTTGTTACAGCCGGCTCGCTGTACGAACAAATAGAAGTAAAAGGCGCCCCACCTACAACCGATCCGTTGGGACAAGCAAGACAGGTGATAACAAAGTCATCGTTCCAATCTACAAAAGTTCTTCCACTTACCCCTGCGGTGCCTAATATAGCATGACCTGTAGTGCCGCCTTTTGCAAATGCTTCCACCGTCAATGTTCCGGTAATATCGGCGTTAGTACCAATTGGTCCTACTCTACCTTTTAGAGTATTGCTGGCTTTAATATAGCATAAGTTGTTCCCGCAATTAATGGTGCCGGCGGTAGCATTCAGTGAGCCCCAAATATGAATAGTATTTCCAAGTGTGAGTGTTCTATTTGCTCTATTTAGAGTGAGTTGATAAAGGGAACGTGTAGAATTATTGGATTGATTAAACAGCAGTGAATTGGTGATGGATCCGCTACCATTAATTACTATTGAAGAAGCGTTACTGCCTGTGAAATAGCCGTTAGTGATGTTAGCAGGTAAGGTGATAGCACCATTCAGAGTGAGGGCATTTCCGTTGAGGTTTAAGTTCCCCTGAGAAAAACTGGTGGTACCGTTGACGGTTAAATTAGTTCCTAAGATAATTTGTCCGTTGGTATTAGTTCTGGCTACTCTAAGATTTCTGATAGTTTGTGAACCACCAAAATAAATTGTTCCAAAGGTGGTGGCTGATCCATCTATTCGTAAATTGCTGTTGGCAGTGATAATGGATGCTGTACCGGTAATGGTTCCGCTTAACCTTAATACATCGGTGGCAGTGTTGCTCATTTGAAGCGCACCAGATTGCATGATTAATTGCCCTAAAATTCGTGTTGTGCCGCCTGTGCCTTGTATTTTAATACCTGTGCCACTAATTATCATGTTTCGATACGTTTTTCTCCAGATAGTTACTCCGCTGTTTTGTGCCCAGTCTACAGTAGATCCTGTGTTTAAGGCCACTTGAGCAGAAGTTGGAAAAGTAGTGGATTGAATGGTGAGCGTAGCATTATTGTATACTCGCAGTGGATAGGGAGCACCTGATGTGATATTGAGGTTCCCGACGGGAAGAATGATGAGTTGTTTAGGAACAGTGCCTGTAATAGCACCTACTCTGAGAATAGCATTACCTTGTAAATTAAGCGTTCCATTTAATACTAGCGTAGCAGAGGCAGTACTGGTGCCGATTTGCAGATAGGTTGTACCTGCACCACCAAAATTCCATACACCAGTAAGTGTAGGAGAAATAGTAGGTGAGATGCTGTTCCAAATGATAAAAGTGTTATTCCCTGCAAATGAGGAAGGCGAAGTACCTGTTCCATTACTACCCGTTTTCCATGAACTTAAATTTTGCAAAGGGCCTGAGATATAATAGTAAGTGGCTGCTCGGGCTGATTGAAGAAGAGAGAGAAAAATAAAGGAGAGCAAGATCACTAAAAGAATAACAAAGAAGTAGAACTTTTTTGCTTTGCTTTCTGATTTTTTAGTATGAAGCAATGTATTCATATTTATTGTATTATTAAAGTCGGCTCAAAAATAAATTGATGTATAAGTTTAATTCCGTGATAAAAATCACTTTTTTGCCTTTTTAGACCATCTAAGCGTTTTAATAGACAAAAGACCTTTTGGGTGAACAAAAACACAACTTTATACTTAAACTTTATTGTATTCTTGCGGGCTAAAAAATTATGGGGAGTAAAGAAAAAAAGCATTGCAATGGGTAATTTAGTATTTCTTCTGTAAATGTAAATAATATTTTTCAAATAGAAAAGAAAATAAAACAAGTTGTAATAAAATTAAATATATTTGATTAAAAAAGTAGATAGTTTGATTTTTTATGTAGATAGAAAATCATTAGAATTAAAAATATCTTTAAGGCAAAAAGGCGATGGACAATAAGAGTAAAAAAAAGTGGGAGAAAAACTCACATCTTGGACAATTAATACAAGAAAAACTCCATACGAGTGGTTACACTGTAACAGAGTTTGCAGAAAAAGTCGGGTTATCCCGGCCGGCGGTGTATCAAATGTTTAACAAGCAGAGTATGGATAGTGATTTATTGGTGAGAATTTCTTTACTGCTAAAAGAAAATTTTGTAAAACACATTTATCAGTTGGTTGAAGATAATTTGCATTCTGTAAATACAAAAAATAATAAACAGGACTCTTGTGAAGAGAGTAAGAACAAAGTGTTACATAAATTAGAACTGATTCATCAGGATTTAATGAGTATTAGGAATATTTTGGTTGAAATTAAGGAGGTAAAGTTGTAAGGTAATCTGAAATTTGTTGGCTATTACTTTTTCTGTAATTTTTCATCCGCTTTGGCTTTGGCATCTGCCATAATTTTATCGCATTTAGCATTTGTTTCATCAATAAGTTTTTGCGCTTTTTTGTCGGCTTCCTTACGCAATTGTTCTGCTAATTTTTTGTTGGCCATTTTTTCTAATGGATTAGCGCCTTTATTTTCCAATTCATCGGCATGTTTGTATGCTTCTTGTTTGATTTGTTCGGCTTGCTTTTGTGCTTCTGCTTTGAGTTTGTTCACTTGTTCCTGTGCATCTGCCAAAATTTTTTGTGCTTCTTCTGCGGCTTTGTCAACAATAGCTTGTGTCACTTGTTCTTTGATTTCTTGCTGTGCGGCCTGTCCGGTTTCTTTCATGCTTGTTTTAACAATAGGTTTCGTTACAGTCCCACTAAAGAGCACATCCAGATTAATTTTTTCGGGTAATTGTATATTCGTACCGGCTTTTTGATTAAGTTGTTGTAATAAACCAGACATAGCGTTATTGGCTTGATTACCAAACATGCTGCGGGGAATTTCCATTGCCCATTTATAGTCAATGGATTGGTCAAGACCTGTGCTACCAGATATGGTCGTTTGAATTTGATTGATTTTGGTGGAAAAGGGTTCAAAACTCATTCGTCCATTTTTTATTTTGTAAGAAAGATTGAGATTTTGAACATTAATAGTTTTAAATTGTTCTTGTTTCAAAGCATCGGCCAGTTTATTAAAGGGCTCGTATCCACTTATGACGATATTATTGGTTTTAATAACGCCGTAAGCATCTACACTATTCAAATCGGGTTCCATATTTTCATTTAAAGATACATTAAAGTTTTCCAACGTAGCGGTAAAGAAACCTTTGGCATATTTTGCAATTGGGGCTAATTTTTGAACAGTATTAAAGGTTTCAAATGTTTTTTGTACATCAAAATTTTCTACTTTGAAATTAAAATTTACCTTGGGTTGCTTTAAATTTTTGGAGTCGTAATAGCCATCCATAATCAGTTTACCACCTAATACATTCATAGCCACATCATCCATCATCAGTCGTTTTTCACGAATGGTAATTTTTCCTTTTAGGTCCGTAATTTCCATTTTATCATACAACACTTTGCTGATTTTTGCATTCAAGACAAAGTCAATATTACCGGGAATGTCTACCGGCGTGGTGGTGGAAGAAGAAGTGGTAGTCGTTGTTCCGGAAGTAGGTGTAGTTGAAGTTGTAGTAGTAGCGGTAGTTGTACTGGCCATTAATTCATTGACATCAAGGAGTGATGATGAAAAATCAAATTGTCCTTTGAGTAATTCATCTTTGAAAACGTATTGAAGGAAGTTTTCAATTTTGCCTTTGGCATTGAAATCAGATTTTCCCACAAGTGCAGAAAATTCAGATAGTTCAACATATTGATTGGTAAAGTTGAGTAACATTTTTTTAAGGTTCACAGAATAAGGAAGCGATTGGGTTTGGTACAACATATCGCGTATTTCAAGTTTTCCATTTGCCTTGAACTTATCGTATTGTTTTTTATCCACGTCGCTCATTTTTCCTGCCAGTTCAATATCCGAAGTAATAGTACCATTCAGATTATCGCTTTTTTCAAGGGGAATAAATTCTTTTACTGATGATAAATTGATTTTACCTTTTACCAACACATTAAAGTCGGGATCGGAAATAGGTGTTTTAATGAGTGCTTTGGCATCTATTGGATTTTCGGCCATTTCCAGATGAAATTTATTTAAGTCAATCACCATTTTATCCAATACATTGGAAGGATTATTTATCTTTAAATCTACATTGACGTTATTTACTGATTTTGGCAAAGAGGGATACTTGAATCGGCCATTATTCACCACGAGTTGTACATTAAAAGATGGATAAGAATGATTGTTGTAAGTACCTTTTGCATCGGCGTAAAAACTTACTTTACCAGATGCTTCCAGTCCGGCAAACTCTTTTTTATACACAGCCGGTACAAGGGATAATAGAGATTTAAAAGTATTATCCACAGTGGATGTTTTAATGTCCAGAACAACATCACTGTCATTAGGCATTGCAACGAATCCATCTAATTTTAAGACAAAATCATTGAGGTCAAATTGATTTTCTTTGAAGGTAAATTTCAGTTGTTTCATATCCGCATTCATATTGGCTTTAGCATTGAACTTTGCTTTACTGAGATAAGCAATGTTGTCCATTTTGAAGGTCAGTTCTTTAATAGATAGCGTTTGTATTAAATCAAAAATATCTTGAGTAAAATCACCGCTTAAGTCATAATTCAAATTTGCCAGTTCGCTGTACATTTTAGATTGTTGGTCGTCATAAATAATGTGAGCATTTTCAATTTTGAATTTTTTGAGTGAAAGTTTGAAAGGCGTTGAGGCAGAAGTATCTTCGGGTGTAGAAGATGTTGTATCTGATTTAGCAATGTCCCAATTGGCTTTTCCATCTGGCAGAACAATGGCTTTAATGCGAGGGGAGAGGATGATTATTTTATTAATCTGGTATTGATCGCCGGATAAAACACTTTTTAGATTTAAGTTTAAATCTAATTTTTTAATGGAAGCGAGCGTATCTTTGGAAAATTCATTAATTCCCACCACCGATACATTTTCAATTTCAAATTTGAAATCCGGGAAGGAGGAAATAATCGACAAATCAAAGTTTCCGAAGTCAATTTTTGCATTCAAATTTTCGTTAATAGTATCTTTAACTGTCTGAATAATTTTGTCTTTGAAAAGAAAAGGAAGAGAAATCAATACAATTACTAATACTCCAATTACAATGGCGGAAACTTTAATTACTTTTTTCATAGATTTTGATTTTTATGCAGCAAATTAAAATAAAAAACCCTGTTTTTTAAAGCAGGGTTATGGTTCGAGTTTGAAAAAATAATTTTAACTTATTATTGAGGGTCTTTTAATTTTTCTACAATGAATTCTTTGGTTACATTCGTATTGACAAACACTCTATCCGAACCTTGTGCCAGTTTTTTGATTTCTTCAATAAATGTTTTTCTCTCCGATTTTTTTAATTCTTTCAGGTTCATACAAATATCTACTTCACCTTCTCTTCCCCAACCATAGAGTTTGTATTTGGGCTTTTTAGGGTGCGATTGAATGTATTTGATGATAGCATCATATTTTTCAAAGTCAATTCCGGAAGCGTGGCTGGTAAAGGAAATAATGAGACGAAAAGTTAGTTTTTTAGTTTTGGGATTTTGGTTGGTGGGTGTTTCCACTGTTTGTGGTTTAGTTTGATTGCGTTGAGCGTTACAAAACGACAACAACATTAGGGTGAAAATTCCGACTGTAAAAAGAAAATTTTTCATGCATTAAATATTAAAAACAAGTTTTTTCTACAGATGCCACAGATCATGTTCCCAGCGGAACATATCATTTTTTATACGTTCGGCTTCTAATAAATTATCTAATCCTCTCAAATATTCTAATAATAATCGGTCATACACATTTTCTTCTTTTATGATGGTGCTATTAAATTGTCTTTTCCAGAAAATATCTTCAAAGGTTCTGTTTTCAGAGGGATTTCTTGGATTAAATACTTCGTGTTTTGCAAAGAAGGGCCGGCAGGCAGGAAAATATACCCAAAAAAGGTCTTTGTAGGTTTCTTTTTCTTCAACATATACATTTGCCTGAAGTCCAAGAATGCGTACATCTAATACAGAACGTTGCTTATCAAAAAACCAATCTTCTTTAATACCGTATTTTAACACATTTCTGAGGATTGATAAAGAGTCGCATTGCCAGGTTTTTGTAAATACTTCGTTCCCGTTTGCATCGAACGTGCTTTCTTCAATAGAGTCACATTTTGAAAATTTTGTTTTTACATCTGAAACCTGAAGGGGTATAAGAAACTGTTCATCAGAAAAAGTAATAATTTGTCCATTGATAGCGTATCTTTTTAATAGTTGAAAAAGAGAAATTCTTGTTTCAGAAGAAGCATAATCAATTGGGTAATAAAGAGCAAGGTTTATTTTATCTCTTAAATCAATTTCCCGCCAGATTCTTTTTTTGTAGGCTACATCCGCTTCTCTTAGAAAGGTGTAAGGAATAAACTTTCGGTTAATGGAATTTTCTTTTTCATAAATACCGTCTCTATAGTCGCCTGGTTTGAAAACGCCTTGTTGAGCGACAGATATAAGGGGCAGGTAAACGATTAAAAGAAGTATTTTAGATAAAAGCCGTGCGAATGTATTCATAATAATTTATTTTACTTTCAATGATACAGTAGATAAAGTTCTTACAGAACCATCGGGTGCTTTTACTTTGATATTTTCAAAATAACATTTTCCACCGGGCGCTAATGATTGTAGAACGGCTTTTGCTTCCGGGGAAAGATTCGCACCGGAACACTTAAATTCCTTTAACGATCCTTTTACAACGGCGCTAAATGTAAATTCAATAACGGGGAACTTCACATCAAAATCAAATCCCGGAATTTCTGCACCAACACCACCAATTGAACCTATTTGTAGTTTAGGCATTTCCATTACCCCATTTGCGGGCTTTCCACCTAATTTCGGTAAAGGATCAGGGATTTTTTTCACACGAAATACTTTTGGTGGTCCTTGGGGTTTAACACCATCTTTTGTTTTAGCGGAAACACTGATTTTACACTCACCGGGTGAAAATACTGTAACAATATATTTTCCACCGCCTTTGGGTATAATTTTACTTCCACCTCCGCTTATGGAAACCTGTAAGTCAGTAGGTGAAACGCCGGCAGCTGAAACAACAACCGGATTTTCAACTCCGATATAAAACACGTTCATTTTTTCAGGTTCTACTGCAACGGAAGGAGCAGCTACCATGTAAGTTGTTGAGAAAGGATAATATTCATATTCGCCGGTTGGTTTTTTAAATTTAATAACGCCTTTAAGGGTTTGTTCTCCCTGTCCGCCTGTTTGAACTTCGTACTTACCCATTCCATCCTCAATTTTGATAGGGGTACCTGGAGATTTTAATTGTTTAGTTATAGAATCATATTCAGCACCCACGAGTACTTCCATCATATCTGCGGTCATGGCACTGGACGAGGCAGCTAAAAAGATGTCTGCTTTGTATTGCTGACCAGCTTGAATATAAGAAGAGGGGGCTATTACTTTGGCAGAAAGTTTATCAAATTTTAAAGCGATTTTTCCGGAAGCTGCAGCGAATACCTGATAAATTTCTGCTTCAGTATTACGCATATCGGCAATCATTTTATTTAAGTTAGTAACCACAGCAGCCATTGGAAGGTGGTTAAAGTTTGCAATTTCCCAGGTTTGTTTTAAACCATCTTCTATAACATCGCTGTCTTTTGGTTTTAGATTTTCAATTTTCTTTTTGATTTGTTCATAATCTTCTTTCAAAAATGTTGTTTTTTGATTTTGTTGCATCTCATCCACAAGCTTTGTTAAATCGACCACTAGTTTTTCTAATTTTTTTCTTAAAGATTTGGCAGAGTATTCACCCTCTATCATTTTACTTGGGTCAGAACCAATGAGCATTCCCGTGGGGGTGTCATAATCGTCAATTTTACCTTTATCTAAGCTTAACTTGTAAGATCTGTCTACATTGGGTATTTGGTCTGTTTTTTTAATAACCTCAAACTTGGTTTGTTCAAAGTATTTAACAGCGTCTTCAATCATTTTTTTGGCCTCTAATGCTTTGTCATAGTAAGGTTTAGCTGCAGGGTTATTATCCGCGGCTGCTTTAAATCCTTCGATGACCCGTTTGTTATTTTCTTCAAGGTTAATAATGGTTGTTTCCATACTTTCATTTACCGTAATAAATCCTTTCAGGATCTGTTTGGAAACGTTTAATGCCAATAGGGCTGTGAGCACGAGATACATCATCCCGATCATCTTCTGTCTGGGTGTTTCTTTACCGCCTGCCATTGTAGTATGTTTTTAGTTCTAAAATTATTTTCGATTAAAAATTATTAGTATTGATTCACAGGTTTGTAGCTCATAGCGTTGAGCATGTTACCATAAATTGTATTGAGTGCGGATAAATTGTTAGTTAAAGTACCCATTTCTTCTTTGTATTTTTTTGTATCTGATGCGGCATCGGTAATGTTTCTTAATAATTCTTCCAGATTTCCATAAAACTGATTTACGTTATCCAGAGAATCTTTGGTGGTTTGTAATTGAATTTCATAAGTAGCGTTCAGGGCGGCTACATTCTTTGAAAATTTGCTTAATGATTCACTTACTTCATTTACATTTTCACTAAGCTGGTTGGCATCTGTATTAGCTAAAGAACTCATACTCTCTGCTGCTTTAGAGTATGTTTCAGCAAGATCGTTTACATTTCTGGCAGCAGTTTTAACACTGTCTACATACTCATTAGTTGCCAATTGTGCATTGGATATATCACTTATTTGTCTGGTAGTTTCAGATAATTTAGAAAGCCCTTCTCCTAAACTTTGCAATAATTCCGGTCCGATTTTAGCGTTTTCAAGGGCAAGGTCTAATTGCTGAGTAGGTGTAAGCCCACTTTCTTCTTCAGTGTGGTCTGTACTCATTCCAGCTAATTCGGGGTAAGCCAGTGTCCAGTCGTATTCTTCATGCGGAATGTCAAAGGCAAACAATATAAATATAACTGCTTCTGTAAGCATGCCGGTTACAAGCATTACGTCCCAACCTGGCCAGTGCATAATCTTAAATAATGCCCCGGCAATTACAACGGAGGCCCCTGCTGAAGAAAAGATGTGTAAGAATTTTTTGAACCCTTTTACTTTTGGTAGTTTGCTCATAGTACTTGATTTTTAATTAGTGATTTTTTGAAATTGGTTTTTAGATTATGAGATATTATAACTCATCTCCTTTGGCTCTGCCAAGATAAGTCATAACATTTCTGAAGCCAACATAGCACTTGGCAGTATCCTGATATTCATAAGTTCTGGCCCATGTTTGAAGGTAAAATCCCACATCTTTCCAACTTCCGCCTCTGATAACTTTTCTTTTTAGTACATTGGCTTCTTTATCTTGTGCTTCATAAACGTAGTCGGGGTTGAGGTCATGTGAAAAATCGTAAGAGGATTCATCAAAAGCATTGCTTGTCCACTCCGCCACATTGCCTGCCATACAATAAATGCCATAATCATTTGGATTATAGGAATAAATATACACTGTGTGAAATCCACCATCATCAATATAAGAACCTCTCATGGGTTTGAAGTTTCCTAAAAAGCAGCCACTGGCATTACGAATGTAAGGACCACCCCAAGGATAAGGAGAAAGTTTTAATCCTCCTCTTGCGGCATATTCCCATTCTGCTTCTGTAGGTAAACGAAAATCGTTAACGATGCTTTGTCCGCTTCCAATTAAATAATTATTTAATAAGAGTGAACGCCAGATTGAGAAGGCTCTTGCTTGTTTCCATGTGATACCCACCACTGGATAATTATCATAAGCAGGATGCCAGAAATACATGTTGGTAAGAGGTTCGTTAAATGAGTAGGTATAATCATGCACCCAGGCCAATGTGTCGGGGTATACGTTAATAATGTCTTTTACAATAAATACAGATCTATCTACGCCGTTTCTTTCTCTCAGGATATAGTTCCCTTGTCCAACAGATACTTGGTCTTTTACGTTGTAGGTGCCTAATGTTTTATTGTCTTTTGCCGGGTCGCCGACAGGAGTAGTGGGTGTACCGGGTTGTCCGGTTTGTCCGTCATTTAGGGTGATACCGTTAATATATTCGGTTTTTTTATATTCATGAGCGGCGTCCCATACATCCGGAGATTTATTGGGTATAAAACGATTGGATTTTTGGGCTGCTAAACGAATGTCTATTCTGTAGTATTCGTAGTTAAGCTTTCTGGTATCAATTTGTTTTCTGTTGTAAAAGCGTTCCACTTCCGGGATGTAAAGTGGTTGTAAATCATTTCTGTAATCTTCGTCATCATTATCCCATTTTATTTTGGTTTCCCAATTGATATAAAATTCAGGCAGGTTTTGGTCGCCTTTATATTCCGGCCATACAGCAAGGAAATCTTCCTGTGGAATTTGAAACTCTTGTGCGTCGGCGTTAGAGCCATTTGCTAATAAACGACGGGCAATTGAGTCACGCACCCAATAAACGAATTGTCTGTATTCGTTGTTAGAAATTTCAGAGTCATCAATATAAAAAGATTGAACAGACACCATTCTGCTTCTGGAGGTATGTGCCATTGTGGTTTCTTCGTCGCTAGGTCCCATGTGAAAACTACCGAATGGAATGTAAAGCATTCCGTAAGGGTCGGGTTGGTACCATTGTTCACGGGGTTGTACGCCCACTAATTCAGCGGTTCTTTTATTACATCCTGTAATGATGGCTATCAATAAGGATATAAGAAATATCTTTTTCATAATTTCATAATTTATTGGCTTTAATTTTGAGTGTTTGCATAATATAATGCATAAGCTTCCAAAATGTTACATTAAAATTTTAGTTTAATCTAAAAATCTTACATTACCGTAAACGGTAGGTGATTTTTGTTTTTTGATATTAAAGCAATAAGATAACATGATTTCATGGGTGCCGGAAGTGTAACCTTTAAGTTTTGACATGGTGTAGTCAAAAGCATATCCGATTTTTAAACTTTTATCTTTTAATAATTTAACTCCCAACATGGGTGCAATGGCATCCTGTGCTCTGTAGGTAGCACCTAACCAAAACATATTATTATATAGATAGGTAAGGTTGATGTCTATGGTAGAGGTAGCGCCGTCCGATTTAATATTAAGATTGGGAATGATGCTGTTAAATGGATTGAGTTCAAAAGTATATCCGGCCATAATATAATAGTGTCTGGCAAGAATATATTTTGCATCACCAGATTTCAATGTTTGAGCCGGTAGATGTGTGGAAGAAATACCTACGTACATTTTATTGGGAATGCCATAAAATACACCAAAACTTAAATCATACGAAGTTTTGTTTAGATCGGGATTAGTAATGTTTTGAGTGCCGCTGCTGTAATTTCCGGGGATACTGTTATCCACTTTGCCGGGTTCAGGCACAATCCATGTTTCTGCCAATTGGTTTTGCAGAATTCCGGCGTCAATACCGATTCCGAGTTTACCAGCTCCAATTTGTTTGTTGTAAGCAACAGCAAGACGAGCATATAATGTTTTCATCGCACCAATCTGGTCAGACATGATGTTTAGCCCTGCTCCGATGGGGAGGTTCATAACAGGCATATCCGCACTTAATAAAAATGTGGTGGGTGCACCGGGAAAACTTACCCATTGTTTTCTGCCAAGCAAAGTAGCACAAAGCGCATCACTGGTGCCGGCATAACCGGGATTGTAAATCAGTTTAGAATACATAAACTGAGTAATTTGCGGATCTTGCTGGGCTTGTGTTAGTAAGGAACAAACTAACAATATGAGTAAAGAATTTTTTCTCATAGAAATAAATTTATTTTTTTGACGGCGGCAATATATTGAAATTATTTTTTGGCAAAAAATAATTTTTCCAAAAAAGAATGTGGAAAAAATTAAACATTTTTAATGTTGTTATCTGAGGTGGGGCTTTGTGTTTTAGAGTATGCGGGGCACTTTTCGTGGGATTTGCAAGAAGTGAGTTGAGTTCCTGCCATAAGAAAACACAAAACAGTAAAATAAGAAAGTAGTTTTTTCATGGTGAAAAATTTTAATTTGAGAGTACAAAAGTAAAGAGAATAAAAATAATGAGCAAATTTTTTTTCAATTTTGCAAAAATCGGTAATTTTTATGACAGAGATGAATACCTCGTTTCAGATTACTCCTAAGATAGAAGGAAGTTGGAAAAAGGTTTTGGAAAAAGAATTTCAAACTGTGTATTTTATTGAATTAAAAAAACTATTGTTACAAGAAAAACAAACTTACGAGATTTATCCGCCGGGCAACAGAATTTTTGCGGCTTTTAATTATACACCTTTTGATAAAGTAAAAGCAGTGATATTAGGGCAAGATCCTTATCATAATCCGGGTGAAGCGAATGGTTTGTGTTTTTCTGTAAACGATGGGATAAAAATTCCGCCTTCCTTGCAGAATATTTTCAAAGAATTGCATGACGACCTGGGTTGTCCTATACCCAAAAATGGGAATCTTGAGAAGTGGGCTTTGCAAGGAGTTTTTTTACTGAATACTTCTCTCACTGTTAGAAGAAATCAGCCGGGGAGCCATAGGAATATCGGTTGGGAAAAATTTACAGATGCAAGTATTAAAGCTATTTCTGATTGGAAACAAAATGTGGTATTTATGCTTTGGGGAAAGTGGGCAATGGGAAAAATGGCTTTGATAGATAAAAACAAACATTTGATTCTTACGGCTTCTCATCCTTCACCATTAGCAAGGACGGGGTTTTTGGGTTGCCGTCACTTCAGCAAAGCAAATGAGTATCTGAAAAACAAAGGTATTGAACCTATTGATTGGTGTTTATGCTAATTGTTTATTTACTTTGCGTTCAAAAAAAATTGAAATTTCATTGGAATAATAAACGTTGTTGGTTGAGGATTGGGATTTTTGTGCTCCAGTTTCAGTTTGCATTCGTTTTTTTTGCGCAGCAAGAGCATAAAGTAGATACAATTTTTATAGACAGTGTTCCTAAAAAAATTTTATATGATAATAAAATCTATAAGCTGAATGCCGGCTTTGCCACTTTAGGTACGGGGTATTTTACCTCTAATACTCTACATCGCTTTATGAATGGCTTGTCATTAAATTTCAACTTTCATGCTTTCAGAGAGTGCTATATTCAAATAGGATTAACCCGATTAAAGGGGAGAGAAACAATAGTTTATCCAAATAAAAAAGATCTTGTGGTAAGTTATTTTAATTTTTATTTTTCGCCTTTTGTCATAAAATCAGAAGGATTAAAATTTGTTTTTATATTGAATCCAATTGGTGTAACATACGGCGGTGGTTATAAAGATGAAACGTTTTATGTAAACGGAAAAATCACGACAGATTCTTCTTATACAATTCAAAACAACTATTTTGGGATGAATTATTATTCCTCTATTCAAGGGTATTATAAGTTCAAATATGACCTTGGAATGGGCTGTGATGTGTATGCAGAATATCGTGAACAGAGTATGATTGTAGGAATAAAGATCAGTTTTTATTTCAGCACTGCGTTTAAGGGGAATCAAACTAAACCAGGATGGTATTACAAGAAAAATCCTACCAAAAACTGATGCTAAATAATTTACTACCTTTGAGCAAAAATTTTTGTATGCTAACAAATGTTTCAAAAAAAGTAAAAGTGCATAATTTTAGTGCCGGTCCCGGAATACTGCCGGAAGAAGTTTTAAGAGAAGCGGCAGAGGCGTGTATTAACTTTGACAATTTGAATTTATCACTTTTAGAAATTTCACACCGAAGCAAGAACTATGAAAAAGTAATGGAAGAAGCACGACATCTTGTTTTAGAACATTTTGAAGTAAGTTCTGATGAATATGAGGTAATTTATTTAGGCGGCGGTGCAAGTTTGCAATTTGCCATGGTACCGTATAATTTTTTGAGAACGAAAGCGGGCTATATCAATACTGGCGTTTGGGCGAGCAAGGCCATTAAAGAAGCACAAAAAGTGGGAAATACGTTGGTTGTAGCATCCTCAGAAGACAAGAAATTTGGTTATATACCGAAAGATTACATTGTGCCGGATGATTTGGATTATTTGCATATTACCTCTAACAATACTATTTATGGAACACAGTACAAAGAATTTCCAAAGGTGCGTGTGCCATTAGTTTGTGATATGTCATCCGATATTTTTTCAAGAAAAGTAGACGCCCGGCAATTTGATTTGATTTACGCCGGTGCGCAGAAAAATATGGGGTCCGCCGGGGCAACTATGGTTATGATACGAAAAGATTTTGCAGAAAAAAGTAAAACAGGATTATTAACTATGCTGGATTACAGAACACATATAAAAGCAGGCAGTATGTTTAATACACCACCGGTATTTCCTGTGTATGTCGTATTGCTTACATTAAGATGGTTGAAAAAAATAGGTGGTGTGTCCGCTATTGAAAAAATGAACAACGAGAAAGCAAGATTATTATATGAAGAAATTGACAGAAATGCACTATTTGAAAGAACGGTGACAAGTGAGGAAGACAGAAGCACAATGAATGTTTGTTTCCGTTTGAAAAATGAATCTTTAGAGAATGAATTTGACAAACTATGGAAAGAAGCAAACATTAGTGGTATCAGAGGATACAGAGATGTAGGAGGATACAGAGCATCATTGTATAATGCGTTGCCGGTTGAAAGTGTGAAGGTGTTGATAGATGTGATGAAAGAATTTGAGAGAAAATTTGCATAAGGGCGTGCTATGAATACTTCAAAATCTGGTAAATTCAATATCATTGATAATAGAACTTTAAATGAACTGGTGGCTGTACAAGGTAAAATTTTATCAGAGGTTATTTGTTACCTGTGGTTAAATGCTGTTAATCCTAAAGAACCGGTGGATGTGATAGACGCTATAGAATTTGTTTTTTCAGATGGGAATACTATTGTTTTGACCGGCAATGAAGCACAAGAAGGGTTAATGTCTATTCACTATCATTTTGAAGAAGAAAAGGCATTACTAGAAAAAGAATTTGGAGGAAAAATCAAGTTGTTTAGAGTAAGTGCCAATGCTACGGAAATATGGAAGGATGTGGTAAATACCAAGCTTACCAAAGTTCGGTTATCAAAAGACAAAGAAACACAACATTATTTATGTGATGAAATCATACTGGAATTTGAAAACAGCGAGAAGCGACTTATTCAGGTACATCCATTAGATGGGGTTATGATTGATTACTACGAAGAAATAACATAATTTCAACAGGAATATTCGGGAAACAATCAGAAGAAAATTTTTCAAAAGAAGAGAAGCATCTTTTATTAACACAAAATAAAACAAAAGATAAACATATTAAAATAAAATAATTATGCAGCCATTATCAAAAGAAGAAATTAAAGTCATTTATAATTTACCTTTAATAGAATTAATACATCGTGCAGCAGAGATTCATAGGCAAAATTTTAATGTGCGGGAAGTTCAGATCAGCTCGTTAGTGTCTATTAAAACCGGCGGATGTCCGGAAGATTGTGCGTATTGTCCACAGTCGGCAAAGTATCAAACAGAAATTAAGGTATATAAATTAATGGAACCAGAGGAGTTGATGAGACAAATTGATTATGCTAAAGAAAATGGTATCAGTCGTTTGTGTTTAGGGGCTGCGTGGAGGGAAGTTCGCAATAACAAAGATTTTGATAAAGTGTTAGAAATGGTGCGAATGATTGCAAATGAAGGATTAGAAGTATGTGCAACATTTGGCATGATTAATGAAGAGCAAGCAAAAAAATTAGCCGAAGCAGGACTCTATGCCTACAATCACAACATTGACACATCCGAAGAATATTACAATAAAATAATCACTACCCGAAATTATCAAGATAGATTAAATACTCTGAAAAATGTCAGGAAAGCAGGACTAACAATATGTTCTGGTGGAATTATCGGAATGGGAGAAGGTGAAGAAGATAGAATAAATATGTTGTACACTTTAAATTTATTAAATCCACATCCAGAATCTGTTCCGATAAATACTCTGGTTCCGGTGAAAGGTACGCCTTTGGAAAATCAACCAAAAGTTTCTGTTTGGGAACTTGTAAGGGTGATTGCTACTACAAGAATCGTATTGCCAAAATCAATGGTGCGTTTGTCTGCCGGAAGAATTGAATTATCTGCTGAAGCTCAGACATTGTGCTTTATAGCTGGGGCAAACTCTATTTTTGCAGGAGAAAAATTGTTGACCACACCTAATAATGATTTTAATCAGGATAAGTGGCTGTTTGAGATATTAGGACTTAATCCTAAACCTTCTGTTTATCAGGAAAAAGTTGTACAAGCATGAGTGTATTGTTAAAAGATAAATTAGAACATTTTGGGACGACTATTTTTACGGTGATGAGTGCATTGGCTCAAAAGCACAATGCGATTAATTTATCTCAAGGTTTCCCTGACTTTGAGCCCGATCCAATGCTTTTGGAAATAGCAAAAAGATATTTTTCTTCTTCTTTTCAGCAGTATGCACCAATGCCGGGTTGTATTGAATTGAGAGAGATAATAAGAGATATTGTTTTAAATTGTTACAATAGAAAACTTAATCCGGATACAGAAATCACTGTTACAGCGGGAGCCACACAAGCCATTTACACAGCCATTGCAAGTTTTGTTTCAGCAGGAGACGAGGTTATTCTTTTTGAACCGGCGTACGATTGTTATGCACCAGCTGTTATTGTCAATGGTGGTATCCCTGTGTATTGTGAATTAAAATATCCGAATTTTAGTATTGATTGGAATGAAGTGAAAGATAAAATTTCTTCTAAAACCAAAATGATTATTATTAATTCACCACATAATCCTACGGGGAGCGTATTGAGTAAAGGTGATCTGCAATGCTTAATGGATGTTACAAGGGATACCAACATAATAATCTTGAGTGATGAAGTATATGAACACATTATTTTTGATGGCAGGCAGCACGAATCGGTATTAAAATATGATGTGCTTTTTGAGAGATCTATTATGGTGTCTTCTTTTGGAAAAACTATTCACACGACTGGATGGAAAATAGGTTATCTTGTTGCACCGGCAAAAATTATGAATGTATTAAGAAAAGTACATCAATATTTGGTTTTTGCAGTGAACCAGCCTTTACAAAAAACAATTGCGGAATATTTAAGTGATCAGAAGAATTATTTGACACTCAAAACATTTTATCAAAAAAAGCGAGATTATTTTTTATCGCTTATACAATTTTCTGGATTTAGAATAATTCCACCAGCCGGCACTTATTTTGTGTTATTAGATTATTCTGAACTCAGTAGAAAAAGTGATACAGAGTTTGTGGTTGAGTTAATAGAAAGGTATAAAATAGCATCTATTCCCATGTCTGTGTTTTATCACAACAAAAAGGATTATCATTTATTGCGATTTTGCTTTGCCAAAAAAGAAGAAACACTTGAAAGATCTGCTTATGTTATCCATTTATTAAAAAATTAACAAATTGTATTTTTTAGTAAAAAAATTATGTACATTTGAACGCCAAAAAACTAATCATGAATAAATTTTATTTGCTATTTTTATTTTTTTATGTGGGCGGTTTTTTTGAAGTGTCAATGGCACAGAACTTTTTCCGACCCAATGACTGGAAAAAAATACGAAAAGAAGTTTTTGTGCAAATGGGAATGTCCGGATTTTTAGGTGATTTGGGGGGATTAGATAAAGTTGGTACAGATTATTCACCGGTAGATTATGATTTTCAAATCACGAGAACAACTATGGGGGTAGGGTATAAATATAAACTTCAAAAATGGTTAAATGTTGTTACTACGTTTAATTGGTTAATCTTAAAAGGAGATGACAAATTTACTAAAGAACCTTTTCGGCAGGAGAGAAATTTAAATTTTAAGTCGAATATTTTTGAATTAGCGGCAAGAATTGAGTTTGCATATTTTGCAAATAGAGTTACTAGTCGTTATAGTATTAAAAAAACTTTTAGTAGACGTATGAAAGGGATTCAAACAGAATGGGTAGGATTTATTGGTATAGGTGGATTTTACTATAATCCAAAGGGACAAGATAAAAGTGGTGCATGGGTACCCTTAAGGCCCTTACACACAGAAGGACAAGGATTACCGGGTGGTCCCAAACAATACAGTAATTTCTCTATTGCTATTCCGATGGGTATAGGAATGAATATGTACATTAAAAGACAATGGACAGTGGGCATTGAAGTTAACTGGAGAAAAACATTTACGGATTATATTGATGACGTGAGCACTACGTATTATGACCCGGTAAAATTAGCAACGGCTTATGGACCTAAGTCGGCAGAGATGGCAGATAAAAGTTTAGGTAATATTCCTGGTTTTTCTAAACCTGATGCAGCAGGCAATCCAGCTCAAAGGGGTGACTCTAAACAAAAAGATTCTTATTTCTCTATACAATTAAAAGGTGGTTATGTTTTCAAGTATAAAAGAGGTAGAAGTCGCTTGAGAAGTAAGTTCTAGAAACGTTTACCCTTCAAAGGTTAGCGTAAATACCACCATTCTGGAATTGATTTTATCAATACTTTTTTGAGAAAAGATGTTATTTCTTTGATAGAGTAAATTACGAGTGCCTGCTAAAATTTTAATCTCTAATCCAAACTTAAAGTATTTCAGGTAAAAATCAACGCCACCGCCACCACTATAAAAATAATCATCTCTATATAATCTTACAACACTATTATCTAAAACATTCCCACTGCCAGAAGTACCTTGTGATTTCTTATTCCCAGCCAGATCCATAGCATATCCACCACCGCCTATGACATACGCACTGAAATTAAAAGCACGTTTGGATTGAATTTTTATTTCTAAAGGGAATATCAAAAATGTTGACTCAACGGACTTTTCAAATACCAAAGAACTATCACCATTTTTGTTATACAAATGATATTGCAAACTTCTGGATGCAAAGCTAATGTTGGGGGTAAAGCGGAGCCGTACATAATTGTGCAATCGGAAATCACCTACAATTCCTAAAGCAAAACCGGGCGTTGAACGGTGATAGATATTTTTCATCTGATACCGGACGGTATCAATGATAGTATCGGGTAGTTGGATAATAGGTTTGGTATGAATGCGAAAATCGGTGGAGTTAAAAGCAATTGTAAAACCAAAATGTAATTTATTGTGATAAAAATTGGGCAGGTTCTGACCCGATCCTTCATTTTGTTGGGAATAAACGTGCCAATTAAAACAAGTCAAAAATATTATAGATAAAAAATTTTTTAGCATAAAGGTTTGATAAAAACGCAAATATAAAGGATAATTCAGTTGAATTAAACACATTCAAAGATAACGATGAGATTAAAAATTTATTTTTTTGAAATCTTGTCATTTTCAGATGGTGTAAAAAATTTTATGTTAGTTAAAGAATCAGGAAGATATTGTTGTTCAATAAAATGCTTGGGATAATCGTGAGGATATTTATATCCTAAACTGTAATTTAACTCTTTCATGAGTTGCGTAGGAGCATTGCGAAGATGAAGCGGTACAGGTTGAATGCCATTTTTATTAATAAATTCCAAAGCTTTATCTATGGCTAAATAAGCAGAATTGCTTTTGGGAGATTGGGCTAAGTAAATTGTAGTTTGAGATAAAACAATTCGTGCTTCGGGCATTCCGATTTTGTGCACTGCATCAAAACAGGCATTGGCTAATAAAAGTGCATTGGGATTGGCAAGTCCTATATCTTCTGCAGCCAAAATGATGAGTCGACGGGCAATGAATAAAGTATCTTCGCCGCCCTTCAACATTACTGCAAGCCAATATAAAGCCGCATCAATGTCCGAACCACGCACTGATTTGATAAAAGCAGAAATAACTTCGTAATGTTGTTCCGCATTCTTGTCGTATAAAATAGAATTTTGTAAAAGCGATCGGGTTAAATCATTAGTTATTTCAATAGTTGCGTTATTAGAGTGTTGTATAATGTATTCTAATCCGTTTAATAATTTTCTGGCATCGCCACCACTAAACGCCATTAAGGCATCTGTTTCTTTTAATACAATTGATTTTTGTGATAAAACACTATCTTCTTTTATGGCTTTGTTTAGTAATTGAAGTAATTCGTCTTTATGGAGATGATGCAGCACAAATACTTGCATTCTGGATAACAAAGCAGGCACTAATTCAAAAGATGGATTTTCGGTAGTAGCGCCTATAAGTGTAACAATTCCTTTTTCAACGGCAGATAATAAAGCATCTTGTTGTGTTTTATTAAATCGGTGAATTTCATCAATGAATACGATAGGGCTATTTTTTTGAAGGAATAAGTTTTTTTCAGATTTTTCTAATATCTCTCTAACATCTTTTACTCCTGAACTAATGGCGGATAATGAATAAAAGGGACGATTCAATTCATTGGCAATTAACGAGGCAATGCTGGTTTTACCAACGCCGGGTGGTCCCCATAGTATCATTGATGGGATAAAATTTTGTTGTAAAAAAATTGTCAATATTCCGTTGGGACCTACAAGATGCGATTGACCAATTAAATCTTTCCATTGTTTAGGACGCAAACGTTCTGCTAATGGTTGCATAAATTTTATTGGCTTTAAATTTACTATATTTATGCCAAAATAAAGGTGCTATGAAAAAATTAATTTTGTTTGTGAGTGTGGTGTGCAGTATTTACGCTGTGTTTAAGGATAAAGACAAAGATCCATTGCATAAAAAAACGTTTAATACTAACATTACTGAAATTAAAAATGGAGTGGCTTCAAACAAAACTATAAAAGATGAAATAGAATTTAAAGACAGAAAAGTGTTTAGTAATTTTTTAAATGATAAATTCAGTATTGGTTGGATGAAATATGTGATTGAAAAAGATACAACATTCATAGATTCGGTGCTTGAAACAGAAGTTAGATATTTTGAAGTAAAGGCATCTTTTACTAATGATGATAAAGAAGAAACACTATTAAATTGTAAAATTGAAAATGAGAACATAGAAGGAAGTATTAAAATTAGTAAAAACGATAAATTAAAGAAGCACTTTGAGTTTATAGGAATGGAAAAGGCCACAAAAATTAAAGATAAAAAATGAGATTAATTCGTTATTGCATAATCTTTTTAACTCTAAATAGGATGGAAGCGCAAATTAAAAAAATAGAAACGGCTACATTGGGGATGGGTTGTTTTTGGTGTACGGAAGCTGTTTTTCAGGAACTAAAAGGTGTGATAAGTGTAACGCCGGGTTATGCTGGTGGTCACGTGCCTAATCCAAGTTATGAAGAAGTGTGTAACGGAAATACTGGACATACAGAAGTTGCACAAATTCAATACGCTCCATTGCAAATATCTTTTGAAGAACTGTTGGAAGTTTTCTTTAAAGTGCATGATCCTACTTCTATAAATAGACAAGGTGAAGATGTGGGCTTTCAATATCGTTCTGTGATATTTTATCATAGTGAGTATCAGAAACAAGCGGCAGAAAAAGTCATTCAGGAATTAAATCAGCAAAATGCTTTTGGAAAGCCCGTAATTACTGCTATTGAGCCGTTTAAAAATTTTTATCCGGCAGAAGATTATCACAAAAATTATTTTCGTTTGAATTCAAATAAGCCCTATTGTCAATTAGTCATTAAACCAAAGGTTGAAAAGTTTGAAAAGATATTTAAAGACAAGTTGAAAAAATAATTTTAAACCTATTTATTTTCGTTTCCACACTTGAAATTCAAAGTCATAACAATGTTTTTCATCAGCAGGATGAAAGGTGCTTTCTACTAATTTAAAGTCGTTTTCAAATGGAGGAAAGAAAGCATCTGCAGTAAAAGTATGATGAATTAAAGTTCTTTGAATTTCCTGAATAAAAGGATAAAACAGTTGATAAATTTGCCCGCCACCGATGATGAAAATTTTTTTATCAGAAAATTTTTGTGGGATGTCTTTCAATAATTTTTTGAAATCGTTGTAAATTATAATACCTTCGGAATGAAAATTGGACGATGAAGTGAGTACAATATTTATTCGGTTGAGTAATGGTTTTCCAATACTTTCAAAAGTTTTTCTTCCCATGATAACGACATTTCCAGAAGTGAGTTGTTTAAATCTTTTCAGATCATCGGGCAAATGACAGAGCAATTGGTTTTTAATACCAATTCCGTTATTTGAGTCAGTAGCAACAATAGCAATCATAATCAATAAAAAACATAGATGGTTCAATTGCAATTAGGTGCCACAGAACCGTCGTACATTAAAAATCTGAGGTTACAGAAGGGTTTGTTGGTTGCTAAAAAATTTACAAAAGTACTAGCCGGATGTTTGCTGACATGGATTCTTGAACGGGTAGCAAAAATGCCTACAGCACCGTTGGAGATATTGCTGTATACGGGCTTATCTTGTGCCACGGAAGTAGAGGGCACATTGGACTGTAAAAAAACATAATAGTCATAGTTAGCAGCGTAAATAATGTAATCAAACTTGACAATTCTTCTGAACAATATATTAGGGTCGTTGTCATTATTTAAAATATAAAGATAAAAACTATTGAGTAATTGGTTGGAGGTGTAAGTAAATTTCATGCTTTCACCGCCATTAAGTGAATTGGCAAAAATAGGGGTGTATTTATTGATAGCTGTTTTAGGGATAGTCGTGTTATTTAGCATCGAATCAACATAATGCATCTGCACTTCCATTTCATACATATAGGCGTTGGGTTCACTTGAGAAGCGTACATCTCTGTTGACAGTAAGATTGCTGAGGTCTAAATAATAATAAGGAGGATTACTTGGATTGGGTGGAACCGGATAGTAAGGTGGTGCAAGTGGTTGAACAAATCCGGGTTTTACACTGTCTATCATAGTGGTTGAAGCTGTAAAACTGGCATTTGTCTTTAAATCTTTAATGTATAGTTCATACGTTCCGGAGGGATAAATTTTTTTATCTGTATAATAAAATCTTTGCTCGTTATGGAATGTTCCGGTTTGAGTGTATATAACAGTATCCCTTAAAAACAACTCCACAGAAGATGAAGATAATTCTACCGGAACATACGTGCCATTTACTTTTCTTTTGAGTGATACTTGTAATTGCCCTGCAGGAAAGTTAATAGTGTCTTTGTTTTGTGCCATATCATAAGCATTGCCTTCGCTGGCAAATACTTTGTTAATGCGAATAAACTGGTATTGTTCCTGAGGGTTTAATATAGCGTAAACACTTACTAATTCTTTATATGGTGCGAGAATGTTCAATTTGTTTTTACAACTGTAGAAAAAAATAAAACTTATTAGTAAACTAGTCAACTTTATCGTGGATAATTTATTAAACATTTTTGGGGCTAAATATATTTAAATACTTTCAATAAAAAGAGAGTTTGTAAATAGTGATAAGTAGAAATAGAAAAAGATGAATGGTTTTCAATTAATTAAACCATAAAATGTTTTATCAAATACTCTAAAAGTTGTTGAGCAGAAGATAGGTTAGAAGTGCCCGGTCCGAATATAAACTTTACACCTGCCTTATACAAAAAATCATAATCTTGTGGTGGGATAACACCACCAGCCACTACAACAATATCGCCCCTTTTGTATTTTTTTAATTCCTGTATCACTTGTGGTACCAACGTTTTGTGTCCACCGGCCAAGCTGGAAATAGCCAGAGTGTGTACATCGTTTTCAATGGCTTGTTTAACGGCTTCTTCCGGAGTTTGAAAAAGTGGTCCTAAGTCCACATCAAAACCCATGTCGGCGTAGGCCGTGGCGACTACCTTTGCACCGCGGTCGTGCCCATCTTGTCCAAGTTTAGCAATCATGATTCTTGGTCGTCTTCCTGCTTGTTGAGCAAACTGATCTGACAAAGCACGAATGGCTTCTAATTCTTTTTTATTATGGGATGCATTCATATATACACCGGTTATGGTATTTGGTCTGGCCTGATAGCGGCCGTATACTTTTTCAAGAGCCATGGATATTTCACCAAGTGTTACTCTTTTTCTTGCAGCCATTATAGCCAGTTCCAATAAGTTGGCTTTTCCGTCTTGTGCGGCCTTAGTGAGTTGATTTAAAGCGGCTTCTACTTCTGTTGCGTTTCTTTCTTTTTTGATTTTTTGTAAACGTTCTATTTGATTTTGCCGAACGGCTGTATTGTCTACTTCTAAAATGTCAATTTTAGTTTCTTCGTTCACCCTATAATCATTCACGCCCACGATGACATCTTTACGACTATCAATTCGTGCTTGTTTAGCCGCAGATACTTCTTCTATTTTTCTTTGTGGTAATCCTTGCATAATCGCTTGGGTCATACCGCCGAGTTGTTCTATTTCCTGGATGATTTGCCGGGCCTTGTGAGCAAGATGATGCGTAAGATATTCTAAGTAATACGAGCCGCCCCATGGATCAATTACTTTTGTAATGTTCAATTCATGTTGTAGAATGAGTTGTGTGTTTCTGGCAATTCTTGCACTGAATTCGGTAGGTAAGGTCAGCGCTTCATCTAAGGAATTAGTGTGTAAACTTTGAGTATGTCCGAATACAGCGGCTAATGCTTCAATAGTTGTTCGGGTTATGTTGTTGAACGGATCTTGTGCTGTTAAACTCCAACCGCTGGTTTGACAATGCGTGCGAAGTGCCATGGATTTTTCATTTTTAGGGTTAAATGGCTTGACCATTTTGGTCCAGAGCATTCGGGCGGCACGCATCTTTGCAATTTCCATGAAAAAATTCATTCCAATTCCCCAAAAAAACGAAAGCCGTGGGGCAAAATCATCAATTTTTAAGCCCGCTTTTAAGCCCGTGCGGATGTATTCAAGTCCATCGGCAAGTGTATAAGCCATTTCGATATCGGCCGTGGCACCTGCTTCCTGCATGTGATAACCACTGATGGAAATAGAATTGAACTTTGGCATGTGTTGAGCTGTATAGGCAAAAATATCTCCAATGATTTTCATGGATGGCTCAGGAGGATAGATGTAAGTATTACGAACCATGAATTCTTTTAGAATATCATTCTGGATGGTGCCACTTAATTGCTCTTGTTTGACACCTTGCTCTTCGGCGGCGACTATGTAAAATGCCATTACGGGAATGACAGCGCCGTTCATGGTCATTGAAACGCTGATTTGATCCAAAGGTATTTGGTCAAAAAGAATTTTCATGTCTTCCACCGTGTCAATGGCCACCCCTGCTTTTCCTACATCCCCCACTACTCTTGGATGATCGCTGTCATAACCACGGTGTGTGGCCAGATCAAATGCTACGGATAATCCTTTTTGACCGGCGGCTAAGTTTTTTTTGTAAAAGGCATTGCTTTCTTCGGCAGTGCTAAATCCGGCGTATTGACGAATGGTCCATGGACTTTTTGTGTACATGTTGGAATAAGGACCGCGTAAAAAGGGTGGAAGGCCGGCCACAAAATTAAGGTGCTCTGAATCTTTCAGATCTTCAGAGGTATAGATGTTTTTGATTTCTATTTGTTCGGCTGTCAGGTATTTATGAATGTTGGAGGAAACTTTGTTAGAAGGGTATTGGATGGTATTTGAAAAAAGTTTTCTCATACGTTTGATTTTTGATGTTCAAATGTTTCGGTGTAGCGTTTGCTGATTAAAGTTTTTGGGGCATTAGTAGGGTGGATGTTGTAATAAAATTCTGTGATTGTTGTTTGATGCGGATTAGGATATTTATTTACACCAATGAGTAAGGCATTGTTTGTCATATAGTGTTGCAATTCATTTTCAAATGTTTGTTGTAAGATAGTTTGAATTTCTCCGTTTTCCAATAACTTGATAAGCCCGCCTTTTTTTTCTATTTCTAAAAATCCCTGATAGGCCTTTTCTACCAACATTTGTGTGTAATTTTCAACAAATGGATTACCAGACGATACATCAGCTACTTTGTTGAGAAAACTCTCTTCTTTCATAATTAAAAGTTGGTTTCTTGACATTCTTAAAGAGAAGTCCGAGATTTTATTAAAGGGATAATCATAAGGTAAAATAGAGATAGCATTGGCCCCGCCGAATATGGCACTTATAGATTCTGTTGTGGTCCGGATTAAGTTATTGTGAAGGTCTAAATAACTTTTGTTGATCAAACTGGTTTGAGCGTGGATGTATAATTCCGCCGAATGTTTATATTCTTTGAGTAGGTGTTGAATTAAAATTCTTAATGCTCTGAGCTTAGCGATTTCTGTGAAAAAAGAATTGCCTATAGAGGTCTGAATATGAATGTGTCGGAAGGAATGGAGTGTTTTTTTTTGTTCTAAAAAATAGAGATATTCATTGAGATGTGCTAGTGTATAAAAGAGTTCCTGAATCACATTTGCGCCGGTTTCTTTATAGAGTGTGGCATTGACTGGAATATGATTAAGGGTTTCTAAAACACTTAGATCGGATTCTTTATCAATATGCCACTCTCCAAATTTTTCAAATAAGAAAATGGGGTCCAGATGGATGTAGCATAATTTTTGTTGTGTAAAATGATTGATGGAAGTATAGGTGGGTTCTAATTTTTTTAATAAGCGGATGGCATCAAAAGAGATATTAATGTTTGTGTAGATGTTGGGAAGCGATATGTTATTAAAAATTTCATCAAAATTTTTGTCTTCAAAAAAGGTGATGCTAATGCCACTTGCGCCGCCATTCAGCGATTTCAAAATGTATTCATTTAATTCTTCTTCGGGATGTTCGGAAGGGATGAATGGGGCAATTTCCCAATCAGAGTGTGTAAAAATAGTTGGCGGATTTTTTTCAGTGAGATGTTCCTGCATGTAAAAGGGAAGAATGTCGAGCCCTTCAGTGGTTTTCCATAGTAATTCATTTAAACTTTTTAGTTTAAGGTCTTTTATAATTTTTTCTTCCCAATCTTTTGCAGTAGAGGGCGAAAATTCGTCAAAGAGTTTCATATAGATTGTTTTACAAAAATTGTGTGGCTTCTTTTTTAAGATACTCTAATGCAATTTCGTGAGGTAGTTTTTTGTCTATTGAACTAATCATATTGACAATGGCTAGAGAAAGTTCATTGCTTGAGTTGTCGGGTTGTACTTTTGAATAGGCAATGTTAATGATTTTTATGGTTTCTTCTTTGGCTGTTTTAATGAGTTCCCATGCGCCGGAGGAGATAAAGAGTTGTTGTGAAAGGTTGTGTTCGTATTCTTGCTTAATAGTGTGGACGAGTGTATGGTGTAATTGTTTGTTGGTCATATTTTGTTTATTTACGCGAATAACTAATGAAGTGGGATTGAGCCGTTCTAAAAAAATAACCATTCGTTCATAGGCCTGCACTTTCATTGGTGTGATTTGGGTACTCAGTTGTTTTTTTAATTCCATTTCTTTTCTTTTTTCTTCGGACTTAAAGAATTCTCGTACAATAAAAAAAATAACACCTGCTGTTAATAAAGAGGGTAAAACAATTTGTAAAAGTTGTATCCAAGGGTTCATAAATTTTTTGCTGAAATTTACGAATAATAATCCCAAGTTATTTAATTGAAAAAGTTTCTATTCAAAAAATATTACTATTCGCAGTGCATCTTGTTTCTTTCTGCTATTTGATTTTTGGGGGCGATTAGATGAAAACATTGTACAGAATATATGCCATTCACATTATTTGTTTTTGGGTATAGGACGAAAATTATTTTATCACTTTATCATACAGATTTAAATATTTGGGTAATATCCATTTCATATCAAATTTTTTGGCTTGTTCAATAGCATTCTTTTTGAATTGTGCATGTTTTTCAGTATTCTTTAAAAGTTCTATAGCATAATTGGCCATGCTGGCAACATCGCCTACCAGACAGGTAAATCCGGTCTTACCGTGTATGTTTACTTCGGTGATTCCGCCACTGTTACTGCTGATGATGGGTATTCCTAATGCCATGGCTTCTAGTGCTGATAGACCAAAACTTTCTGTTTCGCTGGGGAGTAAGAATACGTCTGCGGATGCTAAAATTTCTAATGGTTCTGCAATTCTACCGGTGAAAATAATGTCTTGCTGTAATTTTAAATCTCTGGTCAGTCGTTCAATGAAAGGTTTTTCGGGTCCATCGCCTACCAATACAAGTTTAGAGGGTATTTTTTTCCGAACGATGGCAAAAACTTTGACAACATCATCAATTCGTTTTACTTTACGGAAGTTAGATATGTGCATTAGAATTTTTTCATTTGCAGATTTATTAGAAATGCAGCATTGTGCATTTTGTTTGATGTGTTGAAGTTTATTGAAATCTATAAAGTTATGAATGACTTCTACATGGGTGTCAATTTTGAATGTTTGTAGTGTTTCTTTTTTTAAGGATTTGGAGACGGCGGTAATGGCATCGCTGTTATTAAGTGAAAAGCAAATGACGGGTTCAAAAGAGGGGTCTTTTCCGACAAGGGTAATATCTGTGCCGTGAAGAGTAGTAATGTATGGAAGATGGATTTTTTTAGATTTTAAGATTTGCTTTGCCATGTAAGCTGCAGAAGCGTGTGGAATGGCATAGTGTACATGCAAAATATCTAATGTTTCATATAGTGCGACATCTACAATTTTACTGGTTAGTGCAGATTCATAAGGTTGGTATTCAAATAAAGGATATTCGTACCAATCGACTTCGTGATAGATGATGTTTTCATTGAAGTGATTCAGTTTGAACGGAAGGTTATATGAAATAAAATGAACTTTATGTCCTTTGTTTGCCAGCGCTTTACCTAATTCAGTGGCTACAGCACCACTTCCACCAAAAGTTGGGTAACAAACAATGCCAATGTTCATAGAAGATTTTTACTCTTAAGAATTTGTTCCATTTTCTGTTGATAGTATTGTGCTTGAATTTTGGCTGCTAAAGCAAAATTTTCATTATTATCTGCGTAGAGTATGTTTCTGGAAATATTAACGATAATACCAATTTCGTTGTTTAAGGTATAATGGCACACTTGCTCTAACTCGCCCCCTTGTGCACCAATGCCGGGAATTAAAATAAAGTGTTCCGGAATAATTTGGCGAATGGTAGAAAAAATTTCCGGATGGTGTGTTGCCCCGATTACAAACATGGTGTTTTCAGGTGTTCCCCATTCTTTGGATGTTTTAATTATTAATTGGTAAAGAGGCAGGTTGTTTTTGCAAGACATTAACTGAAAATCGGCGGACCCTTCATTACTGGTGATGCCTAAAATAATAGCCCATTTATCAGGATATTTCAAAAATGGGAGAACAGAGTCCTTTCCCATATATGGGGAGACGGTGATAGCATCACAGTTTAATTTTTCAAAAACAGATTGGGCGTATTTTTCAGAGGTATTACCGATATCGCCGCGTTTTGCATCCGCGATGATAAACAGGTCGGGGTAGTTCATTTTAATGTAACGAATGGTTTTTTCTAAACTTTGAATGCCTTGTGAGCCGTACATTTCGTAAAATGCAAAGTTGGGTTTGTAAGCAATACAATACGGGTGTGTAGCGTCAAGGATAGCGGAATTAAATTCAAAGATTGGATCAGGTTCATTTAAAAGATGAGGAGGTATTTTTTCTACATCAGGATCAAGTCCAACACACAAAAAAGATTTTTTTTGTTTGATTTGATGGATGAGTTGTTGCTTGTTCATATAAATGAACGTTTAAAACGATTAAAAATAGTTTTAGTTTTTGATGATTTCATTTAATGTTTCTACAAACATTTGCGTTGTGCTTTTCTTTTCATAAATTTTTGTTTGAAATTGTCTTATCCATTGAACACCTTGTATGGTATTGGTGATAAATACTTCGTCGGCATCTATGAGTGTATGTGAAGTAAAAGGTTTTTCTATAAATAATAATTTTTTATTTTCAGTAATTTTTTTAATCTGATTGCGTAAAATTCCACTGACGCATCCTTCGGTAAGAGGGGGCGTCATTACCATATTGCCTTTTATAGCAAAGACGTTTGAAGAAGTGGCTTCGCAGATGTGGCCTTTTTCATTCATAATAAAACAATCATCTAATTTTAGAAAATCGCGGTTGATGGCGGCTAGTACATAAATTAAAGCATTACCGGTTTTTAAGTTTGATAAACGATTGATGGGTTTAAACAGGTCTTTGAAAAGGTCAATAACCAAGCCGTTTGAGGGTAAGGGATAGTAGGTGTTTTCTAATTCTTCTGCTTCTAATAAAAAATTGATTTCGTTTGTTTCGGGATAGTAAGTGCCTTTCCCTTTTCTGAAGACCGTTAAGCGAATGCGGGCATTTTTATCTTGCAGGTTGTTAGCGTAAATAAGGTCGGATATTTTGTTTAAGAAATACTCAAATGAAAAATGTGGGGGAATTTTCATCTTTAGAATGGGCATGCTTAATTTTAATCGTAAAACATGATCGGCCAAAAACAGAATATTTTTGTTGGAATAACGAATGGTTTCAAACAAGGCATCACCAAAGCGAAAAGCGCGGTTTGAAAAAGCCAAATGAATAATTTGAGAGGCGGTAACGAGTTCACCGTTGTAAATATATTTGGCAGATGATGGATTCATTTTTTTTAGTGAGTTGGTAAAAGTAATTGTAAGGATTGGTTTATGCAAATTATTTTGTTGATTTTTTTATGGATGTACAATAATTGAGTATGATAAAATTGTGAAAAGGAGAAGAGATATTTACAACAAACAAGTAGTGAATGGAAGTTTCATATTAAAAAAACATCACCACACTTCAGATAGAACGTTTAATAAAAAACCCGGGGCGAATACACTAGAAAAGTTTAAGGTACTAAAAGAAACTTGATTTAGACAGAAGTGAGGTAGGAATATTATGCACCTTTTGTTTCAATGTAATTTTGAATCTTTTTGAGGAGACGGGTCATTCTGGTGCGTAAACTGTTTTCACTTAACCCCATGATTTGGGCAATTTGTTTGTAAGAGTAGTCGTTGAAGAAACGATACTGAATAAGTAGCTGGTCGTTATTGGCAAGAGTGGGTATGTATTTTTTCAAGAATTTTAATTTAGTTTCCAAATGGGTAGATTGGGCACTGAAGAGCGTAATTTCATCGTATTTGGGAAGAGTTTGTTCAATAAATTTTTCGTGTTTATCACGAATAGTATTTTTTCGGATGTAGGAGGTAATTTCGTTTTGCATGATGCGATAAAGCCAACTTTTAAAGGGAGTTCCTTTAACGGGCTGGTACTGATGTAATTTACTTAAAGCGCATTCAAATACGGAGGCGGTGAGGTCTTTTGTTAATGCTTCGTTTTTGATGTTATATTTAGCAAATAATGTGTTTTCTACACTTGTACGAATTTCAGTGTAGTATTTATTGTAGAGAGGTTTGAAAGCATCAATATCCTTCTTGGACTGTTCAATAATCTGAAACTCGTGTTCTATTTCCTGAACAGTAAGATGATGTTTGGATATTGGTTTCATTGGTGCGAAATTTACTAAATATAACGATTAATTTTACGAAAAGTTACATGTTTTTATTTAATTGTTTGATTCTCAGTTAGTTAAATTTTATGTTTGAAAATATAAATTGAGTGAATTAATTGTTTTTTTGAGTGAATACTATGTTTCATTGAGTAAAAATATGTAACATTGAGGAGCGGTGTTTGTTAAGTTGATGATTTTCAATTATTTAGGACTTGTTTTTATGTAAATTATTGATTTTCAATCAGTTAAATTTCTAATCAAATGGGTATTTTACCGACCATCAAAAAATAAGTGCATTCAAATAATTAAAGTGCATAATAGATGTTGTTTTTTCGTAAAATATTTGGAGATTATAAAAAAAACAGATTTATTTGCATCTGAAATACGATAAAGATGAAAAAACGAATCATTCTACTTCTGCTTTTTCCTGTTTTAATGTATTCTCAACAGATTTTGTTGGAGGACGACCCGATTGCTGCGATGTTAGATAGTTTATACAATAAAAAAGTTTTAGAAAAATTTTTTCAAAAAGGAAATTTTAATAAGAATAATAAGTTTCATTTTACACCAGATAGTGTGCCACGTTATGAGGATTATGTATATGAGGCCCGGTTGGCAAAGTTAAATGTTCAATCGCCGTTTGATTTGGTATATAACGCACACGTAAAGGGATATATTGGGTTGTATACTATTAAAAAACGTGATTTGTTAAGTCGGTTAATTGCTCTGTCGCACTTGTATTATCCTTTATTTGAGCAGGTGTTGGACAGGTATAATTTGCCATTGGAATTAAAACATTTAGCGGTGATAGAATCGGCGTTGAATCCAAATGCACGTTCCAGAGCGGGCGCACAAGGGTTATGGCAGTTTATGTATCCTACTGGAAAACTTTTTGGACTGAAAGTTACTTCTTATGTAGATGAACGTTGTGATCCCTTTAAATCAACTATTGCTGCGGCCGAATACCTGAAGTACTTGTATAGTATTTTTAAGGATTGGCAAATGGTTTTAGCGGCTTATAATGCAGGTCCCGGTGCTATTAGTAAAGCCATCCGAAGAAGCGGAGGAAAAACAACTTATTGGGAAATTCGCCCCTACTTACCAAGAGAAACACAAGGGTATGTGCCGGCTTTTATTGCAGCCAATTATGTGATGAATTATTATTCAGAACACAATATCATTCCTGCAGTTCCTAAAAAAACATACTTTGAATTAGATACAGTTGTTTTAAAAGATGCGATGAGTTTTGAACAAATATCACAATTGTTAGATGTGCCTGTTGAAGAAATAGCATACTTTAATCCGCAGTACCGAAAAAATATCCTTCCTGAAGGGGGGTATACTTTGACATTACCAAAAGAGAAAATCGCTTTGTTTTTAAGTAATGAAGGGGAAATTTATGCATTTGTGCAATCGCAAAAAAAGAATCCGTTAGTAGCGGAACAATTGAATACACAGGAAGAAAAAATTGTACATAAAGTTCGTAAGGGAGAGAACTTAAAGACAATTGCCAAGAAATATGGTGTCACCGTGCAGGATTTGAAAACGTGGAATTTTATTGGGCGAAAGGGTTTACGTCCGGGAAAACGTTTGATTATTTATAAACCAATAAAGCGCTCTGATAATTCAGTACTTGCTGAAAAAAAACAAGAATTCAAAGAAACACTTGTAGATAGTTTGAAAAATATAAGACAAGTGGAGGTAAAAGAATTTTATCATACCGTAAAAAAAGGAGAAAGCATTTATTCTATTGCAAGAAAATACAATGTGGAAATAAAAGATTTGGCAGAGTGGAATAATGTGAGTATTCAACATAAAGTAAAAATAGGAGAAAAATTGTTGATTAAAAAATGAAAATAAAACGAATAGGAATATTGAATGGGCCTAATTTGAATATGTTAGGAAAAAGAGAACCAGAATTGTATGGAGCAATGAGTTTTGAAGATTTTTTTTATCAGTTGCAATCTAAACATAAAGACGTTGAATTGCACTATTATCAAAGTAATGTAGAAGGTTTTTTGATTGATAAATTGCAGGAATGGAACGATAAGATGAATGGAATGATTATCAATGCAGGGGCTTATACACATACTTCTATCGCATTAGCAGATTGTTTGGCGTATATGAAAGTACCAATAGTGGAGGTACACATTACGAACATTTATGCGAGAGAACATTTCCGGCAACATTCTTATTTATCAAAGCATTGCAAAGCAGTGATAGCAGGAATGGGATTAAAAGGATATGAAGTGGCTATTGATTTTTTGAAAAATAGTATTTAGATTTGCCTTTGAAAATGCGTAACTCTCATTCACACATAAAACAATTTATATTAGTTGTATTCAGTGTATTGTTTTTAGGTGTAATTACACATCATTCAATACATCATTTAAAGCATATAGAAGATGTTGTATGTATTTCAGATGATAAACATTTTCATTCCAATGAACACGATGATATTTGTAAGGACTTAAGTTTTTTCCCTTTAAGTGACTTTAATTTTATTGAATTTTCATTTGAGATAAAATATTCTGAAATAGTTTTAATTGAAAGAGCAACTAATTATTGTAGTAATTTTATTTTTGTTTTAAGAAATAAAAGTCCGCCTTTCGTTTTTTTCTTCTAATAATTTTTTCAGTAATAACTTTATTTAATTCATTTTTTTGAATTAATTCTCTTTTTATTCAATCACTAAATCAAAAAAAATCAAACTATGAAAAAAAATATCATAATAATTATTTTTAATTTACTACTTTATTTAAAGATTTATGCACAATATCAAATTAAAGGAATGGTGCATGATGAAAATAATCAACCATTAGTTGGTGTGATAGTAAATATACCAACGCTCAATAAAAACACGATAACAAATATAGAAGGACGTTTTGAATTAAAAAATCTTTCGGCAGGCATATATTTGATTGAATTTAGATTGTTGGGTTACAAAGTACTTTCAAAAAAAATAAACATTCAGAGTTCAGATGTTGAATTAAACATACAAATGCAGTCCAGTGTACGGGAGATGGATGAGGTAATAGTAACCACTGCTGCCGATGTGGTACAAAAAAAAGAAAGTCCTTTGCCAGTTCAAACAATTCACTTTGATGATGTTAATCAACAGGCAAACAATAATATCATTGAAGCAATTGGCAAAAAAGGAAATGTATGGGCACTTAGTACCGGACCTGGTATTGCAAAGCCCATTATTCGTGGCTTGGGATACAATCGTACTCTGGTATTGGTAAATGGCCTGCGGCAAGAGGGACAACAATGGGGGGATGAACACGGAATAGAAATAGATCAGTATGCTATTCAGAAAGCAGAGATTATCAAAGGTCCTGGGAGTATCATGTTTGGTTCGGATGCATTAGCGGGTGTTATCAATTTTATTCCTTATCGCATTAACAAAGAAGGTTGGAGTGGTCAGTACATCGGTGCTTATCAGATGAACAATCAATTAATTTCCAATTCGGCTATTCTTCAATACAAAAAAAACGATTATGCTTTTTATTTGCAGGCCACACAAAAAGATGCGAGTAATTATCAAAATAAAATAGATGGAAAAGTTTTTGGAACGGCATTTAATGAACGCAATGTTTCAGCAGGGTTTCAATTAAATAAATTATGGGGATTTTCGAACTTTTATGTTTCTGCGTTCACACAACAATTAAATATGCCGGAAGGCGACAGAGATAGTAGTGGACGCTTTTTGAACCTCGTGAAACTGAATGATACTACTATTGGCCAAATTCCCGTTACAGACAAAGAACTAAAGAGTTACAATTTCTATGTGCCTTATCAGTATATTCAACATTATCGTGTGCAAAATTATTCCGTATTTAATCTAAAAAATCGGGACAAAATAATTAGCAATGTTGGTTATCAATACAATGTCAGAGATGAGTTTGGTCCGGATAAATTATTGGAAAAACAAAATCATTCTGAGGAAGAAAAAAATGGCTGTTTAAGCATGCATTTGCATACCATTCCGTATCAATTAAAATACCTGAAAAACATTGATAGTTCTCAATTAGTGAGTATTGGAACAAGCGGAATGTTTCAAATAAATATAAATAGAGGAGAAGAATTGCTTATACCGGATTATAATTTATTAGACAATGGATGGTATGTCTATTATCAGAAAAATATCGGAAAGTGGAATTTGGCAACAGGTGTGAGGTGGGATTTAAGACGTATTCATTCTGAAACGATGTATGTGGACTCGCTTGGAAAACGAATAGAACAGGAGAAAGGAACGGTAATTGGACAAAGCGTGAAGTTTAATGCCTTTCATAAACAATATAATAATTTCAGTGGTACGTTAGGTGCAACATACAATGGATGGGAAGATGTAACATTGAAATTCAATTTGGCAAGAGGTTTTCGCGCACCTAATATCTCTGAATTGTTATCCAATGGCGCTCACGAAGGTACCGTGCGATATGAATATGGTAATCTTCAATTGAAGCCAGAAGTTTCTTATCAAATAGATGCCGGGCTTTTGGTGAATAAAGAACACGTTTTGTTAGAAATTACGCCGTTTGCGAACTATATTGAAAATTATATTTTTTACAGAAAGTTGAGTGCCTTGTCTGGCGGGGACTCAATAATAATTCAGGATGGTGAGAATTTATGGGCGTTTACTTATGAGCAGGCCAAAGCGTTGATATATGGTGGTGAAATAAACTTAGATATTCATCCGCATCCGTTAGATTGGTTGCATTTAGAAAGTAATTTTTCGTATTTACAAGGACAAATTTTAAATCAAACAGACAGCACTCAATATCTGCCGTTTTTTCCGCCCAGTCGTTGGACTAATGAACTTCGCACCGAATGGAATAATATAAACGATTGGATAAAACGATTATTTGTAAAAGCAGAAGTTGTCTATGTTTTCCCGCAAAATCGTTATTTCAAAGCGTATCGTACTGAAACGGCTACACCAGATTATACATTACTTAATGTGGCAACGGGCATTTCATTCAAATACTGGAAAGAAAGACAGTTGCAATTTATAGCAGGGGTGAATAATTTGATGGATGTTGTCTATCAGGATCATTTAAATCGTTTGAAATATGTGCGTCCACATCCTTTGACTGGCAAGGGGTTGTACAATATGGGAAGAAATGTGTTTATGAAGTTGATAGTAGAGTTTTAATTAAATAATTAGTTGAACAGCATTCCGGTTCTGTTGTTATTTCAGCAGAATCGGAATTTTTTATTTTAAAAAAGATGGGGAATTTGTAAATCGTTTTAGTGGTTTATTATTGGTGATAAAGATTAAGAGTTCAACATATTAGTTACAAAAAATTTTTAATCTTTCATTGGAGTATACAAATTAGAAATTATATTATCTTCCGCCATCATCATAAGGATGCGTGTAATTAGAATAATAAACATTGACGTTTTCAATGACTTCATCAATAGGTGTATCAAAGCAAGCATTGGGTAGATTGATGTTGAGTAAAAATGCCAGCGTCGGTGCAATTTGCGTAATTCTATAAAACTTGGTGCTCTCTAATGCTTTATTCTTAAAACCATAAAACAGGAGTGGAACGTGCGTGTCATAATTATATCCCGATCCGTGTGTAGTACCTTGTGTAGAATAATCCATATTGCCCGGATGGAGCACGAATACTATATCTCCGCTACGAGAGGGTGAAAAACCATTGGACACTAATCCATATAAAGAAAAATCTCTCGGATTATTGCGGATTAAATCGTCTCTTAAAAACACTTCTGCGATTTCCGGATATTGATAACAAAATTGCTGAATGTCTTTTTTTAATTGGTCAATAGAGAGATTTTTGTTAACAATTTTATCGTGGTTTAAGAATATTTGATTGTTATTAATGTTTAAAATCAAAGCACTATCCTTGTATTTATTTAGAAGAAATTTCTTTAAATCTTGTTGAAGTTTTAATTCACTAAAATAATTGACGGGAAATTTATTGTCTTTCAAATATTGTGTATTGTACGCACCAGCGTGATCGGCTGTCAGGAAGAGTAAATAATTATCTTTTCCGATGTGTTTATCTAAAAAGTTGATGAAATTGTTGAGATCTCTATCTAATCTGTAATAAGCATCTTCTAATTCTAATGCTTCCGTACCGTAAAGATGGCCAATGTAATCGGTGCTTGAAAAACTAATACATAAAAAGTCGGTATCAATATGTTTCCCTAACTTTTCCTGTAAAATACATTCTTTGGTCAAGTCCATCAAGATGCTGTTTCCATAAGGTGTATATTTCAAAATACTATAGTTTTTAGCGTTGAGATATGCAGAAAAGTTATAGGGAAATTTAGGGGACTGTGTTTTGATTAAAGAACGTTCGTATTGATTACTATCGGGTAATGCAGATACATATTTATCTTTTGATAATAATAAGTCCCAGTTTTTTTGAAGATATGTGAGTGGTAAATTTTGTTGATTAAATGTCATTAACCATTGAGGCAAACTATTTTGATAAAAGGAGGAAGAGATAAAATTGCCCGATAGTTCATCCCACCAGTAGGCAGCGTCAGCAAGATGGCCGGCGGGTAAGATGGCAGAACGGTCTTTGATGGAGATGCCAATGATTTTCGAATTGCCTTTAAATAATAATTTCAATTCATCTGTAATGGTAGAAGCAATCAAGTTTTTAGGAGACATTTTACCATTATCATTATTGGTGCCGATAGGCGTTACGGAATCATCATGTACACAGTAAATTTCTTTACCTAATGTTTTATCGTACCATTCATTCGCAATGATGCCGTGATAGCGTGGGGTTGTACCTGTGTAGATGCTGGCGTGGCCGGGAGCTGTGTAGGTAGGAATGTAATTGTAATGAGTGTTTTTCAGAAAGATGCCTTCTTTCATTAATTTATTGAAACCGCCTTTCGTAAAATTTTTTTGAAATTTTATTAAGTAATCGTAGCGCATTTGATCTACTATAATGCCAATGACTAATTTAGGGCTTGAAGGTTTATTTTGTGCCCAAAACATGTTAGATACAATGGAGAGCAGGAATAAGAACTTTTTCATATTTGGTATTTGCGGCAAAAATAAATGGATTATTCAGGAAATGCTACAATTAAATTATGATTAAATTTCTGTAGAGGAAGGAAAAAAGAAAAAATACTTATTGACAGGTGTGTGTTTATTGATTGACCGGGTTATGTTTGTAAAGTTATTAAAAATACATCTGTAGTGAGGACAAAGCGATAGATGATTAAAACCTTGGTGATAATTGGAAATCGCAGAATACGATTAGGTTATCTCCGACATGTCGTTCAGAAATGCGATATTCTGTGGTATCGGTCAGAAAGGTTTTGAACAACAGGGTTTAAAGATTGTACCGATGCTCTTTTGTTTTTATACTTTCCACAATTTTTCTTAGCAATACTCGTTATATTTATCGCTTGTGCGAAGTTGGGTTATTCTTAATTTTTTATTTCTTTTTAGTACGCATATATTTTGCCAGAGTTATTCTATTGTTTCAAAAAAAATATGGATAACACAAGATACATTAGAATTGGATACCAACTGGATTTTACCAAATAGCTTAAGAGTAAAAAGCCCTTCCAATGAATTGTTATTGTATCGGTGGTTGCAAAACGAACAAAAGTTAATTTTTATTGAGAGGCCTAAGGATTCAATAGTTGTAGAATATCAACGTGTTTTGTTTCAATGGCATAAAGAATATGCACACAAAAAAATATCGGATATCCGAAAAGATTTCTCACGGCCAATGTCGCCCTATCAGTTTAGTTTTTCAGATAAGAAAACCGAACAACCGGAAAGTTTTCTTTCTGATAAACTTTTTAAAAATGGTAGTATAAGTCGTGGTATTAGCTTTGGAAATAATCAGGATATGAGTGTGCAATCTAATTTTAACATGCAGATGCAGGGAAAATTGACGAAAGATATAGACATCGCTATGGTGGCTACCGATAATACGATCCCGTTTCAGGCCGATGGGACAACAGCGCAGTTACAGGAATTGGATAAAGTGTATATTCAATTGAGTAATAAAAGCAATAAATTAATAGTGGGTGATTATCAAATGGCACAACCACCCAACACGTATTTTATGAACTTTTTTAAGCGGCTGCAAGGGGCAAATTTTGAAAATAAGGATAGTTTAAGTAAAAATGTCAACCTTAAAACCAATGTTGCCTTTGCTTTGACACGAGGAAAGTTTGCAAGGAATGTATTTTATGGCAAAGAAAATAATCAGGGACCTTATCGGCTGGTCGGTGCAGAGGGTGAGCAAATTATTGTTGTTTTATCGGGCACCGAAAATATTTACATAGATGGAAAATTAATGAAACGCGGACAGGAATATGATTACATTATTGATTACAACACAGCAGAAATAACATTTACAGCGAAACAACAAATTACAAAAGACAAACGAATTGTAGCAGAGTTTCAGTATGTTACAAAAAGTTATGCTCGTTCACTTTATTTTATTGGTGAAGAAATGTACATTGCCAAACATCACAAGGTCTTTTTTAATTTTTACTCTGAACAGGATAATAAGAACCGGCCGTTACAACAACAACTAACTACCGAACAAGTGCGCTTTCTTTCGCAGATAGGAGATAGCTTGGAGAAAGCATTTTATTACAGTGCCCTTGCATCTGAATTTAATAACTCGGAAGTGTTTTACCGAAAAAAAGACACGATTGTTGGCAGTACATTATACCAGAACGTCTTTGAATATTCTACCAATCCGGATAGTGCTCAATACAAAGTAACCTTTAGTTATGTGGGTGCTAACAAAGGGTATTATAAGCAAATTCCATCCGGCGCTAATGGTAAAGTGTTTCAGTGGGTAGCACCGGTGAATGGTGTTTTACAGGGCGATTATATGCCGTATGTAAAATTAGACCCTCCGCAACAAAAACAAATGCTGACAACGGGTTATCAGTATTCAACAACATCCGGCACAATTTCTACTGAATTGGTTTATTCAAAAAACGATGTCAATACATTTAGTAAATTCAATAAAAACAATGATGAGGGATATGGCTTAAGGTTTTCTTCTGTCAACCAATTATTTTCAACGAATTCGTACTCTGTTCAATTAGAAAATGATTACGAATACGTGACTCAGCATTTTTCATATATTCAACGGTACAGAAATATGGAATTTCAAAGAGATTGGAATAAAAATTTTTTTAATGATAACATTTTTACAGATCAACATATTACCAAATCATTGGTAAAATGGATTGGTAAGAAAAATACGTCTTTGTACTATGGTTTTAGTATGTTTTCAGAAGGAAGTAATTTTTGGGGAGGACGGCATTTATTTGGTCAGCAATTAAAACGCTCTTGGATGCAATTGACTTACGATGCTTCGTACCTGACTACTAAAACTTACACGGCTCATACTTCCTTTTACAGGCATAAAGCCAGCGCTTCTTTACCAATTGGAAAGCAGATGGTATTGAGTTATACAGATGATTATGAAAGAAATATTCAATGGAAACCATTTGTCGGAACAAAATTTTTTACCTCATATCAATTTTATGATTGGGAAGTTAGTTTGCATGCGCCCGACTCATCAGCCGTGTACTATAAAATTTTTTATAGAAACAGAAGCGACCGTCATGTTTTGTACAACACAATGACCGATAGTACCTATGCTCAAAATTATGGTATTAAACTGCAATCCAATAAGTGGCCTAATCATCCTTTTGTTTTACTTACTACGTATCGTCTTTTAGAAATAAAAAACCTTGCCACCAATACTTTAGCACCAGATAACACGTTATTATCAAGAATAGAGTATTATCCGAGATTCTGGAAAAATTTTTTAAACCTATCTGTTTTTTATGAAACGGGTTATGGATTAGAAAATAAAAAAGAATATTATTATGTGGAAGTAACGGCACCACAAGGACAATATACATGGATAGATTACAACAACGATGGTATCAAACAATTGAATGAATTTGAAATTGCACAATATCCGGATCAGGCCAAATATATTCGTGTGTATGTGCCGACTACCAATTATGTAAAAGTATTGCATAACCAATGGAGTACGGCTTTAAACATGCGTCCCTATTTTTTATTAAAAGATAAAACTAATTTTTGGGCTAAAACGATTCGTTTATTGGCTTTTCAAACGGCTTTTAAAAATGATTACAAAACATACAGTGGGTTCATCTGGAACAATGCCATTTATTCTGATTTTACGAATTTAAGGGATACGGCTACCATCAGTGCCAATCAGTCCATACGACAAAGTATCTTTTTTAATCAGGCAGGCGCTATATTTGGTGCAGATTATAATTATCTGCAAAACGCTTCCAAACAACTTCTTACAAATGGCTATGATGTCCGCTATACAGAAAATCATGAAGTAAAATGGCGCTATAATATTTTTCAATGGCTGACGTTTTCTTTTGTGCATGTTATAGGGAAAAAGGCATTTGAATCACAACTATTTACCAATCGGAATTATCAGTTGAAAATTTTTGAAACAGAACAAAAAATCATTTATCAACCCAATACTAATTTAAGAGTATCCGTAAATTATAAGTATTCTGAAAAAATCAATGCACTGGGATTGATGCAAAAAGGCACCATTCATAGCTTAGGGCTTGAAGGAAAAATTATCAAATCAGAGTCCGCCAGCATAAGCGGACAATTTAATTTTATACAAATAAACTATTTAAATGATAATAATTACAACACACCGGTTGCTTATGAAATTTTACAATCACTGCAACCTGGCAATAACTTTACTTGGAATTTTACCTATCAGCAAAACATTACCTCATATTTACAAATGAACATTCTTTATGAGGGTAGAAAAAGTGCAATGAATAATAAAATTATTCACATTGGCAGTATGCAATTAAGAGCCATTTTTTAGTCAGAAGAAAACATTATCTAACACGGCTGCTGTGAATGGATGTGTCTACTTAATATCTTTAAACCACGAGGCATAAAAAATATAATTGTTAGCAATCCGTTCTATTTCCCCTTTGATAAGTTCAGCAGAAATATCTTTTACTTTTTTGGCGGGAACACCTGCAAAAACACAATTATCCAGCACTACTGTTCCTTCCAGTACTACTGCACCGGCCGCAATCACCACATTAGAACCTATTCTGCAGTTATCCATCACAATGGCGCCCATTCCTATCAGCACATTATCGGATATATGGCACCCGTGTATAATCGCATTATGTCCGATTGAAACATTATTGCCAATGTGTGTTTCTGTTTTCTGATATGTGCAATGAATGGTAGCATTATCTTGTATATTCACTTTATTACCGATTCTGATTTTATTTACATCTCCCCTGATAACAGCATTAAACCACACGCTGCCATCATCACCCATTACAACATCTCCTACAATAGTAGCATTCGGCGCTATAAAACAATTTTTTCCAAACTGAGGATACACGTCGTTAACAGAATAAATAAAAGGCATATTTTTTTGAAACAAAAATAATTCAAAAAAAAGCAAAAAGCAATTGATGGGAATTATGTGGTACCACAACTTATTTGTATTTTTGCAAGCAAAGTATATAAAATGAAAATTAAACGATTTACAATTGAAGACGTATACTTTAAAATGATGGAAGAAGAGTTTAAGCACAATCAGGTAGTTTCTGAACAGTCCTTATTCGTGTATTTTGCTTCGTATTACATAGCTCGCTTTTTACATACCGATTTGAACCTAAAAGCATACATTGGGCTTAAATTAAAAGACCTTACCCGAGATTTTTTTGTTATCACCGTACCCTTCAGTGCATTACAAAAAAAATCCAATAAATATTTTTTTAAGAAATATTTTAATGAAGGAATAAAAGAAAATGAACGATACATCGGGCTTATAAAAAATAGTACCCATTTATCCTTTGTCCTTAAACACGACGAAGAACTACTCAATGCATTTAAAACCGGGCAATATTCCAAGATAGCCGATCTGAAAAAAAACAAAATGAAACGTTTGAAAGTCATTGATTACGATATGAAAGTCAAAGCATTTTATCTGGTAGGAAATGAAAACAACACAGACGATTGGAAAAATTATCCATTGGGTAAAAAAGACAAGTTAATATATGAATTGTACAAAATGATTTATCCCCACTACTTTTACCACGTATTATCGGATCAATTTAATGTCAGCATAGAATATCTAAAAAAAAATCATGTCGAAATACTCCCAAAACCTAATTTAGAAACCGCTTATCTGGAAATTACTGAAAAAGACGATGTGTATTGGTTTGAAAAGAAATAACCAGCTGATTACAGGTTCAATGAAGGTAAACATTCACTCTATAGTTTATGTGCTTTACATCCTGTTCATAAGCAACTTTTTTTCCTGTAAAAAAGAAAATGTCTGGGATTGTGTAAAACCTGCCGGAAAGAACGTTTCGGAAAACAGAACGCTTTCGCCATTTCATACAATAATAGTGGAAGACAAAGTAGATGTATATCTAAAGCAAGACCAATGGAGCGTACTTGTTAAAGCAGGAAAAAATCTCATCAGGAATATCACAACCGAAGTAAAAGCCGAAACTTTATATATCCGCAATAACAACAAATGTAACTTTATCAGAGACCCTCAAAAAAAAGTGGAAGCGTACATTTATTTACCTAAACTTAAATATCTCAAACATACCGGTAGTGGCAACATTTATGCCATCAATACCTTTGTGCAGGATACGATGATTGTACGAATAGAATCGCCCGGAGATGTACATTTAGCCGTTCAAACTACTTATTTTGGCGGAAGCACCCATGGAAATGGTGATTTATATATTTCCGGACGTACCAAATATTTTTACTATAATTACAATGGCACCAATTACATTTATGCCCGGGACCTACAAGTGCAAAACTATGTTTATTTAGAAAGCTATTCGGTGGGGCACGCGTATGTTAATTTAAATAACATCGGTATGGATGCCGCCCTGTTTACCAATGGAAACATTTATTATTATGGACAAGCTTCTTTTCTAAATTATACTTATAAAGGAAAAGGCAGAGTAATAAGGCAGGACTAAATGATATTGCAAATCCTTGTAAATCAGTATTTTAACATTATTTTTATGCTTTTTTATAGAGATTAAGCTACTTTTTTTTACTATCTTTGCAAAAAATTTTTGTATGAGTATGTTGAATAGAAGAAAAATGAGAGTGCTTTATGTGTGTCAGGAGATAGCCCCTTTTGTAGAAGACCATCACATGAGCCACGTTACCAGACAATTACCTAAATCCATACAAGACAGAGGAAGAGAAATCAGAACGTTTATACCCAAGTTTGGCAGTATCAATGAAAGGCGACATCAATTGCACGAAGTCATCCGCTTGTCGGGTGCAAATATCGTGGTAGATGATGTGGATTATCAATTGGTAGTAAAAGTGGCGTCTATGCCGGGAGTACGGATGCAGGTTTATTTTATTGACAACGAAGTGTTTTTTCAGGAAAGAGGCACGCATTATGATTACGATACTCATAAACTCTATAATGACAACGATTTAAAAATGGTGTTTTATGCCAAAGGAATTTTGGAAACCATCAAAAACCTTCAGTGGCACCCGGATATTGTTCATGTAATAGGTTGGTACAGTGCGCTTTTACCGGTTTATATTCGTAAATACTTTGCAGATGAACCCTATTTTAGTGAAGCCAAAATTGTAACTTCTGTATACAGCCACAACGAGGAAGATGTAAACATAAACGTTTCTGAATTAGTTGAAAAAATGACCTTTGATGGACTCACTAAAAAAGACCTGCGTCCTATTACCGAAACCGCATCGCTTACCAACTTATATAAACTGGCCATCGATTACTCCGATGCGATTGTGTATGGAGATGAAAACGTCAATGAAGTCCTGAAAAAATATATTCAAAAATCCGATAAACCGATTATTCACCATTCGCATCAGCCCAATATGTTTGATGTGTACGATCAGTTATACAACGAAATCAACGCGATTGTAGATGCAGATGCGGGATTTTTTGGTGCGTAGTCATAAATAATTCTTTACATTTAACCCAAAATTTTTAATATAATATGAGTGTATTGGTTAATAAGGCCTCCAGAGTGATTGTGCAAGGTTTTACCGGCAATGAGGGCACCTTTCACGCTACTCAAATGATAGAATACGGCACCAATGTAGTAGGTGGCGTAACGCCCGGCAAAGGCGGCACCAAACATTTAGACAGACCCGTATTTAATACTGTGCACGATGCGGTAAAACATGCCAATGCCAATGTTTCTATCATTTTTGTACCGGCGCCATTTGCAGCCGATGTCATTATGGAAGCGGCCGACGCCGGCATAGAAGTGATAGTGTGTATTACAGAAGGCATTCCGGTAAAAGACATGGTCATGGTTAAAGAATATCTGAAAGATAAAACATCCCGATTAATTGGACCTAATTGTCCAGGGATTATTTCTGCAGAAGAAGCCAAAGTGGGCATCATGCCGGGCTTTGTATTTAAAAAAGGAAAAATTGGGATTGTCTCCAAATCCGGCACATTGACCTATGAAGCCGCTGACCAAATTGTAAAAGCCGGATTAGGTATTTCTACGGCTATTGGAATTGGGGGAGACCCGATTATCGGGACAACTACCAAAGAAGCAGTGGAATTATTGATGAACGATCCTGAAACCGAAGGCATTGTGATGATTGGAGAAATTGGTGGAACATTAGAAGCAGAAGCGGCCCGCTGGATTAAAGAAACTGGGAATAAAAAACCGGTGGTGGGGTTTATTGCCGGTCAAACTGCCCCTAAGGGAAGAACCATGGGACACGCTGGTGCCATTGTAGGTGGAAAAGAAGATACCGCACAAGCCAAAATGAACATCATGAGAGCGTGTGGTTTAACAGTTTGCGAATCGCCCGCTATGATTGGTAAAACCATGGCACAAGTACTGAAAAAAGTGACTGTGTAAGGGAAAAAATCTTGTTTGATTTTGCAGGAGTGTTGTGTTGATTGAATACCACCATCAGTAGGTTATGCTTTATTTCATTTTTGAATTTAATTTATAATATTATTCAGTATTAAAAAATTGCGAGAGATAGGACGCAGTTGAGGAGTAACGATTTCTGTTTTTGCTGGATTATCCATTTGTTGGTTGTTAACCCATCACTCTCACTGAAAAAATAACATTTTTTAATTTGAAAATTATTTTTTACCTTTGTAGAAAATTTACGACTATGAAAACTTCTATCTTCACTTCAGAAAGCAGTGTAGAGCAGTTTTCTACACATACACAAGTATAAATGCAGCGTGTATGTTGACAAAAGGTTTACATACTTCTGCTTTTCAGCGAAGACGATGGAGTATCGGAATGTTTTTCTTATGGGTATTTAATACCTTCGTACAATTTCAACCAGGTGTAGATTTTACACAGCCATTCACCATTTTACTCAATACTGATAGTGCCTATTATCAGACATAATCCAAAGGATGGTTTAAGTTTAACACCAATGATTTCACCAATGTGAGCGGGAATGCTGTTACATTAAGAGCAGCACTGATACCAACCAGTTCACGCATTATTCTTTATGACACTGTGTATTTACAACGACTGACCATTTACGATAGTTTGCAAAACATTGTCTTTTCGGATACGATACATCATCCTCTGGATACACTGAGAATAGATGTCACGGTAAACAAAAAACGAAATTTTGTCAACACTTTTACCGTTGTAAATTATTGCATCAATGATAATCCCAATAATATCACCATCTCTTCTGCTACACTGGTGGCGCATGGGCATGGCGCTGCATGGCGGCTTATGACCCCTCCATTTATCCTACCTATCCGACGGCTAATTTATTAGGCTCTTCTATATTAGGTATATCTAATACATGGCGGGGGTAGGTTGGAATACTAATCAATAAGGCAGTAAAGATTCCTTTAAATACGGAATTAACGATTGGTCAGACCATTACTTCTTCGCAATGTTTGAATTTAAAAACAAATGTTTTTGATAATTTACGAATAGGTATTCACCTTCTTAATAATGCTCAATCTATGGAAAGATAATTTGAGAAAGAGTCCATTGTACATTGATATACAAACCTATCCGGCAGGAATTTACATGTACAAAGTGTATCAGCAGGGAAAGGTAGTAGAAACTGCTAAGCTGGTGATCCAGCATTAAAGGAAGCGAAAACTGAGAAGTATGAAACAAAAGTGTCTAAGGGGAATACACAGAGGTGTAAAAATATGGATTACACCTCTGTTGTTTCTCTTTTGTTATTTGAAGGCCCAAACGAACCTGATTGTTAACCCAAGTTTTGAGGAATATGAGTGTATACCATCTGTGGCTACCTCTTCTTTAACACCTCCTTGTTGTTTAGGATGCTGTAAAAATTGGAAAAGCATTGTTCGCACATTTGATTACTTTTCTACTTATTCTTCCATCGATAGTGTGTTCCCTTGTTACAGTTTTTCATACCTTGGAATTCCCAAAAACGTTATTGGTTATCAAGTATCGAAAGAAGGTATGTTTTATGTAGGTGGCTTTTTGCATGTAGATATACCGTATTTTCAACCTTCATATTTCAAATATGGAATGTCTGAAGGAATGATAGGCGAATTGTTGCAGTCCTTACAGAAAAATCACGTATATGAATTTACCATGTACTGGCGTTTAGCAAATACCTGCAATCGAGCATCCAATCAATTACAGACCTATTTCACTCCCTACAATGTTCTTTACCTTTCCTCACATTTTGATAGTATTCCCTATTACTTTCCATATCATTATCCGCCTCAGGTTGCCTGGGATAGCACGCTATTTATGACGGATACCTTGAATTGGGTAAAATTAAATGCTTGCTTTATTGCACAGGGTGGAGAAAAATATGTAGCAATAGGAAACTTCAGAAGTATTTATTCAACAAAAGCCGTAACGGTAAATTACGATACATCTAACTTTAAATGTGAAACATTTAATAGTTTATGTGTATATGGTACTGGGACAGGCGGTGCCTATTACTACATTAATGATTTGTCGTTGTATGATAGAGGATATTACAGCGGTTCGGCCAAATGTATCAAAGATACCGCTATTTGCCCCAACGCCACGCTCGTGATTGGTAACAACATCCCCGATAGCGCCCGATACGAATGGATACCTGCCGTTTCTCTTTCCTGCTCACACTGACCAATCCCGTTGCTTCGCTCTCTGTAACAACTACCTACCTTTTGAAAAAGCAATTGTGTATTTACATCACCTACGATAGTGTTACAGTCCGGGTAGTGCCCTATCCCTCTCCTGCCAACGCCGGAACAGATACTAATGCCTTTCTATGTATTCAAAAATTGGTGTGGAGGAGAATGCTTATCCCTTTACTTCTTATAGTTGGTCGCCATCAGCGTATTTGATATGTAGCACTTATACTCAAATGGACATTTTACCAGTACAGAAAGACACATTGGTGTATATATTAACGAAGGTGTTTTGTGATTCGGTGAGCAGAGATACTGTGCGTTTAAGGGTTATCAGTTGTGAAGATGTATTGGAACTACCCAACATTTTTACTCCGAACGGCGATGGTGTCAACGACACGTGGCACGTGGTGTGGAAAGAAATTCCTGTTGGCATTCAAAATTTCAAAGTTGAGATTTACGATAGATGGGGCTTGAAGGTGTATGAAAGTGAGAATTGGGATTTTGAATGGGATGGGAAACATTGTTGGAATGTGCCGTCAGAGTTATTAGAAGAAGAATGTGTTACAGGGACGTATTATTACCTTATTCGCTACGATTGGGATGAGAAGCCAAGAGAGTGGAAGGGCTATGTAACGCTTTTGAGATAAAAAGAAGGTTTATTAAAATGGGCAGTGTGAGAATAAATGTTACAATATCTGAAAACTTTTGTCAAATGCTGCAATCGTTTGTTCAATTTCTGTGTGGGTATGCGCCGCACTTACAAAACCTACTTCATAACCTGAGGGACCTAAGTACACTCCGTTTTCCAGTAAGCTGTGGTATAGTTTTCTGAAATACAACATACTCTGCGGGTCAATATCGCTTGCCTTTCGGATGGTATCCTTTTCTGAAAATGTTATCCAAAATATGGATCCTACATTGAAAATTTTGAGTGGTATATGGGTAGGTCGGATTTGCAAGATACTATCTGCAAGCAGTTTAGTTTTGTTTGCAATATCTGAATAAAAATTTTCTTCTAAACATTGGGATAATTGTGCATGGCCCGCGGCCATTGCTACCGGGTTACCGCTTAAAGTGCCGGCCTGATACATTGGTCCTTCGGGAGAAACCAACTGCATTATTTCTTTACTGGCTGCGTATGCCCCTACCGGAAACCCACCACCAATAATTTTTCCAAAAGTAATAATATCGGGCTTTATGTTGTAATATCCGGCGGCTCCTGTAAAGCCAACACGAAACCCACTGATAACTTCATCAAAAATCAATAAACTGTTGTATTGTTGCGTAATTGCTCTCAAAAAGTTAAGATATTCTTTTCGCTGTAAGAGTAATCCATTATTAGCAGGAATGGGTTCAATGATGATAGCGGCTATGTCTTTTCCGAAATTTTCAAACGCTTTTTCGACGGCTTTTTCATCGTCTAATTGTAAAACAATGGTGTGGCGGACAATATCTTCCGGAACACCGGCCGAAGACGATTGTCCAAAGGTAACTAAGCCGGAGCCCGCTTTGACCAATAGAGCATCGGAGTGGCCGTGATAACATCCTTCAAATTTGATGATTTTGTTTTTTCCTGTGTATGCCCGTGCCAAACGAATGGCGCTCATCACCGCTTCTGTACCACTGCTTACAAAACGTATTTTTTCAATAAAAGGGTGATGCGCAAGAATGAGTTCAGCCAAACGATTTTCTAATTCAGTCGGTGCACCGAAAGACGTTCCATTTTGCATGGCTTCATACGCTTGCTGAATAATTTCGGGATGGGCGTGGCCTAAAATTAAAGGTCCCCAGCTGGCACAATAATCAATGTATTCGTTATTATCTGCGTCATAAATTTTTGGACCTTTGCCTTTTTGAATAAATATCGGTGTTCCGCCGACGCTTTTGAAGGCACGCACGGGTGAGTTTACGCCACCGGGAAACAATTGTTGTGCTTTTGCAAATAATTGTTTTGAATGTGAATGGTTCATAGGTATTTATTGGATGTAACTCAATTTCAGCATATTGGTTCTGCCTTTTTCTTTTAATGGCATGGAAGCGATGTTAATGACCAGATCATCGGCTTTGACTAAATGATTATTTTTCAAAAATTCTTTTAAATCGTTGATAGTTTGGTCTGTGCTTTCGTATTTGTTGTAATAATAACCGATTACTCCCCATACCAAACTCAAGGCAGTAAGTAAGGATGGATTGTCGGTAAAAACGAATATGCGGGACTTCGGCCGATGACTGGATAATTTGAATGCACTGTATCCGCTGTTGGTCATTGTAATGATGGCTTTTACATTGGCTTCTTTGGCTAAAACACAGGCCGTGTAGCAAATGCTATCGGTGATGTAGGTGGCTGTTTTTAATTCAGGAGCATGATGTCTGTGGTATATGGTGTCCAGGTCTTCTACCTGTGTGATAATTTTACGCATCATTTCAATGGCCTTTACAGGATATTTCCCGACGGAGGTTTCGGCGCTGAGCATGACGGCATCTGCCCCGTCCATAACAGCATTGGCTACATCGTTTACTTCTGCACGGGTAGGGGAGTAATTTTCAATCATGCTTTCCATCATTTGTGTAGCAATGATGACGGGTTTTGAGGCACGGATACATTTTTCAACAATTTTTTTCTGGATAAGGGGCACTTGTTCCATTGGTAGTTCTACACCTAAGTCCCCGCGTGCTACCATTACGGCATCGGTTACATTGATTATCTGATCGATTTCTTTGAGTGCTTCTGGTTTTTCAATTTTTGCTACTACTCTTGTATTTTGTTTTTTATTCCGGATAATTTCTTTTAATTCTACGATGTCTGTTACGGAGCGAACAAAGGATAAACCAATCCAATCAAAATTGTTTTCCAGAGCAAATTCCAGATCTCTCAAATCTTTTATGGTTAAAGATGGTAATGATATTTTGGTGTTGGGAAGGTTGACACCTTTTTTGGAAGATAAAAGCCCACCGGAAATCACTTTACATTTTACATTTTCTTTACCATCTGTTTCTATCACTTCTAAATGTATTTTTCCGTCATCTAATAAAACCTTTTCTCCTTTTTTTACATCTTTTGAAAACTGTGGATAGTTGATGTAAATCTGATGTTCGTCGCCTTCGCATTCGCGTGTAGTGAGAATTATTTGCTGTTCTTTTTGTAATGGAATACTTCCGTTTTTGATAGTGCCTATTCTTAGTTTAGGACCTTGTAAGTCGCCTAGAATACCGACGAATGTACCTAGTTCTTTATTGAGTTCACGGATGTTATGAATGGTTTCTTTGATTTGTGTGTAGTCGCCATGAGAGAAATTAATTCTGCAAACATCCAGCCCCTCCAGAAACATATTTCGTAATACGTCTTTGGATTGTGTAGAAGGACCCATGGTGGCAATTATTTTTGTTCTGTTAAATTTGATTTCCATAAAATTATATTTGAATAAGATGGTATAATGTATCTCTTTCTACCGGAATTTTATGTGCTTGTTGAATGAGTTGACAAATTTCTTCGCTTGTCATAGAAGGGTGTTGTTCTTCGCTGCCGGCCATCGAATAGATTTTGGTGGTATCGTCAATAGTGCCGTCCAGGTCGTTGGCTCCAAAGTGCAGGGCCATTTGTGCATTGTGTCTGCCTAACATGGCCCAATACGCTTTAATGTGTTGAAAATTATCCAGAAACAATCGTGCGACGGCATAGTTTTTCATATCTTCTGTAACACTGGCCTCAGGGATATGACTCATTGAATTGTTTTTGTTTCGGAATTTGAGGGGAATAAAGGCCTGAAATCCTTGGGTTTCATCTTGTAGTTCTCTTAATAATTGCAGGTGTTCTATCCGATGTTCATAGTTTTCTATATGTCCGTATAACATGGTAGCATTTGATTTTTTTCCCATGTGGTGCCATGTTCTGTGAATTTCTATCCACTGTTCGGTGGAGCATTTACCGCCGGCTATTTGGTCGCGTATGGTTTTATTAAAAATTTCTGCACCGCCGCCCGGCATGCTGTCTAATCCTGCCTCGCTTAAAATCTTTAAAGTATTGGCGTAACTTAGTTTTGCTTTTTTGGAAATGTAATGTATTTCAACAGGGGTCAGTGCTTTGATGTGAATATTTCTGTGTGTTTTGATTTTTTGAAACAATTCGGTGTAAAAGTTTAAATCTTGTTGTGGAATAACACCGCCGGTAATATGCACTTCTGTGATGGGTTGTTCGTCGTATTTTTTCAGGATATTCAGAATGTCTTGTACAGAATACTGCCATCCTTCTTCTTTTTGTTTTATCAGTCGTGAATAGGAGCAAAACGAGCAGGAATAGACACAGAGATTGGTGGGTTCAATGTGGATGTTTCGGTTGTAATAAACGATGTTATGATTTTTGCAGAGATTGACATAATCTGCCAGCAGCGATAAAAGCGAAAGGTCATGAAAGTGATAAAGTTGTAATCCTTCTTCGGAGCTTAATCGTTGTTGATGAAGAATTTTATTAATGAGCGATGTGTGTTTTTTGTAATAAGGATGTTGCAGGATGATATCTTTTTTTAAACCGGCTAAATCTTGGATATGCTGTTTCTCTTTAGTAGAATACATAGAAATTGATTGGGTACAAAAGTAAGGAAAATATATGCAGTGATTGATTTCATCTTGAAATAATTATAATATGCAGATTCAGATTTCCTAATGCTCTTCAAACCAGTGGAAGTGTCAAGATATTTTATTAACAAACTGATTTAATAATTAACAGAAAACTCTCCCAATAAACTCCTTCCTTCGGGAATAATCACTCTATTTATTGTAAAAAGAGTCTTTCACTCTATCCCGCCTACACTTCACTCAATTAAACCCATATTTCAATAAATATTCTTACATTTTTAACAAAAAAAATTTCTATTTGAAAATGTAGATTCTATTTCCAAGTTTTACATTTGTTACAATAAAACTATTTACAAAAAATTGTTTATCTTTGTGATAGATTTTGATGATGAAAAGGTTTGTAGTTCAAATAAACAAGAGAATAGAGGTTGTTCAGTTATACCATACACAAAGGCATTCGTTTTCAGAGTTGACATTTGAAACATATTTTTCAACTCGCATACAAGTTGTTCATTTTGTTTTTGTTACCACGAATAATGGGATGTTAAGCCCTGACAACTTTGTGCAGGATGCGACGAGCACACAGGGATACAATCGTTTTGCATATGCGAACAATAATCCATTGAAGTATACGGATCCGAGTGGGGGAGTTTATCTTTTCGATTCTGGCTGTTGCAACTGGTCAATGGTGGGCATTGCCTATAGCTATGGGAGCAGACATTGGAATGTGGCAGGGCGGCAGTAGGAGCAGCAAGTGGGTATATAGGCGGACAGGTAGCAGCAGCAGGCGGAGCACTTGCTAATACAGCTGCTCTCGTAACGAGTTCGTCCTTGTATTCCATGGGACAGCTTTTTATACAGGATTTCAGACGGACATTGTCATGAGTTTCGGTGTGGGTTCGTTGAATATTTCACGAGAAGAATTGAGAGGGCTGTGGAATTGGAAGGATTTGAGCACAGGGGAGAGGATAGGATATCTACTTGGCGACATGGCGAATGTGAGGGATATAGGTACAAGAGGTGATAGGTTGGTTAACGTTGAAAAAAATGATTTAATAAATCATGCCGCTATAAAAGATATCAATGGTAGTACTATTATTTCTTTTGGACATGGAGATTCTCCAAAATATGATTATTTATTGGACAATAAGACAGGTGTGATTCCATCAGGTAAACGTTATGGAAAATTGCTTTTTGGAGTGCGTGGCTCAAATGATTATCTTATTCATGGAAGGGATATTCTCTTAAAAGGAGTTAATACTACTGTAATAAAAGGGTATGGCACAATATTAACTTATCTATCACATAAGGGATTGATTCCTTATAGTTTTATTTATAGTTCTTGTTCTACTCATGTAGGATTAGCATTTTGGTTTTCAGGTGTACCAAATTTATTTATACATCCGTATGCACTTCAGGTATCGGTTTGGTTATGGAATCACGGAATAACATCATATTTAATTCAAAATTCTTATCACCTTATCATAAATAAACAAAGATGAGATATTTTATCAATACTATTCTTATTACGTTTTTCTGGAATATGTCTAATGTACAAATAAAAACTCTGGAATGCGAAAAATTAGAAAAAGATACAGTTATAATTTAAAGATTAAGTTTAATACTTATCTTAACAAAAACGAACGACTACGATTAATAAAGAAAGAATTAGAAAGGAACTATAATGTAGATACTTCCAAAATTATTTCAATAAATTCCTGGATTAGTAAATATCCAAAAACTTATTTATTTAGAGTTAAAATTGAAAAATAGTAAAAAGATTTAATTTGATGCATGTTCGACTTTTAAGTTTGACAGGTTTTTAGTGGAATTTCTTTTTAATAAATAGGATAAATGCATATATTTACACCATTCCTCTTCCACCTTTCTATAAATAGAAGAATTAAGATTATCAAGCATTTTAGAGTATAAAACTTGTAAATTGAACTTACAAATAATTAAGCATTTAATGTATCACAAAAATGTTATACTTTCCAATCTTGCGGGATTTTACAAATTGGGATGGCTTGCATTTTATGTAAATTGTTTTGGTGTCGGGTTTGGTAGATTTTTAAAACTTCTTTTTGTCGTTCGGTAAGTGGCTGATGGGTGGGTTTTTCAAGGTATTTCATTGCCCATTCTAATTCGTCATAAGTGGCGCCTATTTTTTCTTCATCGGTAGGACTACCTTCAAACAGCCCGTCGGTGGGCTTTGCCTGAATGATGCTTTCCGGAACATTAAGATGTTTGGCCAGTTGATACACTTCGCTTTTCATCAGGTCGGCAATTGGTGAAATATCTACACCACCATCGCCATATTTGGTGAAAAATCCTATTCCAAAATCTTCTATTTTATTACCGGTTCCAGCTACCAGATAGCCATGATGTCCTGCAAAAGCATACAAACACACCATTCTTAACCTGGAACGGAGGTTAGCCATATTATGTGCGGTTTGAATTTCTTTTGGAAGCACTTGCATATATTCAGAAAGCACAGAAGACATATCTACTTCATAAGAAGAGACGTTATGAAACTTTGATTTTAACCACTCAATATGCTCACGACTTCTTTGGTATTCGGGTGATGCCTGTAAAATAGGCATATTTAAAACAATGACCGATAATTCTGTAAGGGCGGAAAGTGTAGAAGTTAGTGCACTGTCTATTCCTCCACTCACTCCTACAACAAGTCCTTTGACGTTATTGTTATCCGCATAATCTTTTATCCACTCCGCGATGTAACGAATGGTCTGCTCAGGATTTTTTAACATAGATGTTATTAGAACAAAATCCCTACGTTAATTCTTAGTGCATTTTGAATCAGATTTTGTTTTAAGAATGTAAATTGAAACTTGCCGTTAGAATCGATTTGTGCACTTGTAAAGTGGTATTTTGAAGTGCCACGCATCAAATTGGTAAAGGAGGAAAAATAATTAATGCTAAACATTAAAGAAGTCGTACCAGCGATGCGGTATTCTGTTCCTAAACCAACATTCAAACCAAGGCGAATGGGCAATACAGAAGCATCTTTTTTCAAATCTACGTCTGTATTAGTACTTGAAACAATAGTAGACGTTCCAGATTTTGTAACTTTTGAATACGTATCGTCCGATTTAATTTTAGTTCGAATACCAAGGTCAGCACCAAACTGAGCAAAATACTTCATACCGCTGTATTCCTGTGTCATCATTTTAAGGGTTAGAGGTATAGTAACATAAGTAGTTTTAAATTTTCTGGTAGTAATTCCACCATAAGCCACATTCCCAGAAGCGTATATTTGAGATGTGTCCATTCCATTAGTTAGTTCAACTAAATTACCTTCTTTATCTGTTACATAACCAACTTCAAAACCATTGGCAGGATCGTTTTTATAATTCACCGTGCCGTTTTCAAAATCGCCGCCAATGCCTGTATAAAAATGGACGATATTGGATAATTTGAATTCTGTGATGAGCCCAAAACCAAAGCCAAAATTCATTCCGCCACCTGTTGTATTCTTATCTTTTGATTTTATCCAGGTGGGTTGTGGTGAGACGCGAATACCGAAGCGAAATGTTTTATCAAATTCATTTTCTTGTGAAAGACACACGCTTGTAATACCAGATAAAAACAAAACAGTAATAGCAAACTTTTTCATAGTATTGCAATTTGATTTTGAGCACAAACTTATGAAATACATTTTTAACTATAAAATTTTTTTTCTACGAATGGCTCTTCCGTTGCATCTGCTTATTTTTTCCTGTACAAACGAGGAAAAGTCAATTGAAAGCATACAAGTAGAAGAGGTAAAAATTGAACCTTTTGAAGACGATATTTTTTCGGTTCAAAAAAATACATTAAAGGAAAAAGATTCGCTTTTGAGTAAAAAGTATTTTCCCTTTTATCAATACTATCTGAAGGAAATCATCTATTTCAGAAAAGAAATAGACAGCACACATGCTTTATTATTGGAGTTTGTCAACGATAAAGATATAAGATATACCTACAACGAAACTAAAAAATTATTTACTAAAAAAGATCTTCAAGGGCTTGAAAAAGAGATTTATAAATTGCACCAACATATAAACTATTATTTTCCGGATAAACATTTACCTAAACGTTATTTGACTCTTATAAGCGGGTTCAACTACCAGATTGTGTATCCTGAACATAGTAACATCATAGGAATATCTTTAGATATGTATTTGGGTAGTGCGCATCCGGTATATGAATGGCTGCAATGGTCACAATACAGAGTTAAGCAGTTGCAAAAAGAATATATTCCGGTGGATATTGCAAAAGCGTGGCTCTTTACCAACTTCCCTGCCGAAAAATACAACAATTTATTAGAACACATGATATATTACGGCAAAATTATTTATGCACTGAAAAAATTATTACCACACACACACGACACCTTGGTATTTGCCTATTCCTCAAAACAATTGACGTACTGTAAAAAATTTGAAAAAAATCTTTGGGCATTTTTTCTGGATGAGAATAAATTGTACGATAATTCTCCTAAAATAATTTCTACGTATCTGAACGATGGACCCTTTACGGCGGCTATTAGCAAAGAATGTCCACCGAGAATAGGCATGTTTATAGGATATAAAATTGTGGAAAGTTTTATGAAAAAAAATGATTTAAATTTGCAGCAGTTATTTACCGAAACAAATACTCAAAAAATACTTCAATTGAGTAAATATAAACCCTGATGCCGTGTTAGCTCAGCGGTAGAGCAAAGGTTTCGTAAACCTTAGGTCAGGGGTTCAAATCCCCTACACGGCTCACTGACTATGGAAGTGTTCGCATCTATTGCAAATAATTTCTAAAACATTTTCTGTTTAGCAAATATCAAAAATAATTTCCTTTAATTTGCCGCAAAAGACCAGATGATTGTACAGGAATTTATATCAAACGATATACCGCCGCTGCATTCAAAAGACACATTGCAAAAAGCATTGGATTGGATGGCACAATTTAAAGTGTCCGACTTGCCTATTACAGATAAAAAACAATACCTTGGCATTATTTCAGAAGCGGATATTTTAGATTACAATAAACTCAATGAGTCCATTGCAGAATCCAAATTACACATTGAACGCCCTTTTGTGTATATTCATCAACACGTATATGAGTTGTTTCGTTTAATGACAAAACATAACATTACTGTCATGCCGGTTTTAAATGAAAAAGATGAGTATGTGGGCAGCATCAGTGCACGCGGTATTATTCAAAATTTATCGCGTATAACATCATTGCAAAGTACGGGCGGTATCATTGTGTTGTCTGTTCCATTCAAAGATTATTCTGCGGTACAGATTGCCAATATTATTGAAGGGAATGACGCTAAAATTTTAAGTATGTATGTAGAAAATCAGGAGCACGATTGGTTAGAGATTACAATTAAAGTAAATGTGGAAGATGTAAGCCGTCTGTTGCAAACATTTTATCGTTACAATTATCAGGTGAAAACAGTATATCAATCTTCTGAAAGCGAAGTAGATTTGAAGAGAAGGTTGGATGAATTCTGGCATTTTCTGAACATTTAATTTCAAATGTTTAAATATACCTGTTTCATTAATTTGTGTTTGCTATGTTTAAGTTGTTCCAATACTCCCAGTGTAAATAAGCATAATTCGTATAAAGGTGTAAAATGGCAATTAATAAGTTTTGATGATACCCTAAAGCCATTTCAAAAGGGTGATTGGTTATGGGTAGACGCCGAATTTCTAAACGAAAAAGATTCTGTATTCTGGAACTCGCATCACGAAGGATGGAATAAATTTATTATTCAATTAAAAGATACTATTCAACATCCTTTTTTCTATCCGTTTTATTTTTGCTCTGAACAAGACAGTTTTTTTATTTCGGCGCCGAAATCTGTTGTATTAATAGATATTTTCAATACGATGCAATGTCCTTATTTTTTGAAAGATAATAAGGAATTAAGAGCATACATAAAAATCAGGAAAAGAATCCAGTCCATTATGGATAGTTCTTTTAATAAAAAATTGCAGGCAGATGAAGTGCAACAGATACGGATGTTTTTGGAAAAAAATCAGATCGTTTATGAAATAGATGATAATGGTATTGTTTGGATAGAGCCCTTGCCTATACCTAATTGGGTCAAAAGAATGAAGGTCAGAGAGGCCACAGTGGCTTATACGGGTTATTTTTTAGATGGGCGTGTCATGGATCATACAGATAGTTTAGGCATACGATACGACGATACATTGCAACTGATAGAAGGGTTAAATTATGTTATTAAAAAATTAGAGATTGGACAATCCGCAAAAATTATTCTACCTTCGCAGCTGGCATTTGGAGAACGAGGAAGTTTTAATAAAACCGTTCCGCCATTTACACCTCTTTTATATGAAATTAAATTAATGCAAATTCAATAATCTATGAAAAAACATTTCCTCATCATCAGTGGTATTATATTATTTGCTGCCTCTTGTAAGCAATCAAAGTTCAAAGGGTATGAAAAAGCTGAAAACGGTTTGTTTTATAAATTCTTTATTAAAAATGATACCACACTCACACCACAAGTAGGCGATGGTATTGCTATTCAATATACTATCAAAAAACAAAGCAATGATTCACTCATTGTGAATAGTAAAGATGTTAGCCGTGATGGTAGCGGTAATGCTAAGTTTCTATTACAACCGCCTACCTTTAAAGGAAGCATTGAAGATGGGCTTTTAATGATGCATAAAGGCGACAGTGCTTCTTTCATCATCAGTGCAGATTCTTTCTTTTTGAAAACTAACAGAATGAATGAGTTGCCTAATTTTATAAGACCCGGTGAATATCTGAATGTACACATTAAATTAGTAGACATTAAATCACGAAAAGAATTAGAAGAAAATCAGAGAAAACAGGAAGAAGAACTTGCAAAACTAAAAGAAGAGGAATTGAAGAAATTAGACGAATACATTAAAACAAATAATATCAAAGTAGCACCTACCAATAGCGGACTTTACTACATTGAACTCAAAAAAGGGAAGGGAGAAAAAATTGGCATCAACTATGTTGCAAAAGTACATTATCGTGGTGAATTGGTAGATGGTACGGTATTTGACTCTTCAGAAGGTAAAGAACCTATTCAAGTTACAGTGGGAATGGGTGAAGTAATTGCCGGATGGGACGAAGCATTACAAATGATGCAAAAAGGCGCCAAAGCTAAAATTATTCTTCCATCTTCTATTGCGTATGGCAAGCAACAAGCAGGACCTATTCCACCTTATTCCACATTAATTTTTACGCTGGAAGTTGTGAATGTTATTCCCCCTGTCTCTGGTAAGTAAAGATAGTAAGTAAGATAATATCAAAACAAACTTCCTTGTATAAAATCCCCTCTCTTTTTACCTGTATACAAACTACAGTTGTGATTAAAATTAAAATCATCCAAAAAATATTTTTTCCTAAACACCTGAAACATCTGATGAATCATTTCTGCTACCTGTCTATCTCCTCTGAATCGCTTTCCCAATCTGTTGTCGGATAAAGTACCGTTATGACAGGATTTTATCAATGCAAGGATTCTCTCTTTTTTCTCAGGAAAATGTTTTTCTAACCACTTTACAAACACCGGCTCAACGTTGTCATTCAACCTTACTATCGTATAACCTGCAAACTTTGCTCCACACTTCGAAGCCAATTTTAATACTTGCGGGACATCTTTATCATTCAATCCTGGAACAATCGGTGCTACCATCACTCCACAAGGTATGTTGTAAGTTGCTAGTGTTTCCAACGCTTTCAAACGATTGAAATAAGTAGATGTTCGGGGCTCTAATACACATCTCAATTTTTCATCTGTGCTCGTTATTGAAATCATCACACTCACCAATTGTTCTTTTGCAAGTTCAATTAAAATATCCAAATCCCTCAACAACAAAGCATTTTTAGTAATAATGGACACCGGATGCTGAAAATCCAAACAAACCTGCAACATGGTCCGTGTGATCTGAAATTTTCTCTCAATCGGTTGATAACAATCTGTATTTCCTGACAAAACAATCGGGCGCACCAATCTATTGGGCTTTCTCAATTCTTGTTCAAGTAATTGTGTTGCATTTTTCTTCACCAATATTACACTTTCAAAATCTATTCCTGCGTTGTATCCCCAATACTCATGTGTAGGTCGGGCATAACAATACGCACATCCGTGTTCGCAACCCTGATATGGATTCATAGAATACATAAAGTTCAGGTCAGGACTCTTAACTTCATTGATAATGGTCTTTGGAAAAACTTCAATAATCTTCGTGTCTATTTTATCTAATTCTTCAAATTCATCAATAGCCCACAGCACCTCTTTCGTCAATTCTTCTTTTAGAAACTTATTCGCTGGACTATATGTAGCCGCACGACCTTTCACTTGATAGAAGTTTTATTGGGGAATTTGTCCTAATGATAGTTGGAATAAAAATTTATACAAGTTAAGTTTTGAATGAAAGCTTATTTGTTTTAATCGCGCTTCTAATAAATAATTTTCTCTTGCATTTACTAAAAACACGGAACTTTCTCCGGCAAAAAATTTTGTCCTTTCTGCATCTAACATTTTTTCGTATCGTTTAATTAATTCATTGATGGCTTGAAGCTGTTCAGCATGTACCTTATATAGATTGTAATAATTGTTTGCTTTAATTAAAAGCTCGGATAGTTTAAGTTCTGCTTCATTAGTAGTTTCTTTAATCTTTAAGTTTACTAATTTTAATTCACTTCTTTCTTTTCTCAAAAATAAAGGGAATGAGAAACCTACTCCCCATTTATAATTATTAGAATTATAAATCAAATCATTAGGATGGATAGGTTCAAGTAAAGCATTGTAAGAAATATTTAAATCTGGTTTCAACATTTCAATTCTAAATTTTCTCTCAATGCTAAGATTTTTCAACTTGTACTCATATTTTTTATAATCTGGATGTTGACGAATGATTGAATCTAAATATGTTTTATCTATTAAAATATTTTGTGTACTCAAAGGGCCCATTTTTTCTGGATAAAATGAAAAGTTAATTAAATAATTAAATTTGTTATTATCCCATTGTAAAAAATATTGAATATTATTTTTTGCATTTAGTAAATCTATTTCACTTAACTTAGTTTGCACTAAAAAATTATTATATTGTATGGAAGTTTCTACTGTATCAATCGCTGGAAGATCGCCAAGATTGGCGGATTGAATAGTGGCTAATAACCTTTGAGAACTGACTTCTGTAGCATTTTTGATAATTAAATATTTATTGTATACTTCAAACCACTCCCAGTACTTATAAACAGCATTTACAAGAAAATCATACAACTGTGCATTCAACTCCATCTCAGCAATTTTCAAATTTAACTTAGAAGTTCTCAATTGCCATCTTCTTTCATCAATAAATAAATTTCTTAGTAAAGGAAAATCCACACCTACACTCCACAAACCATTTGGGGGCAAAAAATCAGATGAATTAATATACACACCCGAATTGTAATTGTACTCTGTCTTCAAGTCAGCCCCTATCCACGTAGGGATTTTTATTTCACCATTTATAATAGAATAATAATTTTTATTTTGAAAATATTTTTGATGAAAAGTATAATATGTTTTAGGATCAAAGAAACCTCTGCTTTTCTGGATATAGGCCTTACTTTTTTCTATAGTTTGTATATTCAAATTTTGAACAAATGGATGAAATTGTACAATGCTCTTTATATATGTCTTAAAATTTAGAACAGAGTCAGTGGATTGGGCCCAACAAGCGAAATTTATAAGGTACAATGTCAATAATTTAAATGAACTTTTCATTTATCTCCTGAATTACTTTTTTTCTTATTATTTAAATTGCTTTGATTAGCATTGACTTTATAGTACTCTGGCGGAAAACCATTAATTTGTCGCCACAACTCATACCATATTGGTACAGTTTTAAGCAATGACAAACAGTTCGCTCCTCCACCTACTGCTAACTCTTTGGGCCATGGATGATCGCTCTCGTCTGGAGCCACTAACACCCGAAACTTCCCATTTTCAGAAGCAAAACGATCTTTTGCTACAACCTTTCCACCAAATGTCCCAAATGTGAGCCCCGGCCACCCAGAAAATATAAACGCTGGCCACCCGTCAAATTGTATTCGAACAGATGCACCAGTATCAATTAAAACGTAATCCAATGGATCGATGTACATTTCTACAGCTAGTTGGTAATCAGATGGCATTAAAGTAATAATTTCCTCACCTTGTTTAACGGCTTCTCCTATCCCTGTTTTTATCGCTTTTGTGATATAACCAGATTGGGGTGCAATAACATAGTACATAGAATTTCTGATAGAATAATTAGCCAGATCAATCTCCATTTTGCTAACGTTCGCCATTGCATCAAACAAGGCAGAAATGGTGGCAAACTTATCCGATTCTGCTTTTGAAATTTTTTCTTGATATTCATTATCTACATTATTTAATTCAACCTCTACAATGTTCAGTTCATTTAATGTTGCCAAGTATTTATTTTCAGCCGCAATCATTTTTGCCTGTGCTTCCTGCATCTTAACACGTCTATTTTCCAAATCGGTTAATGAACGTAACCCTTGTTTGTACAATTCTTCACCACGCTTATACTGAATCTCTGCCGTTTGAAAATTAATTTTTGCCGCATGATATTCGTTACTATCCGCTTGTAACTTCAATCTTGTCTGTTGCAACTTATTGGTAAGTTGTTGTATTTTCATAATTCGCATGTTGAGCAATGATTGTATTTGATTTTCAAGCGCTTTAATTTTTTTCTCATACGATGTAACCGCAGAATTCTTTGATTGCAATTGGTTTTTAGTTCTTGAAACCAAATTGGGGTCAAAATATTCTGTTTTAACTTCTGATAACTTCAAGATTGTATCTCCTTTATTGACAAACATTCCTTCTTTCACATACCATTTTTCAATTCTTCCATCTATTACAGACTGTATTGTTTGTGGACGAACATCAGGCCGCAACGCCGTTACATAACCCAAACTCCTAATATTTTGTGTCCATGGCAAAAACATTACAACAAGTATCAGAAACAATATTGTCAAAAACAAGTTCTTCCCGACTCTTTTGAATTCTTGTCTACTTACTATCGAGTAAGATTGGTACTGCTTATCCGTTATTTGATTTTCAACTTTTTCCTCCGATATATTAAGCATAATTAGTTAGATTTGTATTCTTTGTAATTTGTCTTACGAACAATTTTTCCATCATTCATCACATATATTGTATCGTAATGTTCAGCTAATTCATCTACTTCATCCACACAAATTAATATCCAAGGCGCATCCTTATCTGTAAGGATTTGTATAAAATTTTTCCGCTCATCTCTCAAAAAATTCAAATGCATATTCTCAACCAACAATAATTTGGGACGGGTCGCTATCACTCTTAAAAATAAAATTTTATGCACCACTGAAAGCGGCAAACCAAATCCATGGGCATAGATTTCAGTATTAATACCTTGTGACGATAATTCAAGTTCTTTAGAAAGTCCAATTCTCTTTATCATCTCGTTAATATAAGTCATATCTATATTCTTTCGCCCCAAAGTAATATTCTCATAAATACTTCCATTAAATATCACATCTTCCTGAAAGTATATTCCAATGTCATATCTCAATTTTTCTTTATCAATATTTTTTATAGAAAAATTATTATACTTTATATCGCCATCGTTTATTTCATAAAGTGATGAAATTACTTTTATCAATGTTGTTTTACCAGCGTTGTTTTGTCCAGTAATTAAAACCTTCTCTCTTTCTTCTATTGTCAAATTAATATCTTGCAAGGAATATCTTTGTGATTGTGGATACTTAAAATTCAATTTATTTATCTCCACTCGTATTCCTTGATAAGATGAGTCAAAATATAACTTATTCTCTTTATCATTTTCTAATTTCAAATCTGTTACTTCAGCAATTTTTTCTAATGCAATTAATGTATCATAAAAACTTTTTAGAGTATTAATTATCTTATCAAAGCCATTTATTATAGTTAATATCAACACTTCCGCCGCTACAAATTGCCCGATATTCATCTTTTGATCCATCACCATGATACCTCCTATCAATAAAAAACCTAATATAAAAATCACCTTTGTTACATTTAATATAACATATTGAATATTCAAGCATTTATAAAACTTTTCTCTCTTATCAAGATAAAATTGCAAATACTTATCAACTTTCAACAAAGGTAAATCTGTTTCACCTGCTAACTTAAAAGTGCTTGATGCGCCCGCTACCTCCTCAATCCAATATGCTGTCTTATATTTTTCCTTCGAATAATCTATTCCTGCATATAAGGTCTTTTTTAGAGTATACTTAAACCCTAAATACAATACTATTACAACCAATAAATCCATTAACAAAAACATTTCATGATAAAATATCAATACAATAGCACTGATCACAATTTGAACAAGAGAAATGCTAAAATCCGTCAATAACTTAATAATACTTTTTTCCAAAACAATAGAATCAAAAAAACGATTCGCCAAATCTCTCGCATTTATATTCAATAATTCTTCAATCTTTATCCTTGGAAATCGGTACGCAAACCCCAAACCAGCATACACAAAAATTCTTTGTTGTATCTTTTCCAATATCCTCAACTCTATGAGTTGAAATAACGAATATATCATAACTCCTAAAGTAATCAACACTACCAATACAAAATACGATGTAGAATACGTCCCACCCTGTATGAAATTTATTATTAACTGAATACCAAATGGTAATGTCAAACTAATGAGCCCACTAAAAATAGCCAACCAATATATCTGGCCAACTTCTTTTTTATTTACGCTTATCAAACCCAATAACCTGTCAAAAGAATTTTTCATGAAAAAATTTTCGTGCAAAAATAAACCTATATCAACTCCACACTATTTTCTTAAAATTAATTAACAAAATAAATAAAAAATCTTATTCTACTCTCAATTGATAATTCACTCCTCTCTCTCGCAAATAATTCATGACAAAATCAAACACATCCTCATTCCCTGCTATCAATTCAGGCGGATAAACACCTTTCTGTTTAAACTTACCCTCCACCATCAATTGCACCATTGCCGCACACGTAAAACCCGTCGTTCTGGACATTGACGAAAAGCCCGTTTGCAAATCCCTTCTATCTAACAAATCATACTGATACACTACCTCCTTACCTTCTTCCTTTCCCTTTATTACCACGCGCATAACAGTGAACTCCTCTTCATGCGGCTGCAGTTTCCATACCCTCTTTAAAATTTCAGTAGTAAGCTCAATAGGTTTTATCTTCACCCCATTAATATCCATTTCATTCTTATCAAAAAAACCACTTACCTTCAATGCTTCTATTAGCCGCACATGTCCCGGATATCGCAATGTCTTCTCTTTCATATTCGGCACCTTCATTGTGTACAACAAACTTCTCAACCCATCTGTATTAAATGCTTCCAATGTTCCAATCCCCTCAAAGTCCAGCATCTCCACATCCGACAAGGCAGGCTTACTGACTATATTTCCGTTCTCCATCATTCTCGCCGGTCTTGTATATTCCTCTATCACATCCACCGGCGAAAATGGCGCCTTATATTCAAATGGGAATCTTCGCTCTACCGGCAACCCTCCTACATAACATACAAACTCCCTCACCTCCATCTTACTCACGTGATGTCCCAGCAAAAAATTACTCATCCCCGGTGCCACCCCACAATCTACAATCACCGAAACACCCCTCTCCTTCGCCAAAGCATCCAGACCCAACGCATCTTCCGGATAAAACGAAATATCCGCCACCGACTTTCCTAAATCAATTACCCTCCTCAACACCTCATACCCCATAAAACCCGGCAATGCTGTTACTACAATATCCGCAGATTGAACTAAGGATTTTAATTGATTGTTATCCATTATGTCTGCCTCTTGAATTTGTATGTTTCTCTTATTTTTTAATCTTTCCAGTGATGCTGGATTTTTATCAGCCACCAACACACGGTGTTCCTGCGCCAAATCTTGTGCTATAACATTGCCTACTAATCCACTTCCTAATACAGTAATGTTTGCCATTGCTTTAAAGTTTAATTTTTTATGTATGCTTGATGGATGTGGTAAATTTTTTCATTACGACTTATTTATTCAGGTAATTTTTCAAATCATCAATCACTTTCACCTCCACCGCATCCACACCATTCAACACCGCCAACTCATAAGAAATCCAATCACTCCAATGCACCAAATACATCCACTCTTCCAATAAATTATTACCCATTCCCATCAATTCAATCACCGGCACCTCATACTTTTCAAAAACTGCTTTACAAAACGCATACCGCTTTCTGTTCTGCGGCAAATCCGCACTGGTCAAAAACACCAACACAGAATGCGGCGCATTCACAACCCTCCATCCCACTATTTCATTATGATTCATCTCCGGAATAATATGATGACTACACAACACCTTGCTATTTTCATTCAGCTGTTGTCTCAATCGCCAGGCCAATGCTTCACTCTGCAAGGAATAAATAATGGGAAACGTTTTATAAATCTTCTTCGCTACTGAGTGTGCTTGCTCACGAATGTCTGCTTGCTGGTTTCTCAACAACAGCGCTGCCGATTGAATGTGGTTTTTCCATTCTTCCGAAAGTATTCCTACCCCTTCAAAAATCCCCAGCAGTTGCACAAAAGAATAACCCAAACACGTCCGTGGCGGAAAACCACCCGGCAAATCTATCACCGAAAACCCGTATTGAAGAGCCATTTGCTTCAGCTTTCCTCCGCTCGTAATGGCTATCAATCGTGCCTTCTTTTGCAAGGCCTGTTCCACACATTGTAAGCTCTCTTCCGTATTCCCGGAATAAGAAGAAGCCACCACCAAACTATGAGAATCCACAAAAGCCGGCAACTGATAAGATTTATTGACAACTATCGGCATCTGAGAAAATGACGATACATATTCAGATGCAAACGTCCCGCCAATCCCAGAACCGCCCATTCCTGTAATGACAACAGCCCGAGTACTTCCTAAATCCACTTTAAAATTACTCCTTTCAAAAATTTCAATGGACTGCTCCAGTTGACTCGGAAAATTTTGAATATATTCTAACATCATATAAAACTTGTTTTAAAGCCCTAAAACTAATAGAAAAAATCCCAACTTTAAAGTAAATTAAAAACTACCTTTATTTTTTGAAAATGCTAAGCAAAAACACAACCATTACTAAAAAAGAATCAATAAGCACTCACTAAAAAATTGAGATTGCTAATTTATTAGACATTATTTAATTCATTTTCAACTGAAAACATAATTATTTATTATTTCTGTAAGTGAGTATTTGAAGTGTATGTTGAGAAAATCATTACTAATCAATATCTAATACCAATTATAAATATAAAATAGTCCATTATAAAATAAATTTTTTTGTAATATTGTGGACTAAAATATAAATATAATGCCGGCACTTAAAAATTTAGTAGTAAAAGAAACCATCAAAGAATTAAAGCGTTATCAAAAGGGAGCTTCATCCGCTGTTAATAAACGAC
>JBBIGQ010000010.1:0-79214 GCA_037447455.1 Sphingobacteriaceae bacterium | reverse complement strand
CTACCAATACTACGACTCTTGTCAACCCTTCACATGAATATACCTACAGCGGTACATATACTGTTTCACTCATTGCTACTAATCAATATGGTTGCACTGACTACATCGCTAAAATGATTACCATTGAACCTGAATTTCATTTATACATACCCAATGTATTTACACCAGATGACAATGGATTAAACGATGTGTTTCAACCAAAAGGTATTGGTATTGATGAAAATGATTACAAAATGTTGATATTTGATAGATGGGGTGAACTCATTTTTGAAAGTAATAATTTTCAAAAGGGATGGGATGGTAGTGTGAAAGGGAGTGAAGGCAAAGCCACACAAGATGTGTATGTGTATAAAATTTATGTAAAAGATTTGAAAGGCAATAAGCATGAATTTGTCGGACATGTAACTTGTTTGCCATATAATGGTGAGAAATAGATTTTTGATAGAGGAGTTTTTTTTAATTCGAACGTTCTTTGAGAGTATTGAGAAATCAGATTATACTGTTCAACGAATAAGAAAAGCAGTGGCTTGATGCTTTTGTTTTTTAGTAATTTTAGTGAGAAAGAAGCAATAGAGTAGTGGAAATGATTAGTTTTTTTAGTTAATTTGCTTTACAATAAATCCAAGAAATAAATTTGTTACTTTTGCGAAAAAAAAATGGATCATAAAGAAAATAATAATCAGGGAATAGATATTGAATTGTCAGCAGATATGGCGGATGGGATTTACTCGAACTTAGCTATTATTTCACATTCACAAAATGAGTTTGTTGTTGATTTTGTGAGTATTATGCCTGGTCTTCCAAAAGCAAGAGTACGGTCAAGAATAATATTAACGCCTCAAAATGCTAAGCGCCTTTTGAAGGCATTGGAAAACAATATTAAAACCTTTGAAAAAAATCATGGTATTATTAAAGATCAAGAGATTAATGTACCGTTTAGTTTCGGTACTCCTACTGCTCAGGCATAATTTAGTATCCATAAAAGTATGCAGATATCTGAACTTATAATGAAATACAATGTTTCGGTGCCGCGATATACAAGCTATCCGCCTGTACCAATGTGGAAGAATACTGTTAGTATTCAGGATTGGGAGCACAATTTAATTCAAAATATTGAAAAGATTAAAAAAGAGGGAATAAGTATTTATATTCATTTGCCTTTTTGTGAACAATTGTGTACGTATTGTGGATGTAACAAACGCATTACTGTAAACCATCAGGTAGAAAAACCTTATCTGGATTCTGTCTTAAAAGAATGGGAGTATTACAAAAGCATTTTTGGAAGTGTAACCATTCGTGAAATACATTTAGGGGGTGGTACTCCTACTTTTTTCTCACCCGAAAATTTACAGTTACTTCTTTCTGGTATTTACAAAAATAATCGTTTATCTGATAACTTTCAAGGTAGCATAGAAATACATCCTCATTTTTCAAAAAATGAACATCTGGAGGTGTTGAAAGAATTGTCTTTTGACAGAATTAGTATAGGTATTCAGGACTTTGACAAAAAAGTACAGGTAGCCATCAATCGTACTCAGGAGTTTATGGAAGTTAAGCGATTAACAGAGTATGCCCGGTATCTTGGTTATAAAAGTATCAATTATGATTTGGTGTATGGCTTACCGTTTCAAACAAAAGAAGGATTATTAGATACAATAAAAAAAGTTATTGAATTAAAACCGGATAGAATAGCATTTTATAGTTATGCTCACGTGCCGTGGATAAAAGCTGCTCAAAGAAAATTTACAGAAAAAGATTTGCCACCTACTTCTGAAAAAATACGATTATATTTATCTGGAAGGGAATTGTTATTGAAAAATGGATATGAAGATGTAGGAATGGATCATTTTGCTTTACCTCAGGATGAGCTATTTATTGCTCGTCAGGAAAAACGATTGCACAGGAATTTTATGGGATATACGGTTCAACATTCGGACACCTTGATAGCGCTTGGTGTGTCTTCTATTAGTGATTCAGGTGATATGTATGTGCAAAATGTCAAAGAAGTGGAAGAATATCAAGCATTGGTTGAAAAGGAAATACCATTGTTTAAGGGGCATAAGCTAAGTAACAAAGAAAAGCAAATAAGAAAACACCTTTTGAATTTGCTTTGTTATTTTGAAACGGAATGGAATAATAAAGATGATATTATAGTTGAATTAATGAATGAAAACACATTATGGGAAAATATTTTGCAAGATGGTTTGGCTGAACAGATTGATAATTCTATAAAAGTAACAGAAACCGGCAAACTGCTGATTCGTAATATCTGTTATGCATTAGATGAGCCCAGTCAGCAAGCCCATTCGGAGAAACCTATCTTTAGTAAAGCAATATAGTATGAAAAAATAGAATGCCCGGGTGGCGGAATTGGTAGACGCACTGGTCTCAGAAGCCAGTTCCAATTAGGGAGTGCGGGTTCGAGTCCCGCCTCGGGTACTTCAAAACAAAATCAAACTTCAAAAACATCTATCTATGTCTATCACAACATCTTTAAAGAAAACAGCCCTTTACAATAAGCATATTCAATTAGGCGCCAAAATGGTACCATTTGCAGGATTTGAAATGCCTGTGTCTTATTCTGGTGTCAATGATGAACACCTGACCGTCAGAAATGCCGTTGGGATATTTGATGTGTCGCACATGGGAGAATTTGTAATTAGAGGTAAACAAGCATTGGACTTGATACAACTTGTTACCACCAACGATGCATCTAAATTAACTAACAAAAAAGTACAGTACTCCTGTATAACCAATGATAAAGGAGGCATTGTAGATGATTTACTCGTTTACCGCTGGTCTGAAACAGAGTATTATTTGGTGGTCAATGCTTCCAATATAGAAAAAGATTGGAACTGGATACAACAACACAATACTTTTGATGCAGAAATGCAAAATATCAGTGATGACTTGAGTTTGCTGGCAGTACAAGGTCCAAAAGCTGTTCAGACACTTCAAAAATTAACTACTATTGAATTGTCTAAAATACCGTATTATTGTTTTGAAGCCGGTGAAATGGCAGGTATTAAAGATGTCATTATTTCGAATACGGGTTACACAGGTGCAGGCGGATTTGAAATTTATGTGTGGAACAAAGATGCGGCATATATGTGGGATGCTATTTTAGAGGCCGGAAAAGAATTTGGCATCAACCCTTGTGGATTAGGTGCCCGCGATACACTCCGTTTAGAAATGGGTTTTTGTTTGTATGGCAATGACATCAACGACTCAACTACACCAATAGAAGCGGGATTGGGCTGGATTACAAAGTTTTCTAAAAATTTTATTGCCAAAGATATTTTATTGCAGCAAAAAGAAAAAGGGGTACAAAAAAAACTAGTAGGTTTTGAAATGATGGAACGTGGCATACCCCGTCAGCATTATGTTATTCAAGATGCTAATGGACAAATCATTGGCGAAGTAACATCTGGTACGCAATCGCCTTTGCTGAATAAAGCCATTGGAATGGGGTATGTCAAAACTGAATTTGCACAACCGGATACTGAATTATTTATTCTTATTCGTGAAAAGCAAGTAAAAGCAAAGGTTACTACTCTTCCGTTCCTGAAGAAATAGTTTTATATGCCTTGTGTCAACATCATTCTCACTCCTGCTGAATTTGAATTTTATGGAATTCATCAGCCCGATAATATTATTGTTATTATTGACATTTTCAGAGCCACTTCTACTATTGTAACAGCACTTGCAAACGGTGCTGCCTCTATTATACCTGTTGCAAGCATTGAAGAAGCACAATTCTACAAGTCAAAAAATTATTTAGTAGCCGGCGAAAAGAATGGAGTACCGGTAGAGGGCTTTGACTTTGGAAACAGTCCGCTTGAATTTTTAGATAAGTCCATTCAGGACAAGGAGATTGTGATTACAACAACGAATGGTACGCAAGCCATTCAGATTGCGAAAAATAAAGGTGAAATAATCATAGGTTCTTTTTTAAACTTAAATGCAGTGGTAGATTATATTATTGCTCAAAATAAAAATGTCCTACTGTTGTGTGCTGGATGGAAGAACAAGTTTAATTTAGAAGATTTTGTATTTGCTGGTTCTGTAACACATTTTTTGTATGCACAATATCATTATACGTTAGATTCTGATTCAGCTTTACTGGGTTACCTTACATTTGATAGATCCAGAAGGAAACTAAAGGAATTTCTGAATATGGCTTCGCATAAAAAGCGACTGGAAAACCTGAATCTGGACAGTGATGTTGATTTTTGTTTAAGTTTAAATAAATACGCGATTGTCCCGAAATTGATGGAGGATAAAATTGTAGTGTAGAATATGGATGTAATGGTAGTGAAAGTAATTGTAAAACCCAATGCACGTGCCGGCACCACCAGAAAAAAATAAGGCAAATGAATGGCTGATTCAATATCTTTCTCAAAAATTATCTTTAAAGGAGCAGGATATTGTTATTAAAGGGGGTAAAACATCCAGATATAAATTTCTTTCTATTAAAATGAACTTGGATAAAATCAGAGATATATTAAAATAACAAGCATTCAGATTCAAGCGTCGTAAGAATGAAAAACAGCTTTATTGAATACGGAATTCAGAAGATTTTATACAATTATTTTGATATTTGTTATTGTGAGAATCAAATTCAAATGAGTTGTGTTGTTTATGGGAATAAGCGACCTTTTAAAGGTGACTTTTTTCTTTACTGTGATCTTTTACAAGTTTTTTAATTATTCAAAAAATGAGAGCTGCTATTTAAGCAAGAGCATATAAAAACAATTAAATTATATCATTTTTAAGCAAAGTTGAAAATATGTTAAAATACAAACTATGGAATGAGAATTGTTTTTTACTTTTGTCAAAAAATAAAATTATGAACGTTAAACAATTATTTTTTAATGCCTGTATTATAGGAACGATACTCAGTTACAAACTTGCAAACGCACAAAATGACTTAGTTGTGTTTAGCAATAATGGTGAGATGTTTTATTTGTATGTCAATGGAGTAAAGCAGAATCCTGACTTTGAAACCAATGTACGTGTTACTAACATCAAACAACCACAGGTTAAACTCAGAGTAGTATTTGAGGATAATAAAAAAATACCAGACCTATACACTAATGCAATGCTGATGTGGGAAGGTGAAGAGAAAAAGGGATTGGAGTTTGTTTATCAAATCGTTAATAAAGCCGGGAAGTATAAAATTAAACCTTACAGTGTCACCGAAATTCACAGAGAAAGTACAGGCGACCAAACAGTGGTCAATTATTCTACCGAAGAACCTGCACCCAACATCAGTGTTACTAGTCCCGCCAATACTAATATTTCATTGAATACTCAAACGGTTACTTCTACATCAGTTATTACCACCAATACTGCTGATCAATCGCCTTATTCTAATTCTCCCAATGGGGCAGTGGGCATAAACATTAGTTTATCACCTAACAGTGCAGGTATTCAAATACACGATGGGACAACGAATAATTCAAGTACCTCGTATACTACTTCTGTCGTTTCTACTACGGTGGTATCTTCTTCATCAACAGCTTCTGAAAATGCAGCAGTACCGACTACTCCAACTACACACCCTAAGCCAAGAACAGTTGTTAAATGTGAAGTAAGTAATACAGAGTTTGAAAATATTAAAAAAGTATCAACTCTAAATCTTTTGAAGACAGTAAACTGACGGTGGCTAAACAAATTTGTGACTCAAAGTGTCTGAAAAGCCGTCAGGTCAGAGATATTATGAAGTTGTTTTCATTTGAGCAAACACGACTGGATTTTGCAAAATATGCTTATAAAAACGTAATGGATAAAGAAAATTATTATCAAGTGAACGATGCTTTTCAGTTTGAAAACTCTATTGAAGAATTAAACGAAAGCATTGGAAAATAAGAAAACTGTTTCTTACAAACACTATGTTTTTAGAAGAACGCCTGGAAAAGTGAAAAAAGATAAAAATGAGTTATTTAAAGATTTATCAACACTACCTTGTTGAAATAATTTAAAGTGCTATTCGTTATAGTATTGAACTCTCATTTACCTTTACAGCAAAATTTAAGATATGTTATTTGTGTTTTTGCAGATTCAGTCAGATTCATCGCAGACAGCGGTTAGTACTATTTCTACTATTATGGGACAGAAACAGGATGAAATTTCACTTTTTGAGATGCTGTTAAAAGGTGGTTCCATTCTTGTTCCGCTGACCATTTTGTTTCTTGTTGTCATATATTTTACTATTGAACGGCTGATGTATTTTTCCAGACATAATAAATTTGACAAACAATTTTTATTTAACATTAAAGAATTTATTAAGAAAGGTGATATTGCTTCTGCTGTTCGATTGTGTGAATCAGCTGCCACGCCACAATCTATTATGATAAAACAAGGACTGGAACGAATAGGAAAGCCCGAAGCAGAAATAAAAGAAGCTATGGATATAGCCGCTTCTCTTTCTTTAAGTTATATGGAAAAAAATCTCAATGTTTTGAACATCATCGGAAGAGTGGCGCCAATGTTTGGATTCATAGGTACTATCATCGGTGTTATTGTTATTTTTTATGATATTTCCTTAGCCAAAACAGTAGAAATAGAAGTCATTTCTACAGGATTGTATCAAAAAATGATATCCTCTGCTGTCGGACTTGCTATAGGTATTTTATCTTTTATTCTATATCACTGGCTTAACGCAAAAGTGGATAAAGCAGCCCGGCAGTTAGAAGAAACACAGTTACATTTTTTGGAAACGATTAACCAAACAGAAACTGTATGAATCGTTTGAGAAAGCATAAGCATAAAGAAGCAGAAGTAAGCACGGATTCGCTTAACGACATTATGTTTTTTCTTCTTTTATTCTTTCTTATACTTTCAACAATGGTAAGTCCCAATGCCATTAAAGTGAATCTTCCCAATTCTAAAGCCAACCGCCCGGTGGATAATAGTCAAAAGCCCGTCCATTTATCTGTTACAAAAGATAGACGCTATTTTGTGAATACACAGGAAGTGGATTTTTCTGAACTGGAAAATATCATTATTGAAAAAACAAAAGACAGAACAGAACCAACTGTCATTTTACACATTGATAAAGATTTAAAATATCAGGATTTTATAGATGTGATGCAAATTGGGGATCGGGCAAAATGTAAAATGATCATCGCTACTGCACCATCCAATACAAAATGATGTACGCCTTAGCAGAAGACAAAAAAATTAACGGAATCGCCGTTTTAGGAGCCATTCTATCGCTGGCTTTAATTGTATTAGTGCTGTATTTCATTAAACTCATTACACCTATCCCCCCCTTCCCTGAAATAGCCAGTGGAGGAGGAATGGAAATAAACTACGGTATATACAACGAAGGCACAGGTAATATAGAACAAAATCAACTGGGAGAAGCAACTAATGTAGTAGTAAAGGAGCAAATTGTAAGTAATACGGAAAATTCAAAAGAACCTATTTATACATCCGAAAATGGAGAAGACATTTCAGTAAATGAAAAAGATAATAAAATTGAAGTAAAGAACAACACTACTATCGTTCATCCAACGGAAGTCAAAGAATCGCCAAAAGAGAAATCTGCTGCTGAGAAATTAGCCGAAAAGTTTAAGCAACAAAAAGGTAGTGGGGGAGGAGATGGAAATTCAGGAAATGCCGGCAATGAAGGCGAACCGAACGGAAACCCTTTTACACACGGTAAAGGCGGAACCGGAAATAATCCTGACAATGTGGGATTGGGAAGCGGAAAAGGTAAGGGGAATGCACCATTTGGCTTTGATTTAAAAGGTCGGACATTACTTTCTCATCCACCCTTGCCAAGCGATACAAAAGAAGAAGGCGTGGTAGTAGTGGACATAAAGGTAGATAAAGAAGGTAATGTCATAGAAGCAGACCCAAACGGGCGTGGAACAACTACCACAAGCCCTATCTTAAAAGCCAAAGCACGACAATTTGCCATCAAATTAAAATTTTCTGATAATCCGCAATTTGAAGAGCAAAAAGGAAGTATAACGATTGTATTTTCGTTTAAATAAGTTTTTTAAGTGAAATTGTTTGCTTGGTAATGCTAGGTTACGAAATTGGTTAATAATAATTTATCTATCTTTGAGCATCTAAATTTATTAAGATGAAAAAAATTTATTTTTTACTCTATCTAACTTGCGGGCTTCTTTTCTCTCAGGAAGATGAAATAAGAATAAAAAGCACGATTAATGAGGCAGTAATATACATTAATCAGGTGAGTTTAAAACACACGACACAATTATTCAATATACCCAAAGGACAACAAACAATTGTTGTAGAAAATGTGGCAACAACTATTCTTCCTCAAACGATTCAGATAAGAGGAAAAGGAAATTTTGTAATTATGTCAACACAATTCAGAAAAAATTATATTCAAATAAAAAATATCTCTAAACAAATTCTTCAATTAGAAGATAGTTTGGAAATACTGCAAAACAAAAAAGCACTGCTGGATATTCAGAATGCAACACTTGCGAACGAAGAAGATTTATTGTTAACCAATAAAACAATAGGTGGGAATAATACAGGAGTTACAGTTGCTGAATTAGAAAAAATGGCTAATTTTTACAGAAACCGCTTGAATGAAATTCGTTCTAAAAAATTAGAATTGTTACCTAAAATAAAAAAATATCAGGAACGTATTACTAAACTAACGCAACAATTAAATGAACTGGATGCTCAGAAAAACCGACCAGTGGGGGAAATTTTAATCAGTGTCTATGCAAACGCTGATGTAAATAATGCAGAACTTCAGATAGAGTATATATGCAGCGCTGCTTCCTGGCATCCACAATATGAGATACGCGCCAATGATTTAGACAAACCCTTGAATGTTTTGTTAAAAGCAGAAGTGATGCAAAATACAGGCATTGACTGGAATAAAGTGCAACTTACGCTATCTACCGCTAATCCACTCTTGAATAACAATAAACCTATTCTTTATCCCTGGTGGTTGCAGTATTATGTGCCCGCTGTATCTACTAAACATAAAAAAGGCAGGTATTCCGGATCTGCCGACGCCCCATCGGCAGCATATAGTGAGCAAGCAACTATGGAAGTTCAAAAACAGGAAGAAGCATCTGAATTGTATGAATATACTGTAGTCAATGAAAAAAACAGCAGTCAGGAATACGTCATTTCATTGCCGGTTTCAGTAGAAAGCAGTAATAAGCCCACTCGCGTTGAAATAAATAATTTTGAAATAGCGGCTAATTATTTATACTACACAGCACCCAAACTTTCTGATTATGCTTATTTAATTGCACAGATAAATGATTGGTCTAAATATAATCTTCTGCCCGCTACTGCTTACATTTTTATTGAAAATGCATTTGTAGGAACTTCTGAAATTAATCCCAATCTTACAAAAGATACTCTGGAAATATCTTTGGGGGTGGATAAAAACATATCTGTAAAAAGAGAAATAGTGAAAAAATATAATGAGAAAAAAATTATCGGCAATTCCAGAAAAGAAACCCGTGGTTATGAAATTAGCATTAAGAATAAAAAGAAAAATGCCATTAAAATTATTATAGAAGATCAAGTGCCTTTGTCATCTATGCAGGAAATAGAAGTAGAACTATTAGAATACTCTAATGCCAGTTATGATAAAGCCACCGGAAAATTACAATGGCAAACGACTATCAATTCAACTGAAAACAAAAAAGTAGAATTTAAATTTTCTGTAAAATATCCAAAAGATAAAATTATCAGCAATTTGTAATAAAATCATCTTATGGAGAAAAAAGACATTCATTCACACAAAGCCGCCGAACCGGTTGGGCATTATCCACATGCTAAAAGAGTGGGAAATCTATTATTTTTAAGCGGTATCGGCCCGCGTGAAAAAGGCAGTAAAACTATTCCGGGGGTTCTGCTGGACGAAAGCGGTAAGGTGGTGGCGTATGATATTGAAAAACAAGCCCATAGTGTTTTTCAAAATGTGAAGTATGTATTGGAAGAAGCAGGAAGTAGTTTAGAAAAAGTAGTAGATGTTACTGTTTTTTTAACTAATATGAAAGATGACTTTAAAGTATTTAATAAAATATGGGCAGAATATTTCAAAGAAAATCCTCCATGCAGAACAACTGTTGAAGTCAATGCTTTACCAACCCCGATTGCTATTGAATTAAAAGTAATTGCTACAACTGAATAATAGCCTGCAGTTTATGTCGTATTATTTGAAATTGTTTTTGTTCTTTCTTGTTTTGAATGTGATAGTGAAAAATACTAGTGTGGCACAAATCATTGAGGAAGAAAATACTGTTACAACTATTTTATTGGATTCTGTTTCACTTGCCCATGCTCATACATATACTGATTTAGATTCGGCATTAAAACAACCTGATAAAGTATATAAACTTGTTTTGCGGAAAAAGAAACTAAAGTCCTTTCCAAAAGAAATTTATCAATTTAAACACCTTCAATATCTGGATTTAAGTAAAAATACTATCAAAGAATTGCCGGAGGATATTGATACACTCCAATTTCTGCAATACTTTGCGTGTAGCAAGTGCAATCTTTCTAAAGTACCTAAAAATATCGGGAATTTGAAGTATTTGTATTATTTAAACTTGAATCAAAACAACATTGATAGTTTACCAACTGAACTTGGTAGCTTGCAACGATTGCAAGTATTAGACTTGTGGGATAATAATTTATCATATTTTCCGGAAACACTTTCAAAATTAACTCAACTCAGGAAAATGGATCTGCGAAGTATTTTATTAAATGAACAACAACAAAATTATATTCAGTCCCTTTTACCGGAAACAAAAATATATTTTTCTCCGCCTTGTAAATGCTCGTGGTAATACCAAATATTCAAAATTCTAAATTGTCAATCAATCGTACACCGTCTAAGTAAACAGCAATTAAAGCAACTGCAGATTGCTGATGGGAGGTCAGAGAGGATAAATCCGAAACGTTTTTGATTTCAAAATAATCTAATTGGAATTCGGGATGATTTTGAATTTCTTTTTTAATTGTTTCTTCAATTTCCTGAATAGAATATCCTTTGTGATATAAAGATTTTGATTTTAAAAGCCATTGGTAAATCATTGAAGCTTTTGATCTGGCTGCTGCCGATAATCTGATGTTTCTGGAACTCATCGCCAATCCGTCTTCTTCACGAATAGTCGGACAAGCAATAATCTGAATCGGATAGTTTTTATCTTTGACTAATTTTTCAATGACTTTGACTTGTTGAAAATCTTTTAAACCAAAGTATGCTTTGTGCGGGCGAATAAGCTTGAATAAAATACTCACCACCTTTACGACCCCATCAAAGTGTCCGGGACGTTTCACACCTTCCAGAATAGAATTTAGATAGTTCAGATCAATAGTATCATACGCTATTCCGGCATTATACACTTCATCAAATTCAGGTATGAAAACGGCATTTGTGTTTATTGATTTTAATAGTTCAATATCTTTTTCTATAGTTCTTGGATATTTTTCAAGGTCGTCTTGATTGTTGAATTGCAATGGATTAACAAAAATACTGACGTATGTAAAATCATTTTCTGTAAGGGATTGTTCAACTAATTTCAAATGCCCGAAATGTAGAGCCCCCATCGTTGGTACAAAACCAATACTTACATTTTTTTGATTGTTTCTGTATTCTGATAATTCTTTTGCTGTTTTAAGAATAATCATATACTATTTCAAAATTTTTCCACAACCTTTGTAAGTATTGCCTTTATGTTTCACTTCAACAGATAATTCTAATGTATCACCTGAGATGGCAAGGCAATGTTTCTTTTCAATTTTGAAACTTAAATCACTACTCGTAAAATAAATTGGAATTTGTTCTGCCTCAAAAGTCCTTTCGCCGTACAATGTATCTTTACCATAATTTCCGATAAACTCATATTTATTAGAATAGATATTTAAAATCCAGCCGGGCTCTGTTCCTGTTGCTATTATTATTAAATTAGAAGGAATTTCAGTCAATATTCTTTGATTGTTAGTAATATTTTCTTCAGTTTTTGGTGTGTCTATATGTGAACTGATAGAATCTTTTGGATTAAGTTCTGCAGGCGATTTGTTTTCATTTTGACAGGAAAAAAATAAAAATATACTACAAACACTTAATAGCTTTTTCATAGGGCTTTAATTATTGTATAGTTTGTGAATTAACTTTACCAGTTGTTTTACCGCAAACACTTCCCGCATTTTTTCTTTAGCAGGACCGGCGGGCGATCCAAAGTATGTTTGTCCATCTGCAATATTTTCACTTACTCCGGATTGAGCAAGAATAGTAACATCGTTTCCAATTTTTAAACCGCTGGAAATACCGACTTGCCCCCACAGTGTTACTCTATCACCAATGATAGTAGCACCAGCGATGCCAGTATGAGCGGCTATTAAGCAACGTTTTCCGATTTTAGTATCGTGTCCAATGTGCACGTGATTATCAATTTTAGTGTGTGTGCCTATGATGGTAGAAGAGGTTACACCTTTATCAATTGTACAATTGGCACCGATGTGTACATCGTCTTCAATGACTACGTTGCCGCAGGTTTCCAATTGTTCAAAACTATCCGGATGTTTTTTGTAATAAAACGCATCTGCTCCAATGCTTGTATTGCTGTGAATTTTTACACGATTACCAATTACACAATTATCATATATTACCACATTAGGATAAATAATGCAATTATCTCCAATATGTGCATTGTTTCCGATATAAACATTAGGAAAGATAATGGAGTTTATTCCAATCTTTGCTGTAGGACTGATGAGCGTGGTAGAATACTGAACCGGTTGAAAATACCGAATCAAAATATTAAAAGCGGTGAAAGGATTCGGATGAATAAGTAAGACCTTTCCTTCCGGACATTCTACTTTTTGATTGATAATGATAGCGCTGGCTTTGGAATAAAGTGCCTTATCATAATATTTGGGATGATCTACAAAAACAATATCACCTTCATTGACACAATGTATTTCATTGATGCCGGCGACGATTAATTCTTTATTACCATCTAATTCAGCATTGATGATCTTTGCGATATTTTGAATACTAACAGGAGAAAAGTTCATAACAAACATTTATAATTGAAAACTAAAATCATCGTCTTCTTTACTTGATTCTGTAAAAAATCCCAACCGTTTGCCGGTTCGTAATGTAATCCAGCTCGTACGCTCATTGATTTCATTGACAGATATTTCTTTTAATGCTTCAAAAGGCGGAGAAGACAGATCAAATTGTATGGCAAAAATAATGAGTTCGTGAATGATTTCCTTGATGGTGTCTTGTGATATGGGCTCTAATGAGAAATTGCTAAATTTACTAGCTAACGGTAATTTTGTTTCTACAAAAAAATGTTTTTCTTTATTGATAAATAGACGGGCTACTAATACACCAAGGTCATTTAAGCGATTGAATTTAAATGAATCTGCCATAAAATTGTAAACATAAATAATGCCGCAATAACTGTTCAATGGGTTTTGTTTAATATAAGGTGATTTGTACAAGGGTGACGATTTTTCAAGTTCAAAAACATTGGTGTGCATAAAAAACTCTAACACATCACCGGCTATCTTCATTTGATAAGCAAACTGATTCACATCAGAATATTGAATGTTTACTCTTTTATCAATTTCAATTACTTGTTCTTTTAATTTTGTAGCAATCTCTTTACTGAGTGTTTTAAATTCATTAAAGGTTTGAATGGTGTTATGAAAAACATCCTGTTTTAATACTGATTTTTCCTTAATCAGTTCAAGGATTTTTTGCTGTTGTTGTTTAAGAATGTTAGGCGTTTCAGACATTAATAATGCTTCAATTTTTCTTGCTGAAAGTTACAGAATAAATTTTTATTTGTTCAAATGTTTTTTAATCGCGTCATTTTCAATGAAACTATATTTTGAAATAGAATATTTTGTTGCAGACAATGGTTTAATTTTTTATCTTGAAAAACTTGCAGTACTTTTGCCAATACAATGAAGTGGAATGGAAATAAAAAAAGTAGAGTTTATTAAAAGCGTCGCACGAATAGAAGATTGTCCTAAACCATTTTATCCTGAAATTGCTTTTATAGGCAGAAGTAATGTAGGTAAAAGTTCTTTAATCAATCTGTTGTGTAACAACAAAAAGTTAGCCAAAGTGTCTGAAACGCCGGGCAAAACGAAGACCATCAATCATTATTTAGTAAATGGAAATTGGTATTTAGTAGATCTGCCGGGTTATGGCTTTGCCAAAGTTTCGCAGGAAGAACGAAAAAAATTTCAGAAATTGATTGAAACGTATATTCTGAAACGGAAAACATTAAAATGTACAATGCTATTATTAGATAGTCGCTTAGAACTTCAAAAATTAGACCAGGAGTTTATCTTATGGTTAGGCCAAAATGCTTTACCCTTTGCGGTAATACTGACAAAGATAGATAAACTTTCAAAAACGCAGGTACAAAAACAAGTGCAATATTTTGAAAAAGAGTTCTACAAGATATTTGAAACAACGCCGAATATTTTTACCACTTCTGCTATTGAAAAGATTGGGAGAGAAGATATATTGGAGTTTTTGGGATATGTGTTGGAAAATTAAAATATGTAACAAATTCATTTTATTTGCACTTAAAAATATACTAAGTTTTCAGTAATGTCTTCACGCTGGGAAATACTTCAAAAAAAATTAGAACAACGATTTGGAATGCCGGTAGATTATGCGGGTATTCTTTTTTTAATCGGATTGCAAGAGTTAGGTAAGCCCTTCAAAAAATATAAAAAAGACGAAAAACTCGCCATTATGCACATTGCTGTATGTGCATTATTGGAACCTTATGGAATTTACAAATACGTTGGAAAAGATACGGATGGTTGGCCGCATTGGGAATTGGTAGAAGAGCTGCCACCACTGTCCGATGCGCAGCAAAACAAACTTATTACAGAAGCCATTTTGGACTATTTTGAAAAACATTTTTTTAATGAAAAAGATGAGTAAGATCATATTCCAATTTTTATTTATCATCACTATTTGTATAGAGCTTTCTCAAAAAAATGTAGCTCAGACGACTTATGACGAAAAACGTTTTTTCCTTGGCATTGCTCTTGGACCTACGGCCTGTCAGGTACACGGCGATAATTATAGCGGATACAACAAATTGGGTTTTGTAGGTGGCTTGTTAGTACATTACAAATGGTTTCAGAATGTCATACCACAATTGGGTATTCTGTACATTCAAAAAGGTTCCAGACATAATCCCGATTCGGTCAATTTATCTCAATATCTTTTGCGTCTTCACTTTATCGAAATACCAACAAATATAAAATTTTTATTTTTGAAAAAACGGTTGTTCATTACACTTGGTCATTCTGTGAGTTATTTATTCAGTTATTATGAAGAAGTAAATTATTTGAATACAACACATTCAGTGAATAATGAAAAGCTTGAATTTTCTATCAATACTGGTTTGGGTTATCAAATCAATGATAAAATGAACATTGAACTTCGTGCTAATAATGGCTATACACCATTTCGTAAGTTTGCTTTTCCAAGTAATATCTATTATAACAATCCTATTGCAAGAATGTTCAACAAAGGAATGTACAATAATATCTTAGAAATAATTTTTACCTATCATCTTTATGGAAAAAATGCAGAATAAAAAATTAGTTCTCGCTATCACCGGCGCCAGTGGCAGTTTGTACGCTAAATTATTGATGGATGAATTATTAAAGCATCAAAAGTTATTCAAAGAAATTTCTATGGTGATGACAACTAATGCAAAAGAAGTATGGGAATATGAATTAAAAAATAAAGATTATCAAAAGTATTCCTTTCAATTTTGGGAACAGAATAATTTTTATGCACCCTTTGCTTCTGGTTCAGCAGGTTATACCGATATGATTATTTGTCCTTGCAGTACAGGAATGTTAGGTCGGATAGCCAATGGCATCAGCAACGATTTAATTTCTCGTGCCGCCGATGTGATGTTGAAAGAACGAAAAAAATTAGTGATGCTTGTACGGGAAATGCCGTACAACCTGATTCATTTGCAGAATATGCTGACGCTTACACAAGCGGGAGCGATTATATGTCCTGCAAGTCCATCATTGTATCATCAACCAGAAAATATTGAGCAATTAATGTTATCCGTGGTACATAGAGTATTGAATCTTATAGATGTTTATCCCTCATCTCAGTATAAGTGGAATACGGCAGACGATTAACTAAGTTTATTGAGTCAGAACGATGCCTTATTTTTTTAATGGTATTATTGCTCATTGAATGGTTTAATATTTTTTTGTACAGGCATCAAAAATATAAGTTTTTTCGTAAAAGATTTGTAAAACAAATGAATTTACTTTTATATTGCCGCCGCAATGAAAACACTTCTGAACATATTTATACTGCTGATACTTTCTACCTTCGTTCTCTTTTCGCAAAGTGTCGATGAAGAAATTTATATTCCTATAGATACTTCTAAAAAAATTTATGTCCGTCCGGATATGGATTTTACTCAAAATGAAATAATCCAAAGTGAGGAAGAAGAAAATGAAGAGGAAAATATAGAAATTGTTGAGTTATATGGTGATTTTAATACAAGCGAAGTGCATCAATACAAATACAAAGAAATTTTTCAGACACGGGACTCGCTTATTATTCATTTAAATCAGGAAAATTTTGTTTTACCTTTTAATGGCAAAATTAATAGCCCTTACGGATGGAGACGTTACCGTCCACATTATGGTACAGATATTGACTTAGAAAAAGGTGATTCTGTAAAAGCGGCCTTTGATGGCGTGGTGCGTTATGCACAAAAGAAAGTAAGAGGATATGGTCAGGTGATTGTTATTCGTCATTTTAACGGATTGGAAACCGTGTATGGACATTTATCTAAAATTTTAGTGAATATAAATGATACTATTAAAGCAGGCGACGTAATAGGATTAGGTGGAAGTACAGGGCGTTCTACGGGGTCTCATTTACATCTTGAAATCAGATGTTTAGGCGTACCAATTAATTCAGAAGACATCATTGATTACGAAAAAGCGTGTTTAAAAACCGATACATTTATACTTACAAAAAAAGATGCAGAAGAAACATACAATTTGCGTTCGGCTAAGTATAAGCATCTCGCTAAAACTAAAGGTATTTATATCGTAAAAAAAGGCGATACATTATCTAAAATTGCCCGCAAAACAGGAGTTCCGCTTTCCGCGTTAATGAAAAAAAATAAACTTAAAAAAACATCTGTTATTCGTCCTGGCCGAAAATTATATTTATGATGGAAAGTATTCAAAATTCAGCATTACCAATAGTTTCAGCCCTTGCTCAAAATATTATTGGCTCTGAAATTATCAAACTAAACGGTGAAATTAATCAGTTAAAATCAAAGGGAGTTCACATATATAACCTTACGATTGGTGATTTTGATAGCCATATTTTCCCCATACCGGATGATTTAAAAAAGAACATTAAAAAGGCCTATGATGATAATGAAACCAACTATCCGCCTGCGGATGGTATTTTAGCATTAAGAAAAGAGGTAAGTAAATTATTAAAGAGAAAATTAGGGCTGGACTATACCGAAGAGGAAATTTTAATTGCCGGTGGTGCAAGACCTGTGATTTATGCTATTTACCAAACTGTTGTCAATCCGGGTGAAAAAGTGATTTATACAGTGCCTTCCTGGAATAACAATCATTATATCTATCTCTCTCGTGCCGAAGCCATACAAATTGACACTTTGCCTGAAAATAATTTTATGCCACTGGCAAGCGATATAGAACCCTACATAAAAGAAGCGGCTTTACTGGCTTTATGTTCGCCACAAAACCCTACAGGAACTGTTTTTGGAAAGGAACAATTGGAAACCATTGTAACACTCGTATTGAATGAAAATGAAAGAAGAAAAAAGCAAGGCATAAAACCCTTGTATGTGATGTACGATCAGGTATATTGGGAATTAGTATATACGCCTTATGAACATTATAATCCGGTGCGTATTAACCCGTCTATGAAAGCGTACACAATCTTTGTGGATGGGATTTCAAAATCCTTAAGTGCAACAGGGGTAAGAGTAGGTTGGTCGTTTGGACCTAAAGAAGTTATCACAAAAATGAAAGCCATTCTTACCCACATTGGAGCGTGGGCGCCCAAAGCAGAACAAGTGGCCACAGCTCAATTTATGGCAGATACCCCCGCTTATGATGCGTTTGTAGAACATCAGAAATCCGAATTATTCACGCGTTTGAAATTATTTTATACAGGTATTAAACATCTTCGCCAGATGAACTTGCCGATTGATGTGATTGAACCACAGGCAGCTTTGTATTTGACGGTGAAACTAAATTTTAAACACCGTCGTACCAAAGAAGGACGGCATTTTACAGATGCAGAAGACATTTTAAAATATCTTTTGGAAGAAGCAAATATCGCATTAGTTCCTTTTTATGCTTTTGGAAGTGAAAAAGATTCTGTGTGGTTTCGCTTATCTGTAGGTACTTGTAAAAAAGAAGACATTCCGGAGATTTTATCGCGGTTCCATAAAATACTGGAAGCCCTGAAAGAGCAGAAAATTTAATTTTAGTTTTTTCGTTACGATTCAAATGGGTTCTGTTTCTTAGCACTTTTTTAATTGCCGAGTAATTTATATTTTACAAATTATCAAACCATTGCCGTTGCCGCGGTATTTTGAACTCGCTGAGCATAGAATGTTTTAGATAGATGTTAAACATATAACTTCGGAATTGTCCAAAAGGCACCCAGCGAATGCTGGCTTCCCAACACTTTAAATCTCTTTTAATGTCAATGCTGGAATAGGCAAATTTTTTATTTTTAAAATCATAATTAGCAGAAGCCCCTATTTTCCAATATTTGGTAAGATTCCAATCTATACCTGTAAAAATAGTTTGGGTGATATTTTTGATAGTCGGATTGTTCATATCTATATTTAAATTGTAGTTACACGAAATACGCCATGGCAAATCAGGTACATTGACACCTCTCTCGGCAGAATTGGAGTACTGTGGTATAGGTGATTTTAATTGTGCAATATCACCGGAGCCAATGGCCCCGTTCAGAGCGATTTGAAAATTAGTCCATCGTAATAATTTATGCTCTTGCTCCATCAAGTATTTATTATACCGACGATTGGTGGATGGGTCATAATAGTAAGGGTCAGCAGTAGCACTGATGAGAAAATCAAAAAACTTCCATAATTTATTGCGGGCACTGAATTGAATATTGGAGAATTGAAAACTATCGGCTGCAAAATTGTAAGAACCAGAAATGCCTAAGTTTTGAAGTAAGGTGATTTTTTTAAAGCTGCTGCCGGAATCGGTTTGTATTTTTTTCTTGGCTTCTAAATTGTTATTCAAATTAAAACTTAATACGTTTTGTTTTCCACTGCTTATTCCACCGTACAAACTGTTTTCAAACACTGAATAGGTGTATTCTTTTTTATTATTATCGGTGTATGTTTTAATATATCCAAGCGTGTTGGCAATATCTGGTCTGTAAGTGTAATTAAAAGTAGGAATCAGCATATAACGAATTTGTTTAAAAGAGCCCTTATTAAAAAACAAGTCGGTATATACTTTGAAGGCAATGGAGGTATTCGCGTTAAAGTCAAAACCGTGTTTCCATTGACGAATGGTGTCTGTTATCAAAGTATTATTTTGAAAAGATTTTTGTATGTAATCCGGATAACTCAGCAATGAAAAATTTAAACCGGGAGTTATGGTGATGTGTCTGAAAATAGCAAAAGTAGTATTGACGGGCATTGTTTGTTTTATTCCTGTTCGCATTCTTTGATAAAGTGTCTTTTGTTCAAACAGGGTAGTATCGGTTCCTTTGATATTAATTTTACTTTCTAACACATAAGAAATTCCCAAACGGGTTAATAAATTAGAGGGCTTATTGCTTTTCAGATTAAAAGGGAAAAAGCGATTCACATTGACGGTGAGTTGTGGCAGATTCATTTCTGCATAATGCGTTTGACTGTTTTGTGAGTGCATAGCATTCAAACTCATAAGACCAAAAGAAAATGTTTTACTAAAAGCAATGTTTGACAGAAACACATTGTTGAGATATTGTGCAGTGTTGATGGCATTGTATCGGTTAAATTGATTAGAGTTAAAATTGACATCTGCTGAAAAGCGTACAGATGGGGAGAGTTTATTTTCCTGAAAGTGCTTCCATTGAATCTGGTACGATTTTGTTTTTTGTGCCTGCTGTGGAATATCACGGTCACCTAAATAATATTCTGAATAGCCAAAAGACAGCGCCCCACGAAATTTATATAGCACATAGTAGTTACTGAGTGCCCGGGCGCCCCAGCTGCCATTGGTATAAATGTCCCCGCGTAAAAATAAATCCATTTTATTGCTCATAGCCCAATAAAAACCGCCGTCTCTTAAAAAATAACCTTGTGTCGGCGAATTGCCAATAAATGGCATTAAGAAGCCACTGGTACTGCTTTTGGTGTTGGGGAAATAGCCGAATGGTAAAAACAATGGGGTAGGAATACCTGCAATCTGCAAGTACATTGGTCCTGTAATAATTTTGTCATCCGGAATTACTTTTGCTTTTGTGGCCACAAAAAAGGTTTTTGCATCTTTGTATTCACAAGGAATACAGCGTAAATTTTTTAGATATAAAATTTCTTTTTCATCTTTTTTAATTTCATTACCATACACTATTAAATTACTTTCGGTAGTGTATGCATTCCAAATTTTGCCTTTATTGGTTTGAATGTTGTAAGCCATTTTTTCGGCTTCCATTTTATTATTACCTTCATTGAAAACGGGTGTATCACTTAATTTTCCTGTACTATCTACGCTGCCTTGTGCTTTTACAGTATGAGTTGTTTCATCTACTTCAATATAGCCAGCGGTCATCTTTATAGATGAATTATTTTCGGACGTTGTTTCAATTTCTGCTTTGTTGTATAAAATGGTTTGTTTGGATTTAGGATAAAATGCAATAGAATCTCTGGCAGTGGCTTTTATTTCTTCATTAAAATCGGAAGCGTATAATGAATCCGGTTCAGTAAATATAGCCAAACTATCACTTGTTGTATTTTGTGAAAAAAAACAAAAAGGTAGGAAAATTATCCACAACAGAATGATGATATTTTGCGAATTTGGAAAAAACATTAATCCTTTACTTGAATTAAATTTATCCCCCGATTATTGGCTACAAAACTAATTAAAAAAATAGCCATTTAAGTTTTGAGCATAACAATTTAGATAATTTATGTTTTTTTCAGTCAAAATAAAAAGCCGGTTAATAGTATTGTTTTTGCTTTTAGGAATTCATTTTTTTTATGCGCAGGAGAAAAATTTTTCTTCTATTAAAACAATAGTAATTGATCCAGGGCACGGTGGAAAAGACCCCGGCACCAACGGTACTTTCTATAAAGAAAAAGATATTGCCTTGTCCATTGCTCTAAAATTGGAAGAGTACTTTAAAAAATATCTGCCGGAAGTCAATGTGATTTTAACCAGAAGAACCGATGAGTTTGTAGAATTGGAAGAGCGGGCACAAATTGCCAACAGGAACAAGGCCGATTTATTTGTATCCATTCATTGCAATGCTGCAGGCAAACCCGTTATGGTAAAAGATCCTAAAACAGGAAAGATGTGTCCTAAACGAATTAAAAACTCTAAAGGGAAATACGTAATTGTAGAAACGGCTAATCCAGAGCCCTTTGGTTCGGAAACATACGTGATGGGATTAAAAAACGAAAAGGGTAAAATGACAGTGGCTATGCGGGAAAATGCCCCAATTTTATTAGAAGATAACTACAAACAAAAGTATCAGGGTTTTGACCCAGAAAGTGAAGAAAGTTACATAATAATGAGTAATTATACGACAGCGTATGTGATACAAAGTGCCAAGTTAGCGATGAAGATACAACAGGAATATAAGACAAAGGCCGGCAGAATTGATAAAGGGGTACACCGCCAAAGTATATGGGTATTATGGCGTACATCTATGCCGAGTGTGCTTACAGAAATAGGGTATCTTACCAATCCAAACGAAGAAAAGTTTTTGGGATCAGAACTTGGACAAAAATACATAGCCGCCTCTATTTTTAACGCTATAAGAAAGTATAAAGCAGAAGCGGAAGGCAAAAAAATAGAATTTAATGATGCTGTTGAAAATTTACCACCACTTGAGAATGAAAATATTGAACAAGGTATTTTACCTAAAAATGGAGAGGAAAATAATGGGTACCAGATAGAAACCAACAAAGACACTGTAAAACCTGTTGTTAATACCAATAAAGCAGATACCACGGTGTTGAATAATAATTCAAAATCCAATGAAATTATCTTCAGAGTTCAGATAAAAGTAAGCGATAAACCAATCAATGTACAAGAGGAAAAACCACTTGAAAATGTGTGGTATTATATGGCAGGTAATCTTATTAAATATACTTCCGGCAAATTTAATACATTAGAGGAGGCACAGAAACATTTAGCTGACTTAAAAAATGCTGGATTTAAAGACGCTTTTATTGTGGCTTTTAATGGATTTGATAGAATTACAATAGAAGAAGCCAAAAAATCCCTGCAAAGTAAAGAGAAATAGTAAGTGTTTAATTTTTAATAGTCCATTATATTCACTAACTTCGCCAATTAAAAATTATTGGAAGTTTAATTTTTTAGTATGATTGAAAAATTAGAAGAAATCAAGCGAAAATTTGAGGATATAGAACTTAAACTTTCGGATCCTTCGATTATCTCGGATTTAAGGAAATTTAAGCAATTAAACATTGAATACAATCAATTAAAGGAAATTGTACAGCACTTTGAGGAATACAAAAAGGCATTAGAATCAGTAAAACACGCCAAAGAAATTTTGCTTACTGAAAAAGACAAAGAACTGTTGGAACTTGCCAAACAGGAACTTGAAGGAAACGAGTCAAAAATAAATCAGTTAGAAAGCACTATTCGTTTGCTTTTAATCCCAAAAGATCCGGAGGACGCTAAAAATGCAGTGATGGAAATACGGGCAGGCACCGGTGGTGACGAGGCATCTATATTTGCCGGCGATTTGTTTGAAATGTATAAACGATATTGTGATAAGAAAGGATTTCAGGCGGAAATAGTGGATTTTAATCCCGGTACGATGGGCGGTTATAAAGAGATTATTTTTAATGTAAAAGGGCAAAACGCTTACGGAACATTAAAATTTGAAAGCGGCGTTCATCGGGTGCAAAGGGTGCCGGCTACTGAAACACAAGGTAGAGTACATACATCCGCCGCAAGTGTTGTAGTACTTCCGGAAGCAGATGAATTTGATGTGGATGTAAAAGAATCAGATGTAAAAATGGAAACTGCACGGAGTGGCGGAGCAGGCGGTCAGAATGTAAACAAAGTGGAAACCAAAGTTATTTTAACGCATATCCCCACCGGCATAGTGGTGATGTGTCAAACAGAACGTACGCAATTAGCCAACCGGGAAAAAGCTATGCAAATGCTCAAAAACAAATTGTACGAAATGGAATATCAGAAGCGACTGGAAGAAGTAGCACACAAAAGAAAAACGATGGTAAGCACAGGTGATAGGAGTGCCAAAATCCGAACCTATAATTATCCCCAAAACAGAATAACCGATCATCGCATCAATTTGACTTTGTACAATCTAACAGAATTCATGAACGGGGACATTCAGGAAATGATTGATGCATTGCAGTTTGCAGAAAATACCGAGCGATTGAAAGAATCCGGATTACAAGAAACCATGAATGAATGAAACCAATAGTATCTCTTTTTTTATTTATTTTATCTGCGTATTCACTTTATGCAGATTTTGACAAAGAAGCTTTTTTAAAGCAATTCCATAAATGCAACATAAAGGAAAAAATCATCCTTGTAGCCAATACAGACGCTAATGATTTGAAATATGTATACCCTCAAATTGCCGATACAATAGAAAAGATTAAAAGATATGTTTATACTCAAACTGAAAACAATGAAGCCAAATTTTTATTGGACCTAATTGAAGCTAAAAGCGCTATTTTCAATAATCAGTTTTCAAAGGGTATTTCTATACTGAACACTACCTTGCAATATCATGCGGATAATGTCAACGATTCGCTTAAAGCATTGATATTACTTAAAGAGTGCTTAATTAAAATCAGTGACTATAATAAAGCACTTGAAATACACAACATTGTTGAAAAAAACTGGAACAGAAAAACCATAGCATTATGGATAGGGACATACAAAAGCATAATATATAGTTTATTGGGAATCTATAAATATGCTATTGCAGAACGTATACGCGAATATGAAAATGGTTCAAAAGATCATTGGGAAACGGCACGAATGTATAACGATATAGGCGCATTTTATAATAGAATGCAAAAATACGATAGTGCCGAAAAATGCTTTAATAGGGCACTCTCTGAATTAGAAAATGTTCATAAAAATAACATTGATAAAAACTATTTTGATTTTTTCGTTGCTCTGATTAAATCTAATCTGGCTGTTGGTTTATTAAAAACTAAAAGATACAAAGAAGCACTCCCATACTTATTAATGGACATCAGACAAAGTATTAAAAATAAAGAATATGAAAGTGCTTTTAATGCTTATATCGGTGTGGTGGAAATATTTCTAAATTTAAATAAACTTGTTCTAGCCAAAAAATATCTGGACACTTTGGATATACTTGATTATCCGGAATTTAAGTACCCCAAAAACTTAATCAAAAAGTATTACTGGCTTGCTGCTTACTATGAAAAAGCCGGCGAACTTGAAAAATCTATCAATTATTTGAAACAATATGTAAAATTAAACGATAGCGTTACACAATTAGAAAAAGAACTTCAGGCAATAAATTCTGAAATCGCTCACAAAGCTCAACAAAAAGAGAATTCCATCAAAGAAAAAAACGCAACCCTTTCTATATTAAAAGTACAGCAGGAAGAAGATAAGACAGTCCAAACATATTTGATTATTTTTATCGTCATTTTGGTGGCAGCGGGCTTTATATTATTCAGATATTATCGGTATACTCAAAGAAAAAATGAAGAATTAGAAATAAACAACACTACTATTCAACAACAGAATTTGATGATTCAAAAATCACTTAAAGAAAAAGAAATGCTCATTAAAGAAATTCATCACCGTGTGAAAAACAATTTACAAATCATTAATAGTATTATTCGCTTACAATTAAATAAAGAAAATAACAAACACGCACAAGATCTTTTAAACGAAATATCTGCACGCATTCAATCCATTGCATTAACCCATCAAATGCTCTATAAAAAAGATAAATTTTTAGAAATCAATGCATCCGAATACTTAAAGCATCTTTGCCGGCAAATTATAACCGCCTTTTCTGATAATTCTGACATTGAAATTCATTTTTCTTTTGACAATACAGAAAACCTTGACCTGTCATTAGATACCGCTATTCCATTAGGATTAATTTGTAGCGAAGTCCTTACGAATGCCGTCAAATATGCCTTCCCTGATAAGAAAGGTAAAATTGACATTCATTTTTATTGTAATCAGTCCGAATGTAATTTGAAAATTAAAGATAATGGAATAGGGATTGATTTGAATAAAACCAAACGAAAGGAGTCATTAGGGATGGAACTCATTCAAATTTTATCCGAACAACTGGAAGGAAAATATGTCTTTAAAGCTGAAAGCGGAACCATTTTTGAACTCAGTTTTCCAAAAGCATAGTGTATGAAAAAAGATAAAATTTTATTTGTGTGTCTGGGTAACATCTGTCGTTCACCTTTAGCAGAAGGAATTATGCTACATTACATACAAAACTGCAACTTGCCAATTGAAGTAGATTCTGCTGCTATTTCAGATTATCATATTGGAGAACACCCAGATACAAGAACCATTAAAAACGCCTTAAAACATGGCATTGACCTGCGTCCGCTGAAAGCCAGACAATTTCAGACCTCGGACTTTTCTACTTTTGACAAAATATTTGTCAAGGATCATTCTCATTACCAATATCTAAAAACGATGGCACCAAATGAAAATAACATGCGCAAAGTGGACTATTTAATGAATGTATTATATCCGAATCAGAATATAGAAGTACCTGATCCGTATTACGGAACAGAAGCCGATTTTGAAGAGGTCTTTCAAATGATTCATGCTGCTTGCTTAAAAATAGTGCAGAATTATTCTGTTCCCGATTTGAAAAAAAATCCTTAACTATTTTTTGTATTTAATTATTTTTTTACATATTTTTGCAGAAAATAAAACTCTATGAAAACAAAATTTACACTTTTCACTTTTGCGTTGATTTTAAACTTTACTATCTACGCACAGCAGGTACCTTTATTAAACCAATATATGTTTAATAAAATAATGACCAATCCTGCTATGAGTTATCAGAACGATATGGGGGACTTATATGCGCTTCATCGCTCACAATGGGGAAGCATGCCAGATGCGCCGGTCAATCAAGTATTAGTATTTTCTACACCCTTACAGTCCAAAAAAAACGGTTTCGGTATCATCATCACCCATGATAAGGCAGGCCTGTGGGATCAAACTTCTGGTTATGCCAATTACTCACATGCTGTAAAATTAAATGAAGATGCGACTTTTAGTGCCGGACTCAATGTTGGTGCCTTCCAAAGACGATACGATTTTAACAGAGTAGTCGTAAAAGATAATAACGACCCTGAATTGTATTCCAATTCATTTAGCCGTGCTACCTTTGATATGAGTTTTGGGTTTAACTTTAACTGGAAAGATTTTAATACAGGTTTTACAGCATGGCAATTATTGGATAGTCGTGTTCGCTTCAACGATCCGACAGGACACTTTACCAAATACATCACTACACGGCACATGACATGGAATGCTTCTTATATTATTAAAGTGATTGAAGGGGGGGATTTTCCTTTGAACATAACGCCGTCTATTTATTTGAGATATGTAACCGGAGTGGGTCAGTTTTCAATGGCAGCACCCGTTCAGGTAGATGCGCAGGCAGTAGCTGAAAGTGAGAAATATGGCTGGGTATTTGTAGGTTATAAACATGGCTATTCTTTAACAGCAGGAATAGGCGCCATCGTTTCAAAAAAACTAAGAGCGGGTCTGAGTTATGATTTTCTTTACATCAATGCTGTTAAAACCTACTTAGGTCCTGCAGCAGAAATTTTTGTTTCGTATAAATTTTCATTCGCCGGTAAAGGAAATAATTCTCAAACTTTATATTAATGGTTAAAAAATATAAGTGGATTGCTTTAGTAGCAATCAATCTCTTATTTTGGAATTTTATTAGTGCACAAAATCAGCCCGATTGGGTCAATCAATTCAAAGAAAAAAAAGATTCATGGCTCTCGTCAGAAGGAGAAAAGTTTTATAGCTCCGGAAATTTAAGAGAGTCCTTAAAGTATTACTACGTATTGCATGAAAGAAAGCCCAAAGACGAATTTATTCAATACCGATTAGGTATTTGTTATTTGTTTAAAAGTGATGAGCCAGACAAAAGCTGGGAATTATTGTCGCCACTGGAAAATACAAAAAACAAAAAAATTGCAAATCTTACCTTTTATCTTGGTCGGGCACAACACATTAAAGGGAATTATCAGGAAGCTAACAAATATTATTCTGCTTTTCTTTCTGCCCAAAAAGATACCACTACTGATTTATATTTAAGAGGAAAATATTTTCTTCAACAAACCATTTCGGCACAAAACGTAATAAAGCGGGATACTGAACTTAAAAAGAACGATGTTGTACAAGTATTGTTACAAAATCAAAATGTGAACTCTGATTATGATGAATACATGCCTGTTACAGATGCTGATGAAACCAAAATACTCTTTACTTATCGGGGACCTAAATCTAAGGGCGGCATGCTAAATGAAAATGGCGACCCCGACCCAAATGGTACTTTTTATGGTGAGGATATTTATGAAGCATTACGAACGCCGGAGGGTGATTGGGGAGTAGCGCGTTTAGTAGATGTTTTAAACACGGAGAGAAACGATGGTGCCGTGGCCTTGTCTGCTGATGGACAAACCTTATTTTTATACAGAAACAGACCCGATTCTTCCGGCAATATCTATTATTCAAGATTGGTGGGCAATGAATGGACGGCTCCTGCGGCCTTACCAGGCGGCATCAATTCGGAGTATTGGGAAGGGAGTGCCTGCTTAGCGTTTAATGAAAATATGATTATCTTCTCCTCCGAAAGACCGGGTGGATATGGCGGAAGGGACTTATGGTGTTCGGTAAAACTGCCTAACGGAAAGTGGTCTTTACCTGTCAATTTAGGACCGAATGTCAATACACCGTATGATGAAGATTCACCTTTTCTGTTTTATGATGGGGTTACGCTTTATTTTAGTTCGAATAGCCCATATTCAATGGGCGGCTATGATGTATTTTACTCTACACTGCAACAAGACAGTACCTGGTCCTTACCGGTTAATCTTGGAACAAAGGTTAACACTCCCTTTGACGATAAATTTTATGTCATCAATGCCAGTGGTTCGCGTGGCTATTATTCTTCTATGAGAAAAAGTGGTATTGGTCAACAAGACCTTTACCTTGTTACACCAGGGCACTTTAATAACTCTTCTGCTTTTGTATTAAAAGGTATTGTTTACTTGAATGAAACACCGGGGTATTCAGATATCACCGTTAAATTCAGTGAGCAAAGCAGTGAACCATCTAACTTTAATTCTAACGCCTCTACCGGTAAATATTTATTGGTATTTCCGCTATCCTTCAAATATGATGTGTCTTTTGAGGCAGAAGGATTTGTTCCCTATACCATGAAATTAAATCTGAAAAATGTGTTTTCATTCAGAGACAGTGTCTTAGATATTCATTTATACAATAAGGAAGATTTTGACAAGTATATGCGTATAGCAGGCACAGTGTATGATCCTAAAACGGGTAAGCCGCTGGCCGGTGTAAAAGTAGAATTGCGTTCTAAAGACGGGGAAGTGATAATGACCACCACTACCGATGAGAATGGGAATTATGTATTTAATAAAGTGCCCAAAGGCAAAGAATACGAAATTAATGTGGTGGATTATCCGGGAGAAGTATTTGTAGAAGGTAAAGCAACCGATTTATATGGGCAAAATGGATTGGCCGGCATAAGCATCAATGATCAGATTACAGGAGACGATGGAAGCTTCAAATTTAATGCGTATGGTACGGGTGCAGAAGATGCTTACATGAACATTGCTGGAAAAGTAGTGCACCCCAAAACCAAAAAACCAATACCGGGAGTTAGAGTTCAATTGCGTTCCAAAGATGGATCCATTGTGCGTAATACGATAACCAATTATGAAGGCGATTTTATTTTCAAAAAAGTACCGAAGAATAAGGACTACGATATATTTGTAGATTATCCAACCGCATCGGTTGTCAATGGAATTGTAACAGATCATACCGGTAAAGGTATTGAAGGTAAAAAAATTGGCGATCAGATTACAGATAAAGATGGTAAGTTTAGTTTACTGACAAGTAACAAAGGAATGCTTGCTGGATCGCCTTATCCTCCGGGAACATTTGAAAAATATCTGATACCATTTAGTAAAGATAATTTGGCCAACTCCATAAAAATGGATGAAGCAATGCTGGCCGAGTTTTTAGCCAAATTCGGTGATTATTCTGCAAAAAAATTGGCATTTAAAGTGCAAATAGGGGCCTACTTATATGCTAAAAATTTCCAATACTTTAAATATGAAAAATTGGATAAAGTGGATAAAAAACTATACGACGATAATTTAACGCGATTTATTTTAGCGACACCGTATAAAACATTTAGACAAGCATGGATCAGACAATGGGAGGCCCGTAAGTATCCAGATCATGATGCTTTTGTGGTGATTTTCTACAAAGGACAACGGATGTTGATTAGCAAAGATTTAATGGATTTACTCAAAACAGATAAATAGTTTTTTAAGTACGGTTTGTAAAACAATTGCTAGTGTAAGGGTGAATAATTTTTTTGATAAATTTTTTTAATTTTAGATGATGCAATAGAATCTGTTTTAATTAAAAGTGTGATTAAAAATTTATCTGTATGAGGCACATTTAGAAAATTGTACTTCTCCCTGAATGCTATACATGTAAAGTAATAGAAAAAATTGTTACAGTATTATATTCAATATTAGTGTTAAATTCATAAAAGGGTAAAATATATTTAATAGAAATGTATTATCTTTGTAGATGAAAATAAGATTATAGTAAAAAAAAATATGTTCAGATATTTAATAGGTTTAATTGTGAGTGCAGAATGTTTTTTTTCTCAAACCGTGATATGGTCTGAAAGTTTTACTAATGGATGTGTGAGTGGCTGTCTTGCTACGACTTATGGAGGATGGACAGAAATAGCAACCGGTATGAATGGATTAGGTGCTAATCAATGGTTTGTGAGCAGTGCCGAATGTGGGAATGCAGCAGGTACTTGCGGAGGAGCTTGCGGAGGCGATCCCTCCTTACACATAGGCGCTAATCAGGATTCTGAGTGTACCTGTTTTTTCTGTTTTGATCCAATGGGCGATTGTGGAGCCGCTTATGATGCTTCGGACATAGGGGCGTGTTCTGGCTCCTGTGCAGGTGGTGCTGTAATTACCAACAAGCGTATTCAATCTCCAATTATCAATTGTACCGGATATTCTAATCTTGTTCTTTCTTTTAATTTTATTCATTACGGACAGCCGGGTGCTGATGAATGTTCGGTATGGTATTATGATGGAGTTAGCTGGAATAACTTAGGGACACTTCCACTTACTTCCACTGCTTTTTGTGGAGGTCAAGGGTATTGGACTAATTATAGCATTAATTTACCGATAAGTGCGAATAACAACCCAAATGTGCGTATTGGATTTAATTGGAAAAATAATAATAATATGGATAATACCGGTACAGATCCTTCCGTGGCTATTGATGATATTGTCCTTTTTGCAAAACCACAAATGTGTTACAATTCGGCTTTTGCCGCTTATACGGGTGCGGGGTGTACGGCTAATTGTAATCTGACCGAATTTTCTGGTTTTTCGTCTATGTGTAATGGTTCTTCTATTGCTTGTGGTTCCTGTCCGGGTACAGGTCCTGTATTAACGCAATATTTTACTATCTCATCGGGATGTACGGCTACATTAACGGCATCGTTTCAAAGACGTTGTAATGGTATAGGGTGCTCTGTTTGTTCAAATACCTGCAATACGATGCATAGCAGTAATGGTTGTTGTAACAGTGGCATGGATGCGAATGACTACTTAAGAGTAGGAGGCAGTATAGCACCTGTTTCTATTACAACAATTAATTTGTCTCCCGGGTATGGCTCTAGTTGTGGAACAGGTCCATCTGCATCCTTTTCGCAATCAGGTAATACTATTACAGCCACAGGTGCTAGTAATGGAGGCGCTATCATCCAATGGGTACAAACGGGAGGCACATTGTTATTGGAACAACGAGCAAACAGGCAGGATGAAATTGTTACGTTTACGATTCAAATTCAATCCGGGTGCAATTGTTCAGATGTTTTGCCGGTAGATATTTATAGTTTTTGGGCAGAAACAAATAAAAATGTGGTTTATCTGAAATGGCTGGTGAAAAACGAGAAAGATCTGAGTCACTATAGGATTGAGAAAAGTAAAGATGGAATATATTTTCATACGCTGGCAGAAATTTCTTCTGAAAATTCTATTTCAGAAAAACTTTATATGATAATCGATGACGCACCTTATGAAGGCATTGGTTATTATAAATTAGTAGTAGTAAATAAAGAACAGAAGGACGAAAAATACATTATTCGGGATGTTTTATTTCAACATGAGTATTCACCTTTTTTGTATGAGATAAATGAGCGTGAAATAATGTTTCGGTTTATTGAAAATCCTAATTCTTCTTTTGAATTATTAGATTTAAGTGGTAAGAAAATTATAGAGATTAATCCAATAAGTAACACGCATTATACTTTTTCAAGAGAACAAATTGCTTCAGGTTATTATCTTGCTTTGTATTTTAATGGAAAGAGGTATTATCCATACAAAATTATGATTCCTTAAAATTCCATTGTTCTAAAAACTTGGTGGAGTAATTACCTTTTTTGAAATCTTCGTTTTCCATAAGTTTAAGATGGAATGGAATGGTGGTTTTAATGCCTTCAATCACGTATTCACTCAATGCTCTATGCATTTTAGCGATGGCTTCTTCACGCGTTTGTGCAATCGTAATCAATTTACCGACCATGCTATCGTAATAAGGCGGGATAACATAACCACTGTATATGTGTGAATCTACCCGTACACCGTGTCCACCAGGCGTATGAAGAGTAGTGATTTTACCGGGAGAGGGTCTGAAATCATTAAAAGGGTCTTCTGCATTGATACGGCATTCTATCGCGTGTAATTGAGGATAATAATTTTTACCAGAGATGGGTACACCTGCAGCCACAAGTATTTGTTCCCGTATTAAATCATAGTTCACCACTTCTTCGGTAATAGGATGTTCTACTTGAATACGGGTATTCATTTCCATAAAATAAAAATTGCCGTGTTTATCTACGAGAAATTCAATAGTTCCCACACCTTCGTAATTTATAGCGGAAGCAATTTTAATGGCTGCTTCTCCCATTTTATCACGAAGTTCTGGAGTCATAAAAGGTGAAGGAGTTTCCTCTACCAGTTTTTGATGTCTTCTTTGAATGGAGCAATCGCGTTCGGAGAGGTGGCATACTTTTCCGTATTGATCGCCGATTACCTGAATTTCAATATGACGGGGTTCTTCAATATATTTTTCCATGTAAACAGAGCCGTTACCGAAAGCGGCTTGTGCTTCGGTCGTAGCGGTATTAAAAGCACTTTCCATTTGTTCTTCTTCCCATACTACGCGCATTCCTTTGCCGCCGCCACCAGCAGTAGCTTTTAAGATAACAGGATAGCCGATTTCTTTGGCAATGTTTTTGGCGTGTTCAACATTTTCTAAAAGTCCATCTGATCCGGGGATAACGGGCGCACCTGCTTTTTTAGCGGTTTCTTTGGCGTTGTTTTTATCCCCCATAGCATTGATCATTTCAGGGGAAGGACCAATAAATTTAATGTTGTTTAATTTACAAATTTCGGAAAAGCGGGCATTTTCACTTAAAAAGCCATAACCGGGGTGAATGGCATCGGCATTGGTAATTTCTGCAGCCGCAATGATGTGTGCAATGTTCAAATAACTGTCTTTACTGGCTGGTGGACCAATGCAAATAGCTTCATCTGCAAACTTAACGTGTAGAGAATCTTTATCGGCAGTAGAGTATACTGCCACGGTTTTAATGCCCATCTCGTGGCATGTACGAGTCACGCGTAAAGCAATTTCACCACGATTGGCAATGAGTATTTTTTTGAACATAGAAACAACTTAATTAAATGAGTTGATAAAATCAGATGTTGGTGTCAATAAGAAATAAGGGTTGGTCATATTCTACAGGTGTAGCGGTTTCTACTAAAATTTTCACAATTTTACCTTTTACATCGCTTTCTATTTCGTTGAATAGTTTCATGGCTTCAATAATACATAATGGTTGACCTGCGTCAACAGTATCACCTATGTTTACAAATGGTGGCTTATCAGGAGCAGAGGAGCGGTAAAATGTTCCAATCATAGGTGATTTTACCACATGATATTTTTTTTCATCTGTAACATCAGCAGGTTTGTTTTCAGATTTATTATTAGCCAAATCTGCTGATGGAGGTATAGAAGCTGGAACATTAGCAGGTGCTACCGCCGGAACTACTGGTGGAACACTTTGTACTACAACAGGAGGTGGGCTGGCTTGTAAAGGGACATTTTTTCCTGTTTTGATTACAATTTTAAATTCTTTGGTTTCCAGTTCTACTTCGCTGACATTACTTTTGGATACGAATTTTATGAGCTCTTGAATTTCATTAAGTTTCATAATTATTAGTTTTTTGAGTTAGTAAATGATGATTAAACTAAAACAGATGCTTTTAATTTGTTATGAAGTGTAGCATCAATAGCGTCCATAAATTCTTCAGTGTAAAGGTAATGTGCATCGTGTTTTACGTTATTCCCATGGATACAAACCGCTAAATCTTTGGTCATTTTTCCACTTTCTACTGTTTCAATACAAGATTGCTCAAGAACCTCACAGAATTTAATAAGTTCGTGGTTGTTATCTAATTTACCTCTAAAAGCCAGACCTCTTGTCCATGCAAAAATAGATGCGATAGGATTAGTAGACGTTGGCTTGCCGGCCTGATAATCTCTGTAATGGCGGGTTACTGTGCCGTGTGCGGCTTCGGCTTCCATAGTTTTTCCATCGGGGGTAATCAATACAGAAGTCATCAGTCCTAATGATCCAAAGCCCTGTGCTACTTGGTCAGATTGTACATCTCCATCGTAGTTTTTGCAGGCCCAGATAAAGCCGCCTTCCCATTTAAGGGCGGATGCCACCATATCGTCAATCAGGCGGTGTTCGTAAGTGATACCGGCTCTCTGAAATTTTTCTTTAAACTCTTTTTCGTATATTTCTTGAAAGATGTCTTTAAAGCGTCCGTCGTATTTTTTTAGAATAGTATTTTTGGTTGATAAATACAATGGCCATTTTTTCTGCAAGGCCATATTGAAGCAGGCATAAGCAAAACCACGAATGGAGTCATCGGTATTGTACATAGCCATAGCCACTCCAGCTCCTTTGAAATTAAATACTTCGTGTTCAATAACGGTACCATCTTCGCCTTCAAATTTAATGGTAAGTTTACCTTTTCCTGAAATTACAAAGTCCGTGGCTCTATATTGGTCACCAAAGGTATGACGACCAATGATAATGGGTTTTTTCCAGGTGGTAACTAATCTTGGGATGTTTTTAATCACAATCGGTTCACGGAATACAGTGCCATCCAGTATGTTACGAATGGTACCATTTGGTGACTTCCACATTTGTTTGAGATTAAACTCTTTCACTCTTGCTTCGTCGGGGGTGATGGTAGCACACTTAATTCCTACATTATATTGTTTGATAGCATTAGCGGCATCTATCGTTACCTGATCATTAGTGGCATCTCTGTTTTGTATTCCTAAGTCAAAGTACTTGATGTTTAAATCTAAATAAGGGTAAATGAATTTGTCTTTGATCATTTTCCAGATAATTCGGGTCATTTCATCGCCATCTAATTCTACTACTGGGTTTTGAACTTTAATTTTTTTCATGAATTTGATTTTAATCAGTGGCAATAATAATGAATAATTGGTTATGGTAAAAAAATGATGGAAATTTTACAGGAAGTTGGAAAAATTTTGAGATATGGTAAAATAAAGCGTATTTTTGTCGGATAATTAAATGGTGATTATGATTCAGAAAATTTTGGTTGGAATTGATTTTAGTGAGCATAGTAAAAAAACCTTGAAGTATGCTTTGGAACTTGCTAAGAAATTAAGTGCTGACATCACCCTGCTACATTCTTATACGTTGCCTTTAGTGAACTTTGAAACGGGGTATATACCGCCTATTGAGGATATGCAAAAAGAAGCAGAAACTGAAATGAATGCTTTATTGAGTCAATTCGGGGGGTATAGGTTTAAAACGGTTATTAAAATGGGGTTTGCAGCAGAGGTGATTCTAAACGTGGCAGAAGAACAAGGTTTTGATTTAATAGTATTGGGTATTGTGGGTCAGGGATTTATAAAAGAAAAATTGATTGGAAGTACGGCGTATGAAGTATCTAAACAAAGTAAAATACCAGTGTTGATTATACCGAAAGAGGCTGAATACAAGCCCATTCAGAAAATCGCATTTGCGTGTGATTTTCATAAAGATTTGTCTAAATCGGATTTGTATTTAAAGGTAAAAAATATTGTACAATACCTTGGTACAGAATTGGAAGTAGTAAGTGTAGTGCATTCGGAGAATGAAGTAGATGTGAAATTTGCGGAAGATTATTTGTATTTTGAGCAAAAAATGGAGTCCATTCCATATCAGCATTTTTTTGTAACACACAATAAAGCATCAGAGGGTATTTTGGAGTATATTAAAGTGAGAAAATGTGATTGGTTGATAATTTCGCCTTTGAAGCACACTTTGTTTGAAAGATTATTTAAGGAAAGTGTAACAAAAGAGATTGTGTTTCACAGTCCTGTTCCTGTGTTAACCATCCACAAATAATTTTAGATATTAAAAACTATGGAGAATAGTTCATCTAATAATAATGATGAAATTAAAGTAGTATTGCCATTTAAAAATTTATTTTTGAATGCGGGCTTTATATCCGGTGATAATAGTATTATTAAATATATTAGCACGATATTGGTAACGATATTTGCGTATTTTTCATATCAAATTTTAATAGGAGCAATACTAATTTATTTTGCACAAAAAAATGGTGTGAACATTTATGACACGCAAACTTTAGCAAGAGTTTTATTAAATCCGGAAGCATTAGGCATTTCTAAAAATTTTATGCTTGTTTTGTTATTAGGAATGTTTGTATTTACGTTTTGGGCATTTTATGTGGCTATTCAGCGGATTCATCAAAAGTCGTTTATTTCATTAATGACGGCTTTTCCTGATATTCGGTGGAGCAGAGTATTTTTTGCATTTGGAGTATGGAGTGTAATTTTTGTTGGAATGTTTTTAATTGATTTTATTTTTCTTTCTCCTGAAAATTACAAACTCAATTTTGATGCGACAAAATTTGCAGTGCTGGTGATAATCAGCATTCTTTTTTTGCCCATACAAACTTCTTTTGAAGAGATATTTTTTAGAGGATACTTAATGCAAGGTTTTGCGTTAATGTTTAAGAATGGTTACTTACCATTGTTATTTACTTCCTTGTTGTTTGGGCTGGCACATATGAGTAATCCAGAAGCAGAAGAATTTGGGGCTTTGATAATGTTACCTTATTATTCCTTGTTTGGGTTGTTTTTAGGGGTATTGACATTGTGGAATAATGGATTAGAATTGTCAATTGCTATACACGCTGCTAATAATATTTTATCTTCATTGCTTATTACATCCAAAAATTCTGTATTACAAACAGATGCTTTGTTCGTTATTCAAAAAGAAAATCCGATGAATGACTTTTTGCTTTGGATAGGTGGAGCAGTGGCTACATTAATTGTTTTTATATTAAAGTATCAATTCAAAAATTTTAGTCAACATTTAAAATAAACAACATGAACAAAATTTTGCTTTTTGTATTAGCATCGTTACAATATTTGTCTTTTTGGACGCAATCACAATATACCTACACAGTCGATTTAGTAAATGTGAAAGATAAAAGAGTGAAAGTTGAACTTTTACCGCCTTATATCAAAGAAGATACTGCGGTATTTTGCTTTCCTGCTGTAGTGCCGGGCACTTATGAAAAATACGATTTTGGAAGATTTATTCAAGATTTGAAAGTATTGCCAAAAAGTAATAGAACTCTTTCTGTAAAAAAATCAGATGAGAACTGCTATAAAATCTATCCTGCCCAAAACATTGATAAAATTACATACTATGTGACGGATACGTGGCATACTCAATTGAAAGAAAAAATTGTTTTTGAACCAGCAGGGACTAACATTATTCTTGATAGTGTATTTGTCATTAATAATCATGGTTTTTTTGGTTATTTCAGAGGATACGATAAAATTCCCTTGAAGGTGCATTACACAAGGCCCATTAATTTTTATCCTGCATCTGCCATAAGTACTTTTACAATTGGAATAAATAGTGATGATTTGTTTTATACCGATTATCATCAATTGGCTGATTTTCCAGTTATTTATTCTGTACCGGATACCACCAGCATTAAAATTCATAATGCACAGATTTTAATTTCTTGTTATTCGCCCAATAAATTATTGAATTCACCATACATTGCGTCTATATTGAGAGATTTGCTATTTGCCTTAACTAATTTTTTTGATGGAAAATTACCAGTAGATAAGTATGCTTTTTTGTTTTACTTTACAGATACAGGAACACTTTCAGGCACATCGGGTGCGTTAGAACACAACCAATCGTCTTTGTATGTATTGCCCGAAATAGATAGTGTTTTCATTGCACAAACCATAAAGGATGTGGCAGCACACGAGTTTTTGCACATTCTCACACCGCTCAACATTCATTCTGAAGAAATAGAATATTTTGATTTTAATAATCCAAAAATGAGTCAACATTTATGGTTATACGAAGGAACTACTGAGTATCACGCACATTATCTTCAGGTAAGAGAAGGACTCATATCGCCTGATTATTTTATGGGAAAGATGTTAGAGAAAATCAGAAATGCTGATGAGTTCAACGATACAATGTCATTTACCAAAATGAGCAAAAATGTTTTAGAACCATACTACCATCAAAACTATAATGATGTATATGAAAAAGGTGCACTGATTGGAATGTGTCTGGATATATTGCTGATTAAAGAAAGTAATGGAGAGTATAATTTAAGAAAGTTGTTGTTAGATTTATCTAAAAAATATGGGAAGAACAGACCTTTTAAGGACGATTCACTCTTCGCAGAAATTGAAAGAATGACGTATCCGTCTATTGGTAATTTTTTGAGAACGTATGTGGCAGGCACAAAGCCATTACCTTTGAGTGAGGTATTGGCGTATGTTGGATTGGATTTTGTCAAACAAAAAGAAGTAGAAGAATTTACTTTTGGTGGAATAGATGTAAAGGTAAATGAAAAAGATCAGATTTATATTGCATCATTGGAAAATTTAGACAAATTTGGCAAACAATTTGGATTTAAAGAAGGAGATATTATTTATGCATTTAATAATCGCTTGTTTACATTAGAAACTGCCGAAGAAATTTTGAATGAATATCTGGATACAGCGAAAGAAGGGGATATAGTTACATTTGAAGTAATTCGTAAAAATAAAAAAGGAGAAACTAAAAATATAGTATTGAAAGGCAAAGCCAAAAAGGTAAAAAATACCTATCATAATACACTGGGAGTTTTTCCAGAATTCTCAGAAGAACACAAATTTTTATTGAGAAAATGGCTGGGTAATGAAGAAAAATAGTGTGTTTTTTTATTTTAGAGCACGTTTGTAAGAAATCAAATTATTGTATTAAAAATAAAGAGTTGTTATTGGTATTAATAGAGCGTAATAATTTATGAATATTCCTGTTTCTTTGAATAAAAGTTTTGTATATATTTCTTTTTAAGAATACAATTATGTATAATTGCCAGTTTTTTTTCGGAGAGGTGCCGGAGTGGTTGAACGGGCACGCCTGGAGAGCGTGTATTCCGAGAAATCGGAATCGGGGGTTCGAATCCCCCTCTCTCCGCAGTTAAGTAAATAGTGTGTTCTTTTTCTATTAGGAAAATAGGATGCAGAGTGCTAATTGTTGGTATCATAAAGAGAAAATAAATACGGTTTACAAGAAATAGGAATAAAGTATCGTTTTTACAAGGAGGATTGTTGTTTTTTGAATATTATCTTCCATTTGTCTTAAAAAAATTATAATTTATCTAAATTCCATTCTGTCTTATTTATTATTTATCGTTTATTTACGCCCGTTAAAAAAAAATATGAAAAGGTTTTCCATTGTATTAGGTTTTGTTTTTGCGTTCAATATTTTTTCAACCTTATTAGCGGATGAAGGTATGTGGTTGCCATTTTTGATAGGAGAAAAAACTTATCAGGAAATGGTAAAGAAAGGATTAAAACTTACCAAAGAACAAATTTATAGTGCTAATAAAGCTTCCTTAAAGGATGCAGTGATTATTTTTGGTGGTGGTTGTACCGGTGAAATTGTAAGTGATAAGGCATTGATATTTACCAATCATCATTGTGGCTACGATGCTATTGCAAGAGTGAGTACAGTAGAACATAATTACTTAAAAAATGGTTTTTGGGCAAAAAACATAAATGAAGAAATTCACGTGCCGGGCTTGACTGTCCAATTCTTAGAGCGTATAAAAGATGTTACAGACAAAGTAAATGCAGAACTCAAAAACATTGATGTCTCCAAAACATTAGAGTCCTTACCTAAAGTATTAAACACTATTGCACAATCAGAATTGACAGAGGAAGAAAAGAGAACCAATTGCGAAGCTCTTGTAGTGCCAATGTTTTCAGGCAATCAATACATCTTGTTTGTATACAAAAGATATAAAGATGTGCGTTTGGTAGGAACGCCTTCCGAAAGTTTAGGAAAGTTTGGTGGTGATACAGATAACTGGGAATGGCCCCGTCATACAGCCGACTTCAGCATCTTTAGAGTATATGCTGATAAAAATGGACAACCAGCGGATTATTCGCCTGAGAATGTTCCTTTAAAACCGAAATATGTTATTCCTGTAAGCATCAAAGGCGTAAAAGAAAATTCTTATGCAATGACCATGGGCTTTCCGGGAGGTACTAATAGATTTGAAACATCTTATGCCGTGAAATTAAAAACCACCATTGAAAATCCAAATACTGTTGAACTAAGAGATATTCGTTTGAAAAATATGTTGGAAGAAATGAAAAAAAGTGAAGCAGTAAAATTAAAATTAGCTTCTTACTATGCCAGAGTGGCCAATTATTGGAAATTCTTTGATGGAGAAAACAAACAACTTTTGAAATATAAAGTATTGGAACAAAAACAAAAAGAGGAGCAAAAATTTATAGAATGGGCAAAACAAAACAACAAAACAGAGTATATTAATTTAATGAATGAACTTGAACAATGCTATGCCAACTGGACGCCTTTTGCCAAAGCAAAGGTATATTTTCAGGAAGGTATTTTAGGGACTCAATTAAATTTTTACGCATACAGATTGCTTTCATTATTAAATGCTTCAAAAGAAGATATTGCAAAAAATAAAATAAGCTACCAAGCATTTATTAAAGAACTCAATGAGTCAATAGATCTTATTTCAGATAAAAAGAATGCTTCGGTTTTATTGAAAAAATACCGTGAAGATATTAACGAACAGTTTGTTCCGGCGCCTATCTATTCATCTATTCCAAAAGATATTTCAATGACTGGAACAGATCAATCGTCTTTGAACTCGTATCAAAATTTTGTAAACAATCTCTATCAAAATACAATTTTATTAAAACCCGATGCTTTTGAGAAATGGCTTGAAAATCCTGATAAATCCGTATTAGAAAATGATCCCGCTATTCAATTAGTCAATGCTTTTTATCAAATTTTCACTTCAAAAATATTACCAGAATACAACAAGTTTCAAAATTGCAATTATCTATTACAACAAAGATATCAAAAAGGTTTAATAGAAATGAATAAAGGAAAAAAAGAACTCTATCCCGATGCCAACTTTACCATGCGTTTATCTTATGGGCTTGTAAAACCTTATAGCCCCAAAGATGCAGTATTTTACAAAGAAGTATGCACCTTAAAAGGTGTGTTAGAAAAATATAAGCCCGGCGATTATGAATTTGATTTGCCAAAAGATTTTGTAGAAGTAGCAGAAAAAAAGGATTTTGGAAGATATGCAGATAAATCCATCCATGACATAGTTGTTACATACATTACAACCAATGACATTACAGGAGGTAATTCAGGTTCACCTGTATTAAATGGTAATGGCGAATTGATAGGATTAGCATTTGATGGTAATTATGAAGCACTCAGTCACAAAATTCATTTTGATGCACAATACAGCAGAACAATATGTGTAGATATTCGTTATGTGCTTTGGATTATTGAAAAAATTGGCAAAGCAGATAATATTATCAAAGAGTTGAAAATTGTAGGGTAAAAAATTAAACATTTTTGTCACTCTTCTATTTCCTTTTGTGATGAAAGGAAAAACAGTTTACTCTTTGGTGGTACGCGTCAAATAGAATTTTAGAGTATTATTTTTATTAGTAATAATAATTTTATTGTTTGACTCAGTTTTTAATATTTTTACTTCATCATTTTTTTGTTTTTGTCTTCAGTTTTTAAAACAAGTGGTGGGTCTTCAATATCTTGAATAGAATATGCTTCTACCTCCTCTTTATTTCTGTTGTATAATACGAATTTTTCTTTAGTGATTTCAACATAGTGAAGAGATTGAATGAGTTTTATAATCTCAGGAAAAGTCGCTAATAACAGAGCATTCTCAGCATCTCTTATGGTCGGCACACTGTCTTTTGATGTTTGAGAATTGGCTTCAAATAATTCATTCAGCATATTGGTAGTATCTATTTCACATTTTTCTATTTTCCACCAACCGCATACGTCACGCAGTACTTCCTCATTCTGATTGTGTGGCGAATGACACAATAATAATACACCGACTAAACCTACTAAACTTATGAACCCATACCATTTCATATACTTTTGAGCCATTTACAATCTTTTGTAAAATGTTGATTCAATGAACAACTTTTCCCTTTACACGCTATGGATACATCATAACATTTCAAAGCAATATTGCTTCCAATACAGCAATTCCTATTAAAATAATTATAATAACATTTTTCTTCACCAACGTATTATTTTTTGTTTTATACGAAAGAAAAAAATCAGGTTATTTTCTTGAAATTTATTTTAACAAGAATTCTAAAATTGAGAAATTTCTGATATTTTTTACCTCAGCAAAAATTATTCTATGGAATAATTTTATTATGATAGATTAGTTTTGTTGTTTTATGAGTAAATAATGGTGGTTTCGCTTTATTTCACTTTTTCTTTGCCTTATTATGAATAGGTAGATTTTGTTTTTATGCATCGCGGTTAAAGCGTTGAAAGACGCTTCTGAAATGTTCGTTGGATATTAAGTCCTTCATCGTACAACGGTTACTTTGCCTACAAATTCGTGTGCTTTGCTTCTTTTATCTTTTACAACGGCTTTCCATACATAAGTATCGTTCGGAACCAATTCATTGTTGGATTTATCTTTTCCATTCCATGGTTTATTAATATCGTTCGTTTCATAAAGCAAATGTCCCCATCTGTCAAAAACAGATAATTTGAATTCCTGAATGCCATATCCTTTTCCTGTAAACCCATCGTTTAAGTTATCATCGTTGGGTGTAAAGGCATTTGGAAAGTAGATGGCAAATCCGGGAACTACTTCAATCCATTTGACAATAGAATCTTTACAGCCATATTGATTCACAACAGATTGATAAATCATAAGTTGTTTCATATCTTCCTGTGTTACATTGTAAACGAAGTCAGGCACATTGTATATTTTTCCATCGCTCAGTGTATAAGTGATAACAGACGCACCGGAAGAAACATCTTTGACTTCTAAAGGTTCCGTCTCATCTAATACTCTTTCCGGATTGGTGATGAAACCCGCAACAGGCGTAGGATACACAGTGATGCTATTGGCTAACATAAAACTTCCTACACAACCACTATCTGAAATCGCTTTCAGTATCACTGAATACACGCCGCTGTTTTCGTAGCAGTGAACGGTGTTCAGAGCATTGTCAAGGTCTCCATCTCCAAAATTCCATTGATAAGATTGTATATTACCACTTACAATAGTAGATTGATTTTGAAATAGTACACAATGTTTTGGACAGCCATTGGGATTTACGACTGAAAATATCGGATTAGGATTAGGATTAACGTATACAGGTTTTTTGATAATATTTACACATCCGTGTTCATTCTGAACTTCTAATGTAATTAAATAACTACCGTGTGCCGGATATTGAAAACTTGGGTGAGTAGATACATTATCATAAAATCCATCTGAATTTAAATCCCAATAATAAGCAGTAATAACCCCATTAGGCGAGAAAGATAAATTGGTAAATTGTGTTTCATCCCCTAAACAGGTCTTACTGCTGCTAAAATTAGCAACGGGATTAGGATATACCATTACATTCTTTAAGGTTTGATGTATACAGCCATTATTACTAATCGTTTGTAAACGTGCTTTATACTGTCCGAAAGCAGGATAGATGAGTGTAGGGTTAATGTTTATTGTATCATCCCAAATACCGTCGTTTTCAAAGTCCCATCTGAATTTTGTGATGCTGCCGGAGGTGATGCTACTTTGATTGATGAACACATTGGGATGATTATAGCAAACAGAGTTTACGCTAAATTGTGCCTGAGGTGTTGGAAAAATGTTAACGGTATTCGTACTGGTGGCTATGCAGGATTTATCGGATATAGCCGTAAGAGTTACAATATAATTTCCTGCAGAGGTATATAGAACATTAGGATTTACTTGAGAAGAAATTAAACCATTTCCAAAATTCCATTGATAGGTTTGAATGTTCCCAGTTTGAATAGTGCTGTTGTTTGTAAAGTAAACCGTGTTGCCTTCACAAACATTATTAAATGAAAAGGATATAAAAGGCAATGGATATGCTTCAAAAGTATTGGTAGCAGATGCAATGCAGTTATGATTGCTAATAGCAGAAAGAGTGGCAGAATAAATGCCTGCTACAGGCACAGTAATGGACGGATTGAACAAAGTGGATGTATTGCCAGTACTAAAATTCCATTGGTATTGAGTAATTTGTCCATTAGAAATGTATGTTTGATTATTAAAGGTGATAGCATTATTTACACAATTATTATTAGCAGAAAATTGAACATTGGGTAATGGGTATATTTCAACTGTATTGGTACTGGAAGCAGTACAGTTGTAATTACTTGTGGCAGTGAGAATGACAGTGTAAATGCCGGGCGCAATGTAGGGGGATTGAGGATTAATTTGAGTAGAAGTTTGTCCGTTACCAAAGTTCCACAAGTAAGAAACAATACTTCCGCTCGTAATGGTAGATTGATTGTTGAAATTTACGGCAGTTCCTAAACACACATTATTAGCCGTGAAGTTGACGTTAGGTAATGGATAGATAGTAATTGGTAATGAGTAAGTAGCGGTACAATTATTATTGGAATTTATAGTTAAACTTACAATGAAATTACCAGATGAAGGATAAGTGTAAATGGGATTGGGAGAATTAGAAGTTTGTCCGTTACCCAAATTCCATTGATAAGAAGAAACGCTGCCGTTGTTGATATTGACAGTGCTATTGAAGGTAACCGAATTGCCAAGGCAAGTGTTTTGTGTTGAAAAAGAAACGGAAGGGGTAGGGTATACAGTTACTGTTTTTGTTATGGTATCCGTACAACCTTTGTTGGAGGTAGCAATCAGAGTTACATTGTAAGAACCGGCATTAGTATAAGTATAGCTTGGATTATTTTGTGTAGAACTTCCACCATTTCCAAAATACCATTGTACAGAAGTAATAGCGCCTTGTGAGATAGTACTGGTATTCGTGAACGAAGTTGCTGTGCCCCAACAAACATTATTGTAAATAAAATCAGCACTAACAGGATTATTGACATCAATGAGCATTCCGGTGGTATCGTAGCAGCCAAAAGAATTCCCAACGATTAAAGTTACACTGTATTGTCCTGCGGATGCATAGGTATGAACAGGATTTTGGGCAGTAGAAGTATTACCATCTCCGAAATTCCAAAACCAGTAGGTATTCCCACCAGCATTACTAGAAGTGTTATGAAAAGTTACTGTTAGTCCGCAGCTTGTATTGCTATTCCCGATATTAAAATTAGCATTGGGAGTAGGGTGATTGTAAAGAGGAAAATAAAAGGTAGGTCCGGGACAACCTGTAAACATAGTGGTTTGAACAGCATATGTGCCAGGATTATTGACGGTTACACATTGATTGGTATTGCCATTGATGCCCGTACCGTTCCATACATAAGAGGCAAAACCATTGGGAGCACACAGGGTTTTGGATTGACCTACGCAGATGGTATCGGGTTGAGTTTGAGGAAAGGAAAGACAATCGCCATCAATGTAAGCATAACCGTAATGACCGCCCAAAGCACAATCGTATGTGGTAAAACGAATGGTAACATTCTGACCAATGTAATTGGTGAGATCGGCCGATACACTTGACCACGGTTTATAGATGACGCCCGGACAAGCAGTGGAGTTTTGAAAACCGGGAATACCTTGCCCTGCTGTAACACTATAATAAGTGCAAGGAATAGGGTTGCCGTTTTGATCCAACATTTCAATTTCAAACTTGGGTTGGTCAATGGGGTTGTGCCCAGGATCCTGCAACACAACAGCGTATTTGTAGGTAAAATAAGCATTACCCGCTGTTACTAAAAATGTTTGTTCAATGCGGTCTGCGCGGCCACCGGTTTGATTATTTCCTAATTTCAGAGAAAAATTACCACCCGGGCATACTACCGGAAATCCACCACAGGGATCTGTAGCATTACCACTTACAATGGTCTGTGCGCCACCGGTAAAAGGACAACATCCTGTAGAGTTGTATTGTGGGTGGTAACCATTGGTGGACATCCATCCGTTTAAGTTCCCACTTTCAAAGTCCATATTAGTACAGTTTTGTTGTATAGTGGGTGGAGAAGTTGTAATAATTTTGAAAGCAGACAAATTATCTTTTAAATGCGACTGAACAAACTCTTCTGTTTCAGCAGGAGTAAGATTTTTTTGTCGCGCTATGTTTAACCAATACGATAGGTTTTGTTGTGTATTATCCGTATTGGTGGTGGGTGATGCCGTTTGCCCATTGGCTGTAAGAGCAGCTATAATAAACAGGGCGAGTAATTTTGTTTTCATAGTAGTAAGTTTTTAGGGTTACTTTATGAAATGCTTTCATTGTTTTGATTTTTGTATGTTATACGAAAAATGTTACACTCAAACTTTAAAAATGTGATGAATGGAAATACAAGAAAAAAAATGGCAAGAAAAATAAAAGAATGGATAGGGCTCAAAAATAAAAACAGATGATTTTTCGTTAAAGAGTTCTTTACTTAGTCAGATAATCAACAATTGAATTTAAAAACCGTGATTTTCAAGTTTATTAACTTTGTTGTACTTTTGCAGAAAAATAGTTTATGAGAGATATTTTTGATAAAGTGAAAAAAAACATGGGACCGCTTGGTATGTATTCTTCTAAAGCACATGGTTATTTTACATTTCCAAAGTTAGAAGGAGATATTGGTCCTTACATGATGTTTAGAGGGAAGAAATTATTAAATTGGAGTTTAAATAATTATTTGGGTTTAGCGAATCATCCTGAAGTCAGACAAACAGATGCAGAAGCTGCAGCACGATTCGAAATGGCTGCTCCTATGGGCGCTCGTATGATGAGTGGAAATTCGGTGTATCACGAACAATTAGAAAAAGAGCTATCTGAATTTGTTAGTAAGCCCGATACTATTTTATGTAACTATGGTTATCAAGCTATGTTTTCTGCTATTGATGCGCTTGTAGACAGAAGAGATGTTATTGTGTACGATGCTGAAAGCCACGCTTGTATTATTGATGGTGTGCGTTTACACATGGGAAAACGGTTTGTATTTAAGCATAATGATATAGAGGATTTAGAAAAACAATTACAACGTGCTGAAAAAATTGTAAAAAAAACAAGCGGTGGTATTTTGGTACTTACAGAAGGTGTGTTTGGAATGCGGGGTGATCAGGGGAAATTAAAAGAAATTGTGGCATTGAAAAGTAAGCATCATTTTCGTTTGTTTGTAGATGATGCGCATGGCATAGGAACGATGGGTAAGACGGGCGGAGGAACAGGGCAGGAGCAAAATTGTCAGGATGGGATTGACATTTATTTTGGAACATTTGCTAAATCTTTTGCATTAATTGGTGGGTTCATCAGTTCAGAAAAAGATATTGTTACTTACCTACGATACAATATGCGTTCTCAGATTTTTGCTAAAAGTTTACCAATGCCGATTGTGATAGGCGCATTAAAACGTTTGGAACTCATGCGGCGTTGTCCGGAATACAGAGAAAAATTGTGGGAAATAACGCGTGCTCTGCAGGGTGGCTTGAAGGCAGCTGGATTTGATATTGGAAATACGAGCACACCTGTTACACCTGTTTATCTGAATGGTTCTATTCCGGAAGCAACTAATATGGTATACGATTTAAGAGAAAACTTTAATATATTCTGCTCAATGGTAACCTATCCTGTTGTACCAAAAGGCATGATTATTTTGCGTTTAATACCAACCGCAGTGCATACATTAGAGGATGTCAAATACACTATAGATTCTTTTTCAAAAATAGTGGATAAATTAAAATCCGGGAAGTATCAATCTGATGATTTGGCAAAAGTAGAAGTAGAACTTTAATTTTGAATTATTATAAGAGCAGAAAAAAATAGTAAGGTTTTAATAGAAGTTTATTTTTTAGATAGGTGCTTCCATAAAAGATAAAGAATGTATTATGGAATTGCCGTAAGCAGAGCACTGCCTTTTTACAAAAAATAACATTAAAACTTTTTGTGCAATGAATCAATTCTCGTTTTGCCTTTTAATTTCAATATATTAGCGCCCTTAAACAAATACCATGCAGATTTTACAATTACTTTTAGCATTATCGATACTTGTAGCCATTCATGAGTTTGGACATTTTATATTTGCCAAATTGTTCAAAACGCGCGTAGAAAAATTTTATTTATTTTTTGATTTTTTGTTTCCTTTTGTTAATGTGGCAAAATTTTCTTTGTTTAAAAAGAAAGTAGGCGATACAGAATATGGGATAGGTTGGTTTCCATTAGGTGGTTACGTTCAAATTTCCGGAATGATTGATGAACAAATGGATACGAATGTTTTAAAAACGTCCCCACAAGATTGGGAATTCCGCAGTAAACCCGCATGGCAGCGATTACTCATTATGTTAGGCGGTATTTTAATGAACGTGATTTTAGGTGTATTATTATACTGGATGATTTTATGGATTTGGGGAAAAGATTATATCCCTGCGAATGAATTAAAATACGGCGTTCAATGCGATTCTGTGGCGCTTTCTGTTGGCTTAAAAAACGGCGATAAAATACGTTCATTAGATAACAAGCCCATTCAATCTATTGAAAAAATTGCTCTTAAAATACTAATGGAACAACCTAAAAGTATTCAGGTAGAACGGAATGGAAAAGAGGTTAACTTACCTATTACAGAAGAACATTTGAGTCAGATTTTATCAAATGCTAAAAAATCTATGTTTGTTTTACCAAGGACGCCTGTTGAAGTAGACAGTGTCATACCACATTCTTTTGCTTATGCGGCAGGATTTAAAAAAGGAGACGTGATAATTAGACTGGACTCCACACCTGTTTATTTTTTTGATGAATATCAAAACGCTGTCTTAAAGTTTAAAGGCAAAGAAAAAATATCTTTTACTGTAAAGCGTGGGAATGATACAGTAGTTTTATATTCTAATATCAGTTTGCAAGGCACATTGGGTTTTATCAGAAGTGTTGAAAAATATCTTCCGATTAAACACGAAGAATATTCTTTTTCACAAGCAGTAGTGCAGGGAACAAAAACTGCTATTGAAAATATTGAAATGCAGGTTAAACAATTTCAAATACTATTTCAAGTTAAAGATGCGCATAAGCAGGTGGGAGGTTTTTATACTATGTACAAGGCAATGCCAGAAGTGTGGAATTGGAGATTTTTTTGGACGATTACTGCCTTTTTGTCTTTGGTTTTGGCATTTATGAACTTTTTACCAATACCGATGCTGGATGGTGGTTACATTTTGTTTACATTGTTTGAAATGCTTACGGGTATTAAAGTGCCGGAAAAAGTTATTTATTATGCCAATCAAGTAGGGTTATTTTTATTATTGGCTTTGATGATTTGGGCTAATACGGATTGGTTGAGAAATTAATCCGGATTATTGAGTTACATTTTTAATTCCATCATTTTTGTAAGATATTTGCGCTAAAAATTATGGCACAGACATTAACTAACAAAGAAATAACACCAAGGAACAAAGATTATAGTCAGTGGTACAATGATATTGTTTTAAAGGCAGGATTAGCAGATTATAGTGCGGTGAGAGGATGTATGATTATTAAACCGTATGGTTATACGATTTGGGAAAAAATGCAACAGACATTAGATAAAATGTTTAAAGATACTGGTCATGTGAATGCGTATTTCCCATTATTTATTCCTAAATCGTTTTTTAGTAAAGAAGCATCGCATGTGGAAGGATTTGCAAAAGAATGTGCCGTCGTTACGCATTATCGCTTAAAATTGGATGAAGCAAAGAAGGAGATTGTTGTGGATGAAGAGGCAAAATTAGAGGAAGAGTTAATCGTTCGTCCTACTTCTGAAACAATTATCTGGAACACTTATCGCAGTTGGATTCAATCGTATAGGGATTTGCCATTGCTAATCAATCAATGGGCGAATGTGGTGCGTTGGGAAATGCGAACGAGATTGTTTTTGCGTACAGCAGAATTTTTGTGGCAGGAAGGACATACGGCACATGCTACTTCTGAAGAAGCGATTGAAGAAGCCGAAAAAATGTTGAATGTGTATGCAGATTTTGCGGAAAAAACATTGGCAATACCGGTCATAAAAGGGATTAAAACTGCAAATGAACGCTTTGCAGGAGCAGTAGAAACGTATTGCATAGAAGCATTGATGCAGGATGGAAAAGCATTACAAGCAGGTACTTCTCATTTTTTAGGACAAAATTTTGCCAAAGCGTTTGATGTAAAATTCGCAAATAAAAATGGAGAATTAGAATACGTATGGGCGACTTCGTGGGGTGTGTCTACTCGTTTGATGGGGGCATTAGTGATGTCGCATAGTGATGATTTAGGATTAGTATTACCTCCTAAAATTGCGCCCTTGCAAGTGGTGATTGTGCCAATATACAAAGGCATTGAAGAAATGGAAGAGATACCCCCCCATATTTTACCCATTCTTCAAACATTAAAAGAAAAAAATGTGAGTGTAAAGTTTGATGATGATGACAAGCAAAGACCGGGGTGGAAATTTGCTCAATATGAAATGCAAGGAGTACCCGTGAGAATTGCCGTTGGAAAAAGGGATTTACAAAATAAGCAACTAGAAATTGCCAGAAGAGATACTTTAAGTAAAGAACTCGTGCCAATGGATAATGCGGTGGATTATATCTTGAATATACTGAATTCTATTCAACAATCTTTATTTGAAAAAGCCAAGAATCGATTGGATGAAAATATTCACAAAGTGGATACTTGGGAAGAATTTAAGGAGGTCATTGAAAATAAGGGTGGTTTTGTATATGCGCATTGGGATGGTACTACTGAAACAGAATTGAAGATTAAAGAAGACACTAAAGCAACTATTCGTTGTATTCCAATGGGTAATCCATTAGAAGAAGGAAAATGTGTTTATTCAGGGAAGCCAAGCAAGCAAAGAGTTTTATTTGCCAGAGCGTATTAGATGAATTTTCGGTAACACAGAGAAGTTGAATAAATAAAAAAGCCAGAACAAAATGTTCTGGCTTTTTTAGCATTAATTTTTTCAAATAATTATTCTTTAATGAATTTACTGCTGAAACTTTTATTCGTTTTTTCGTCGGTAAATTGAATAATATATACACCATTGCTCCAAAACTGCGTGTCAATAGTATATTCTTCTGAATTTAATTTGTCTTTATAGATTTGTTGCCCGTTGATATTAAAAATTTCTATTCCATAAGAATCTGAAAGATTAGAGTGTATCGTTAGATAATGGGTAGTAGGGTTTGGGTAAACGAAAACATATGGTGTATTATTTGGGGATAGTTGGTTCACATTTAAAACAAGGGAAGCATCGTGGTCCATAGAGAATGATTTTTGGTTGTTGATACCAAAAGCAGGGATATTGGTGGTTTGATAGTCGTAGCTTAGAATGGGTGCTTTAGTACCGGTTTTGAAGAATTGATAATTGGTACTTTGAATGGTCCCTGTTATCATAGACAAAGTTCCTGTTCCGGTAATGTTCATATTCATTTGATTTTTAATGCGTAGTACAGAAAAGTTGGTAGGGGTAGGGTTGGTTGGTAAAATCAGAGTTCCTTGTCCGTCGGCGGTTACAGTTAAAGTTCCTGTTATATTTAATGTTCCCCCTAAAAAGGCCGCATAAGTATAACCGGAAAAGTTATCTGTATAAGAGTTGCCATAAGAAAACGGGAAGTGCATAATTTCAATAGTATTTGTAAACTGATTTACGGAGCCGTCTGCCATCATATCTCCGAGATATTCCAATTTGGGGGTAGAAGATTTTACAAACATCGTGCTATCGGAATGCGCCACGTTAGCGCCGGTGCTTGTAAAAAGAGATGAGCCGGGTAGTGAAGAAGGGTTTACCCACGAATTAGAAAAAGTAGTGGTGTTTGTATTGATAGCACTGGTACCTGTTAAATTCCAGGTAGCAGTATTACCAGCGATTGAGTTTGGCAAAGCGCCTGTTGTATCTGCACCTTTTCTTGATTCAACGTCGCCCGGAATGGGGGCGTTTGCAGATTGTGTGAGTGTTTGTGCTTTCATTAAGAGTGATGAAGCAAGCAGAGATGAAATAAAGTAAATGTATGTTTTCATAAACTTAGTTTTTTAATTTTTAGGCAAAGGTAGTAAAAAATACTTAAAATTTAAAATTTTACATTGGGATGAATAAAACAACTAAGCATCAACTTATTAAAGCTTTTCGTGAATATGAGTGGACAATATCTACAAATAACTTTACTTTTTCTTTTTCAATATCGGGATAAAGTCCGTGTCCTAAATTGGCGATGTAAGGAACTGTATTAAATTTTTCCAGCATTTGTAATGTTTGCAATTCTATTGTTTTTTCATCTGCATATAATAAACAAGGGTCGGCATTGCCTTGAAGTGTTTTACCAGGTAGTTTTTTTATCGCTGTTTCTGGTTCAATTGTCCAATCTAAACTCACTGCATTGCAATTTAAAGTGGCGATGCTTTGTAAGGCGAAATGACCGTCTTTAGGAAAGAGAATAACAGGTACTTCGGTAATGGCATTGCAAATTTGCTTTAAGTAGGGGATACAAAATATATCGTAAAGTTCTTTATTTAAAACACCAGCCCATGAGTCGAACAGTTGGACGATATTGGCGCCAGATTTTATTTGATCTTTCAAGTAGTGAATAATTGAATCAGTAATTTTTTGAAGCAATAAATGACTGGCTTGTGGATTAGAGTACAACCATTTTTTTGATTTACTAAAGGTCTTGCTGCCTTTTCCTTCGGTCATATAGGCAAATAGTGTCCATGGTGCGCCGCTGAAGCCAATCAATGGCACACGGTTTTTTAAATGTTTTTTGGTCAATTGAATGGCGTTTAATACGTAAGAATATTCATTGGCTGAAGCAATGTGAAGTTTTTCAATATCTTTTTCTGCCTGAATATAATTGGGGAAGTAAGGCCCTTTTTCTTCCTGCATGAGATACGGCAAACCCATGGCTTCTGGGATTACTAAAATGTCCGAAAAGATAATGGCTGCGTCTACATTTAGAATGTCAACCGGTTGAATGGTTACTTCTGCGGCTAGTTCAGGCGTTTTGACGAATTGAATAAAATCTTTTGCTTTTTGGCGAGTGGTTCGGTATTCGGGCAGTACTCTTCCGGCCTGTCTCATGAGCCAGACAGGGATTTGAGGAGTTATTTCGCCTTTGGCGGTTTTAAGAAGCAGGTCGTTTTGATACAACAGGTTTATTTTTTAATAGTTTCAATGCCTTCTGCAGTAACGGCAGATTTAGTAACACGCATTTTGGAACCGTCTTCTGTTTCCATCAGGATAGTAGAATCATCTGTTTCTACTACTTTTCCATAGATGCCGCCAATGGTTAAAATTTTGTCGCCTTTTTTGAGGTTTTCAGCAAATTTCTTTTGTTCTTTGGCTTTTTTCATTTGAGGGCGTATCATGAAGAAATAGAAAACTACAATGATAAGGATGAGTGGAAGCATTTGTAGGATTGGATTTCCTTGTCCGCCTTGTGGTGGGGCCATTAAGATAAGTTGAGTGTACGTCATGATGGGTTGTTTTTGGTGGTTTGTAATATAGGTTTAGTTATTGTTTGGCTGGTTCTACAATATCTACTTTTATTTTCAATATGATGGTATTAGGTTCACAGTTGGTTACTACGGAGATGGTTTTTTCGGTGTATCCTGATTTTCCTTCACTGTTAAATTCTACGGTGATTTTTCCGTTTTTTCCGGGTGGAATGGGTTCTTTGGGAAAGTCGGCTACAGTACAGCCGCAGCTGGCTGCAGCATTGCTAATGACTAAATTACTTTTGCCGACGTTAGTGAATTTGAAATCGTAAGATACTTTTTCACCTTGAACAATTTTTCCAAAGTCGTGTTCTGCTTCTTCAAAGTCAATGATGGGTAATTCGTCTTTATTACCTATATTGACATCGTTAGATGATAAGTTGTTGTTATTTGCGTTTTCTGAATTGGTACAGGAAAAAAATGAGAGTGATAGAATTAAGGATATTCGTGAAACAAAGAATACAATTTTTTTCATAGTGTAAATTACATTGAGAAAATTATGTTGGAATTTATCGGGCAGATTGTTGTTGTGTATTTTTAAGATCGCCCAATACACCAATGAGCACATTGAGCCGTGTTTTCCATTCCTGAATTTGCTGGTTGATTTTTTCTTTTTTGGCGAACGCTTCTTTGAATAAAGGATTATCTGGTTTGGCATTTTTGAAGAAAGCCAGATTGTTATCTATTTGGGTTATTTCGTTTTCCAGTTCTGAAATTTTTTTCTTTAGATGTTTTTCTTCTTTTTTCAGTTCGTCTATGGCGTTAGAATGGTTTTGAATGATTTGTTGCAGTTTACTTTTGTACTGAATGTTAATCCGTTTTTCTTCTGTCCGTTCTAATTCGGCGTAAAGTTGATTGATTTTACTAAAAAATTCGTCGTGTATTTTGTCTTTTTCTTCAATAGGGACAAAGCCGATATTATTAAATTCCTTTATGAATTCTTGTATTTGGGCTAATGCTTTATCGGGGTCTGTTTTGTCGAATTGTGTTTCTTTAAGTTGGTGAATGAGTGCCAGTTTTTTTACCAGATTGTCTTTTTCTTGCTGAAGTTTTTCTTTTTCAGAATTTCTTTTGTTGTCAAAAAAAGTATTGTAAAGTGTTTTAAATTTTTGGTTAAGCGCTTCGTTATCTGTTTTGTTTCGCAGGTAGTATTTTTTCCACTCTTGTTGTAGTTGAATTACTTGTTTGGTGTTTTTTTCGTATTCGGTGCTTTGAAGGATGTTTTCTAATTCCGAAATTAGTTTTTCTTTAAGTGATTTAATTTCTTCCTGTTTTTTTTGAATAATTTCCTGATGTTTTCTTTTAGCATCGTAATAAATATCTAACAGACGATTGTATTCTTCGTTTAAGGGTTTTATAGATTCTACTGGAATGTGCCCGATTTTTTTCCATTCACTACGAATTTTCTGAACCTGTTCGTTCAGGTCTTTCCAAAATATATCAGAATTATTTTGAATAATGTCTGCAATGGATTTGAGAGCGTTAATCAGTTCGTTTTTCTTTTCGAGATTTTTCTTTTTTTCGTCTTCTAATGAATGGTAATATTGGTCTAGTTGCTCTTTAATTTTTTGATTAAGTGTATTAAATTGATTCTTTATTTCAAGATATTTTTCACTGACAACATTTCCAATTTGATTCCATTCTTTTTTATAATTTTTGTATAAATTTTCCACTTTTTTTAAGTCATCCAATGCTAAAAGTTGTTCAAATTTTTTTAAGAGTTCTTCTTTAAGTTCTGTATTCTTTTGTAAGTCATATTGTTGTAATGTATCAAACGCTTTGATATTTTCATTGATTTTATCTAATAGTATATTGTATTTTCTTTGTAATTGAGCGTAATCGACTTTTTTTAATTCTTTAATTTCTTTCCATTGATGTTGTATTTCTCTTAATTTTTTGATGATAGGCGTTATGTCTTTGATATCGGCTTCAGAAAGCACTTCCAGTTGTGTCAGCAGGTCTTCTTTTTTTCTTTTGTTATTTTCTTGTAGTTGTTCTAATTGTTTTTCTTCTGTTTCTTTCTTTTTTTCGAATGCTGCAATAATTTCTGCCATTTCATCGTCTTCTTTGGTTCTGGGAAATACAAAATCTTTGGCTTTTCCGCCTTCATCTATAAATGCTTGTTTGGCTTTTTCAAATTCTTCGGTCCATATTTTTTTGTATTCTCTTTCTAATTTTTTTACTTCTTTTTGAACCTCCAAAGCAGATTGTTGTAAAAACTCTTTTAATCGTTGAATGACCTCTTGTTTATTCATTTCCGAAAGTTTGTAATTTTTTGTAAAATTAAAAAATAGGTCGCAAAGATGCAAAAAATATTTCAACAAATGAATGTGGAATTATTTTATTCCTGATATGGAAATTATTCAATAATTATGTTGTATATTTGCAGGGTTGCTTATACATTAAATAAAATAGCGAATTATGAATTATAAATTATCACCAAAGGTTAGACAAGCACTGGAAATTGCCAGTGAAGAAGCCAGAAATATGGGAAGTTCAGCTATTAGTATTGAACATATTGTACTTGGAATACTAAAGGAAGGTAAAAATAAGGTGGTACAAATACTCTCTAAATTGGGGATTAGTTTGCCAGATCTTATTGCAGAATTGGAGCAATCGGTGGCTACATTGCCTGTTAAAAAACTATTGACTGATAAAAAAGAGTTGCCTTTGAATAAGGAGGTTGAAAACATTATGCGTCTCTCTCTTTTACACGCTAAAGAATTTAAAAATTCATTTGTCGGGACAGAACATATTTTATTGACCATCCTTTCAGGCGATAATATTGTTTCTTCTATATTTAATAAAATGGGTGTAGATGAAGTGGTATTTCTTCAGGAGTTGAAAAGTGAAATCGGGAAAGATGATATTACTAAAACCGAAAGAATGCGCAATGCTATTTCTGATGATGATGATGATGAACCAATACCTGCGAGTAGTAGTAGTAAAAAGTCGGATGTAAAAAGCAAGACCCCGGTACTGGATAATTTTGGGCGGGATTTGACAAAGATGGCGGAAGAAGGGAAATTAGATCCAGTGGTAGGGCGTGAAAAGGAAATAGAACGGGTGGCGCAGATTTTATCAAGGCGTAAGAAAAACAATCCGATTTTAATAGGCGAGCCGGGTGTTGGAAAGTCGGCTATTGCAGAAGGATTAGCATTAAGGATTATTCAAAGAAAGGTGCCAAGAGTGTTGTATAATAAACGCGTTGTAACATTGGATTTGGCTTCATTAGTAGCAGGAACAAAATACAGAGGACAATTTGAAGAAAGAATGAAAGCCGTACTGAATGAGCTTGAAAAAAATCCGGATGTCATTTTATTTATTGATGAAATCCATACGATTATTGGCGCCGGTGGGGCAAGCGGTTCGTTAGATGCCAGTAATATGTTTAAGCCCGCTCTTGCAAGAGGCGAAATCCAGTGCATCGGCGCTACCACTCTGGATGAGTACAGGCAATATATTGAAAAAGATGGTGCCCTAGAAAGACGTTTTCAGAAAGTAATGATTGAACCTACTTCTATTGAAGAAACGATTCAGATATTGAATAATATCAAAAGCAAGTACGAAGCACATCATAATGTTCTTTACACACCGGAAGCCATTAAAGCGTGTGTTACTTTAACTTCTCGGTATATTACAGACAGATTTTTACCTGATAAAGCCATTGACGCATTAGATGAAGTAGGTGCCAGAGTACATATTAATAACATTAGCCAACACGTTCCACAAAATATTATTGAATTAGAAAAAAAGATTGAGGAAATTCGGGACTTGAAAAATCAAGTCGTAAAATCTCAACGTTTTGAAGCAGCTGCCCGATTAAGAGATACTGAAAAACACTTATTGATGGATCTGGAAGAGGCAAAGAAAAAATGGGAAGAAGAAACAAAAAACAATCCTGTAAATGTAACAGAAGATGATGTGGCAGAGGTGGTTTCTATGATGAGTGGCGTTCCGGTAAGTAGAGTTGGAGAATCAGAAAATAAGAAATTAGCCCGGATGGCAGAGGCCTTAAAAGGCAAAGTTATTGGTCAGGAAGAAGCAGTGCAAAAAGTGGTAAAAGCAATTCAACGTAACAGAGTGGGGCTAAAGGATCCGAATAAGCCAATAGGATCTTTTATTTTCCTTGGGCCCACGGGTGTTGGAAAAACACAATTAGCTAAGGAATTGGCTAAATATCTGTTTGACAGCGAAGATGCTTTAATTCGCATTGATATGAGTGAGTATATGGAGAAGTTTTCTGTAACACGGCTGATTGGTGCGCCGCCGGGGTATGTGGGGTATGAAGAAGGCGGACAACTTACCGAAAAAGTAAGACGGCACCCGTATGCTATTGTTTTATTGGACGAAATAGAAAAAGCACATCCGGATGTTTTCAATATGTTATTGCAAGTGTTAGATGACGGGCAATTAACTGATAGTTTAGGTCGAAAGATTGATTTTAAGAATACGGTGATCATTATGACTTCTAATATTGGAGCAAAGCAATTAAAAGATTTTGGTCAAGGTGTAGGATTTACTACAAAAGCCAAAAAAGAGAATGTGGAAGAATACAATAGAGGTGTGATTGAAAATGCACTTCGTAAGGCCTTTGCACCAGAGTTTTTGAACCGAATTGACGATGTCATCATTTTCAAATCTCTTGAAAAAGATGATATGAAAAAGATTATAGAAATTGAACTTCAGGGATTATTTAAACGTATAAGAGATTTAGGATATAATCTGAAAATTACAGACAGTGCAAAAGAGTATATTATTGAAAAAGGATTTGATCCTAATTATGGGGCAAGACCTCTCAAAAGAGCAATACAAAAATATGTTGAAGATCCGCTTGCAGAAGAAATGATACAAGGCGACTTATCAGAAGGCGATGAAATTGAAATTAATTATGATAAAGAGGAGGATAAAATCAAAGTTAATATTCAGAAACCTAGAGGAAGAAAATCTAAAAAAGACGATGGTAATAAAAATTAGTGATTCAAAGGGGCAACATTCAGTTGCCTCTTTTTTTGCTTAATCAGGAAATTATGTATTATGAAATATAAACGAATACTATTAAAACTTTCGGGCGAGGCCTTAATGGGCACTAAAAATTTTGGTATTGATGAAACCAAACTTCTGGAATATGCTAATGAAATTAAAGCCGTGCATGAAGCTGGATGTCAGGTGGCAATTGTCATTGGCGGAGGAAATATTTTTCGGGGTGTTCAAACGCAAAAGAATCATATCATTGACAGAGTACAAGGCGATTATATGGGTATGCTGGCGACGGTCATCAACGCAATGGCGATTCAATCTACATTAGAATCGATTGGTGTACCGACGCGACTACAAAGTGCTATAAAAATGGAGCAGATTTGTGAACCCTTTATTCGTCGGCGGGCTGTTCGGCATTTGGAAAAGGGAAGGGTCGTGATTTTTGGAGCAGGAACCGGAAACCCTTATTTTACAACGGATACAGCGGCTACTTTGAGAGCTATTGAAATTGAAGCGGATGTTATTATTAAAGGTACCAGAGTAGATGGTATTTATTCCGCTGATCCTGAAAAACACGAAGATGCGGTGAAGTACGAGTATGTTACATTTGACGAAGTATATGAAAAACAATTGCAGGTTATGGATCTGACGGCATTTACACTTTGTAAAGAAAATAAATTACCTATAATCGTTTTTGATATAAATAAAAAAGGAAATTTATTAAGGATTATCAAAGGTGAGAGTATTGGTACACTAGTTAATAATTAATTTTTTTGATTAGTTTCCTACAGTTTTACAATTTATTGAATGCAAAAAGTTATTACTTTACAACTTCCGTATTTCAAATTAAACGATGCTGTTTATATCAGGCAAATTATTCAACAGGAGCTGGGGATTGAAAATTTTCATTACACTATTCTGAAGCAAAGTATTGATGCACGGACAAAGCACATTAAAATAAACCTGAAAATACTTGTTTCGGATGAACCAATTGCACCGTTGGGTCATCTCATAAAGCCGGTATTCAAAGAAATAAAAAAGAATGCACCAATTGTTATTATTATAGGAGCAGGACCTGCCGGATTATTGGCCGCTATTCGCTGTCTGGAAAAGGGATTTAAGCCAGTGCTGTTTGAACAAGGTAAAATGGTTCGAGACAGAAGACGTGATTTAGCCAATATCACTAAAAAAGGGATTGTTCATCCTACTTCTAATTATTGTTTTGGAGAAGGTGGTGCAGGAACTTATAGCGATGGAAAATTATATACACGCTCCGACAAAAGAGGAGATGTTGATAAGATATTAAATTACTTAGTTTTTTTGGGAGCATCCGATAATATTCTTGTTGATACACATCCGCATGTAGGCACTAATAAGTTACCACAAATTATTGAAAACATACGCGCCATTATTACGGAAAATGGTGGTGAAATTTATTATCAGCATCAATTCATTGATTTTACATTGGATACAACTGGAGATAAAATCAAAAGCATTTTTATTAAAAATCTTGAGAGTGCGACTGTCAATGAAATTCCATGTCAACATTTAATTTTAGCAACCGGGCATAGTGCACGGGCTATTTACAATTTGCTCTATGAAAAAAAAGTTCACATTGAATTCAAACCTTTTGCAGTGGGCGTAAGAGTAGAACATCCGCAGGAGATTATTGATTCTATTCAATATCACTGTGCTTCTCAACAAGATCTTTCAAATGTTAGAAAATACTTGTCGCCAGCAAGATATTCGCTTGTTCATACAACACATACATTCAGTGCCTATTCTTTTTGTATGTGCCCAGGCGGAATAATAGCGACTTGTGCCACGGACGTGGGTGAAGTGGTTACCAATGGGTGGTCCCCCAGCAAACGTAACAATCCATTTGCCAATAGTGGCATAGTGGTTGCTGTGAATGAAAAAATTATTTCAGGAGCACGGCATCATCCTTTAGCGGGCCTATACTTTCAGCAAAACATAGAACAACGATGTTTTGAGATGGGTGGCAAAAATTTATTTGCTCCTGCACAGCGTTTGATTGACTTTGTGAAAGAAAAAGAGAGCAACTCATTACCAGATTGTTCATACCGACCCGGTGTTACTTCTGTCAATTTAAAAACATGTTTACCAGATTTTATTTTTCAATCTTTGAAAAATGCTTTTGTTGCATTTGATAAAAAAATGCGTGGTTTTTTAACGGAACAGGCGGTTGTGGTAGCGCCTGAGACCCGTACGTCCTCACCCGTGCGTATTCCGCGAGATAGAATTTCTTATCAACATATTCAGATAAAAAATTTATATCCCTGTGGAGAAGGGGCAGGGTATGCGGGTGGTATTGTAAGTGCTGCTATTGATGGAATGAATATTGTGGATGCTATTGAAACACAGATATATCACTGAAGTAATCTTTTATAGAGCATCACTGTATTTTCTAAACCATAATATAAAGCGTCTGAAATCAGTGCATGACCAATGGAAACCTCTGAAAGAAAAGGAATGTGTGTTTTGAAGTATTTTAAATTATCCCGATTTAAATCATGCCCGGCATTTATTTCTAATCCCAGGTTAAATGCAAGTTGGGCTGCCTGCTTATAGTGTTCAATTATCTGTTCTTTTTCTGTATCATATTTTTTTGCGTATTCTTCTGTGTAAAGTTCTATTCTGTTGGTGTTTGTTTCTGCTGCTCCTTCTATCATTTTTACATCCGGATCAACAAAAACAGATACTCTGCACCCTAAGGATTGAAAATGCTTAACCATGTCTTTCAGATAATCTTTATATTGAATGGTGTCCCAGCCGTGGTCAGAAGTCAGTTGTTGTGCTGTATCTGGTACAAGGGTTACTTGAGCCGGCCGTACATTTTCAATCAGATGTATGAATTTCTTTTCCTGCGGATTACCTTCTATATTTAATTCCACTGTCAGATGTTCTTTTAATAACAAGGCATCTGCGTAACGAATATGTCGTTCATCCGGTCGCGGATGTATGGTGATACCATCTGCCCCGTATTTTACAATATCCAATGCCGCTTTTAAAACATCAGGTATGTTACCGCCTCTTGAATTTCTGAGGAGTGCTATTTTATTTATGTTAACACTTAATTTAGTTTGTATAGTGGGCATCATCGTTAAATTTTTTTCCATTAACATAAACTGTTTCAATTAAAGAATGTGCAAAATGATAAGCGAAAGTAGTAGGGCTTGTTGTTTTATCAGTGATAAAAAAGTTTGCGATATTTCCTCTGTCAATCCAGCCCGTATTATGGAGGTCCATTGCAAAGGCGGCATTTACGGTGGCGGCATTATAGGCCTGCTGTGGAGTGAGTTTATTCATCACACAGGCCAAACTTATCATCATGGCCATATTGCCCGAAGGTGAACTTCCCGGATTAAAATCTGAAGCGATGGCTAGCGGAAGTTGATATTCTTCTATCATTTTTTTTGCAGGAGCGGGCGGAAGATTCAGGAAGTAAGCAGCGCCGGGCAGAATGATAGGAATTGTAGAAGAAGTTTTGAGGGCTTTCATATCTTCTTCAGTAGCATATTCTAAATGATCAACTGATAGAGCGTTCATTTCTACGCCAGCACGTACTCCACCACTGTGCGATAATTGTTCCGCGTGTACCTTTCCTTTTAAATGATATTGTTGCCCTGCTTCTAAAATTTTTATTGTTTCTTCGTATGAAAAATAAGATTGTTCGCAAAATACATCTATAAAATCGGCTAAATGTTTTTCGCAAATGATGGGCAGCATTTCGTCGATAATCAATTGAATGTATTGGGATTTATTATTGTGGTATTCAGGCGGGACAGCGTGTGCGCCTAAAAAGCTGGCTTTCAGCGGCATCTTAAAATGGTCTTTTAGTTGATGTATGACTTTGAGCATTTTAAGTTCGGACTCTGTACTCAATCCATAGCCGCTTTTGATTTCAATAGCACCTGTGCCCATTTTTATCATCTGTTCTATTCTTGCTTTTGCTTCTTCAAATAATAGTTCTTCCGGTGTATCTCGTAATACTTTTGAAGAGTTTAATATACCACCGCCTTTCTGAGCAATTTCCTGATAGCTCATGCCTTTTAATCGCCATTCAAATTCCTGTTCGCGGTTTCCGGCGAATACAAGATGTGTGTGCGCATCTACAAAACACGGAAAAATATTTTTATGTTCTGCATCCACGACTTCTAAGTCCTTCCAATCTGCAATACCAGGAAAATCTGCCATCGTGCCAAAGTCCACTATAATACCATTTTCAATGGCTAGCCAAGCTTCTTTCAGGCAAGGAACATAATTCATCTCTTGACCCTTCAAAGGTCTTTGTACGTTTTCTCTTATTTGATAGAGAGCATTTATATTTTTTATCAATAACTTGTTCATTGATATAATTTGTCGCAAAAATAGTGTAAATATGTAATTTTGAGCCCTATTTGATTTTATGGAGCATGAAAAAATGATGCGGTATGCCCTTGAACTTGCTAAAAAAGGAAGTGGATATGTGCATCCTAATCCTTTGGTGGCTTGTGTAATTGCAAAGGATGGTGAAATTATCGGTGAAGGATATCATGAGTATTTTGGTGGGCCGCATGCGGAAGTAAATGCTATTCAATCTTTGGAAAGAAAAGGATTTCGGGAATGGGATAAAGTGGTTTTGTATGTAACATTAGAGCCCTGTAACCATTATGGTAAAACGCCGCCGTGTACGAATCTTATTATTGAAAAAGGTATAAAAAAAGTTATTGTCGCGACACTTGATACGAATCCCTTAGTGGCAGGCAAAGGAATAACACGTTTGGAAAAGCATCGGATTTCTGTTATAAAAGGTGTTGCTGAACAGGAAGCGAGGGAACTGAACAAACGTTTTTTTACTTTTCATTTAAAGAGAAGACCGTATATTATTCTGAAGTGGGCAGTAACAAACGATGGTTTTATCAGTAAACTTAACTTTAAAAGCAGAGAAGATAATATCATTAGTTCAAGCGAGGCGTTAAAGCTGGTGCATGTATGGCGAAGTGAGGAACAGAGTATTTTAGTTGGATTTAATACAGTGTTGATGGATAATCCCTTTTTAAATGTGCGCTTTGTAGAGGGTAAAAATCCTGTGAAAATTATTTTGGATAAGGGTTTGAATTTAGATAGTCATGTTTTGAATGTCTTCAAGGGAGAAGAAAAAATAATTGTTTTTAACGCGTTACGTTCAAGCATAGAAAAGAATGTTCAATATATTAAAATTGATTGGGATAAGAAAGAAGAGCAGATTCTTCAAAATTTGTATGAATTACACATGGTTAGTGTTTTGATAGAAGGAGGGGGGAAAACTTTGCAAGCTTTTTTAGACAAAGATTTGTGGGATGAAATACGAATTATTAAGAGTAAACATAAGAATTTTAACGCTGGCATCACTGCACCAAAAATTAATATACTCAATAGTTGGCAGTATGATGAAGTAGAATTAAAAGAAGATGTGATACAAACATTCAAAAGATAGGCGTTAAGGTTTGTTTATAGTGTATTGTTGTTATTCATCTGAGATTGCTTCTCTTTCTGAAAAACGGAAGAAGAAGCAGTGTCGTGGATGAATAGATGTTTTTTTCTTTGGATTTTCAATATGTTTTTTGAATTTTATTGCACTGAAAATTAAGTGCATAAAAATTTTTTTCAAAGATTTTTGAAACAATTTTAAATTTTAACCTTTTTGATTTGTTGATAACTCAATAAAGGAAGAGATTGAAAACTACCCCCCTGAAGAGTTGTGTAACACTCTCGTCTAATGTTGTTTGGACGGGACAATTGCTATGAATTATTGAAAACTAATTCTCAAACTAAATCCGATATTGGTGTTGGAAGATGGAAAAGTAGCAGATGTTTGAGGGATGTTTTTTATCCAATCATAAAAGATACGGAGTGCTATATTTGATGTAATCTGATAAGTAGCCGACGAACGTAAGGAAATAATATCCGCACCCGTAGTTGGTAATGTAACTCCATCGGATATGCGACGCACTACATTTAAGTTTCGTCTGTAACTTAAATCTATTTTTACATTCAAATCACTTTCAAGTACTTTGCCTTGTATTTTTATTTTATTAAGTTTGAGTTTGGGGTAGCGGTATCCTAATCCAAAGACGTACTCTTGCCCTTTTGTTTCTGTAATCTGTGGTCCTGTAAGATTTAAGTTCACGGTTTTATCTTTTTTTAGTTCAAAGTTGGCTTGCCATCCGGGTTTTACAAAATTAAAATCTACTCTGATGAGAGGAGCGAATGCTTCCTGAATAGTAACAGTGGTGATATTGTATTTAGGGTTAAAGTTTTGTGTCGTTTGGACATTGTTAATAATTGGATTTTCTACCGGTGAACGGGAGAATTGATAACCGTTCAGTTCATTGTAAAGCAAATTATTGTTATAGCCGCCTATAGTGTAGGTGGATTTGTAGCTGTGTTTCAAGGTGATGGCTTTGAACCATTTTTGTAAGAACTTAATTTTACCAAGTCCATCAAAGGTAATATTCCAATTGGGCATTGGAAAAGCAGGAAAAGGATTTTTAGTGGTGTAGTTTTTAATTTTTTTACCTGTATAAGCATTGTAAAATGCCCCAATAAGGACATCTTGCTGGGTGTTCCCATAACCATCATAATAAGTATTTCCGGCGCCGTCTGTTTTTATTCCGACCGAATTTGGATTTTGGCTGCTGAGCAGTTGTGCATATTCTTTTCGGAGTTCCAGAAAGTCTTTAAATAATTGGGATTCCATACCTTTCCATTTTTCTTTAAAGGATTTATTGAGTGTGAAAACGGAGATACTGAAGTTGCCTGTTTCATTCGGGCTAATGTAGGTAAATTGTTGGGTAATGGTGTCCCACACAAGATATTGGGCTAAATTTTGTGTAAAACTTTGATTGCCATTAATTTCAATACGAATGCCCGCAGGTGGTTCAACGGATGCCCGGTAATTAAAAGTTTTTTGGTAGTTTTTGGTAATAGGCGATGTCTGAATGATGTTTTTTGAAATCCATCCTTTTTCAATGGAGGTAGGGACAATATCTTTTTGTAATCCGGCGGCAAAACCAAAGCCCGGGGCAAATTGCTGAGTACCGTCCACACCCAGATATTGTGAAGAGGGTTTGAAGTTGGGAATGATGGTGCCTTTTTGCTCTTGAAAACTGATAGAAATGGTCTTAACCATTGTAATTGTTTTTCCAAATACCTGTACTATTTGTGAAAGAATAGTGGGCTTGTTGGGTTTGTTTTTGGTTTTAGCCGAATCTACTTTGTCTTTTCCTTTTTTGGGTTTGTCAAACAAAGTACCTTTGACCATTTTATCAATGAATTTTACTTTATTATAGAGCATGGTCATACTGAGATTGGCCGTCCAGTTTTGACTATTGGAGTTTTGAATGGTGTTCCCTATTGTGTCTGCTGCAGCAAACGGTCGTCTTGTCCACTGGTAGTTTCCGGTATATTTATAGGATAGATTGATAAATTCCAGATAAGGTATTTGATTAATAGGTACCTGGTAGTTTAGGTTGATGGTTTGTTTGAAGTCAGTATTGGTGCCGCCTTTTTTAATTTCTTGTTTGATAGTATCTTTTTTTTCTTTGGTGTCAATGGCCCCGTAGGGTTCTAAGATCCGACCATTGTTTGTAGCGTTGTAATCCAGTTTGAGAGATTTGCTTAAATCCCAGCGAAGCGAGTAGTTTCTTGTCCATAAAAACTGTTTGTTGTATTGGGTTAAAGTTTTATCGGGTTCATTGAAATAAAAACTGGTAATGTCTCTGTTAAGCAGTTCAGAATAATTGCGTGTGATGTCAGTTGAAAAACCGTAATTGTTGGGCAATGGTTGGAAGTTGAAATTTTTGATCAATGCAAAAATAGGTTTATTAAAGAGTTTGATTTTTTCAAAAGGTTTAATAGATTTGATTTTGAGGGTATATTGATACGTCAAGTTAAATTTATATTGTTTTAAAATCTGATGGTCAATGTTCACATTATGTTTGAGTTGCTCATTGTAAGCATAAGAGAATGTAAAGTTCGATAAATCGGTGGGCAAGGCGGGCATTTTTTTATTTTTCAATCCTTCTATCCGCACATTGGTAACATTAAATCCTTTACGACGTGTATAATCCATTGCATTACTCTGCATTTTTTTAATTTCTTCATCGCTCAAATAATCATTTTTAGGAATGTCTTTTGTTTTGACGTCTGGGTCAAAGGGGTTAAAAAGTGGGATAATTCTGGTTTCGCCATAGTTGTAATAAAAAGGAATACTGACTTTCCATTTTTCCGGAAAAAATTTTCCAAGTTGCAGTTGTGTAGAAAAATCCCAGGTAAGATTGGTTTCTTTGCTTCGATCATTGATTTTTTTGTCGACACTTCCGAAAAAGGGTGTGCTGTATGTTCCGGCAATGTTGACAGTACCGAGGTCTGCGAGTTGTGCCTGTAATTTGCCTGTGGTTGCCCATCCACCTTTGTTATTAAAATCGGTAAGACGAAGTTCATTGATCCACACTTCTACGCTATGGTATTGCATCGATGGATCTTTGGGATTTCGGATTCCTACCATAATGCTTCGGATGGTTCCGATATTGGGATTTCCTCTGATAGAAAGTGTTCGGGTGCCAGATGTTAGTTGATAGATATTCTGGCTACCTGTAAAACTATTTCCATAGGTTTTGTTTCTGGATTGTTTTAAATTCACCAATTCATCAAAATCAATAACGACTTCATTGTCTTCCGGCCATACGATATGTTTGTCGTTTTCGGAATTGTTGTCGTATTTTCCTGAGGGTGTAAGTTTTAAGGGTAATTCGTATTCATAATAATTGTCGTTGTAGTCGGTTCCTATTCGTACAAAAAGTGTTAGGTCGTTATCTTTGAGCAAGTTGTCGGCTGTAGGGATTTTTTCGGCGTGTATAAACATTCGCATTTTCTTGAACATACGGGCATCCAGGTCTAAGTTTTTGTATATGGCTCTTGCGTCTCCATCTTCCAGATTGATGACACGCATTTGAAGGGCCTGTTCATTGAGTAAAACAAGATTGGTGGTTTGTACATTTTGTTGTTGTTGAATACCGGGTGGCATTACATAGCTCACAGGGGTTTTGGTGCCATTTTCCTGCAAACTTACTGCCGATACATCAAAAGAGGTATTGGAGTTGTCGTGGGCAATATATTCACCGGGTTTGGATAAGTCATAGGGGTATCTTCTCCAGTCGGTGCGTACTAATTCAAAACGGGCAAAGCGGAGAATTACTGGTTTATCAAAACCTTTTACCAACATCCGCATAAACCGAATGGAGTTGAATCCTTCTATGTTACCAACGGCTTTTTGAAATTCTGTAACGGGGATTTTAAATTGGTACCATTTTACTGTCTTCTTGACGCCTTCTATATCTGCTGTGGTTTCAAAACTATTGACGATAAAATTCTGACCTACTTTGGTAGGAGAAATATCGTTTTTGGAGATTCTGATTTTGTATTCATAGTAGTTTTCGGTTTCGCTTAATGTATTGTCTCTGTTCAGGTCTTCAATATCGGGCTGAGTGGTTGCTATGGTGGGATAGCCGCCGGAATTTTGGTTTTTATATTGTTGTTCGGTAGGTGAATTGCCTTGCGGATTATTGTATTTTTTATATCGGTCTAATGTTTTAAGTTGTTGTTGGTCGTAGTCATCGCCTCTGAAAAAGTGGTAGTTGTCTGAAGCGGGGTCGTTCAGAAACTCCTGTATCAGAGTCGCCGAAGTATTAAAGCCGCCGGAATTAATCTGACTGATTAAGTAATTGTATCTTTGTTTTTCGGTGTTATTGTCCATTCCGTCGTAGCCCACGTCTTGTTGTGCACGGTCGTTAGGGTCGGATGAAAAGGCGTTGGTGATAGGTGGAACAGAAGGGACAATGGCTAAACTGCTTTGTGAAACGGGTAGATTTTGGGTGGCAGCGGAAGATGCCGGTAGTCCGTTTTCATAACTCATTCTACCGTCTTTAAGAATGTCTTCTGACACATTTCCAAGATGAATGATGAGTTCGCCGGAAGGCGGTTTAGCGGCATCCATATCTGGGTGCGTGGTGTTATTGTAATCCGAATTAAAGGGGTCCATTAACCAGAATTGGATGTATTCGACGTTAGCAGAAAAGAAATCGTTTGTAGTCAGGTTGCGCATAATACCTGCCCAGCGTGTTTCCGGACTTTTTAACTTTCCGGTATTGGGCTCTATACCGGCAGAAAAGGGGGTTGGGTTAATGTCAAAGTTATATGGACCTCTTTCGGTTGGGAAATAAGCAAGGTCCATAACCGGTAATAATACGGGTTGACCATTGGGAGGGGTTTTAAGTGGGAAAAGTTCTGTTTCAATGACTTGCCTGAAGAAGTTGTTGGAATAGATGTTTTTATTGTAATAGGATGGTGTAATGTCTTGTTGTTGTCTTTGGAGGGAAGGGTCAATGGTGTACCAGGCCAATTTAGATCTATTAAAATTAGTGGCAATAGTGTCGCTTAAACTGGCTTCCGGGAAAATGGCAGGTTGCCCTTGTGGGATACTGGCTAATTTCCAGGATTGTGGGCTTCGTAAATCTATAAAGCTAACGCTGCCTTCAAAGTCATCAATGTAGGATGTTCCGCCGTTTTGTTTGATGGCGGCGGCATTGCCGGGTATAAGTTGAGCAAATTCACCCTGAGTGGTGATGAAACTTTTTTCTTTTGTGCTATAAAATGGTAATTTGTCTATTAAACGTGTTAGGAAGTGTGTTTCTGTTTTGTAGTTATAGTCAAGTCCCCAGATGATATTGGAAACGGGTTCATCTCCAAAGCTTACTTTCTGCGTCATTGGACGTTCAGAATAGCGCATAAATGTGCCGCCTAAAAGCAGGTCGCGACTGGCTTTGTAATCCAGGCGTGTACCGATTAAGCTTTTTTGCTGAATATTAAATAAAGAGTTGCTCTCAACGGATACTTTAATTTGTGCACCGCTGTTTAACAATCCATCGTTGATGATTTTTACTCTTCCTAATGTGTAATCTACTGTATAATCTATATTTTCTGTTAATCGCACGCCATTAGCCGTTACTATAACGGCGCCCTGTGGAATATTTAAGGCGTTCAGAGTGATTTCTGAACCGGATGAAGAGGTGTAGGTGCCTTTGATTTTATATCTGTTTTTTTCTGGAATTTGTTGTGCGGAAACTTTCAAAGAGTCGTAAAGTTCCTGAAAGATATATTTGTTGGCATTTGGAAAGTCGTTGATACTGAACTTAGATTTTAAGTAAGAACCAAAGGGTTCAACAGAAGTGAAGTAAATACGACCATTCGCAGGATTGATGGTATAGCCGGGCAAGAAATCAAATACACCGTCGTAATGTTTGTCGCCATTTACATTGAGGTTATCTAATCCTAATGTGCGGATGAGAAGAGTGCCATTGATAGCACCGTAAGGAATGTAAGGAATATCAACCCCGGTTTCAATGTTGTTGTAATAAATTTGAAGGTTAAAGTTTTGTGGATTGATGTTATAGGCCCCGATGGCATAAACGTTTTTCATCATTAGTTTCCAGGTAGGGTAGCGTACGTTTACGTTGGCGCCTTTCAAAAGTTTGGTTACTAGAATTTTATTGTTGTCCGGAAATTGGTCACTGAATTCGCCTACCTGATAGATTTTACCATTGTAAGTGAATTGAAAAGAAACCGCTAAAACCTGGTCATTATTCAGTGTTTGATTGAGTGAGATATAACCTAAGCGGGAGTTGAGTGTATATTCGGATGGGGTCAGTTTTCTGGCATTGTAAATAATATCAAAATCTCTGGATTGCACCATATATTCTCCACTGGAGTTGCAGGTGTTAGAAGTAGTATTTTTTATAATGGCCGCAATGTTGGTACTATTTCTGTCTTTTAAGATTCCCGTAGTTGGGTTGGTGATTATATAGTATAAACTGTTAGCACCATTATGGGGAATTATTCCTGCACTGTCAGTAATAACATAAGCAGGGTTAGCAATACAAGAAGGGTTTTTCATGCTGGAAAAGACATTGGTTGTGTCTTCTCCCAGATCTTCAAAAGCTACTACATTTCTGTTTTGGGTAGTGGTACCAGTTTGATTTAAGACGTATACTTCTACTTTTGTAATAACAATGGGAGAGTTTATAACGGGTAGTGTGGACATCCATGTATCGTAGTTTTTCAGGAAATAGTGGGAAAGAAAAAAGTGTTTATTAGATTCATAATTATCTGCGGTAATGACAAACGGTTGTGTTTGAGCGCCGCCTTGTACCGTTACTTCTTGTTTTTTTCCGCGTTGTTGTGCAAAAACAGTAGTGGCTGTTAATTTGCCCCATTGAGTGGTCAGTTTTATGCCAAATAAGCTTTGACTTCCGGTGATTAAAGAACTATTTAATGGTAATGTAACGTTGCCAGCTTCAATTTTTTTCAGTATGTCGTCTTCGCCACCGGCCCAATCCAGTTTTACTTGGTTTTCCCAGTCAAAATTGGCTTCTGTATTATAGTTCATATTGATTTTAAATTTTTCGCCAATTTTTCCGAGTAGATTGAGTTGGATGCGCATATTGAAGTCAAAATTGGTGATTTTTTGTTGTCGCTGTGGAATAGCGGGGTTAAGGTTTTTCAGACGATTGATACCGAAGATAAGTTCTATGGTTCCGGTGGGGCGGATGTCAATGGTATTGCCACCAAAAATGCGGTCAAAGAGTTCGTTTTGAATTTGAAGGGAAGGGATGAGCCCTTTTTTGGGTTTGTTTAAATCTTCTGCAGCAATTTTAGACCGCCAATAGTTGCGAACCGCTTTCTTAAACATGTAATTTTGATATTCTTCTTCGTCTAAGTAAGTATCGGGGCGGTATTTTTGATTGCCGATGTTTTGTTGGATAATATATTTTTTTTCTTGTGGGTCGTATTCAATATTGGTTTTGATGTTGGAGGGATTATTCAGGTATAAATTGTGTTGTTCATTATAAATGGGTTCTTCGCCTTTATTATCGCTAAAATTATAGGGCAGTGGAGGGGGAGTGTCTATGGGAATAGCGGTGGAGGAGTGGGGTATAGAAATGGAATAGGGACGGTAGGAAGCGTCTGTTTTGTAAAGAGACAAAAGCAAAAAAAAGGATATAAGCACCCCTATGATTATATTAACAACTTCCTTGTTTTTCACTTTTGAACTATTGCAGGTTTTTAAGTGAGATTTTTAAAAGCATTTCAACGGAAGAAAGAGCGTCTTTATTGTGTAAGACGGATTTTTCTATTGCTTTTTCGGCGTGGGACTTATTAAAACCAAGGGCTATGAGTGCCATTAGGGTATCTTCTTTGATTTTGTCGGATGCTGTATGAATGATTTGGCCAATTCCACCTTCGTGTTTACCAAGTTTTCCTTTCAAATCTACGACGATCCGTTGTGCGGTTTTTTCGCCTATGCCTTTGATGCTTTTGAGGAGGGCAACATTGGCGGTGTTGATAGCTCCTATTATTTCGGCAGGAGTTAAAGAGGATAGCATCAGCATAGCGGAATTGCCACCTACGCCTGATACGGATATCAGATGACGAAATATTTCCCGTTCTTCTTTGGTGGCAAACCCAAAAGATTTGGGCATGTCGTCACGTTGATGGATGGTTTCTATAAATACTTTTGTGGTGGATTGGTTTTGAAAATGCTGAAAACTATTTAATGAAATAAAAAATTTATAACCGACACCATTGTTTTCAATAACCAAAAGGGTCGGGTTCAGTTCAATGATGCTTCCGGTAATATAGTCGTACATCAAAAATTTTTGGCAAATATAATCGGGAAAAAATTATGTAGCGGTAAAAAGTTCTGCGTACATTTTAATAATCGCTTTAAAATAATATTGCAGGAAGATAGTAGGTAGTAAGATTAAACAGTGTATTAATTCTGATGATTATCTGATAGTTCTTCTACTCTTATATCAAATTCTGTTCTTCTGTTTTCAGCGTGTTTTTCTTCACTGCATTTTACTTTATTGCTGCATTCGTTTAAAAGTTTCGTTTCTCCAAATCCTACCCATTTTAATCGTGTTTCATCAATCCCTTTAGAAACAATGTAGTCAAATGCAAATTTGGCTCTTTTTTCTGAGAGTTGCATATTGTGTTTATCGTTTCCACGACTGTCTGTATGAGAGGAAATAGTCATGACTAATTTTGGATTGTCTTTCATGATTTGTATTACTTTATCCAATACCCGGAAACCGGTAGCATCTGGCTTATAGGCATTGACAGCATAATTAATTTTTTCTCTTATTTTTATAGTATCTTTACTTTTTTGATTTTTCAGTTTCAATACATTGAGCCATGGGTCATTTATTTGGTATTCTGCTAAGGTTGTTTGTTCAATATCCAATAATCGTATTTTAAATTCACCGCCAAGTCCTCTTACCAATCTTTTAATAACGCGGTTTTTATTATCAGTAATCAAAACTATGTTTGTTTTTGTTATACTGCTATCCGATTGATTTGATAAAATAATAAATGAAATTCCTTTTTTAAATTGCATATTTTCTACCGTAAACATTCCATTGTCATTTGTAATAATCTCTTGTAAGGGATTATCTTCGTCTGTTACTACAATTTTTATATTCTTAAATGGTTTAAAGTGAGCGTCTTTTAAGTAAGCAGAAAAAGATATATTGATGTCTTCCTCGTCAATAGCCAATTCTTTTATGCTTGTTTTATCGTATGATAAAAGTTCATACTTAAATTTTTCAAGTGGTGAATACACAAAACTTTTTATTTCTTTTCCGTTTTTATTTGTCAGGATAATTTTGGTACCAGCCGGAAGGTTAAGGTTGGTATCAGCGAAGGTGATTAAATAATTTTGATCATAATCCAGATACCGAAAAGTAAACGAACCAAATTCATTGGTAGTTACCGTATCTACTATATCGCCATGTATATTTCGTATGATGATTTTCTTATTTTTCAATGCTTCTGTTACATTGTCTGTAATCAGAAAATTTCCGCTGATATGTAAAAAACCATCGCGCTTCAAATCGTAAAACGGATATTTTTCATAGGGTAAATTGGTAAATACAAATTTATGGCAGGGTAAATTTTTGCTTATCCGAATGATATTACTGTCTTTTGCCATAAAAAACCGGGCTTTGCCCTTTGCTAATTCTTCGTTTTCATTTACTTTCACAAAATATATCTGACTTGTATCTTTAATTTCAAATTTGAAATATCCTTTATCGTCGGTAATTGTTGAATCCATTTTTTCACAATTCTCTTTTAAAAGATATAATTTTATTTTTGCTGCTGTGTGTTGCAGACTCTCTGTCAATAAAATTTGTCCATCTATTTTTGGAGCAGGACATCCTTTCCATTCTTTTACACCTTTAATTTCGGGACATTTATCTTCTTTATCCGGAATACTGTCTGAGTCCATATCGGGGCAACCAGCCAATATTTTCAATCCGGGTTCATCCGGGCATTGATCTTCCATATCGGGTATCTCATCACTATCCTTATCCGAACAACCATTTAATTTTGGTAACCCTGGAACTTCTGGACATTTATCGTCCTTATCGGCGATATTATCTTTATCCATATCCGGGCAGCCCATCAATATTGGCATTCCGGCAATTTCGGGGCAAGCGTCTTGTTTATCATTCACTCCGTCCTTATCTTTATCGTATATTCTTGGCTCTTTTCTGAAAGTAGAAAATTTCATTAACAGATAAACATCAAATTCACTCATGTACTCTTTAAATATAAGGTCAGTGAGGTGATTGGTACCCACTGCAATCCAGCCTAATTGCAACAATAAACCTGCAGAATATTCTGAGGTTTTCACATTTTTATACATAGGATTATAAAGGACAGGAATGGAAATGGCAAAATCTTTGATACTTTCAATTCTTGGTGCAATAGACAGGTACGCATTTTCTTTTGAAAAAGCAATCCATTTTTCTGATCGTAAAGGCAGTCGGCTACTTACATTTAAGAATAGTTTTTCAGATAACCGCCAATCTATTTGTACATTCAATGCTCTTGGAAGATACATTTTATAGTCAGAGGGGGTATTGTCCATTTTAAATCTCTTTTGAAGCGTGTCGTTCAGATTGTTAATGATTTGCTTGTAATCAAATATTAAGTTCCGCACATTCCAATTTGAGATATTTGCTGTAAAATTATTCCCAACATCTTTTTTATATTTTATTGAACCTATATCAACAATAGAAGCCGATAATTTTAAGATATAATCTACATATTCATTTTTGTATTTTTCACTTTTAATAAAATAGTTTACGCCGATGTCAAATCCTAATGCTGGCTTCCCATTCATTGCATATCCTGCAGAAAATGGATTAACAGAAAAATTTTTAGTATGACCGTAATGAATAACGCTTGAATGAATACTCATAGACGAATCATTTAGTAACTCATAATTAAAATTATCTGTATAGGCATAAAAAGATTGTATGCCTTGTAAAAATTTTATATTAATACCTAGAGTCAAATTTTGCTTATAAGTGTCGAGCAATTCTCGTGCGTAAGCTATTCCATATTCCGCCCACATGTGTGAAGAGGTCGCTATTTTAGAAGTTTTTGCTTGCATTGGCGGAAATGATAAATGATTGTATAAGATTCTGGATAAATTATCATCCATTGACTGAATGTTCATATAATTGCGAATATTCCATATAAATGCCATTGAACTTTTAGAGTTTAATTGAACTAAAAACGAGGGCATAATTACTTTAACAGATGAGATAAAATTTCTAGGACTATTCCCGTCCAAAAATGTGGTAGTAGTTTTTTTTAAGATACTGTCTTTATTAAAATCTACAAATAAGAAACTTCTTTTGATGCCAATCCAATTATTGATATAGCCGCCCGCACCTCCTAAAGTCATATCAAACTTACAAACACCATGTACATTAGCCGGATTTAATATAGCAGCTGAGACACCACTATAATTTGAATTAGAAAATGGATAAATACCTTGTGATTTTATAGCAGAATAATCAATAACTATTAAAAGAATCATTAAAATTCTAAACATCTTGTTTGTTATCATTAGAAACAAATTAAATATATCACTATGCAATAGAAAATCTACTACATGGTCAGAAGAAGTAAAAAATAGTACGAGGCAAACTTACAAAAAAAATTATTCCAATAATTGAATCAAAATAAGATTTAAAAAACATCATTTTTTTAATATACCCCCCAATTAAAAATATATTGTTGATAAAAAAATATCAATTTTATTTTAATTACCCCTATTTTTTTCATACCTTTGTCCCAAAAAATAATTTATTATGAATAAACGACTCATTGCTTTTCAGGAAGCATTAAACAAAAAACCTCTTTCCAACTCCCATATCAAGGGGCAAATCAGTGAGTATTTTGCGGAAAATGTTTTTACATTAGATAAAATGCGAAAATATCTTTCGGAAGATACTTTTGAAAAAGTAAAAGAATCTATTGAAAAAGGAACAACTATTGACAGAAAAATTGCATCTGAAGTGGCCGAATCTATGAAGGCATGGGCTATGAGTAAAGGTGTTACCCATTATACCCATTGGTTCCAACCTTTAAATGGTGAAACGGCTGAAAAGCACGATACTTTTATGGAATGGAGCGGAGATGGAAAAGTGATTGAAAAGTTCAGTGGCAATCAATTAGCACAGCAAGAGCCCGATGCCTCGTCTTTTCCGAGTGGCGGAATACGAAATACTTTTGAAGCCAGAGGTTATACCGCATGGGACCCTACTTCGCCGGCTTTTATTATTGACAAAACCTTGTGCATCCCCTCCATTTTTGTCTCCTATACAGGCGAAACTCTAGATTACAAAACCCCTCTTCTTCGGTCACTACATATTCTTGACAAAGCCGCTACCGATGTGTGTCAATACTTTGATAAAAATGTAACCAAAGTAGTTCCCACTCTTGGTTGGGAACAAGAATACTTTTTAATAGATGCGGCTTATTACAACGCCCGCTATGATATTCAGCAATCCGGCAGAACTTTGTTTGGACACTCACCGGCTAAAGGACAACAATTAGAAGATCACTATTGGGGATCTATCCCGGAAAGAGTTTCTGCTTTTATGAGGGATTTTGAATACGAAAGTCATTTATTAGGCATTCCGGTAAAAACAAGACATAACGAAGTTGCTCCTGCACAATTTGAATGTGCGCCAATCTTTGAAGAAGTAAGTGTTGCGGTGGATCATAATGTACTTCTTATGGATATTATGGAAAAAGTCGCTATTCGGCACGGTTTTCGTGTGTTATTTCATGAAAAGCCGTTTGCAGGTGTGAATGGTAGTGGCAAACATAACAACTGGAGTTTAGCCACTAATACCGGAAAAAATCTTTTAGCACCCGGCAAAACCCCAAAAAATAATCTTCAGTTTTTAAGTTTTTTTGTCAATGTCATTAAAGCAGTGCATGATTATGCAGATCTGTTGCGTGCCTGCATTGCCAGTGCTTCCAACGATCATCGTTTAGGAGCTAATGAGGCACCTCCGGCTATCATTTCTGTATTTATAGGTAATTATCTTTCAAATGTTTTGAATGATTTAGAGAAAAATGTGCCTTCCGGAAAAATGAGTCCCGAAGAAAAAACTGCATTGAAATTAGGCATCGGCAAAATTCCTGAAATTTTATTAGACAATACCGATAGAAACAGAACTTCACCATTTGCTTTTACAGGTAATAAATTTGAATTTAGAGCGGTTGGATCATCTGCCAATTGCGGCAATGCTATGATGATACTAAACTTAATTGTAGCCAAAACCTTAATGGATTTCAAAAAAGAAGTAGATGCTTTAATAGACAAAGGAACGGATAAGGATGAAGCGATTTTTCAAATTATTAAAAAATATATAACCGCGTCTAAAAAAATTCGTTTTGAAGGAAATGGCTACAGCGAAGAATGGAAAAAAGAAGCTCAAAAGCGTGGCCTTAACAATTTTACATCTACACCTGAAGCACTAAAAATTTATCACGACAAAAAAATTAAAAAACTATTTTCTGAATTAAATGTATTAAGCGAACGTGAAATTGAAGCACGGCATGAAATTCAATTAGAAACTTATATCAAAAAGGTACAAATTGAATCACGGGTGATGGCAGAAATGGTACATAATACAATTATTCCGGCAGCATTAAATTACCAGCATAAATTAGTGGAGATTGTAAGAGGTATAAAGCAAATGAGTGCAATGACTACTTTGGGAAATGGTGTAGAAGATACCAATGATACTTTTATTGCATCCCATCTTGACATTATCAAAGAAATCTCTGAAAGAGTGAATGTCTTACGAAAAGCCGCTATTGATATGACCGAAGCCCGTAAAAAGGCCAATGCCATTGAAAATATAGAAGAAAGAGCGTTTGCCTATTGTAAAAAGATAAAACCCTATTTTGATACGGTTCGTTATCATGCTGACAAGCTTGAACTCATTGTAGCAGATGAAAACTGGCCATTACCCAAATATTCCGAAATGTTGAATTTACGATAAAATCAGTAGAGATACGGATAAACCAATTTGGACGTTTAGAAAAATTTTGAATAAAAAAATTTGGAAAATACAGATTGTATTCTGTATATTTGTGGCACAAATGATCGCGGAGTAGAGCAGAGGTAGCTCGTCGGGCTCATAACCCGAAGGTCGGAGGTTCGAGTCCTCCCTCCGCTACAAAAGTGAAGTCCTTCTGATAAGAAGGGCTTTTTTGTTTAAGATGGAGAAGGTGTAAGTTATGTCAGAGTATTATGTTTATATTTTATATTCTATGAAGAATGGACGAAATTATACAGGTATGACGAGTGATATATTAGCACGGATGCGTTCACATAATTATTTAGGGAGAGAGAGCACGCGTTATCATCGGCCGTGGGTATTATTACATTATGAGATTTTTGAGAGCAAGTCAGAAGCATTAAAGCGGGAGGGATATTTGAAGTGCGGTCGTGGGGTATATGAAAAACGGGCGATAATAGAAAGATGTTTGAGGGATTATGGTATAAAATAGAGAGCAGGGGTAGTTTGTTGGGCTCATACCCTTCCACTCGTGGAAGGGCTGGAGGTTCGAGTCCTCCCTCCGCTACAAAAGTGAAGTCCTTCTGATAAGAAGGGCTTTTTTGTTTAAGATGGAGAAGGTGTAAGTTATGTCAGAGTATTATGTTTATATTTTATATTCTATGAAGAATGGACGAAATTATACAGGTATGACGAGTGATATATTAGCACGGATGCGTTCACATAATTATTTAGGGAGAGAGAGCACGCGTTATCATCGGCCGTGGGTATTATTACATTATGAGATTTTTGAGAGCAAGTCAGAAGCATTAAAGCGGGAGGGATATTTGAAGTGCGGTCGTGGGGTATATGAAAAACGGGCGATAATAGAAAGATGTTTGAGGGATTATGGTATAAAATAGAGAGCAGGGGTAGTTTGTTGGGCTCATACCCTTCCACTCGTGGAAGGGCTGGAGGTTCGAGTCCTCCCTCCGCTACAAAAGTGAAGTCCTTCTGATAAGAAGGGCTTTTTTGTTTAAGATGGAGAAGGTGTAA
>JBBIGQ010000009.1:0-90915 GCA_037447455.1 Sphingobacteriaceae bacterium | reverse complement strand
ACGTCTTACGATGTATCTTGCACTGGAAGAATATTTCAAGCATAAAGAAAGTATCCTTATAGGTCGGGAGCCTTCCTGCGATGTGGTCATCAAGGATAAATACGTTTCCCGAAAACATTGTAAAATCACCCGGCAAGGCGAAAAATACCTGTTAGAAGATCTCCACTCCACGAATGGCACCTTCATCAACGGCAAACGAATAAACACCAGCACCTACATAGATGAAAACGATGAACTGCTGATTGGCTTCCAAACCCTGCGTATCAAAGAGTCGGTTCGCGCTCACGACGCTGCCCCCGCCCTTGAAACCCATCATCTACACGTACAACATAAAAATCGCCCGTTGCTTCATCCCCTAAGCATCGCCGTTCAGAAAGGTGAATTTGTGGCTGTCATGGGTCCTTCCGGCTGTGGAAAAAGTACCTTCATCAAAAGTATCACGAATTTTATACCCTCATCTGGTGAAGTATTTATTCACGGCTTAAATGCCAGAAAGTATGAAAAATATGTGTTTTCCAAGATAGGTTATGTCGGTCAGCAGGATTATTTCCACTCCGAACTCACCGTTTGGGATACCATCTACTATGCCGCTAAAATTAAAATTCCTGATGTGTCTTCTCATCACAACATCCGAGATATCATTCATCACGTTTTAGAGAAAATGAACTTAAACCATCCGGACCATTTAAGCAAAAAAGTGAAATTTCTCTCCGGAGGTGAAAAAAAACGGCTGGCCATAGCTATTGAATTACTGGCCAATCCGGCTATTTTGATTTTAGACGAACCCACCTCTCCCTTAGACCCCGAAACCATAAGGGAGTTTCTGCAATACCTGAAGAAAGTACAGGAAGAAGGCACTACCATTTTAATGGTAACTCACAAACCCGAAGATATTCATTATGCAGACAAAATAATGTTTTTAGGAAAAGGAGGTTATTTATGTTACTACGGTTCCAAAGAAAACGTGTTGTCTTACTTTCAAAAAAATGATTACCTTGAGGTTTATGAATTATTAAGCCGACCCGAATCAGTCAATCAATTCCGCATTCACAAAACGGAAGTCAAGACAAAAACCCATTCCGATTTGTCTGAAAGCGCCTTTTCGTCTTCTACCAGTGTTTTCAGACAGATTTATTATTTGCTTTGGATCACCTTACGCTACGCACAATACAAATGGAGACATGGTCCGGATTTCTGGGCTTTAGTATTGTTACAACCGGTGCTAATCCCCGTTTTAATCAGCTTCATTTTTGAAAAGTTTCAAATTAGCCATTTGTTTATCATGAGCATCACGGTCATCTGGTTTGGAATCAGCAATAGTTCCCGGGAAATTGTAGATGAATGGCCCTTGTATTTTAAGGAAAAGAAATATGGTATTCGCCCTGAGACGTACTATTTATCCAAGTTGTTCATTTTAAGTTTGCTCACTATCGTTCAAGTGGTGGTATTGGTTTATACAACAAGTTTCTTACAACAAGAAGATAATATTCGTTTATTTTCCCCTTTATCATACATTGGAGTATTAAGCTTAAATGGCATTTTATCGGTGATGATGGGACTGCTGATATCTTCATTGTTTACCAGTTCTGTGAAAGTCATCAGCATTACCCCGTTAATTTTAATCCCGCAGTTGCTTTTATCGGGAGTTATAGCGCCGCTGGATAGCCCTGTCAAGTCCTATCTTGGTATGCTCACCATTTCCCGATGGAGTACGGAATTGTTGTGTAAAATACAGGACGAACATTCTACCTTAATACAATCAGAGACGTGTCTGTATAATCCTCAATACGATACCACCTTTCAATGGATGTATCCCTGTAAAAAACTTCCTTATTGTCCGGGTGCAGAACAAGTTAAAATCAAAATTCCAAAAGAAGTCAAAGTAAACTATAAACATATCAATAAACTAAAAATAGTTAGTTTATATCAGTTAGTATCCGATGTAGAAAAAGACACATTGCTTGTAACCGATGAAAAAAATGATACCATTCCGTTACTCTCATCCCGTAAGATGTACAAAGTATGCAATGCCAGTGAACAACTCAAAATGAATACTTCTAATGCTTTATACGGTCTTATTCAAACCGACGAAATAGCTAAAAATATATTTTTTCAAGTGGTGTTAGGACTTTTGTTGGCTTTTTTCACAATTAAACAGTTGAATGTAATGAGAGGATAAAATCAATAAAAATGTTTTTAAACATAAAAAAATACGTTCTGTTTTTTTTTTTTACCTCCTGTCAATGGGATTCAGAAAGCCGCATTTCAAATAATACAGAATTAGATTGTAATAGCATTATCCATAAAACATTTCAAAACTACGATGAAGCGAAAGTATTTATTTATACAACGACATTTACGTTTCATGAAAAAATTGAAACAATTCGAAGTTCATGGATCCGAAGTATTGCCTATTACAGTTGCAACCAACAACAATACGGGTATCTGGAAATCGTTACTGATAAAGGAAATTATATTCATCAGAATGTTCCTTCAGAATTATGGAATGCGATGAAAGAAGCGTCTTCTTATGGCAAATTTTACAACCAGTATATAAAAGGTAAATATCCCTTGAAAATAAAGAATAGATAGTTTTTTTATTCTTTAATCAATACGGTTAATCTTGTTAGGTTAGGTGTGAGATGCATTTTATTATTTCACCATAATTTACATTATGTTAAGTTGTAAGTAGGTTTGTCCGTAAAAAAGTATAGAAACTTTCCTACTTCATAGTTTACCCTGCCAAGCAGATAGAAATTTTTTAACTATTGTTTAACAGATTATTTTATAAATAAGTAGTATTATTGTCCGCAAAAAAATAATGCAATCCTGGAAAAATTACTCTTCAAACTCGGACTTTACTATTTACAACATTCCTTTTGGTGTATATAAAAATGAAAACAATCAACACATTGCATGCTCGGCAATTGGCGATGAAATTATTGATTTGTCCGAATTGGCAAAAGCCGGTTACTTTAAGTCCATCTACCCACATTTAGAAAATATTTTCTCAAGACCTGTTTTGAATGATTTTATAGCACTTGGAAAACCTATTACATCTGCCGTCCGAAAAAAAATTCAGGAATTACTATCGGTCAACAATGAGGAATTAAAATTGGCCGAACATCTGCATTCCAGAGTTTTTAAGCCCATTTCAGCCATTACATTAGTAATGCCGCTGCAAATAGGCGATTATACCGATTTTTATTCCAGCGAATACCATGCTACGAATGTCGGGAAGATGTTTAGAGATCCGAACAATGCTTTGCTCCCCAACTGGAAGCATTTGCCAGTCGGTTATCATGGCCGTGTTTCCAGTATTTTTGTAAGTCCACACGCTTTTTATCGTCCGAATGGTCAAACAAAGCCCGCGGACTCGGATAAGCCCCTCTTCGGTCCAAGTAAACTGCTGGACTTTGAACTGGAAGTGGCTTTTGTTGTTGGGAAATCCACACATCAAGGGGAAATTATTCCTGTCAATAAAGCCAGAGAAGCCATTTTTGGTTTGCTGTTATTCAATGATTGGAGTGCCAGGGATATTCAAACCTGGGAATATCAACCACTCGGTCCTTTTTTAGCCAAAAATTTTGCTTCTACCATTTCACCCTGGATTGTAACATTAGAAGCCCTGGAACCTTTTTATGTGGCCGCTGATCCACAGTTTCCGGAACCCCTGCCCTACTTAAAACAAGACGTTTTACAGCATCTGGACATTCATCTTGAGGTTATCCTGAAAACGGCTGATGGCAGTGCAACCATCATCTGTCAAAGCAATACTAAATACCTTTACTGGACGATGGAACAACAACTTGCTCATCATATTATCAACGGCTGTCCGCTCAATGTCGGCGATTTAATGGCCAGTGGCACTATCAGCGGACCGGCACTTCACGAATTTGGAAGTATGTTAGAACTGACCTGGAGAGGAACAAAGCCTTTGAAACTAAACAACGGCGAAGAAAGAAAATTTATTCAGGACGGCGATACCATCATCATTCAGGCCTATGCGGAGAAAAACGGCATTCGTGTGGGGTTTGGAAAATGCGAAGCCACTGTATTACCTGCTAAACAACTCAAATTTTAAAAAACGATTTTATGCAGCAATACCACGATTTACTCAAACATGTTTTAGAAAAAGGCATCAAAAAAGAAGACAGAACCGGTGTGGGAACATTAAGTGTGTTCGGTTATCAGATGCGGTTTAATTTACAGGAAGGATTCCCATTAATCACCACCAAAAAATTACACGTCAAGTCAATAATCCACGAATTGCTCTGGTTTTTGAGGGGTTCCACCAACATTAAGTATTTAAAGGAAAATGGAGTTACAATTTGGGATGAATGGGCAGACCATAATGGTGAGTTAGGTCCCATTTATGGGTATCAATGGAGAAGTTGGCCCGATTATCAAAAGGGGCATATTGACCAAATTTATCAATTGGTAGAAGAAATTAAACGAAATCCTAATTCCAGACGTCTGATAGTGAGTGCGTGGAATGTAGCGCAGATTCCAGAAATGCGGCTTCCCCCCTGTCATATTCTATTTCAGTTTTATGTAGCGGACGGAAAGTTATCCTGCCAGCTTTATCAACGTAGTGCCGATATTTTTTTAGGGGTACCATTCAACATCGCATCTTATGCTCTTCTGCTGATGATGGTAGCACAAGTTACCGGGCTTGAACCTTATGAATTTATTCACACGTTAGGGGATACGCATTTGTATCTCAATCACATTGAACAGGCCAAATTACAATTGTCCAGAACATGCAGACCTTTACCGAAAATGTATTTAAATCCGAGTATAACGAGTATTTTTGATTTTAAATACGAAGATTTCAAACTGGAAGGATACGAGCCACACCCGTCTATTAAAGCGGATGTGGCGGTTTAATAAAACAACTTACTGCTCATTGTGCCTGATTGCTTTCTGTCTTGTATCTTAATTCCGACAATGGCGGGAAGATTTTTTAATTATAGGTGCTCACTGAAAGAGTATTATTTTGTGTATAAAAACTCGCCCAGTTCGGATTGTATCAACACTTCTGCCTGTTTTGATTTTTCAACTGTTCCGATGATTTGGGCTTCTATTCCAAAAGTTTTAGCCAGTTCTATCATTTTAATCGCCGTAGGTTCATTCGTATAGATTTCCAGACGATGCCCCATATTAAACACTTTGTATAATTCTTTTAAATGATGAGTATTTTGTTCTGCCAGCAACTGAAATAGTTTAGGGAGTGCAAAGAGGTTGTGTTTTACGATGCGCAGGGGCTTATCTAAAAAATGAAGTACTTTGGTTTGTCCACCACCGGTGCAATGAATAATGCCGTGAATGTGTTCAGAATAAGTATTTAAGATTTGTAATAACAAAGGAGCATAGGTTCGGGTGGGTGATAATGCTAACTTGCCTATTGTCAGTTTTTCTTTAATGGTTTGTTGATGGAATGTATATTCTACTTCTGTTATATCGGTGAGAAAAAATTTTCCTGTATAACAAAGATGGTCGTTTAAGTTAGGGTCGTATGATTCAGGATATTGGCGGGCAAGTTGTTTATTAAACAGCTCGTGTCGGGCCATTGTTAAGCCATTGCTGCCGATGCCGCTATTGTATTCATTTTCATAGTTTGTTTTTCCAAAGGAGGCAAAGCCCACTATCACATCTTTTTCCTGTATATCTATCTGAATTATATTTTTCTTTGGAATTTGTGCGACCATTGTACTATCCACAATGATGGTGCGTACCAAATCGCCTACATCGGCTGTTTCGCCCCCGGCATACTCTATGCGAACATCGTATTGTTGCATTGTTTTACAAAATTCTGCTGTACCTTCAATGATTGCGGAGATAACATCGCCTGTTATCAGATGTTTATTTCTTCCGATGGTAGATGACAAGACAAATTGCTTGGTATAACCCGTGCATAAAATATCGTCTAAGTTCATCACAATCGCATCTTGTGCAATACCCTTCCATACAGACCAATCATTGGTCTCTTTCCAGTAGGCATACGCCAGCGAAGATTTTGTTCCCGCACCGTCGGCGTGTAAAATCAAAGCAGTAGTATCATCGTTTGACCATACATTTTGTATGACTTTACAGAAAGTGTTTTTGTATAATCCTTTGTTTAAATTTCTGATGGCCTGATGTACTTCTGATTTATCAGAAGAGACGCCGCGTTGAAGATACTTATCCTGATTCATAATTTTTTAAGATTTACGAATAACATCTCTTGTGTTGGCTTGAACAGAAGGCATAATGATGATGTCGTTAATGTTGACGTGTGCTGGTCTTTGTATAACCCAGGCAATGGTTTCTGCAATATCTTCTGCAGTGAGTGGTTGAAGACCGGTGTATGTTTGTTGGGCACGTTTTGCATCGCCTTTGAAACGTACTAAACTAAATTCTGTTTCCACCATTCCGGGGTGTATGCCTGTTACTTTTATATTGTAAGGCAGGAATTCCATTCGCATTGCTTTGGTCAGGGCATCTACGGCGTGTTTGGTAGCAGAATACACGTTGCCATTGGGATACACTTCTTTTCCGGCAATGGAACCGATGTTAATGATATGACCTTGTTTTCTTTCTATCATCCAGTTGCTAATGGTTTTAGTAATGCACAACAGCCCTTTGATATTTGTGTCAATCATGGTATCCCAATCTTCTTCCAGTCCGTTATTTATAGTGCTTAGGCCCTGTGCAAGTCCGGCGTTATTTATCAGCACATCTATTTGTTTCCATTCTTTATCCAGCGATTGCAGGGCTTTTTCACATTCTGTTTTTTGACGAATATCAAAAGAGAGCGTGGCTATTTTGACCTTGTATTGATTTTCAAGTTCTGCTTTAATAGTGTTCAGTCGTTCTTTTCTTCTGCCGGTTAAAATTAAATTAAAATTTAATCGTGCTAATTGGTAAGCCGTTGCTTTACCAATTCCTGCAGTAGCGCCTGTTATGAGTGCTAACATTGTTGATGGTTTTTAGTTGTGTTTAATACTTTGTATTATTGAGTTTGCTTTGATGGATGCTGTATGTAAAATAGATTATGAGCCCCAAAAGTAACCATATTAGAAATCCAATCCAATTTTGAAGTTCTATCTGCGACATCATGTATAGACAAGTGATTAGCCCTGCTACAGGTATTAAACTGTGTTTACGCAAGTAAGTTTCAATTGAAAAATATAAAAATAATCCCCAGAATAGCCATAAAGGAAAGTTATGCAAGAAAATACGAAAAGAGGATTCGTATAAATCGGGATAATTTTCAGCAAGGGGTAATAGTAAGTGGTACAGCTCGGTTTCACTTTTGGTTAAAATTAGCGTTTTTAATTCTGAAAAAGTATTGGCTTTTAAACTATTTTTTAATGCTTCTGAAAATGCAGGGGTGTTTTGAGCAATAGAAATTATTTTTTCTTTATGCGTGATTAAACTTTTATTGAAAATAAAATTTTTGGATGCTGTGGTGTTCCAATAAAAAGTCAGAGCGAGGGAGAGGATAAAAACAATTGGTAAAATGAATTGTCCGTTGATGTATGGTATTTTAAATTTTCGTTCAGGCGGATTGGGCATGCGGTGCAATCTTAACACGCCAGCACATACTAATACAAAAGCAAAAAGCGTCCCGATGCTTGTCAAATCAGTAACTGTAGATAAATTAAAAACTAATGTACCGATGCCTACGATGAGCCCAGTAATGATTGTTGAAAAAGAAGGTGTTTTAAATTGGGGATGAATTTTTGAAAAAACAGAGGGGAGTAAGCCATCGCGGCTCATGCTCATCCATATTCTGGGCTGTCCTAACTGAAAGACCAGTAAAACACTTGCCATTGCCACGATGGCACTAATGGACACAATACCGGATAAAAAGTTGAGATGGTGTTGAGAAAACACAAAGGCGAGCGGGTCTTCAACATTCAGATATTTGTAATTGACCATTCCTGTTAATATCAATGCGATTAAGCAATATAATACTGTGCTGATGATAATGGAATACATCATTCCTTTAGGTAAGTCCTTTTGTGGGTTTTTACATTCTTCGGCCGTTGTAGAAATAGCATCAAAACCGATGTAGGCAAAGAATACTGCCGATACACCTTTTAAGACACCTGTAATACCGTTGGGCATAAACGGTTGCCAGTTTTCTACAGAAACATAAAATATTCCAAATGCTATCACCAGTAAGATAATGAGTAATTTGATAAGAACCATGATATTGCTGGCTGTTTTTGATTCTTCAATACCCCTGTACACAAGATATGTAATGATTATCACAATAAACAAAGCGGGTAAATCCAGAATCAGTTTAAAGTTTTCGGTGCCGGGTGCGTTGGTCCATGCGGAATAGGCCTTTTGCAAGTGGTAAGGTAAAAGAGAAAAATCCGCGTTTTCTGATAAAATTTTGCGGGCTTCTGAAAATCCGCTTTTTGCGGAAAAATAATCTGTGCACAGCCAGGCGGGTAAATCAATACCTAATGAATGTAAAAATGCTGTGAGGTAGCCGGACCATCCGATAGCGACGGTAATGTTGCCAATGGCATATTCCATGATTAAAGCCCATCCGATAATCCAGGCGTATAGTTCTCCAAAGCTTACATAACTGTAAGTATAAGCACTGCCACTCACTGGTAATGTGGAAGCAAATTCAGCATAAGCAAAGGCGGATAAGGCACATGCTATGGCTGTAAAGATAAATAAGAATACAACTCCCGGTCCGCCTTCTGAGGCGGCTTTTCCAATGGTGGTAAAAATTCCGGCGCCTATTATGGCGGCTATCCCTAAAGCGGTCAGGTCTTTTACACTAAGATTTTTTTTTAGTGCCTGCGCGTGCTCTGTTTCAGATTCTTTTAAAATTTGATGAATATCCTTTTTTCGGAATACTTTCATCTTGCTATGTTATGATGAGAACGTTTATCTCATTCTTGTTGATGATACACTTTATGTCCGCCTTCTATCAGATATTTATCGCGTTTGAATAATTCTATGTCTGCTAAAACCATTTCTTTACAAAGTTCTTCCACTGTATGTTGAGGTTCCCATCCTAAGAGTTGTTTGGCTTTAGAATAGTCCCCTATGAGTAGGTCTACTTCTGCGGGACGAAAGTATCTTTTATCAATTTTAATTCGTTCTTTTCCTGTTTTTGAGTCAATTCCTACTTCGTTGATGCCTTTGCCATTCCATTCAATAGTGATACCAGCATATTCAAAAGCCATTTCTGCAAATTTTCTAACGGAAATTTTTCGACCTGTTGCTAATACAAAGTCCTCTGGTTGATGGTATTGTAAGATTTTCCACATGCCTTCCACATAATCTTTGGCGTGCCCCCAATCTCTTTCGGCATCTAAGTTACCGAGGTATAATGTTTCTTGCAGGCCGAGGGTAATTTTAGCGGCAGCGCGGGTAATTTTGCGTGTAACGAAGGTTTCTCCCCGAATGGGGCTTTCGTGGTTAAACAGTATGCCGTTGCAGGCAAAGAATCCGTATGCTTCCCGATAGTTTTTAGTAATCCAAAAGGCGTATAGTTTGGCTACACCATAGGGTGAACGAGGATAGAACGGGGTTTTTTCGGTTTGAGGTACTTCCTGCACCATGCCATACAATTCAGAAGTAGAGGCTTGATAAAATTTTGTTTTATCCTGTAGTTTTAGGATTCGTATGGCTTCTAAGATTCTTAGGGTACCTAAAGCATCAGCATTGGCGGAATATTCTGGGGTTTCAAAACTTACCTGAACGTGTGATTGTGCAGCCAGATTGTATATTTCATGGGGCTGTACTTCCTGAATGATTCGGATGAGTGCAGTGCTATCGGTTAAGTCGCCATAATGTAAAAAAAACTTTGTACCGGGCTCGTGGGGATCTTTATACAAATGGTCAATTCTATCTGTATTAAACAAAGAACTTCTTCTTTTAATACCGTGTACGATGTATCCTTTTTGCAATAAAAATTCAGCAAGGTAGGCCCCATCTTGTCCGGTAATTCCTGTAATCAAGGCAATTTTTTCAGACATAAAAAATGATTGTGTGTAAAAGTATTGAAATTCTTATGTGAATGCAAGTTTTTTATATATCTTTATGAATAGGATCTGATTTTTCGTTGAGCGGAATTAATAGCCATCTGATGAGTAAGGTGTTGTATAGTGCGTAGAATGTAACGCCGGGCTGTGTTTCTAATGTATCGTCAATAAAAAAAGAGAGTATATGAATGCTGCTTAATAAAAAATAAAGCATGTAATTGTTCGTGTGTCTTAGTTGTATCAAAGGGTAGAAAGTGATAATCAAAAACAGGACTAATCCGACGATTCCAAAAGTCAGGGCAAACGTAAGCAGTTGATGGTGTGCTCTTAATTGTTCTACAGCAGGAATGTCGGGATAATGCTTGTATTTCGACTGAAAAGTTTGCTGTACATCGCCGGTACCAACGCCCCACCAGAAATTTTTCATCCAGATTTGAAATCCTATTTTCCAGTAAATAAAGCGCAGGAACAGTGTTTTGCCTTGTGGTTTTTTACTTGCTTTATAGTAGTGGTACTCTTGCATTAGTTCATACAATCGTTTTTCTAAAAAATTGGCGTTTGCAAGAAAGTGGTTAGGGATGCCTTGTTCGATGTTTTTTATGTCTTCTGCATTCAATTGAGCCATACCCGTTGAATCTTTCGTTACTCCTTTGCTGGTTAAATATCGGTATAAGGTATATCTGAGCTCATTGCCTCTTTTATCTTTTCCATTATATGGAAGCTGGCTTCTTTTTTCCCATTGCTTTTGCAGTTCTATATCACAGATGTTAATAAAAACCCAATAAGCATTTTCGGTGTATGGAGCGTTGATTTTGTGTATGTAGGGATTTTTATGAATGGTGTTCGTGTACATTACCTGTTGAGGAATGTTGGTGGGAAAATATTTACGATGTATCTGATTAGAATATAAAATAAAGCCCAAAATGGCAGCAAGGCAGATTAGTAAAATGCCTTTGAAATAAATAGAACGGTAATTCTTTACAAGCATATATCCTATTGCAAATAAGGATGTGATGATTAATACGGCGAGGCCGGTCATTAAACTTAAAGATACCATTAAATACAGTAGCCATAAGAAAATAATAGCGAAGAGGTATTTTTCAATACGGCAAGAATAATTTATCCAGATATACACTGTTGTAATGACTGCAAAAGCAGAGATGAGTCCTAATCTAATATGGGATATGAAAACCGAAGCCATTCTGGTATCAAGAAAAACATCTGCGTGCAGTTGTTTGTTTATCCAAAGGTACAATAGATTGATAAACGTTACAAGAATAGTCCATTTTAATATATTTACGATGTCTTTAAAACTTATGTAATCTGTTGAAAAAAATAATACAGGGAATAGTAAAATTGGTATTTTTACTCTTAAATCGTTTAATGCATAATTAAAATCCTGTGTGTACAGAAGACCTGCAATGTGTAAGATAAACAATGAAGAGAGTAAGTAAAAATAAAACGAGCGGGATAATTTTTTAAATTTTTCTTTGAAATCACCGGTCATTAACCAGAAGAAACACACCGTAATTTCTGCAATACTTGTGGGGACTTCACCAAACAACAAACCTACCGGCAATAAAAACAAAGACCACCTGAATAAAATAGGTTTTGTGTCTTTAAGATATGATAATATAACTGTAGGTTTTTTATTTTCACTTGTAAAAAGATGTAACATTAGTAAACATAACGATTAAGGAAAAAAATTATTGTATTTTACCGAATGCTTTCTTTTTTCTTTTTAAGTTCCTCTAATAATTTTTGTTGAGTGGCTAATTCTTGTTTTTTCTTTTCTATTTCTGCTTCATTGGTTTTTATATCTTCTTCGGCTTTTTTGATTTTTTCTTTGTAGGATTCTATATCTTGTTTCAGATTTTCATCTTTCTTTTCCAGTGATTTCTGTTTATTTTCTATATCTGCAATCAATTTAGATTGTTCTTTTAATTGTTTTTCCAGCGGTTCAATACTCATTTTAGTGGCAAATTCTTTCATAATTTTTTCAATATACTTTGATTTATCTTTATCATTGCCTTTTAAATAATTGCCATTGCCCAAATCTACTGCCACTTTCATTTCAATGGTTTTATCAGATTTTTCTTCAAAATTTGTGTAAATGTCTACCGGGTTATTGCCCCAATCTTTTATTAAAATATTATCTCCAAACACTTCGTTGCCACTTTGTTTTACTTTCTCATTCTTGTAATCCTTTAAAACATCTTTCCATTTATCTTTGACTTCATTTAATGTGTTGTTGTAAATTTTAGTTTCAAAACAGGGGGCATTACCGGAAGAAAAAGAGCCCGAAGTTTCTTTGATTTTTATTTCCTGTTGTGCCGAACCATTTATACCTATGATACTGAAAATCAAGGTGCAGGATAGGTTAAAAAAACTTGTTTTCATACAACTAATTTTTATGCAAATATAAGCATAATACCTCACTGGCGGTTTTCTTTTTTAATAAATTCCATTGCTTTTCGTACACTTCCATATTTAAATAATACTTCTTTGAGATAATTGTAATCGTTTAATCCTGTATTGCGCATCAGTATACGAGTTCCTCTGTCTATTAGTTTATTATTAGCCAGTTGCATATCCACCATTTTATTGTCCATTACTCTTCCTAATTTTATCATTACTGAAGTGGAAATCATATTCAACACTAATTTTTGAGCAGTTCCTGCTTTCATTCTTGTAGAGCCGGTTACAAATTCAGGTCCTACAATGATTTCAACAGGATAATCGGCGTATTTACTTATTTTCGCATTCGGATTGCATGAAACAGAGCCTGTTTTTATCTTATGTTGTTGACACATTTGTAAAGCGCCAATAACATAAGGCGTGGTGCCCGATGCAGAAAGTCCAATTACAAAATCGTTTGTGTTAATATTATGTTTCTTCAAATCTTTCCAGGCCTGTTTCAAATCGTCTTCTGCAAATTCTACGGCTTGAGTAATGGCTTTTTTCCCGCCAGCAATAATTCCAATCACTTTCCCGTATTCTACACCAAAAGTAGGTGGGCATTCGGAAGCATCTACAATGCCCAATCTACCACTTGTTCCTGCTCCTACATAAAATAATCGTCCTCCTGCTTTCATTTTTTCTGTAATACACTCAATCAGCGGAACAAGTTTGGGGATTATTTTCTCTACTGCAATGGCCACTTTTTTATCTTCTTTGTTGATGTTTGTAAGTAATTCATCAACATTCATTTTTTCTAAATGTCTGTACAATGAATCACTTTCTGTAATTTTATTCATCGGTTATATTTTTTTATAATTAATAATATAATTAAAAAACTTACAAGAGATAAAAAAAGGTAAATGTAAAGTTCTGATTTATTGGGAATGATATTTTTATGAAATATTCCTGGGGAAGGAGCAGTCGTTATTGAAATTTCAGGAAATACTTGCTGTAATTTTCTAAGTTCTTCATCATAGGTAAGAATGTGTGTAGCAACAAAAAAATCTTCCCAATCATTGACAAATCGTTTTCTGCTCCATCCACACCAATCTATAACATAGGTATTTATTTGTTTGTTAGCCGCATAAATCAACCATTCTTCTCCAACTCTAATTGGTAAAGCACACGGATCGTTTTCAGGAAATAATACCTTACAGTATTGGGCAGACCGACCTTTGAACAAGTTTTTTATTTCTGCTTCAGCAATTGTATAATCATTCTGATGTGGAAAGATGTTTTTTATGATTATTCTGGCAATAAAATCATAGTGTTGTGCTTTTTCTTTTGACCATTCAATAACGGGACATTGACAAGCCCATAAAGGAATGGTGCTGTTTAACAGTAGCAATAAACTTACTATAATTCGCATACAATTATTCTTTGAATCTGTTATACCAATTGAGCATATTCTCTTCAATAAATTTTTTGGTGCGTTGAATGTATACATACATTTCTGTGTCGTGTTCAATAAAAGGCACGTTTTTTCTATATTCTGCTATTAAATTTTCGATACTATCGGATGAGCGTTGTGGTCTTCTGAATTCAAATGCCTGTGCGGCTGTGAAGAGTTCTATAGCCAGAATTTGTTTTATGTTTTCTAAAATTTCAAGGCTTTTGTTAGCCGCGTTGGCGCCCATACTTACATAATCTTCCTGACCATTTGAAGAAACAATACTATCGGCAGAAGCAGGTGTACAAAGAATTTTGTTTCGGTTTACCAAAGAAGCTGCGGTGTATTGTGTTATCATAAATCCGGAATTTAATCCAGAATTTCTGACAAGAAAAGTGGGCAAATTTCTGCTTCCAGAAATTAACTGAAATATTCGCCGTTCTGAAATGCCACCCAGTTGGTTCATGGCTAGTGCCAGCATATCAAAGGCATTGGCTAAGATCTGACCATGAAAGTTTCCGCCGGAAAGTACTTTTTTTTCATCCGGGAACACGAGAGGATTATCTGTTACAGAATTGATTTCTGTTTCAATAACATTTTTGAAAAATGCTATCAAATCATACGATGCGCCGTGTACTTGCGGAATACAACGAAAAGAATACGGGTCCTGCACTTGTTTGTTATGTGTGTTATTAAATGATGGGCTTCCTTTCAGAATTTTTGTAATTTGAGACGCGGTGATGTATTGTCCTTTGTGATTTCGTACTTTTTGTATCAGTATATCAAAAGGCTCGTGCCTGCAAGCAAATGCTTCCAACGATACAGCCGCTATTACATTAGACGCCGTGAAGAGCGGCAGCAGATTTAATAAAATATAAATTCCAATACCACTCATGTATTGAGTGCCATTCAAAAGCGCCAGTCCTTCTTTGGGCTGTAAGTGAAGTTTACTCCATCCTACTATTTGATAAAGTTCTTTGGTAGAAATAATTTTATTTTGATAATACACGTTACCTAAACCAATCAATGGTAAAGACAAATGGGCTAATGGTGCTAAATCACCGGAAGCACCTAAAGAACCTTGCTGGTAAATAACCGGATAAACCCGATGGTTAAATATATCTATGAGTCGTTGAATAGTCAATGGATGCACGGCACTATGTCCTAATGAAAGGTTGATAATTTTAGAGAACAGAATCCACTTGATAATTTCTGGTGGTAGTAGTTGACCTGTTCCACAAGCGTGACTTTTGATAAGATTTTCTTGCAAATGTGCTAGTTCTTCTTTTGATATTTTTACATGGCATAATGAACCAAAGCCAGTGTTTACGCCATAAATGGGATTATCCGAATGTGTCATTAAAGTATTTAGGTAGTCAAAACTTTTTGTTGTGTTTTCAAAAAAATTTGACTCGTATGTAAGTTGTTCTGTATTTTCAGTAAACAGTTGGTCAATCTTCAGATGTTTATTAGAATATAATTTCATAGTTATACTTTTAGTTTAGAATGGATAACCAATACCAAAATTAAAAATAGATTGTTTTAATGGTTGTTTGTCAAAAGTAAAACGTTGTCCTTCCGGATATTTAGGATCTTTAATAGGTATTGCCCAGTCCAATCGTAATAGAAAGTAATCAAAATCCCAACGGAAGCCGATGCCGGCACCTACTGCAAATTCATTCCAGAATTTAATAGGATTAAAGTTTCCACCTGGTTTGTCTGGGCTTGGTTTAAGCAACCAGATATTGCCCGCATCTGCAAATAGTGCTCCATTATAGGATTGATAAATGTTAAAACGGTACTCGATATTTCCTTCTATTAAAATATCACCAATTTTATCGTACCGTGCATTGTCAATTGGCATGTAAGCCCCTGGCCCGATACTTCTTGCCCGCCATGCTCTTACACTGTTTGGTCCTCCTGCAAAGAAACTTTGCTCATAAGGTAAAACATTCAGATTTTTTAATGGGATGCCTAACCCACCAGCAATTCTATACACTATTTTACTTTTTTTATACATAGGCATATAAACTCTATAATCAATGTCTGCTTTAAGAAAATGTGCAAAAGGCACGTGTAATATGTGGTACCGTCCTAATGTGTCTTTAGGCAGATTGAAGACGGTGGCAAGTTCTCTTAACAGCATTCCGGCGGCTGTTGTAGTGAATCGTAGATAGTGTTGCATTTTATTGGCTTTGGAATTAAAGATGCCAGTATTAAATACTACAGATGCTTTCGTGTTGCTGGTGATGTGCGTAATAAAAGAATTCAGCAGCATATAATCTTTTATAGCCAATAAATTATCTCTGAAAGATGGATTTAAATATGCTTGTACTAAATAGAGCTCAGCCGGCAAAATATCAAAACGATATTTGTGGTCAAGGGTATAAAATTGAAAGCCGTAGGATAAATTGGATATTGTTCTGGAAAATTCTATTCTGGATTGATAATTTAAAGATGTATTAAAATAAGTTCTGGCTGCATCTTTTTTGAACTTTAATAATGAAAAAGGGAAGAAATCACGTGGGATAGAAATTTTCAATTCTGGACCTATCTGAATGGTATTAAAGGTGTTTTTAATGGTATTTGTGCTGATGATATTGCTAAGATTATTAACATCGGTGAGGTTTCCTAAACTAGATTGTGTTATCCCTTGTTGATTGCTGAATACTTGCTTCTGAGCGATTAGGGCGCCTGTGATTCTGAAATCAAATTTTTCACCGCCACCAAATAAACTGCGGTGACTATAAATAAATGAACCATCTACGCCCAAATTGGCTGATGTATTGGTTCCTTCGGTTTCAATGGTGATAAATTGTTTGTTGATAGTTTGTGTAATGATGTATGTGTTTAGATGATAAAAGCCGCTGCTATCTTTTTCCTGCGTATCTTCAAATTGTACCAATACGCTTCGGAATATTCCGACATTCGTTAGCCGTCGGTAGGTTTCTTCGGCCTTTTCACGATTGAATAAATCACCAGTATGGATTTTTATTTGAGAAGAAATGGAAGTAGAGTTAAACAATAATTGCTCATTGTGTAAAAAATAAACATCCTTGATTTTTGTGGTATCTTTGAAATAAACATTTTTAATAGTTCCTTCAAATGGTTCTGACACAAAATAAATTTTTTTAATTTTATATCTTGGATGGGTTACATATATAAGAGAGTCGGAGTTGTTATCAGCATGGGTAGGAAATAAGTTTAAATGCATGATTATTCTGATATTTGGCGCGTATGTAATGCTGTCTGCATCGTATTGAATAAATTCAGGGGCAAAGTAGTAATAACCATTTTTTTGTAAATAGTCCGAAATTCGTTCACGTTCTTTTGACAAAATATCCATGTCAAAAGGGATTCCTTTTTTTAATAAACTATGTGTACTGTCTTTAAGTATGGTATTTAGAACATCTCTGTCGCCTATTTCGTATTTTATGTCAGTAATATATTTTCTTTTTCCGGCTGTAATTTCATAAGTTACATAAGCCGTTTTCAGGGCTGGATTAAACACTACTTTATTTTTTACATCTGCATAGAAATATCCTTTGGTTTGTAAGTATTTTTTTATCTGAATAGAGGATTGTTGAGTGAGTATAGAATCATAAATTACGGGTTCTTCGGCTATTTCCCGCAATCGTTCTCTCCAGGTGGGTTTATCTTTATCTTTTAATTTAGGTTCTTTGGGCTTTTTACCTTTTGCTAGTCGTTTTTGGTTCTTTTTTTCTGCCTTTTCTATTCTTTTTTTATTAATGGCATCGTACTTTAAATTTCTTTTTTCTTTTGCTTCCCGCATTTTTTGTGTGTCAATTTGAAAATACAACCAGGCATTAAACGGTATATTTGACAAAATCATGGAATTGGGTTTTTGTTTGACATAAGTCAGTATTTCATCTTCATTAAGTTTTGCTTTATCTTTATTTTTTATATCAACATACGCTACAACATATTGATTGCCTTTGATAAATTTACTTAAACTCTTTCGAATATTACAACTGCTTATGTAAATCAACATAAAAACAATAGAAATATAATTGAGTATTTTTGCAGAATAATTGTTATACATGCTGACACTGAGTAAAAATCAAATTAAATTTATTAAATCTTTGCATCAGAAAAAAAATAGACAAGAATACAGAATGTTTTTATTAGAAGGCGAAAAGTTAGTAAATGAAGCATTAAGAGACAAACCAGAAATAATTGAATTTTTAGTTGTTCAAAATAATTATGAATCGTTTGCATCTTTGCAAAAAATTTCATCACCCGTATTTTGTACGAATAACTCTGTTTTTTCTGATATTTCGACATTTGTTACGCCGCCTCCTATTCTGGCGGTTTGCAGATTTTTAGATAATTCGTGTTCTGAAACAGTGAATTTAAAGAATACTTTTTCATTTTATTTAGACAAGATCAATGACCCCGGAAATTTTGGAACAATCCTTCGTATAGCCGATTGGTTTGGTATAGATGAACTATTTTGTTCACCGGATACAGTTGAATTGTATAATCCCAAAACCATTCAGGCCAGCAAAGGGTCTTTTCTTAGAGTCAAAGTGAATTATGTTGCTTTTGATAAACTTAAAATGTCAGAGAACACATTAATATACGGGGCAGATTTGTCCGGTCAAAGTATTCACTCTATTTCTAAAAAAAATGGTCTGATTATTCTTGGTAACGAATCGCATGGTATTTCAAAAGAATTAAAAAAGCGGATCCATCAGTTTATTTGCATTCCTAAAAATAAAATCAGTCGGGCAGAATCCTTGAATGTGGCGATGAGCGCTGCCATTATTGCGTACGAATTTTCTAACTAGTTATACTGTAAACCGCATGTGTTTATTGAACTTCTACCCTCCCCTATCGTGTATTTATACTATTTTTCTTCCTTCAACAAATACCATTATCCATGCTATTATCATGAGTAATCCGCCTAATGGGGTTACCCAAAAAAGCAAAGCGGGATATCGAGTATTTAAAAGTGGTAACAAGGTAATAGCATACAATGAGAATGAGAAAAAAATAACACCTGCTAACATTAACCAAAATGACCATTGAAATATAAGCTTGTGTTGAAGAAAATTAAAAAGTGTTAGTATCAATAACGCTAATACCCCGTATACCTGATATTTCACAGCTTTTTCAAAAACATTTAAACTGTGCTGAGTTAATGTACCTGTTTTTACTAAAGTTTCCAAACCGTGAGCAGAAAATGCTCCTAAAATAATACTTAAAGCCCCCAGGCATGATGTGATAAAAAGTTGTGTTTTACTTTTTCTGTTTTTCATAGAATTGTTTTAATTGTTCTTTTGATTCATTGAAATGGACAAAGCCGTATGTTTTGGGAAAATCGCTTTTATTAGGAAGTGTATAATAAGCCATTTTCAAAATTTCTACTTTATGTTGATCGTGTTGTAATAAAGAGATTAATTTTTCAAGAGAATGAATGGATACAGAAAAATGAGAAAAGAGAATTTTCAATTCATTTATCTTATCAAAGTCATTATTTTTTGCCTGTAATTTTTGATAAACAACTTGTAAGAGTGAGTCGGTAATAGAAGGATTATTTTTTAAATCTAATAAAAATTGTGCATAAGCATCCAGGAAGCTTTGTTCTGCCACTGCCGTTTTAAGGTAATCTTTCCATTTATTTAATTCAAAAACAGTGGTTAGCTTAAAAAAAATCTGTTTAATAATCTTTAAACGTTCTACTTCAAAAGGCGCACGCTCGATAATTGCTTCTGCTTGTTGTGTATTCAAGCAATTATATTTTAGAAAGTTTTCAATCAATACAATTTTTCTATCTATATTAGGTGTATGGTCAATGTATTTTAATACTTTGGTAAAATCGGCAGAGTCAATGGATGTTAGGCAAATCTGATTGCTGTCATTTAAAAATATAATTTGCTGAATCGTTTTTTCTTCTCGTGTTTTGACAACAATGGACGTATCCAGTTCAGGTATAATCGGCTTTATATCTGAAGAAGGGAGTGAAGCAAGATAACGAATGGTTTTGTTGTCTTTTTGAATAGAATAGATAATATCTTGATGGTCGGTAGGTTTGTCTAAATGATAGAGGGAAACAATTGTATCTATGACGGTTAAATTTTTATTAGCAAATATAATTTTTATAGACACAGTAGACGTGTTAATACCGGTAATTTTGAGGTCTGTTTGAGGGATGTCCGGTATAATTTTGTTCTTGTATTCTGCTTGAAAAAAATCGGTGGATTCAGAAAAAATAATCAGATTGTTTTGAGGATAAATAAAACGCACGGCATAACAAAAAGTGAAGAAAAACAGTCGATTCATTGACACAAAAATACTGGTTTTAATTCAATTTATCATAAATTGATAAAGCATCTGAAACGATAAACGCGCTACCTGTTATCAAAATTAAATCGTTTTTATCAGATGAGGTAATAGCTGCCTTTAATGCTTTGCTGACACTGTCAAATGCATGGTAATTTAATTTATAGTTATCAAACATTTGTTTCAATTCTCCAACAGGCATAGCTCTGGGAACAGAGGGCTGTGTAATGTAATAGACAGCATTTTTAGGTATAAAGGGCATTATATGCTCTATCTCTTTATCTTTTACTATCCCAAAAATGACGTGAAGTGTATCAAAATGATAGTATTTTAAGGTAGATAGTGTATTTTGCATGCCCTGTTTGTTGTGAGCTATATCTGCAATAATATAAGGGGAATGCTGTAAAATTTCCCACCTTCCTCTGAAGCCGGTAATTTTAGAAGTGTTTTGAAGTCCGTAATGAATAAATCTTCGTTTCAGTTTCCATCCTATTAATTTGAGAAGCTCACAAGCCGCTAATACACATTGGATGTTTTTTGTCTGATAATTTCCACACAAACTGCTTTTAACAAAATAGTGTTTATTTTTAGAATAATCTAAATTTTTAATTAGATTATTAAAGGTTTTATTTTTATATATATCTAAATTATATTTTTTATATTTATAAACTATATTTTTAGATTTATCTAAATATTTTTTTAGATTATTATTTAAAATTGAGTAAGATAGTTCTAAAAATTTATCATTTTGTGAAATTTTATTCATCTGAACTATTTTAGACGCATAAATGAGGGGTGATGATGTAACCCGGCTCACTTCTTTAAAAACATTGGCTACTTCCCTCTGATGCTCGGATATTAACACAGGTACATTAGGTTTAATAATACCTGCTTTTTCATACGCAATCTTTTCTAATGTGTTACCTAAAAACTGCTTATGATCTTCACCAATGTTGGTAATAATAGAAAGTTCTGGTAGTACAACATTTGTGGAATCTAATCGCCCGCCCATGCCGGTTTCTAAAATCACAATGTCGGTTTTTTTATCGTAAAAATATTTGAAAGCCAGAGCGGTTGTCCATTCAAAAAAAGATGGTTTTACTTCCTCAAACAATGGCTTATATTTTTTTACAAACTGTATCACATAGTGTTTGGAAATCATTTGTCCGTTGATCCTAATTCGTTCACGAAAATCAATCAGATGCGGTGATGTATATAATCCTGTTTTATATCCATTTGTTTGAAATACAGCCGCCAGCATATTGGACACAGAACCTTTTCCGTTTGTTCCGGCGATGTGTACAAACTTCATTGATTTTTCAGGATTCCCAAGTTTTTCACACAGTGTCTGAATGTTTCTCAGATCCGCCTTGTAAGCCGCTGCTCCAATCCTTTGAAACATGGGCAATTGGGAATACAGGTATTCCAGAACTTCCTTGTACCTCATTTTTTTATCACAAATATAGGCAGAGTACTATAATGAATCTGTAGAATTATTGACTCAATGCCACTTACTCTATTCACATGATAACACAATAAACACTTTTTCTATCGGTGCAAACTCCATCAAAATTAACTTATATACCTCAATCCAATAAAAAAGTAGAATATAAGAAATATTACAAATGTATTACTTCTCCATAAGCCGCAGCGGCCGCTTCCATGATGGCTTCGCTGATAGTGGGGTGCGGATGTACCGTTTTGATTAACTCGTGTCCGGTAGTTTCTAATTTTCTGGCGGCCACTAATTCTGCGATCATTTCTGTTACATTATACCCTATCAAATGTGCTCCTAATAATTCTCCGTATTTAGCATCAAATATAAGTTTGACAAAACCATCTGGCGCTCCCGATGCTTTGGCTTTTCCAGATGCTGTAAACGGAAACTTTCCAACTTTAATTTCATAGCCGAGTTCTTTGGCTTTTTTTTCTGTATAGCCAACAGAGGCCACTTCTGGCGAGGTATAAGTACATGCCGGAATGTTGTTGTAATTTATAGGTTCTACGTGTAATCCTTTAATTTTTTCTACACAGGTAATTCCTTCCGCACTTGCTACATGCGCCAGTGCTTGACCGTCTACACAATCTCCTATTGCATAATAACCCGGCACATTCGTTCTGTAATATTCATCTACAACTATTTTTCCTTTGTCTGTTTTAATACCTACTTCTTCTAGTCCAATGCCTTCTAAATTGGCCTGAATGCCAACAGCCGACAATACGATATCGGCTTCTTTAGTAATGTTACCACTGGCTGTTTTAATAGTAGCAATACATTTATTGTTTTTAATCTCCACTTTTTCAACAGATGAATTGGTCATCACTTCAATTCCGATTTTTTTAAACGATTTTTCTAACTGTTTGGAAATTTCCTCATCTTCTAAAGGAACAATAGCAGGCATAAATTCTACCAATGTTACTTGTGTGCCCATCGTTGCATAAAAATAGGCAAACTCACTACCTATTGCTCCGGAACCCACTACAATCATTGATTTAGGTTGTTCTTTCAATGTTAATGCTTCTCTGTAACCAATAATGTATTTTCCGTCTTGTGGCAAGTTGGGTAATTGTCTGGAACGTGCTCCTACTGCAATGATAATGTGCTGTGCTGCTAATGTTTGTAAACCGCCTTCTTTTAATTGAACGTCTACTTTTTTACCCGGTTTTACTTTGGCTGTTCCATATACAACATCAATTTTATTTTTCTTCATCAAAAACTGGACACCTTTGCTCATGCTATCAGCTACATCGCGACTTCTTTTGATGACAGCAGGGAAATCTGCTTTTACACTTTCGGCGTTTATTCCATATTCTTTGGCGTGTTTGAGATATTCAAAAACCTGAGCACTTTTTAATAATGCTTTTGTAGGAATACATCCCCAGTTCAAACACACACCACCCAGGGCTTCTTTTTCAATGATGGCTGTTTTAAATCCCAATTGAGAGGCGCGAATAGCTGTTACGTAACCACCCGGTCCACTACCTATTACAATGACATCATAATTCATAAGCATATTTTTGGGGCAAATATAGTGAAAAATAATTTGCAGCAATGCTGTGGAAGTGAGATTACATTCGGTGCAACAACACTCTGCCCTACTCTACCTTTGACAAAGGATTAGCAGCATTTTTAATGCTCGTAATATCCATTTTTATGCTACCTACTAATATCTTTGCCTGTGCTCTTAATGGAATATGATTTTTATCATCTGTAATCCATACTAATAAATCTTCTTCTTTCTTAAAAATTCTTCCTTTTTGCACAATCGGCCCAAACTTTAAGCACTTAAATTTTCCAATATCTGTGTCAATAACATCTTTGCCTAAATATTTCATTTTCAATGGCCATAGTTCTTTATCCACAAAACTCACCACAGTGTACACATCGCCCGGCTTGGCATTTGAAAAATCAATATTCCGTGCTGCATAAAACGCTGAAATCATATCGTGTACTTCGTCGGGAATGGAATATACTTGATTGTCTTCTGTTTTCACTACCTTTTTGTAATGATTAAAAAAATAATTTTGTGAAAACTTAAATCCACCTTCATCCACTCTGCGCACAAAAAGCCACGGCAATAAGGACTCTTTATCAATATAACTTTCATAGCGGTCTCTTACCTTGAAAAAAAAGTCAAACGCGCCTTTTGAATAACCATTGCCCACAACATGGTACACTTTTCTTCCTCCAAATTCTTCTATTTTGGGCTTCACTTCAATAATTGCCACACCTGCATTTACAAACCCATAATGTACACGATACGCTAATACTTCACCTGCTTTGAATGCAAAATTTGTTTTTGCAGGTAAAATTGTACGAACATTTCCTCCGTCGTTTTGAACAGCGGATTCGGACTGCTGAATGAAGGGAATAAGATGATATGGCTCCAGCGTAAACGAGAGAACAGTATATATAATCATCAACAGTAATACCAAAATTCTAATTTTCAGAAGAGAGTTTTTTAAGGTATTCATAATCTCGAATGATTTCCTGAAAATTTTTACTCAAATTTAAAGCAAAAGTTTTATTCTTTAAAATTTTTAACAAAGTAAATACTTTTTTGCTATAAATAGGATAATAATGCAACAACGGAATAAAAGCCAGTGAAAAAACAATTTGCATTAAAATTATGAAAGGATGCCAATAAGCGCTCATTAGATAGTAGTACAATACAAAGTAAAACAAGAAAATAAATGTTGAAAAAGCCAGAAAAAAGGAAGCATAAAATTCTTTTGATGAAGACATTTTTTTAGCCAAATAATGTGACGCTAAATAAGGTAAGGCAAAAAATATCTGTACAGTAGATTTCAAAATGGTATAAATGATGTAAATAAGCGAGTGAAAAATGACTAGTAAAAATAAAGTTAAGCTATGTTGTGGATATTGATATAAAGATGGAATATGTACCGAATACTGTTCCGTCCATTCATACATTTGTTCTATTTTTTTTGAAAATAATTTCAATACCTCTGGATATGTCTTTGAAACACTATTAATGCAATCCGCTATTTCTTTTTCAATTCTGAAAATATTTTCCATATCATTTGCTGGCCAATTTTTTTCCATACATAATACTTCTTTTAAGACAGCACTTGTCTTTTCAAAAATACTATCATTTTCCGGATTTTCAATATGTACAATTAGTTTCAACATTTGATTATACCATTCTTTCATGCATTTTAACATTATTGCATTAGGATTTTGAGTATACTCATTTATTGTATCTTGAACTAAAAAGGGTTCACCTATATTGATAAAAAGTGTGGAGCCCATTTCGGATGGATGGGAATAATTTAAACACACGGGTATTACATAAATATCTTTTTCAGGCAATTCTAATTGTGCATTGTAAATCAATCGTGGCACGCCTTTTTTAATTGGTCGTAAACGTTTTTCTTGTACACAAATCCCTTCAGCAAAGATCATAACCTTTTTATTGTGCTTTAGTAAATTATATACAACTCTGTAACTCTCTGTGTTTTTTTTTACACCTTCTGCTCCTGCATCCTGCATTCTGTATATTGGTACAATGCCAATGCTTTGTAGTAACTTACTGATTAAACCGGGTCTAAAGGCATCTCCTCTTGCCATGTAGCGCACCCGCGGCGGATACACCATATAACTAAATGCAATGGGATCCATAAAAGCATTCGGATGGTTGGAAATAATAATGGCGGGCTTATTATTCTTTAAATACTGTACATTTTTAATCTGTATTTTTCTATAAAACGCTGGTATTGAAAATGAAAGCAGGTATTTTAATAAATGCCAGATCATAAATTAATGTTCAAAAAGGCGAATATACATCAAAAATATCCTCGTTACTATGCTTTTATTATACTATTGTTTCTTTCTTAAAACATACACTTGTTCTTTATTAAAAATTTTTTCCCATTGAGAATCGTTAATAATTTTTTGTGAAATAATTTTGAATGTAGTGGTGTCCAGTGGATAAGTATCGTCTTTCAAATTCAATATAATGTATTCAGCATCTTTAATTATCGGAAAAGTATATATTTTGTCGCGTAGAGCCAGATGTGGTAAAATAGATGTTTGGGCACTCACTACGCGTTCCTCAGGAATAACAAGCATTGCATCATAAACATTTTTTATATTAAAAATCCTTTGATAATGCGAACTCTGATAAATCCTATATCTTGATTTGTTGGTAAACATAATCGTTTTATCCATCAGGCGTATGGTGCATAGCAAATTAAGCAATACCAAAGCAATAGAGGTGTATGTTCTCATTATATTTTTTTTCATGGAAAGGATAAATTCTCCTGCACCAATAATGAGCAAAGGTGCAAACTCAACAGAATAGTGGGCATCAATACTCCACTTCTGATAATCGTCGTGAAGCATTTTCTGAGCATAAAGTGGCAGCAACATAAAAATGTAATTCGGTTTGAATAGCAGTACCCATAAACCACTTATAAAAATAAAAATATGTGATTCTAACTTTACATAATTACCTCTTACATCATTGGTATGATTTATGAAAAATAATTTTAATACATCAAATGGTTGTGTTATGAGTTTCAATAAGGCATCTGAAAAATTTTTTCCTAATACAGAGTAATTAAACTGCAAAAACTTTCCACTATTAGAAAAAGAAGGCATAACCCATTTTGTAATCAAAATAAAATAGAGCAGAGAGAATAAAAACAGCAAAATTAATTTCTTTGAAGCATCTTTATTAGACCTATATTCCCACAGCAAACCCATAAGTACAAAGCACATCCACAATGCCATATTTTCTTTTCCAACACAAATTACTACTAAGCACACAAACGCATACATCCATTTTTCTTTACGAATATTTAAAAAAAGATAAGGCACAAGCATGCTGGCTACCACATTACTATGATAATCGTATGAAAGCGCTGAATAGATACCAAAGAAGAACAAGAAAGCAACAGTAAGTAAATATGAAATGTTAGAGTGCAGCCCATTAGTCCTAAATTCAAAATATTGAAAAACGCCATAGGCACCAATGAGCACAAAGGCAATCTGAATAATAAGTAATGTATAGGTTTCAAAAAATACAGACAATGGAGAAAATAAAATTAAATACAAATCAAAATGATCGGCTAATAAATTTTCCGGAACTTCCTTAAATACTGTGCTATCATTCCAATGAAAATGCAGATAATCATAAAGTGCATTTGTATATACTCCCAAATCCAACGCGTATGTTCTGAAACAATAATGATTGACGATAGAGATTAAACTGTATACAACAGCAAAAACTAAAAATATATAAACCAAAGGATATTTAATAAATCTTAGCACTATCTTTTATTTAGAAAATTTAAACCTACCATAAATTGAGACACTGGTTTTTTCATAAATGGATAATACGCCAAAGCATATTCCAATCTGAATACATAAAACAATTTGTCCAATCCAAATGACCACTCATAATAATGTTGGAGCAAATCCGAATACAAGTAATGTGCTGTAATAATTTCTTCAACTTTATATCTTTTTATCAACGGCAATCGTCCCACAATCAGTCCTCTCAGATTATATTCTGTGTGCAATTGAACAAAATAATCCTTTGTGCTAAAATTAAAATAATTTAAAACTCTGAATGAATTCCAGTCATTAAGCACAATTGTTTGATTAGCAGGAAAATGTTTAAAATCCATGAAATACATGGTTTGTGTATTAAAAAATTTTCCGGCAATAACCTCCCACTTCCAATCACCAAAATAATTTAATTCTATTTTATCATTGACATGAATTTGCAGTAAATCATAATTTATCATAGTATTATTAAAAGGAATGGCCTTATTATATTCCAAAACTAAAACCGGATATTTATTCTTCCATACATATTTCATATATGGATAAGTTGTATATCTTTGCTTTATTTGATAACGAATCTTTAAATTGAACAAAAAACCCTGATGTCTTGGAAATTGAATGCTATCACTATAGGGATACATTGGATTATTGGAAGTAAAATAATTTTTCTTTTGAAATATATTTAAAGAGTACGTATTGCTGAGTGGCATACGCTCCTCAAAAATCAAGTTTGTGTTGAAATAAAACCCGTTAAAAAGTTCCTGACGATAATATGCTTCGATAGATTTTTTTAAGTACATCTTCAAGTAATTACGATAATCCAGTAAAGTATAAGCCGAGTTCACAAATTCTGAAATACTATTTTGATGATTATAGGGCTCTACATAATATCGCCCTCCCAAACCATAACTTCTGAAATTAAAAAAATTATCATGAAATGTAAAATGAGTTTTATATCCAAATAATTGATTAGCAAAACCATATCTGAAATAATTTTTCCATTCCCATTTTTCAGTTTCATTTACACCGTTTTTTTTCAAACTCGTTTGAACCGTTATATTAATACCTTCTATCGTATTATATTGGACACCTGCACTCATTAAACCATCTACATGAAATGCCAATTGCTTTTTTGAGTTGTGATACGTATACCCCGAAACCAGATGCATCATTTTGAACTTATTTCGAAACCTATCCACAGAATCCAAATAACGCGGCGATGTCGTAATTTTTTCTATACTATCTTTTTTAAGATAATCCTGCTTTTCCTCTTTTGATAATGGAATCGGACGAATGTTATTCCAAAAAACAGAATCATTTTTTACAGCATCTTTTTCAAAACGAACAATTTCATTCTTAAAAAAATTCCTCGCTAATGTATCTGTATCATTAAAAACATAATCCGAAGCAGAAGCGATAAAATAACCACTTCCTTTGATACCCAAAACATTAAAATTAAAAAGATATTGAATCGAAACAGGATAATAAAGCGAGTCGTTTACTTTTGTGTGTAATTGCTTTAACCATAAGGTATCAATAAAATTAAGTTTGGCCTCTTTGGTAATATAAAAATCAAAACTATGCACACACCAGGTATTCTCTTCAATATAAATAGTTCCCCTGAAACACGGCTCTGTTGCAGATTTTGGAATCACCTCTATTTTATTAATCAACTTCCCATCCTCATAAAACGTGCCTTGCATTTTATATTTATAAAAAAACAAAGCATTATCACTAATAGGTGAAATAAAAGGACGATTGGAAATGAAATAAAAATCTAAATTATTTTCATAAATATCTTTTTGCATCGGAATATATCGGTTAAATGAAAATCCTTTGCTCTGCCCACTCACCCGACTCGCTTTAATAATTTCTTTCTTTTTGTCTGGTGGTACAAAAAAGTAGCGACTCTTCGTTTCCGATAAATAAAAAATACCTTTTTCATTATCATTGACTTTTACCTCCATGCCCATTATTTTATCCGGAATATCGTTGAGTTTCTGAACCCCTTTGATATACACTTCACATTGATACGAATGGCTATTCAATTCTTTATGATGTTGATTTCTTTTTTTAATTGCACGGCGAATCACTGCGTAGGCAGGATCTTCCGAAGCACTAATTTGTACCTCATTCAACGTAACTTCTTCCGGTGTTAATACAATCGTCATATTTTTATCTTGCATCAAATGAATAGATAATGTTTTTTTCTTATACCCTAAGTATTGAACAATGATCTGATAATCGCCCGGTAAAAGTTTTAGTTCAAATTTTCCCTCATCATTCGCAGTTGTTCCTTTATTGGAATGAAGCACATTTACGGCCGCAAAAGGCAAAGGTTGATTGGTATTGTCCGTAATCCGCCCGGACAAAATATATTCTTGTTGTTGGGCTATTAAAGAATAAAACAAAAAAACAAAACTCGTAAAAAAAATTTTCATTGACCCACAAATATAAAGAATGTATTAGTTAAATTTAATGCGAATTTGTTGTATGAAAAAACATTTACTTGTTTCTGTTTTAATTTCTTTTGTCTCTTTACAATGCGCTCACAAACAATACTGTACCTCTACTGAAAATATTCAAAAGCAACATATTATTATTAAAGAACAGCCGACCGATTCTACTTTATACAAAACCATCTTACCCTACAAAGTTCAATTAGACAACGATTTGAATATCCCCATTGCTCAAACGATCACTGCATTAGAAAAAAATAAAAACTGTAACAATCTGGCACAACTCGTCTTTGAAAGCATGCAATTTTATGCCGATACCTTTATTCATCAAAATTATTATATTTTAATCAATTATGGCGGCTTACGAGCTAACTTGCCACAAGGTCAAATTACCAAGCGACACATTTTCGAACTTATGCCCTTTGACAACACCATTGTTATTCTTGAACTCAACTCATCGCAATTACAGGAACTAATGCAAAAGTCAAACTCTAACACGAAACTATTAGTAAAACCTAAAAATAACGCCAATACCAACATTCTTGTTACTTCCGATTATTTATATCAAGGTGGTGATGACTGTGCTTTTTTGAAATCAGCCCGAAAAATCAATACCGGCAACTTCTTTATTCGCGATGCCATTATTCAATACTGCCAATACAAACAACATCTAAATATCCCTTGTTTTTACCAACAATAAACTATGAAAACATTTATTGACAGAAGAACATTCATAAAATATTTTTTAGGAAGCGCTTATTTGATGAGTAATACTGCTTACCTTGCTCAAATACTTGAAAAACAAGGTAAAACAAAAACACTTGTAATACTCTACACAAATGACCAACACAGTAGAATAGAACCTTTTCCAGACAATGACCCGAAATATCCAGGCTTAGGCGGATTTGCCAAACGGAGCCAGCTTATCCAACAAATCAGAAATACCTATAATCACAATGTCCTCTTGTTAGATGCGGGCGACATCTTTCAAGGCACACCTTACTTCAACTACTATCACGGAAAGTTAGAATTTGAACTGATGAGTAAAATGCAATACGATGCCTCTACTCTTGGTAATCACGACTTTGATTTAGGAATAGACAACCTTGTTCAACAATTACCGTATGCCACGTTTTCATTTATCAACTGTAATTATGACTTTACACATACTGAACTAAACAATAAAATTCTTCCCTACAAAATCATCATTAAAAACGGTATTAAAATAGGTATTACTGGACTCGGTATTCAACTGGAAGGATTAGTACTGAAAGAAAACTACGGAGAAATTATTTACCACAATCCTATTGAAAAACTTCAACAAATGGAACGCTTTCTTAAAAAAGAAAAAAAATGTGATTACATCATTTGTTTAAGTCATTTAGGTTATCAATACCAAGATAATAGAGTGAGCGACGTGATGCTTGCACAAAATTGTTATTACACGGATTTAATTATTGGGGGACACACCCATACATTTCTTGAATCACCAGTTCCCATTAAAAACAAAACCAATTCTGAAACCCTTGTAACGCAAGTGGGATGGGCAGGGATATGGTTAGGGCAATTAGTAATAAATTTCTCTGAATGCAACAAAAAAATTTTTCAATCCCCTGAAAATCAAAGAGTTTAAAAAAAATATGATAAACGCATTGCAGATTAAAATTTTTATACAAAACTTTGCACTATCGTTTTTCAAACATTCAATAATCTAAATAAAACTCATTTTATCATTTACAAAAAAGAAATTAAATTATGGCAGAAGTAAGCAGCATTAAAAAGCAGGCAGAAGCAATATGGAAAAATTGCTTAGAATTTATCAAAAGCAATGTTACAGAGCAAAACTTTAACACATGGTTCATTCCAATCAAACCTATTGAACTAAAAGATAACAAATTACTCATTCAAGTACCTTCCATGTTTTTTTACGAATACATTGAAGAAAATTACATTGACCTCATAAAAAAAGCATTGCATGTTTCAATCGGAAAAGACGCTTCTTTAAATTATCTGATAGATGTAGAAAACAGTTCTAAAAACAGTTCAAAAATTAAACTACCTAATGTAAGCACTAATACAAAAAATCCGCCCATTAATATCTCTACCACTACGCAGCAACCCAAAATGAATCCCTTTGCTATTCCGGGCATAAAAAAAATACAAATAGATTCCCATTTAAATCCAAATTATAGTTTTGAAAACTTTGCAGAAGGAGAATGCAACCGATTAGCACGCAGTGCCGCTTATGCCGTTGCTGAAAAATTAGACCAAACCGCCTTTAACCCTTTATTCATTTATGGCGGGGTAGGATTAGGAAAAACACATTTGGCACAAGCCATTGGAATAGAAGTGAAGAATCGTTATCCGGATAAAATCGTCTTGTACATACAGACCGATCGTTTTACAGCACAATTTACCGACGCTGTAAGAGAAAACAAACAAAATGATTTTGTACATTTTTATCAAATGGTGGATGTTTTAATCATTGACGACATTCAATTCTTATCAGGAAAAGAAAAGACACAGGAAACCTTCTTTCATATATTCAATCATCTGCACCAATTAGGAAAACAATTAGTCATTACTTCTGATCGTGCTCCCATCGATTTACCTGATATGATGGAACGGCTCATTTCTCGCTTCAAATGGGGATTACAAGCCGATATTACCCCACCCGATTATGAAACACGGAAAAAAATCCTTGTGAAAAAAATTGAAATAGAAGGCATTGTTATTCCCGATGAAGTAATCTCTTACATTGCTCAAAGCATCACCACTAGTGTCAGAGAATTAGAAGGGGCTCTTATCTCCATTATGGCGCATTCTTCTATTAACAAACGCCCCATCACGGTTGAACTGGCTAAAGAAATTGTAGATAAATTTGCTAAAAACATCAACAGAGAAATCACTGTTGACATGATTCAAAAAATTGTCTGCGAATACTTTAAACTCAAACCCGAAGAACTCAAAGCCAAAACCCGCAGAAGAGAAATTGTACAGCCCAGACAAATCATCATGTACTTTGCCAAAAAATACACGAAGGCCCCTTTGCAGACCATTGGCGCAATGTGTGGCGGAAAAGACCATTCCACCGTATTGCATGCCTGCAGAAATATAGAAGATTTAAAACAAACCGATAAACAAATCAGAGTATATCTTGAAGATATTGACAAAAAATTAAACCTTAGCATTACCACCAAACCACTTTAAGACAACTTGAAAAAATAAAAAGTGAACAAAAACATTTTTCAATCATTGTTTGTCAGTGCTTCATAGAATTTTTATGTCTTCATCATGTTGAAATCCAGTTTGAAAAGCATTGTGCAAAGAGTAGATATCTTTGTATGGCTGCTTCGCGAAGCATTTGCTTTATCAGGACACGCATTAGTTTCTAATAAAATACGTTCTCTGTTAAGTTTATTAGGCGTAACCATCGGTATTTTTTCTGTCATCCTTGTATTTACTTTTATTGATGGACTTGAAAGAAGTATCCGCGACAGTGTGCAAAGCATTGGCGGTAACGTTATTTACATCCAAAAATGGCCATGGGCTTTTGGCGAGGACTATCCGTGGTGGAAATATCTGGAAAGACCACTCCCAAAATACGATGAATGGGCAGAATTAAAAAAAACAGTGGATGAAGAAAAATACGCCGTAACCTTTTGTGTCAATGTATTTTCTACAGCCCCGATTCGGTTCAATAAAAATACCATTTCCGAATTTAGAATTATTGGTTGTACCTATGAATATGCCCGTGTCAGAGGACTGGACTTTTATGCAGGTAGATATTTTTCCAACTCAGAATTTAATCAGGGCAAAAATGTGATCATTATGGGGTATTCAATTGCCAAAAATTTGTTTGGTAGCCCGGAATTAGCCCTTAATCAGGAAGTTGCCTACAATGGAAAAAAACTAAAAGTTATTGGTATTACCAAACAAGAAGGTAAAAACATTTTCAACGCCAGCTTAGATGAAGTTATCTTAATGCCTTACTTGTTTGCCGCCAAATTTCTGAGTGTAAAAAGTGAAAATGCAAACCCCTACATAGCCATAAAACCATTAATTGAAAACATTGACGAAGCAGAATTGCTAAGCACCTTAAATCTTCAAATGCGAAAAATCAGACGATTAAAACCCAATCAGGAAGATAACTTCGCACTCAACCAAAGTTCCTTGATTGAAAAAAATACAGAAGGATTGTTTTCTGTACTATCCATTGCGGGATGGATTATTGGTGGTTTTTCTATACTTGTCAGTGGTTTTGGTATCGCTAACATTATGTTTGTATCTGTAAAAGAACGCGTGCCCATCATTGGTATTCAAAAAGCTTTAGGTGCAACCAAAATTTTTATTCTTCTGCAGTTTTTAATAGAATCCGTTATTCTTACCTTACTAGGTGGTATGATTGGATTACTCATAACCTTTATCACTATTCGTCTATTGCAGCCCCACATTGACCTTAATATTCAGCTCTCTGCTTCTAATATCCTGCTGGCCATAAACATTTCTATACTCGTTGGTGTCATCAGTGGCTTCATACCGGCCTATTCCGCATCTCAACTGGATCCGGTCGAATCAATGCGTGAAACTTAAAAATGAAATCCTTACAACTTACATCACTATCTATAACAAAACTGCTAAAAATGTATAAACACCATACAAATTTTGCATCTATCTATTCGTGTATTGCTAAATGTATTACTTTTGCACTTCCTTAATTTTAAAAAGAAACAACTCAATGGCAAAAAAAGAAACTAAAAAAAAGAAACCATCTAAAAAAGCAACAAGCAAGAAAATATCTAAAAAAACAACTGCTACCCAAAAAAGAACAAACCCCAATTCAAAAAAAACAACTTCAACACCAAACCGAAAAAACACAAGCCCTAAACTATCCAAAGAAAAAAAACAACTAAAACGTTCTAATCTTGACCGAGATAATGCTTTACTTCAAACAATCGTTGAAGGAATGCAGGAAAAAAAAGCCAACAACATCACTATTTTAGACCTGCAGAAAATTGAAAACAGCTTTTGTAACTTTTTTGTCATTTGCGAAGCCGATAGTAAACCTCAATTGCAAGCCATAACCGACTCGGTAGAAGAATTTACACGAAAAAAAATGAACATTCGCCCGCATCACATAGAAGGCGTCCAAAATGCCGAGTGGATACTCCTTGACTATCTCACCATTGTAGTACACATATTCAGAAGCGATATGAGAAGTTTCTATAAATTAGAAGAACTGTGGGCAGATGCCAAAATTCAACACATTTAAATCCATTATTTTTTCATAAAGATCAACGTATGCAACAAGAAAAACCATTGAACCCATCTGACAAGAATACAGAAAGTGCTTCTTCAGAAAATATACCACCACTTTCTGGCACACATGCTTCCAACACTCCACAAGATAATACCGCAGAACAAAAAAATAACCCATCCAACCCTGCACCTGAAAATTTAACCGAAGAACAAATTCGTCAAAAACAGTTTGAGCAACTGAAAGAAAAATTTTTCCAAAACAAAAAGAAAAAACTTCCCGATAATGGCGGTAGTTCCTTTTACTGGATTTATGGACTTATAATTGCCATCATATTATTCCTTACGTTTTTTAATAATGACGCTTTAAAACGGCAGATTGAAATTTCTCAAACCCGGTTTGAAGATATGCTGGCACACGGCGATGTTACAGACATCATCATTGTCAATGGAAAATACGCTCAGATTTTTATCAACAAAGATTCTTTACTAAAATCTTTACGATACAAAGATCCCAACACGGGCTTACCCTATTTCCCGGACAAAAAATTTCGGGGACCTCATTTTGTAGTGAGCATTCCATCGGTAGAGTTTTTTCTAAACAGAGTTGAAAAAGTGCAGGAAGCCGCTGCCATTCCTAAAGAAAAACTGATTTTCCCCCGTTCGGTAGAAGAGACCAACTGGACAGACCATCTTTCCTGGATAGTACCATTAGTACTTTTTTTATTTTTCTGGATATTTATGTTAAGAAGAATGTCAGGAGGTGCACCCGGTGGTCCCGCTTCTATTTTCAGTTTTGGTCGTTCCCGTGCTCAATTATTTGATAAAGATAAAACACCCGGCGTTACTTTTGCCGACGTAGCCGGATTGGAAGGTGCTAAAACAGAAATGCAGGAGATTGTAGATTTTCTGAAAAATCCAGGCAAATACACAGAATTGGGTGCTAAAATTCCTAAAGGCGTATTGCTGGTAGGACCGCCCGGAACTGGAAAAACTCTACTTGCCAAAGCCATTGCCGGTGAAGCACAGGTACCCTTTTACACCATTTCCGGTTCTGAATTCGTAGAAATGTTTGTAGGTGTAGGTGCTTCCCGTGTGCGTGATTTATTTGCTCAGGCCAAAGAAAAAGCCCCTTGTATTATTTTTATTGACGAAATTGATGCCATTGGTCGTTCACGCTCTAAAAATATCTCCACCGGTGCCAATGATGAACGGGAAAGCACGCTCAATCAATTACTCACCGAAATGGGCGGCTTTGCTGTCAACAGTGGCGTGATTGTATTAGCCGCTACCAATCGGGCAGACATTCTGGACAAAGCCCTGTTGCGCCCGGGCCGCTTTGACCGACACATATACATTGAAATGCCAGATGTAAAAGACCGTGAAGAAATATTTAAAGTACATTTGAAAAAAATTAAAATAGATAAATCCGTAAATGTGGAATTTCTGGCGAAACAAACACCAGGGTTTAGCGGTGCAGACATTGCCAACATCTGTAACGAAGCGGCTTTAATTGCCGCACGAAAAGGTAAAAAAGTAGTTTCAAAAGAGGACTTTTTAGACGCTGTAGACAGAGTAATTGCTGGATTAGAAATGAAAAACAGAATTATTACTCCGGAAGAAAAGAAAATTATCGCTTTTCACGAAGCAGGACACGCTACTGTGAGCTGGTTTTTGGAGCACGCTGCTCCTTTGGTTAAAGTAACCATTGTGCCGAGAGGTAAATCTTTAGGCGCTGCCTGGTATTTGCCCGAAGAGAGACATATTACCACTACCGAACAAATTTTAGATGAAATGACCGCCGCCCTAGGTGGAAGAGCAGCCGAAGAAGTTACTTTCGGAAAAATCTCTACTGGTGCCATGAATGACCTTGAAAAAGTAACCAAACAGGCCTATGCTTCCGTAGTGTATTATGGACTCAACCCTAAAGTCGGGAACATTAGTTATTATGATAGCACCGGTCAATCAGAATATGCCTTTTCTAAACCCTATAGTGAAAAAACAGCAGAAATTATTGATGAAGAAGTAAAAAAAATGACTGATATTGCTTACCAACGGGCTAAAAATATTTTGACAGAGAAAAAAGAAGCATTAACCCGGCTCGCACATCGCTTACTGGAAAAAGAAGTCATATTCAAAGAAGATTTAGAAGAAATTTTAGGTGAAAGACCTTTCGAAAAAATCCGAAAATAATGCAAATACTACTAATAACAATGCATAGAATAATCACCTTGCTTTAATAAGAAACAATAATAAAATAAAAATAAGAACTGCTAAACGAATCAATATATGTCAGAGGAAAAGTTGGCTTCCGAATCTAAATGTATAAAAACAGAAATTGTGCTACCGGGTGATACAAATCCATTAGGAAATTTATTTGGTGGTCGTTTAATGGAATGGATAGACATTGCCGGAAGTATTGCCGCACAAAGACATTGCGGAAGAGTGGTGGTAACCGCCGCTATCAATCACATTTCTTTTTCTGTGCCCATTAAAGAAAACAGCATAGTGACTCTTGAAGCACAGGTCAGTCGGGCATTTGATACCAGTATGGAACTTATTATTGATGTGTTTGTTGAAAACACGGTTACCGGAAAACGAACCAAATGTAACGAAGCAATTGCTACTTATGTGGCCATTGATCAAAACGGTACGCCGTTACCTGTTCCACAGGTAGTACCTAAAACAGAATTGGAAAAGAAAAGATACGAAGCGGCACTCAGACGCCGACAACTCTCACTCATCTTAAGCGGACGACTAAAACCAGATGACGCAACCGAACTTAAATCGTTGTTTGTGAAAGAATAAACCGACTCATTACTTCATCATGTCTTCCAATTGTTTCCCTACATTCGGGGCTTTTTCGGCACCTGCTTCAGATTCAAAATAAGGCATAGGTGAAAAGCCAAATAGTCCTGCTACAACATTGCCCGGAAAATATTGTATGGATTTGTTGTATTCTTTCACTATATCATTGTATTTCATACGCTGTACTGATATTCTGTTTTCTGTGCCTTCCAGTTCGGTGCGAAGTTCAGAAAATGCCTGATTGGTACGCAATTCCGGATAATTTTCTGCAACGGCTAATAATCTTCCCAAAGCACCGCTTAATTCACCTTGTGCCCGTTTAAATTTTTCGAGAGAAGTTTCATCTAAATTTTCTGCATGGATGGTCACTTGCGTAGCTTTTGCACGGGCATTGATAACATCTTCCAATGTTTTTCTTTCAAAATTGGCTTGTGCCTTCACTGTGCTTACAATATTGGGAATTAAGTCCATCCGCCGTTGGTATTGCGTCTGAACTTGTTGCCATTGAGCTTTGGCTTCTTCTTTTTTGGACACAAACTGATTGCGTTTACTACAAGTCCACATTCCTGTTAGTACCAATAAAATGAGTAATCCAATTAAAATGTTTCTTACATTCATAGATTTTTGTTTTGATAGTTATTAATATTTAGAACCGGCTGTTCCAATGTTTTCAATAGGGTGCCAGGTGGTTTTTATTTCACAGGCATCTAAAATAAGGTATGGATTTTCTGCATCTTCATTTTTCCACCAATCTTTTTTATTCCACAGTGCAATACGCTTTACATTCAGCGGTGCCAATTCATGAAGAGTATTGATGGATGTGGCATTATCACGGACGTACACAATAGTATTTACGTCTATGTGATTCGCAAAATGTGGCAATAACTCATTTTCAAATCCTGTCAGGATATTGATGACACCTGCCGGCAAGTCCGATGTAGCAATCATTTCAGCAAAGGTGATAGCATTCAGCGGATAGCTTTCAGATGCTAATACAATACAGGTATTCCCCGAAACAATAACAGGTACAATAACAGAAATTAATCCCAAAAAAGACGGCTCTTCTGGAGCAATAATACTCACTACGCCGGTAGGTTCAGGCAAAGAAAAGTTGAAATGAGAAGAAGCCACTGGATTTACAGTGGAATAAATCTGTATGAATTTGTCTGCACATCCTGCAAAGTAAATAATTCTATCAATAGCGGTAAGCACTTCTGCTTCTGCTTTTTTGGGAGAAACATTTTGGACTAGAAGTTCTTCTACGATTTGTTCCTTACGTCCTTCCAGCATTTCAGCCAAACGATAAAGAATTTGACTTTTAAGAAGTGCAGATTTGTCTGCCCATCCGGCTTGTGCTGTACGGGCAGCCACTACGGCATTTCTAAAATCCTTTCTGGAGGCACGACACACATTAGCTAATAATTGTCCTTGTTTGTTTTGGACAGGATAGTATCGTCCACTTTCGGTACGTGGAAGTTGTCCATTAATAAATAATTTATAGGTTTTTAATACATCTATTCTTGACATACAATATGAGTTATCTTATTTATCTTAATCTGCAAAGATAATGAAGATATGAATGTAATTATAAAAAATCACATCAAGCCCATTGGCGTTTTAATACCTTTTTTACCATTACATTTTCTTGTACTGTGCTGCGATGAGCAGGAAAAAATAAGAACCGATATCGCGATTAACAAATAAAAAATGCTACTTTTTCTCATCATTTTTCCGCAAAAATAATAAAAAAATTGTTATTATATTTTCCTTACCTTTACACGGCAAAAAATAAATGGAACTTATTCAACTGCACGATAAACAATTCAGACCGTACATTTCTGAAAAAGAAATTCAATCCATTGTTCAAAAAATTGCTCAACAATTGACCGAAGATTACCATACCTTCAAAAACCCACTGTTTTTGGTCATTCTCAACGGCTCATTCATGTTTGCTTCCGATCTGATGAAATACTTTAAATTACCTTGCGAAATTTCTTTTGTGCGATTTACTTCTTATGCCAATACACATTCAACCGGTATTGTAAAAGAATTGATTGGCTTGAATGAAGATGTTTCCAACCGTACTGTGATTGTGATAGAAGATATTGTGGATACAGGTCATACACTTGAAAAAATCATTCAAAACTTGAAAAATCACAACAATAACGACTATCGTATTGTGTCTGCTTTTTTCAAGCCCAATTCATATCGATTAAACAACCCCATTCATTATATTGGAAAATCAATACCCAATGACTTTATCGTAGGATATGGATTAGATTACAATGGATTAGGTAGAAACCTGCCCTGCATTTATGTTTTGCATTCTTAACTAAAAATAAATTTTATGATAAACATAATTTTAATTGGTCCGCCCGGCTCTGGTAAAGGCACACAAGCCAAACAAATCTGTGATAAATATAATTTTAAACATCTATCTACCGGTGATATTTTACGCAATGAAGTAAAAAATCAAACCCCACTTGGTTTGCAAGCCAAAGCCATTATGGACAAAGGAGAACTGGTCAGTGATGAAATAGTCATTGGAATGATAAAAAATTTTATTGACTCTACTACCAATGTGAATGGCTTTTTATACGATGGTTTTCCAAGAACGGTTGCACAAGCAGAAGCACTTAATAAAATGCTGATGCAAAAAGGCAAGAGTATAGATGCTATTATTTTTATGAGTGCCCCTGATGATGTATTTATTAATCGTCTTCAAAAAAGAGCAGAAATAGAAGGCAGAACAGATGATGCCGACATCAATGTCATTCGCAAACGATTAGCAGAATATTATGAGAAAACATATCCGGTGAAAGAATACTATGAAAAACATTTTACAAATGCTTTTTATACAATAAATGCTAATCAGGATGTAGAAAAGGTTTTTCAGAACATTTGTAGTGTTATAGATAAAATTTAATTGGTCATTTAATTTTGTTTTGGAAACTTAAAAATTGTGGAGACGAATTTTGTTGATTATGTAAAAATTTGCTGTAGAAGTGGTAAAGGCGGCGATGGTGTTGTACATTTTCACAGAGATAAATTTACTACCAAAGGCGGTCCGGATGGCGGAGATGGTGGTAGAGGCGGACACATTATTTTGCGTGGGAATAAACAACTTTGGACATTATTGCATTTAAAATACAGAAAACACGTCATTGCTGAAGATGGTGAAAATGGTGGAAAAAGTAATATGACCGGAAAATCCGGTAAAGACGAGATACTGGAAGTCCCGCTGGGTACAATTGCCAGAAATGCTGAAACCGGTAAAATAGAATGTGAAATAACCGAAAATGGACAAGAGTTTATTTTAGTGCGAGGCGGAAAAGGAGGACTTGGGAATGCCCATTTTGCTACGCCTTCCCGACAAGCCCCCCAATTTGCTCAGGAAGGCGAACCCGGCAAAACAGAATGGAAAATTCTGGAATTAAAAGTTCTTGCAGACGTTGGATTGGTCGGCTTCCCAAATGCCGGTAAATCTACTCTACTATCGGTACTAACTGCCGCCAAGCCGGAAATTGCCAATTATCCCTTCACTACTCTTGTGCCACAACTCGGCATTGTTTCTTACCGGGATTTCAAAAGTTTTGTAATGGCTGACTTGCCCGGCTTGATAGAAGGCGCCCACGAAGGAAAAGGATTAGGGTATCGTTTTTTACGACACGTAGAACGTAACTCTGTTTTATTATTTGTCATTTCTGTTGAAAATGCTAATATTTTTGAAGAATATAAAATTTTATTGAAAGAATTAGAACTCTACAATCCCGATTTACTCAACAAAAAAAGAGCACTCGCCATTAGCAAAGCCGATTTATTAGACGATGAGTTGATGCAGGAAATATCAAAAGAATTGAACAAAAAGTTGAAAGGGAAAAACAAACTTCCTTATATTTTCATTTCTTCTCACACAGGTTTTAACTTACAAGCATTAAAAGATATTTTGTGGAAAACTTTAAATGAATAAAAGTTTAAAGAACCATTTATCAGTTGTATATTTGTCTTGATAAATTCGTTTATTATGGAATACATATTAATAGTATGCTTAATAATTTCGTTAATCCTACTGTTCATTCTTTATTCTAACTCACAAAAAATAAAATCTGAAAAAGAAGTTTTACAATCTAAACTGGACCAATTCACAAATGAGAATATAGAAATTAAAAATAAAAACCTGAAACTTGAAGATGAATTAAAACAATGCCACGATAAAATTATTAATGTAGAAAAAGAAAATTCAGCATTAAAAGAATCGTTGACGATAAACGAAAATCATTTATCTCAAACAAAAAATCAACTGGAAAAATATCAAAAAGAAAATATTCAACTGCATTCTACAACATCACAACAAGCCCAACAAATCAGGAATTTAGAAAATTTACTGCAATCACAAAAACAAGAAATTGAAACCATTCAGACCAAACTTCAAAAAGAATTTGAACTCATCGCACAAAAAATTTTAGATATAAATACTCAAAAATTAACTTCTCAAAATCAACAAGTATTAAGCAATTCCATCTCTCCAATTAAAGATTATCTTCAACAAGTAAAAGAGTTGGAAAACAAAATACGACAATATTATGATAATGAAAACAAAGAACGTTCTTCATTAAAGACCATTGTAGAACATCTTTCCAAACAAAGCGAAGAAGTCAAACAAACCGCTGAAAAACTTGCCAATGCGCTGACATCACAAGTGAAACATCAAGGCGATTGGGGCGAGTTTATTTTAGAAAAAATTCTTGAAATGGCAGGCTTGCAAGACGGTTTTCATTATTCTTCTCAAAAACAAACAGGTGACCAACGCCCAGATGTTATTATTAATTTGCCCAACAAAAAAAGCATCATTATTGATTCAAAAGTGACGCTCAATGCTTATTTGCAATATCAGGAGGCAAAAACTGATGATGAAAAATCAAACTTCGCCAATGCACTCATAAAATCTATTGAATCCCATTACACTAATTTAAGCAATAAGAACTATGAAAAACTCTATAATCTCAACAGCATTGATTTTGCATTAATGTTTGTGCCGATTGAAGGTGTGATGCAAATTGTCCATCAATATAAACCAGAATTATTCAACGACGCCATTCGTAAAAGAGTACTCATCGTAACGCCCACTTCACTATTAGCTACTCTCAAAACCATTTATTTTATATGGCAACAAGAGAAAAGAAAAGAAGAATTTGAAAACATCCTGAAAGAAATTGAAAAATTATATGATAAGTTACGTGTTTTTATTGATGAACATTTTGTGAAAATTGGAACAGCGCTCAAATCCGCACAAGACGCTTATGAAAACGCAGAAAAAAATCTAACCAGTGGACGCGGTAACGCACTATCTATCATTGGGAAAATCGTGCCTTTTATAAATCCAAAAAACACTATTCAAAAACTATCATCAAAAGATAATGAAGAATAAAGAACTAATTTTACAAGCCATTCAGAGTATTCGCTCCAATTTACTCCGTTCTTCCTTAACGATGCTGATTATCTCAATTGGTATTATGGCGCTGGTAGGTATTTTATCAGCTATTGATGCTATTAAAGCAAGTATTAATAACGAATTTTCAGAGCTTGGTGCAAACACTTTTTCCATTATTGAAAAAACCGAAACCATAAAAAAAGGTGGAAGCATCCGAATGAAAAAAGTAGGAACCCCCATTACGTACCATCAAGCCCAACAATTTAAAGAACTTTATCAATTTCCTTCTATAATTTCAATCTCATCTATACTTTCATTTAATGCAAAATTAAAACATCAATCCAAATCTACAAATCCCAATGTAGAAATACAAGGTGTGGATGAAAATTATATTGAAATATCTGGTTATGAAATAGACAAGGGTCGCTGGTTTACAAGTAATGAAGTTAATAAAAACAACAATTATGCCATCATAGGAAAAGATATTGAAGCGTTGCTTTTTCCAAAAGAAAGCGCATTAGAGAAAAAAATATGGTGGGGCAATCATCAATTAATAGTAATTGGGGTGCTAAAATCCAAAGGAAACAGTTTAGGTTTTGGTGGAGATAAAGTGCTCTTTGTTGCACTTGAAACAGCCAGAGCCATCCACCCATCTCCCAATCCTGCTTTTTCTATTCAAATCAAATGCAATACAACTCAACAATTAAGCACTGCTATAGACATAGCACGTTACACCTTTCGCAATGTGCGAAAACTTACTCCCCGGCAAGAAGACAATTTTTCAATAGAAAAATCAGATGTAATTGCCAACCTTGTAATTGATGATTTAAAGAAAGTTACCTTAGGTGCTACATTTATTGCCATCATTACACTGACGGGTGCCGTTATTGGGCTTTTAAATATTATGTTAGTAAATGTAAAAGAACGCACAAGAGAAATTGGGATTCGTAAAGCATTAGGCGCATCGTCAAAAAACATTCAATATCAATTTCTTCTGGAATCTGTTTTAATAGGGCTAACAGGTGGAGCGGCTGGCATACTTTTAGGTATTATTATCGGTAATCTTGTATCAATAGGATTAGGTGCTGGTTTTTTTATTCCCTGGTTTTGGATAGTTCTTTCTGTCATGACCTGCTTTATAGTTGGGATAGCAAGTGGTTATTATCCTTCAAAAAAAGCTGCAGAAGTAGATCCTATAGAAAGTTTACGTTACGAATAATACAACTTTAAATTAAAAAACGTTTAGTTACGAAGCGTCTTGTTTTTATATACTTCGGCATTTTTAGTATCACCAATTAAAGCATATACTTTGTAAAGTGCAGCAATGACTGAAGCATCATTAGGTTTTAATGTTTCTGCCTCTTTTAGATAAGGCAATCCCATTTGTGTATATTCTTTTCGTTTATCTTCAACTCCTTTTTGTTTTTGAGACAAATCCGTAATCTTAAACTCTTTCATTTTTTTGTTGTAATAAAACAAGCCATAATTTGTGTAGTAAGCACCCATATTATAGGTAAGCGTAAATAAATTTTCAGCGTCTAACTGAGATTTTAAAGCATAACTCTTCATATAATATTGTATGGCTTTTTGAAACAAATTTTCTGTGCTATCTGAATAATTTTTAGCAGCCATATTTTGATTGGCAAGATTATCGTAAATATTTCCAAGTGTTAGTAATAATAAGGCATTGGTGGTATCTTTTTGAATAAGCAACTGCAGATTTTGAATAGCCGGTAGATATTGTTTTGATCTGATATAATATTCTGTTTCTTGATTAAGAAGAGTAAGGTCGTTGGGATATTTTTCTCTTCCCTTTTTTAAGACATTTCTTGCGGCCAGCGTGTCATTTTTATGTTGATAAAATGTATGCGTTAATTGATACACTTTTACATTGTCAAGATTATTTTGTATAAGTTCGTTGCTTAATTTCATGATTCGTTCTTCATTATGGGCTTTATAAGCACTTAAAAAAGCATTAAATAAACCGGCGGTGTCAAGAGTATTGAGAATTTTCTTTTGAAGTAAATAATGTTGTTCAAAAAAGTGGCTGGCATCGTTGTATTTTTTTTCATTAAATAATTCGACAGCGGTTTGATTAGAAGTGTTTAATAAATTGATGCCGTGTGTTTGAAGTTCAGTCGTGGATGCTATTTTGGGATACTTTTCTTTAAGAAACTCGTAGGTTTCAATAGCATTTTTCAAATAAGTGTGGTGTTGAATAGTAGGGTCAATTTGTTTTTGATAGTATTTAAATAATTCAAAGTAAATTTGAGAATGATAAGTCAATGCCCGTGCATCTTCTTTTGTTTCCGGATTTTGAATGGCCATATCAATGGATTCTTTGGCTTTTAATAAATAGGATAAATTGGGCGCATCGTTCAACGTGCTTTGATAGTCGGTCAGTGCCCGCCACGCCGCATTGATATTTTTCTTTTGGGCAATTGCAGGCATGCTCATAAAAACAAGCATTATGTAATAGAAAAACATTTTTTTTATGTTCATACTATAAATTTTATCAGCACAAATGTACATTATTTTTTAGCTTTATTAAAAGTAATAATATCGTACTTCTTAACATTTGATTGTGTGAATAATGCTATTTAATGAGCGAATAGATACAATGATTTATTGAAATATTTGAAAAATACATTTTATTTTATTTATATTTGCAAGCACTAATTCTACTTATGAAGAAAGCACAGTTTATTCAAAAAAATATTATTCTTTTTTTAACAATTTTATTTTTAAATTTATTAAATACGAATGCTCAAACTGTTTTGCAAACGTTTTCATGCACAGGTATGGGCTATACATACATAGTTCCTAATGATGTTTGTTTATTAAAAATTAAGGCCTGGGGTGCCGGCGGCGGAGGAGGAGGAAACGATGGTTATGTCGGTGGTATTGGTGGTGGTGGTGGGTATGCTGAAGCAACACTTTATGTAACTCCCGGAGAAACTATCACCATATTCTGTGGCTGCGGTGGTATTGCGGGAGGCAGTGGCGGTTCTGCGCCTGGTGGTTCAGGAGGATATGGCTTTGGATTGGGTGGGAATGGAGGAAACGCCGGTCCATCTGGCGGTTCAGGAGCTGGTGGCGGCGGAGGTGGATCAACTGCTGTGTTGGTAGGAACAAATGTAATTGTAGTAGCACCGGGCGGCGGAGGTGGTGGCGGAGGCGGGTGTACATCATCAGGCGGTTATGGTGGAGGTGGTGGTAATAACGGAGGAAGTACATCGTGTGTCGGAGTAGCTGGAATATACGGTGGAAATATAACCAACTACGGGGCTAATGGAGCATCTCATACCGGTGATGGTGGTGGTGCGGGTGGCGGTGGCGGTGGCTTCACGAATGGTGGAACCGCCGGGACCATACCACCTAACGGCTCGTCGTGCAATGCTGCGAACGATTGTGGAGCAAGTGGCGGCGGAAGTGGAAATGGATTTGCTATAACCGCAACGGTTTATCCTGTTGTCAGCAGTTTTACCGCTGCCGCTACACTTTCAGGTGGTAATTATCAAACCCCTGCAAATGCTTCAGACCCTGATTTGCCAATTGGATGTGCAAGAGGTGGTAATCCTTCTGGTAACGGCGGAAGTGGGTATGTTGTTTTAATTAAAATGAATACTAATTCACCTCCCAATGCATTGATAAATTTTAATAATCCTGTTTGTGAAAAAGATACCTTAAAATTACAAGGAAACGGTGGAGTTTCATACTTCTGGACGGGCCCCAATAGTTTTACCTCCAACATTTCTAATCCTATTATCCCCAACACGTCTTCTGATCATCAAGGGTATTATACTTTGTTAGTTCAATCAACTGATGGTTGTATGGATACAGCCATAAGGTACATTTCGATAAATTCATTACCACCCAAAGCCGTTTCAAACTCTCCTCAGTGTGAAGGTAATACTATTACCATGTCGGGCGGCAGTGCAATTTCCTATACCTGGACTGGACCAAATGCCTTTTCATCTAATTCTCCATCCGTTACTTTAACAAATGTTACTTTGAATGATACAGGGACATATTATTATTTTGCAAAAGCGGCCAACGGTTGTGTAAGAAAAGATACTGTTCATGTTGTGGTAAATCCTAATCCAACTTCTCTCATCACTTATACCAATATTTCTTGTTATGGATTTGCAGATGGAGCAGCACAAGCAACCCCCACTATTGGAACCTCTCCCTATTTTTATCTTTGGGATAATGGTTCTACTGCTAGTCAGATAAATAACCGCACGCCTGGTACTTATACTGTAAGAATAACAGATGCTAATAATTGTATTGCCTTTGGCTCGGTAACGATTACTCAACCCCTGCCAATCACTTCTACTATTTCTGTGACAGATTTGAAGTGTAATAATATCCCTACCGGTTCTGCGACTATCACCTCCTCTGGTGGGACATCCCCGCATAATTATACCTGGACGCCTTCTGCACAAACGGGATCTATCGCTTCTAATTTGTACGCGGGGAATTATGTGGTTACTATCAAAGACGCTAATAATTGTATTTCTACACAAACATTAACTATTAACCAACCGCCACCCATCATTACATCTGCACAATATACGCCGGTGAGTTGTTGGGGATTAAGCGATGGAGTGATGAGTGCTACTTTGAGTGGAGGCACAGCCCCTCTTTCTTACACGTGGTTACCCATCAATAATTCTACTAATTTATTTATCAATAATGCCAGTGCAGGTATTTATACATTATCAGTATTAGATGCTAATAACTGTTCCAAAACATTGACAATACAGGTTACAGAGCCACCACCTGTTTTACTGAATGTTTCGCCATCACAAACAATTTGTTTTGGACAATCTACCAATATTTATGCCTTTGCAAATGGTGGTAATCCGCCTTTTTCATACACATGGTCAGCAGCAGGTTTATCCGGAACAGGACCGCACAACGTTTCACCTACTTCTACAACAATTTATACAGTGATTGCAAAAGATAACAACAATTGTTATTCACAGCAGCAAAGCATTAGTATCTATGTAACCCCACCTTTAAGTGGGAATAACTCGACAGTGACCGTATGTGATAAAGATACAGCTATTTTAAGTTTTACTCTAACAGGAGTAGGTAATGGTGGTCCTTATGCCTATGATTGGCACAATGGTGTTTATGCACCAACAATGGCTGTAGCGGCTGATTACAGCAGTAATAATTTGCAATCCTATACTGTTACTGTTTCCGATGGATGTACAGTGCCAGATGCTAATATCATTGTAACTTTAAGTATCCATCCTTTGCCAAAAGTGCATTACACGACTGACATCAATTCTGGCTGTGAGCCGTTGAAGATTAATTATACAGCCGTTTCGTATGGTACAAATGATTTGTATACATGGTACTTTGACAATGGACAAACGAGTACTTCAGCCAATGTATCTATCACCTATACAGCGGGTGTGTATTCAACCACATTACACATAATTGATCAATACGGTTGTGAAAACGATACAATGGGAGTAAAAGATGTTACCGTATTTCCAACACCAGTTGCCGATTTTCAACCTAACCCTTCGGTAGTTGATAATTTAGAACCTATTGTTACATTCAATAATTTATCAGTAAACAGCACATTTTTTCAATGGAATTTTGGAGACCCTGCTTCTAATTCAAATATAAGTAATGAAATTCATCCCACACATTATTATGAAAATGCAGGAATTTATAAAGTAGGTCTTTTTGCGATGAATGAATTTGATTGTAGAGATAGCATATATAAAACTGTGGAGGTAAAGTATAATTTTACAGTGTATATTCCCAATGTGTTTACGCCGGATGGAGATGGGTTGAACGATGGCTTCAATGTTAAAGGTATTGGCATTTCTGAGAAAGATTTTTTAATGAGAATTTTTAACCGATGGGGCATGAAAATTTTTGAAACAGAAGATATTCACGAAGGATGGAATGGTATGTATAATGGAAAAATCTGTCAGGATGGAGAGTATGTTTATTACATTCAATTAAAACCAGAATTTTCAATGAAAAAAAATGATATCAGAACTTTTAAAGGAAAAATATTTTTATTTAATAAAACTAAAGCACCTGAATACTAAAAAGAAAAGATTATGAAAAATAAATGCTTCATTTTAATTTTATTATTATTGTCATTTGCATATTATGCCCAAAATATTAAGTTTGTAAAAAAATATTCTTTCCCCGGAATGAATGGTGGCTTGGGGTGTAATATTACAAGTGATGGCGGTCTTGTAATTACAGGTCAGCATGAAGCAGGGCATTGTAACGTCTATGTAGCAAAAATCAATAAATGCGGAGCATTGCAATGGTATAAAACCTACGATTTTGGACATCCCACAGGTGGCGTATCTATTAAAGAAACGAGTGATGGAAATTTAATAATAGGCGGCGCCGCCAATATAACAAGCAGTGGTTTCGATTGGTTGGTGATGAAAGTTGATGGTAACAATGGCAATCTCATCTGGCATGATTTATGGAGAAATATACCACTAGCAACCAACACAGAATGGGCACAATCCATCACCGAATTGCCGAATACAAATATCGTAGCGGCCGGTGGAACTTCTATGTGGTATGGTGAGCCCAACGATGCGTGTATAAGTTTTTACACTTCTGCAGGAGCATATCTTTACACTAAAAAGTTAGCAGGTCCCGGTTATGATATGTTTAATTCTATTACTACAAATGGCACTTACATTTACGTAATGGGTAACACTGAGTCATTTGGAGCAGGTAGTTTTGATATCGTACTAGTAAAAACCGATTTAAATGGGAATGTATTATGGATAAAAACCTTTGGTACTAACCAAAAAGAAGGATATGAAAATGATTCTTTTCATCAATGTATACCTACCTCAGATGGGGGGGTATTAATTGCCTCCAGATTAACTGCTAATGCAGGCAATCCTTTGTTAGCAGGACCTAATACAAAAAATGCTCTTCTTCTTAAAATAGATATGAATGGTAATTTACAATGGGCAAAAACTTATGGTTTAGGCGGATGGGATGCGCAATCTCAAGGTGTCATAGTACACCCTAATGGTAACATTTTAATAGGCGGTTTTACTTATGGTTATTCGGCATTTGGCGGAAGAGAAGCGTATGTCTTGGTCTTAAATCCATTGGGTAATCCAATTAAAGCAAATGTTTATGGATTTGCAGGTACTGATTCTTTTATTGGGATTTTTAACTATTCGGGTAGAAGAGTTCTATGTGTAGGAAACACCGAGATAGGTGGTGATTTTGACCCTTTTATTGTTGTGGCAGATAGTTTAGGACAAGTTCCGGGGTGTGCTAATACTACTTCATTTGTTCCGTCATTTAAAGATATAACTGCAAGTATAATTTCTAATAGTGTATCTCCTACTTATTGGCAATTTCATACCATTTCACCTTATCAGCGAATACCTACTGTAAATAATATATCTCCAACTGACAATTTTATTTGTGCTACCTGTAATGCCATTGCTCCAACTTTTACAGTTAACAAACAAAATTTATGTGTCAACGACACTTTAAAAATCACCAATACCACTGCTGCCAACGATGCCTGTTTGGAATGGTTCATTAATGGGTCTCCTATCAATCCAAGTAAAAATGATACATCTATTGTCTATTCAACCCCCGGCACCTATACTTTATCTATGCAAACAACTTGCGGTACCACTGTACTGGCCACTTCACAAACGGTTCAGGTTTGGCCACAATTTACCATCACGGCTGCTACAAATAGTGTCAGTTGTTATGGGGGAACAAATGGTAGTGCAACGGTTAATATATCTGGTGGAATGCCGCCGTATACTTATTTTTGGTCTCCTTCTGCACAAACTAATAGCGTGTTAAGCGGTGTTCCAATGGGGCCATATACTGTTACGGTGAATGATGCGGGAGTTTGCGGTAGTACGTTTACGACCGTGAATATTCCACAACCTATCTCACCGCCTGGATTAACAATTTTACAAACGCACTCTATCACCTGCTTTGGTGCAAACGATGGAAGTGTAGTTGTAAATGGCTATGGTGGAACAGGTACCTTGAATTATTCGTGGACACCCGGTGGAATGACTTCTCCGACGGTTACTAACTTAGCTCCCAATATCTATACGGTGGAAGTCATTGATGCTAATAACTGTGTTGCTTCAACTACCGTTCAAATAAATGAACCAACACCATTGTCCTTAACTGTATCTTCCGGTAGTGTGAGTTGTAACGGTGGTGGTGATGGCTGGGTTAATGGAACAGCTTCCGGAGGAAATGGGGCATACTCTTATACTTGGTTTCCAGTTAGTGTAAATAATTCTTATGTATCTAATTTACCAATTGGAAATTATACACTGGTTGTGCGGGATTTAAATAATTGCTTCATAGCCGATACAATTTCTATTATAGAACCACCACCTTTGACTATCACAGCCACATCTTTTAGTTCTACTTGTTATGGAATACCAACTGGAAGTGGTACTGTTACAGTAGGTGGTGGAGTTGGGGGATATCAATATCAATGGTTACCAATTGGTGGAACAAATTCTGTAGCTACCAATTTGCCGGGTGGACAATATACCGTGAGTGTTGTAGATGCCAACAATTGTCCTATTAGCACTACTCTTATGATTAATCAACCGACTTCTATTACATTAGTTACCTCGCCTGATGCTACTATTTGTTATGGGACATCTATCAATATTTCTGCCAATGCAAGTGGAGGGACCCCCCCTTACTCTTTCGTATGGAGTAATGGATTTAGTGGTGCAGGGCCACAAAACGTTTCTCCATTATCTACTAATTTTTACAATGTTTATGTTACAGATAATAACAATTGTACATCTGAAATAAAGACCATTAAAATTACAGTATTACCACCGATAACAGTGGTGAGTTCTTCGGTGAATATTTGTGATAAGGATACCACAATTATTGGAATGAATGTTTTTGGCGGAAATGGAGGACCTTATATTTTTTCCTGGAATACAGGTGCTAATACAAATACTTTACAAGTAATTGCAGATTATACACAAAATCCAATGACGTTTACACTCAATGTTTCGGATGGATGTACGAACCCTGATGGGGTGGGTATCTTTACAATCAATGTGAACCCTTTACCAGTATTGACTTTTACATCTAATCTTACGAATGGTTGTGTACCATTAAAAGTGCAATTTGGTGCGACTAATGGAAGTAGTTTTGATAATTATTACTGGGATTTTGGAAATGGTGAAACAGGAGTAACCAATCCTGCGGAAGTTATATATGGAATAGTAGATACCTTTGATGTATATTTAAAAATCAAGACATTTTTGGGTTGTGAAAGAGACACACTGGTTCCTAAAATGATCACCACCTATTCTGTACCAATTGCCTCGTTCTATCCGAACCCACCTATCACAAGCGAGTTAAATGGATTGGTTGAATTTGTCAATACCTCTTTTGGAGGGACAACTTATTTTTGGAGTTTTGGTGATTCTACAAGCAGTAATAATACAAGTAGTTTGATGAATCCTAAACACTTGTATACAGTACCGAATACTTATACTGTTACATTAGTTGTTACAAATGCATTTGGGTGTATGGATAGTACTCAACAAGTGTTAACTATTAGACCAGATGTGGCCATATATATACCCAATGCTTTTACACCCAACGATGATGGAATTAATGATGTGTTTAAGCCACAAGGAGTAGGGATACAAAGTGAAAATTATAAAATGGAAATTTTTGATAGATGGGGTGAAAAGATATTTGTATCAACCAACTTTGATGCGGGATGGGATGGTACATTTAAAGGAAAAAAAGTTCAACAAGGAATTTATGCGTATATCATCGTGTTGTATGATATTAAAGGATATAAGCATTTTTACAAAGGACATATCAGCGTCCTAACCAATCAATAAACCCTTAATTTATATTTATGAAAAAATCTATTGTGATATTAGGAATACTGATTACAAGCAATGTTATCATGAAGGCGCAAAACAATGAAGATACATTGCAGTATGTTGTCATGCGGGTTAATAATGCTGTATTAGATTGTCCTCATTTTGGTGGATTATTCTTTAAATTTTGTAATGAAAACAACTGGAAAACTATTGAAAACAATCATCAAAAACGATATGTTATTTATGGATTGCCAAAAAATGTAGGATACAACCCTGTTGAAAAGTACACTAAATACCTGGAAGATATCCATTTTCCTAAAACCATGGTAAAGGAAATTGTTAATATCCCAACAAAAAAGGAAGTAGACGAGTATATCAATAATCCACAAAAATATTAAAACAGTTTTTACGAATTCCTCAAATCACTCTCGTCATAGAAAGTTCAAGTATAGTTTAAATTTCATACTAAAAAATAGTTCAAAAAAATTTGACAAATTAAAATCTATTCTATAAATTTGCACCCCCTAAAAAATAAAACACTAAAAACGTGGATACACTAAGCTACAAAACCAAGTATTTGAATAAAGCTACTGCTCAAAAAGAATGGGTAGTTGTAGATGCAACCAACCAAATAGTAGGTAGGTTGGCCTCCAAAGTTGCTTATCTTTTGAGAGGTAAACACTTGCCATCATTTACACCACATGTAGATGTAGGATGCAATGTAATTATAATCAACACCGATAAAGTACGCTTTACCGGAAAGAAAATGACTGATAAACAATACATTCGTTATACAGGTTATCCAGGAGGACAAAGATTTTCTACTCCGGAATACTGGATGAAAAAGAGACCAACTGAAATTTTGAAATTAGCCATTCATGGGATGCTCCCCAAAAACCGTTTGGGTCGAAAATTAAACACAAACGTTTACATATACGCAGGCAACGAGCATCCGCATCAGGCACAAAACCCTAAATCAATAGACATCAATTCAATTAAAGCATAATTATGGAAGTGATTAATACAACAGGAAAAAGAAAAACCTCTATTGCGAGGATCTATATTAAAAAGGGTTCAGGCAAAATAATTATTAATAATAACAGAGATTTCAAAGAATATTTTCCTACCCCTACCCTTCAGTATTATGTAACACAACCCTTCAAGGTAACCAATTTTGATTTTTCTAAGTATGATCTTTACGCTAATATTAAAGGAGGGGGAGTTACCGGACAATCACAGGCCTTGCGCTTGGCAATAGTAAAAGCTTTAGTTGAAATCAATCCTGAACTGAAACCCGCCCTAAAGCATGAAAAATTGCTTACACGTGATGCCCGTATTGTAGAAAGAAAAAAATACGGACGCAAAAAAGCCCGCAAACGCTTTCAATTTACAAAACGTTAGAAATATCTATCCATTTAATTTAATAATAATAAAAATTAAAATAACTTATGTCAATGCCTAACTTTGAACAATTACTAGAAGCCGGTGTTCATTTTGGACACTTAAAAAGAAGATGGAACCCTGCTTTTGCCCCTTACATTTATGGAGAAAAAAACGGGGTACATATCATTGATTTGAACAAAACACTCGCTAAACTTGAAGAAACCTACAATATTCTTAAAAATTTGGCGAAGCAAAATAAAAAAATCCTATTTGTAGCCACCAAAAAGCAAGCAAAAGAAATTATTGAAAATAAAGTAAAACCTCTTGAAATGCCTTATGTTGTTGAAAGATGGCCCGGGGGACTATTAACAAACTTTGCAACCATTCGCCGTTCTATTAAAAGAATGTACCAGATTGAAAAAATGGAAACCGATGGAACGTTTGATAAGATATCTAAAAAAGAACGATTATTACTAACACGTGAAAAAGCCAAACTCCAAAAACAATTTGGCTCTATTGCGGATATGAACCGCTTACCATCCGCTCTCTTTATTATTGATATTGTAAAGGAACACACGGCTGTAAAAGAAGCCAAACGTCTAAACATTCCTACATTTGCAATGGTAGATACCAATGCTAACCCCAACGATATAAACCATCCTATTCCTGCAAATGACGATGCGGCTACTTCTATTGACATCATATTAACCACGGTTTGTGAAGCCATTGCAGAAGGACTGAAAGAAAGAGGACAAGATGTCGTTGAAAAATACGATACCAACGAAGAAGATACTATCAGGTCAAAGTATGAATTGGTAGAAACAGAAGATGATAGCGAAACCAGAAAACCAAGAAACAGAAAACGAATAACAAAAAAATAATAATATGGCTGTTACTGTTGCAGATATTAATAAGTTAAGACAACAAACCGGTGCGGGAATGATGGACTGTAAAAAAGCACTGGAAGAAAGTGGTGGCGATTTTGAAAAAGCAATTGACTATTTAAGAAAAAAAGGGGCTAAAATTGCCGCTAACAGACAAGATCGCGAAGCAAAAGAAGGATTTGTACTAGCCAAAATAAAAAACAACACCCACGCTATTTTGCTATCCGTTAACTGTGAAACCGATTTCGTTGCCAAAAATCAGGATTTTCAATCCTTTGCAGACGAAGTCGCTACAATAGCTCTGGAAAAATTCCCTTCCGATTCAGAAGCATTAAAAAAACTTCCATACAATTCCGATATTTCAATTAGCGATAAATTAATGGAGCAAATCGCTAAAATCGGCGAAAAAATTGAAATCGGCTATTATGCCGCATTAGAAGCGCCTTTTGTAGTTTCATATATTCATCCTGGTAATAGATTGGCTGTTATTGTTGGATTCAGTAAACCAATCAACGAAGAAGCCGGAAAAAATATCGCAATGCAAATAGCCGCAATGGCACCCGTTTCTATTGATAAAAACGATGTGCCACAAAATATCCTGGAAAGAGAACTGGAAATCGCAAGAGAACAAGTGAAACAAGAAGGGAAACCAGAGGATATGGTTGAAAAAATTGCACAAGGAAAACTAAATAAATTCTTCAAAGAATCTACATTATTAAATCAGGAATATATTAAGGACAGCAAGCTCACTATTGGGCAATATTTACAATCTGTTGATAAAGATGTAAAAGTAATTGCCTTTAAACGTTATTCATTATCATAAAATTAAAGACCATGCCATTGACAAAAGAAACAAAAGCAGAAATTATGAAAAAAATAGCCGGAAATAACAAAAACACCGGTGATACTTCTGTGCAAATTGCCTTATTAACTGAAAGAATACAACACCTTTCTGAACATTTACAAAGTAATAAAAAGGATTTTGTAACACAACGTGCGTTACTGAAATTAGTGAACCAAAGAAGAAAATTATTAAATTACCTGAAAGAACATCATTTGTCACAATACAGAACACTCATTAAAGAATTAAATATCAGAAAATAAGAACATCCTATTTAAGTAATTGCATTAATTACTTAAGGACATCAAATAACAAACGGGGGGCATTACACTTAAATCAAGTACAATGATTTCAGTGTATGCCCTTTTTAATTAAATAAAAAAACTTACTATATGTTAAAACCTATCACACATCACTTTGATATTGGAGATGGAAGGCAAATTACTTTAGAAACCGGAAAACTGGCCAGACAAGCAGATGGATCTGTTGTTTTAAAATTCAACAATACAATGTTACTCGCTACTGTTGTCAGTGCTAAAGAAGCAAAAGAAGGCGTAGATTTTATGCCATTGACCGTGGATTATCAGGAAAAATTTGCTGCTTCAGGAAGAATCCCAGGTTCTTTCTTTAAAAGAGAAGGAAAACTATCCGATTACGAAATACTCGTAAGTCGCCTCGTAGATAGAGCATTACGACCACTTTTTCCGGAAGATTATCACGCCGATACACAAGTTTTAATATATCTTATTTCCAGTGATAAAAAAGATATGCCCGATGCGCTTGCTGGTCTTGCGGCTTCAGCAGCTATTGCAGTGTCTGATATACCAGTTACAAAAATCATGTCTGAAGTAAGAGTAGGAAAAATAGATGGTAAATTACTCATTAACCCGGATGTTGAACAGTTGGAAAAATCTACCATAGACATGATAGTGGCCGCTACCGAAACAGATATTGTGATGGTAGAAGGCGAAATGAATGAAATATCGGAAGATGAAATGATTGAAGCCATACAGTTTGCACATACTGTTATCCAAAAACAAATTGAAGCCATAAAAACCTTCGCCAAGCTTGCAAATGCTCCTTCTAAACGACTTTATCAGCACGAAGTAAATGACGAAGAACTTAAAAATAAAATGCATAAAGAACTATTTGACAAAGTATATGAAGTGGCAAAACGGCAAAATCCTAATAAACACGAACGAAAAAAAGCATTTACACAAGTGCTGGATGATTTCAAAAATCAATTTTCTGAAGAAGAACTCAAAGAAAAATCTGCCTTGATTGATAAATACTACGGACTTATTGAATACGATGCTGTCAGAAAAATGATATTAACCGATAGAATTCGTTTGGATGGAAGAGGATTAAAAGACATTCGTCCTATTTATTGTGAAGTGGATTATTTACCAATGGCACATGGAAGCGCCATTTTTACAAGAGGTGAAACACAATCATTGACTACCGTAACACTTGGTACGCCGGACGATATTTTGATTTTAGATAAAGCCATGAAAATTGAAGAAGAAAAATTTATATTGCACTACAACTTTCCACCCTTTTCAACCGGAGAAGTGAAACCCATGAGAGGTCCCGGCAGAAGAGAAATAGGCCATGGCAATTTAGCACATAGAGCACTCAAAAGAATGGCACCTCAAGACACCGGATATACCATTCGTGTAGTATCCGATATTTTAGAAAGTAACGGTTCTTCCAGTATGGCTACCGTATGTGCCGGCACGCTTGCTTTAATGGATGCAGGCATTCAGATTAGAAAACCAGTAGCCGGGATTGCTATGGGTTTAATTACAGACGACAAAGAAAATTATGCAGTGCTATCGGATATTCTTGGCGATGAAGATCATTTAGGCGATATGGACTTCAAAGTGTGTGGTACAAAAGATGGAATTACAGCCGTACAAATGGACTTAAAAGTGAATGGCTTATCTTACGACATCATGAGAGAAGCACTGTATCAGGCAAAGGAAGGGAGAATGCACATTATGAATGAAATGATAAAAGCCATTTCTGAACCTAGAAAAGAACTCAAACAGCACGCCCCAAGATTTGTTTTGATAGATGTGCCGGTAGAGTATTTTGGTGCTATCATTGGACCAGGTGGAAAAATTATTCAGGAAATTCAAAGAGAAACGCAAACCACCATTCAATTAGAAGAAACCAGCGGAATCATTGGGAGAGCCAATATATTTGGTGCCAATGAACAAGCCGTTAAAAATGCGGTTAATAAAATTAAACTTATTATTGCTATACCAGAAGTAGGAGAAGTGTACACCGCAAAAGTAAAATCAATCATGCCTTATGGTGCTTTTGTAGAATTTTTGCCCGGAAAAGATGCCTTGCTACACATTTCTGAGTACGACTGGGTAAGGCGGGAAACACTGACTGATGTGCTTAAAGAAGGGGATACAGTGGAAGTTAAGTATTTAGGCGTAGACCAAAAATCGGGTAAATACAAAGTATCCCGAAAAGTACTGCTGGCTAAGCCATAACTTTTTTAATTTTTTAGTAGATATAGTTTCGCTTATTATCCATTTTATTGAGCGAAATAGTATTTTTTATTGAGTGAAGTGTGTGGTTTATTTATTTAAATAATGTCATTCATTTGAAAACAGCGAAAAAGAAAGTGAAACAAGAATAGTAGCAATTGATGCAGAAATGAATGAAGTATTTGTACTTTCAATATTTCCCAATCCGGCTTCTACTGAAATTAATTGTACAATAGAATCCAGATTGACTAACAACAATGGAAAAGCAACTATTAATGCTTATAATGTTTATGGCAATAAAGTAATTTCTAAAGATATTAACTTAATAGGTGGCGTGAATAAGTATCCTGTTAATATCGAAGAATTACCGAGTGGAGTATATGTTTTTGAAATCATGGTTAATGAAAAAGAAAAAATAATAGAAAAGATTATTAAAGAGTAATTTCATAGTTCATAATTTTTTTAGTTTGTTAGTAAAATAGTTCTGATACATATTTTTGTTTAATTTACTTTTGCACGGATAAAAAATTGTAAGATTATGATGTTTATTACTACACCATCTATTGTTTTGGAACACTTAAAAAACCTAAGCCCTATTTTATCTACCAATAAAGCCAATCCCTTACTGGAGGGCTTTTTATTTGAACTGAATAAAAACAATCTAAACATCACAGCATTTAGTCAGGACCTTCAGGTGCAAACTTCTGTTCACGTCAATCCAGCGGCTTCTGAAACATCTGCTAATTTTGAAAATGGCTTTGTCATCAATGGTAAAAAAATAATTGAAATTTTACAAAGTTTACCCGAACAACCCTTGACCGTTATTTTACTTCCGGACGACATGTCAATTAAACTTAAAACCGATCAGGGAGAATATAAACTCAGTGTTTTTAACGGCGATCAATATCCTACCATAAGTGTAGATACTGAATTTTCGGGCTCCTTTACCATCAAGTCCGACCTATTCAAGATTGGACTGGAAAAAACACTCTTTGCTGCCTCAGATGACATAGAACTTCGTCCCAATCTTTGTGGAGTGTATTGCCAGTTTTTAGAAAACGAAGCCGTTTTTGTTTCAACAGACACGCATCGCCTTATAGAATACACACGCACAGATTCCAGACCAGAAACCACATTATCTTTTATACTACCCAAGAAAAATATCTCAGTTATTACAAAAATATTAGACAAGTTTGATGACGCAGTAGAAATTAATTATGCCAATGGATTTATTCAGACAAAAGTCGGAGAATACACTATTTATTCCAAATTAGCATCCGGAGAGTTCCCAAAATACAGAGACATTTTCCCGAAAAATTTTTCTAAAAAACTTATTGTTGACAGAAATGCTTTAATAGCATCCATTCGTCGGGTAAAGGTTTTTTCTACATTAGAAAACAATCGCGTTCAATTTGAAATGAATGGCAGTTTACTTAAAGTTACCGCTGTGAATGAAGAATTTAACGAATCCGCTATTGAAAATCTTACCTGTACGTATCAAGGCGAATCTTTTGCCATCGCTTTCAATGCCCCCTTATTACTTGAACAATTACAAAATATTTCGTCTGACGAAATTGTATTTGAAATGACCGAATCAAATCGGGCTGTATTAATTAAACCACATCAGGAAAATCCGGGAGAAAGAGTAATATCTCTCATAATGCCCATTACGACCTTTTAATCCGCTCTCTTTAAATGACTAAAATATTTCTGCTTTCTGACACGCACGGCTATTGGAATACAGAATGGATAAAGTATTTTCAACAAGCAGATGAAGTATGGCACGCCGGAGATATTGGAAATGATAATGTATTGAACACAATCCAATCTTTATGTAAAAATAAAACAATACGAATTGTTTACGGAAATATTGACGAATCTGACATCCGAACCCAAACCAATGAATATCTATATTTTGAACTGGAAAATTTCAAAATTTTAATAACCCACATTGCAGGGACCTATGGAAAATACTCTACAAGTACACAAAAACTTATACAGAATTATCATCCAGATATTTTAGTGTGCGGACACTCTCACATCTTGAAAGTAAAATGGGACAACGCCTATAATCTGTGGTATATAAATCCTGGTGCTGCCGGTAAGTATGGTGTTCACAAGGTATGCACAGCACTTTTTTTTGAATTAGACAGCGGTAAAATTTTAAATATGAAAATCATTGAATGGGAAAAATGATGTACATTCGCAAAAAAATTAAACCTATGAAAAAAATCAATGTTGTTTTAGCAAGTATGCTGACTATCAGCGCCTTATTCACATCTTGCTCCACTCACAATTTTAATAAAAGAAAATACACAAAAGGTATGTACTTTGAAAGCATTGTACATACTATGAAACCACAAACCCAAAAGATTGAAAACAACAAAATTATTTCCAAAACATTAACTTCTGATAATACCAACCATCCGACGCAAACATCTTTATCCACTAAGTCAAACCATCAGATAACAACCGCCCATCAAAATATACCCCCAACTAAAACCATCACTAAAAACCAACTTTTACATTCTAATAAAATCAAGCAATTATACAACTATCCATCTTCTTTAAATGCGACAAATCATACAAAAACTCATTCCTACATCAATGCCACTCATCAGAAAAAATCACAAAATACTACCTCCATTTCTTCACAAAAAAGCAGCGACGATAAAATTATTCAGGTGATTCTGGCACTCTTTCCTATTTTATGTTTAATTGCTATTTACCTACACGATGGTAAAAAAGCAACCACCAATTTTTGGGTAGGTCTTATCCTTCATCTTTTATTCCTTCTTCCGGCTATTATATTTGCACTACTGGTAGTTTTAGATATTATTAATCTCGCTTAATTATTATGTTCTTACATTACATTTATTGGGATCCTTCTCCAGAAATTTTTACCATCACCATTATAGACTGGCCTGTTCGCTGGTATGGTTTGATGTGGGCCTTATCTTTTATTTTATCTCATTACATACTTAGCAAAGTCTATAAACTGGAAAACAAAAAGCAAGAAGCACTTGATCATCTGACGCTTTATATTATGCTGGGGTCAATTATTGGAGCCAGATTAGGACACTGCTTATTCTATGATTTCAACTATTACATCACCCACCCCATCGACATTCTTAAAATTTATGAAGGTGGATTAGCCAGTCATGGTGGTGCTATTGGCATTCTTATCGCTATTTGGCTCTATGTATACAAAACAAAAGAAAACATCTGGTGGCTATTAGATAGAATTGTCATTGTTGTACCATTAGCAGGCATGCTCATCCGCATCGGAAATCTTATGAACTCCGAAATTATTGGGAAACCCACTACCCTACCCTTCGCTTTCATTTTTGCAAGTGTTGACAACATTCCCCGCCATCCTTCTCAATTATACGAAGCCATTTATGCCGGCTTACTTTTTATTCTATTTATCTATTTATGGAAAAACAAACGACAGCATTTAGCACCGGGATTTATGTTTGGCTTGTTCTGTGTTTTGTTGTTTACCTTTCGGTTTTTTATAGAATTTCTCAAAGAAAATCAGGAAGCATTTGAAGATCAATTGCCCATCAATATGGGACAAATGTTGAGTATTCCTTTTATTGTACTTGGTATTTATTGGATGATAAAAAAAAAACAGCATGAAACGAACCAAAATAAGTGATATTCTGAAATTAGCCCCCCAACAACAAAGCGTGCGCGTAATGGGTTGGGTGAGAACATTTAGAAACAATCAGTTTATTTCATTAAACGACGGGTCTACCCTACAAAACCTACAAATTGTTTTGGACTTCAACAGATGTCCGGAAGAAGTGTTAAAAAAAATACACACCGGTACTTCTCTAAAAATACAAGGATTGTTAGTACCTTCACAAGGTAAAGGACAAACACACGAAATTCTTGCACAAACCATAGAGGTAATAGGCGAATGTCCTCCCGAACAATACCCTTTACAACCCAAAAAACACAGTTTAGAATTTTTAAGAGAAATCGCCCATCTCCGAATGCGCACCACTACTTTTCAATCGGTCTTTCGCATCCGCAATGGTTTAGCTTTTGCTATTCATCAATTCTTTCAAAATCGGGGATTTGTTTACATACACGCCCCCATTATTACCGCTTCCGATGCAGAAGGGGCCGGCGAACTTTTTCAAGTAACTACCTTTGATTTGAGTAATGTGCCTAAAACAGATGATGGAAAAGTAAACTTTTCAGAAGATTTTTTTGGAAAACCTGCCAAACTCACCGTTTCCGGACAATTAGAAGCTGAACTCGGTGCCATGGCCTTTTCAGAAGTATATACTTTCGGTCCTACCTTTCGTGCCGAAAATTCCAATACCCCGCGACATCTTGCTGAATTCTGGATGATAGAGCCCGAAATGGCTTTTTACGATATAAATGACAATATGAACTTAGCAGAAGAAATGTTGAAATACCTTCTTAACTTCGTTTTGGAAAACTACACACACGAACTTGAATTTTTACAACAAAGACAAACAGACGAAGAAAAACAAAAATCACAAAGCGAACGCAGCAATATGCCCCTTATTGAAAGATTACAATTTTGTATCCATGAACCTTTTGAACGGCTTACTTACACCCAAGCTATTGAAATACTTGAAAACTCAAATTACAACAAAAAGAAGAAATTTCAATTCCCGGTAAAATGGGGTATGGACTTACAAACTGAACACGAACGTTATTTGGTTGAAAAAGAGTTTAAGAAACCCGTTATTTTAACCGATTATCCAAAAGATATTAAGGCCTTTTATATGCGGCAAAACGAAGATGGCAAAACCGTCCGGGCAATGGATGTATTATTCCCAGGTATTGGTGAAATTATCGGCGGATCACAAAGAGAAGAACGATTAGATGTTTTGGAAAAACGAATGAACGAACTCCACATATCTACTAAAGAAATGTATTGGTATTTAGACACACGACGGTTTGGAACTGTTCCACACGCAGGCTTCGGGCTTGGCTTTGAACGATTGGTGCAATTTTGTACCGGTATGAGCAATATCCGTGATGTGATACCCCTCCCAAGAACCCCAAAAAATTGTGAGTTTTAATGTGCTTCTTTAAAAACAAATTCTGCCTACTCGCGAGTATTGCCATAACCTTTTTATTTTCTTCCTGTAAAGTCAAAATGTCTTTAAGCGGTGCTACCATTCCTCCCGAAGCTAAGACCGTTTCAGTAGAATATTTTGGCAATCAATCTTCTATTGCAGGGCCGCACGTTCCACAAAGATTTACTGAAAAATTGAGAGATGTTTTACAATCCCAAACGAATCTGTCATTAGTTCCTAAAAGCGGCGATTTACAATTTAGTGGCTATATTGTCGATTACATCATAAGCCCTGTTGCTATACAAGGCAGTGATAATGCCGCACAGAATCGTCTTACTATCAGCGTATATGTGAAGTATAGCAATCCGTACGATCCTTCAAAAAGTTTTGAACAAAATTTCACACGCTTTTCAGATTATGATGGAACCAAAAATATATCGGAAGTTGAAAGTGCTTTACTGAATGAAATTTTTCGCCAATTAACAGAAGATATTTTTAACAAAGCATTCAATAATTGGTAAAAATAATTTTACTCTTTGATGAATGAAAAAACGGTTTACACTTTTTTATTTATTCTGAGCTTTGCTGTTAGTAGTGTGCCCGCTCAAAGCAATACTTCCTCCATTCTTATAGTAGAAGAAAAGCAGATAACAAAAGGCAATGAGCAAATTAATGAATATCTGCCGCTCATTAAAAATAAAAAAGTAGCACTCGTAGCCAATGCTTGTTCTTACATTCAAGGGAAACATCTATTAGACACATTATTGGATTTAAATGTAAAAATCACAAAAATTTTTGCACCAGAACACGGTTTTAGAGGAACAGAAGATGCCGGTGAAAAAATAAAAGATACTATTGACATAAAAACAGGAATTCCTGTTATTTCTTTATACGGCAAGAAAAAACAAGCTTCTGCAAAAGATTTAGAAAATGTAGAGATTATTGTTTTTGACCTGCAGGATGTGGGGGTGCGGTTTTATACTTATATTTCTACCTTGTATTATATTATGAAATCCTGTTCAGAAAAAGATATACCACTCATTGTGTTAGACAGGCCTAATCCCAATGGCTTTTATGTGGATGGTCCTGTATTGGATACTAATTTCAAGTCCTTTGTAGGAATACTTCCTATTCCAATTGTATATGGAATGACTATTGGCGAATTAGCATTGCTAATGAACAATGAAGTATCTTTTCGTCCTTCTTCTAAAAAAGTCCAATTAAATGTTATCAAACTCAAAAACTATTCCCACAATATGATGATAAAAATGCATTCCATTCCCTCTCCCAATCTCAATTCCTGGCAATCTATTATACTCTATCCTTCACTTGGCTTATTGGAAGGAACTATTGTAAGCGTAGGCAGAGGCACAGAAAAACCTTTTCAGATAATAGGACACCCTGATTATTCTGATAAATCCTTTTGCTTCACACCAAAAGCAACTACCATCAGTAAAAATCCTAAATATAAAGATAAAGTGTGTTGCGGACTTGATTTATCAAACGATACATATCTCTTTGACCATCCACGAAAACTTAATTTAAATTGGCTGATACTGTTCTATAAAAAGATGAATACTAAAAACTTTTTTAATAAGAATTTCAATTACCACGCAGGGAATAGTCAATTACAAAAAGACATTATCAAAGGTTTAAGCGAAAATAAAATTCGTAAAAAATGGCAAAAGGATTTGCAAAACTTTTTAGAAGTAAGAAAAAAATATCTGCTGTACGAATAATCATAACTAATGTTCATAGCAAGTTCTTACTCTAATACTCATTGCTTTCACAACAATTTTTATTCACATTCAAAAGTTTATGTAAAACACTCTATTTACCGGTATCATAACTCCTTGTTTCAAAATAACATACTTTTCAGTAAGTCCCCATATGGTAGTTTCGGTATATCTATGGGCTGTGTCATCTGCAAAGTATAGTTTAAACTTAATTTTATCTATATTCCCCAATGTTGTGGCTCTTTGCAAATCATTCCATCGTTCTTTTTTGGCTGCTTCATCTGTTAACACATCTTCTTCAGGAAATTTTAATTCTGCAATTTTTTCTTTTTTAATCATCTCAAATTTCGTTTTATGAATACTTTCCATATATTTTAATTTTTACAATTATACGAAAATACTTTCAAAAAGTTATTGAATTACTCAAATTTTCTTTTGTTTGTGTATTTTTGCGGGCTAATTTAATGAATCAACATGAAAAACATACGAAATTTTTGCATCATTGCACACATAGATCATGGTAAAAGCACGCTTGCTGACCGCCTTTTAGAATACACGAATGCCATTGATAAAAGACAAATGCAGGATCAGGTGCTGGATGATATGGAACTGGAGAAGGAACGTGGTATAACCATTAAAAGCCACGCCATACAAATGGATTATGATTACAAAGGAGAAAAATATATTCTTAATCTAATTGATACACCGGGTCATGTTGATTTTAGTTACGAAGTATCGCGTTCAATTGCTTCTTGTGAAGGGGCTTTGCTGGTAGTAGACGCTTCACAGGGCATTCAGGCACAAACCATTTCTAACCTTTTTATGGCATTGGATAATAACTTAACCATTATCCCTGTTCTGAATAAAGTTGATTTACCAAGTGCCAACATAGAAGAAGTAACTGAGCAGATTGTAGATTTAATTGGCTGTAAAAAGGAAGAGATTATTCATGCCTCCGGCAAAACCGGTTTTGGCGTGGACAAAGTTTTAGAAACCATTGTAGAACGAATCCCCCATCCTACGGGCGATTCTAATGCGCCCTTACAGGCACTCGTCTTCGATTCTGTTTTTAACTCTTTTCGCGGTGTAATTGCCTACTATCGCATCTATAATGGGACACTCAAAAAGGGTGAACGTGTTAAATTTTTTAATACCGGAAATGAATATATGGCAGAAGAAGTAGGCATTCTAAAATTGAATCTGGTCCCAAAAGAAGAACTATCGGCCGGCAATGTGGGTTATATTGTAACAGGTATTAAGCAAGCATCCGAAGTGAAAGTAGGCGATACCATTACTCATGCTTTTAATCCTGCGGCACAACCAATTAAAGGGTTTGAAGACGTAAAACCTATGGTGTTTGCAGGAATATATCCTGTAGATACAGAAGATTATGAAGATTTGAGAGCCAGTATGGAAAAATTAAAATTAAACGATGCTTCTTTGACCTGGGAGCCCGAATCATCGGTGGCACTTGGATTTGGATTTCGTTGCGGATTTCTGGGAATGCTTCACATGGAAATTGTTCAGGAACGGCTTGAAAGAGAATTTAATATGAACGTTATCATCACTGTTCCCAACGTGAGTTATCTGGTGCATACAACTTCCGGTGAGACCTTAACAGTAAACAATCCTGCTGATTTACCCCCCATTGCCAAAATAGCATATATTGAAGAACCTTACATCAAAGCCAGCATTATTACAAAAGCAGAATATGTAGGACCTGTCATGAATTTGTGCATTGAAAAAAGAGGTGCTTTATTATCCCAAAATTATTTAACAACAGACCGCGTTGAACTTATTTTTGAAATGCCACTGGGTGAAATTGTATTTGATTTCTATGATCGTCTTAAAAGTATTTCCAGGGGCTATGCGTCTTTTGATTACCATCCGATAGGATACAAAGAAGCCGATTTAGTAAAATTAGACATTTTATTAAACGGTGAACCAGTAGATGCTTTAAGCGCTTTGATACACAGAAACAATGCTTATGAATTTGGCAAAAAAATGTGCGAAAAATTAAAAGAACTCATTCCAAGACACCAGTTTGAAATACCTATTCAGGCCGCCATTGGTTCAAAAATTATTGCCCGTGAAACGATTAAGGCCCTTAGAAAAGACGTTACAGCCAAATGTTATGGCGGGGATATTTCCAGAAAAAGAAAATTATTAGAAAAACAAAAAGAAGGTAAAAAGAGAATGCGTCAGGTAGGAAGAGTGGAAATTCCTCAAAATGCATTCATGGCTGTATTAAAACTAAAAGATTAGCATCAGGAGTGTATACAAAATAAACTTCCCCGCTTTTATTTCTATACATTTTCTTTCTATCTTTGCCGACTATTTTTAATTATTATGGAACAAAAATTTATTAGAAACATTGCCATTATTGCCCATGTAGACCATGGTAAAACAACCTTAGTGGATAAAATTTTAAAGACCTGTGAGGTCTTTCGTGAACATGAAAATCCCGGTGAACTTATTCTTGATAATAATGATTTGGAAAGGGAAAGAGGGATTACTATACTTTCAAAAAACGTTTCAGTACAGTACAAAAGATATAAAGTCAATATCATTGATACACCCGGACACGCCGATTTTGGCGGAGAAGTGGAGCGTATTATGAACATGGTAGATGGCGTGCTTTTGCTGGTAGATGCCTTTGAAGGCCCCATGCCTCAGACCCGTTTTGTTACACAAAAAGCCATTCAATCGGGTAAAAAGCCCATTGTTGTAATTAACAAAGTAGATAAGCCCAATTGTACACCTGATCTGGCATTAGAATCTGTATATGAACTCTTTTTTAATTTAGAGGCAACCGAAGAACAACTGGATTTTCCGATAGTGTACGGATCCGCTAAACAAGGATGGATGGGACCGGATTATAAAACTCCAACAAACGATATTACGTATTTATTAGATCAAATCATTGAAAAAATTCCTTCTCCGCAAATTATTCCAGGAACACTCCAGATTCAAATTTCATCATTAGATTATTCCTCTTATATCGGCCAAATTGCTATTGGTAGAGTATTTCGTGGCGTGATAAAAGAAAACATGCCTGTAAGTGTAATTAAAAGAGACGGCAGTATTCAAAAATCCAGAGTTAAGGAATTATATGTGTTTGATAAATTAGGAAAAAGTAAAGTAAACGTTGTAGAAGCTGGTGATATTTGTGCCTTCACTGGTATTGAAAACTTTGAAATAGGTGATACGGTGGCTGATTTTGAAAATCCGGAGCCCCTGCCTCCTATTCATATTGACGAACCAACTATGAGCATGCTTTTTACAATCAACAATTCTCCTTTTTTTGGTAAGGAAGGTAAATATGTAACCTCCAGACATTTAAGAGAACGATTATACAAAGAATTAGAAAAAAATCTGGCTTTGAGGGTAGAAGAAACCAACTCACCGGATGCTTGTCTGGTATATGGACGCGGCATTTTGCATTTATCTATTTTAATTGAAACCATGCGTCGGGAGGGTTATGAGATGCAGGTTGGACAACCAAGAGTAATTATCAAAGAAGAAAACGGAAAAAAGTTAGAACCATTTGAAATTCTAACTGTAGATGTACCTTCCGAGTATTCGGGCAAAGTAATTGATTGGGTCACGCAGAGAAAAGGAACGATGTATAATATGCAAATAAAAGGCGAAAGAACATATTTAGAATTTGAAATACCTTCACGTGGCTTAATTGGTCTGCGCAATCAGATTTTAACGGCTACCGCCGGAGAAGCCATAATGGCACACCGGTTCGTGGATTTTAGACAATGGGATGGAGAAATACCAATGCGTATCAATGGTGTTTTAGTAAGTAAAGAAACAGGAAAAGCCGTAGCATACAGTATCGATAAACTGCAAGACAGAGGAAAATTTTTCGTAGATCCGGGAGAAGATGTTTACACTGGCATGATTGTGGGCGAACATATTCGCTCCGAAGATTTGGTAGTAAATTTGTGCACCGAAAAGAAGCTAACTAATATGCGTGCTTCCGGCTCTGATGAAAAAATGAAAATTGCGCCCAAGGTTAAATTTTCTTTGGAAGAAGCATTAGAATACATTCAGGCCGATGAATATGTAGAAGTAACACCACTGTCTATTCGCATGCGAAAAATTATTTTGGATGAAAATGAAAGAAAAAGAATACAGAAGTCCAGCATTGCAAGTTATTAGAAATATTTTGTTATGATGAGAAAACAGTATTATTGGTTTTTCTTGTTTCTTTTTATTGTATTATCTTGTAATAACTATAACCGTTTGTTAAAGAGCACAAATTATGAACTGAAATTAGAAAAAGCCAATCATTTTTATGAGAAAAAAAATTATATAAGAGCACAACAATTGTACGAAGAATTAATTCCCATTTTCAAAGGCAGTGATAAGTCCGAAGAAATTTATTACAAATATACCTGGACACATTTCTATACCGGTGATTTTGCCTTAGCACAATTTCACTTTAAAAATTTTGTGCGTCAATTTCCTGAAAGTCCAAAGACAGAAGAAAGTTTTTTTATGAATGGTTATTGTTATTATTTAAATTCTCCCAAGTATTCATTGGATCAAACCGCTACTATTAATGCTATTAAAGAAATGCAAGGTTTTATAGATAATTTCCCTGAAAGTGCATGGGTAGATAGCGCGAATGCTATCATCTCTATCTTACATAAGAAATTAGAAAAAAAAGAATACGAAATCATCAAGCAGTACCGTATGTTAGATGATTTTAAAGCCGTCATTATGGCGGGTAATAATTTTCAGAAAGATTATCCAGACTCTGAATACAACGAAGAAATACAACTTTGGGTAATAGAAGCGAGTTATTTATTAGCGATCAATAGCGTTCCCGAAAAGAAAAAAGAACGATTAGAAAAAGTGGGAGAATATTATTTGAAATTTTTGTCTTTGTATCCGGAGAGTAAATATCTAAAGTTGGCAGAAAATTATTATTCCAACTCAAAGAAAAAATTAGACCTAGCGCAGTAATATAGGATAACTATGATTATAGGTGGCAGTTGTTGAAGAAGTATTTATTAAAAAATCTTTAGCATTTTGTAAAGATTGAATTTATGAAATCAGAAAATGCCTGAAATCATTTGGAAAGTACTACAACCATCTTGAAAGAAAAATCTGTCAGTCAAAACGGACATTAGCAAGAAAAATAAGAATTTTCTTTTTCGGCAAATAAATTTTTTGTAAACTTGCAGCCCCATATTAAAATTTAAAAATACACAATATGTCATTAGATTTGACAAAAATTAAAGAAAATCCTTCTATCGTTACAAGAGATGTAAGACAATTTGATGCGCAAACAGGTAGTATTTATGAAGCTATTGCTATTATTAGCAAAAGAGCCAACCAGATTAACTCCGAAATAAAAGAAATCATTAAAGAAAAATTAGAAGAATACAAAGATTCAAACGACACGCTGGAAGAAGTTATAGAAAACCCGGAACAAGCTAACACTGCAATTTATTTTGAAAAATTACCCAAACCAAGTACTATTGCTATTGAAGAGTTTTTAGAAAATAAAATTTATTATCGTTATCCTGAGAATACGAACTAATCAAAGCATGAGTTTCCATTAACCTCGTTGCATGTTTGTAACGAGGTTTTTTATTTTATTCATATTTTACTATTCGTACTCATAAGTTGGTAATATTTTCTCATATTTGCGACACTTAATTCCATGCAGCAAAAAAGTTTCATAAAAAATTTATTCTTTTTGCTATTCTTAAATTTGCTGATTAAACCATTTTGGATATTAATTGTTGAACCCTATGTACAATATAAAGTTGGAAACCAGTATTACGGTGAGTATTTTACACTGTTTAATTTTTCATTTTTATTTGCCATCTTTTTAGATTTCGGATTAGTTAACTTCAACAATCGCAACATCGCACAAAATGAACACTTGTTAAGCAAACATTTTTCTAACCTTATTACGCTTAAATTATTCATGGCTGTATTTTATGTTTTTATTACAATGTTTATTGGATGGTTAATTGGGTTTAATGCTCGTTATCTTAAACTTCTATTTATTTTAACTATTAATCAATTTTTCATAAGCATGGTACTGTACTTAAGGAGTAATTTATTAGGGCTGCACTTATTTAAAGTAGATAGCTTCATTTCTGTTTTAGACCGGTTACTGATGATAAGTTTTATCGGAATTTTATTTTTTCAACTATTACCTTTTGAATTAAATATCATGAGTTTTGTATATGCACAGGTTTTGGCTTATGCCATTACATCGGTAATAGCATTTTTTGCAGTATTAAAACAAACAGATCACTTTAAATTTGCCTGGAATTGGAAATTCAATTTTTTAATACTAAAAAAAAGTACACCTTATGCCATTTTAATTTTATTGATGGTATTTTATAATCGTTTAGATGCCGTGATGTTAGAACGGCTTTTACCATATCCCGATGGCGCTATTCAAGCCGGTATTTATGCCAAAGCTTTCCGTTTTCTGGACGCTGCCAATATGATTGCTTATCTTTTTTCGGTTCAATTGCTTCCCATTTTTGCCCGATTAATTGAAGAAAAACAAAATGTAGAAAACATTACAAAATTGGCGTTTTCTCTTTTAATGGTCCCCGCCTTAATCACTTCTGTTTCCTGCTTTTTCTACAACAAAGAACTGGTCGCATTGATTAACAAAGGCACTACTGATGCAGCAGAAGTATTTGGTATATTGATGTTTTGTTTTACAGCCATCTCAACCACCTACATTTTTGGCACGCTTTTGACAGCCAATGGTAATCTGAAACAACTCAACATAATGGCCATTTCAGGCATTCTGATTAATGTGCTTTTAAATTTCATCCTGATTCCTAAATTCAAAGCGTATGGTAGTGCCTGGGCAAGTGTCCTTACACAATTTTTTACCGCAACTGTTCAGGTATGGATGACCAAAAAAATTTTTCAATTTAAAATAAATTATACTATTCTTCGTTCACTCTTCATATTTTTATTAGGCATCATTCTGATAAATGTAATTTCAATATATTTGAGCAAACATTGGCTCTTAAATTTTTCTTTAATGATTATATTCAGTATCTTGTGGGCCTTTATAAGCCAATTACTGCCTGCTCAAGCTACTTTGAAATTTTTAAAAATAAACAAATGAATGCATTTCTTGCTGCCCGATTTTTTTTCACAATTTTACGACAGAACTTAAAAGTATTTATATGGGGAGGTATCCTTTCTCTCTTACTTGGATTACTCATTTCCTTTTTTCTGCCTGTTGAATACCGTTCAGAAACCATCCTTCTTCCGGCAAGGTATTTTTCTGTATCTAAAATGTTGATTGAACCCAATGTTGGTAATCAGGAAGATTATCTGGAATTAGGGGATGATGACGACCTGGAAAAACTCTTACAAATCATTTATTCAGACGAATTAAAAATAGCGTTAGCTAATAAAATGAACTTGTGGAAAAGGTGGAAGATAGAAAACAAAGAATATAAATTCTACTATTTGAAAGGTAAATGGGATCATTATATCAATATCTACAGAACCAATTATGGCTCTGTGAAAATACAAGTATACGACAGGCATCCGGATACCGCTGTGCAGATAGCCAATACCTTTGTAGAATTAATAGATACTATTCAAAAAAACATGATCGCAGAAAGAATAAAAACAGCATTAAATATAGTTCAACAAGAATACCTAACTACCATTCAACGAATTAACGAAATGGAAGATAGCTTAAAAACCTTAAGAACCTTAGGGCTTTATGATTACAAAGAACAAGTAAAAGCATTTTCAAAAGAATACGCCAAAGCCATTGCAAAAAACGATTTAAAAGCAAAAGAACTATTGGAAAAACAATACGAAACTCTTCAAAAATATGGTGGCGCCTACAATACATGGAGTGAAAACCTCAGAAAATACAGAGCAAAATTTGCTGTCATAAAAAGCAAATACGATCAAATGCTCATTGATGCCAACAATGTTTTGCCACTTAAATACACCGTACAAAAGGCATTACCAGATAACAAAAAAGCAAGACCGGTTCGTTGGTTAATAACACTTCTTGGCTTCTTATCTGCAGAAATAATTATTTTCATCTACTATCTTACGAAATTTAAATCTATCAATTATGAATAATTCTTCACCACTAGAAATTAAAACATTTTACACGCTCCTGTTAAAAAATAAAAAGCTGTTTTTAATAGCTGTCCTCCTAACAGCACTCTTTTCCACCATTATATCCTATCTTATTCCACCAAAGTACAAAACAATTGCGGTTGTTTATCCCATTCATCTTACACCTTATTCAGAAGAATCACAAACAGAGCAGTTATTACAATATCTCAACAGTGTTAGTGTAAGAGATGCTGTAATTAAAAAAATGAACTTAATCCAACATTATAAAATTGATACTACCAGACCCGATTGGAAAAGTTTACTGAACTACTTGTACAGAGAAAACATTTCTTTTTCACCCACTCTTTATGAATCCATAGAAATAGAAGTCAGAGATAGAAAACCAGAAATGACAAAAGCCATAGCCGATTGTATCATAACAGTAACCGATTCTGTTGTTTTATCTTTGAAGAAAAAAGTATTAATGGAAGAGTACAATAACTATCAAAATGAAATAAACACCATTCAGTCAAAAGTAGATAGCTTAAATCAACTCATTGTATCCATTCAAAATCAATATAATATCTTAGATGCTAATTATCAATCCCGATATTTAAGTAAAAAACTCGCCACCGGAAAAGTAGATGCTGAAACTGAAAAATTAATCATAGCTTTGAGAAATAAAAAAGAACACATCTCTATCCTTCAAAAAATATTAAAAGAACAAATTCTATCTTTAGGAAATTTGAAAAAAGAACGTGACCGGCTGGAATTAGATTTAAAAGGCGATCAGCATTTTACACAAGTCATCTCACCGCCTTATGTTCCCGACAAGCGTTATTTCCCGGTTCGGTGGTTTATTGTAAGTTTATCCGAATTGTCCGTGCTTTCAATTCTTGTTTTTTATCTTTTATTTAAAAGAAAAATCAAAAAATAAAAACTTGCTAGTCAATAAAAACATAGGTGCTTTTTTTTTAGTGCTGGTATTTTTACTTGCAGAAGCATATATTTTATTAAACCAATACAACTGGTTTATTCCATTTAATTTAATACCACTGGTCGTTTTAATTTTAGCAGGTATTTTCTACTTTACTGAAACCATAGTTTTTTTCATGGTATTCATTACCCCTTTTGCAATAAGTTTGAGAGAGTTAGGCCTCACTCAAAGTATCGATTTAAGCATTCCAACAGAACCACTCATGATTATCTTTTCCGTTATTTATCTGATTAATGAATGGTTAAAAGGTATAACTCTAAAAGAAATTTTTAAACACCCCATCACTCAAATTATTTTTATTCAATTGCTGTGGATGTTCATCACCACATTGACCAGTCAGGATAATATTGTTTCATTGAAATACCTTACATCTCGTCTGTGGTTTCTTTTGAGCAGTTACTTTTTAATGAGTTACTTGTTCAAAGATATAAACAACATCTATAAATTTATTTGGATGTATTTGATAGCTTTGTCATCCGTTGCAATGATTACCATCATTCAACATGCAGAGTATAATTTCCACCACAAAGTCGCAGATTGGATTGTTACGCCTTTCTACAATGATCATACTGCTTATGGTGCGGCACTGGCTTTATTCTTACCACCGACAGTAGCACTTTTTATGATTGAAAAAAATATCTTTAAAAAAATTATTTTAGTAAGTTTAATTATATTGTTAATTGTAGCAACCTTTTTATCTTTTGCCAGAGCCGCCTGGATTGGAATAATAGCGGCCCTACTTGTACTCATCACTCTTTTACTTAAAATCAAATTCAGAACACTATTAATAACCTTTGTCTCAATAATACTAATTATTTTCAGTTTTAGTGAAGAATTACTCATTCTAATGGGCAAAAATAAAACCGACTCAGAAGGTGGTTTTTACGAAAACATCGTCTCTACTTATAATATCCAAAATGACGCTTCCAATCTTGAACGTATCAACCGTTGGAATTGTGCTATACGAATGTTTCTGGATAAACCCTTATTAGGATTCGGACCTGGAACATATCAGTTTTTCTACGCTCCCTATCAGCTTAGTAAAGAAAAAACAATTATCAGCACTAATTTTGGAACAGGTGGAAATGCCCATTCTGAATACTTAGGTCCACTGGCCGAACAAGGTATAATAGGACTAGTGCTCGTCTTTACCTTATTATTATCCGTTTTTTCTTTAGGTTACCACTTATCTTACAATCTCTCTGACAAAAAAATACGACTATTAGCAACAGGCACATTTTTAGGACTAGTAACTTATTTTATCCATGGCTTTTTCAATAATTTTTTAGATACAGATAAATTATCCCTTCCTTTTTGGGGCTTTATCGCTATATTAGTAAGCATTCAATCGTATCATCAAAATAACAACCATGAAAAATCTAATCCTTCTTAGCACTATTTCATTAAACATCATCCTCTCAACAGCAACCTATTCAAATACTCAAATTCCTGACGACACCCTAAAAAAACATCCCTATACCCATAACCCTGAATACAAAGCCAGCAATACTTTAAGTATAGACCTTCTGCATACAAACCTTTATGTAAAACCTATTTGGGATAGTTCCGTTTTAATAGGAAAAGCAGAGATTGTTGCTAAGCCCTACTTCTACCCTATCAATACACTATTTTTAAACGCTCGCGGAATGCAACTCAACAAAATTAGCATAGCAGAACATCCTAATAAAAAAATAATTCCATTTACATACAAGTATGAAAACGACTCTATAAAAATTTCTTTTCAAAATTTCATTGCACCTTCTCAAACCTTAATGATTACAATTGATTACATCGCTCAACCTGAAAAAATCAAAACGGGGGGAAGTGCCGCTATTCAAAGTGATAAAGGTCTTTACTTTATTAACCCTAAAGGAGAAATTGCAGGAAAAATGCCACAAATATGGACACAAGGCGAAATACAAAGCAATTCTGTATGGTTCCCTACGGTCGATTCTCCAAACGAAAAAATGACACACGACATCTACATTACTGTACACAAAAAATACACAACACTCTCCAATGGTTTATTAGTAGAAACTAAATTAAACAAAGACGGTACAAAAACCGATCACTGGAAAATGGACCTACCACACGCTCCATACCTCGTGATGATGGGAATCGGCGAATTCAAAAAAGTAGTAGACAAACCATGGAAAGGAAAAGAAATCAGTTATTATGTGGAACCTGCTTATGAAAAATATGCAAAAGCAATTTTCGGAAATACCTACAAAATGATTGATTTTTACTCAAACAAACTAGGCGTAGATTTTCCATGGCAAAAATACGGCCAAATAATTTGTAGAGATTATGTAAGCGGCGCTATGGAAAACACCTCTGCTACCTTACACGGCGAGTTCTTATACCAAACAGACAGAGATACAGTAGGTGGTGTTAAAGCCGAAGACGTTATCGCACATGAATTATTCCATCAATGGTTTGGAGACCTTGTTACCTGTGAAAGCTGGAGTAATCTTCCTCTAAATGAATCCTTTGCCACTTATGGCGAATACCTCTGGGAAGAATACGCCTACGGCCGAGATGCTGCTGATGAACACCATTATCATTCAAGAAAATCCTATCTTGTTAATCCGCCTCATAAAAATCCTCCTCTCATACGATTTGAGTACGACAATAGAGAAGAAATGTTTGATAACATCAGCTACAACAAAGGCGGACAAGTACTACACATGTTGCGCAAACTTGTCGGGGATTCCGCTTTCTTCCAATCACTCAACCTGTATTTATCACAAAACACATTCAAACCCGTAGAAATACATCATTTAAGATTAGCTTTTGAACAAACCACCGGACAAGATCTCAATTGGTTTTTCAATCAATGGTTTTTTTATGGCGGCCATCCTTCCTTGAACATTGAAAAAAACTACGATGAAAAAAATAAAATACTCACTGTGCACATCCGGCAAACTCAGCCAGAAGAATACCCAATTTATCGCTTACCTCTTTATATTGACATCTACACTTCCTCATCAAAAGAAAGAAAATGGATAGACATTACTCAAAAAGAACAAACATTTACTTTTTCTATCAAAGAAAAACCCGTCTTAGTAAACTTTGATGCTGAACGGCAATTACTAGCAGAAATAAACTATACAAAAACAAACGAAGAACACATGTATCAATTTCAAAACGCACCCCTTTGGATGGACAGATACGAAGCCATCTCCCAATTAAGCGAACAATTTAAAAAATCAAACGATGAAAAAATACTTAACTTTTTAGTGGAAAAAGGATTAAACGATAAATACGATGGTATTCGAATCAATGTAATAAACATCCTGAAACCTCAAATTCCCTCTAACAACTCCATTCAGGAAAAACTCATTAAAATCACTCAAAAAGACCCTTCTCCTTCTGTAAGGGCAGAAGCAATGAAAAATTTAGGCATACTTAAATCCGATAAAATAATTCAATTATACACAAACGCTCTCGATAAAGAATATAGCGCCGACATCATTTCTGCTGCATTATATGGACTGAACGAATTAGATAAATCCAAAGCATTAGAATACGCCGAAAAATTCGCTACCGAAAAAAGCAAAAAAATAATTATGACCGTAGCTAATATCTATGCCGACAACGGGAATGAAAAATATTGGGATTTTTTCAAAACACATTTAAGTACTTTTACGGGTTTTGAAACCTTTGGCTTTATAGCAACTCTCAACAAATATATTAAAAAACTAAACAACTCCGGCACCGCAATAGCAGCAGCCAAAACATTATCGTTATACTATAAAAATTCGGAAAAAATAAGCCAATTTGCCATTAAGAAAACCATCTTAGATCTGGTAAAAGCATGGAATGAAAAAGAAACCAACTTAAAAAACGCACTCAATACTAACAAACAAAACAATGAACCTACTCAAAACATTGAAGAACAATTAAAAACGGTCTCAGAAACCTTAAAAACACTAAAAGACATTTCAAAAAATCTTTAAACCAAAAACCATGAAAAAAAATCAATTAGTATTATTTCTGACATCGCTCACCTTCTTTTTACTCGGACAACAATCCCCCAAACAAATTACTTCAAAAATTCAAAAAAATTTTAAAGAAGCTATAAAATACCGCCCACCCGCAGGGATGAAATTCATTGAAAATGTTTCAGCCCAAAAAGGCAACATCAATATCCCTTATTTCAAATACGTCTTAGACAATGGGCTAATTGTGCTTATTCACGAAGACCATTCTGACCCAATTGTATACGTAGATGTAACCTATCATGTCGGTTCCTCTCGTGAACAACCTGGCAGATCAGGTTTTGCCCATTTTTTTGAACACATGATGTTCCAGGGCTCAAAACACGTAGCTGATGACCAACACTTTAAAATTATTACAGAATCAGGCGGTACACTTAACGGTACTACAAACTCGGATAGAACAAATTACTTTGAAGTAATTCCTTCCAACCAATTAGAAAAAATATTATGGCTAGAAGCCGACAGAATGGGCTTTTTGTTAGATTCAGTAACACAACAAAAATTTGAAATACAAAGATCTACCGTCAAAAACGAAAGAGGTCAACGTTATGACAACGCACCTTATGGACTCGCCTGGGAAAAAACAGCAGAAGCGTTATTCCCAAAGAATCATCCGTATAGTTGGCAAACAATTGGTTATATTGAAGATTTAAATAGAGTAGATGTAAACGACCTTAAACGGTTTTATATGCGCTGGTACGGTCCCAACAATGCAGTACTCACCATTGCAGGCGATATAGATGTACAAAAAACATTGCAATGGATTGTCAAATACTTCGGCTCTATTCCAAAAGGTAAAGACGTCCAACCCATAAAACCAGAATCCATTACTTTACCTGAAACACGCTATATATCTTACGAAGATAACATTAAATTTCCAATGATTAAATGGTCATTCCCAACAGTTCCGTTTAGTTCTGATGAGAACATGACACTCAACTTCCTTGCAGATATTCTTTCCGATGGAAAATCTTCCCCCTTGTATCAAACATTTATTAAATCCGGAAAAGCTACCTCTGCATCTGCTTACCATTACAGCAGAGAACTGGCCGGACAATTTGAATTTTCAATACGCACCAATATCCCATTATCCGAAGCACATAAACTTCTGGAAGAAATGTTGATAAACTGGGAAAAAAATGGCGGTGCTACTCATAAAGAAGTTGAAAAACTAAAAAATAAATATCTGTCCGACATCTACGAACAACTTTATACCGTACAAAGCAAAGGTGCTAAACTTGCATACTATCAAACATTCTTTGGAACACCCGACTATTTACCCATTGAAATACAAAAAATTAAAAACATTACACCTTCCGATATTATGAATGTTTACAACAAATACATCAAAGGTAAAAACAAAGTTGTTTTAAGCGTCATTCCAAAAGGCAAACCAGAACTGAAAGTCGCAGAAGACAATTGGAAAATGTATGCTCGTGATATTCAAAACGAAAGCGATGAATATAAAGGATTAACATACACAGAACCCAAAGATACATTTGATCGCTCCAAAATGCCAACAGCAATAACCAAAATTAATATACCCACACCCACTATTAAACAAGGAAAAACACCCTTTCAAGTCCCCTACTCTTTCATGCAAGAAAGCGAAATCCCAAAAACTAAAATTTTAATTAGTTTCCGGTCAGGACATCGTTTTGAACCCATTGAAAAAGCAGGTATTGCAAGCGTTTTAACCGACATGTTACAAGAAGGCACTAAAAAATATTCTGCCGAAGAATTAGACGATAAATTGAAAACACTCGGAAGCGAAGTAAGCATTTATGCAACCACTAATGACCTGATTATCAGCATCTCCTCTTTGACTGAAAAACTGGATAGCACCTTAAAATATGTACAGGAAATGATTTACTACCCTAAATTAGATACAGCTGACTTTAAACGCATCATAAAAAGAAAAACAGAACTCTTACAACAACGAAAAGTTACTGCCTCCGCCATTGCCTCCGATGTATTCGATAAAATCTATTATGGAAACGCCAATATTTTATCCGTATCCACTATCGGTAACGAAAACACATTGAAAAATCTCACCATAGATGACCTTAAAGAACTGCATAAAAAAATCTTATCCAAAAAACACATGAATATCTCCATTATCTCTGATAAATCTAACGAAACCCAGATACTACAAAAACTCAATTTTCTAACCGGATTGCCGAATACTACACTCAACTACACTGAACCTGCCATATCCCCTATCACTCAAACGCAAATCTTTTTTGTTGACAAACCAAATGCCGCACAATCCGAAATTATAATCGGTACAACCGGATTACCTTTTGACGCTACAGGGAATTACTTTAAAGCAACTGTGTTAAACTTTCCTTTTGCCAGTGCTTTTAACAGCCGAATCAATTATCTGCTCCGTGAAATAAAAGGATTCACTTATGGAACACGGGGACGATGGGAAGGCGATATGTTTTCTGGCCGCTATATTTTATCCGGTGGATTTAAAAAAGAAGCCACCGACTCCACCATCCAACTCATCATGCAGGAATTTGACAAACTATTATCCAACGGCCTCACCACCGATGAGTTAGAATTTACAAAAAATGCTCTCATACAATCAGAAGCCCTAAAAACCGAAGCCCCTTATCAAAAACTACTCCTGATGAAAACCATTATGGACTACAACTCACCTCTTAACTTTAAACAACATCAAAAAGATATATTAAAATCCATAAGCACAAATGAATTAAATGACCTGGCTAAAAAACTATTTAATAAAAACCGTTTTGTGATCATTGTAGTAGGCGATAAAAAAACTATTCATGCAAAAATTAATCAACTCTCTTATCCTGTTATAGAACTAGATCTGAATGGAAATATCATAAAATAAAAATTAGTACTGTCTTGAAACAATAAACCAGTAATTGGATTCGTTTATATTAAAAAACGCATGAACCTGCATTCTTTCAAAAAAGAAGTATTCGTATCCTTTGTATTTTTCGTGCACTGTATCCTCTATGCTCAACCACAAGCCATCGGACAATGGAAAGATCTTTTAGGATTTTACGCCTGCAATTCCATTACACACTCATCGGACTGGTCAAAAATTTTTGTGAGTAATAGAAACAGTATAGCCATTTACAATACCACAAACGGCGAAATAGAAACTATATTTAATAAAGCCAACGGGCTTTCTGATGTAGATATCAAAATTATTCGTAACCATCCTGCCCAAAATAAAATTCTAGTATGTTATGAAAATGGTAATATTGATATTATTGATTACTCAACACAAACAACCCAAATCTATAACCTGAGTGATATAAAAAATGCCAACATCATAGCCAGTAAAAAAATTAATGAAATTACTTTTCGGAATAACCTTGCTTATTTGGCCTGTGGTTATGGCATATCCGTATTAGATGTCAATAAATTAGAAATCAAAGAAAGTTACTTTATCGGGAAAAACAACGCCTATCTGAACATTTATCAAATCGCTTTTGACGACTCATTGATTTATGCCGCTACAGATAGCGGTATCATTCGGGCACCTATCACTTCGGTTCTAAATGATTTTCAAAACTGGAAAAAATTTTCTGCTAATCAAATACCTCTCGGAACATACAGCGGTATCGTCAACTTTAATGGAAAAATTTATGCCGGCTACTCCCCCTACACCAGAAATACCGCCAACTATATGAAAGATACGCTTTATACCCGTGATGGCTACGGTAACTGGTCAAAATCCTTCATTATACCGGGCTCCTCTAATGGAACTATCATCAAAAAAACATACACCTTTAATAACGCCTGTATTGCTTTCATTGGCCCCTTTGGCGCCAACGCCATTGATAAAAATAACAATCAGGTTTTTGTGATCGGAAATTACAGCTTTGGTAATCAAAACATCAAAGATATTGTCATCAATTATTACAACAATTATCCGTCAGGAAACCCCGTTATATCCTATATTGCAGATGACTTTCACGGGTTTATAAAAACAATATGGGACGCCGCAAAAATAACCATTGATGGAACGCACAGTAAATTAAATAGCCGTATAAAAGCCCTCAATGGAAAAATTGTGGTAGCACCTTCAAAAATAGATGAAACAGGAAGCCCTAACTTTTATCTGGAAGGCGTATTTTACTATGATGGTGAAAAATGGAACTACTTACGCGATCCCAATAACGATACTATTATAGACGTTACAGATGCTATCATTGATCCTAACGACGACACACACATTTTTGCTTCCAGTTGGATAAATGGAATTGTAGAATATAAAAACAACAAATTATTCAAAGTTTACAATAAATCCAACTCCGGAATTGTCAATGCCAGTGCCGTCAATTTGCCCTGGCACCTAATAAATGGTATTACCATGGACCCCAATGGCAATGTATGGGTAAGCCATCCAATTACCCCATCACCAATGAGTGTATTAAAAACAAACGGACAAATCCTAAATTTTAACCTATCCGGATTCAATGCCAGTTTTACCTCCAGAATTTTATATGATAAAAACAATCTTGTCTGGTGCTTACTACCAAGAGGTAATGGCATATTAGTGTATAATAACACTACCAATTTTTCACCCATGTCCACTTCTAACACCAGGTACATTACCAGTGCCAAAGGAAATGGCAACTTACCTTCCGATTATGTATGGGCAATAGCCGAAGATAAAAATGGTTATATATGGATTGGCACCTCACAAGGCGTAGCCGTTATTTACAATCCTGAAAATATCTTTAATAGCGGCAACTTTGATGCAGAACAAATTTTCATCACACAGGACGGTCAAACACAACTATTATTAGTCACTGAAAAAGTTACAGCCATTGTTATAGACGGAGCAGATAGAAAATGGATCGGAACAGAATCATCCGGACTATTCTGTTTCTCTCCAGACGGGCAAACTCAAATACACCATTTCACCAGCGATAACAGTCCCTTATTATCTAACAACATTGTTGATATTGCTTATGACGAAAAAACCGGTGATATCATCGTAGGAACAGATAAAGGTATTCAATCCTATAGAACAAACATAATTGGCGGTTACGAAACATTTACCAATGTGCATGCTTTTCCAAACCCTGTAAAAAGAACACATGAAAATGTATACATCAAAGGACTTAAAGACGGAAGCATTGTCAAAATAACCGATTTAGCCGGTAATCTTATTTGGGAAGGCAAATCAACAGGCGGCATGATCACCTGGAATTTGTATAACCTATACAATCAAAAAGTATCAGATGGTATTTATATTGTGTATACAACCACCACAGATGCCAGCGAAAAAGTAGTTGCTAAAATTGCTGTAATAAATTAATACGCCCCTCAACAATTTCGTTATTTAGATTTTTCATTATCCCATTTATACATACGCTTTCATCCCAACATTTCGTATATTTGCCATAAAAATTTTATATGCCTGAATATAAAAAACAAACAGCACTGGATTACCACGCACAAGGTAAGCCCGGAAAAATTGAAGTTATCCCAACCAAACCATACAGTACTCAACGCGATCTCTCACTTGCCTATTCCCCAGGTGTAGCAGAACCTTGCATCGAAATTCATAAAAACCCGGAAGATGCGTACAGATATACTGCAAAAGGTAATTTAGTAGCCGTTATTTCAAACGGAACAGCAGTGTTAGGGCTTGGTGATATAGGTGCATTAGCATCCAAACCTGTTATGGAAGGAAAAGGCATGCTCTTTAAAATTTATGCAGATATTGACGTATTTGATATTGAAGTGAATACAAAAGATATTGACGAATTTGTTACAACCGTTAAAAATATTGCCCCAACCTTTGGCGGGATTAACCTGGAAGATATTAAAGCACCGGAATGTTTTGAAATAGAAAATAGATTAAAAGAAGAGTTAGATATACCCATTATGCACGATGATCAACACGGCACTGCAATCATCTCTACTGCCGCGTTAATGAACGCCTGTGAAATTTTCAATAAGGACCTTTCAAAAATTAAAATGGTCATAAATGGAGCTGGTGCAGCAGCCATCTCTTGTGCTAAAATGTATATTGCTATTGGCGTCAAAAAAGAAAACATCATCATGTTAGATAGCAAAGGCGTCATTCATAAAAAAAGAACAGATCTAGACAAATACAAACTACTCTTTGCAACGGATAGAACAGACCTAAACACGCTCAGCGAAATAATGAAAGGGGCAGACGTGTTTGTAGGACTTTCAAAAGGAAATGTTTTGACAAAAGAAATGGTAAAATCTATGGTAAAAAATTGCATTGTGTTTGCACTCGCCAATCCTATTCCTGAAATTGCCTATGAAGATGCCATTAGTGTACGTGAAGACATTATTGTAGCAACAGGGCGAAGCGATACACCCAACCAGGTAAACAATGTATTAGGGTATCCATATATTTTCAGGGGCGCATTAGATGTTCAAGCCAAACAAATTAACGAAGAAATGAAACTAGCTGCTGCCCACGCACTGGCTAAATTAGCCAAAGAACAAGTACCCGATAGTGTATTATTGGCTTATGGAAAGAAAAATCTACTCTTTGGAAAAGAATACATCATCCCAAAACCTTTAGACCCACGACTCATCTCAGAAGTATCATCGGCTGTTGCAGAGGCCGCTATTAAAAGCGGCGTAGCACGCAAAACAATTGAAGATATGGAAGGATACAAAATACAACTATCCAACCGTATCGCTAAAGATAACAAATTCATTCGTTCCGTCACTCAAAGAGCCAAACTTGAACCTAAAAAAATTGTCTTTGCAGAAGCAGATGCCTTACGAATCATCAAAGCCATCAAAGTAATTTGTGATGAGAATATCGCCCACCCTATTTTACTTGGAAATAAACAAAGAATTTTAGACATGGCAAAAGAATGCGGCGTTGAATTAAGAAATGATATTACCATTATTGACCCAATGGAAGAAGAAACCTTAAGAAATCAATTTGGTGAACTGCTCTGGAAAAAAAGACAAAGAAAAGGATTAACACTTTATGAAGCCCAAAGATTAATGCGCGATAGAAATTACTTCGGTGCCATGATAATAGAACTCGGACATGCAGATGCTATGATTTCAGGTATTACACGACGATTCACAGAAATACTAAAACCAGCTCTTGAAATTATCGGACCCGATGAAAATTTTCGCCGTGTAGCAGGACTTTATGCTTTAAGCACCAAAAAAGGTATTTACTTCTTTGCCGATGCTACCATTCATGAAAATCCAACATGGGAACAATTGGTAGAAATCAGCTTGCTGACACATCATTATATCAGGCAATTCAACATACAGCCGGTTATAGCCATGCTCTCCTATTCCAACTTTGGTTCCGTTAATAATGAAGAAACTATAAAACAGCACAAAGCCATAGAATACCTGCATAAAAATCACCCGGATATTATTATTGATGGAGAAATTCAACCTTCTTTTGCCTTAAATCAATCCATGTTACAGGAAAAATTCCCCTTCAGTAAATTAACAGGTAAAGAAGTCAATACTTTTATATTTCCTAACTTATCCTCCGCTCACATTACCCAACAAATGCTATTGGAAATTGGAAATGCTGAAATATTCGGACCTATTTTAATGGGACTAAAAAAACCTGTTCACGTACTTCAACTCACTTCTACCGTTAGAGAAATTGTCAATATGGTCGTAATATCTGTTTGGGATGCTCAAAAAAATAAAGAATTGAAAGCATCAACACATCTTGTAACAATTTAATCTGCTCAAAATATCCACCTTTTGCTTACAATTTAATTTTTTTATTACTTTGCCCATATTAAAAACCTTTTCAAGTTGATTTTTATTAATACTCAACAAACTATAAAATCTCCCACTTATTTATTCTATACATTATTTTTATCGCTTATTCCGTTTTTCTTATTTTCTCAGAAAGATGTAGAAGATATTAAAAAAGAAGCCGAAAAAGCATTCAAAGAAGAAAATTACATTCTTTCCTATAAATTATATGCTCAATTAGTTGCCAACTTTTCTAAAGAACCGATTTATAACTATCGTTTAGGCGTATCAATGCTTTACGCAGAATCCGAAAAGAAAAAATGCATTCCCTATCTGGAATTTGCCATTAAATTTATCAAGAAAAAAGAAGTGCCGGAAGAAGCACTTTTTTACTTAGGAAAAGCATATCACATTAATTATCGTTTTGATGATGCTATTAAATACTATAAAGAGTTTAAGCAAAATGCAACAACATCAAAAACCAAAGAACTGCAAGCAGACAATGAAATACAATCTTGTGAAAATGGTAAAAAATTACTTTCTTCTATTAAAGAACTTGTTGTTTTATCTAAAAAAAGATTACAGGAAACAGAATATTTCAGAAGTTATGATTTGTCAACAATTGGCGGCAAATTACTATTAAAACCAGAAGAATTTCAAACAAAGTTAGATAAAAAAAAGAAAGATAAGTCCGTCATATATCTTCCAAAAGATGGCAATAAAGTATTTTTTTCAAGTTACGGCGAAGATGGAAAAAATGGTCTGGACATTTATTACGCTCTCCGGTTACCCAATGGTCAATTTGCTAAACCACAACCATTAGTTGAAATAAACACGCCTTACGACGAAGATTATCCCTTTCTTCATCCGAATGGAAAAGTATTATACTTTGCTTCCAAAGGGCACAAAGGAATGGGCGGCTACGATATATTTAAATCAACATTTGATGAAACAACACAAAAATGGAGCATCCCAGAAAACCTTGAATTCCCCATTAACTCCCCCGGCGATGATTTTTTATTTGTTACCGATTCATCAAAAAAAATAGCGTTCTTTTCTACTTCAAGGTACGCACCACCCGATAAAATCGACGTCTTAAAAATTAAAACAGAAAGAGTACCTCCATTATTCGTTGCTATCAAAGGAAATGTCCGAAAAACAGAAATCAATCAAAGTATTCGCTCTGTTATCGCTGTTAAAAATATGGAAACCGGTGATTTAGTCGGAACCTTTGCAGCCGATGAAAATGGGCAATACTATATGGAACTACCAAACGGTGGTAAATTTTTATTTACAGTAGAAACACCAGGATTTACCAAACAATCCGAAGCCGTCAATTTACCTGTTTCCTATGCCATCAAGCCCCTCCGGCAAAGCATTAGTTACGAAAAAAATGTTTTAGTGATTACCAACTACTTTGATGAACTTAACCAAGATAATGCTTACTTGGATATTGTAGAATACATTGAAAAAAAAGCACAATTAGAAGTGAATGAAGAACAATACAAACAAACACCATCAACACCTGTTACACAAACAACCTCCCCCCCCTCTACAACAACATCACCAGAAAATAACAAAACCGAAATATCTACAGAATTATCTGCCGCTAATACCCCTATTCCCCCTAATAACACACAACAATTACTTGAAATAGTCAAAAAAGACGCAGAAGAAGCTCAAAAAGAAGCAGAACAATTGGAAATAGAAAACAACCAATTAAAACAAATAATTCAACTTAAAAACAACGAACTAAACGAAGTAGAAAAAAATATTCAGGATACACAAAATCAAATCAACACTTCTGAAAGCAATGAAGAAAAAGAACAATTAACACAATTATTAAAAAACCTGCAGGAGAAAAAGAACAACATCAATGAACAAAAAAACTTTTTCGAACAACATCAACAAGACGTGCAAAAAAAATTAGAATCAGCAAAAAAAGAGTCCGACATAAATACACAATTTGCAAAAACTCTTGAAGAATTGGAAAAAACAAAAAATAAAACAGCCGCACTTAACAAACTAACACAACTTCAAAAAGAACTACAATCCATTGAAAAACAAAAATCTGAAAAATCTGACCCTATCATTGCGCTCACTACCCAAGAAAAAACAAAACAAGAAGAACTATCAAAACTTGAAAAGCAAAAAAACACAACTGAAACCGATATTGAACTCTTAAATCAAGACATATCAAATCTAAAAAAAGAACTATCACAAACCAATGACAAAACCCTCAAAGAAAACCTTCAAATCCAGATAAACAACAGAGAAACAGAACTAAAAGAAAAACAAAAAAACTTAGCTGAAACTATAACCAATATTGATGAACTTAAAGAAGATTTGCAAAGCATTCAAGAACAGAAAAATATAATCACAAAAATTAAAAATAATGAAATCCCCATTACCTCGGCTTCTGTTACAACTTCTCAAAAAACAGATAAAATCATTACCAACAACAATATCAATCTGATTACTCAAGATTACAACAATAAAATTAAAAACGCTACCAATTCCCTTGAAAAGAAAAAACTTCTTGAAGAATACAATCAACTCATTACACAATCTATCAAAGAAAACAACAAAAGAACCGCAGCATCCAATAATACCTCTGAAAAACAAAAATTACAAAATCTAAATTATGAATTAGAACAAATCTTAAAAAATAACAACGAAGTTTTGATAGCAATAAATAATAACCCTACTAACAATAACAACGAACCAACCATTGCAAACAAGAATCCAAACAACAACCCCGATAACAACATACCAAATATAACCAATACTTCAACTATCAACACACAACCGAATAACCAACAAAAAAACAATACCTCCATCAGCAACCTGAATGAATTGCCCATATCAATCAATAATCCCAATGAAGTTATGAATGCTATCGAAGAAACAGAAAAAACAAAATCTGAATTCAACGCACTCAAAAAACAATTTGAAACACAAACCTATCAGGCATCCGCTTCAAATGCATTCAAACAAAACATCCCCTCTATAGATAACAACGAACATTTAACTAAAAATATCATTAACATCATTAATTCTTCCAATCAGAAAAATTACCTCTTAAAACAAGCAGACAGTTTAAGAAAAATCTCTGCTGAATTAAAAGAAAAAGCCACCAAATCCAATACCCCTAATCAAAAACAAAAACTTTTAGCCGACGCCCAAAAAACAGACATCACCGCATTGGAAAAAGAATACCAGTCCACTCAATTCAATAAAACCTTGAATAAAAATATACTGGATATTTACGAACAAAGCATACAACAATTACCCGAACAACAAAAACAAACAATACTGAATGAATTCAATAAAGCCAAACAAAACTTTCAGCAAGCCGAACAAATTCGTAAAGAAAGCGCATTACAAAGTAACCTCACTATTAAATTGGCAAACGAACAAAACGCTCTTGAAAAAGAACAAATAGCATTAAATACACTTTCCAAAATATTTAAAGACAACAATATTGAGCCACTCACCAACAACATCACGCAATCCTTCCAAAATGAAAAAACACAAATAGAACAAAAAACATCTAACTTAAAAACTCAATACTATCAGGCAAACGAAGAAGAAATTAAATATCTTCTTGCCATTGCCGACACCTCCTCAAAAATTAAAAATGACAACAACCTCACTACTTCATTAACTAACCTTAAAACCATACATCAAAATATCCAATCTCAATACAAAGATTCAAATAACAAACAAACCTTTAATACCCTACTTACCAATCAACTGCAACTCATTCAACAACTAAGACAAATCACAAACATCGCAAGAACCTCTGTTGCCCAGCAAAATAATTATATCAGCGAACAAGATAAAAACAAACTGATTTCCTCCACCGCATTACCACAGGACACCATATTAGCAATTGCTCAAAAACTTCCTATTACAATCAGCAATACTTCTACCCAACAAATCCAAACACTCTTACAAGAACAAAAACAAATTGCAGATAATCTCAAAACAGAAAACCCTATATTAAAATCACCTGAAGAACTCCAAAAAAATAACGAACTACTCAATACAGAAATAACACAACTCACCAATAAAGCACTATCAGACAAGCAACAAATAAACCAAACCACCGACCAAAGAAAAAAAACAGAACTACAAATTGAATTTGAAAGAACTAATGCCCTGATACAAGAAAAGAAAATTGAACAAATAAGCAACGAGATTCTTATCAATCAATCTGAATACTCTGCACAAGACAATTTAATTACACAACTCACCAACTCAATCCCTAAAAACAACACAGATGAAATCAATAATACCCAATCTGCCCTCAATGAAATCAAAAAACTAAAAAAACAAGAAGAAACCTTGCTCAAAGAGGCCTTAACCCTTTCCAACCCTTCTGCTCAACTCGGTGCCCTACAAAACGCAAGAATCAAACAACAAGAACACATCACCGCACAACAAGAACTGATAAAAAAACTCTCCAAATACAACACACAAGCCAAACAACAACCAGCTTCCGTAAATATCAACGACCCATTAGCACTCTCTCTTAAATACCAAAGCAACCTTTACAAACAAACCAAAGAATGGGAAGCCATCAACAACAATCTTAATATTGAAATTACACGGCTTTATCCTAAATACTCCTCTACGCCCGCAGGCAAACTCTTAGCCGACGCCCAAAAATTATTATCAGAAGCAAAAACAACCAATGAACTCAATAAAAAATTGGAACTAAACATCAAAGCTGCCCAATTACAACAGCAAGCAATGCAACAATTATCTGCTACTACACCACCAGTTGTTACAAACAACAATCCAACCAACCCACCAACCATCACTCAACAAAACAAACCCAACCAACAAAATAACACAACCAACCCACCA
>JBBIGQ010000008.1:0-91066 GCA_037447455.1 Sphingobacteriaceae bacterium | reverse complement strand
GTTGGGACGGTAGCGTAAAAGGGAGTGAAGGCAAAGCCACACAAGATGTGTATGTGTATAAAATTTATGTAAAAGATTTGAAAGGCAATAAGCATGAATTTGTCGGACATGTAACTTGTTTGCCATATAATGGTGAATAATTTTTTAGATGGTAATAGAAATTCTGAGGTTTGAAAAAAGGTAATGTTTCGATAGCTCTGAGCAAGTTATGTTTAGAGATGCTTAAAAAGTAAAAATTTACTTATTCATATCTTTTCATTTAGTTTGCTGATTGAAATGGTCATTTTATTGAGTGAATGGTAGGTTTTATTTATTTAAAGATCTGGTAAGAAGTGAATAAATCATTTAAATTTGCAAAAAAAAATATGTTTTTTTCTAGAAAAAAATCTTTACTTTTTCTTTTGCTAATTCCTTATGGTTTAAGTTCACAAATATCCACAAGGGGCAAGGATTTTTGGTTGGGATTTATGGATAATTATACAGCCCCACAATTGCAATTATTTATTTCATCGGATAGAAATGTTACATATACTGTTAGTATACCTGGATTAGGATTTTCACAAAGTGGTTCACTATTAGCCAATACAGGAATTCAAATAACTTTACCTGGGAATGCCTATTCAACGCAAAGTGGGGTTGTAGAAAATCTTGGCATCCATGTTGAGAGTTGTGATACAATTAGTTTATATGCATTAAACTATGGTGCGTATACTGCTGATGCAGCAGTGATTTATCCTACTCATGCGTTAGGTACACGATATAGGGTGATGAACATAAATGGCAGTCCGAAAGATTGGGGAAAAGAGTATATGGTCGTTGCTACTCAAAATGGTACTCAAATTTCGATTAATGGAGGAGCACCTATTAATATGAATCAGGGAAATGTATATCAGGTAAAGCAATCAGATAATCCTTGCGGTACTTTAATTGAATCTATTGGAGCATGCAAACCAATTGCTGTATATGTCGGATCTTATTGTGTAAATATTGGAGGATGTAAGGCTTGTGACCATTTGTATGAGCAAATACTGCCTATTGAAAAATGGGGGTATGATTATTTTATTATACCATATGTTGGGAAAAGTGGAATGACGTATATGTTTACTGCTGATCAAAATGGGACTTCTATTAGTATTAATGGGGGGGCACCAATAAATTTAAATGCTGGTCAATGTTATAATGGGTCAGGAGGTGCTGGTCCGTTGTTTGTTTCATCCAATAAGCCTATTCAAGTAATGCAATTTTGTAATGGTGGAAATTGTGATAATGTAGGTGATCCCTTTCAAATTTTAGAGTATCCCATTCAACAAAAAATGTTTTATGCAACTTTTTATGCTTTTCCTACTGCTGTTATAACCAATTATTATTGTAACGTTGTTACAAAAACAGCAAATACTGGTTTATTATTATTAGACGGTGCTCCTATTGGTGGCTGGAGTGTTATACCTGGAAACCCAGCATACTCTTATGCCAGACCTAACATTGCTGCCGGATTTCATACATTAAAATCGGATAGCGGTTTTTTAGCCAGTGTTTACGGTTTTGGACTTCATGAGTCTTTTGGTTACCCCGTAGGGGCATCATTAAACGATCCTACTTCTAATTTTACAGTAACCCCGCAACCCGCTTGTGCCGGGACTATCCTATCATTTACTGCTCAAGCTGACCCTAATGTTGTATCTTATCAATGGAATTTTGGGGATGGTAATAATGCAACAGGTAGTGTCGTTACGCACAGTTATTCTACGGATGATTTTTATGACGTGACTATGATAAAAAATTTGGCGAATGGATGTCAGGTTACTGTTCCAAAAACTATTAATGTAAGTGAGGGGGGAATTGACATTACGGGTACTCCATCCGTATGTATTGGACAATCTGCGACGCTTAGCATTCCAAAGGGTAATGTGCCTGTAAGAAAAGTTAATGCTTGCGGAGATACTATAATCGTTGGATATGTACAAACTGCCGATAGTATTGTATGGGCGCATGGAGATACAGGTTTTGTAATCTCTGTAACGCCTACAGTCAATACAACCTATTATGCATACGGCTTTGTCAAAGGCAATCCCAACTGTGCCACGATAGATAGTTTTGTAGTAAATGTTAATCAAACGTTTTCAGATTTTAATTTCACGCATTTAAATTGTCCAAATGAACAAGTCAATTTTTATTCATTAGCCAATGCTACCAACTCTTATACTATTAGTCAATACAACTGGTATTTTGGAACGGGTGCTACTTCCACTCTTACCAATCCTTCTTATACATACAATTCTGCCGGAACATATACTGTGAGTTTATCTGTTACTTCATCTGCTGGTTGTAAAGATAGTATCAGTAAAACCATTTATATTAATCAACAACCGACGGCTAATTTTACTTTTTCAAATGTTTGTTACTATTCACCTGCAACATTCACTGACACAAGTATTCCCAATGATGGTAATATTGTTCAATGGAATTGGGATCTTGGAGATGGAAATGCATCAACCAGTAGTAATCCTTCTCATCAATATGCTTCGCCTGGTATGTATACAGTGAGTTTAATTGTTCAAACTGATAGTACTTGTTATGATACCATTCAAAAAGTAATTGTAACACATCCTCAACCTTCTGCTAATTTTAATACCAGTAATGTATGCGTATATGATAGTGCACACTTTGTGAATACTTCCTCTGTATCCGTAGGTTCTATTGCTCAATCATTTTGGGATTTTGGTGATAACTCAGCATCAACACTTACTAATCCCAATCATCTTTACAATAATAACGGGACATACACGGTTACACTAATTGTAAAAAGTGATAGCGTCTGTTATGACACCGTCCAAAAAACTATTCTTATTCATCCCCAACCACAAGCCAATTTTAGTTATGCTAATATTTGTATTTACAATTCTGCTAACTTCCTTAATACCTCTACTATTAGCCAAGGTAACATAATAAATTATTATTGGGATTTAGGTGACGGGAATACAAGCTCAAATATCAATGTTACTCATCAATATGGTAATGTGGGTATTTATACCGTCAGTTTAATAGCACAATCAGATAGCAGTTGTTATGATACCATACGAAAAGTTATTTATATTCATCCTCAGCCAGTAGCTGCGTTTACATTTACAAACGATTGTGTATATAATAATGCATTGTTTTCTGACAGCACATATGTCCCAGGCGGTGGCAGTATTGTTCAATGGAATTGGAATTTTGGTAATGGACAAAGTTCAACTGCTCAAAATCCTCAACATCTATACAATTTTCCAGGTACTTACACGGTTACACTAGTTGTAAAAAGTGATAGTAGTTGTTATGATACTATATCAAAATCAATTATTAGGTATCCACAGCCCAATGCTAATTTCACGTTCTTTGACCAATGTGTATACGATACTGTTTATTTTAATGACCTAAGTAATATCTTATCACCCGATGTTATTACACAATGGAATTGGAATTTTGGGAATGGAAATACCTCTAACAGTATGAATCCTTCTCAATTGTATTCTGTGTATGGTGATTATACTGTTTCACTTGTAGTTACAAGTAATCATAATTGTAGTGATACAGTAAATAAACCCATTCATATACATCCTCAACCAGTTGCGAATTTTATCGCTGATAGCGTTTGTGTAAATGTACCTCCCACTCAGTTTAATGATTTATCCATAGTTCCAAATTATATGAGTGATACTATTTCTTCATGGTTTTGGTATTTTGGCGATGGTGGATTAAGTTATATTCAAAATCCTTCTCATACATATCTCTCAGATGGTGTTTACACTACTACATTAATTGTATCTTCTAATTTTGGATGTATGGATACGATTTCTAAAAATGTTATTGTATATGAAAAACCTGTATCTAACTTCACTGCATCTTTATTAAGCTCATGTTCTCCTCTTTGTACCCAATTGAATGATTTATCATCTTCTGCTTCATCCAACATCATAAGTTGGCAGTGGATTTTGAATGGCACTACATCTTACACTTATTCTTCTCAAAATGTTTCTGAGTGTTTAAATAACGATTCATATACCAATGTGAGTCTATATGATGTCACACTCATAGCAGAGAACTCTTATGGATGCTTTGATACATTGAGAAAGTCAAATTATTTAAGTGTTTATCCTACTCCGTTAGCTGATTTCATTCCTTTACCACAAGATACAAATATATTCGCTTCTAATATCACATTTAATAATTTGTCCATTGGTGGAAGCAACTTTACATGGCATTTCGGTGATGGATCTGCGCCATTTAATACTACTACCAATAATTCTGTTCAACACGATTATTTGAACTGGGGAACTTATTGGGTAGGATTGGAGGTAAAAAATCAATATGGATGTTACAATACTATTTCTTTACCTGTTAATATTGAACCAATTATAACGATTTATGTGCCTGATGTGTTTACACCTAATGGTGATGGAATAAATGATGGATTTATTATTAAAGGTTATGGTTTAGATGAAAGTACCTACGAACTTTATATTTTTGATAGATGGGGAGAAAAGATATTTTACACAAATAAATTTGAACCGTGGGATGGAACTGTTGATGGTAAACCAGCTAAACAAGATGTATATGTGTATAAATTAAAAATTATTGACATTAATGGTAAAAAACATGATAAGGTAGGACATGTAACCTTACTGAGAACAAATGATCCTTATTAATAAATTATTTTGTAAGTGAATGTTGAGAAAAATATTTTAAGAAAACTTCTCGCCATTGTTCTGGAATAGATTGGGTCTTATTCAATTCATAATTAAAACATACCATTATACTTTTTGCAAAACATTTGATTATATTATCATTTTTGGTAAAAATAACATTTTCAAACGTAAAACTTTTATTACCGATTTCACCGATTTTTGTTCCACAAAAAATTTCTTCATGGAGAACAATAGGTTCAAAATAATCAATTTCTGTTCTGGCTATAATTAGCCCGTTTTTTTTGAAATCATTATCCGGGAAATAGGTATTAAAAAATACAACTCTGGTCTGTTCAATGTAATTTAAGAAAGTTGCATTATTAACATGACCTTGCATATCAATATCTATGTACCTTACTTGAATGGGAATAACGTGTAAAAAGTCCTGTAATTTAATTTCTTCCTTTTTCATTTCGTTCTATTTATGAGTTCATTGGAGAAATTTAATAATAAATTTTTTAATGTGTCATTTTGAGAGATAAGAGAATAGATCAGTTTTTCATTTTTTTTATTAATATCCTGTGCTGATTTCAAGGCAATTTTATCAACGCCAAGTTCAATAAATAAAAGTTGAGCATACTTTATTTTGTTATTTGATGGTGGCATTTTTAGCAATTTTGATAAATTTAATTTTTGTTTTTTATTAGCAACTTCAAATCCTTTTGTCAATAAAAATGTTTTTTTATTAGAAAGAATATCATTGCCAATTTTTTTTCCAAAAATTTTAGAATCCCCAAAAGTATCTAAATAATCATCCATGATTTGAAAAGCTAGACCAATATTTTCTCCTATTTGATACAGTTTACTTTGTTCTTTCAGGGGAGCACCGGCAATAATAGCACCCATCTGAAGTGAAGTTCCAATTAGTACTCCTGTTTTTTTTCGGATCATTTCAAGATAGTGAGAACTTGTAACATTTGTGCTTTTTTCAAAATTCATATCTTCCTGCTGACCTTCGCAAATCAAAACAGAAGCACCGGAAAAAACTTTCAATAATTGTTGAGCTGCTGAAGGGGGATATTGCGATAATAAGCGAAAGGACTCTGTTAATAACACATCACCCACTAATATTGCAACATTAGTATTCCATTTTTCATGAATGGTTTTTTTTCCTCTTCTCAAACTAGCATTATCCAAAATATCATCATGTATCAAAGAAAAAGTATGGAATAACTCAATGGCTAATGCTGCATTCAATGCTTTTTTAAAGTTTTCTCCATAAAGTTCACAAGCCAGTAAACACAATAAAGGGCGCATGTGCTTGGCATCAGAACCTAAAATGTATTGAATGGGCTGATAAAGTTCTTTTGGAGAACGGTTATCAAGATTTTTTGAATACTGAGTAATAAACTTTAAGAACGTTTTTTGATATTTTGTAGTGTTATGCATTTATTTAAATTAGTAATCAATGAAAAAAGCCGCTGAATTTAATTAAATTCAGCGGCTCACTGTAAACTAAAGAGCTGATATTAGTATCTGTACCACTCACTTTTGAATGGACCATTTTTATGAACACCAATATACTCGGCTTGAACATCGGTAAGTTCATCCAATTCCGCACCTAACTTACTTAAGTGTAATTTTGCCACCATTTCATCCAAATGCTTTGGTAATGTATACACTTTGTTTTCATATTTATCCCGGTTATTCCATAATTCAATTTGAGCAAGGGTCTGGTTCGTAAATGAGTTACTCATCACAAATGAAGGATGTCCTGTCGCACAACCCAAATTTACTAATCTTCCTTCGGCTAATACAATAATATCTTTTCCATCAATCGTATATTTATCCACTTGTGGTTTTATAGTTTCTTTGGTATGTCCGTAATGTTTGTTGAGCCATGCCATATCAATTTCGGTATCAAAGTGTCCGATATTGCACACGATCGCATTGTGTTTCATTTTTTTGAAATGTCTGTCTACCACAATGTCTCTATTTCCGGTCGCCGTAACAATGATGTCAGTAAGCGGAACAGCATTGTCCATTTTCATTACTTGATAGCCGTCCATACAGGCCTGTAAGGCACAAATTGGGTCAATTTCTGTAACAATTACTCTTACACCCTGTGAACTCAACGATTGAGCCGAACCTTTTCCAACATCACCATAACCTGCTACAACGGCTACTTTTCCGGCCAGCATCACATCTGTGGCTCTGCGAATCGCATCTACCAATGATTCACGACATCCGTATTTGTTATCAAATTTAGATTTAGTAACAGAGTCGTTCACATTAATAGCAGGAAGAAGTAATTTTCCTTTGCGCATTCTTTCGTATAAACGATGAACACCGGTGGTTGTTTCTTCACTAATACCACGAATGCCGGGCACTAATTCAGGATACTTGTCCAATACCATATTGGTAAGATCACCGCCATCATCTAATATCATGTTGAGCGGTTTTCTTTCAGGACCGAAGAATAAGGTTTGTTCAATGCACCAGTAGAATTCTTCTTCGGTCATACCTTTCCAGGCATATACTTGCACATCGCCGCGTGCCGCAATGGCAGCAGCAGCATGATCTTGTGTGGAAAAGATATTACAAGAACTCCATGTTACTTCGGCACCTAATTCAATAAGCGTTTCAATCAAGACCGCAGTTTGTATAGTCATGTGCAGGCAACCGGCAATTCTGGCGCCTTTTAATGGTTTTTGCGGTCCATAAATTCTGCGTAATTCCATTAAACCGGGCATTTCATATTCCGCCAGTTTGATTTCTTTTCTTCCCCATTCTGCAAGAGAAATGTCTTTTACTTTGTAAGGAATAAATTGTTGTGATGTTTTTACGGGCATAGTTATTTATTTTAGAGGTGCAAAGATAGAAATTTTATTGGTATTTTATGGATTCTCTTTTTTGAGCCAAAACATACTGTGCAAAACCCAATAAATCCCAGAAAATACCGCCTTTGCAATGACCAAAGCGAATTAAATGCAGTATGATTTTTAATGGTAATAAAAAAATGTTTCTCCATTGTCTCACTACACCAACTTTTAATATTCTAAACTCCGGAACGCCATCTGTGTTTTTTCTTTTTAAAATCAAATTACAAATTTCTTTGACCGAATAAATTCTACAATGGGTATCATCATCAAAAAAATTTAAAGTGCCCGGCATAGAAGGTAAAAACAAGGATTTTTCAGAAGGAAATTCTATGTATAAAAGCCCTTGTTTTTTTAATTTTCCCATTAAGTGCTCAAGTACTTGATAGCCCTCTGGCAAATGTTCTATAATGTGGCTCATAATAATAACATCGTACGTTTCATTAGGGATAAGCGAACTATCAAAAAAATTTAAATCCATAGAAATAAATTCATCTATACATTCTATATCTTCCTGAGAATTACCATACGTTTTATCAATATCCACTCCTGTATAGTGCGCACTCGGAAATGCTTTCTTAGTAATACTTGGTGAGTGGCTCCCACAACCTATATCTAATATCTTTAAAGGTACTTGCTTATTTTTTAGATACTTTGATAAAATATAAATTCTGAAAGGTGGTATAACTTGCCCCATACATTTTTTCAACAAAAGTAATTAAATTTTATCACCAAATACTTTTGTCCATAGTACATCCTCAAAAGCGGGTGGGCATTTAATGCATACATTGTCTTTTCGGATGGGGTGCTCAAATTCTAATTGATAACTATGCAAATGAATATAGCCATTGGGATTGGTGCGGGGATAGCCGTATTTAATATCTCCTTTTATCGGGCAGTTAATTGCATTTAATTGTGCACGTATTTGATGGTGCCGACCTGTAATCAAATGGATTTTCAATAAATAATATCTTTCTGACTGAGCAATGAGTTCATAAGATAAAATGGCTTTCTTACTTCCTTTGATTTCTTTGGTCAATGCTTTACTTTTATTTTTTTGTGAATTGCGAACAATGTAATGTTCAAGTGTATCTTTTTCTTTTTGGGGTGGATTTTGAATAATGGCTAAATATGTTTTTTTAATTTTTTGTTCTCTTAAAATTTCATTAAATTTACTCAACGCTTTACTTGTTTTGGCGAACATTACCAGTCCAGAAACCGGTCTGTCTATGCGATGAATAACTTCCATAAAAACATTGCCAGGCTTATTATCTCTTTGTTTGATAAAATCTTTTAATTGAGAAAGTAAAGCAACATCTCCTGTTTTATCTTCCTGAACAATCTCCGTTGGTAATTTATTGATAACTATAAGATGGTTATCTTCATACACAATGCGCTCGGACAAAGGAAGTGGATTTTGCATTGATTTTAGGAAACTATTAAATTGGATAACTCTTGATTGATGCGATTGACAAGATGTTGCAATTTTTTTCGTGCTATGCTCAGTACAAAAGGATTTAAATGCCCGGTAAGAAGGATTTGACTTTGATTATTTTGAAATTGAGCAATGAGAGATAAATGATAGTTCCCAAAAGGTTCAGAATGGTAATAAATTTTATGGGGTTCTGAAACAGTATTTTCATCTAAATATATGGATAGGGTCAATTGAATGATGTTTTCAATTTCAAAACTTATTTTGTTTTTATCTAAAACCTTGAAGTTTTGAATTTTATCTTTTGGTAAGATAGATTCAAGATGTGTAATGTCCGAAAGGAATTGAATAAGTTGAGAAGTAGATGTATTGCAGGACAACCACTCTGATTGAATTTCAAAATTATTGTTTTCCAAAATAGTAGTCATTATTTTTTCACTTGTTCAGACCACGTTTCCGGATCTTTGTGCCATGCTTTAAGTTGTTCAAAATCTTTTTCTGATATGTATTCTTTCTCGAGGGCTATTTGAATTAAAGTGTCAAAATTGGATAAAGAATGTACTTGCAATTTATTTTTTTTGAAAGTTTCTTGTGCTACCTTGAAGTTATATGTAAAGATTGAAATCATACCTTTAACAGAACAACCAAACTCTTTTAAATGTTCAATGGCTCTTAAACTACTACCACCTGTAGAGATTAAATCTTCAATTACAATCACCGATTGTCCCTTTTCTATGTATCCTTCAATAGCATTGGAAAGTCCGTGTTTTTTGGGCTCTGGGCGTACATACACAAAGGGTAATCCAAATTCTTGTGCGACTAATACACCATGTGCAATGCCACCAGTAGCTACGCCAGCAATAACATCTGATTTCCCGAAATTTTCATTAATGCTATCAACAAACTGTTGACGAATGAAGGTCCGAAGTGAGGGGTACGAAAGAATAATTCTATTATCACAATAGATAGGAGAAATTAAACCGCTGCTCCACTGAAATGGTTTTTGAGGGCTTAATTTTACGGCTTTAATTTGTAATAGATATTCTGCAACTTTGCGCATTACTTCTTTATCTATTTTCATAGACTCTTTAAATAAAATTTAGGGCAGCAATAATACGAATAAATTAAGAATAAATATGAATATCAAAATTTACTATTTAGATAAAACCATTATATTAGCAGAAAAAAATGAAAAATTATTTTTAAAACCAGATATTCACACTATTGACATTACGAATTCAAGCCATTATCTGACTGTACATCAAATACTTTTAAACTGGCTGTTGAGAGCAGATGAAAAATTTCTTTCTTTAAGATTTCATTCCACCGAACTATTAGTGGCTTTTATTTCAATGTTTTTACCGAATTATTTTAAGGTAATGTATGCAGCCGGTGGCTTAATTGAAAATTCTGATAATGAATTTTTATTTATCTATAAAAGGGGGTATTGGGACTTGCCCAAAGGGAAAATTGATAAAAATGAAAAAATTGAAGATGCCGCGATAAGAGAATGTATGGAAGAAACAGGCATTTCTGATTTGAAAATAAATGAAAATTTAGCCCTTACTTTTCATATTTTCCAACAAAAAGAAGAATGGATATTAAAAATTACGCAGTGGTTTTTAATGCATACCGATTACAAAAAACCCTTATTACCACAAGCGGAAGAAGGTATTGAAAAGGCAGAATGGCTAAACATTACTAGCATAAAAAACAAGGTATTAGCCAACACATACCCATCTATCACCGAACTACTTTACAGAAAAGGAATACTTAAACAAGAAATATAAGTTCAATAAACCAATCCCCTACTCCACTCAATCAAAAGCCCATTTCAATAAATAATTGCTATAATTTAAAAAAATGATTTGGTAAGTAAGCAAAAAATTGTTTAAATTTATTGCGAAAAATAAAGTATATGAAAAATATAAAATTAATTTACATAATGGCTTTTTTATCACTCAGTATTATTATGGTAATGTGTAATAAAAGTAAAGATGATAGCATTGCACCAGGTTATAGAGATGAAGTAGGCGGTGGCGGAAACCCTAATCCTAATTCTGTAACAACAACCGGCACGAGCACAGTTACTAATCCTGCTACTTCTAATAGTACACTCAATGTGGGCGGTGCGGGCTGGTCATTTGCTTCTTGCGGAAGCGGGAATACATTAATGGCTTTTAATGGTGCTACCACCGTTCAAATCAATTTCTTTTCTTCTCCTTCAACAGGTAGTTATAATTTACAAAGCGGCACTCCAACTTCCAACAGTGTGGCTCAGATGATTGTGTATAATGCGCCCGGTCAGCCGAGTAGTGTTGTTTGGTACTCTGCTTCCGGAATGATAAGCGTTACTACTTCTACTGCAGGTAATGTTACAGCAACTTTTAATAACATACCTTGTACACAACTCCAGTTCCCGTATCCTGTTGTAACCGTGTCGGGTGCTATGACGTGTATCTGAGATAAATAATCATTATTTTTGAAACCGTCAGCACGTGCTGACGGTTTTTACTTTTAAAGATGCTCATTTTAAAACCACACTTCCAGAATTTTTGTTCCCGATATACTTATAGTCCTGTTGTATTAAGCATTGGAAGGGTATTCATTGCTTGCATTATCTTAATAGATATGTACATTCGGTATCAGAATTTTGAAGCTCATTATACTAATGCCGGCGTATTACCCACCCAAGTAATTAAAACCTATTATCCATTTTATCAATATTATTTTTCGCTACATAATTTATTAGACACAGATTTTCAGCAACGCGCCTTATTTCTTGTACATTTTTTAATAGCATTATGTTTGCTTATTGGATACAAAACTTCATTATTCACACTCTTAAATTACATTTTTCTTTTGTCCTTACACCACCGCAATCCCATGATTTTACAAGGCGGTGATGATTTGCTACGAATAACTCTTTTTTATATGATATTTTTACCTTGGGGTAAACATTATTCACTGGATTACTACTTCAAATCAAAATATTTTTTTAAGCCAAAGAAGGATGAAAACGAATTTTCATGGTTTTATCTTTTATTTATGTGGAATGTAAGTTTTGTGTATTTATTTTCAGCATTATTAAAAACCGAAGCAGAATGGCGAATCACCGGAGAAGCCCTCTATTACGCATTAAATCTAGAAACAATAAGAACTTCCTTAGGGCGTATGCTCTTGCATTACCCAGAGATACTCAAAATAGCAAGTTATTTTGTATACTATGTTCAGGAAATTCTGGCACCGTTATTTTTAATATTCCCCCTCAACAGAAGCATAAGAAATAGTGCTGCAATACTCATTATTTTATTGCATTTATTTATATTACTCTTTTTAAGAGTTGGTATTTTTCCATTTGTTGGAATCACAACAGCCCTGATGCTATTCGGTTTTTTGGATAAAAAGCAAGGACAGTTTTCTCTTCCTGCTAGATTGCAATGTATCGCAGCGCTTATGGTATTCGTTTTAGTAGTGCGGTTTAATTTAGCTACTTTAAATACACCCTATTTTTCAATCACTATTCAGGAAGATAACTTTATGCATTCTATCGGTTTATCACAACGATGGAATATGTTTTCCCCCGGTGTGAAACGATACGATGGCTATTTGATATTACGCGGTATTAAATCTGATAACACAGAATGGGATTTGATACACAACTCTCCCAAAATACACTATGAAAAAAACATTCAACATTCCAATTATTTGTATGGCGACCGATGGAGAAAGTTTTTAGAAAATTATGAACAACAACACTATAACTTTGTAAAACACTATTTTTGTTACTTTATTATCCGACAATGGAATCAACAACACCCCGATAATGCTATTGAAGCATTGAACATTTTATTTATGAAAAAAACAACTTTGCCAAACTATAAATACAAAACCGAATTAGAGAATTTATGTTTGTGTAATAGCTGGTTTGAAAAACCATAACCATTTATGCATTTCCAAACATTGTTTTTCAGAAGCGTCCATTATCTTAAATATAAATGGAACGCCGATTCTATAAATAACATACACTCACCTTTTCTATATACATTTATCAGTGAGTGTCTGAATAAAAAGAACCTTTATTACGAATTTGAAAAATTAAAACTAATCCGAAAAAAATTATTGCAGGATGAACGCCTGCTTCCTTATGAAAGCATTGGCGCTCCATCATTAAAATTAAAAAAACATGAAAAAATAAAGAACATTGTCCGGGTGGCATCCAGTCCTACCAAATATTCTGAGTTGTATTTTAGAATCATTCAATTCCTCCAATCAAAAGTTGTTCTGGAATTAGGGACTTCAGTAGGATTAAATACACTTTACTTATCAAAAGCCACTACCGGAAAAGTAATAAGCATCGAAGGAAACTATGAATTATATCATTTTGCAAAAAAACTAATGGAAGCACAAAATATTAAAAATTCCAATTTAATTTATGGATTATTTGATAAGATTTTACCGGATTTACTGAAACAGCATACCTTTGATTTTGTATTTATGGATGGCAATCATACTTATGGAGCCACTTTGAACTATTACACTTTATTATTACCTAAAATGTCTTCTATATCTGCTATCATTATGGACGATATTTATTGGAATAAAGAGATGAATAAGGCATGGAAAGACATTCAACAAGAAAAAACAATTAAATATACTATTGATCTCTTCAAATGTGGCATAATTTTATTTCACCCCTATTTTATACACTCTCAGCATTTTACTTTTCATTATTAAATCTTTAAAACAAAAAAGCCCCTCTCACAAAAAGGAGAAGGGCTTTTTAATTTTACCGAGAAAGGTTATTGTCTTACGATCTTTCCATTCACTTTTCCAACATTTGTAGTAACATTGTAGAAATAAATACCTGCATTTTCATTAGATAAATCAACATTAATCACATGTTTACCTGCTTCACCTTTGATATCCATTTTATTAACCACTTGTCCGAGAGTATTCAAAATTTCTACATGAATATCAGATGCTTTGTCCAAATTCACCACTAATTGAGTTGTTCCATTGGTTGGGTTGGGGAATACAGATGCTTCTACATTGATTTTAGAGATAGAAGTAGTGGACTTACCAACTGACAGTGGTATAGGAGTGTATAAGAAATCTGCACTAGTCACTTGAGCACCACTGATATAATAATGATCTACTGGAGATGTGCCTCCAAAAGTAAGATCACCACTAAATGTAAATGGCACTTCGTAAACACCACCACCAACACTAATAGCCCTTGGCGACATATAATGCCAGAAAATACCGGAAGCAGCAGCTGGAGGAGAAGGAGCGCTCGTACCAATAACAAGCATTTTATTTGTAACTAAACTAGCATTCACATCATAAGCTTTCATATAAAGATCCGGATACACATTAAAATGATGTCCTGTAACCGCCGTATCTGTTTCTGTCCATGAATAGAAAATTTTATCCCCCACGTCGTTTCTGGAAACCTGAATTCTGGCATCAATATCTAAACCTGCTGCATCCCATTGGCTACATGTATTATCACCACCCCTTGTGCTCTCAGTAGCCATTGAGTCAACTATTATACCATTCCATGTATTATTTCCATATAATACAAAATCCATAATAGTGGGATGTGTGGTAGTGCTTCCATACCAGTAAAGATAATTTTGAGGCCCACATCCACCTCCACTGTTGAATTGGTAAACATAGAATAAGGAATCATTATGATCTTTGGAAGCACTTATCACAGTTCCTACAAGGTGTAAATTTCCATTCACATCCACAGTAACATCAAATCCTTCACCACTGGAAAAAAATGGAATGGCAAAAGTATTAGAACCAGTCGCTATAGGTAATAATCTTTTATCCACCTCAGGTAAGGTTGTAAAATCAAAAGGTGGAATAAGTGTCCATGTTGCACCACTATTTGTCGTTTTATAAACGATTGGTTGAATACCTTTCATAGTACCAGTGGTACCCTGACGTGCACCCATCATCACGGCATATCCAATAGTACCATCATTGCTCCATGCCATGTAAGGGATACTAACTAATGCATTACCATAGACAGAAGAAGTTATAACTATAGCAGAATATATTAATGAATCTAAAACCCAGTTAAATGAGCCGGCATTAAACATACCTCTCATAATAGCCATTCCTCTTAGATTGTAATTAGTCGTAGCATTGATATCTTCAACTATTAGACCGGCCGCTCTGACAATTCCATCGGTGGTATAGGTATAATAATACCTTACCATGTCTTGCTTACTACCCATATAAGCAGAAGGAATAAATTGAGTATTAGGTGCTGAAAGTGCGGTATTGTTTCCACCTACAGAAGCCGTATATGGTTTGCTAGCGTACCAGTTACCTGCCCAATTAGATGCAACAGCCGGACCTGTTCCAACAAAGTAAATATTATTTACATTTGTGTTTCCCGGAGGATTATAAATACCACCATTTGGATAACGTCCCAAATTCGTTCCGTCTGCCCAGATGCAGGTAGAATCCCACGACGTACCTTTATTTAAAGACCATGAGGCAACTATTGAACCAGAATTATCTACCGGAGCCGTGATAAAATAAGGGCTTGCACGATGCACAAAGGTTACAATGTCAATGTCTGAATTGTATTGTAAGGGCTTCTGGTTAGATACTAATACGCCATAAACGTTTCTTGAACCACTGAAACGGGTGGCAGAAGCCACGGCTATCTGCTGATGCCCACTGCCATTTCTGTTGGCATTTAATTTAGGTCTAACCGTGTTTTTACGCTCTGATGTTGCAACAGACGCGTTTGGTTCATGGATGTTTTGTTTTTTCATTTCTCTTTCGGCCATATTCACTGGCACTGCATTGGAAGGTCGCTGTATTTTCCCGTTTTGGGCATACAAGCCTGCTCCTGCTATAAGCACGGATGCAATTAAGACATGTTTTTTCATAGTTTTGATTTTTTAGTTTGCTGCAAAAATAAGTATTTTTATTTATTCTAAATTGTTAAAAGATTATTTTTAGATTAAATATTTTTATGAAAGGTAATATTTCTTTATAAACCCTGTAAAAGATACCCCCCTAATTATACAGAAGATGTTTAAAATTTTTTCATCTGCTCAAAAACCAAGATTATCTCAACTTACTAAAGAAATGTCGCTATTATTTAACTAATTTAAAAATAATACCCGCCTAAACAGACAAAACAGCCCTTTAATCTACTTTGGTAAGCCATCCAAACGCATCCGGTAAGCGTCCTTTACGAATGTCCCGCAAGCTATTGTTAAACAGTACAGAAAATTTTCTTTCTTCTACTGACGGTAATACATAATCACGAATTTGATCGTTCTCCTCATATCCTATTGCAGTGATAGGCGCCACTGTAGCGGCTGTACCAACCCCAAAGGCTTCTGTTACTTCACCTCTATCAATACCCTCCAAAATTTCTTTCACACTTATCTTTCTTTCTTCCGCGGGAATGTTAAGTTGATGAGCAAGTTTTAAAATGCTATTTCTTGTAATTCCGGAAAGCAAAGTATCAGTTAATACCGGCGTAATCAGAGTGCCATTTTTTACAAACATCACATTCATAGTACCGGCCTCTTCAATGTACTGACCTGTTTCAGCATCTGTCCATAATATCTGTTGATACCCTTTCTCTTGTGCCAATTTAGTCGGATATAAACTTCTACCATAATTTCCTGCGGCTTTCACATAACCAATGCCACCTTTTACACTTCTATAAAAGGTATTCTGTATCAAGGCCTTAACCGGTTTAGGATAATATAAACCCACCGGCGATGCTATAATCACAAACTGATATTCCTCACTTATTTTCACGCCGATGACTTCTTCTGTTGCTATCATAAAAGGACGAATATATAAACTACCATCTTCTGAATCTGGTACCCATATTTTATCTAAACTTAATAATTGCAAAATCCCTTCTCTAAAAATTTCTTCCGGTATCTCAGGCATAGCCATACGTTTGGCAGAACGATTAAATCGTTGCCAATTATCCTTTAATCGGAACACTACGACATCTCCACTATCTTGACGAAAGACCTTCATGCCTTCAAAAATGACCTGTCCATAATGCAACGCACTGATAGCATAACTCATTTCAAATTTTTGATACGGCACAATTCTTAAGTTTTGCCACCTGTCCTTTTTATAATCTGCAATAAACATATGGTCTGTAAAAACTCTTCCAAACGGCACTTCATTAAGATTATACTTTACTACTCTGCTATGCTCTAGTGCCTCTACTCGAATAGGTTCTGAATAGGTTAACATGACTTAAATTTTTTGACAATGTTCGGTATTTTTTTTAAAATATCAAAAAAAATTAGATATATAACGGTTCAAAATAGATAAGGTCGGCAAATTTTTTATCTAAAAACATTTGGTATGTTTCCTTAATCATTTGTTTGGCAGATAGATTTATATTTTGATACCATTCTGTATCGCTACAATCAAGTTCCTGAGAATTACAAGCATTTCCAATAAATATAAGATTTTGATGATAGGTTTCAGACAATTGAACAACAGTGTTTTTATTCCAAATAAAAGGTTCTGGTTTTTGAATTTCTTCTCCGCAATGAGAATAAATACCCATATAAATTTTATGCCCACGCGCTTTCATAGTGGAAGCAATATATTTTTCAGTGGACAATTTTACCTGATCCAGAAAGCACAACACCTGAATTTTCAAAGAAGAAATGACGACCAATGGAATGTTCAATGCATAGGCCATTGCCTTAGCCGTTGCTGCACCTATTCTTAATCCTGTATAAGATCCTGGTCCATACGATACAGCAATAACATTCAATTGTTGTATATCAAAATTGTTCTTTTTCAATAAATCCTGAATAAAAAGATGTAATTTCTCGGAATGATACTGACCATCATCCTCTTCCAAAACATCTATACAACAATCATTTTTACCCAAAGCAACAGAACATAAAGTGGTGGAAGTTTGAATATTTAAAGAATAAAGTTCCACAATGAATGTATTATTCTGTTTTTACCAACTCGTCCTTTGAAACAATTTTTATTTTTTGTCCATCCTTAATAATTTGCTGTATCGCCGTAAAGGGCTCGGTAATTACTTTATCAACTTCTTTGAGACCTTGTACGATTTCAATATATTGATTATCCTGAATGCCTGTTTTGATTACAAGTGCCTTTGCAACATTATCTTTTACAACAAATACGTATTCTTTTTTGTTTTTTTTATTCAGGTCTTTTTGATCCCGGAGAGTGTCTTTTTTAATAAAAGGATCCCGCACTGTGACGGCCTGAACAGGAATACTGAACACATTCCACGCTCTTTTTGTCTGAATTTCCACAGAAGCACTCATTCCCGGTCGGATAGGAACCGGATTCTCCGCAGTTATCAAATCCTTGTAAGAATCGTATAGCAACCGTACTTTTACAGTATAATTGCTGAGTTGGTCGACACTCAAGGTAGCCGTACTCACAGAATTTGAAATGTCTGTAACTATTCCCTTAAATGTTCTATCACCATACGCATCAATTTCAACAATCGCAGTATCGTTTTTGTGAATGCGAATAATATCATTCTCGCTGATTTCCAATTTCACTTCCATTTCATTTAAGTTTGCTAATCGCATTATTTCTGTGCCTTGAAAACCTGTTACACCCTGTACTCTTTCGCCTTTTTCAACATTTAATTTGGATACCGTTGCATCTACCGGAGAATAAATATACGTTTTATCCAGATTTGATTTCGCTTCATTATATGTAGCTTCCAAACTTTTTATGTTGTATTCAGCAGATTTCGCATTTTCTTCTAATGCTTTCACGTTTGCTAAAGCCGATAAATACTGGGCTTCCGATGTTTGAAACTCTTGTAACGAAATTGCTTTTTGTTCATATAATTTCTTATTACGTTCATGAATATTTTGTGTGTTTGTCAGATTGGCTTTTGCTTGTTCTAATTGTGCTTTCACTTGATCCAACTGCGCTTTGCTGGAATTTATTTGTGCTAACGTTCTCTCTAATGCGCTTTGATAAATATCTGGTCGGATACGGCATAACAATTGACCTTTTTGCACTTTATCGCCTTCTTTTACTAAAATCTCAATGACCTCACCACTTACATCAGAAGTTATCTTAACCTCTGTTTCAGGTTGAATTTTCCCGCTACCCGTCACGGTTTCAATAATTGTTCTTCGCTTGACTTCTTCCACGGCTACTTTAATACTATCATCTGACAGCAGTGTTTTCAATAACATCATCAAAATAATAAGCAATATTCCTCCTATAATAATCCACCAGATTCGCTTCATAAAAATTTAATTTGCAAGGGCTCAAAACTAATCATTTATTTTGTAGCTATATCAAAAACAAAATTATGCCCAATCTTCTTATTCACGAAACCAGTCCTTATTTATCACAACACGCCCATCAACCCGTTGATTGGCATCCATATTCAGAAGCTGTTTTTGAAAAAGCAGCCAAAGAAAATAAACCTCTCATTATCAGCATCGGTTATAGCACTTGTCATTGGTGCCATGTGATGGCACACGAATGTTTTGACGATAAAGAAGTGGCCGATCTTATGAATCAGTTTTTTATCAATGTAAAAGTAGATAGAGAAGAATTACCCGATGTGGACAGATATTATATGAATGGGATACAAGTATTAACTGGGCGTGGCGGCTGGCCGCTCAATGCCTTTGTATTACCAAATAAAAAATTATTCTATGCTGTTACTTATTTGCCCAAAGAACAATGGAAAAATTTACTACTAAAAATCCATCATTTATATCAAAATGAAAAAGAGAAGCTCATAGAATATGCAGAAAATATCCACAATGGAATTATTCAATTTGAAAGTTTAGTTCTTCATCAAACCCATTCCGATCAATCTGGTAAGTCATTGAATGATCTTATTCAACAAGTGAACGAATGGAAAAAAATTTTTGACCCTGAATATGGCGGACATCATTACACACCCAAATTTGTAATGCCTGTCAACTACAAGTTCTTTTTGCATTACCATTATTTCGTAAAAGATAAAGACATTCAAAACCATCTTCAAAACAGCATTCAGCGTATTGTTCTTGGTGGTCTTTTTGATCATATTGACGGCGGCTTTTACAGATACAGCACGGATAAATACTGGAAAATTCCGCACTTTGAAAAAATGTTATACGACAACGCACAAATGATAGAATTACTCTCTCTTTATTATTTAAACTTTCCGGAAATTGAAATTAAGTGGATTTTAGAAAAAACAATTGCGTTTTTATTAAGAGATTTCTGGTCAGAAGAACATCTTTTCTATTCCGCTTGGGATGCCGATAGCGAAGGCGAAGAAGGAAAATTTTATGTCTGGAAATTGAATGAATTAAAAAATATAATTCAACAAGATTACGAGTTATTTTCTGAAATCTTCAATATCAAAAACAATTTTGGCTACTGGGAAGATGCTAAATATGTCCTCACCATCAATCCTTCTTTATTTAATACTGACAAAACATTCTGGATAAACAAAATTAATCTCTGGACCAATATTTTATTTCAACATAGAGAGAAAAAAATTAAACCATCTGTTGATACCAAAATCATTACCTCTTGGAATGCCTTGTTAATCAAAGCATTGTGCACTGCTTCCATTGTATTGAATAAACCCGATTATCTTTCAATAGCAGAAAAAACAGCCAACGCCCTGCTTCAAAAAAACTTTAATGGAAATCAACTTTTTAGAATTTACCATCATCAACAAAGCAAAATTCCTGCCTACTTAGACGATTATGCATTTCTAATAGACGCACTCATTCAATTAGCCAAACACACCTGTAATACATCTTATCTCAACATTGCCGACAATCTTGCAGAACAATGCATCAACAATTTTTATTCAACTCAACATCAATGTTTTTATTATACGAGTCCTCAACATTCTATTTCACAAAGCATTGAACTTTTTGACGATGTTATTCCATCTGCCAATGTTCAAATGACATTCAATCTTTACTATCTATCGGCATTCAATCACAACACATTATTCAAAGACATTGCAGATAAATTTTCAAACACTACCCAACATTTGTTCTTTCAACAACCCACACATTCCGCTTCGTATGGACTATTGCTTTTGAATAACATCTATTTAAAAGATCTTGAAGTTGTAATTTGCGGAAAGAAAGCCCAAGAATATCTTGAGAAAATACACTCCCAGTCGTGGTTTCTAAATACCATATTTACATCAAAACACATTTCTTCACATTCCATTTTTGAAAACAGATTTCACCCTGAAAAAACTTTTATCTATGTTTGTCAGCATTCTACTTGCTATGAACCTATTGAAAATCCTCAGCATTTTTCTCTTTCAAATTATCTGGTTATGTAAGGCACAATTACTTCTTTTTAGCCCCGAGTACTTATTTGAAAAATTTCCTGTTTTTAATCCCGAATACATTCAAAAAAATAAAATTAAAAAAATTGAATTTGACATCATAGATAAAAAAGATTGGCAAGAAGCCGAAGATAAAAACCTTACCGAAGTATATGAATTTGAAGCTACAGGAAAATTAAAACGTTTCTATCACACATCTATTAAGAAAATTATTCGGATTGAAACACAACATAAAAAACATAAAAACTTCACTACTCAGGAGTTGTTTGAATACGACACCACTTCCACAGAATACCTTTATCAACCGAATTTAATTATAGAACGTCATAAGTTTCCCAATAATTACACAGAAGCCACCTATCTTAAATTTTGTAACTCCAAGTGGATTTGCAAAGAAGAAAAATACATTGAATCATACAGAACTTTATCAACAGGTAATCAAGTATTAGATAAATTGCTGCTCAAAGCACAAGACAGCATTGTCACTTATGAGTTTCCCAATCAAATTAAACAAATTTATTACAACAACGAAAAATTGCCTTACAAAGAAAAGTTTATTTATTTCAATGATAAAAAACAAATTACAGAAATACTTGAACAACTCATAGTAGCAAATGGAAGAATAAAAAAAACATTTCAATACCATCCACAAAAAAAACTTATCCTTACCACACAAATGTTGATAGATTATGGGCATCCAGAATCTTATGCTATAGAATATCAATACGATGAAGGTGGCAGAGTGTATTCTGAAAAACATTTCCGAAACAACAATGCATTAAAAGAATATCAATACATTTACAGCGAAAACAATAACGAATTAAAATCTATTTTAATCAGAACCATTGAAGACAAAAATATCCGCATCATAAAACTAATCTATGAATACTTCTGATACTATGAACGACACATCAAAAAAAGTAAGAGTACGCTTTGCGCCCAGTCCCACTGGTGGATTACACATGGGCGGTGTAAGAACAGCATTGTTCAATTATCTTTTTGCAAAAAAGCATAACGGCGATTTTATATTGAGAATTGAAGACACCGATCAAACCCGCTATGTCAAAGGAGCAGAAGATTACATCATTGAAGCATTGAAATGGTGCGGCATAGAACCCAATGAGGGCGTAGGATTTGGAGATGCCCCCTATGCGCCTTATCGCCAAAGTGAACGAAAAAACACAAGCATCTATCTGAAATACGCTCAAAAACTCATTGAAGCAGGCGGTGCCTACTACGCCTTTGACACAGAAGAAGAATTAGAAGACATGCGTAAACGTCTGGAAGCCGCCAAAGTCGTATCTCCGCAATATAATCATATTACCCGAATGAATATGCGCAACTCTCTGACATTAAGCCACGACGAATTCCAAAAACTTCTGGATAGCGGCGCCCCTTATGTGATTCGGCTGAAAGTACCCCGCAACGAAGAAATACGTTTTTACGACATCATACGTGGATGGATTGTAGTCAACTCTTCCACAATTGATGACAAAGTATTGCTCAAATCCGACGGCATGCCCACTTATCATTTAGCACATATTGTAGACGATATTGAAATGAAAATCACTCATGTTATCCGTGGTGAAGAATGGCTGCCAAGCGCTCCCGCACACGTGCAGACATATAAATACCTTGGGCTGGAAAATCAAATGCCGCAATTGGCTCACCTCCCGCTCATTCTAAAGCCCGATGGAAAAGGTAAATTGTCCAAACGAGATACTTCCGGATTGCCTATGTTTCCGCTCAATTGGCACGACGAACGCACCGGAGAAAGTTACATTGGATATCGGGAAAGCGGCTTTTTTCCGGAAGCATTCATCAACATGTTGGCATTATTAGGATGGAATCCCGGTAACAATCAGGAAATACTTTCAAAAGAAGAAATGATACAGTTATTTTCTTTGGAAAAAGTCCATAAAGCCGGCGCCAAATTTGACCCTGAAAAAACAAAGTGGTTTAACCAACAATACTTGCGAAAAAAGGATAAATACGAACTAGCAAAATTATTAGAACCGATATTAAAAGAAAACAACATTTCTGCTGACCTTGACTACACTGCAAAAGTTTGTGAATTGATGAAAGAAAAAGCCCATTTTGTCAGAGAAATATGGGAATTTGGAAAGTATATGTTTGCAGAACCTAACACATACGACGAAAAAATTATTCAAAAAAAATGGAATATCGAAAGTCAAAAACAAATTCTGGAAATAAAAACACTTTTGCAAAACATTGAACCATTTGATGCAGATAATATCCATCATGCCTTAGATAATTTTTCCAAAGAAAAAGGTAAAATAGATTATCAACTAATTCGTACTTTATTAACTGGTGTTTCTTCGGGGCCTTCTTTAGTGCATATTATGGAAATATTAAGTAAATCCGAAACTTTAAATAGATTAGAAAAAGCTCTTCAAAAATTTTCTGTAACACATTAAAATTAAACAAACATGCATTCAATTTTAGATTTCATTTTACATTTGGATAAAAATTTAGCCGAAATTTTATTAGAGTATCAAACCACTACGTATTTTATTCTAGCTCTGATTATTTTTTGTGAAACAGGTTTAGTAGCCACGCCATTTTTACCCGGTGATTCTTTATTGTTTGCGGCCGGTATGCTCACGGCTTCTATGGGCATTCTGGACATCAAAATTTTAATTCCACTGCTTATTCTTGCCGCATTTGTAGGAGATAATGTCAATTATTTTGTAGGAAAATTTGTTGGTGAAAAAGTATTTGACATACCTTACTTAAAAAAAATAATCAATCGTGAATACCTTAACAAAACACATGCTTTTTATGAAAAACATGGTGGTAAAACCATCATTATGGCTCGTTTTGTTCCGATTGTTCGCACGTTTGCACCATTTGCAGCAGGATTAGGAAAAATGACCTATCCCAGATACATTGCCTTTTGTATTGCCGGTGCCGTTTTATGGGTAACTTCCATTACCCTTGCCGGCTATTATTTTGGAAATATCGCGATTGTAAAAAACAATTTTGAAAAAGTAATTTTTGGCATCATATTTATTTCTGTATTGCCCATTATCATAGGCTTTGCAAAAGAAAAACTGAAGAAAGAAAAAAAATAAAAGACATTTCACACTTTGCTGTTGAACAAAATACACGGTCTTAAACCTTGTATTGTTGTTTCAATTTACTTTACTCTTATTTCCAATATAATCCTTATATTGTCGGCAAACTTCAATACTTTTTCCAATGAGTGAAACTACTATGTTTATCAAAACAAAAATACCGGTAGACACATTAGTAAAAGCATACCGCCTGATGTACACAGCAAAATCCATGGCGGATGTATACGAACAAAAGAAAGAAATTGCTTCTAAATACGTGCACGCCACATCCCGTGGTCATGAAGCCATTCAACTGGCCGTTGGTATGCAATTATTACCACACGATTATGTTTTTCCATACTATCGGGACGATGCTATTCTGCTTGGCATAGGACTTACGCCATATGAGTTAATGTTACAATTATTAGCGAAAAAAGAAGATCCTTTCTCAGGCGGAAGAACCTATTACTCGCATCCTTCGTTAAGAAGAGACGATATGCCAAAAATTCCTCATCAAAGCAGTGCTACAGGTATGCAAGCCATTCCTGCTACCGGTGTGGCGATGGGATTTTGGTACCAGGAAAGACAAGGTATTGCCAATGATTACAATGGTATAAAGCCAGTTGCTGTATGTTCATTAGGAGATGGTAGTTGTACAGAAGGCGAAGTATCGGAGGCCCTTCAAATGGCTGTTTTGAAGCAATTGCCAATCCTATACTTAGTACAAGACAATGGATGGGATATTTCTGCATCCGCTGATGAAATCAGAGCACAAGATATTTCAGAGTATGTAAAAGGGTTAAAAGGATTAGAAGTCAAAAAAATTGATGGTACAGATTTTATTTTGTCGTACAATACAGTGAAAGAATGTCTTGAAATTATACGTCAAGAAAGAAGACCTGTTTTATTACACGCTAAAGTACCATTGTTAAATCATCATACTTCGGGCGTGAGAAAAGAATGGTACAGAGATGATCTGGAAGAAGCCCAAAAGAAAGACCCTTTGCCAAAATTGAGAAAACAACTTATCATTCACGGCATTGACGAACATCAAATTAATAAAATTGAAAAACAGATTGTAAAACAAGTTTCAGAAGAGTTTGACAGAGCACTTCATGCCCCAGATCCAGAACCAGAAGATGCTACTACTCATATCTTTGCCCCTACGCCCATTACCGAAGAACAAGGCGAAAGAGAACCAGAAGGAAAACAAAAAGTAGTAATGGTGGACTGTGCATTGTTTGCTATTCGTGAATTGATGGAGAAACATCCGGAATGTTTGTTATATGGTCAGGATGTTGGTAAACGTTTAGGTGGTGTGTTTCGGGAAGCAGCTACTTTAGCTCAAAAATTTGGTGATCATCGTGTGTTTAATACTCCTATTCAGGAAGCATTTATTGTAGGTTCTACGGTAGGAATGAGTGCAGTAGGATTGAAGCCCATTGTTGAAGTGCAATTTGCAGATTATATCTGGCCGGGGTTAAATCAATTATTTACAGAAGTCAGTCGTTCTTATTATTTGAGTAATGGAAAGTGGCCAGTAAGCATGATTTTGCGGGTGCCCATTGGTGCCTACGGAAGTGGAGGTCCCTATCATAGCAGCAGTGTGGAAAGTGTTTTAACCAATATCAAAGGCATTAAAATTGCATACCCCAGCAATGCTGCCGACTTGAAAGGATTACTCAAAGCAGCCTATTATGCTCCCAATCCCTGTGTCATCCTTGAACACAAAGGGCTCTACTGGAGCAAAGTAAAAGGCACAGAAGAAGCCAAAACGATAGAGCCGGATGAAAATTATATCTTACCTTTTGGCAAAGCCAGAATGGTACAACAAGCGGATGAAAAAAATACCCAGAAAGGAAATAGTGTTTTAATAATTACTTATGGAATGGGCGTATATTGGGCAAAAGGCGCATCAAAGGATATTAAAGATAAAGTTAGCATACTGGACTTAAGAACATTAGTACCATTAGACGAAGAAAAAGTTTTTGAAGAAAGTAAAAAACACCATCGCATTATAGTTCTCACAGAAGAGCCGAGGTCCAATAGTTTTGCACAAAGTTTGGCCGGCCGAATTTCCGAACTCTGTTTTGAATATTTAGATGCACCTGTAAAAGTTATTGGCGCATTAGATACGCCCGCTATTCCCTTGAATGAAACATTAGAAAAGACAGTATTACCCAATAGTGAAAAAGTAAGAGAAGTAATTGATGAGATATTGATTTACTGAACGACTTTTGATTTTGATAATTCAGATATTTCTTCTTTGTTGAGGTTAGAAAATGTGCCAGAACTCATTAAGAGAAAAACCTTGTTGTTTATATTTATTTTTCCTAAATGCTTTAAAAATTCTTCTTTGTTATCGATCACCACTAATTTCTCATCATTAAATTGTTGTTTGACAAATTGCTTATCTAATGATGGCATTTGTTTAATTTGTAAAGTATGTGCATCAAAAAACACAATTCTGTAATTGGCTTGCTTTAATACATCTTTGTATTCGGATAAAAATTTTTCATTTAAACTACTATACGTGTGTAATTCAAAAGCGGCTATTAATTCTTTATATGGATATAATTCTTTGACAGCGTCAATTGTAGCTTTTACTTTGGAAGGAGCATGTGCAAAATCACGATATACTAATAAATTTTCCGTTTCAATCCATTTTTCTAATCGCTTGGAGGCCCCTTCAAAATCTGATATGGATTGATAGAATTTTTCTTCTGTGATGTTTAATTGATAACACACTAAACGCGCTGCTTCAAGGTTTTGAAGATTATGTTTTCCAAAAATTTTTAACGGTATGGATTGATTATTTATGAGGATGTTTACTTTTTCATTTTCAATTGAATAGTGAGGAAATGTATATGGAATGTATTGTAAATCTTTTCGGTTTACTTTATGAACAAGTGTATTAACACATTCATCTGATTGATTATAGATTAAAATTCCATCCGATTCAATAGAATGAATAAACTCTTCAAATGCTTTCAAATAATTTTCAAAAGTTGGAAATACATTGATGTGATCCCACGCAATTCCACTAATCACAGCAATATGAGGGCGATAAATTAAAAACTTTGGTCTTAAATCAATTGGAGATGCGAGATACTCATCGCCTTCTGCCACTAATATAGGATTATCATTTGTTATTTTTACCATTGTATCAAAGCCCTGTATCTGCGCACCAACTAAGTAATCTGCCGAGATATTATTTTTTTTCAGAACATGAAGGATCATAGAGGTAATAGTCGTTTTACCATGACTGCCGCCAATGACAACACGTTTTTTATGAATACTATTTTGATAGATAAACTCGGGATAAGAATAAATCTTTAAATTTAACTCTTTTGCTTTCAATAATTCAGGATTGTCTTTTCGGGCGTGCATTCCAAGGATCACAATATCAATATCCTGTGTGATTTTTTCGGGGAACCAACCAATTTTCTCGGGAAGTAAATTGTGCGTTTTTAATCTTGATAAAGAGGGTTCGTGAATATCATCATCGCTACCTGTAACAATATTTCCATTTTTTTTCAAATCAATCGCCAGATTGTGCATGATACTTCCGCCACTTGCAATAATGTGTATTTTCATGATTAAAAATTATATTTGAAACTTATCAATCAAAATTTAATTCCAATCACAAGTATATCATCTATTTGTTCCAGATGACCTTTCCACTCTATAAATTTTTTATCTAAAATAAACCGTTGATGTTCTATTGGCCATTTAGAAGTTTCTTCCAAAATTTTAAAGAAATTTTTCTTGTATAATTTTTTTCCTTTTGGGCCACCAAATTGGTCGGCATAGCCATCTGAAAAAAGATAAATGACATCGCTCTTTTGAACTTGAATCGTACGATTGGTAAATTTGCTAATAACATCGGTATATTTTCCGATAGGGAATCGGTCGCCTTCCAGGATATGTGCCTCCACCTGGTCAGATTTATCAGAATTTCGGATCAAACAAAGAGGATTCATGGCGGAAGCGTATTCTATTTGTAATGTTTCTGGATTAATAGCGATTAAACTTAAGTCCATACCATCTTTAGTATCTGTTTGTTCGCTGTGTAAGGTCTGAGCAATCCGAATATTCAATTCATCTAATATATCTGAAGGCTGTATGAGATTTGTATTATTGATTATATCTTTTAATAAATTAGAACCAATAATGCTCATAAAAGCGCCGGGCACTCCATGTCCGGTACAATCTACGGCCGCCACATAAATGCGGTTATTTTTTTTATCAATCCAGTAAAAATCCCCACTGACTATGTCTTTAGGTTTATAGAGAATAAAAGAATCGGGCAGCAAGGTCTGAAAGTGCTTAATGGGTGGTAGAATGGCTTCCTGAATTCGTTTAGCATATTTAATACTGTCTGTAACCTGTGTAAAAAGATATTCAATTTCTTTTTTTTGTTTTACCACTTCTTCGGTTCGTTCTATGACTTTCTGTTCCAGCACTCTTTCGTTTTCAGCAAGTTCATCTCTCATTCGGATGAGCGCATGCCCCAGTGTATCGTGTTCACTCAATGGTTGAAAGATAGCGTCAAAATTTCCGGCACCGGTTTGTTTGGCAAATTCCGTCGTCCGTTCAAAAGAATTGATAAGTACATTTAAAGCACGTCCCATTTCACCTGTTTCATCTTTTCTGTCCGGGAAACGTTCTTTGGGTATTATTCCTTTTCCCATTTTTAATAACAAATCTTTCAATTGCATGATAGGTAGCACAATAGAACGAATAGTAAAGAAAGCGATTATAATACCCCCCACAAGAAGTACAGCACCTAAAAATTTCACAATGGTTTCAAGGAAGTTGATGGACTTAAACATTTCTTGTTTTACTGTATCTGCTTCCTGTGTTTTGCTTTCAATTAATACATTCAGATTTTTAATAATTAACTTTATACTTTCTTCTGCATCATCTAAGGCAAACTTAGCCGGATAATAAATACTTGGGTCATCGTAGGCCTCCATGCTATTTAATTTTTCCATTATTTCATTCTGATACAATGTAAAGGTTGCTTCTGTTTTTTTGAGAATCAATTCCAAATCTTTTCTTTCTTTTTCTTTCCACAAAACGGATAATTGCATTAATTGCTTTTTCTTTTGAAGATAATCTTTTGTAATTAATTGTCTCAACTCAATTCTAAACTCATAATTATCATTTAAACTTTTATTGTAATACCATTTCGCTATGAGTGTTTTGGATTTCTGTAAAAGCAGATTAAAATCTTTTAACTCTGTTAAACTTGGAATTACTTGTTCTACAACAGTATCTGCTTTTTTTCGCGTATCTTTGAGTACAATAAAGGTGTACAAAAATGCTACTAGTGTCAAAAGAATTAAAGAACCAAAGCCACCAGCAATTCTTGTAGTGATATTAAATCGTAATCGCATTTCAACTGTTTATTTTAATCTTTTTGTTTTTTTAATGTATCTAATTTTTTCTTAAACTCAATGTATTTTTCATTATCGTGCAAAGCATAGTAAATACCGGTTAATCCTTCTATTATATCAGAGTCATCTGGTTTCAATTCATACGCTTTTTGCATGTAGGGCAATGCTTGTTTGAAGTATTTATTAGCGTTTTCCTGTATTTGTTCAATTTGTTCAATAGGTGTATCAAAAGACATTTCTTTAATCAATTTAGCACCTTGGTTGTAATAGGCGATTGCCAGTCCTTCAAGAGCACCGGTATTGGTCGGATCTAACTCTAATACTTTATTGAATGCTATTTTTGCTATTTCTGTATAATTATTAAACACGGTTTGTATCATACCAGATTCTGCATCTAATAATTTTTTTACTGTTGTTACATACTGTCCACCCACGCTAAGGTAAAATTCTATGTCTTTGGACTTAAAGTTCATAGATGGCTCTATTATCAGGTATGTGTTTTTATAATTTGTATAAAGTTCTATACATCTATCGTAATTCAAAGAGTCATACAAGTATATTTTAATTTGATTGAAGTAGCTTTCTGCAATTACTTTTATGAGTTTTTTATTATTGACTTCTGTTTCAGCGTCCGGTGATAAAGATTGAGAAGTTTGCACAGCACTAAAGGCATCTTTACGATAATTAGAGTTGTGGAGATTATATTCATAGATTTTGAAATATTGATAATACACATATGCTTTCAAACTCCATGCAGCAGGTTCTTCTTTCGTTTCGGGATGTAGAACAACCTCATCCACTTTTGCTTTAGCACAAGCAAAATCTCTGTTTTGATAGCAATCAAATGCTTCTAATAATTTATTAACCTGTGCATTTGAATAATGCTGCCACCATCCTACCCATAAGAAGATGATAAATATTTTTAGTATGTTATTTTTCTTTTTCATCATATATATTTAATAGACAGCGGAGGCCAGATTTTTAATATCCTCGCTGGCTTTTAATCCATATTTTGCAGCATTGGTTTTATTGTATTCAAATTTCTGCTTGTTATCAATTACTACGAAATTAATTACTGCATGTGTCTTAGCAGCGCCTTCCTGCTCTGTGATTAATAAGGCGCCTTTATTTTTCAGTTGAGATGCGTACGATTTGATGTTTGAAGAATATTCTGGTGTAATGTATACAATTTGAGGAATTTTGTTTTTATCTATTTTATCAGAATTAACGAGTTCTATTTTCTGTCCACCGATTGTTTTTTTAGCTACCACATTTTCGTTCAATTCTTTTATTAGGGTATTGGCATTGCCCACTATCTGAATAATAAAATTACCCGACTTAGAAGCAGAAGGCCATTCAAAATAACGCGTCAAATTATAAATATAAACTGCTTTAATTTTTGCATTTACATCAAAATTCTGTTTAAATGAACTAAATGTAAAAAAAGAAAAAAGTAAAAAAAATATATGTTTTGAAGCCAGTTTCAACTAAACACGTTTGCAAGCAAATATAATGAAAAAAAATTGCACCTGCCAAATTTACCTTAATATAAACAAACGATGCGCATCCAATTTAAGAAAAATAAACAATAATATTGTAAATTCCCATAAAGACGACCCGCCGTAACTGAAAAAAGGCAAAGGAATCCCAATAACCGGTAATATTCCCATAGTCATTCCAATGTTTACAGTCAGATGAAAAAATAAAACAGACGCCACACCATACCCATAAATTCTTGAAAAATCGGACTTTTGACGCTCTGCTAATATAATAATGCGTATGATTAAAACCACAAATAATATCAATACAACGCTACTGCCTAAAAAACCCCATTCTTCACCGACCGTGCAGAAAATAAAATCGGTATCTTGTTCGGGCACAAAATTGTATTTCGTTTGTGTACCTTTCAGATAACCTTTTCCAAATAAACCTCCTGACCCAATAGCTATTTTAGATTGGTGTACATTATACCCTTCTTTTTTAAGGTTAACTTCACCTCTACCCAGTAGCACATCTATTCTTCCTCTTTGATGTGGTTGTAATTTTGAATATAAAAAATTACTTGAAAATACAAATAAAGATGCAAAAAGTACATACATTAATTTTATAAAAAATAGTTTCCAGGAGTGTTTTCCAAAATAAAACCATAATACCAAAATAATAGAAAATGCTATATAAAAATACATCTGAGGAATTAATAGCGATAAAATAAACAACAAAACTGCCATAAAACCCACGATAATATATGTTACTGACAAACCTTCACGATATAAGGCAATAATGAATGCAGAAAATGTTATAGCTAATCCTGTTTCATTTTGAAGTACTAAAATAATTATCATTGGAATTCCAATGATGATGAATGATACAATAGTGTTTTTATACATTTCAATATAATCTGCCAATGATTTATATCGCTTTGTAGAAATAACAGATAAATTTTGATTGGCTAAAAATTTTGCTAGCGCCATATTAGTAGCAAATTTCATAAACTCTGCGGGCTGAATGCCAAAATCTCCTATCCGAAACCACGACCTGCTTCCTTTAATTTCTCTACCCAAAAAGGGGACCAACAAATTTAATATCAAAAAGAAAATATAAAACCCATAAGAAAAAACAGTATAAAAATCAGCATCAATAATTAAAATAATAAATGCTAATAAAAATGCTGTAACAATCCAAATTAACTGCTTGCCATACTTTTGTGAAACATCAAAAATACTTTGATGCTGCTCATCATATACAGCGGCATAAATATTGAGCCAGCCCATCAATACCAGCACAATATAAATTATCACAGTCATCCAATCAATATTTGAAAATGGTCCTTCTTCTGCTGTTCTCATTATCTGGATTTTTTTCTTTTTGTAGTTTTCTTTTTATCCGGCATCCCGCTTTTAATGTATTCAATATTTGCTTTTATTAGATTGGCTTCCACCATTCTTTTTTCCAAATCAGGTCGTGTAATTTTTCTTTTTAAATATTTTTCAATCATCAAAGAAGCAATAGGCGCTGCCCACACCCCACCAAAACCAGCATTTTCAACAATTACAGAAATGGCAATTTTAGGATCTTCTTTTGGTGCAAAAGCAAAAAACAAAGCATGATCTTTTCCATGTGGATTTTGGGCAGTACCCGTTTTACCACAAATTTTAATATCTTTTATTTTAGCCAATGTAGCCGTTCCTGCCTCTACTACTTTTTCCATCCCATTAATTACTCTTTCATAATACTCATCTTCCGTTACATACGCATAATGCTTAACCTTAAATGTACTATCTAAAAATTTCTCATGCCCTATTCCCTTAATAATGTGAGGTGTATAATAAAATCCCCGATTAGCAATAATACACATGACATTAGCCAATTGGATAGGCACTGCCGTCAATTCCGCTTGCCCAATACCCAATGATATGACAGTACTCGCAAACCATCTGTTTTCTCCAAATACTTTGTTGTAATACTTAATAGATGGCACATTTCCGGGCTTTTCATAAGGAATGTCGTAATTTAATTTTCTCCCAATTCCAAAACTCATCACCGCCTCACGCCAATGATTATAGGCATTTTGAAAGTTTCCCCATAATTTATAATTCTCCACAATACTTTTAAAAACATAAGAATAATAAGAATTACAAGAATATTGAATAGACATTTCTAAATTGGCTGTTGGATGCGGATGACATTTGGGTTTTCCTCCCATTGGAGGATACCCTCTTGCACAAGGGTATACTGTATTAGAAAATAATACTCCATCTTTTTGACCAATGAGTGCATCAATAAGTTTGAAAGTAGAACCGGGCGGATACATCGCTTGAGTGGCACGGTTAAATAAAGGCACATGAACCGTATCGGCATACAACTTAGCAAAATTTTTACTCCTTTCTTTACCACCTACCAACATATTAGGATCGTAAGTAGGACCGGATACTAAACACAATATCTCGCCTGTACCCGGTTCAATTGCTACAATACTGCCTTTTTTATTTTGCATGAGATATTCCCCATATTCCTGTAATTCTGCATCAATTGAAGAATACAATGGCAATCCCGGAACAGCCAATGTATCGTATTTCCCATCCATAAAGCGCCCCACTTCTCTGTTATGCACATCTTTAATGATGATTCTCGTTCCTTTTTTACCACGAAGATACTTTTCATAACTCAACTCAATTCCACTAATTCCGATGTAATCACCTTCTTTGTAATACGAATCTTTTGCAGCTTTTTCTTTACTCACCTCCCCTACATATCCCAGGGCATGTGCCGCAATTGGTTTGGGATATTTGCGAACCGAACGCACCTGAACAAAAAAACCATTAAACCGATACAGCTTTTCCTGCAAAGCAGCGTATGTCTTTACCGACAATTGCTTTTCAAATAATCCTTGCTTTCTTGGAGAGTTTGGCGGTAAAGATAATTTTATCATACGTTTAATAAACTCTTCTTTTGATATTTCTAATATCTCACATAATGCCATTGTATCACAGCCCTTAGCCTCTTTTGGAACGACCATTAAATCGTATGAAGGTTCATTCATGACCAATAATTTCCCCGTTCTATCATAAATATAACCCCTTGGCGGATGCTCTGTCAAAAATTCAAAGGCATTAATTTGAGCATACACTTTATACTCGTTTGCAATAATTTGTAAATAAAACAATCGGGCTAAATAAAGCACCAGCACAAATACGATGAAAGTCATAATATAATATCGGCGTTCTGAAAGAAGTATTTTTTGATTTCGGTTCATTAGCGCTTAGGACGAAAAAATAATAAATGAGAAAAATACAAAATAATTTCCGCAACAATGGCACTTAGTACCCCCTTAATAATAATCATAAACACATATCGCACATGGAACGCTTCCAGTCCAAATATCAGCACATGATGAATCAAAACTAAAGGCATTGTATATTTTAAAAACCATTCCCCTCCCATTTCTGAAAACACAGGTATTTGATTCTCTTCATACCTTTCGGATGGCTCTATTATTTTTAACCAGTAATACCTCAAATACGCTATCAATGTAGTGGCCATCGCATGAATACCTCCTGTATGGTAAACCGCATCTACGATGACACCTAATAAAAATGCTATTATTAAAACAAAATAGCGATTCAAAAAAACAGGTAAAGTTAAAATTAACAGGGAATAAAAAAAGGGAACACAATACACAGTCAGATAAATTTTTTGAAAAACAAAAATCTGTAAAAACAGTAAAAATAAAAATTGAAAAATATATTTCAGAACAAAATTGATGCTCATAAAAAATATAAAAATTATTTAATAGATTGTGCTTCTAAAGAATCCAATTCTTTTTTAAAAATGTGTTTTACAACATATACATGTTGAATAGAATTAAAATCTGTAAATATCCTGACTTGTACGGTATAAAAAGGACTTTTCTGCTTTCGCTCAAAGTTTTCTACAACACCCACCGGCAACCACATCGGAAAAATATGAGAAAAGTGAGAAGTATAAACCGTATCGCCTTTTTTAATCTTTGCATGCAACGGCACATCGTTCATTTGCACATAAAAACGACTTTTTCCATCCCACGATAAAGGACCACACGACCCATCTTTCAACATACAATTTACTAAAAAATCTTTATGTAACAAGGTAATCACTGTAGAATAGTGTTCTGATACATCTTTTACACTGCCTACTATTCCATTACTTGTAATAACCGCCATATCCCTTTCTATACCTTTATTTCTACCAATGTTTAATATAATATAATTCTTTTGCTGATTAAAGGTGCTGTTAATTACCTGCGCTTCAACAAAACTATATTCCTGATGAATGGTTGTATCTTGTTTCAGATATTCTTTTGACGAAAGAATTTTGTAAGCGTAATAACTTTTATTCAGCAAGTTAGCATTGAAAAGTAATAATTTTTCATTTTCCTCTTTCAGAAAAAAATACTGATAAACTGCTGCTTTTTTTTCGTACCATTTCCCTGCTAATTCATTAGAATAATTAAAAATAACCGTAGAAGAGTATGTATTGTTCTGATAAATTAAGTATATACAAAAACTCTCTAATAATATGAAGAAAATACCAAAAAGACGACGGTATATAAACTTTAAAAGCGATTTCACATTAAATTAAACATTATTGCATAATAAATTTATATCTACGAAAATTTTTCAGGGCAATGTTTGTTCCTCTTGCCACGGCCCTCAATGGATCCTCACATACATGAACCTGTAACTTTGTTTTCAACGAAATACGCTTATCCAATCCTCTCAATAAAGAACCACCACCAGCCATATAAATACCCTTTTGATAAATATCCGCCGCCAGTTCAGGTGGTGCCGTTTCTAATGCCGTTACAATAGCTTCTTCAATTTTTGAGATAGATTTTTCCAAACAATGTGCTATTTCACTATAACTCACATACACCTCTTTTGGCAATCCGCTCATTGTGTCCCTTCCTCTTACCGGATAATCCGGTGGCGGATTGTCAAGTTCAACCGTAGCAGCCCCCACTTCTATCTTTAACCGTTCTGCCGAACGTTCACCGATTTGTAGATTATGTTGTCTTCTCACAAACTCTTCTATATCGACGTTAAACTCGTCGCCTGCAATTCGTATTGATTTATCACACACAATGCCTCCAAGAGATATCACCGCAATTTCAGTTGTTCCGCCTCCAATATCAATAATCATATTACCTTCCGGCGCTTCCACATCAATGCCCATCCCCAAAGCAGCAGCCATGGGCTCGTGAATCATATATACTTCCTTTGCCCCTGAGTGTTCTGCACTATCACGAACAGCTCTCTTCTCCACTTCTGTTATTCCGGAAGGTATACACACCATCATGCGTAAAGAAGGAGCAAACAAACTTCGATTAGGGTTTATCATTTTAATCATTCCCTTAATCATTTCTTCAGCCGCCTGAAAATCTGCTATAACGCCGTCTTTTAATGGCCTTATCGTTTCAATATGTTTATGTTCTTTACCATGCATTCTTTGTGCTGCTTTACCAACAGCTATTACTTTATTAGTGGTCTTATCAATAGCCACAATACTTGGCTCATCTACTACAATTTTATCATTGTGATAAATAATTGTATTCGCTGTTCCTAAATCAATTGCTATTTCCTGACTCAAAAAACCCTTAAACATGTATTTTACTATTTCTGCACAAATTTACACACAATATAAAAGGGCATTAATAAAAAATCACAAAAAAATATACACACATTAATGTTAGTTTCAAAGGATTTTGGTGCTTAGTCCTTAAAAATAAACACAGCTTTCTCACCCGATGAAAGTTTAAATCCTCTGTACATTCCTTCTGTATTAAAATCCATCACAACATTTCCCTCTTTATCTATTCCAATCATGCCACCTGTTCCTCCGATTGGATAAAGCACATCAAATAACACCTCATGCACGGCTGCTTTTAATGTTTTGTTTTGATAAATCATCTTATCATGTACGCTGTGTGCAACTGCATAACGAATAAAATATTCACCATGTCCGGTACAGGAAAGAGCACAAGATGAATTTGACGCATACGTACCTGCGCCAATTATCGGCGAATCCCCCACTCTGCCCGGCATTTTATTCATCATACCACCCGTAGAAGTGCCCGCTGCTAAATTACCTTGTTTATCCAATGCCACAGCACCTACCGTTCCATGTTTATTTATTTTATTGGCTTTCCATTTTTCAAATTGCTTTTTCTCATAGAAATAGCTCGTATCTACTAACTTATAACCTTTTTCTTTCCATAAATTCTCAGCACCTTGACCAATCAGCATCACATGTGGTGTTTGCTCCATGACCAATTTAGCGCCTTCAATAGGATTTTTTATTCTTCTAACACCTGCCACAGCGCCTGCCTTCATTGATTTACCTTCCATTATAGACGCATCCATTTCTATTTGCCCTTTTGCATTGAATACCGAACCCTTACCTGCATTAAATAGTGGACTATCTTCCAGAATTTTAATAGCCGCCACAACAGCATCGGTAGCCGTGCCGCCTTTTTCTAAAACAGCATATCCACTATCCAATGCTTCACTCAGTTTCTGATAATAAAATTTCTTTTGTTCTTCTGTAAAATGTTCCGGTAGAATCACCCCTGCACCACCATGTATTACTATTCCATATTTTTGTTGTGCCATACCATTAAAAATTAAAATTAATATGAACACACCTAATCTTGCAAGTTGTTGTTTCATATAAAAAATTTATAATTCTTTTTGCATTTTATTATAAAATAACAAAGCAATTATTACACCATAAATAAAGAAAAAAACAAATCCAGATGAAAGGTTCAAAGAAACGGTACCATTGGATGATGTGGTAGTGCTGTACACACTATTATCCAGAAATGTTTTTATAAGTAAAATAATAAAAAATAATTCTAAGCCCCATCGTTTCAGATGCCAGACAGCTACAATTGCTACAAACATTAAGGCAATTACAATACCATAAATACTTGGTAATAACAGATGTATTTTTTTTGTCTCAGGTGAGAATACGGACGGAAACAGGATAAATAACCACAACCAAGCCGCTATACAAAATATCGTTATGTACCAGGGTCTTTTCATACACCTCCTCTTACATAGATATTAAACTTTTTTTCATGTGCAATAGTGGTGGACGGACCATGACCGGGATAAACAATGGTTTGTTCAGGTAAACAATACAATTTTTTTTGAATACTGTTTTTCAAGGTTTCAAAATCTCCTTTTGGTAAATCGGTTCTTCCTATACTTTCATAAAACAACACATCGCCTACAATGGCAAATTTTTCTTGTGGGGCATAATACGTGATACTACCAGGCGAGTGTCCGGGAGTGTGTATACAATGCAGTTCTGAATTTCCAAATTTCACAACGTCACCTTCTTCAATAAACTTTTGTGGTAAGGGGGACGGAATACAAGGAATACCATACATTTGTGCTGTTCTTTCGTGAGCATGTATTAAAAAGATATCTTCTTTGTGAATTTCTGGTAGTAAATGATATTTGTTCAATATCGCATCGTTACCCGCAATATGATCAATATGACCATGCGTCAGTAATAATCGCACCGGTTTCAACTGCATTTGTTCTATAAAATTAAACAATTCTGCATCTTCGCTATTCTGCGAATTACCAGGGTCAATAATGATACATTCTTTTGTCTCATCCCAGATTAAATACGTATTCTCATGAAAAAAGCTAAATTCAAATACTTGAATATTCATAATTTTTTTGGTAATTAAAAACCCTTCCACTTTTATAGTTAAAAAGGGAAGGGTTCAAATTTCCGTAAGATTCTATGTATTACTACTATAAAGCAGCATCTAAATTTTCCGTGTTGCTTGGTTCTGTAGTGTCATTAATAATTTCCTTAGTAATTGTTGTTGTTTCACTTAATTCCCGTTCTTCTTGCTTATTGAAAATTTTACGAATGACAATAAAATTATCCGCAACAATTTCGGTAACTTGTTTTTTGTTACCATTCTTGTCAACCCAATGTCTGGTTTGTAACCTACCTTCTACATATACTTTCATCCCTTTTTTGAGAATTTTTTGAGCAATTTCTGCTAATTTTCTCCAGCACACGATGTTGTGCCATTCTGTTTGTTCGACTTTTCTACCCTGACTGTCTTTAAAGTACTCATGTGTAGCAAGCACAAAATTGGCTTTTGGTACATTGTTGTTTAAGTACCTGATTTCAGGGTCTCTGCCTACATTTCCAATAAGGATAACTTTGTTTACGTTTGCCATAGTGGTATTGTTTTGTTATTTCTTTCGCAAAAATAAGTAAAAATTTTTAATTTAGGTTTAGAAACTGTTATTTCTTTGTGCCAGCTTTGTTATTAGAAGGAGTCGGTTTATTGGTACCTTTGTCCTGATTGGCAGGATTGTTTTCTTTACCGGGCAAGTTAGCAGGTGGCATAGATGCCATTTTTTTCTTAACTAATGGTAAAATATCGTCAGATGGCTCAGAGTATAAGATAAATCCGGCACTGGAATCAAGAACATATTTATAGCCATTTTCTTTTGCCACTATTTCAATGGCTTTTTTCGCTTTTTCTAATATAGGATTAATAAGCATTTGGTATTTGGCTTGATAGTCCTGTTGTGCCTGAGTTTTAAAGTCCTCTATTCTTTTTTGCAAAGATTGTAACTCTTCTTGTTTGGTTTTCTTTACCAAATCACTCATAGTGGCTTCATTAGCCAGATAGTCGTTATATTTTGTTTGCAGTTCTTGTTCCATGGACATAACCGTTTTTTCAAGGTCTTTCAGGTAATTTTGTGCTTGTTCTCTTGCTGTTTTAGTTTCAGGCATTGAACTGACCAGTGAGTCCAAACTTAAGTGAGCAACTTTTTGCGCTATTCCAATAGTTGACATGGTGAAACATAATCCTGCTGCAATGATGATTTTCTGAATTTTCATAGTGTTTATTTTTTAGTTAATAATTTACCGTGCAAGTTTAATGAATTTAATTGAGTTATTTTAATTTCTTTTCTACCCAATCTATAATATGTTCTGCACATTCTAATCCTTTTTGAACAATAACATACTCGCCTATTCCGCCATATCCCATCACAAGATGTAATTGTTCGTATACCACATTAAAATAGTTCAACACTTTCCTATCCTGCTTTGCAATAAAATCTCTGTAATCATCTACATGTTTCCTTGTCCGCTTCTTTATCCCATGTACTTTCATCAATTCATCCAGTGCTATCAACACGACTCTGTACGCCCAATGCCCTACCGCTGCAACATATTTACTATCCATATAAAAGCCGTCTTCCTTCTTCCCTTTCTCTTTCAATATTACACGGGCATTCTCTATGTGCCTTCGTGCATCGGCTATATGTTCTTCTTTTGTTTTGTGCATATTTTTTTCTTTTCAAATTTACATTATTTCTTTTTAACGCCCAGTTCTTTTATCACTTCTTCACTCAAATCGTATTTGCTATTAGAATATAATAATGTAACAGCACCGGCTTTATCGAATACAAATGCAATACCTTTTCTTTCAGCGACCGACTTGATAGCATTGTAAACCTTATCCTGCACAGGTTTTACAAGCTCTTGTCTTTTCTTAAATAATTCCCCATCTACTCCCAAACGTTGTTTTTGTAACTCTCTTACTTCTTTTTCTTTGTTAATAATTTCGTTTTCTCTTTTCTTTCTCATATCTTCAGTTAAGAGCAGAGCATCGGCCTGATAGGCCTTGTATAATTTATCAATTTCTGCATATTTAGCGTCTATTTCTTTCTGCCAATCGGCTGCTAATTTATCCAATGTTTCTTGTGCCATTTTATATTCCGGTATATTACCTAAAATATAATCTGTATCTACATACGCTGTTTTTTGTGCCCATACTACGTTTCCAACTAAAACTAAAAATAATGCAAAATACTTTTTCATAGATTCATGTTTATGCAGCAAATCAAAAGAATTTTTTGCTCTTTTTGAAAACAAATTGCTTGTTTTAAATAAAATTATGAATGTAGGCAGAAAAAATAATTATCCCGATAAAAGAAGTAACGCTTAACAGAGAAATTGAAAACAAGGAATAAAAACTTTCATTTAGTTTGTATAAAAAAGCAATTACCTGAACAAAAACTATTATTAAACAAATTGTCAAAACGCCTAATGATTCATAAACTAAAAACCATTTGTTGTTTAAGTTTAATAACTTAAATTTTTGTGGTAATCGAAAAATCAAATCCTGACTAATCATGGCATCGGAATAAGTAATTGTTCTATCAAGTTCTTTGTTTATTCTTACTTTAAAAAAATAATGATGGTATTTAAAGACAATCGTATACAGTTTTATCTGCTCTGCCTCATAAGGATAGATTTTAAACTCAATGTTGCGATTCTGAATTTTCATAATATTAATTTCAAATAGGTATGAAATAATATATTGAACAAATACCATGAAAATAATTCGGTTGACAATATTTAAGATTCGGAATAGTAAGGAATTTTTAAACTTTAAATGTTCTATCTTTCTCTTTAGAAAAATAATTTCACGTTTTAACCGTTGAATATCTTCTGTATCTTTCTCATCTGTTGACATTATTCAATATTCTGCTTTTCTTCTATCAGATATTTATTTCTAAGAGTAGAATTACGGTTAATCATTTCTCCCAAAAAGCCAGCCACAAAAAGTAAAGTACCTAAAATCATGCTGGTCAATGCGATATAAAAAGAAGGTCTATGAACAATAAGTCGTGCCGGCAAATGATGATACACTCTATACAACTTATCCACTCCTAAATACACACTAGCCACAAAACCAATGATAAACATAATGGTACCCACTAATCCAAAAAAATGCATCGGCTTTTTACCAAACTTTGACATAAACAGAATTGTCAATAAATCCAAAAAGCCATTGATAAAACGTTCCCATCCAAACTTACTTTTTCCATATTTTCTTGGATGGTGCTGTACCACTTTTTCACCTATTCTTTTGAAGCCTGCATATTTAGCAATAACAGGAATAAAGCGATGCATCTCACCATACACTTCAATGCTTTTCACGACTTTTTTCTTGTATGCCTTCAATCCACAATTAAAATCATGTAAATAAATCCCACTAAAATATCTTACCACTGCATTGTAAATTTTAGAAGGAATATTTTTAGTAACCACACTATCATAACGAACCTTTTTCCAACCACTCACTAAATCAAAATTCTCTTCTGTAATCATTTTGTACAACTCCAGAATTTCTTCCGGACTATCCTGCAAATCTGCATCCATTGTAATCACCACATCGCCACATACGTGTTCAAATCCAATCTGCAAGGCCGCAGACTTCCCATAATTTCTCATAAAACGAATGCCTTTCACACGACGATCTTTTTCAGATAGGGACTGAATGATTTGCCAGGAATTATCCACACTTCCATCGTCAATAAATAAAATTTCATACTGATAGTTATTTTCTAGTACTCTACTTATCCACTCATATAATTCTGATAAGGATTCTGCCTCGTTTTTTAATGGTATCACCAAGGAAATCTGCATTCAATTTTTTTGACAAACCTAATGAAAAGAAATGGCTTTTTAAAAAACTGAAAAAGATAAAAAACATACCCCTATCATTAAAATTTCATTTAAAATTGCGATCAAAAAACATGAATCGTAAAACAATCCTCATTTTCTTATCCTGTCACTTATTATTATTTTTATCTTGTAAAAAAGATATAGTAAACCAAAATACTATTGAAAAAAACACTTCTCACACGGGGAAAAACAAAGAAATCAAACAAAAAATTATTGTTGCAGAACCCAATGTAATTAAGTCCAGCATACTCTCATTGAAATATTATACACAAGCAACGGCTAATACCTCATTTAAAACTGCTTCACAGATTGTTCCTATTGACTCTGCACTCTGGTTATTAGAAGCCGCATTAAATTATGACTTCAACCAAATGACCAATAATTCAACTTATTCTGATTCAACAAGTGTTAGTATCCAACTTAGCGACACTACAAATATCACATTAACCGACCTAACAATAGCATACTCGTCACTCTTTAACTACATTAGTCAAAAAACACAACAAAATAAACTCATAAAAATTATAGATATTTATTCATATTTAAACGAAACTAATAACCTGACTATCAGTGCAAACATTATTCTATGTGAAAATAATAGTGGAAATAAAACAGAAAATGTATGCGACCCTTATTCCGGAATCAGAGCAAGATGGTCTTTGCCTCTCACCAATACCCCGCCATTTTTTTATTGCACCAATTACACAACAAATAATGACGGCCCTACTCTATGTAATAATAAATTAAATTGTTATCAATTCAATCCGCCATGCTATCCTTATTACTACACCAATGTCATAACATTAAATTTTGATAACGTCAACAATAACTTTTCCAACGCATTATTTTATGACCTTTATGGCACCGGATCACCTCAAAATGTGTGTTTGCCACCTGAATTAATGGATTTTCAATTAAATAACTACATCAATGGCTGCAGAAATCTTGGAATATCCAATATCCCTACTAACCCTCCCGGTTACGTGATAACCAATTATTCTGTTTCTGCAACATTTTACATCCTTCCACCATCTCCCGGTGGCGGCGGATATACCAAATTATGGTGGAAACTTGATGTTACTTACGGCATTCCTATCTGCTACCCAAATGGCTAATTTATTCACTGTCGCTTCATTTCTTATCTAACTCCTCAAACACCGAATTATTGCTTGTATACTCCGGAATAAGGCTCTTCATCTGCTGAACAATTAAGAAGTTATCCTGCGTCTCAAATGCTTTAATCAATTGTGAAATGTGTTTTTCTACAGCATTAAAATCATACTCACGAACTTTGGCGATCAAAATTTTAGAATGGTGCGTAGGAATGTTTTTTTCTGCATCTGCCAATACTTCCTCATATAACTTTTCGCCCTGACGCAATCCTGTAAAAACAATTTTAATATCTTCATTTTCTCTTAACCCCGACAAGCGAATCATTTTAACTGCCAAATCATATATTTTAACCGGCTCTCCCATATCAAATATAAAAATTTCTCCGCCATTCCCCATAGCCGCCGCTTCCAAAACTAATTGACAAGCCTCCGGTACAGTCATAAAAAAACGCGTTATCTCAGGATGCGTAACCGTCACAGGACCACCAGCTTCTATTTGCTTTTTAAATCTCAGAATGACAGAACCGTTAGAACCAAGCACATTACCAAATCGTGTCGTAATATACTTCGTTGAAGAAAGTTTGTTTTTACTCTGCACATAAATTTCTGCTATGCGCTTGGAAGCCCCCATTACATTCGTTGGATTAACTGCTTTATCTGTTGATATTAATATCATTTTCTTTACTCCAAAGTGCTCCGATAAATCTGCTATGACCTTAGTCCCCAAAACATTATTGTATATCGCTTCCGAAGGATTATCTTCCATCACAGGTACGTGTTTATAGGCCGCCGCATGAAATACTATATCCGGCTTGAAATATTCAAACACTCTGCGCATACGAACAACATTTTTCACATCTCCAATCACAGTTTCAAAAGATAATTGCGGAAATCTATCCTTCATTTCTAATTCTAATTCATATAAAGCCGTTTCTGCAATATCCAACAGCACCAAATGTTTAGGTTGATAATAAGCGCACTGACGCACTATTTCACTACCGATTGATCCGGCAGCACCGGTTATCACTATCACCTTACTTTCCAATTCACTTTTAACGAAAGGATTATTCAGATTAATGGGCGCTCTTTCTAATAAATCTTCAATATGAATGGCCTTAATCTGATACGAACTCAACTGTCCATTTATCCATTTGGAAACCGGCGGCACATACAGTACCTGAATATTAAGATTCAAAGATCTTTCAGCTATTTCCTGTTTTTTCTCAACAGTAAGATTTTGAATACTAATTACAACGGCATCAATGTTTTTATTTTTTACCAATTCTTCCATATCTTCCGGAGCATATATATGAATATTCTCTATTCGTCGCCCTTGTTTTTGTTCATCATCATCTATAAACCCAATAACCTTGTAGTGCGAAAGTGCGTCCTTATCCAACGCTCTTTTAGTTAAAATCCCTGCTTCCCCTGCTCCGTATATCAATACATACTTTTTATTCTTATATGGATTTTTATACTCAATGTATAATGTTTTGACAATAATACGAGCAGATACCATTAGAAATATATACACCAAAAAATCAATAATAATCACAGAAGTGGGAAATACAAATTGACCATATAAATACAGCCACACAAAATTAATTCCTAACAACACAGTGCTTCCGGCTAATGTGCTGTAAAAAATTCGAAAGGCATCTCTGGAACTGCTATGTCTGAACATACCTTTATGAATATTAAATGATAACTCAAACAGCAGCCGAACAAGAACCACAAACAGAAAATTATACGGCAGATTTCTTCTGTCAACATCTGGAATATATTCAAAATTAAACCGAAGCAATACAGATACGAGCAATGAAAGAACAGCTAATACAATATCCAGCAAAACAATAAATACACGTGGAATATTTTTTTTCCAGATAAAATCCAACAATTTGGGTTTATAAATCTTCACAACTTTTTGTGCTCAAATTTCGTTAATTTATCCCAATCCACCTATTTATTTCTGAAACTTGCAAATACTTATTCTTTATCCTACATTCAGCACCCCTAATTTCTATACAACACTATGAGATGGACCGTCTTTTTAACTTTAACTTCTATTTATCTTATCATCTTCTGTTCAGGATTTTCACAAAATAAATACGGCACTATCAAAGGAGTCATTTATTTTAAATCAACGGGCGAATCCGCCGCATTCTGTAATGTCTATTTAAAAGGAACTACTATAGGAACCAGCACCGACTTTAATGGCTATTTTACTTTAACTAAAGTCCCTGTTGGCACTCAAACTTTAATTGTTACTTCACTGGATTTTGACACCATTAAAGATATTATCAATGTAACCGAAAATGCTGTTATCAGCAAAAAATATTTTGGTGAGCGCAAAAACATTCAGTTGCAGGAAGTAGAAGTTTCAGCAGATAAAACCGACAAAACAGAAAAAGTAAACATCTCAGTAACTAAAATTGACCCTATCGTCATCAACAAACTACCAAGCATCGGCGAACCCGATATTGCACAATATCTGCAGGTACTTCCAGGTGTTGTATCTACAGGTGATCAAGGCGGACAAATCTATATCCGGGGCGGTCTACCAGTTCAAAACAAAATATTATTAGATGGAATGACCATTTTTAATCCCTTCCATTCACTCGGGCTTTTTTCTGTTTTTGATAACGACCTCATCAAACAAGCCGATGTTTATTCTGCCGGATTTAATGTAGAATATGGTGGCAGAAACTCTGCTATTATGGATATTCGCACAAAAGACGGAAACAAAAAAAATATTACCGGTAAAATTCAGGCCTCTACCTTTTCTTCCAAACTCACCCTGGAAGGACCTATTATTAAACAAGACAGTAATAAAGCCGGCGCCTCTTATATTGTTTCAATAAAACATTCTTATTTGCCACAAACTTCTTCTAGCTTATATAAATATGCCGCCGATTTCACAAACAACAAAACCAATGGATTGCCATACTACTTTACAGACCTTTATGCAAAGACATCCTTTAATACACAAAGCGGCTCAAAAATCAATTTTTTTGGATTTAATTTCAATGATAAAGCGGACTTTAAAAATGTCGCTACTTTTAGTTGGAGCAATTTTGGTGGTGGCTCTAATTTTTACATCATTCCCCCTTCTTCTAATTTGATTATGGATGGCTTTGCAAATTTCTCAAACTACAAAATAAAATACGCCAACAATACCATAAACGGCGATACCAAAACTAGTACTGTTAATAATTTTGATGCAGGGTTTAACTTTGTACGATTTGTTGGCAGAAACGATATTCGTTTTGGTATTGATGCCAATGTGCTTAATACGGACTATCAAATACAAAACCCTAACTTCTCTCCAATTCAGGAACAACGTTCTACTGCCACATTAGGCGCTTACTTTAAATTCAGATGGATACTTTTAGACAAACATCTCGTAATAGAACCGGGCATTCGTACACAATATTATGCTACCTTAAACATTTTTTCTCCCGAACCCAGAATAGGAATGAAATACAATATTACGAATACACTGCGGATGAAAGCAGCTGCCGGCCTCTATTCTCAATCTCTTTTTAGTGCTAATTCTGACCGCGATGTCGTCAATCTGTTTTATGGCTATATCCACGGTCCAGACAGTGATAAGTTCCCCAACGAATATTTAGACAAAAATGGTCATAGAAAGCAAACCAGTTCATCTGTCCAAAAAGCGTGGCACGCCGTTGCCGGACTGGAATACGACTTTTTGAAGTTTTTTGAAATCAACATAGAAGGATATTACAAATTTTTTAATACCATTATTAATGTCAATCGGGACAAACTCTATGACGATAATCAAATCAATCAAAACATTCCGGACATCTACAAAAAAGTGTACATCATTGAACAAGGGGATGCAATGGGCGCAGATTTTACACTTAAATATGAAAATAAAAAATTATATGTATGGATTGTTTATTCCTATATGGTTACAAACAGATGGAATGGCAATCCCTCTACTGGCAATGTTTTCAATTATCCTCCTATTTTCGACAGAAGACATAATCTGAATGCTGTTGTATCCTACAACTTTGGAAGAAAGAAACAATACGAAGTGAATGTAAGATGGAACTTTGGCTCACCCTACCCTTTTACACCTACACAGGGCTTTTATCCTAATATTCCGTTCAACAATAATATCCATTTTAATTATGTCAACGCGAATGCCAATTTAGGTTTCATTCCCGGCATACTCAATTCTGCACGGCTCATTGATTATCATCGTTTAGACATTGGATTTCGTTATTTCTATCACTTTACGCCCAAAGTCAAATTAGAACTCAACGCCGGTGCCACAAACATCTACAATCGCAAAAATGTTTTCTATGTAGACAGATTTACTTACGATATCATTTATCAATTGCCGGTGTTGCCTTACCTAACAGCAGGCCTTGTATTCTAAAAATCTCTTTTTATTAATACATCTCCACAACCTATTTATGCCTGCCTTATTCGTGAGTTGAGCACTCTAACTATTTATCCAATTTAAACGATCAGAACTTGAAAACTGCCACGGCGCTCCATTATTTTCAATGTTAGATAACATCGCATTCAGAGAAGCGGGTGCTTTGCTTTGCTCAAGAATTAAATTGTATCGCAACTCCATAATAATTGCTAATGGATTGATGTTCACCGGACATTCTTCAGCACAGGCATTGCAAGTATTACAAGCCCATATTTCTTCTTCGCTGATATAAGAAAACAAGTTTTTTCCATCATCTGTAAATTTTCCATTCGTATCTATATTTCTTCCCACTTCTTCTACTCTGTCTCTTACACTCATCATAATCTTCCGTGGAGATAACAATTTTCCTGTTGTATTTTGTGGACAAACCGAAGTACAACGACCACACTCTGTACAGGTATAGGCCTCTAACAATTGTTTCCAGCTTAAATCAAACACATCTTTTGCACCAAAAATAACTTCTGTATTCGCATCAGTACGAGCCGCATAGTTGGGGTCAAAATTAGGGATAACAACATCACTCACTTCTTCAACTCTTCTGAACTGACCAAGTGGTTTTTGTGGCTCATAGAAATACGTATTAGGAAAAGCCAGAATAATATGCAAATGTTTGGATATTGGTAAGTAATTTAAGAAAGCCAAAATACCAATGATATGCAACCACCAAAAACCGCGTTCTATTAAAATTAATTTTTCGGTTGATATATTTTGCAAAAACGGAATGAATAACGATGACACCGGAAAACTTCCTGCTGACACATAATGTTCAATACTTCTCTCTTGAAGTATTTTATCAGATGCATTTGAAAGCATTAAAGCAGTCATTAAAATCATCTCCATAATTAAAATAAAATTTGCATCTTTAAATGGAAACCCTTTCAAATCCCGATGTTGAAATCTGCTTAATTTCAACACATTTCTTCTCATCCAAAAAATAACAACGCTCACAAAAACAAACAATGCCAGTATCTCAAAAAAAGCTATCAAAAAATCATAAAACCCTCCCATTACAGAAAACAAACGATGCGTACCCAAAATCCCATCCAAAATAATTTCCAACACTTCAATATTGATTAAAACAAACCCTGCGTACACCAAAATATGTAAAATACCGGCTACGGGACGCGTTACCATCTTGCTTTGTCCTAATGCCACCCTCAACATATTGCTCCAACGCTCTTGAGAAGAAGAATTAAAAACAACTTCCTTGCCAAGCAAAATATTTCTTCGGATTTTACGAATATTGTACACAAAGTAACCCGATGCCATCAGCACTATTACTGTAAAAATAATACTACTCATATCCTTTTATTTTTTTATTTTTTCTTTTTTACCAAAGAGAGAGAAATGTACATAGCGTTTGGGATGTGTTTTCATATCAGCCAACAATTGCTCAAGATTAGCCAGCGACTTATTCAAATTATTATAAACAGAATCATTTTTTGCCAGTTTACCTAATGTTCCTTTGCCTTCGTTGATATTCGCCAACAATAATTTTGTTTCAATCAGAGTTTTGTTTAAATCTTTTATGGTATTTTTTAACGGTGCATTCGCCAAACTATCCGATAGTTGATTAAAATTTTTTGTAATAGACGGTAAATTTTTATCTAATGTAGTAAGAATAGAGTTTAATTTAGAAATAATTTGAGAAATTTTCTCTGCATCCTGTTCAAACGTCTGTGCTGTATGCTCTAAACTCAAAATGGCTTTACGGGTACTTTCTAAAGAAGCAATAATATTTTGCCTCGATGTTTTATTCAATACATACGTAACAATAGTTGCCACACTATCAATTGAACCAATGAGATTTTCTATTTTAGCTTGCAGGGGGGCTATTCTTTTATCAACAGATTCTTTCAGCCCCTGTTCTGTTTCTGATAAAAGCGTATCGTTTTCAATTGCCATTTCACTGCTATTACCATAAGTAATTTCAATGGCTTTAGAACCCAGTAGGTCCATGCTGATAACCTTTGCTATTGAATTTTTAGGTATCCTCACGCTTTCCGTTATCAGCATTTTTACCAATACCTCATAAGAATCTCCTCTTCTGATAAGAGAAATTTTATTCACTGTCCCAATTTTATAGCCCTTTACCAATACAGGATTGGCTTCTATTAAATTATCTAAACGAGGATACACCGCATAGAGAACTGTTTTTTTGGAAAACATTTCAACGCCTTTCAGGAATTTAATACCCCAATACAAACAGGCAATTGCAAAAATAACCACAAGGGCTATCAGATATTCTTTTCTGAAAGAGAACTTCATTGACATTATTTTAATAAGCAGGCAAAGGTAGTAAAAAAATAATTGAGTGGTAAGGACTTAAATTCAGAGGCCTGTCATAAAATTTAAGGTACAGTTTCTCAGAGACAAAAAATAATTTGGCTATCTAATCTATTGTAAAACAAACAAGCATTAGAGAACAGATTTGTTTTTACCTTCTTTAATTTCTTCAACTACCGAAGGATCCAATAACGTAGTGGTATCTCCTAAATTATTGGTTTCTCCTTCAGCAATTTTTCTCAAAATCCGGCGCATAATTTTTCCACTTCTTGTTTTAGGTAAGCCAGAAACTACTTGAATCACATCTGCTTTTGCGATAGGCCCAATAATTTTTGTAATAAACTCATTAATTTCTTTATGTAATTGTTTTACCTCTTTAATCTCCTTATTGGGTATCACATACGCATAAATGCCTTGTCCTTTTATAGGGTGCGGATAACCCACCATTGCGCTTTCTACAATATCCGGATGCTGATTGATAGCATCTTCTACTTCTGCTGTTCCTATTCTATGCCCCGACACATTGATGACATCATCTACCCTCCCCGTTATTCTATAAAATCCATCCGAATCTCTTTTACATCCATCGCCTGTAAAGTACAAATCCGGATACGTTGAAAAATACGTTTGACGACATCTTTCATGATTGCCATACGTTGTTCTTATAATAGATGGCCACGGAAACTGAATGCACAAATTTCCTTCAACATTATTTCCTTTTATTTCATTGCCTTTGTCATCTACCAAAACCAGTTGGATGCCGGGTAATGGTAAAGTAGCAAAAGACGGTTTTAAGGGGGTAATATTGGCTAATGGCGAAATTAAAATACCGCCTGTTTCCGTTTGCCACCATGTATCTACAATCGGACATTTACCTTTGCCAATGTTTTTATGATACCATTCCCATGCTTCTTCGTTAATAGGTTCTCCTACACTTCCCAATACTTTTAAACTGTCTAATTGATACTTTTTAATAATTTCTGTTCCAAAAGATTCTAATGAGCGAATAGCGGTGGGCGCCGTATAAAAATGTGTTACTTTGTATTTATCTACCACTTGCCAGAACCTTCCGGCATCCGGATAAGTTGGTATACCTTCAAAAATAACAGACGTTGCTGCATTTAACAAGGGACCATATACAATATAAGAATGTCCTGTTATCCAACCTACATCTGCCGTACACCAGTAAATATCTTCCGGTTCGTATTGAAATACATTTAAAAAAGAATACGCTACAAAGACCATATAACCGCCTATTGTATGCACCACTCCTTTTGGCTTGCCGGTACTACCAGATGTGTATAAAATAAATAACATATCTTCACTGTCCATTATCTCTGGTTCACAAAATTTATCCTGTTTGGGGACAATATCCTGCCACCACACATCTCTGGTTGCATCAAAATTTATTGTTACATTCGTATGTTGCAATACCAGAACCTTTTGTATGGAAGACGTTTGAAGCAGGGCTTCATCGGCCGTTTGCTTTAAAGGTACCAGTTTATTTCCTCTTTTAGCAGCGTCGGCTGTAATTAACAATTTGCAGGCCGCATCATTTATTCTGTCCGCCAAGGATTGAGCAGAAAAGCCACCAAAAACAACCGAATGAATAGCCCCTATTCGGGCACAGGCAAGCATTGCTACCACTGCTTCGGGCACCATCGGCATATAAATGGCGACCCTATCGCCTTTTTGAACACCCAATTCTTTTAGGGCATTGGCTAATTGGCACACTTTTTCAAATAATTCTTGGTAAGTAATCGAATACCCTTTTTCATTCGGCTCATTGGGTTCAAAATAAAATGCTATTTTATCCGGATGCTGTTTAGCAGGAATATCCAAACAATTTTCAGTAATGTTTAATTTTCCATTAATAAACCATTTCACATTGGGCTCTTTGAAGTTCCATTCTAAAACTTTATCCCATTTTTTTCGCCATTGAAAGCTTTCTGCAACTTCCTCCCAAAATGCCTCCGGGTGTTTTACGGAATATTCGTATGTTTTCTTATATTCCTCCAATGTTTTCATTCTAAAATCTTTAATGCTTTTCATACATAAATAATTTGTGGCAAATTTAATTGAGAAAAATAAAATTGAAAAAATAATTTGTTTAGTAAAAAAATTATTACCTTCGCCCCAAAAATTCAAGCTATGCCAAATTTGAAATCAGCTATTAAACGAACAAGACAAATAGAAAAAAGACGGTTGCATAACAAGTATTATGCTAAAACCACACGAACATTTATCAAAAAATTAAAATCTGTAACATCCAAAGCAGATGCCTCTCAACAATTGCCTTCTGTGATTGCGATGATCGATAAACTGGCTAAACGAAATATTATCCATAAAAATAAAGCCGCCAGATTAAAATCACAACTACAGATTTTTATTAATTCATTAAAATAAAAATACATTTTTATGATAAAAGAAAACATTTACAAGTTAGGATTTTTCCTTGCGGGGTCTTCTCTTGTTTTATTGACGGCCTGCGATGGTTTAGGTAAAATGCTGAAAAAACAAAAGGAGATTGTATACAATGTATCTCCTAATCCGATTGAAATGCACGGGGATAGCATCCAATTTTCTGCTACGGGTAAATTTAATCCCAAATTATTTGCAAAAAAAGTAACCATGGTAGTTACACCTACTATTAAATACAACGGCGGTGAAAAAGAGCTAAAACCCATCACTCTGGTAGGTGATAAAGCAGTGGGCAGCGGACAAAAAATCAGTTATGACAAAGGTGGTTCATTCGGCTACACATCTGAAAAAATTGCTTATGAACCCGGTATGAAATCCGCCAAAATTGTTCTGAAAGCAAAAGGTCAGGTTAAAAGTAAAACAAAAGATTTTAATCCTATTGAAATCGCGGACGGAACTATTGTTACCCCCTTACTGGTTCGCCACGATGAAAAGCCCCTCTTTGCCAAAGATAATTTTGTGAAGACAACTCCAGCTAATCAATCTACACATATCTATTATGTCATCAATCGCTCTGAAGTACGTTCTTCTGAACTGAAAAGTGAAGAAACGAATAATTTCAGAACCAATGCTGCTAATTATCTTGCGAGTCAGTGGTATGAAATCAAAGGATTGGAAGTATCCGCATTTGCATCTCCCGATGGTGAAACCTCCAAAAACGAAAATCTTGCAAAAGACAGAGCCAACAGTGCTATCAAAGCGATGATAGAAGAATTCAAAAAAATCAATAAAGATAAAAATAACAAATTCGGAAAAGAAAAAGAGCAATATCGTATCGTTACAACTCGTGAGGACTGGGAAGGATTTAAAGAAATGGTTCAACAATCCAATATTGCAGACAAGGACATTATTATTCGCGTGTTATCTATGTATCCGGATCCAGACCAAAGAAGAAAAGAAATTAAAAACCTTTCTAAAACCTATCTTGAATTAGCCGATAAAATTTTACCTAAATTAAGAAGAGCAGAAATTATTTTAATAGCCGATAAAAAATCCAGAACAGACGAACAAATAAAGGCACTTTGCACCTCTACACCTGATAGTTTATCGGTTGAAGAACTATTGTATGGCGCTAATTTGTTTACAGACATTAATACCAAAATTGCCATTTATCAGGCAGCTGAAAAGAAATACGGAAACGACTGGAGAACATCTAATAATCTTGGTGCCGCTCTCATTATGGTAAATAAAATGAATGAAGCAGAACAGGCCTTAAAAAGAGCATTACAATCTTCTAATGGAAATCCAATAGTCAACAATAACCTTGGTATTATTGAAGCCAAGAAAAATAACCGCAAAGCCGCTATGGAGTATTATAATAAAGCCAGTGGCACCGGTAAAGAAGTTAGTTACAACAAAGGCATTATTTACATTGCAGATGGTAAATATTCCGAGTCCGTAAGTTCTTTTGGGGATTTCAACGGTTTTAATAAAGCATTGGCTCAACTATTAAGTGGTTCGGCAGATGCAGTTAATTCTACCATTGATAATAGCAACGACAAAGAGTTAGCCGTTTCATACTATTTGAAAGCCATTGCTGCTGCCAGAAAAGGCAACACAGCAGATGTAACTCAACACTTAAAATCAGCATTTGAAAAAGATGCTTCTCTTAAACAATATGCGAAAGATGATGCTGAATTTTTGAAAATGAAAGGTAATTCTGATTTTGAAAATCTTATGAAATAAAGCATTTGTTTCATTAAACGATAATTTTTTCAAGGCCCGACTTTTTTGTCGGGCTTTTGTTTTTTATCAGTTTTATGTTGTTTAAGAAGAACTTTTTATTTTGAGTAAGAAAAAGTTCCTCTTTCATAAGACATTTCTTACAGAGAAAAATTTAGCATTGTTATGTTCTTTCATTATATAAGAAAAGGCATTGAACTACAAAAATTCTATTTGAAATAATGAATTTTGCTGTGATTTTTTTATTCTGATTAAGAAATTTTGAGTTACATTTGCCACTCAAAAAACAAAATGTTCGGTTTATCTGTTCATCAATGGTTATTTGGTATTCTTTCATTTTTGTCAGTACTATTTAGTTTGATGGTAGTATTTAGCCGTAGTCCTGTCAATAGTGTGTTATATTTGATTATGAGTTTTTTTTCTATTTCAGGGATATATTTGTTATTAGACGCACAATTTCTTGCTGTTGTAAATATTGTGGTGTATGCGGGTGCTATTATGGTGCTTTTTTTATTCGTGATTATGTTGATGAATTTAAATCAGGACACAGAGCCCCAAAGAACTGTTTTAACCAAAGTTTTAGCGGGTAGTATTGGTGGTATGTTTTTATTAGTATTAACAGGACTTTTGAAAAATACTGAAAGTACAGATAAAACATTTTATGGTACTTCTACTGTAGGATGGATACAAAGTTTAGGAAAGGTTTTATTTACAGAGTTTCTATTTCCTTTTGAAATCATTACAGTACTTTTGCTGGCAGCAATGGCAGGGGCTGTAATGATGGGAAAGAAAAACATTCAATAATTCAACGCGTCAATTCACTAATTATGATAAACGGAATACCTATTGATTACTTTATTTTATTAAGTACTGTGCTTTTTACCATTGGTGCTATTGGTGTGATGGCACGGCGAAACAGCATCGTTATTTTTATGTGTATTGAATTGATGCTCAATGCGATCAATATTCTTCTGGTGGCTTTTTCTACTTTACATCAAAATGCTTCGGGACAGGTATTTGTATTCTTTGTAATGACGGTAGCGGCTGCAGAAGTTTCGGTTGGACTGGCCATTCTGACGATGATATACAGAAACATCAAAAGTATTGATACCAATTTATTAAGTAATTTAAAGGATTAAATTATGGAAATAGTATTATTAAGTATTGTTCTGCTTCCTCTATTGGGCAGTATTCTGAATGGAATTTACGGGAAAAATTTGTCCCAATCCTTGGTTGGTTATATCGCAAGTGGTTCTGTTGGTCTTTCGTTTGTGCTATCGATTGTTGCTTTTGTGCATTTACAATCTGTTCCCGGAAGAATATTAAATGCAGAGTATTATAGATGGATAGTAAGCGGAATGTTAGATGTTCCAATGGGGTTTTGGCTAGATTGTTTGTCATCTCTATACATTTTGGTCATTACAGGGGTAGGTTTTTTAATACATATTTATTCCATAGGGTATATGCATAACGATGATGGATATAGCCGCTATTTTTCTTATCTTAATCTGTTTGTTTTTTTCATGCTTATACTGGTGCTTGGCAATAGTTATGTAAGCATGTTTGTTGGCTGGGAAGGGGTAGGATTATGTTCTTATTTACTGATTGGTTTTTGGTTCAAAAATCAGGAATACAATAATGCAGCCAAGAAGGCATTTATTATGAACAGAATAGGAGATCTTGGATTTTTATTAGCCATGGTCTTCATGTTTAAAAATTATGGTTCATTAAATTATACAGATTTGCTAAAACCGGGAGTAGTTACTTATTCTAGCACTGTAACTTTAATTGCCTTGCTTTTGTTTTTAGGCGCCACCGGAAAGAGTGCACAAATTCCTTTGTATACTTGGCTGCCGGATGCCATGGCCGGACCAACGCCCGTTTCGGCCTTGATTCATGCAGCTACGATGGTAACAGCAGGCATATACATGGTGGTCCGTTCTAATATTTTCTTTTCCCTATCCGAAACATCTATGGCAATCGTAGGTACGATTGGGGGGATTACCGCATTGTGGGCTGCTATCATTGCTACCTTACAGTTTGACATCAAAAAAATTCTTGCCTATTCTACTGTGTCTCAACTAGGATTGATGTTTTTAGGACTTGGGGCAGGTGCTTATAGTTCTTCTGTATTTCATGTAATCACTCATGCTTTCTTTAAAGCACTTTTGTTTTTAGGGGCAGGCTCAGTCATTCATGCCATGGGTGGCGAACAGGACATTCGGAAAATGGGAGGATTGAATAAAAAAATTCCGATGACTTACTATACAATGCTTATAGCTACTATTGCTATTAGTGGTATACCTCCCTTTTCTGGTTTTTTCAGTAAAGATGAAATTTTAGCCCATGTGTACGAGCACAATAAATTGTTATGGCTCATAGGTGTAGTGGCTTCAATGCTTACTGCATTCTATATGTTCAGAATGTTGTTTTTAACTTTTTGGGGATATTTCAGAGGCGGTAGTGAAACCTACAAACATTTACATGAGTCGCCTTCTGTCATGACGGTTCCGCTCATAATTCTTGCTGTATTAAGTGCTATTGGTGGTTTGTTAGGGCTTCCTGAACTTTTAGGTGCTCAAAACTGGATAAGCAGTTATTTGGATAAGGTCATTGTAATGAAGTCGTATCTGGGATTAAGTCATAATACAGAATGGATACTGATGGGTATTGCAGTGGCCGGAGCACTTGCCAGCATTTATTTTGCTTATCAGCTATTTGTCGTAAACGGTATGCTACCTGTCAACGATGAAAAAGAATTAAAATGGTGGCAAAAAATTATTTATCATAAGTTTTATGTAGATGAGTTATACGAAGCAATTGTTCGCCAACCAATAGATTTTACAGGTAAAGTATGTTACCGCTTTTTTGATAAAATAGTGTTAGATGGTTTAGTGGACGGAACAGGTAATACTATTCTCTTTTTAGGTCATTGGATGAGAAAAATTCACATAGGAAATATCGCTTATTACATCATGGCAATGACGCTTGGAATTATTATTCTTTTTATTTTAATGAGATAATTTACTGAAATGAATGTTGATTTAATTAACATTAAAATTAAACTACTAAAAGATAATTTATGATTGGGAATTTATTGATTTTATTTCCATTAGTTGGTTTTTTACTTTTACTAATGCCTTCTTTTAGAGAGAATGCCAGAAGGCTGGCTTTGTTTTTTGCAGGTACAGAATTTTTAATAGCACTGATTGCATACGCTTTGAATTTTTCTCAACATACAGACTATTTACTGAAAGTAGATTATTTATGGATGACCGTCATAAATGCCCACTGGCACTTACATGTTACAGGGGTGTCTTTAATTTTGGCTTTGTTGAATGCCCTGGTAGTTGTGGTAGTGTTTTTATCTGTAGAACCTTCTCAATACCATGAGAAGCCGTATCTTTTTTATGCATTAGCCCTGCTTATGCAAATGGCCATGATGGGTGTATTTTTGACAAAAGATGCTTTTTCTTTTTATGTGTTTTGGGAATTGTCATTAATTCCAATATACCTAATAGGTTTGATGTGGGGAGAAAGTGGAAAAGAAGAAATTACATTAAAGTTTTTTCTATACACATTTATTGGTTCTTTATTTATGCTGGCCGGGTTTATTTATTTATATCATCATACGGCTCTATTAAATGAGAAAGGGATTCGCTCGTGGGATATGTTGGACTTTTATCAGGCAGGTAAATTATTAACACCACTTCAACAAAGTGTAGTTTTCTGGATGTTGTTTATTGGATTTGCAGTGAAAGTACCTGTTTTTCCATTGCACTCATGGCAACCAGACACCTATACCAATATGCCTATACAAGGGACAATACTCTTATCAGGCCTAATGTTGAAAATGGGTTTGTATGGGCTTCTATTCTGGCTTGTACCTGTAGTGCCCAATGCAGTAGCACAATGGCAAAATCTTGTTGTAATACTGGCTATCACTGGTGTGCTTTATGCATCGTTATCGGCCTTGGTTCAAACGGACTTCAAGAAATTATTAGCATACGCTTCGATGGCTCACGTTGGTTTAATCGCAGCAGGCATTTTATCCAATACCAGACAGGGAATGGACGGTGCGGCTATACAAATGTTTGCACATGGGGTTTATGTAACCGGATTATTTTATGTCGTGCATTTATTTGAAAAACATACGGGTACGCGTGAAATTGGCAAATTAGGTGGTATTCGCAACCTGAACGGGCAATTTTCTAATTTATTTTTAATTATCCTTTTAGGCTCCATTGCATTGCCTTTAACACATGGTTTTGCAGGTGAATTTTTAATATTGACCGGACTTGCTCAAAAATCCCTGATGTGGTCGGCTGTTGCCGGGCTATCTGTTATATTAGGTGCAGTGTATATGTTGAGAAGTTACCAAAAAATAATGTTGGGAGATATTGTAAAAACGAATTTTACTTTTGGGGGTCTGGATAAAAAAGACAAGTGGAGTTTATTTTTAATTGTATTTTTTATTCTCTTTTTGGGGATATACCCACAAGCATTAAGCATTTTTACTTCTAATAACATCAGCATATTATTCAAGTAATATGTAACATTTTTTAATTGAAAATTATAAAATATGGGCGCTCTGATTACAATATTATCAACTGGTATAGTGGCTTTTTTATCTGAGATCTTTAATTTTAAGAAAGTATTGTATCCATTAAGTTTACTTGGAATTGCCATATCTTTTTTCTTTAATATTCAGGAGTGGAATCATACTTTTTCATGGAAGTATTCCGATAACATGCTATTATTTGATAAAGTAGCATTGGCTTTTTCTTCGGTATTGCTACTAACTGTGTTTTTATGGTTTTTGATGGCAAATACTTACTTTAAGAGCGAAACAAGTTTGGTAGAACATACTTCGTTAGTATTGTTTTCGCTGATAGGTGCTTTACTGTTGGTGGCTTTTAATAATCTGGTGACGTTATTTTTAGGAGTAGAAATATTGAGTATTCCTTTATATGTCTTAGCTGCCAGCAATAAAAAAAATATATTATCCAATGAAGCGGGTTTTAAATATTTAATTATGGGTTCTTTTGCTTCTGGTTTTTTATTATTTGGAATTGCATTGCTTTATGGACTTTCAGGGAGTTTTGATTTAAAAGAGATTTATCAGGTATTAACTACTGATCAAGTTCCATCTTACGCTTATGCCGGCATACTCATGATTTTTATTGCGCTGGCTTTCAAAGTATCTATAGCACCATTTCATTTCTGGACACCCGATGTGTATGAAGGGTCCCCAATTGTCATAACCGCACTGATGAGTACCATTGTAAAAACATCGGTGTTTGTGGCTATCATGAAATTATTTTTGTGGTATTTTTATCCGGCGTATCCACATTATATTGAATTAGTAGTCGGGCTAATAGTTTTTTCCTTAATACTTGCTAATTTTTCTGCATTAAAACAAACCAATGCAAAGCGTTTACTGGCATTTTCAAGTATCAGTCATGCTTCCATTATGTTACTTTTAGTGATAGCCGATATACGCAATGCCTCTACTTTAAATGCCTTGCTTTATTATACTTTTGCGTATTCGGTAGCCAGTATTTTAGCATTTTCAATCATTCAAATCGTAGCACAACAAAAGGAAGAAACATTAGATGTGTTGAAAGGATTGTTTTATAAACAAAGTTTTTTATCCGTTGGATTAATCATTGCATTATTGTCTATGGGCGGCATTCCAATAACTGCCGGCTTTTTTGCTAAATATTATATTCTTTCAGCACTTATGATGTCTCCGTATAAATGGATGATCATAGTGGCTATTCTCGCTTCTGTTTTAGGAATAGTTTATTATTTGAAAATGATATTACTTCTGTTTGAAAAAGAAAATAAACCAACAGCAACTCCGCTAACAATTACTACACACGAATGGTTGTTAATTATCGTATCCATTGTGCTACTGGTGATAACAGGCGTTTATCCGGATAGTATTGCTCAAACTTTTTTGAAATAAGGACTTTTGTCTTGGGCATAACAAAGAGTTGTTGAGATTAAGATGATATGTATCCGTTTGTAAGATATCTATATACATTTTTCTTTATCAGCATTGTTTATGCACAAAACAAAACCTATCTTTTTGAAGTGTGTAAAACGCTGTGTTCCCAAGAGTATGCAGGAAGAGCTTACACTCACTATCCCAATCACTATGAAAAAGGAATAGAAAAAGCCAAACAGTTTTTAATTCGTGAAATACAAAAAAATGGTGGTTATGACTTAAAAGAGTATATAAAAAAAAGTAAACAATTTTCCAAGAAAGTAAATTTTGAATTACTGAAATCCAAATTTAAAGAGTACAAAAATGATATTACCTTTCAAGCAAATACTATTTATTCTGCCTATTTAGAAATAAATGGTCAGGTGTTACAATTAGGAATAGATTTTTTGCCGGCGGCTACTTCCCCAAGTATAGATTTTACAGGGTATTTGAATTTTTATGATTCCATTCACTGGATAAATCGGGAACATAATATTCTGCTTCAGTTAGAAAATAAACTCACACATTCCGCTTCTACACAACAAGAAAACTTTTGCGTTTTGCACTTAAAGAAAAATCTTTTAAGCCATAAAGAAAAAATTTTCTGCAAACTAAAAATATCTTCTAAAATAGAAAATATCAAAACAGATAATATCTATGCCTTTATTCCCGGAACAATGTATCCCGACTCTTTTATCGTCTTTTCAGCCCATTACGATCATCTTGGAAACATTGATACGACTATTTTCCCAGGTGCTAATGACAATGCTTCCGGCGTGGCTGTATTGCTGGATTTAATGAGATACTACAAACAATATCCGATCAGGTACTCTGTTGCTTTTTACTTTTTTACAGGCGAAGAAATCGGATTGTTGGGCTCAAAGTATTACGTAGAGCACCCACTTTTTGATTTGAAAAGAATTAAATGTTTGATTAACCTTGATTTGATGGGTGGTGGCAGTGAAGGCATTATGGTCGTTAATGGAAAAGTATTTGAAGAAGATTTTGAAAGATTAAAAAAATTAAACACCGAAAAAGGATACCATCTTTCCATCCAATCAAGAGGCAAAGCACAAAACAGCGATCATTACTGGTTTACAGAAAGTGGCGTAAAAAGTTTTTTCATATACACATTGGGAGATATAACCGCTTATCACGATGTTTTTGATGTGCCCGGTCAATTAAAATTTTCTCATTATGAAAAATTATTTGGACTTTTAAATGATTGGCTAAAGACCTTAAAATAAGCCCAGTTGAGCAATATTCAAACAGTGAAAACACACACTGCTAAATAAAAGAACAAAAGTCCGATTTATTGCTATATTGGTCGTCAATTGTTGGAAAGATACAATGACAATGAATGTCTTTTGAAAAATTTATATTGCTTTGTATATTTCTATTAAGCTTACTATTTAATAGCAAAACAGAGCATAAAAAGATATTTTTATTTAAGAAAATTATTATTTATATTTGCCGAAAATTAACTTTAATCATTCCTTTTATGAATTGCATTAAAACAAAAATAAATATCTTCTGTATTTGCTCTCTGATAATATGGTCCTGTAAAAAGTCAGAGCAAAGTACTCAGTTAGATACAGAGTCGCAAACAGCTATTGATTATTCTATTTGTGAAAAAGAATTTGCACAAGTGGGACCCACCGCTACCAATCTGACTATTAAAACCAAAAGTTCACCGCCAAGATTGATGCAAGGATTTACAGGAGTATTATCAACCTGTGATACGTTAACATGGGTTTCAGGTGATACCTTGTGGAGTAGTACCGGCCACCAGGATCCAATCTATGAATACGATTTTGGAACCTGCGGCGGCTATATGTATGATGGTGTTCCAAGAACCGGTAAATGGAAAATCACGTTCCGAAACGGTGGTATTAAAAAACCAGGTTCTTCTATGCTGCTTCAGTTTATTAACTATAAATTAGGTGCCGTCAACTATGCTGCCGATAGCATTGTATTCAGAAGCGGTGGATATAACAATGGTGTGTTCACATACACAGTGAATGTATACAATGCTGTATGTACGGCTTCAACCTGGACTATTACTTACAATTCAACTCGGTCTGTTTCGGTTGACACAAAAAATACCAACGACCCTTCCGATGATGTCATCACCATTGTAAACGGTTCTGCTCAGGGTAAAAATCGTGAAAACAGATACTATAGTGTTACTATCAATCATCTGATAAAACCCAGCAACTGCAAATACATCACACAAGGCACCATCACACTTTCTCCGGATGGATTAAAAACCAGAACCATCAACTATGGCAGTGGTGCTTGCGATAATAAAGCCACTGTAACCGTTGATGGGAACTCGTTTGAAATTACACTTAACTAAACTAATTAATCTCATTATCTGCAATGAAATTAGAAAACATTTTCTCTATTTATCAAGCGATGGAAGAATCGGGGATTATCCTCTCTTTCAAGGGCGATATTACCTCTGATTTATTAACTTCTGTTCTGCAGATTATGGAAAACCGCTTAGAAAGTTTTCAAGAAGAACCTAAAATTAAAAAGAAAGTATATCACGTTCTCGTAGAGTGTTTACAAAATTTATACCATCACATGGATGAATTACCCTCTTACGTAAATGGTAAAGACCGATCAGCTATCTTTATGATAGGCAAAACACAAGAAGGTTACTCTATACTCACAGGTAATTATATCCTGAATACAAATGTTGCCGGCTTAAAACAAAGAATTGATGACATTAATAACCTCACAAAAGACGAACTTAAAGAATATTACAAACAAGTGCTGACAAACGGTGAAATCTCTATGAAAGGTGGTGGCGGACTCGGTATCATTGATATAGCTCGCAAATCCGGAGAAAAACTTGCTTATGAATTTTTACCTATAGCCAATAATATCTCATTCTTTATTCTCAAAATCAAAATAATTAATAAATCATAACAAAAAAATCTCATTCTTAACCATCATAAATAAACCACTATGGAAAAAATCACAGTTGAAGCTACACCCAAAACTCCTTATTTAAAGCTTGATACTCAAAGCAAAACCATCATCATCAAAGGACGTTCTATTCCTGAAAATTCTGTGCAGTTTTACACACCCGTACTGAATGCATTAGACACATGGATTGCTGAAAAAACAAAAGACAAAATCACCATATCAGTTCAACTGGAATACTTTAATACCAGCTCTTCCAAATGCATTTTAGACATATTTAAAAAACTTCAGGAACTGAACAAAAATGGTGCCCAGGTCGATGTTACATGGCTCTACGAAAAAGATGACGAAGACATGATGGAGGCAGGACAAGATTATCAAACCATTGTAGGCATTCCATTTAAAATGGTAGAAGTAGAAGAATAAACAGACATCCAATACACTCTTTTCACTACTAAGTCCAAAAAAAGCAGGGGATAATTAACCCTTGCTTTTTTATTTTTGTAACGTTACCATATGCATTTTGAAAAAATTCATCTCGCATCAATAGACAGTACTAATAATTATGCCAAACAACATCTCGCAGAACTTAAAACGCCTACCATCATTTACACCGACTATCAAACTAAGGGCAGAGGCCAACAACACAATGTATGGTACAGCCAGCCCTCAAAAAATTTATTGTGTTCTATCGTTTTACCACTGTATTTCCCCGTCCGTTTCAATACATACATCAGTAGATGGACAACCCTTTTAATAGTAGAATTATTAAAACAACACGCCGTTGAGGAACATCTCATTAAAATAAAATGGCCCAATGACCTGCTTATTTTACTCAATAAAGAATATAAAAAAATAGCAGGTATTTTAATCGAAAACAACATTGAAAAAAAACACATCCTAAAAACAATCATCGGCATCGGACTCAACGTCAACCAAACAGATTTTGCTCGTTTTAATAAAACCGCTACATCTCTATCACTTATTACTTCTCAAATCTACCCCATTGCCCTACTAATAACATCCCTTGAAAAAATTATTTCCAATTATTTCCATTTACTTGAATTACAACAATTAAATACCATCAATCATCACTATTTAAAATTTCTATATGGCTGGCAAAGTGATTTTCTATACAAAGAAAAAAAAACTATATTTAAAGGAAAAATTATTGCCCTTTCAGACGATGGAAAAATAACCGTAAAAACCTCCAATAATGAAATACTTCAATATGAAAACAAACAAATTCAATTTATCTTTTAAAATCTTTAAATTTACTCTTCTACTTTTTTTTTCTACACCTATTGGGGCTCAATTTACCATTACACTCCACTATAAAAAAACAAAGTGCGGTGGAATCAAAAATACAGATACAACCAACTACTTCCCTTTATCAAATACTCAAATACAAAGTGGATCATCCAATATCCGAACAAAACAATTGACACTATCACCACCGACGCAAACGGAAAACTCCAAATACCCTACAAAAAAGGAACTTTTTATTTGTATTACCCGTGGAAATTCTATAAAAAATATCCATCTGATTTTCCAAAAAATTTTTATGACCAAAATTGCCTGCAAACCCTCTATTCAAGCCCTGATTTTACAATCAAAATATATTCCAAAAAAAAATATCGATTAGTTCCCAAATTCATCTATTATTACTGTCCGGATAAACATCCCTGTCTTCGTAAAGACACTATCATTCCCAGAATTCCAAGCAGAATGTCACATTAAAATTGTTAAATATCATTAAATTCTCGGAGGAAACTTGTAAAACGAAAAAAGTTTCCATAGTTTTGCGCCCGAATATGACAGTAAAACACAACATACTCTCTGCCGCACAAGAACTCTTTTTCAGAAAAGGCATTAAATCCGTTACCCTTGATGATATTGCTTCCAAACTCAAAATCTCCAAAAAAACCATTTACGAGAATTTTGAAAATAAAGATACCATTGTATTTGAACTAGTAAAAGCCCATCTCGCCCACCATAAAGAGGAAATTCAAAAACTCATTGAAAAATCCGATAATATTATTGAAGAAACAATGAACATTGTTCAATGTTCATCAGAGATGATGAACCACATCCATCCTGTTGTATTTGAAGACCTAAAAACGTATTATCCCAAAGTGTGGAAATATCTGGAAGAGTTTAAATCGTCTTTTATTATGCAAACAATTATCAAAGGACTTGAAAAAGGTCAAAGACAAGGACTTATTCGTAAGGACATTAATATTCAACTGATTGCTTATTTACGACTTCTACAAATCAATTTACTCTTTGAAACAGATATTTTACAAAAATTTAATCTAAGCTTTAATGAACTGCAAAACCAACTTACTAAACATTTCTTATACGGTATTGCTACCGAAAAAGGCATAAAAATTATTCAACAATTTGAACGACATTAATTTTTTTACATCTATGAAAACTCTAAAAACAATTTTAATTTCCTTCGTTTTCTTATCAGAAAATTTATCCGCACAAACCACCCCCAAAACCTTCTCCTTAAAGGAAGCCATTGACTTTGCTTTCACCCACAACAACAATTACCTCGCATCAGAAATGGACTTAAAAGTTGCAAAAGCCAGAAATTGGGAATACACTGGTATCGGCTTACCACAGGTTTCTGCTTCCTTTGACTTAAAAGATTATTTAGAATTACCGACCTCTTTACTTCCCGGACAATTTTTTGGCGCCCCTCCGGGTACTTACATACCAGTTCGTTTCGGTACACAATATAACGCAACCGCCGGCATTTCTTTTTCTCAAATCATTTTTAGTTCGGACTACATATCAGCCCTTCAGGCCTCAAAGGGACTTATTGAACTCACTCAAAAAAACGTACAGCGTACAAAAATTGAAACACACGTACAAGTTACCAAGGCCTATTTCAATGCACTGGTAGCCAAAGAACGATTTCAAATCATACAAGCCAACATACATAAATTAGAAAAACTCCTGAACGACACTAAAAGCTTGTATCAAAACGGATTTGTAGAAAAAATAGATTTGGATCGAATTCAGATTGCCTACAATAATTTATTAACCGAACAGGAAAAATTTCTGCGACTTATTGGACTGGCACACACATTATTGAAATATCAGATGAACTATCCACTGACAGATTCTATCATTCTAACGGACTCTATCGCTTCATTTAAGGATAAAATAACCGAACTAAAAGAATTGCAATTCCCTCCCGAAAAAAGAATAGAATACCAAATTTTCAATCAACAAAAAAAATTAAACGAAATTGACTTAAACCGCTATAAAATGCAATTTTTACCATCCATTGTAGCCTACGGCTCTTATTCAAAAAATGCTCAACGTACTGAGTTTAATGTTTTTGATTTCTCAAAAGATAAACTATGGTTTAATATCGGACTCATCGGGGTTACCTTCAACTGGAATTTATTTACATCCGGTCAAAGATATTTCAGAATACAACAAGCCAAATACAATGTATTAAAAGCTCATTACTCCTTAGAGCAAATCAAACAATCTGTACAAATAGAATATCAATCCGCATTAACTAATTATCAAAATGCACTGGCTTCCCTTAAAACACAGGAAAACAACCTTCAACTCGCCCAATCTGTGTTTGACACTGCTATAAAAAAATACGATTCCGGCGTAGGAAGTAACTTAGAAGTAGTAAATGCTGAAACTTCACTTAAAGAAGCACAAACCAACTATATCACAGCACTCTACGATGCACTCACAGCAAAAACAGATCTGGATAAAGCATTAGGCAATATCCAATAACTTTTAATTGTATCAATTATGAAAAAACAAATTTCTCTTCTTTCAATCGTTCTATTGGCAGGATGTCAATCCCAACAAACAGAAGATCTTGCTACTCTCTTAAAACAAGAAGCTGCACTTCAAAAACAACTTTCAGAAATTCAAACGAAAATTCAATCTTTACGCAAAGACAGCATTCAGCCCATTTTAATTTCAGTTGAAAAACTCAATGCCGGGATATTTCAATCGTATCTTAGCTTCCAGGGAAAAATTGACGCGGACGATAATATATCTCTTTCTTCTGAAATGCCCGGTACAATCACAAAAATTTATGTACACGCAGGCGATAATGTCAAAGCCGGACAAATTTTAGCAGAAACAGACGCACGAACACTTCAACAATCCATACAAGCGCTGCAAAGCAATCTGGATTTTGTAAATGAATTGTATGAAAAACAAAAAAAACTCTGGGAACAAAAAATCGGAACAGAAGTGCAATATCTTCAGATTAAATCTCAAAAAGAAAATCTGGAAAAAACTTTAACATCGCTTCAAGAGCAATTGCGTATGACCAAAATTATATCCCCTATTGATGGAACCGTTGATGCCGTTGATATTAAAGTAGGTCAGATGGTAGCTCCCGGTATGCCGGCCATCCGAATTATTAATTTCAATCATCTGAAAGCCAAAGCCGATATTCCGGAAAATTATATCGGACAAATTCATTCAAATGATAAAGTCAAAATAATTCTGCCCGATATTCAGGACACTCTTTATTCAAAGATTACCTACGTTTCCAGAACCATCAATCCTATTACAAGAACATTTAACATTGAAATATATTTAGGAAACAACTCAAAATTACACCCTAATCAGGTAGCCATCTTAGAAATAAACAATTATACCTCTGCACAACCAGTAGTATCCGTTCCTATCAATTATATCCAAACAGATACAGATGGTAGTAAATTCGTTTACATCGTTGAAAACAATAAGGTAAAAAAAGTAGTCATCGGAATAGGAAAATTATCAAAAGACCAAGCAGAAATTACTTCAGGGCTTAAACCCAATGATTTACTCATCAAAACAACCGTTTCTCTGAAGGAAGGCACACCTGTTATTATTCAAAACAATTCTATTCTTTAATGTTTCATTAAAACATCTGATTTATGTCATCTAATACTTTTAAAGAATTCAAATTAAGTTCGTGGGCTATTGATAATCGTATAGCCATTTACATATTTACTGTTTTCATCACCATTGCCGGAATAATGACTTATATTTCTTTACCAAAAGAAAGTTTTCCAGACATCGTTTTACCAAAATACATCATTACAACAATATACGGTGGTAATTCTCCTGAAAACATTGAAAACACTATCACCAAACCACTTGAAAAAAAATTAAAATCTATTCCGGGAATTAAAAAAATTACCAGCACATCATTACAAGATGTTTCTTTAATAGTTGTAGAATTTAACTCCGATATAAAACCAGAAAAGGCAAGACAAGACGTAAAAGACAAAGTAGATGAAGCGCGTCCGGACTTGCCGGCAGATCTTACCAAAGAGCCCTATGTCAAAGAAATTGCTTTTTCTGATATTCCCATTATGTTCATCAATCTTGCCGGACCAATGGAGTTAATCCATCTAAAAAAATACGCCGACCGATTAAAAGATGAAATTGAAAGTATGAAAGAAATTACCGAAGTGAGAATGGTAGGCGCACCAGAAAGAGAAATTCAGATTAACTTAGATATGTATAAATTACAAGCGGCTAATTTATCTGTTGGAGATATAGAAAGAGCCATTCAGTCAGAAAACATCACTATTTCAGCCGGCAATGTACCAGTAGGAACTCAAAAAAGAACCATCAACATCAAGAAAGAGTTTAAAACCATGGACGATATAAAAAATATTCTCATCACTTCACAAAGCGGGGCTAAAATGTATTTAAAAGACATTGCCAACATCCGTGACACTATTGCTGAAATGGAAAGCTACGCCAAAATGAACACAAAAAATGTTATCACACTTCAAGTCATCAAAAGACCGGGAGAAAACCTAATTGCAGCATCAGAAAAAATCTACCAACTCATTGATAAACTTAAAAAAACTGAATTTTCCAAAGATATAGACCTTGTCATCACAGGCGACCAATCGGAGCATACTAAAATTTCTTTAGAAGATTTAATCAATACTATTGTCATTGGTTTTTTACTGGTAACTTTTATTTTAATGTTTTTCATGGGAGTAACCAACGCTTTATTTGTAGCGTTATCCGTACCCCTTTCCATGTTTATTGCCTTTTTGATAATGCCATCATTGGGCTATAGTATGAACATGATTGTACTATTTGCATTTTTATTAGCATTAGGCATTGTAGTGGATGACGCTATTGTAGTCATAGAAAATACGCACCGTATTTTTGATAATGGAAAAGTTCCGATTGTAACAGCCGCCAAAAAAGCCGTCGGCGAAGTTTTTCTACCCGTATTAAGCGGAACACTCACTACCATTGCGCCTTTTGTACCTCTTGCTTTCTGGAAAGGAGTCATTGGAAAATTCATGATATTTCTGCCCATTACTCTTATCATTTCATTGTTTGCTTCCTTATTTGTTGCCTATGTTATCAATCCGGTTTTTGCAGTGGACTTTATGAAGCCCCATCATGAGGAAGTAAAAAACTATGGTAAAATCAACCGAAACGGCTGGCTGCAACTTTTAATTTATTTATTAGTTATTATTTTTTCATACGCCTCCGGCAATAAAGCATTAGGCAATATCGTATTAACAATGGCCTTATTTTTAATGCTTCATCGTTTATGGCTGTACAAAATTATTGCCAAATGGCAGGAAAATATATGGCCAACGATTAAAAATGCGTATGGTAAAATGCTACACTGGGCCTTACAGAGACCTACAAAAATGCTTTGGTATACAGTACTTCTTTTTATTTTTAGTATAGTATTTTTTGCATTACGAAAACCACCCGTGCTCTTTTTCCCAAGTGGTGACCCTAACAATGTATATGTTTATATTGAATTACCAGAAGGTACTGCAGCAGAATATACCGATAAAGTAGCCGCACAAGTAACGGGCAAAGTAGATTCTATTTTAGGTAAGAATAACCCCGTCGTAAAATCCGTCATCACCAATGTAGCCATTGCTGTTACAGACCCAAGAGACGACGATCAAAATACCTATCCTAATAAAGCAAAAATTAGTATCAATTTTGTTGAATATGGAAAACGCAACGGGGTAAGCACCTCTGATTATTTAAATCAATTGCAAAATATCAAATGGAATATCCCCAATGCCCGCATCGTAGTTTCAAAAGAACAAATGGGCCCCCCTTTACCCAAACCCATTGTAATTGAAATTCAAGGCGATGATTTTAATGAAATAAAATATTATGCAGAGCTTGTAAAAACAAAAATTGATAATCTGAAAAATCCTGGAATTGTTGAACTAAAAAGTGATTTCATTGATAATAAACCGGAAATCTGGTTAGAAATTGACAGAGAAAAAGCCAATAAAGAAGGCATATCAACGGCACAATTAGCATTGGAAATACGCAAAGCCGTTTATGGAATTGACCGATATTCAAAATTCAAAGATGTAGAAGATGAATACCCCATTCAAATTCGCTATTTACCTGAACAAAGAAAAAACATAGATGCTATTAAAAACTTGAAAATAACATTTAGAGACATGAATATGGGCGGTATTTTGAGAAGTTTACCACTGTCTGCCTTTGCGGACGTAAAATATGTCAATACCTATGGCGGTATTAAACACAAAAACAAAACAAGAATTATTACACTATCATCAGATGTAAAACAAGGATTTAATCCTAATGACATCGTGGGACAAATTAAAGAAGTCATTAAAACCATTCAGCCACCTCAAACTGTAAGTATTAAAGTAGGCGGTGAACAGGAAGAACAAGCCGAAACAGTGGGTTTTCTGAGTAATGCTTTAATGGCGTCTGTAGGTTTAATTCTGTTGGTACTCATCATACAGTTTAATTCTATTGGTAAAACCGTCATTATTTTATCGGAAATTATTTTAAGTATTATTGGTGTGCTCTTAGGATTTGGTATATTTAAAATACCAATGAGTATCGTCATGACAGGCGTTGGAATTTTTGCACTGGCCGGAATTGTTGTCCGAAATGGTATTCTGTTGATAGAATTTGCAGAACAATCTCTGAAAGAAGGCAAATCATTAATGATTGCTTCCTATCAGGCCGGCTTTGTGAGAATGACTCCTGTTCTACTTACAGCAACAGCCGCTATTCTCGGGCTTATTCCATTAGCAGTCGGTTTAAATATCAACTTCCTGGGATTATTTGAATCGTTTGAGCCACACATTTACTTTGGTGGAGACAATAACGTTTTCTGGGGACCTTTAAGTTGGACAATGATTTTTGGCTTGATATTTGGAACATTTTTAACCTTAATTCTGGTACCTTGTATGTTTCTGATTTCCGAAAGAATAAAAAGAAAATCCGATATTATTTTAAATTATTTTAATTTGCCAAAAGGATTAAAATATGTTCCTTTCTTAATCGCTCTTCTTCAACTTATTTTAAGGATAAAAAAAGTAACCCTGGATTTTAGTCAAGTAGACCATTGATTTTTTAAACTATCTTCACTTTAAAAGGAACTTTAATTACAATTAAGCAGAAGAATTCTGGTTTATATTTGCAACAGAAAAAATACCTTTATGAAAATTATTGAAACCTTGTATTCATCTTTTAGCAACAAGTGCCCGCGTTGTCATAAAGGGAATGTGTTCAAATACAACAATCCTTACAATTTAAAGCATTTTGATGAAATGCATACAGAATGCCCTTGCTGTGGAGAAATTTTTGAAAGAGAAACAGGATTCTATTATGGCGCTATGTATGTAAGTTATGCCTGGATGGCAGGGTGGTTCATTGTTACTTTTACCATCAACACTTATTTCATTCATGCTGAATTGCTGCATTATCTTATTTTTTTCTTTCTTTCTATTTTAATTTTATCACCCATGACTTTCAGAGCATCAAGAATTACGTGGTTGAATTTTTTTGTCAAATACAATCCTGCTAAAAGTAAGTGCCATAAAATCAGTGCTGATACCTCTTCCAAAAACTAAGATTGAAATTTTAATTTATAAAAAATTTATACTTTACTTGCTACTTCCCTTTACCTTGGATAATCACTAATAATGTATGCACTAATATCTTTAAGTCAAGTAAAACAGACATGTTTTTAAGATACAGAATATCGTATTTCATTCTTTCAATCATTTGCTCTACATTTTCAGCATAACCATATTTCACCTGTCCCCACGAAGTTATCCCCGGTTTGATCTTATGTAATAATTTATAATGCGGGGCTTTTAATACAATTTGATTTATATAGTATTCCCTTTCAGGCCTTGGACCTACAATACTCATATCACCCTTTAGCACATTAAAAAACTGCGGTAACTCATCTAACCTTGTTTTCCTCAGAAACCGACCAAAAGGGGTAATTCTCGGGTCATTTTCGGAAGAGAGTGCAGGCCCATTTTTTTCTGCATCCACATACATTGTGCGGAATTTATAGATGAAGAATTTTTTTCCATTCTTGCCAATTCTTTCTTGTTTAAAAATAATCGGACCTTGCGAAGTAAGCTTTACAATTATACTCAAAATCACATATAACCAACTGAAACAAACTAATACTATCAAAGACATTACAATATCAAAAAAACGTTTCATTGAAATTTGCCATTGCTTCATCGGAACAATTTCCAAAGTAATGAGCGGCAAGGACTCAACAGCATCTAACTTTACCTGACCCGTTAATAAATCATAGGTATCCGGTACTAAGTGAATGTGCAAATCCAAATAGTACAATTCATTCATTAACTTATTTAATTTATCATGTTCATTGGTTTCTACTGCAACAATGATTTCTTCAATCTCAAAACGATGTATTATTTCTTTAATAGAGTGACATTCGCCAAGATGGGGTATAAGTTTTTTTAATTCTTCTGAAAATCCATTTATCCCTTCAATATGCACAAATCCTTTTATATCAAATCCGATTCCCTTCTTTAAATGATTAATTTCTTTAACGATTTCTAACGCCCGCTCATTGCTTCCGATTATCAAGGTCGGGAAGCCCCATTCTCTTGACTTTATTTTATTATTTATGTAAGAAGATAATATAAAGCGGCCTACTTCCGTAAAAGAAAAATGAAAAATAAACAAAGTAACCACCGATTTGTAATAATATCTATAATTAGCCACATAATCATCCAAAAGCAAATTAAAAAACAACAATATCGTTCCTAAAATGGATGCAAACAAAATTTGATACAATTCATTAATTCTGGAGCGTCTGAATACATTGTTGTAATGCCCTGATAAATAATACATTAATAACCAAAATAAAGGCACTAAAATAACACCACGCCAATATTGTGCATCCAATAATGTGATAGGTTCTACAAACGTTTTAAAATAGTCAATATTGTACTTTCGGTAAATATAAAAGCTGGTCCACGCAAGAGCCGCAGAACTAAAATCCAGCAAAACATTAATTAAAGTGAATTTTTTTCTGTTCATCAGTAACTAATAAGTTTAATATTGTCTATCAAAATTTGAGGATAAGTTACATTCGTTGCTTTTTGAACTTTAAAGTAAATGCCAATGGAATTATTTGTTGATGTCCCTCCCAATAATGATAAATAGGGCGTCAAATCAATATAAATTTTATTCCACTCTCCATTAGTGGGATTTAAATTAATTACAGATTTGGTCAATATTCCACTATACAATCCTATTTCAAATACCTGATTGCATTTATAATTGAGTTCTAAATACGTGCCCGAATACGAAAGTGTATAAGTACTAGCAGAAGTTAAATACGCATACGAATGCATATCATCAAGCGCTATCATCATGTCCTTATTCCCTTCAAAAACATCGGCATTAGCGTTCATTGTTTTATCTAAAATAACCACATTGGTATCTGAACCGGTGCCTTTTACAATAGTTATTCCCCCTGTACCCCCAAAATTCTCAAAATCTTCCAACCATTTAAAGTTTGCCGCAGAAGAATATTGAAAAACAAGTGGTCTATTAATAATTTCATTTACAGAAGCAGCAGTGTCTATTTTAATAGCCGCGTAAAAAGGATAAATAATTCTTACTGCAGATAGCCCATCTTTTTTAATTCCTGCAAATAATTTTAGTTTCGCCGGAGAAAATGTAATCGGGATGGTTCTGCCAATAGGATAAGCCCCTTTATATTGACCATTTTCGTATACCCAAATCTCTGTGATTTTATGATTCGCCGTTCCTTGTCCGATGAGTGTATGGACACTCACTGCCGGTATGTTCATATAAAAAGGAGCAGGTGCTTTTAATTTTTCTTTATTACACGCCATAAAAAGAAAAAGTCCTGCTGTTATACAACAAAAATATAATAATTTGATGGGTCGCATTATCTATTATTCAATAAAGAAATTTTATTTTGTTTTATCTTCTCTTCTATTTGGTACGCCACATCCAATACCCGAATGGCATCATCAATACTCACTATCGGTTGAGTTTGATGTTCTATGCTATCTATAAACGAAATGAGTTCTTCTTTTATTGCGTTCACCAAAACAACATCTGGTTTTTCTATGATTATTTCTTTATCTTCCATACCATTACCGGGTGAAAAAATCAATGCATCGTCTGGCGTAAAAGCATCCACATTTTTAATGCGAATAACTTCCAGTTTTTTATCCAACAAATCTATTGAGATATACGCATCTTTTTGAAACACTCGAAATTTTCTCATGTTTTTTAAGGACAAACGACTGGTGGTGATATTGGCGACACTTCCATTTTCAAACTCAAGCCGAACATTGGCAATATCTGTAGTAGGACTTATTATTTCAATGCCGTTGGCGTAGATATTTTTTAGTTTACAAGAATTGATATTGAAAATTAAATCCAAATCATGAATCATCAAATCTAAAGTAACCGATACATCCGTACCCCTTGGATTATATACAGCCAAACGATGGACCTCAATAAATAAAGGTTCCCCAAAAAACGGTTGAGATATTAAAAAAGCCGGATTAAACCGTTCTACATGCCCCACCTGAATTAACACCTTATTTTGCTCCGACAATTCTTTTAAATGAACGGCCTGTTCTACTGTTTTTGTAACGGGTTTTTCAATAAAAACGTGTTTCTTATTTTCAATACATTTTTTCGCTATTTCAAAATGAGTTTCACCAGGCGTAACAATATCTACCACATCACTTTTTTCTACTAATTCTTCCAGTGTATCAAATTTTTGAACCTCATATTCTTTTGCCAATCTTTCTAATTCGGAGTAATTAATATCATAAATACCAACCCCTGATATTCTCTTTTCCTGAAACAATTCTTTCAAAAGTTTCAGATGAATTTTACCTAAATACCCTATTCCAACAAGACCTGCTTTCATATTTTTTGAAGTGCCAAATGTATTGAAAATAACATTGTATTCTTAATGAAACACTTCTTTTAGCCAATAAAAAAGGGGGCATTAGGCCCCCTTCTCCTGATTTTAATTGATCTTCTTATTATGCATTAATATCTGCAGCGACTTCCTCATTCTTAAAATTAATTTTTTCTTTAATTCTGGCTGATTTTCCACTTAAATCTCTAACATAATAAATTCGCGATCTGCGAACTTTGCCTTTCTTAACCGCATCAATTTTTTCAATATAGGGGGAATTCAATGGAAATATTCTTTCCACGCCTACTCCATGTGAAATCTTTCTCACTGTAAATGTTCTCGTGGTCGGTTCATTTTTTATCTGGATGACTACACCTGTAAAATTTTGAATTCTTTCCTTATCTCCTTCTTTAATTTTATAGTGTACGGTAATTGTATCACCTGCCTTGAACCCAGGGTGCTTTGAACCAAACACCAACTCTTTTTTAATTTCTTCCAATAGATTAGACATATACTTTTCTTTTTAGAGAAGTGCAAATATACGATAAATATTTTTTATTTTCCAAATGAAAAAGAACTTCTTTACTAAATCAATTTTCTATCACCTAAGTAAGGTAATATACCCTTGTTTTTCATAAGTTTTATCATCTTTTCCTTTTGCCTTAATGGTATAGAAATAGGTACCTGCAGGAGCATCTTTTCCAGCTTTTGTTTTTCCATCCCATTGAATATTGCCTTTATCAGTTGTTACATTATACATTTCAACACCCCATCTATCCAAGATAATACATTGAATTTCGGTCAGATTAGTGGCATGTATAATGAAATAATCATTAGTTCCATCTCCATTGGGTGTAAACACATTAGGTATTTCAATATCCGACGGAATGTCTACTCTAATAACACGCATAGCCGTATCCACACAAGGTCCATTTTGCATAAACATTACTACGGTATATGTTCCCGGTGTGTTGTAAGTCGTAGATGTTCCAGGATTTGTTATGGAAGAACTTGCTACTGTTGTCACCGTGCTTCCATTTCCAAACGACCAGCTATAACTTAAGTTGGTCGGATTGCCATAACTACTATTGTTAGCAAATGAAACAGAAAGTGGCGCAAATCCTTCTGTAACATTTGGAGTAAATGCAGCATTGATGGTACCATTTACCACTGAAACAAAGTTTTGTGCAGCACATCCGGTAGTGGTGTTTGTAATCACTATCACATAATCACTCGCGTGTGTTACTGTCGGAGAATATCCGGTTATTGGTGTAATAGTAGCACCCGGTGGTCCATCCCATACATAGGTAAGATTCGTACTCGGTGTAACTCCGGCATATACCGTAGTATTGGTATAGCCACAAGCAATGGTGTATGGTCCAACTGCTGTTGTAGCGGGCGGCGTAGTATTGCTACCTACAAGAACAGTTGTACAAGATTGACAACCATTCAACATACGCGTAGTGCACAAGGTATAGGTTCCTGCTGAATAGAATGTAATTGGGTTTTCAGTAGTATTCGTGGATGTTGGTGGTGGTGTGGTCCATGTAAATGTAAGCGACTCTCCTATCGGATTGGGTGTAAATTGTAATGTTGTTTGTAAATCTTTACAAGTTAATGCTGTGGGTGTGGCCCTTGCCGTAAGTCCTAAGGGTTGTTTATCCTGATAAATCGTTACCGGTATTTTACGCTTACAACCATTATTCGGATCCGTAATTTCTACAGTGTATGTCCCCACAGTAGTTTGGCTGATATTAGTGGTGCTATTCACCGCTAAAGTTTGTTGTGGAACTGTACCCGGCGTGTACCATACATACGTTGCACCATTCACAGGGGAGGTACCAGTAATGATGGCCGATGGATAATTACAATTTAAGGTATTGGTAGGAACATTTAAAGTATAACCACCGGTTGGCTTAAGCGTATCAATACCTACTGTAATAGTTTGAGAGATAACACACCCACCGGGCACAGGATCATAAACTACACACACATAATTACCCGGTGTATTGGTAGAGAAGGTATTGGATGTGCTTAAAGTGGTAGTTCCACTGGCATCTGTCCAGTATGGTACAGGAACACCACCGCCTGTTGCTTGTGTAGCATTTACTACTAAGGTAACTGTATTAGGCGAACATTTGATGTTATAATTGTTATTAACTGCGGTAACAGTCATTGTTGGTGCGGTAGTAGATTGTGTTACTGAAACTGTAAACAAATTGCTACAACCATTGGCAATATTAGTGGCTACAAATGTATACGTGCCGGCTATACCTGGTGTTAATAGATTACCATAAACAGGTGCCCCCCCCGGTTGCAACCAGGAATACGATACATTCACTGTAGGAGTAGACGTTCCTGTAAATGTGCCGGCTGAACCTGTACATGGAATATTCAACGAATTAGGCGATACGGTTACTGTAGGTACAGTCGTAAATATACCCACTGCAAAAGTATTTGTATAAATACATCCGGTAGATGGATCAGATGCCAGCACAGTATATGTCCCCGGTATACTCACTGTATAAGGATTACCGGTAAAAGTACCACTTGAAACACTAGTAAAAGTGTAGCTCGGCGATGCTACATCGGTATTCGTATTGACAGCCGTTGCGCTGACAGTGGGTTGATTACAGGTCAATGTATCATCCGATAAAGAGATCGTAAATGTTGGTATAGCCGGAGCAGAATTTACGATAAAAGTATTAGAAGCCGTACAACCTACTTCATCAATTACTGTGACGGTATTCGTACCAGGTACTAATCCTGAAGCTGAAAAGGTATTGGCCGTAACTGTCGCGGAAGAGGCAGGCGTAGGAGACCATACCACGTTATAGGTACCCGTTCCTAAAGAGGTAGTCGCAGATGCAGTCGCTGTAGGGTTATTACAATCGGGCTGGTTTACAGATGATTGAATAACAGGTACAGGAGTGATGGTAACAGTAATAATTTTCACGATTGGACTACAAGCACCGGGAGGGTTCATTGTTAAAGTATAATCACCCGTAATGTTGGTAGTAAGGGTTTGAACAGTTTGTGTTGGAAAACCTGGAGGTCCTTGCCAAGTATAAGGTCCTAAACCTGGAGGCGCTGTAATAGTGGCATTAGATGAGCCACAGGTGGGTAACACAATAGATGGTGTACCGGCAGGAAATGTATTTCCATTCCCTATTACATCCATTGGAGAGCATAAGCAATTCAGAAAAGCATAGCCATAGTGGCCACTCAAAGTACAATCGCCTACTGTAAAATCAATCGTTACACACGATCCAATAAATGAGGTCAAATCTACAGAGGAAACAATCCAGTTGGGTGTATAGGAAAGACCACTTGCATTAGTAAAACCTGAGAAAGAACCGGAGCAACCAGTTGATGGAGGTACAATACTAAAAGACGGGCAAGTCGTAGGCGTGGGTGGTCCAGTACATCCATTAGATACCGAAAAGGAAATTTTTAAATACGGCTGCTCGCAGCAAGAATGGCCCGGATTTTGTAAAACGGCCATAAATGCAAATTGAAATAAGGCATTGGCAGGCATTACATTAAAAGTTTTAGATATCCTCACAGCTTTAGCACCTGATGTGTTATTATTTAGTACAGCCACTTTTGAACCTCCCAAAGGAGAATTCGGAATACTGGCTAACGGGCCTCCATAAGGGTTCGGTGCAGGCGTGGTTAGTATCAAAACACTAGGAGAAGATCCAGAACAACATCCTGACATAGTACAGGAATTGTTATTACTACCAGAGTTAAGCATCCATCCTGTAAAATTACCTAATTCAAAATCTTCATTGTTACACGCCGTTGTTTGGATAGTGGGGGGATTAGTATTCTTAGTTGACCACGATAGATAATCGGTGGGCTCAAATCTTTGTAAATTATACTTTTGAATAATAAACTCTCTTTTCTTTTTATATAAAAAAATATTTTAACTCTGTAGAGGTGCAGTTTAATGACAATCCTTCCTGAATAGCCATTTCTTCATTAAACCCATAAAGCGAATCTTTGTCAAATGGGTAGGAAATCAACTTTTGTACATCTATTTGAGCATTTAATGGATGAACAAATGCTACAAATAACAATACAATTGAACCTAAAAAATAATTCATATCATAACTTAACTTAAATTTTTGGGTAAATGTAATAAGAAATTTAATGTCCAATTAAAAAATAAATATGATGCCAAAATTTGTTAAATTTTTTTCTTATGCTTCCATCGTTTGTGTGTCCATAACCAAATAGAAGGATACTCCATTATTCTCTCTTCAAGTTTTTTCATAAAATCTTGCATTACGGGAAAATTTTCATCCAAATCAGTTCGTCTCTTTTCATATACCATTGCATCAATTAAATAATACCCTCTTTTCTTATTCGGATGTAACAATACAAAAACAAAAATAGGAGATGCATTTATTTTCTTTAATATTTTTTCAGGGCCATAATAAACAGCCGTTTCTTGATTTAAAAAATTCATCCAAAAAGCATTTTCAACAGACGGGCATTGATCGGCAATAAAGGTATAAACATTATTTTTAGTAGTATTAGAAACAATATACTTGTACGCCGAATGCATAGGCAATAACTTCGTTCCAAAACGACTTCTGATTTTTATCATTATCTTATCAAATACTTTATTAGATAATGGATGATACAACACCAACAAATTTTGTTGAAAATACAAATTAAATGCTGCCCCCGCCCACTCCCAATTTCCCAAATGCCCCATCAACACCAATACATCTTTTTTCTGCTCATTATACTGATTAAAAATTTCCTGAAATTGCTCAGAAAACTTACATCTTTCTTTGAGTTCTTTTTCGGAAATAGACATTAATTTAACTGTTTCAAAAATCCATTGCATAAAAAAGCGGTAAAATTTTTTTTCTATCACAATAATCTCTTTCAAAGTTTTTTCAGGAAATGAATTACATAAATTTTTCCGCACCACCTCTCTTCTATACCTAATCACGTAGTAAATCAAAAACGCAAAAATATCTGAAATAAAATACAACACCGACAATGGCAATAATGAAACAACATATAAAACGCTGTATATTATGTAATACAAAAGCATCAAATAAATTTACACTTTCTACTGGCAAACACACACATTTTCAATAAAATCCATCCGTGCTTAAAGCGAGAAATATTGGTCGTGCCATACACTCTTTCTCTATAACGAATAGGCACCTCTACAATTTTCAAATTCAACTTATGCGCTCCAAACAACAAATCAAAATCTCCAAAAGGATCAAAGTTCCCAAAATAATCTCTATTTTTAATCAACTTTTCGTAATCTTCTCTAAAAATTACTTTTGTTCCGCAAAGTGTATCGTTGAATTTTTGTTCTAATAAAAATGAAAACAGCCAACTAAAAAAATGATTGCCCAAATAATTCAAAAACCGCATCGCTTGTTTTTCCATTGGATAAACCAATCGTGTACCGTTGATAAAATCGCTTTTTCCACTGGCAATGGCATCGTAAAACTTCGGCAAATCCTCTGGTGGCACGGTCAAATCAGCATCTAATATCATCAAAATATCCCCCGAAGCGTGTTTAAATCCTTCTCTTACGGCATCGGCTTTGCCTTTTCCTTTCTGCTGAAAGCATTTTATATCCCACTCGTTTTTATATTTCTCGGCTACTTCTTTAATTTTTGCCCACGTATCATCCGTGCTGTTGCCTTCTACAAATATGATTTCAGTATGTTTACCTAATCTTGGCATTCTCAAAATAGCATTTTCAATATTCCCACTTTCGTTTCTAGCAGGGATAACCACACTCACACTATATTCATTTTGAGTTTTCTGACACGGCAAAGGTTTTGCAAAAGAATAGTGATTTAAATTCAAACGTCTTATCAATGGCAGTTTTGCAAAATAACGATTGATAAGTGTTGAAAATACTGGAATATAAAAAGGGAATAACATTTGTCGTGTGTTTCGATACACTTCAAATCCTGCTAAATACAATAGATTATTCACATCATCGCTGGTAAGCCAATTCTGAACAGGCGATGGCTTTTTAATCCGCAACCATTCGGCTAATTTGATAAATGGCTCCCAAAATGAATTATAATATTGAACAATAATTTTTGTCCTTTCGTGCGAAACATTTTGTAATTGCTGAAATACCTTTTGAATATCTTCTAAAAAACCAATAACATTTGAGATAATAATCAAATCATATTTCTTGTCTAATTTCAAATCATTCGCATCCATTACCAAAAACTCTATATTGTCCAGATGACCGTACTTTTCTTTTGCCCATTTGATTTGTTCTTCTGCAAAGTCAATCCCTGTTTTATGTTTACCTTTTATATGAGCCAATAAATCGCCCGTGCCACATCCTATTTCCAATACAGCATCATAATCGTGTGTAAAATATTCAATGTAACGAGTAATTTCATCCCAATAATATCTATTAATGCCTTTTTGTTTTCTTTTTCGGGCTAAATCATTAAAATATGTTCGTATATCTACCTTCATTGTTTTTCAATAATAATTGTGTGAAATAACGCCGTAAATCTCTGAAAAGGTTTTATACATTTTTCAAAAAAATTAAACCAACTAAACATAAATGCAGGTACAAAAGGATAATACGAAACTCCGCCACTCAACAAATACAAGAATGTAGTATGATAACGAATACTCAAAATTTTTAATTCCGAAAAATTTTCCTGAAAGTATTTTTTTTCTCGGACAAAATAAATATAAGGCAATGCCTGATTAGAGTAGCTCAAAGGTCTTCCTGCTTCAATGCTCAAATCACCGTTTTCATCAAATGGCTCGTGATGAAAAGTTTTGTATATCCATCTTGAGAAAAAAGTAGTAGCGGGCTCTATCATTACGATTTTTCCTTTGGGTTTTAATGTACGCTGGGCTTCTTGCAAAAATAAATATGGCCTAGGAATATGATGAAAAACACATTCAATAAAAAAATACCATCTAATGAATTATTTTCAAATGGCAATTGCTCTGCATTAATTTGTTTATCCACATAACTTAATGGCAATATATCCGACGTAATAACATTTGGTAAAACTTCTTTCAAAAATCCTCCGCCAGAACCTAATTCCAAATACACACCCGAAGGACTTTCTTTCACAACCCTTTCAAATTCTTTGTACCAAATTAAATAAACCTTCTTTAAAAAAGGCGTTTCCAAAATAATTTGTCTGTGCAACTCCGTTGTTCTTGGATCGTCCAATGAATATGGTATGTGCCGCTTTTTAATCATTCTTGCAAAGGATATTGTAATAATGTTGTTCAGAAACGGGCAATTCTTTCAAGCGATCTGCCGTTAGTTCTACTAATGTTTTATCTTTCAACAAATAAATTTTTGAAAAATATAATTTCAATTCTGAAAAATACTTTTGTGCACTACTACCTGCTTTTAATAACCCATACGGCCAAAATTCTGATAATAATTGAATGCCTTTATTTTGTTGAATAATACTTTTCATTCCTTCCAAAGCAAAGGGCTCAAAGCCCTGAATATCCATTTTGATAAAATGTATTAAAGAATGAGTGGTAAAATATTCATCCAAACGCGCACAAGAAATTTCAATGCACTTTGCTTTTTCATTTAATGGATATGTCCGATGATCCACATTCAAATCAGATAAATACAATTTTATTTTTCCCGTATGATCAGCAACTGCAAAATTTTCAACTACCACATTTTTCAAGTGCTTGGTGTTGTTTTTCAATTTTTGAAAATTTTTACTATCAGGTTCAAAGGCATATACTTTTCCTGATTCACCAACGATGTCTGCTAATATCCTCGTGTAAAATCGAATATTTGCGCCAATATCAATCACCACACTTCCCTTCTTAATGCTTTGTCTTAAAATGTCTATTTCAAACTTTTCAGCATATTTTTTGTACGCAAAATATAATGGCAAATACAAGGGATAAGCATAAGTATATATCCATTGCCCTAATTTTAATGCTACAGATGCCATAAACTTACTTTAAATTTTCAGGATAAACAAATTCATAAACATAACAGGGCTCTGTATCACCTTCTGTATAAACTAATTTCAAGGCAGATGGATATTTTCTTTGAATGGGCTCAAGGATGTTATGAATCGTGTTAATCACCTGTCCTGTATTTTTAGTGGGATCTATTCTTAAACTCGCTAATAAAATGTGTGTAACTTTATTTTGTTTAAAAAACACTAACGCACTATCGGGATTGGATTGATTGGTTTCTGGATCTTTTTTAATCACACTATAAATAGGAAAAAATTTGCGCTTGCCATAAATAAAACTCATCGGTGCCTTGCGGCTCGCTACTAGTGCACTTTCTGGTAGATTCTTCCCACACCATTCGCTGGCTTTCAGAAAATTCACCCAATCAGGTGTATAGCCATAATACACATCTCCTTGCAGATTTTTCAATACAATCGGCACATTCTTCACTCCACGTTTAATAGAAGAAATCAGCATTGAACCAATAAATGTAAAAATTAAAATGGTATACATCATCTTAAAAAAAGAACCTTTGAAACTTTTGTATAAAAAATAAAAATAATTCATAATCAACACAGGCATTGCCACCATAATGATTCGTGGCTGATCCCACCTTGCCTGTAAAATCACAAAAGACAAAGCAATTAAAGCTAATGTATAAAATGAAACAAACAACAAAACGTGCTTTCTTTCTTTATACAATTTCCAAATTCCCAATAAAAACAACACCCACATCATCAGAGTAACAAAAGAATAAGTATTGCTGTTCTGCTCGTGCATCCATCCAATAATTTGATAAAATCGCTTACTCAAATACAAATTACTATTATCAAAAAAACGTTGAATAAATCCTGAAACATCTTCCTGCCCTAATGAAGCATCGTAAGGATCTTTCTGAAACAATATCTTTGATTGATTAGAATACTGGCTTACATTTCCAAAAATCAATCGCAACAATAATTTGTAAGGAATAAAATAAACTAAAAACGCCAATGCAGATGCAATGGTCAATCGCTTATCTTTCAAAATCACCCAAAAATAAAATAACATTACAGGCACTATCACAATGGCAACGCTTCTTGTAACAATCAACAAAAACATCACTAATCCAAATAATAATAAAGTACTGCTGTGTTGTTTCCAATTCTTTACTCCAGATGAATGCAAGTCCAATACTTTACCAACACCATAAAACATCAATCCTTGCCAACACATAAACATGGCTTCGGTAAACGTCATAGACGAAAAATAAAGAATATGATGATTGAAAGACACAAAAGCCATTAAAGGCAAAAACACTACAAAAGGCAATCTATCAAAAAACGCCTTAAAGAAAAAATAAACCGATAAAAGTTGAAACAATACATTAAATAATTTGAAAATTATTAACTTAAATCCCGCTATCTTCATTAAAACCGCCAGAAACATTGGATAAAACGGGGCATTGGCCGTATAAAAATAATGGGGAAACTCCGTAACAAAACGATACGCCGCTTCAATGTACAAAGCATCATCGTGTGCTTCGCTGATACGAGCATTAAAATTAAGGAGTGTCATTATCAATGATAGAACTATGAAAAACAACAAAACAATTCTATCACTATATTTATTTCTTAAATTTTCTATTTTATCCAACAAACTTATTGAAGTTTGATTATTATTTACTTTTTTCTGAAACCGATGAGATTTTTGCTCTTGTTTTTTTGCCATGGTTTGCAAAAGTACAATTTCGTTTTATCTTAATCAAAAAAGCCGCTGCCCCAAAAATTCTCACTATCCCAACTTATCTGATAATGAACATACGCTTAAATCCCTTTCTCTAAAAACAAGCAACTCCTGTATTTTAGAATACAACGTTTCTATACAATTCAGACAATTCCACATTTAAAGAGGCATTAGAACTATCCCATCCTTTCAAATACACATCTACAATTTTACCCACCAGTACCTCCTCATACGACATACTTACTTTGATATAATTATCTGTCCAACCAAGCATTTTTCCATTTTTTTCGCTATCCTCCAAAAGTACTTTTCTGGTATTACCTATATTTTGTTGATAAAAATACTGTTGCTTTTTTTGTGACAATTGCCGTAAGATCGCATTGCGTTCTTTACGCACTTCTACTGGTATTTTCCCGGGCATTTGCTCGGCCAGTGTATTTTTTCGTTCACTATACGTAAACACGTGAAAATACGATACATCTAATTCCTTCAGAAATTCCAATGTTTCATTGAATAATGTTTCCGTCTCACCGGGAAAACCAACAATAACATCTACTCCAACAGAAGCGTAAGGCATTAAAGATTTAATTTTTCCAACTCGTTCAGCATACAATTCTCTTTTGTAACGTCTTTGCATTTTAGCCAGAATCGTGTTGCTACCCGACTGTAACGGAATATGAAAATGCGGCATAATATGTCTGGATTGAGCCGCCAGTTCAATAATTTTATCATTCAACAAATTAGGTTCAATAGACGAAATTCTTAACCGGAATTCTTGTTCTATTTTTTCAATTTCTTGTAATAAATCATATAACGAAAAACTTCTCTTTTTTCTGCCCTGTTCCGGAACCTCTGTAAAACCCACATCACCCACATTCACACCAGTTAATACAATTTCTTTTACACCTTTATCTAAAATCTGATGAATAGTGTTGAGAATGCCTTGCATCGTATCACTTCTGCTTTCACCACGAGCCAACGGAATGGTACAATACGTGCAGGTATAATCACAACCATCCTGAATTTTCAGAAAAGTCCTTGTCCGATCGCCAAAAGAATAGGAAGCATTGAAATGATAGGCGTTTTCAATGTCCGAATAAAACGCTCTTGCCTCTTTGTCATTGAGATACTTTAAATACTCTATAATTTTAAATTTTTCATTGGTACCCAATACTAATTGAACACCCAGAATGTTTAATATCTCCTGTGGTTTTAATTGAGCAAAACATCCCACTACAATAATTTTACAATGTTCATTTTTGGACAATGCTTTTCGGACAATGCTCTTACATTCTCTGTCTGCATTTTCAGTAACACTGCAGGTATTTATCACACATATATCTGCTGGTTGTTCAAAGTCCACAATGGAATATCCCTGCACCTCAAACAGTTTAGCAATAGAAGAGGTTTCTGAAAAATTTAGCTTACATCCCAAGGTATAAAAACTCACACTTTTCATAATTCTACCGCATTTTCACTTCTTACTTCTCTCACAATATCTGGCAACATTTTCTTTAACAACCCCTCTATCCCTGCTTTCAAAGTGAGCACACTACTTGGACAACCACTGCACGCCCCGCGCATTTTAAGATAAACCACACCGTCTGCATATTTTTCAAAGGTGATAAACCCGCCATCTTGTGATACGGCAGGCAAAATGTATTCATTTAATATATCAATAATTTTTTGTTCTTCCTCTGATTGAGGTACATTATGCTGAATGGCTACTTCCTCTATTACATGGTGTTCTTTTTCATTAGTATCCGATACTAATTTATCAATGAGTTCGTAATTCACAACATTTTTTCCACTATTTAAATACTCATAAATATAATCTCTTAATTCTAATAAAATATCCTCCCACGAAACAAACGCTTGTTTAGTAATGCTGATATAATTATCTGCTATTAACACATTCTTGATAAACGGAAAACCAAATAAAGCATTTGCAATGGGCGCCATTTCAGTATTTTTAACGGTTTCAAAAGATAATACTTTCCCGGCGGGCAGCAATATATGATTGGTAATAAACTTTATCGTTTCAGGATTAGGTGTCTGCTCCATTATTATTGTATAGCGTAATTGAGTAGTCATACAATCATTTTTTGCAAAAATAAGAATAAATACTTCATCACTCCCACCTTAGAATTTCAGAAGGCAACATTTTACTAATTAAATATGTCGGCACATACATACACACCAAACAAACCAATACAGTGCCGATATTGAGTAATAACCATTCCATAAAATTCCATTCCACAGGAATATAATTTACATAATAAGCATCCGAGTCTAAAGTGAAAATGTGAAAGTGTTGTTGAAGCAACATAATAATAACAGACAACACATTACCGTATAACAAACCCTTAAAAAGTATCTTTAAAGAAAGAAGCAAAAAAATATTCTTTATGTTCCAGTTATTCATCCCCAGCGCCTTTAAGATGCCGATAAGAGAAACTTTTTCAAGTATCAGTATAATCAAAGCCGATACCATATTTACAGAAGCAACAATCAACATCAGCACAATAATAATCACTGCATTCACATCTATCATTTCCAGCCAGTTAAAGATATTGGAATACAATTCTTCTACTCGTACCAATTGATAATTGTAAGGAATTTTATCAATAACCTGTTCAATGATCGCATCAGAAGAAGCAGGTTCTTTGGCATACAATTCTATTTGAGAAAATTGATCGACTTTCCAGTTATTAACCCGTTGTATCATCTTCACATCTCCATATACCAGTTGGTTATCTAATTCCCCTAACTGCGGATGAATAATTCCTTTAACATACAAATCTCTTGAACGGTATTCTATCTTTTCCCTACCCTCTTCATCTACTATCTTATTAATAAAATAAACAATAATTTTTTGATTCAACTTAAGATTCATCCTATCCGCCAATTTTTTAGAAATCACTACCTCTTTACTGACGAAGGTATCTGAGTAACTTGGAAAAGTCCCCTCCACCAAATACGCCTTCAACAAATCCCAGTGATAATTCTGCATAACACCTTTAAAGAGAACCCCTTCATTTTCCTCCTTAATTTTCAGAATACCATTTTTTATACAAACCGGCTCTACATATTTGAGAATTGAAATCTGTTGAATAGAATGCAATGTATCATCACGAACACTTATCGGGCGGGATGTAATATCATCTTCACCTTGATAAGGCATCACCACCACATCAGAAGTCAAATTTCGCAATTTATTATTAATCTGTTGTTTGAACCCTCGAATCACCGCTACCGACAAAATCATTATTGTAATACCCAAGCCAACAGCCGTAGAACCAATATTCACTGCCGGCGATGATATAGAGCGATGAAGAGTTTCAGAACGGCTTATTTTTTTAGCTATGAAAAGAATAAAATTCATACACCCTTGCAAATATCCATATTTTCTGATTAGATAACTGAAAGAAAAAATAATATCCGAAATGTTTCACCCCTTCTTTGCATAATTTAGAAAAATGTTTTACTTTCTCTAAAAAGAGCCAAAACTTTAGGAAATAACACTGTCAGCCATTCACAAAAACTACCGACTGGTTTATTAAAAATAAAAAGGCTTCCAAAACATTTTGGAAACCTTTTCAGCAAAAATTGAAAAAATAAAACAATTTTATTTACTTCACTTTTTCTACAATGCTTTTAAACGCCTCTGGATGATTCATTGCCAAATCAGCCAAAACCTTGCGATTCAAGTCAATATTACTGTTTTTTAATTTACTAATAAATTGACTGTACGATAAACCATATTGACGAACCGCAGCGTTAATCCTTTGAATCCAAAGCCCGCGGATTTCACGCTTCTTAAGCTTACGGTGCTTATAGGCATACGTTAAACCTTTTTCAAAGGTGTTTTTTGCAATGGTCCATACATTTTTTCTGGCACCCCAGTACCCTTTGGTTTGTCTCAAAATTTTTTTTCTTCTTGCTTTACTTGCTACATGATTGACTGATCTTGCCATAGTTGTAATTTTTTGAGTGGCAGCGGCTTACATATTAAGCGCTTTTTGCTGAACACCCGGGTTAATGATAAATTATTTACAAAGCAGATATTTTACATTATTTAAATCTGCGTGATGCACTTCGGCCATTCTTACCAAACGACGCTTTCTGTCCTTTTCTTTTTTGGTTAAGATATGGTTTTTATATGCTTTTTTTCTCATTATTTTCCCACTAGCAGTAACTTTGAATCTTTTTTTAGCACTGGAATTTGTTTTCATTTTTGGCATAAAAATAATTTTAAGGGCTGCAAATGTAAAAAATAAAAAATGATTTTTCAAATGTTATTTTTTAAATGGATAAAACACCACCCTAAATATGGATAGTCCATAATTTTTTTAAAGATATATTTGTAATAAAAAAAGTAAAACAGAAAAAATCGTATTTTTGCCAATCCTATTCTATGAAAAAAACACTCATTTTATTAACTCATTTTATTGTCTTTAATTTTTTTTTACTTGCTCAGGACGATAACATTTTAATTGTAAAATTTCAGGTTCAAAACAGAGAAGACGCTGGAATAGCAGGTGCACAGGTACAAGTTTTACAGAATGGTAAAAATTTTACAACAGCCTCTTCAGATGCTTCCGGAAACATTCAACTTCGTTTACCCTTGAATAACGACTACTCTATCATTATCACTAAACCCGGAAACATCACCAAACGATTCAACGTTTCCACTCGCGGCGCAACTATTGAAGAAGGTAAAAAAAATATCTATCAGTTTGAAGTAGAAGCTATACGCATATACGAACCTTTTGAAGACGTCGATTATTCCGTGCTTAATCAGCCACTTTTTAATGTAACATACAATCCCAAAGGCAATAAGTTTGATGTGGATAAAGCAAGCATTGAATCTATTCAACAACAACTATCACAATTATTTAAATCAGAGGCAGAAGCAAAAAAGAAAAAAAAGGAAGCAGAAAAAAAATATCAGGACGCTATCAAAAAAGCAGATGCTGCCTTTCAGAAAAATCAATACGAACAAGCACTTTCCGCATACAAAGAAGCATTATCCTTAAAGCCCAACGAGCAATATCCCAAAGGTCAAATCGCACTAGTAGAAAAAGCATTAGCAGAACAAAAAGCAAAGGCGGATGCAGAAGCTAAAGCGAAAGCAGAGTTAGAAGCCAAATACAACGCCGCCATCAAAAAAGGAGACGATGCCTTCACCAAAAAGGACTGGAACACCGCCAAAAATGCTTACAACGAAGCACTCTCCTACAAACCCAACGAAAAATACCCAAAAGATAAACTCGCCGAAATAGAAAAAAACATCGCAGAA
>JBBIGQ010000007.1:0-107927 GCA_037447455.1 Sphingobacteriaceae bacterium | reverse complement strand
GTATTGAGGATTACAATAAAGTAATAAAAACAGCATTAGAAGCTTTTATATTTTGGAGAAATATACCGGCACCCAAAAGAGGAGACATCATTCGTCAATTTGGAAATAAATTGAGAGAAAAGAAAAACGATTTAGGCAAGTTAGTATCATACGAAATGGGCAAATCCTTACAGGAAGGATTAGGCGAGGTACAGGAAATGATTGATATTTGTGATTTTGCAACAGGTTTATCCAGACAATTGTACGGATTAACCATGCAAAGCGAACGCCCTAATCACCGAATGTACGAGCAATGGCATCCTTTAGGTATCGTCGGCATTATTTCTTCTTTTAATTTTCCGGTGGCTGTGTGGAGTTGGAACTTTGCCATTGCCGCTGTTTGTGGCGATGTTTGTGTCTGGAAGCCATCCAGCAAAACACCTATTTCAGCAGTAGCCGTACAAAATATCTGGAACGAAATAGCAAAAGAGAACAATTTGCCTGAAGGTATTTCCTCATTAATTGTAAGTGATAGAAAAATAGGCGATTTACTTGTCAACGATCATCGTGTGCCATTGATAAGTGCAACGGGGTCAACAGCAATGGGAAGAGAAGTAGGACAAAAAGTAGCCACTCGTTTTGGTAAAACAATATTAGAACTGGGAGGTAATAATGCCATCATCGTTACGCCCTCTGCTGACCTAGATTTAGCCATTCCTGCTATTGTCTTTGGTGCTGTTGGAACAGCTGGCCAACGATGCACCACTACCCGCCGTCTAATCATTCATGAAAGTATTTACAATGACGTGAAGAACAGATTGGTAAATGTCTACAAACAGTTGAAAATAGGAAATCCTCTGGAACCGCAAAATCATGTAGGCCCCTTGATTGATAAAAATGCCGTAAAAAACTACTTGAATGCTATTGAACAAGTCATTGCACAAGGTGGCAAAATGATAGTACCTGGTGGCGTATTAGAAGGGCATGGTTATGAAAGCGAGTGCTATGTAAAACCCTGCATTGCTGAAGTTACGCCCGACATGAAAATTGTACAGGAAGAAACCTTCGCACCCATTTTATATTTGATGAAGTACAAAACATTAGAAGAAGCTATAGACATTCAAAACAGTGTACCACAAGGGTTATCTTCTTCCATCATGTCTTTGAACATACGGGAAGTTGAATACTTTTTATCCGCCAATGGAAGCGATTGTGGCATTGCAAATGTAAATATCGGCACCTCTGGCGCAGAGATTGGCGGCGCATTTGGCGGAGAAAAAGAAACGGGCGGAGGCCGGGAAAGTGGTTCTGACGCATGGAAAGCATATATGAGAAGACAAACCAATACCATCAATTGGGGAACGCAGCTACCACTTGCACAAGGCATAAAATTTGAACTCTAAAAAACAAAATCAATAATCAATAAAAACAAACATCATGAAAGTAGAAACCAAAAAAGTGGTAGCGGTTAATTATACATTAAACGCTAAAAAAGGCAACGAACCCGAAAAGTTCATCGAACAAACCTCTCCGGAGAATCCTTTTGTCTTTTTGTTCGGCAATCAACAAGTCATTCCCGATTTTGAAAAAAATCTTGAAGGCAAATCAACAGATGATAGCTTTGATTTTGTCATCAAAGCAGAATCGGCCTATGGTATGCCGGAAACAGATTACATCGTAAAATTGGATAAAACGATTTTCGTAAGAAACGGCGAGTTTGATAACGAAAATATCAAAGTCGGTAATGACGTGCCGATGTACGATAAGGAAGGTAATGAACTGATTGGAAAAGTTGTAGAAGTGGGATTAGAACATGTAACCATGGATTTTAACCACCCATTAGCGGGCTATGACCTGCATTTTACAGGCACCATACATTCTGTCAGAGAAGCTACTGAAGAAGAGTTAATGCGCGGGCATGCACATGGTATAAGTGGACATGAAGGACATTAAAAAATTAAAAACGTTCATTTGTAAAGCAAAAAGGTTCTTCTAAAGAAGAACCTTTTTTTATTCATTAAATTAAAAAAAGAAAAAATCCTAACCTCCAGCCAGTTTTACTTTATAGCCCATTTCAGTGAGAAGGGCTTGTAATTTTTCACGATGATTGCCTTGAATAAGTATTTCTCCCTCTTTAACGTTACCACCGGTGGCACATTTGTTCTTTAAAAGTTTGGCCAGTGCATTAATATCTTCAGATTTTCCAACAAATCCGGTAATTCTGCTCACCAACTTATTACCTCCTAATCGGTCTAAAAAGATTTTTAATTGCTGTTGAGAAGGAGAAAGTGTTGAGGGCTCACTTTCTTGTTCGGCTTCCTGTATTTTTTTAAAATAATCGGGATTTGTAGAATACACTAATCCTCCCGTCCTTTTATTCTTTTTCATGCCGATAATTTTTTACTATCATCCATACAATAAATAGTGAACACAAAATTATGAAAACTAATTGGATTATTGAAAAGAATAATGTCTGTTTTTTACTTTGATTTTTTGTTGTAGGTTCCTGAGATGAAAACTTAATTTGTTGTACCGAAGGATCCACATTCTTTTGCTTATTTATACTATCTTCCAGACGCACATAATCATTGAAGTATTTTTGTGCTTTTTCTATATCTTTTAGCATTAAATAATAATTCACTTTTTCACTTGTAATTAATTTTTTGGCTTCCAGATATTGTAAGCGATCTATAATTGAATCTGCCAAATCTATCAGAGCTTTGGCATAATTTAGTTCTTGTTTCTCCAAATGCAATTCAATGGCTGTCAAATAAGCATCCGCTAATCCGTAATAATTTTCTAATTGTTCATAATTATTAAACGATTGATAGACGTATCGGGAAGCACTGTCTAACTGACCGGCTTCAATAAAAAATGCAGATAAATTATTCAGACACATAGCTTCTTCTTCTAATAAATCGTATTCGTGAGCATAATATAAGGCAAGTTTTAGATGATTACGCGCAATATTAATCTGTTTAATATTAAATTCCTCCGTTGCCAGATTCATCAACGCTCTTACCAGAAAGCGATAATCCTGTAATTCATTAAATAATCTCACGGCCTCCTGATAGTAGTTTATTGCAGAATAGGAGTATCGTAAATCGGACAAGGTATTTCCAAGATTGGTGTATATTTTAGCTTGGAGGGTCTTATCTTTAGTTAAAGATAGGGCACGATTCAAATGGTCAATGGATGCATAATAATTGTTCTGTTTGTAATATAAAATGCCTTTCAGGTTCAATGCTTTGGCACGCCATTCCTGATGGGATGATAATTGTGCAATACTCAACGCTTTATTTATCCAATAAAAAGCAGAATCCACATTATTGTTTCTCAATTTATAGGCATAATCATAACAACGATAGTATTGTATACTATCCGATGAATGATGCTGTGCATATAGTGAAAGGAGAAGAAAAAAGTAAACAGTGCCAGAGAACAAAGTACGCATTGATTTATTTTACATAGATTTACTGGCCTCAATAATACAAATAAAGAACTTGCTATGGAACTAATATTTACTATTTCTTTAAAGAATCCGGTCTCACATTATATCCATGTAAAACTGGAATTACAAAATGTTAATCAAAAACAACTCATCTTGCTGCTTCCACGATGGAGGCCGGGAAGATATGAACTCGGCCATTTCTCCAAAAACATACAAAACTTTTATGCTTATGATAGCAAAGGCAAAAAACTTTTAGTACACAAGCCCAATCCTCACACATGGGAAATATACAACGATAATAAAGATCATAAACTTTTTATAGAATACAATTATTATGCTAATGAATACAATGCCGGTGCCTGTTATGCAGATGAAAATATTTTATATTTAAACCCAGTACACTTAATTATGAATATCGCACCGAATGAACAAAAAACAAAATATCATGTTAAATTAAACATACCTGAAAATTATAAAATCATCACTTCCCTTAAAGTAAAAAACAATTGCATAAGCACATCTGACTACGATGAATTGTTAGATAGTCCAATCGTTGCAACCAATTATGTAAAATCCACTTTTTACAAAATAGATGATATTACTTTTTATATTCATGTGATTGATGTACAGCAACATTATATAGATTTTGAAAAAGTTAAACCCGATTTTGTCCGCTTTTCTCAACAAATTCTAAGATTCTGGGGGACTGTTCCTTTCAAGAATTATCATTTTATTATACACTTACTTCCCTATCATTATTACCATGGAGTTGAACATTTGAAAAATACAGTGATTGTATTAGGTCCTTATCACCAAATTATGACAAAATTATACAACGAGTTATTAGGTGTTGCTTCACACGAACTTTTTCATGCCTGGAATATTAAAACAATCCGTCCTAAACAGATGTTTCCATACAACTATTACACCGAAAATTATTCAGAATTAGGATTTATTTACGAAGGAGTTACAACTTATTACGGAGACAAATTGCTGTGGCAATCGGATGTGTTTTCGGATGAACAATTTTTCAAATGTATAGACGAACGAATAAACAGACATTATACCAATTATGGAAAAATTTCTCAATCCCTTTTGAATTCAAGCATAGATACATGGGTGGATGGTTACACTACTTATGCCCCTCATAAAAAAGTTTCCATTTATGATGAGGGTTGTATATTGGCTATGTTACTAGACATGTATCTGATTTGGAAAACAAAAAAGAAAAAATCCTTGAGAGATATTTGTTTAAAACTCTACGATGCCCAAATCAATCATCATGAACCATACACCCTTGAAAATTTCATAAGATATTATCTCGAATTTACAAAAGACCCTACTGACATGGCTTTATTTGACAGCACACTTTTATTTCCAAACGATTACCTTCCTGTATTTCAAAAAATAATTTCAAACTTTGGACTTTACATTCAATACACCGAAAGTGAAAATTGGTGGGAAAAGTTTTATGGATTTAAAGTGAACGAACAAAACGGGAAATATCTGATTACTCATATTTTACCAGATAGCCCTGCTTTTGAAACATTATCATTAAATGATGAAATTCTCTCCATCAATAATTATTTGCCCAAAGAAGTATTTTCAGAAAAAAGAAAATCATTTGACTCCACTGTTCACATCACAATACAACGCTTTCATCAAATAAAAACAATCCGTTTAAATCCTTCAAAACATAAAACCTACTATCATAAATTAGCACTTCATTTCAAAAGCAAATTAAGTTCAAAAGAAAAAGACCTGTTTACTCACTACAAAAAAATGTAAAAACATGCGTGCGCTGGTACAAAGAGTAAGCGAAGCAAAAGTAGTTATAGATAATACCACTGTTGGTCAGATACAAACAGGATTACTAGTATTGTTAGCAGTTGGAAAAGAAGATACTCTGGAAGATATAGAATGGTTGGCTGCCAAAATAGTTCAAATGAGAATTTTTGCCGATGAACAAGGCAAAATGAATAAAAATGTACTGGACATCAATGGAAACTTATTAGTAGTTAGCCAGTTTACCTTATTTGCTTCAACCAAAAAGGGCAATCGTCCCTCATTCACAGAAAGTGCACCACCAGATATAGCTAAAGAATATTATGAAAAGTTTATTGCAGAATGTGAAAAACTATTAAATAAAAAAGTAGAAACCGGTATTTTCGCAGCTGACATGAAGGTGCATTTAATTAACGACGGCCCTGTAACAATCTGGATAGATAGTAAAAACAAATCATAAACACCGGTGTATATTTTTATTTTTTAATCCTATTCGTTACTTTTGCAAAAGTGTAATTGATATGAGTAAAGTATTAGTCATAGATGATGAAAAAGCCATCAGAAGCGTTGTTAAGGAAATATTAGAGGCCGAACAATTTCAGGTAGACGAATGTGCCAATGGACAAGAAGCACTTACTAAAATTCAGCAAGCACAATACGATATTCTTCTGTGCGACATCAAAATGCCAAAATTAAATGGGGAAGAACTTTTTCAAAAAATACAGGAATTAAACTACCCCACTGCTTTTATTGTAATGAGTGCTCATGGCGATATTGAAACTGCTGTAAAATTTATGAAGGAAGGCGCCTTTGATTATCTTCAGAAACCTTTTGGATTAGATAAATTAATTCAATCCTGCAAAAACGCACTCAATAGAAATCAAAGCATTAAACAAAAAACAACAACACAACCCAATAAAACTTCTCATTCATCTTCTGATTTACCACAAATCATCGGGCAATCGGAATCAATACAAAAAATTTTAAAGATAATTGATAAAGTAGCACTCACAGATGCAAAAGTGTTGATTACAGGACCCAATGGTAGTGGAAAAGAATTGGTCGCCAAAAGAATTCACGCACTTTCACACAGAAGTAATAAACCATTCGTTGAAGTAAATTGCGCCGCGATTCCATCTGAATTGATAGAGAGTGAATTATTTGGTCATGAAAAAGGATCTTTTACAGGTGCCGTTAGTCAAAAGAAAGGAAAGTTTGAACAAGCCCATGAAGGCACACTGTTCTTAGATGAAATCGGAGATATGAGCTTATCAGCCCAAGCCAAGGTTTTGAGAGCCATACAGGATAATAAAATCCAACGAGTGGGCAGTGAAAAAGATATTAGCGTGAATGTACGCTTAATCGCTGCAACGAATAAAAATCTTAAAGAAGAAATTAAAAAGCAACTTTTCAGAGAGGACCTTTATCATCGACTGAATGTTATTCATATTGCAGTACCACCCTTGAACGAACGCAAAGAAGATATTCCACTTCTGATAGAATATTTTAGTCATCAGTTCACCGAACAACATCGTGTTACACCTAAAATATTTGATAAAAAATCCATTGAATTCCTTAAAAAAATGGATTACTCCGGCAATATAAGACAATTAAAAAACCTAATAGAAAGATTGTATGTATTATGCGAAGGAGAAAAAATAACATGTTCGGAATTAGAAACCTATTGTTATGAGTATTAACATTGAAAATTATACATTCCCCCTAAAACAAAAAGGAAAATTACTTTCTCAATACACAAATGGAATTTTATCTGATTTTAATCCTATTGTTGGAAAACCTTTTAATATTGAAAAAGTAACTTTAAATCAAATTGATAATCTTCAAATATCCTATATCTTCACTACAGGGCGTTCTGCATCTACCTTACTTGGCACAATGCTCATGATGAACGAACAGGTTATATTTACATCCGAAGAAATTTTTCCTGTTATACTAAAACAAAAATATGCCCACATCAAAAAATGGAATGAAAAAACGATTCAGGAATATTGCGATGATTTTGTATTAATGAGCGAAGGTATATTATATCCCTTATTTTCCGGAAAAGATACATTGTATGAATTACTCCTTCAATTTAAAGACCATTTGAATTATGAACGGGTCATTCGCATCTCTTATCTTTCATTTGGAATAAATAAGGACCTATCAAAAATTACCACTATTGTAGATAAACAATTACACTATTACATTGCTCATCATTACCTGAATCTTTTTCCTAATGCAAAAGTATTATTATTAGTAAGAGATCCAAGAGATAATGTATTTTCAAAGTACAAAAGAGCAGAGCGAAAGGGTATAGAGAAGGACATCTGTTTATATATTCACACATGGAAAGAAGCATTTAATAAGTATTTTAATACCCTGAAGAAAAATAATATCTCTTATTATATTGTCACTTATGAACATCTTATCAATAACAGTAACGATACCATGCAGAAAATTTCTGATTTCCTGAACATCCCCTACACCGATGCGTATTTCAGCTATCCTAATCTTGTAAATAATTTTTTTTCAAACATCCAACATCCCCAGCTAAAAGAACACTTTTTAATCACTCACAAAAGTTTACAACAACCTGTATCCCCTCAAAAAATTAATGAATGGAAACATCATCTTGATAATAAAAATATAAACCGGCTCATTAATGCTACTTGGACATTTACCAAACAATTGGCCTCAAAATTAAATTACAAAGAACATCACAACTACAAATCCGAAAAATTTCCCTGCTTTAAATCAATTCTTAAAGTAAAATGGGAATTTATATCTTCTTACATCTACTTTAACTGTTTACCTTATTTCTTAAAAAAACAAATTAAAAGAAAAAAATATCCACATCGTATTAATGCCATTTCTGCTTATGATAAATTAAATTCTTAAGAAAAGGTTACTTATAAAATTTTTTTAATATGGATTTCTTTGTTTCAAAAATAGCCCAGCAATTAAACATAACAGAAAAACAAGTCCAATCCACACTTTCATTACTTGAAGAAGGCTGCACCATTCCCTTTATTGCCCGCTATCGCAAAGAAAAGACAGGCAGACTGGATGAAGTACAAATATCTTCTATCAAAGACCAATTTGAAAAATTATTGGCTCTCGAAAATAGAAGAAATACTATCCTCAAAAGCATTGAAGAACAAGGCAAACTCACAGATGAACTCAAAAACAAAATTCAAAACGCAGAAACATTAAATGAACTGGAAGACCTTTATTTGCCCTACAAACCTAAAAAAAGAACACGCGCTACCATCGCTCGCGAAAAGGGGTTAGAACCTCTTGCTTTACAAATCCTTCATCAGGAAATTATTGCTATTGATGATGAAGCATCTAAATATATTAACCCTGAAAAAGAATTAAATACTATTGAGGATGTCTTGCAAGGTGCGCGTGATATCATTGCTGAAATCATTAATGAAAACGCTGAAATACGCTCTGATTTGAGAAACGCGTTTCTGGAAGAAGCCGTCATTACATCAAAAATTATCAAAGGAAAAGAAGAAGAAGGTACCAAATTCAAAGATTATTTTAACTGCTCAGAGCCCCTAATGAAATGCCCATCTCATCGTATACTTGCTATGCGCCGTGGCGAAAAAGAAGATGTCTTGTATTTAGATATTTCGATTAACGAAGAATTAGCATACCGCATTATTCAAAAACATATTCTTAAAAACAAAAATCATCCTACTGCTGAACACATAGAACTGGCTATTAAAGATGCTTACAAACGTCTTTTGCATCCTTCATTAGAAACCGAATTTCGAATGCTCACAAAAGAAAAAGCGGATATAGAAGCCATTAAAGTGTTTGCAAATAATCTTCGTGAATTATTGATGCAATCTCCATTAGGTGCAAAACGGATATTAGCAATAGACCCTGGCTTTCGGACGGGCTGCAAAGTAGTGATATTAGACGAACAAGGTAATTTGCCAGACGAAAGCGTCATTTATCCCAATGAACCACAAAAACAAATTGTGGCAGCTCAACATACTATTCTGGCCCTTGCTGCAAAATACAAGATTGAAGCTATTGCAATCGGAAATGGTACAGCTTCCAGAGAAACAGAACAATTTATCAGAAGTATCGAACAATTACCCAAAAGCATTCCGGTTATCGTAGTTAACGAAGCCGGAGCTTCTGTTTACTCTGCCTCCGAGATAGCACGTGAAGAATTCCCGGATAAGGATGTTACTGTCCGCGGCGCTGTCTCAATCGGACGCCGGCTTCAAGATCCTTTGGCAGAACTTGTAAAAATTGCTCCCAAATCTATTGGTGTTGGGCAGTATCAGCATGATGTTGATCAAATACTATTAAAAGAAAAATTAGATGAAGTCGTAATGAGCTGCGTTAATGCAGTGGGCGTTGAACTTAACACAGCGTCCAAACAACTTCTGTCTTATGTTTCCGGCATTGGCCCTTCATTAGCCCAAAACATCGTTGAATATAGAAAACAAAATGGACCATTTCACTCCAGACATGACTTGCTCAAAGTCCCACGCTTTGGCGAAAAAGCATTCCAGCAGGCAAGCGGATTTTTACGCATTCGGGCTGGCATTCATCCATTAGACAAAAGTGCTGTGCATCCCGAAAGTTATCATATCGTTGAAAAAATGGCGAATGACTTAAATTGTACCATCGACGATTTACTCACAAAACCTGAGTTAAGAAAAAAAATACAATTACAAAAATACATCACCGAAAATGTTGGATTACCTACATTACAAGATATAATGAGCGAATTAGAAAAACCCGGTCGTGATCCTCGAAGAGAGTTTGAAGTATTTCAATTTGACGCTCGTGTTCATTCTATTGAAGATTTAAAAATAGGTATGAAACTACCCGGTATTGTTACAAATGTAACAAACTTCGGAGCATTTGTAGATATTGGCGTGCATCAGGATGGCTTAGTGCATATTTCACATCTATCTGATGAGTTTGTATCCAACCCAAACCCTGTAATCAAAGTTGGTCAAAGGGTACAGGTAACGGTAATTGACATAGACATTCCTCGTAAACGCATTGCGCTTTCTTTGAAATCCAATCCTTTTGAAGATACACCAAAGTCAAGATTAAATACAAAGAAATCATTCTCAAATGCTAAGTTAGAAGTAAATGATGAGAATGCATTAGACCTTTTATTATCTAAATTTGGGAAGAAATAAAATATTAATGAAAACTTTCACAGATATATTTCAACAATTCGAATGGTCTAAAGTTGCTGATTTCATTTACTCTGTTACTTCAGAACAAGTCGAAACTATATTAAATAAATCCCAACTAGATGTTTGGGATTTTGCAGCACTTATATCGCCTTCTGCTCAGAAGTTTTTACCTCAGATGATTGAAAAAAGTCAATATCTGACCAAACAACGTTTTGGAAAAAATATCTTTTTATATGCTCCTCTCTATTTGTCTAACGAATGTAAAAATATCTGTACCTATTGTGGATTTAGCTTTAACAACAAAATTAAAAGAAAAACTCTCACAGACAACGAAATACATAAAGAAGCACAATTCCTTAAAAATAAGGGCTTTGAACACATATTAATAGTAACTGGTGAAGACAATCAAAATGTTGGTATCTCATACATTGCACACGCGGTAGACATTCTTCGTGAATATTTTGCTAATATCTCAATAGAAGTCCAACCTTTGGAATTAGAAGAATATCAACTATTAGCAGAAAAAAATGTATATGCTGTATTAGTATATCAGGAAACTTACAATGTTCACCGTTATAAAACATATCATCCAAAAGGGAAAAAAAGTAATTTTTATTATCGCCTTGAAACCCCTGATAGAATTGGCAGTGCAGAAATTCATAAAATTGGATTAGGTGTTTTATTAGGTCTGGAAGATTGGAGAGTAGATTCTTTTTTTACGGCCTTACATCTTGGCTACCTTCAGAAAAAATATTGGAAATCTCGCTATTCAATCTCTTTTCCCCGTTTAAGACCAGCCGTAGGTTCTATTAAAGAAAATATACATATCACGGATGATGAATTAATACAATTAGTTTGTGCTTACCGTTTGTTCAATCCAGATGTAGAGCTTTCTCTTTCTACCAGAGAAAGAAGCAAACTCAGAGATAAATTAGTAGAACTTGGTTTTACCACCATGAGTGCAGAATCCAAAACCAATCCGGGCGGTTATGCTGTAGAACCTCATTCTTTGGAACAATTTGAAATAGACGACAACAGGACCTTAGAAGAAATTATCGCAATGCTTCAAAGTAAAGGAATAGAACCCGTAATGAAGGACTGGGATTATGTATTGTTTGATTAATTAGATTAAAGAATATGATTACACCCGATGAATTCAAATACTACCAACGACAAATTATTCTGGATAATTTTGGATTACATGCCCAGGAAAAAATAAAAAACACTTCTCTGCTGATTGTAGGAGCTGGTGGGCTGGGATGCCCGTTATTACAAATGTGCGGCGGGATTGGCTTCGGAAAAATTGGAATTGTAGATTTTGATACAGTTTCACTGCACAATCTGCATCGTCAGTATCTTTATACTTTTAATGAAATCAATCAAAGCAAATCAAAATTAGCAAAAGAAAAAATATCATCCCGAAATCCGTATATTGAAATTATCGAACATTCATTATTATTAGATGAAACGAATATTGAAAACATTGTTCAAAATTATGATATAATAGCCGATGGCACGGATAATTTTAATACTCGCTACTTAATAAACGACACTTGTGTGAAACTGAATAAACCATTAGTATTTGGCAGTATCTTTAAATGGACCTCTCAAGTAGGATTGTTGAATTTCAATGGGAGTAAAAATTTAAGAGATATTTTTCCGAAACCACCAAGCCCAGAAGAAGCCCCCACTTGTGCCGAAGCAGGGGTTATCAATACGGTAACAACACAGTGCGCCGCATTAATGGCACAACTCATTGTACTGGCTTCAATAGGCAAAGGCAAAGAATGGACCAACAAATTAATACTATCCGATTGGTGGCACATCAAACAAAACATTATTCAGTTTTAGTCAAGACACTTTCCAAAACATCTATAAACCTGCAATTGGTAAAGGACTCAAACCGAATTAAACCGAAAAAACAAAAGATTACTCAATCATAAATTTTTGTGTATTGACAGAACCCGTATTTTCATTTACGAAGTTTATGAAATATATTCCTTTTTCGAGATGAGAAGTACTGAATCTAAATAAATTGTCTTTTACTAAAGTAAACGTGATATTTTGTTCTATCTTTCTTCCCATAATATCCGTAATGTAAAATTGTGCATTTTCAGATGGCTTATTCAGTAATAAATAAAATTGTCCTTTGTTAGGATTAGGAAAAAGAGTTAAGATATTAGATTGGACAAAGGTCTGTTGGACATTAGTGAGAGTGGGTTGTTTGTAAACATACAAAGAATAACTTTCATAATTTTGACTTAGTCCTTGTTTATACTGAATCAGTTTTTGGGTAATCATATTGCCATAGTACGAATTTCTGGTGAGTATTTCTTTGCGTCCCCAGCGCCACACCCAATTACCTATTGTTCTACCCCAATAGTAATCTTTTTCTTCAATATTTTCATCATCAATTGGATCGTAAGAATATTCATATTTTTCAGAATTAAGATACACGCCGGAGGCATATCTGTTTTGAAAAATCATAGTAGCAGGTAAATTATTACAAATATCTTCTACATCACTACTTACCCATTTGTACCAGCTTACTAATACCTTTCCCAAAGTATCCCATTGATTGGTATTAAAATTCCATTCTACATCAATGGCTTCCTTAATTTTACCATCTGCGTCATAAATATACGATTCTCTCGTTTTGTAAGTGATATTATTAGGATTATTTTCATCAAGCTCTTCGTAGGTGATAGATGTATATTTTTGTTGTGAATTATATGATACAGTTATTTGATAGGAGGGCTTTAGAGAATCATAATAACGATAATATGCTTTTTCAGAAATTAATTTATTATAAAAGTTGTAGTTTCTAACATATCTGGTTTCTACATAAAAGGTTTGGTAAACTGTATCATAATTTTGTTCTTCTATCATAGTGGGTTTATTAGTCGTTGAATAATAAAAAGTATCTCTATTTGATGGGAACCATTCATTTATCCATCTGTTGTAATTATACATTCTTGCAATACATTGTCTTCTGCCCAAATTATCATATCGATAAATTGTTCGATAATTTTGATAATAATCCGGCATAGAATCTAAAAATACTTTTTCTTCTAATAATTTTCCTGTGTTGGGTGAAGTAGTATAATATAAATAAGTAGAAGAATCCTGATAATACCAATTGTATGTCATAAACATATCCCACTCAAAATGAACACTCACCAAAGGAAGGTATTGCAGGGCCTGATCTGCATAAACTTTCTTGTCTTCATAAGTAATGTAAATTGTTTTGATAGATGGAAAGTATGACCTAATTTTAGAATCTTTACCAATAACTTGTTTGCCTAAAAAAGACAAGTGAACATTAAATTCATTGTTTACAAATTCTTTATTCTCTTGATTCTCTTGTGAATAAAGTATTTGGCTCAATAAAAAACCAATGACTCCTAAATAATTTAATAATTTTGTTTTCATAGTCGTAAATTTTCCACAAAGGTACAAATTTTTTTCAAATAAAAAAACACATTGGATTACAATTGCTTATGTACCGCTCTTGTCTGATTAAAGTTGTTAAAATTGGAGTATTATTTTACCTAAAAACAATCTTTATGGCAAAAAATATTTTTCAAGCAGTTCAAACAGATTTTACAGTGAGTTACTTTTAAGAAAAAATGAAAATGCTACTAAAATACAAGATTAGGGAGGATGGGGGATTTATTTTAGAAGTAGTAAGGCAAAAGTGAAAAAGCATCGTTGTCCGTTTTCAATTTTAGTGAATTTTTATCATTATTGAATTGTATTGATGATACAGTAGCAGAACTAAGTTTTTCTCGACTCCTGCAATAGTCACACTTTTTATTCTTTTCATTCAACCCTTAAAAAATCCTTCCCACATAAGGCATTAAAAGTCAAGAACATCATTCTACCTGCCGCTTTTTCCGAAAATGATAAATATCAGTAAAAAATTTTTATTTTTTTAAAAACAAAACCCCTATCTTTGCCGCCCAAAATTATTACAATGCAACAAAAGGGCAAACTCACACAAGTTATCGGACCCGTTGTAGATGTACGCTTTGACACACAAAACGGACAATTACCTAAAATTTTAGAAGCCATTGAGGCCACTCGTTCCAATGGGCAAAAACTGATATTAGAAGTTCAACAACATATAGGAGAAGACACCGTACGTGCCATCGCTATGGACAGCACCGATGGATTATACAGAGGTATGGAAGTAACAGCCCTCGGCGATGGAATAAAAATGCCTGTTGGCAAACAAATTCGTGGACGTTTGTTCAATGTAGTAGGTGAATGCATCGATGGTATTAACACCCTGGATAATAAAAAAGGTCGTACGATACATCAGTCCGCCCCAAAATTTGAAGAACTATCCACTTCTACAGAAGTACTTTATACAGGTATTAAAGTCATTGACCTGATTGAACCCTATGCAAAAGGTGGTAAAATCGGCTTATTTGGTGGTGCCGGGGTTGGAAAAACCGTGTTGATTCAAGAGTTAATCAATAATATCGCAAAAGGTTATTCCGGTTACTCTGTATTCGCCGGTGTTGGAGAAAGATCCCGTGAAGGGAATGATTTATTGCGTGAAATGATTGAAGCCAATATCGTTCGTTATGGTGAGCCCTTCAAAGCATCTTTACATAAAGGCGGGTGGGATTTATCCAAAGTAGATTTAAAAGAACTCGAAAACTCACAAGCTACTTTTGTCTTTGGTCAGATGAACGAACCACCCGGTGCTCGTGCCCGTGTAGCGTTATCAGGATTAACATTAGCCGAATACTTCCGCGATGGCGAAGGCGATAGACAAGGAAAGGATATTTTATTTTTCATAGATAATATCTTCCGTTTTACACAAGCCGGCTCAGAAGTATCTGCGTTACTTGGCCGCATGCCCAGTGCAGTAGGTTATCAACCTACTTTGGCTACAGAAATGGGCGCTATGCAAGAACGTATTACTTCTACTAAAAATGGTTCTATTACTTCTGTACAAGCCGTTTACGTTCCAGCCGATGACCTTACCGATCCCGCTCCGGCTACTACTTTTGCTCACCTGGATGCTACCACCGTGTTGAGCCGTAAAATTGCCGAGTTGGGTATTTATCCGGCTGTAGATCCATTAGATTCTACTTCTCGTATATTAAACCCAGTTATTGTAGGAGAAGCGCATTACAAATGTGCCCAAAGAGTAAAAGGTATTTTACAACGTTACAAAGAATTACAAGACATCATTGCTATTTTAGGTATGGATGAATTAAGCGAAGAAGATAAATTAGTAGTGCACCGTGCTCGTCGTGTTCAAAGATTCTTATCTCAGCCCTTCCACGTGGCAGAACAATTTACAGGTATTAAAGGCGTATTTGTAAACATTGAAGATACTATCAAAGGATTTAATATGATTTTAGATGGCGAAGTAGATGAATATCCGGAAGCTGCTTTTAACTTAGTAGGCACCATTGAAGAAGCCATTGAAAAAGGCAAGAAAATGCTGTCTGAATCTAAATAATTGAAATAGAATATGTTGACACTAGAAATATTATCGCCGGGCGGAAAAATTTTTGAAGGACAGGTAGATTCTATCATTTTTCCAGGAGATGAAGGTGCTTTTGGGGTATTACCGAATCATGCCCCGATTATTTCCACTTTAAAAGAAGGAACACTTGTCTGGTCCGTCAACACTCAAAAGGAAGAATTAAGCATTAAGGGGGGTGTCGTAGAAGTACTAAAAAATAAAGTAACAGTACTGGTTAAGTAATAGGTTTTGAAGTATTTATTTGATTGATTGTTGAAGGATATTTTTGATTAAAATTTTGCTGTTATTTTTTTTTTACTTATTTTTGCAAAAAATTTTACTATGAGAAAATTTATATTTTTTACAACCGCTTTGTCGATCAGTTTTACAAATTATATTTATGCACAATGTACAAACATTACAATTAATGTTGATTTTTCAGGGGCACAGGCCAACGGCTGTTGTAATGTTTGCGGAGCCGATTTCAGATGCTATACAAACGGTTCTTCAACAGCCTGTACCTTTGGTTCTACCTTTTCTTCAACTTTCGCAGATCCAGTTCCTCCAGGGAATATTGTAGTAGGCGCACAGGTACGATACTATTACAATGGATGTTCAGGCGGAGTCGGCACCATGGCCACCTCTATTGATGGCAATGCTATAGGTGCCGCTAACTTTACGGCCAATGATTGTAGTTGTGGAGCATGTTACATATCTTCTACCCCCAATGCTAACTTTCCCTGCGGCATGCCAGGATATGTCTATGGTGGGAATAATACGGTAAGTGGTGTAGTTTCTGGGACAGAATGTATTGACCGGCTTGAAGTGATATTATGTTATCGCCCTGCTACGCCCAATGCCGGAACGGCTTCTTCTGCTGCATCAGTTTGTTCCGGTCAGAATGTCAATTTAACTCTAACAGGTTATCAAAGCGGTGGAACTATACAATGGCAATCCGCTCCTACTTCAAGCGGACCATGGACAAACATACCAGGCGCTACTTCCACACCCTACACTACCGGTCCTCTCACTTCTAATACATGTTTCAGGGCAGAAGTAACCTGTGGCGGTACAGCATATTCCAATACAGTATGTGTGAATGTAAATCCACTACCTTCTGTTTCTGTATCCAATGCTACCATCTGTGCCGGACAATCTGCCACACTTACCAGTGTAGTGAATCCTGTTGGTGGTTCATACAACTGGACACCGGGCGGATTTACAACTTCCAGCATTGTTGTTTCTCCACCTTCTACTCAGGTATACAATTTAACCTATACCGACCTTAACGGCTGCTCTGCAACCGCCTCCGGAACTGTAGATGTTAATCCAACCCCCATTGTAACTGTCAACAATCCTACTATCTGTGCAGGACAATCCGCAACTATTACTGCCAATGGCGTACCGGGTGGTGGAACGTATCTATGGTCTCCTGGTGGTGCCACTACAAATACTATCGCAGTTACACCTGGCAGTACATCCACTTATACTGTTCAATACACTACTGGTATGGGTTGTCCGGGAACAGCGGTTGCAACAGTGGTGGTCAATCCTTTGCCTACTGTTGCTGTTAATAATGCTACTATTTGTGGCGTTGGAAGTGCTACACTAACGTCAACCGTGAATCCTACCGGCGGTTCCTATTTATGGTCACCCGGCGGTATGACAACGCCTTCGGTAGTCGTTTCACCCGCTTCTACTTCTAATTATACCCTATCTTATACATCTCCCGCTGGTTGTACCAACACGACACAAGCAACCGTTTTTGTAAGTTCTTTACCCACAGTCGCTGTCAATAATGCCACTTTATGCTCTGCGCCGGGGGCTAGCGTTGTTCTTACGGCTACTGTTTCACCAGGTGGTGGAACATATACATGGGCACCTATCGGAGGTGGTGGACCTATCGTGGTTGTTTCTCCCACTTCTTCTACAAGTTATACAGTTACTTATACAGAACCCGGCGGATGCTCAAATTCAGCTGTCTCTTATGTAACGGTTCTTCCCGGTTTCAGCTTTGCTGATTTTACTTATCCCAATCATCCTTGTGTGGATAACCAGCCGTACACATTCTCTTCTACCGTGAGTGGTAGTGGACCTTATTCTTACCAATGGTATTTTGGAAATGGCTCTTCGCCTTCTACTGCTACTACTTTATCCGCCTCCGTCAATTATTCTTATTCTGGTATAAAAGATGTAAGCTTAGTTATTGTCAATTTATCATCTGGTTGTAAAGATTCTATTGTTCATCAGATAACTATTGAAGATTTGCCTTTTGTCAATTTTTCTGCCACCTCTCCTAATTGTGTAAGTGATACAGTGTACTTCAGCAATTATTCATGGATAGGCGGTAGTGCTACCATTGCTTCCTGGTTCTGGGATTTTGGAGATGGAAATACATCCACTCTGTACCAACCATCACATTTATACAGTTCACCGGGCACATACACCGCTTATCTGGTAGCCACTTCGGATTGGGGCTGTGATGATACCTTATTTAAAACCATTAACGTTTCCCCTTTAACAGTAGCCGGCAATGTAACGGTAAGCAATACTGTTTGTGCCGTTGCCAATACAGGGACATTGTCAATCAATGGGAATAACGGCAATGTTGTATCCTGGCTTTTCTCAACAGACAATGGTAACACGTGGATACCAATAGCCAATACCAATACTGTTTACACTTACAATAATCTCTCTCAAACGACTATTTTCGGAGCAGTCATACAAAGTGGTTCTTGTCCTACTGCCACTACTACCTCTAATGCCACTATCATTGTGGATCCGGCCTCACAAGCAGGATATATCCGAAGAGATACTTTAGTTTGTTTTATTCCGACGAATCAAGGTACACTTGCCTTAACTAATTACACTGGTAATATAGTTGATTGGTTTAATTCAACCGATAACGGAATAACGTGGACTTCCCTCTCTAATACCAATCCTTTTTATGCCTTTTCCGGATTAACGGATACTACATACTATACAGCTGTTGTTCAAAGTGGTATTTGTCCACCAGATACAACGCCAATTACTAAAGTATTAGTAAGATATTTTAATGGTGCAAAAATTATTCCTTCCCCTGATACTTCTATAAGCATCGGTTTTTCTGTACAAATTGTAGCAAGTGGAGGTAATGGATTTGCGTGGGCGCCGAATTACAACATTTCTGATACAACAGTGAATAATCCTTTTGTATGGCCAACAAAAGATACTACTTACATTGTTTATGTCCGCGACCAATACGGTTGCTTAGATACTGCAACCGTTAAAATACTTGTCCTAAAAGATTACAAGCTTATCATTGCCAATACTATGACGCCTAACGGTGATAACTATAACGATATCTTCTGGATAGGAATGATTGAGTATTATCCGAATAATGAAGTGATGGTCTTTAATAGATACGGGCAAATGATTTACAAAGCCAATAAATACGATAACCTGAAAGTTTACTGGGATGGAACGTATCAAGGCAATAAAGTGCCGGACGGTGCATATTATTATGTGATAAAATTTACTGATAGTAATGTAATCTTCAAGGGTAGTATTAATGTGATCAGTAGTCATTAAGCATAATAAAAAAAGGGATAAAATATAGAAAACCCTTAAGATAAGAATTACTGCAAAATAAAGTATCGTTTATCAAAAATACTTTTCAAAATGCTGAAAGAGAGAAGGTGTTTTAAAACTTATGCCTGATAAATATGTATTACCGTGATTTCCGGCCATATGCCTAATCTGCCCGAATAACCAATAAATCCAGCACCTCTGTTGACATAAAGATATTGTTTCATTACTGTCGGTTTATCAATGGGCTGTGCATTGGTATACAAATGTTTTTTATTAAACTGATACAAACCCGCCCAATGCTTGTATACCCACTGCACAGGGCTAAATTTAATTTTTCCATACTCCACACCAAACTGAAAACCATGTGTATGCCCACTCAACGTCAATTGAATATCCGGAAATTCTTTAATTACCTGCAAATCCCAATGCGATGGATCGTGTGATAATAAAATTTTAAATGGAACGCGTTCTGTTCCTTTGTACGCCACATCCAATTTCCCATACCTTGGAAAATGCAAATTCCCTCCCCAATTTTCTACTCCAATAATTGCTGTCTTTTCTCCATTGCGTTCTAAAATTCTATTTTCATTGAGTAAAATATCCCATCCCATTTCCTTTTGTAAATCAACTAACCGCTTCATATTCTCTTGCTTTTTTTGTTTACTTCCCCATACAACATAATCTCCATAATCGTGATTTCCCAATATCGAATAAACACCCATTTTTGCTTTTAATTGAGATAAAATATTTTTGTAGGGTAAACCTTCATCGGCTACATTATTCACCAGATCACCTGTAAACACTATAATGTCTGGATTTTCTGCATTTACTAGTTCTACAATTTTTTCGACAGGTCTTGGGCTGAAAAACGAACCTAAATGCAAATCCGAAATCTGAACAATCTTTAAACCATTAAAGTTTTTTGGTAATTCCTTAAATGATAATTTAATCTGATGAATCTTAAAATTATATGCCCCTCGAAAAATTCCGTAAATAAATCCTGAAAACGAAAATGCTGTAAAAAATACGGCTAATTGAGAAACAAACTGCGAACGTGATAAACTCCAATCCGGTGTACTCTCTGATTTTGAAAAAGCAAAAAAATTCTTCTCAACAAAGCGAATAATTCGAAAAATATCATCTAATAACATAAACACACTACCAAAAAGCTTTGAAAATTCAAACATTGCTACAAGAGCAAGATATATCCGAAAAGCATCATGCCATTGATGTGGACGATAAAAAACTAGTAATAACAATGTAATTATTAAAAGTACTATCCAGCCTATTTCAAGATACATCACTGTTTTATGATGCTTTTCAGAGATAAAATTTTTAATAGCTTGATAAAAATAATATTCAACGACACACAAAATGCTAATAAAAACAAGTATTCTTATGAACATTGGTTATGAAATCAACTTTAAACTTAAATCCAAACTGTTTATTTGATGTGTCAAAGCGCCAATTGAAATTAGGTCAACACCCGTTTGAGCATACGCTCTCAGATTATATTCATTTATTCCACCAGATGCTTCTGTTTCTACCTTACCATTTACTATTTCCACTGCTTTCCGAACATTCTCAACAGAAAAGTTATCAAACATTATTCTATCCGGTTGACATTCCAAAGCCATTTTTACATCCTCCAAAGTTCTGGCTTCAACTTCAATTTTTAGATTCAAATTATTCCTCTTCAAGTAATTACGACATTTCCAAATTGCCTTATCAATACCACCTGCTGCATCAATGTGATTATCTTTAATCAATACCATGTCATACAATCCCCAACGATGATTGACACCACCACCTATTGATACAGCCCATTTTTCAAAAAAACGAAACAGTGGCGTAGTTTTTCTTGTATCGGTTATTTTCGCACGAGTACCAGCACACAACGATTGCAAATAGTGGGTTTTTGTGGCAATACCACTCATTCGCTGCATAATGTTGAGCAACAATCGTTCATAAGACAATAACCGTTGAACACTACCACAAATACGAAAAACCACATCACTTTTTTTTACTTCACGACCATCGTTGATAAAAACATTAAGTTCATTTTCGGGATAAACGTATTGTAGAATTTGACGAACTGCTTCTACACCTGCAATGATACCATCCTGCTTGACAAGTAATTGCATCGTTCCTGCCACATCCGATGGAATAATGCTCAAGCTCGTAATATCGCCATTACCCACATCTTCTTTTAATGCCAGATTTACAAACTGCTTTAAATCAAAATGCCTTGAATGAACTTCAAAAAAAGAATGCATACATTTATTTATATCTTCACAAAAATGCGTATTTTTTTATCATTTCACCACTTTAGTGGCTGTTGTAACGCTTGCCATATTGAAAAAACCAACTGCTTTAGTAGTTGCGCCATTGGGCGTTATGATGTTTGTTTTTGTATTTTCCAAAGTTGTGGCAAATAATCCTTGATTATTGGTTGTTGTAATGATTTGATTAAACATATTCCAAGATTCTTCAGATGAAAGTGAATGAATTTCAACCTTGCACGTATCACCCTTTTGAAAATACTTACCTCCAGGAGTAATTGCCTCGGCGATATTAGGAGTAAATACATAGCCATCCGCCCGTACACCGCCACTTCCGCCACTTGCACCATCATAAGCAAGATTAATATCTGATGTTCGTCCAAAAAACACGCCGTTTTTAAATGATTTAATCCAATAATAATCGGGCACAGGACCGGCTACATCTCTTCCCCACATAATACATTTATACCCTTCTTCACCTGTGAAATTATTTTTTCTAAATTTTACCTGAATACTATCTATAATTGCAGATCGCTTTTGTAATGCTGTAGCCGTGTAGGTATAGCCATTATACACAACCATCAATTTGTACAAATGATTTACTTTTGCAATAGTATCTGTTGAGGAGAGAGTATAAGTATAGAAACCATTACCTGTATAAGCGAAAGTATACGTTGTATTTGTACTCAAATCTTTAAGAAATACTTGAGCATTATCTACCATACTTACATTTTGAGAGTTATCAAAATAATTTTGAGAATACGTAATTCGTATTTTTGGGTCTTGTCTTAAATCATTGATAAATGCATCAATTACCAATAATTTTTGTCCTTGCTCTAATTTTACCTGAACCGGATCTTCACAAGAAATCAGAAAGATTAGAAGAAGTGGTAAAATTATGTAATAGATTTTATCAATCAATTTTGTTTTCATAATAAATAAAATTTATATTAAAAATTAAAGTTCCAAGTAATAGCCGGCACTATGCTTCCAATCACAGAAAATCTCACCGCTTGTGTTTCATTCGGATTATCAGGATTGGTGCGGAAATAAATGCTATACGCATTTCTTCTGTTGTAAACGTTATACACACTCAATACCAGTTGATTTTTAAATCTCTTGGTCTTCATAGCATCAATATTCCAAGTTACTCCCACATCTAAGCGATGATACGGTGTGATTCTAAAATTATTCCGTTGATTGGTGGTATTGTAAGGAACATTATATCCCTGTAACTGGAATTTAGCATCTGGAAAAGTAGCCGGTGTGCCTGTTAAGTATACAAAAGTTATAGAAGCACTCCATTTTTTATTAAAATCATACGTATTTACAAAATTAATTAAATGCGTTCTATCATATTTGGATAAAAACCAATCGTTGTTAGAAATGCCTTGTACCTTGCGCTCTGTTCGGGATAATGTATAACTCAACCATCCATTCCATTTGCCTTTTGCTTTTTTGATGTACACTTCTAATCCGTACGCTCTTCCAATTCCTTGCAAAAATTGAGATTCTATGTATTTATTGATAAGCAAGTCCGCATTATCAATATAATCTAATTGATTTTGTAAATACTTGTAAAACACTTCCAACGAGGTTTCAAACATATTATCCTTGAAATTTCTAAAATATCCCACGGTTACTTGATCGGCAATCAAGGGTTTAACATTATTCGTAGCCGGTGAATATACATCTAAAGGTGTTGTCGCTGCTGTATTGGAGACAATTTGAATGTATTGAGCCATTCTGTTATAACTCCATTTTAAAGATGAAGTTCTGTTGATTACATAATTAGCAGAAAATCTGGGTTCTGGATTTAGATAATTTTTAATTGGATTAAATAATCCTTTTGTTCTCTCTTCTGATTGTAATGGCAATTCAATCCCTGCTGTAGTATCTCTATAAATGTATTTAGTAGTATTTCCCAAATAAGCAAAATCCGATAACCGAATGCCATATTCAAAAGTCAATCTATCATTGATCTTATGTTCATTGCTTACATATATTGCTAATTCATTGGCATACTTTTTTTCTAAACTCAAATCAGTACTTCGACCCTCTACATCTGTGATAATTGCAGTTGTTGGATTGAATTGATACAAAATGTCCTGTATACCAAAGCGAATGGTATTATTGGCATTCGCATACCAACTTAAATCCGACTTTAAGGAATAATTGACGATATTGGCACGCCATTCAAATTTTTGATTATTCCCAGGTTGAGTAAAAATAATTTTGTAATCATAGTTGCTATAAAAAGTAGTGAGATTCATAAATAATCTTGGGTTGAAAATATGATTCCAGCGCAATGTGGTGGTAGCATTCCCCCAATCAAAAGTAAAACCTGCACCAAATACATCTCTTCCAAAATAGCCGCTTAAAAACACTGTATTTTTATCATCTATCCGATAATTTACTTTCGCTGTCAAATCATAAAAATAAAATTGTGCATTCTTTAAGTTAGGTTCTCTTTTAGATAAGAATGGTTTTGCTAAAATATCAATGTAACTTCTTCTACCGGCAATAATAAAAGAAGAGCGTTCTTTTTGAATAGGCCCTTCAAAAGAAAATCTGGAAAATATAGTGCCGATTCCTCCATTTCCTTCAAATCTTTTGTTATTCCCTTCTTTTAATCGCACATCTAATACCGAAGAAGAACGACCTCCATATTGAGATGGTATTCCACCTTTGTATAACTTCAAATCTTTTACTGCATCCGGATTAAACACAGAGAAAAAACCAAATAGATGTGAACTATTAAACACCGGCGCATCGTCTAATAAAATCAAATTTTGATCCACATTACCTCCTCTTACATTAAATCCTGATGCACCTTCTCCCACTGTTGTTACGCCGGGTAATAATTGCACAGCTCTTACTACATCTACTTCCCCCAGTAAGGCAGGTATTTTTTCCACTTGTTTAATATCCAGTTTAACCGTACTCATTTCAATACTCTTTATATTTTTATCTTCTGCTTCACTGATTACTTCAACTTCTTGCAATTGATTGTCTATTTCTTCCAATTCAATGTTTAATGTAACATTTTGATTTAAATCTATGTTCTTTTCCAAACTTTTATACCCTAAATAATTGGTAACTATGGTATGTTGACCTTTTGGTAAGGTTAATGAATAAAAACCATATTCATTAGTAGATACACCAATGTTAGAACCTTTTTTGCTTACCACCACTCCAATCAATGCCTCACCATTTTTTTTATCTTTCACATAACCTTTTATAGTATACTTTTCCTGAGCAAGAATAGAATACATTGTGAATAAAAGTAAACTAAGTATCCGAAAATTCATAATTTTTTTTGAGCAGCAAAACTATGGAAACTTTTTTTGTTTTTATAGTTTCCTACGATGTTTAAGAAAATTTAATAATTTATTAAAAGATAGCGTGTTTAAGCAAAATTCTTTTGTTAAACCAGATTTTTGTGCTACCATCACACCGTATTGAATATCTTTAATTGCTGTTTTTTCGTGGGCATCCGGATTAATGGCTATCATCACTTCCTTTTTCATACAGTATTGTAGCCAACGCCAATCAATGTCCAGCCGATAAGTATTAGCATTTAATTCAATAGCCACATTATTGGCTGCACAGGCATCTATGATTTTCTTATGATCAACCGGATAGCCCTTGCGTATCAACAACAATCTTCCTGTCAAGTGCCCCAGAATGGTAGTATAGGAATTTTCTATTGCTTTGATAAGTCGCCGTGTCGCTTCGTCTTCTGTCATTTCAAAATGATTGTGAATAGATGCTACTACAAAATCAAATTGCGATAGAATATCTGTACTATAATCTAATGCTCCATCTTTCAGTATATCACTTTCAATACCTTTTAATACCTTAAAATCACTGTGTTTTTTGTTGTACTCATCAATTGCATGAAATTGTTCTAATACTTTTTCAACCGTCAGACCATTCGCATATTTTGCTGACTGGGAATGATCGCATATTCCGAGATATTCGTATCCACTTTCTCTGACATAATCCGCAAATTCCTCTAATGTATTTAATCCATCACTAAATATGGTATGACAATGCAAAATACCTTTGAAATCTCCTACTTGAATAAGATTTTCTTTTTTTAATGATGGTTCAGAAACTTCATAATGCTCTTTTCTACTCTCTCTCTGAAATGGAGGCAAATACTGAAAGTTCAAAGCAGTAAAAATTTCTTCTTCATTATTGAAAGTTTGTTCTTTAAGTTGGTGAAAATTAATTTCTTCCAAAAAACGCTTGCTTCCGGTAGTTTCAACAAGTTGATAAAAATATTCTTCTTCCTTACAATGATGTATAATTACTGGAACATCAGAGATAGCATTTATCTCTTGAAGAAGTTTACTATTAATTTTACTTGTGGTAATAAATTCTATTTTAGAAATCACCTCACATTGTCTTCTCACTTCACCGGTTAATTCGGTTTTTATATTATTTTGTTGTAAAATACAACTAATTTTTTCAGCAATTGACAAGGCAATACCAAGTTGTACTTTATTTTTTTGTTGTAAATAAAACAAGGTGTTTTCGAGAATATTTTGTTGTATTTTCTTACCAAAACCTTTAATGTTTGATAAACGATTGTTCTCACACGCTTCAATTAACTGTTCAACACTACTTATGTTTAATTCTTTCCAGAGTTTAAAAACTTTAGAAGGTCCTAATCCTTTAATATTCAATAGTTCAACAACCGATTCGGGCGTAATACGTTCGTATCCTTCTAACTTTTTGATTTTTCCATGTTTTAATATCTCCTGTATTTTTTGAACAATGTTTTTCCCAATTCCTTTAATTTCCGATAAAGATTGATAATTCTCTAAATTAATTTCTTGATTTAGTTTTTCAAGTATTGAAGCAGCGTTTGAAATGGCTTTTACCTTAAACACATTTTCTTGATGCAATTCCATCAACTTGGCCAAACGATAAAATTGCTCTGCTACTAATAAGTTATTCATGATAAAGTTTATTTACTGTTCATTTAAAGATTCTATAATCACCTTTGCTATTTCAAAATCTATCGGATAAGTAATTTTGATATTGTGTTTTTCTCCCTCGCACAAATTTATTTTTTCACCACAATGTTCTAAAACATTGGCCTCATCTGTAAATTGTTCTTGATAAGCTTGTTGAAAGGCGTTGTATAATGTTTTAAAGTCAACACATTGCGGTGTTTGAACGATAACGAAATCATCCCTTCTAACAAACTTATTATCTGAACCGTTGATATAACGAATGCTCTCTGTTATTGGAATCACCGGAATTGCATTCCCCTTTTTTTCTGCTATTTCAAAACATCTATTAATTAATGTTTTGCTTATGCAGGGTCGTGCCGCGTCATGTATAGCAACAATTCCATTAAATTGAAGTTGATTGAGCATTTCAAGACCATTCTTTACAGATTCAAATCGTGTTTTCCCTCCTTGAGTATAATGTATTTCAAAAGTATTGGGAAAATATCTTGATACAATTTCTTTGGTATAAGACAAATAACTTTCATGAGTAACAATAATACAAATGATGTCTTTATATGTACTTATAAATTTTTCGAGTGCATGCACTAAGATTGGTTTTTGATACAGTTCAACAAATTGCTTAGGAGTGTTACTCTTGGCACGTTCTCCGCTTCCACCAGCCACCAGTACTACTGCCTTGTTTTTCATACACTACCGAATTATATTAACATGACCTTTGTACGATCCTTTGTCTGTACCGGTATCTAAAACATAGAAGTACGTCCCTGTTGGCACTTGTTCCCCATTGATAGTGCCATCCCAATCATTTCTATATCCGCGTTGAAAAAAAAATTTTTGTCCATAACGATTGTAAATAGTAAGAGAATTATCTGGGTATTGTTCGAGATTAGCAATGTAAAACACATCGTTGATACCATCATTATTCGGCGTAAAGGTATTGTAAAAAATCAATTCGTCATTCGGTAACACACGAATAATGACCGTATTGGATGCGATACAACCAGTAGATAAAACTGAACTAACTGTGTAAATTATTGTTGAAGCAGGGGAAGCATCCGGGTTTTGAGTTTGTCCATAAGGTATAGTGAGGTAATACGGCGGCTTCCATGTATAATTACCATTACCACCGCTTACATGTAAAGTTACAACATTTCCTTTTTTTATTGTTGTATCTTGCGGTCGCACATCAAGTGGCACAAAGCCGATTGTGATATTAACAAGATCTACATAATTACACGTTCCATCAGAAATAGAAAGAGTGTAGGAAATACCGGAAGTAGATGTATCTGGTGTTGATACAGGATTGGGTGAAAAAGCATTGTCTAAATAGGTCGTTGGCATCCATGTAAAAGAGCAGGTAGAACAGGCGGAATTAGAAGGTGCTCCAAGGGTTAATACAGAAGATGTACCTTTACAAATAAATTGATCCGCACCAGCGGAATAATTGTCAATATTGCTACGAGTAATATAGACCGTATCTCTACATACTTCTCCTATTTTATCTTTTACAATCAATACATAATAAGAGCTTTGATAACTATTCAAAATAGGATTGGGAACGGTATCATTACTCAGGCCAGCTGCTGGCGACCACGAATAAGTATAAGGTGAAACCCCTCCTGTAACTACTGGATTGCCTCCCAAAATATATGTAGATTGGGGACAAAGAGTAAAATCTGCTCCTGCATTACAGGTAAGTTGAGCATAGGTATTATGAAATAATTCAATAAATACAAATACAAAAAAACACTTTCGCATTTTGGAAAAATTATAGGGGAAAAATACAAAAAGTAACATTAACAAAAAACATAAATTAACGAAGCAATGTTATACTGCCTTTTAGTTCAACATACTCGCCACGAGCGTTTTTGTAACGAATTAAATATACATAGACACCTTGCGGATACTCCTCCCCATCCCACGCACGATTGATGTCATTCGTTGAAAAAATCTGCTTCCCCCAACGATCATAAATCCATAAGTGATAATCTTCTGGATTGGGGAATTGAAATACAGGTTTCCACTCATAGTTCACACCATTAGGCGCAAATGCATTAGGTATAAATACATCTCCCTCTTCCATAATAAACGCCGTATTAGAAGAAGAAGATTCTATAAAACCATAAGGATTCCCTAAGTTTTCTGCTGCCAACACCACATACCCAATTTTACCAGAATGCTCGTACAAATCCGAATAATCATCAGAATAGGTTCTGATACTTGCCGGGACAATTGCTCTTGGTGAAGTTTCCATAGTATTGTCAACTACCCGATAGATATAATAATCACTGACTCCTGTAGGCCACCCTTGATAATCGTCCCAATTCAATACAGATTTAAAAAATTGATTTCTATCTTTATGTACTTTTAATAAAATGGTTTTGGTGGTGTTGGTAGGATTTCTCCTATTGCCACAACTGTCTAAAATATAGGCCTTGTAATAATAAGGGTTTTGAATAGCATTAATTTGTGGAGAATTATCGGTATAAAAATAAGAGGAATTGCCAGAATTTGTTGGAATAGTAGTTATTGATTGAAAGTTCACATTATCGACGCTTCTCAATATCTCAATACCATTTGACGTTTTTGAAGTGTCAACATAAAATGCAAGCGCTATAGAATGTGTATCTTTTACTGTAGCATACCGGACATACGCAAAAGAAGATACCGGCGAACCGTACGCATTAAAACAAATTAAATTAGAGGAAACCGTAATACCCGATTGACTTCTAGCACGAATAAATAAACAATAATTGCTGTTATAATTCAATTGCGTGTAATTATAGGATAAATTAGTGGTGCTATCAATTAAGGTATAAGAGGAACCGTTTTCTGATGCATAAATAAAATACTTTACCCCACCACCTTGCAAAGTAATTTTATTCCATTGTAAATCCACACTATGGGCGCATACATTGTAATTATATCTTAGAAACATCGTTGTTTGTGAACCGCTTAGAATGCTCACATTATTACAACTGTCTATAGCAGATACGATAAACTGCAAGGTGTTTGTATTGGCTGCCGTATTGGTATATGTATAAGAGGTATTATTAAAGCCCCAGATGGTGTCAATTGGCACATTAATTCCACTTATCACCTGATAAATGATATACCCCGCCACATCCGGAGAAGGCGATGGATTCCACCCCAAAACGGTTTGCCCACTCGGTAATACACTAGCCGAATCAAGAGTAGGTACAATGGGTGGTGTATTGTCAAGAAAACTGCCATTAGCAATGTTGGATACAGATGAACATCCAGACGAATCTTTCAGTTCAATGTAATAGTAATAACTCACACCATTGCATAAGCTAGCCACCGTGTCATTATATTTAGTTTGCGAAGTAGAGACGAGATAATTAAACGGTAAAATGCCTGTAGTGCTCTTGTAAATATCAAATTGAGGATAGGACGAAGAAAGATGAGGATTATGTATATCATTGTAAATAAGTTTAGCCACGCCACCACCTATACCGGTAAGAGAGAGAAAAATAGAATGCAAGGTATCAGAAAAGGCCGATGCCGTCATTCCACCGGGTCCCCAGCGGGTGCGAATGAAATAATAACGACTTTGTGTATTCCCACCAGCCCCCACATGAGTAAAAGAATTTACAGCAATGTTATTAATTGTATTGATTAAAAGATAAGGACCAAGATTAGAATTGGATTGAAAAATTTCGTATGAATAAAATTGATTTTGTGTATCAATTGGAGGAGTCCATTGAATGACAATATCTCCGGAAGAATTAATAACAGAGACACATTTTAACCGAGCCGGATATGCCTGTGTAGATTGAGAAAAAGCCAATCCCTGCAAAAAAATAAAGAGGAGAATATTTAATATAAATTGTTTCATCATCTGCAAATATAACGAAAAATTATGAAATAAATTGTATGGAAGCAAATGCCATGCTGATAGCACTTCTGTTTTACAAAATGTGTTACACAAAATATGAAATTATATTTATTTTTTAAGGGACGAAGTGTTGAAAAAAGTACATTAAAAACTTATCATTTAGTTCATAATAATTATTGTTAACATCAAAGTAAACAAGCTCTTTACTAAGCAAAGAACGAATAGCCCGGTTTACCATTGAGGGAGACCTTAAATGATATTTTTGAATAAACTTACTTGCAAAAATTTCATAGACCTTTTTCTCACATGCAATTGCTTTAAGAATCTTCCATTGATAACTTGTCAGCAAGTTTTTTATCTGCATATAAATTTCAAAATTGTTATTACATATTTTTAATAATACTTTATTTACATCATGAACATTTATATTTTTAATCTCTTCTGCATATAGTTCATGGCACAAAAACTGAGTATAATATGTATGTGTATCGGTAATCTGTAATATGTACTCAATCGTTGGCATCTCTATTTTTCGTTTATTTTCGGTAAAATGCTTATGAATAAATTGAGCGTAAACCTCATTTGAAATTTTTGATAATCTTAAATTAAACGTACTGCCGTAAAAAGGCCTTTTATAGCTATAAAAAATATCATTCATTAATTGATAGTTACTTCCAGAAAAAATAAAACAGAGATTATTCATATTTTGAATATGAGTACGCAGTTGGGCTTCTATATTTTTTTCCGAAAAAGTCAATATCTGCTGGAATTCATCAATTGCAATAACAACAGGTCTTGATTGTTCATTTAGCCATCTTAATACATTTAACAAAGATGGTAAATAATCCTCATTGGTGGGTAGGTAATCTATTGTCAATTCTGGTATACCGGTCAATTCATTGAAACTTATTTTAGGCCGGATAAACTTTAAAATATCCAAAAACTTCTGTTGAAATCCCCTTTTTTTATGAATTTGCTGATAGATAGCATTAATGATAATTTTTGTAAATTCATATATATTTTGGGCAGAATAAATATCCGCATAAACTAAAATATAGTTTTTATTTTTAATATGATAAAACACGTTTTTAATAAGTGCTGTTTTTCCGAGTTTTCTCTGAGCGAATAACGTAGTATGTGTATTATTTTTAATGTTCTTAATAATTTCTTTTGTTTCGTCTTCCCGATTGCAAAAGTATTGGGGTGTTTGATAGGTATTGATTAAAAAAGGATTCATATCTTTTTTCTGCAAAACTACTAATTAAATTTTAAATTATACAAAATGTGTTACACAAAATGTGAAATTATTTATTGTTCGGAACAATTCTCTTATACTTACTTTTTAATTCCTTTAAATAATTCTGTACCTGTGGATAATGTGGATTAATTTGCAATACTTTTTCATAGGATTGTATAGCCGCAGCAGTGTCACCATTCAGCACCTGCAATTCGCCTAAAGCAAAATATAAAAATACAGAATTAGATCTTTCTGGTAGGTATTGTTGAATAAAATCAATACCTTTCTGATAAGTTTTTTCTTGTTTACAATATTCCCTCATGACATCAAAAGGAATTTCGTAAGTTTTATCTTTATCATACTTTAATGATTTTCGTAGTAAAATTTCAATAGTATCTTTGTTTCTTCCAGTTTTAAAGTAAGCAATCGCAATGTTATTCAATAATTCTTTTCTTGTGGAATCCAATTGATAGGCCTTTAATAAATAAGGTATGCTAGTAACATAATCTTTTTTCCAGTTCATATACAAAAAAGCAATATTGTTCAGACAACTGCCGCAAGAACTGTCAATAGCAAGTCCCTTTTGAAATTCATCAAATGCTATTTGTAAATACCTATCTCTTTCTGATAAAGGCAATTTCCCGGTGTTTTGCAGATATTCAATAATTATTTGAGAAGCATAAAGTATATGCAACTTGACGGATTCGGGGTATTTTTTCACATCCGCTTCATATAAGTTTAGCTTATGCCTCCATTCATAATTTCTGTACCAGATCAACATGCTACACACTACCAGATAAATCAGGATATACACTTTCATCTTTGTTTGCTTCCACCACTCCACATTTGTAAATTGAAATATTTTTTTCCTTAGTAAAAACTTTTGATTTATTCCCTCTAAAAGATAAACCACTACCATTGCCCATCCAACGGACGGTGCAAAGATAAATCTATCCGCCACAATGCCCGGCGCCGGCTTGACAAAATTCAAAAACATTGAAATATGAAATGAAAAAAATACCACACCATACCACAACAAATCTTTTTTTCTGAAATTTTTAAAAAAGAAATACACCAATAAAATAAAACTAAAAACACCAATAAACCCTTTGCTGTCAATACTTTTTATTGGTATTACATTATATCCGTAGTAACAAGCCATTTTAAGTGGTAGAATAAACATCCATACATAAAACCCTAATGTGTTGAATAGTGCTATAATTCTATACTTCCATGCTTTTTCAAAGTATAATGGATTTTCAAAATAATTGAAAACACGTTGCTTTATACTTTGATCTAATAAAACCTTTTGTCCTTTCTTTAGAAAAATATACGCTACAAATAATGTCAATACAATCATCAGGATATTTATCCATATCTTTTCATTAGATATTTTAATGGTTGCAGATTTTTTTTGCACATAAATCAAAGGCATAATGGCTAATAATGGAAAAGCATCAAATTTACTTGCAAGAGCCAACAAGAATAAAAAAGCCATGAGTGGTAAATAATAAAATCGTTGATGTCGTAGCCATTTCAGAAATACTATTAATGTTAGCATTGAAAAAATAAAACTTAGCATCACATCTCTGTTTTTCAAACTCGCCACTACTTCACTATGCAAAGGCACAAATGCAAACAATACAACAATCCATAAAATTGTTTGCAATGAATAATTCTCAAACAATAATAATAACATTCTAAATAACACTATCAAACACAAAGCATAATACACCACATTAAAAAAGTGATGCGTATGAACATTATCAGTAAAAAACTGCACTTCCAAGGCATAAGAAATTTTCACCATCGGTCTGTATTCATATTCATTTCCGCTTTCATCTTTGGCATGATAAGATGTTAGTATTTTAGGAATGGCTTTTATACCTTTATTGGTAATACTATTCTGCCCCACTACAAATTCATCATCCAAAGCGTACCCATTTTTAATCGTATTGCCATACAACAGAAACGCAATGGCAATGAATAACAAATAAATTTTTCCGTAACTTTGTTTCATAAATTTAACAATGCAAATAAAAGGAATTTCAGTATATCTGCCTGAAAAAGTTATCACTAACGAAGACCTTGCAAAACAATTTAATGTAAACCCAGATGAAATCTACAAAAAAACAGGTGTTTTAGAAAGAAGACATACTACTCTGGATTTTAATATGCAAAAAATGGCTGAACAGACCGCTGTGAAATTATTTGAACAATTTCCATATATTAAAAAAGATATTGATGCAATAATTTTGGTCGGTCATGGTTTTAGCTATAAAGCCCCCAATACCTCTGCTATTATACAACGCACATTAAATCTTTCAAACAAGTGTTATTGTATTGACTTACCACACGGTTGCACAGGTTACATTTATGGTTTATCAATTGCCAAAGCACTGATGCAATGTCAAATAGCACAGCATATTTTATTACTGACTGCTGATACACCATCATTCGTAATTCGAAAAGACGACTTGGAACTAATTTCTATTTTTGGAGATAGCGGCACTGCTACTTATCTTACACATTCCGAAAAATTAAAGTTTGAAAATTTTACTTTCTATACAGACGGAAGCGGATATGATAAATTAATTGTAGAAAGAAGTGGAACCGTCAATCCTGCCAATTTGGAATACTACTCCGATCCTAACAATCCTCCTCACGGCATTATGAAAATGGACGGTACTGCTATATTCTTAATGACAATGAAACAGGTGCCCATTTTAATACAAAAAACACTTGAAAAAAATAATTTATCCATCGAACAAATTGACTATTTCATTTTCCATCAAGCCAATAGCTTTATGTTAGAAGTCCTTAGAAAAAAATTAAAAATCCCGAAAGAAAAATTTTTTAACGATATTCGCTATACCGGAAACACTGTAGCATCCAGCATTCCTATTGCTTTACATCAATTGATAAAAGAAAACAAAATTCATCGCGGAATGAAATTATTATTAGCCGGCTTTGGCTTAGGATACACACTTGGCGCCACAGTGATAGAATTTTAGTAACTTTACAAAAAAATCTTATGATACCTATTCAAGAATTTATTCAACTGTTAGAAAACGAATTTGATGACTTGCCAAAAGGTACCTTAAAACCTGAAACGAATTACAGAGAAATTCCCAACTGGAGCTCAATGCACGCCTTGATAATCATTGCATTTGCAGACGCTAATTTTAATGTGGAGCTAAACGCTAACGATCTCCGAAAAGCACAAACCATTCAGGATTTATACGAGATAATCAAATCAAAATTACAATCTTAAACACACATGGCATTATTTCAACTCAATAACTGTTCCGTTCGTGCCATTGCCTCCGCAGTGCCTCAAAATAAAGTATTCACAAAAGATTATGAGTACATCTCTGAACAAGAACGACAAATGTTTATCAAAACGGTAGGTATAGAAGAACGGCGAGTGGCTCCATCTCATCTGACCTCCGCTGATTTATGCTACCACTCTGCTAAAAAAATAATACACGAATTAAACTGGGACAAAAACTCTGTAGATGCTCTCATCTTTATCACACAATCGCCTGATTATTTCATTCCGGCCAGTAGCATCATACTTCAACATCGCTTGGGCTTGAGTAAAAATACAATTGCCTTTGACATCAATTTAGGTTGTAGCGGATATGTATACGGATTGTTTGTTTTAGGTAGCATGTTACAAACGGGACAAATAAAACGCGCAATCCTTCTGGCCGGTGATAAATCCACATTATCCACTTGTTACAAAGACAAAAGTACTTATCCATTATTTGGCGACGCTGGAAGTGCAACTGCTCTGGAATACCATCCGCATGCTTCTTCCATATATTTTAATCTTCAAACAGACGGCAGTGGTGAAGAGGCCATTAAAATACCACATGGTGGAAGCCGCTATCATATTCAACCCGATACTTTCGAAGAAATTGAAATAGAACCCGGTATCATCCGCAGCAAACGCCACTTACAATTATTAGGTTCTGATATTTTTAATTTTGCTTTACGAGAAGTAGCGCCCAATGCAGAAGAATTATTCAAGTTTTCCAGTGTTAACAAAAATGAAATTGATTATTTTGTTTTTCACCAGGCCAATTTATTGATGAATGAAAGTGTTCGTAAAAAAATGAAAATACCTGCAGAAAAAGTACCTTATTCAATAAGAAAACTTGGTAATACCAGTTCTGCTTCTATTCCATTAACGATAGTTACCGAATTAAAAGACAAACTAAACGGAAATAAAAAATTATTCTTATCCGGCTTTGGTGTCGGTTTTTCATGGGCCTCGTGTATTGTAGATTTTAATTCAGTTACAATCTTCAATTTGATTGAAATGGACTGATTGGATAATTAAAGAATTCATAATTTTGCAAATATGAACTCAGTTAAAAAAACAAATGTATTTGATAACTTATTGATTAATCCTTATTTAGAATTCTTTAATAATATAATTTATACTAATATTAAAAAAGAAAAGAAAACTGAACATTTTGTACATGATATATTTATTGAATGGTCAATAAAAGAATTGAAAAAACTTAACAATAAGTATTTATCACTCTTAAAAAACATAGATAAATTTTCTTTGACTGAACAAGAAGCTGAAAGAGCATTGAATACATTAATTTTTCTGCAACGTTATTTTTATGATTTAAAGAACAAAATTAAAAACCATTCACATCCAACAGAAAAACAAAAGAAGCTCCATTTTTAATAATTATTGCTCCTCCCTCTCTGTCAAAGAAAAGTTGTGTTAAACTAAACAAAGTATATACAATTAATAAAAAAAGAATGACTCAAAAAATAGGGTATGTTGATAAATCTCTCTTCCAAAAAATTATTGAAAATTTTAAGAACCAATTTTAATTATGCTTGAATCCCTTAAAAATAAAAAAATACTCATCACCGGCGCTTCCTCTGGTATAGGTAGAACGACGGCTATTCTTTTGAGTCAATATTGTTCACATATTTACATTACAGCCAGAAGAGAAGAAGAACTCCGAAAAACACTGAACTTCATGCAACAAGGCGAACATCAAATCATTCCTGCTGACTTGAAAAAAAATGATGACATTACTCGATTCGTTCAAACTATTCCACCCATTGATGGTTGGGCACATTGTACAGGGAAAGTCCTCCCGGTTCCGATAAAATACATTCAACAAAAACAAATTGATGATGTGTTTTCAACCAATTATTTATCTGCTGTTTCGCTTACCTCTGAATTACTTAAACAACAAAAATTAAATACCCATAGTTCTATTGTTTTTATCTCATCTATCTCCACATTGCATTCGTATTTTGGTGGAGCGCTTTATGTCTCCTCTAAAGCCGCATTAGAAGCGTATGCCAGAACATTAGCATTAGAATTAGCCCCCAAAAAAAATCGTATCAATGTTTTACAACCTGCCTTAGTAAAAACAGATATTTATTGGGACACTATCAACGCTGCAATGTCTTCAGAAGAAATGAAAAAATACGAGCAACAATATCCATTGGGCGTTGGCGAATCCGAAGATGTAGCCAATATGATTATTTTCTTACTATCAGATGCCTCAAAATGGCTCACTGGTACTTTTATCAAAATGGACGGCGGATTAACATTGGGATTTAAATCACATTAATTAAACATTTAAGAACCATTGTATTATTATTACTAAGTAATTGAGAAGTTTATATCAAAATAACTATCTATGATAGAGAAAAATAGAATTTTAATCATTTCTAGTAGTTTACTAATAGTCATTACCCTTGTTTTATTCATTTACAGTTCCATACGAAGCACCTAATTTTCAATTTATTTCTCTTGAGTTTCAATCTAAAACAATAGAAAACAAAAAGTACATTACAACAGAGGGAGAAGTTTACTTCAAAAAAGACAACAATTTAATGGTAACGCATATTAAAAAACCTTTTGAAAGCATTACTATTGTCAACGCAGATGGAGATATGAAAATTTATGATATTGAAAATAATACATTAATGCTCAGTTCCAATGTTTTGAATTCATCTAAATATAGTTACTTATGGCATTTTTTTACCAATAATTTTCAGGATATGGGATTATCGAAATACGGTTATATTATTAAAAACACTAAAACTGAAGAAGGCGTTTTTGTAATAGAGTGGGTCCCCCCTTTTAACAATACTTCTTCACTCTATAAAATCATTCTTGCAAAAGAAAACAATCTTCCCATATATCAGGAATTTTAGGACAAAAAGGGGAATGTTTTAGGTAAAATTTTTTATTCACATTTCATTAAAATAGGCACAATAAATTTCCCTTCAAAAATTGTTGAAATTTCCTTTATCTATTATTCAAATCAAAAATTACTTTTCGCCCAAAACAGACAAGCAGGTCAATATATTTTATTTAAATTTTAAAATACCTTCAAATGTACAAATCATTCATACAAAATAAATTTCATTTTTCCCTTGCTTTAATTGGGATAATTTTTCTTACAGAAACAATACCCGCACAAGATACTACTGAAGTATTTTATATTTTAAAGTAAAAGCAGCCGAATAGTATAAACTAGCGGGAATGTACCATGATGCTATTAATGTTTTAAACTCTGCCCCAATTCATGATTGTGCAGACAGCATAGTTTTCAAAGTCAAATACCAGTTAGCTCTACGAAATTACTTGATAAACAGATTCTCCGAAGCAAATGCTCATTTAAATGAAATGTACTATTTAGTAGATTCTTCTTATCACATTAAAGGATATTTATTGCACACTATTATTCTAAACGAATTACATGAATGGGAAAAATCAAAAAAAAACTGCATAAATTAAATTTTCTCCTGAACGCTCATAACCACACTAAGTACAATCGGTTAAAAAATAGCATTGATTCATTATACAACAAAAAAATATACCAAAGATAAAAAATTCTGATAAAGCACAATTATTATCTACTTTTTTCCGGGATTAGGTCAGATATATGCTGGCTACTGGACAGAAGGTTTGATGTCATTTTTAACTAATGCTTCAATACTTGCCGACAAACATAATTACCTTCAAAGTAAAAAGTTTAATATAAGTGCAAAAGAAGTTATTATAAAAAATCTCACTCAATAAATCTTATAAAGAACTAAATTTAAGCAAATCTTATATTTTACAAAATAAAAAAGGAGCATATAAGTATGCTCCTTTTTTCATCCATGCATAACACCCAATCGCCTTAATCCAAGCAGACGATATACTTGTCATTATTTGCATATTTTTTATAAAAATCAGGATCAAATACAGCACCCCAAAAATCAACACAAGCAGTTACATCTCCAACAACTGGAATACAGAAATACATAGCCCACATCCACTTATTGTTCGTCCCCATGTAATAACGGTGTAATGCTATACCGCCACCGAAAAAAGCACGTAATAAATACCCTCCTCTGGTCTGGCTATTCGGTGCCAATAACATTGCAGATGCCGAATAACTTGCCGTATTCCCTGCCCATTGCGAAAAGCTCACTTCCTGTGATTCAGTAATGGCTTTATTCAATTCTGCTTCAGATAATTTATACTTTGAATCTTGAAAAGCGAATGCGAGTCCGCTTGCTAGAATTATTGTGAAAATCAGTTTTTTCATACGCTTTAATTTTGCAGTAAATTTACAAAATATTATTTTCTTTCAACATTTTTTAAGAACCAAACATTCTCTTAATTTGTAACTACTCTAAATAAACTCCAATAAATGCGTCGTCTGAATATTATAAAACTATCAGGCACCTTTATCACTTCTCTCGCTTTTGCAATGCACCTTTTACTTTTCGCTGATTTTCTTAATGTAGGCCTCAACTTCTATCATTTTTTATCTGCTTTTTTTAATTATGTAGGTTCAATTTACAAGTTTTACACTTATTAAAATGCAGGTTCAACCTTCCGTTTCTCGGAAGGTTGAACCCGCATTAATTTAAAAATTAAAAAGTCGGCAAAAATGCCGACTTTTATTTTTACTTCGCCATTATCAGCTTATCTTAATAAAGTAATAAATCCTTTTTCTTTATATTCTTTTTCATCCAAACCTTTGGCTTTGATGATGTAATAATATGTGCCTGTTGGGGCATCTTTACCTCCCATTGTTTTACCATCCCATTGAATATTGCCTTTATCTGTTTTCACTTCATACATTTTTGCTCCCCATCTATCAAAAATAGTGCATTCTATTTCAGTTAAATTCGTAGTATGTAAAATAAAGTAATCATTCACTCCATCATCATTAGGTGTAAAAACATTGGGTATTTCAAGGTCGGAGGGCTGATCCACACGTACTATGGCAGAATAAGTACTTACACAAGTGCCTTTTTGAGCAATAAGGGTAACGGTATAGATACCCGGAGCCCCATAAGTTGTACTCCCATTAGGTGCAGGTGCGGTTAAAGAATTTGTAAACGTCTGAGTGCTACCATTACCGTATACCCAAGTTGCTGATGTGCCAACATCAGAAGAATTATTAAAGTTTACGGTCAAGGGTGCAAAACCATAATCTGGATTGGGTGTAAAAGCAGCATTAATGGTACCATTCACTACTGACACGGTATTAAGAGAGATACAGCCAGTAACAGTATTGGTAATGGTTACATAATAGGTACCTGGCATATTGACATTGGTAGAATAACCTGTAAGCGTAGAGAGAGTGGCATCTTTCGGACCACTCCATAAATACGTGATATTCGTACTGGGCGTTGTACCTGCTTCAATAGTTGTTGTAGAGTATCCGCAAACAATTGTAGCAGTAGGTACCGGCGTAGTAGCAGGTGGCGTTGTATTACTTCCTACAAGTACGGTGGTACAAGTTTGACAACCATTAGATGTTCTCGTTGTACACAATGTGTATGTTCCCGCTGTGTAAAACGTAATTGGGTTATTTATGGAATTGGTTGATGTCGGTGGCGGTGTAGTCCACGTAAAAGTAAGCGGTTCTCCTATTGGATTGGGCGTAAATTGCAAGGTAGTTTGTAAGTCCTTACAAGTCAACGCTGTGGGCGTAGCTTTGGCCGTTAGTCCCAAAGGTTGTTTGTCCTGATATATCGTTACCGGTATCTTACGCTTACACCCATTATTCGGATCCGTAATCTCTACTGTATACGTGCCAACAGTGGTCTGGCTGATATTACTCGTGCTGTTGACCGCCAATGTTTGTTGTGGAATCGTCCCCGGCGTATACCAAACGTATGTCGCTCCACTCACTGGTGAAGTACCAGTAATTACAGCCGATGGATAATTACAATTTAAGGTATTCGTCGGTACATCTAAAGTATATCCACCGGTCGGTCTAAGCGTATCTATACCAACTGTAATAGTTTGTGAAACAGTACATCCACCCGGTGTAGGATCATATACCCAACACACATAATTACCGGGTGTATTAGTAGAGAATGTATTAGATGTACTTAAGGTGCTTGTTCCACTGGCATCCGTCCAATATGGAACGGGTACCCCACCACCGGGGGCTTGTGTAGCATTGACCACCAAAGTAACCGTATTGGGCGAACACTTAATGTTGTAATTGTTATTAACTGCCGTAACAGTCATCGTGGGAGCAGCAGTTGATTGAGTCACAACAACCGTCTGAGTGTTACTACACCCATTCGCAATGTTCGTGGCTACAAAGGTATATGTGCCCGCAATACCCGGTGTAAGTATATTGCCATAAACAGGTGCTCCACCCGGTTGCAGCCAGAAATAGGAAACATTAACTGTTGGAGTGGAAGTGCCTGTAAATGTACCTGCCGAACCTGTACAAGGTATGTTCAAAGAATTAGGTGTAACTGTAACAGTTGGTATAGTAGTATAAATGCCTACTGTAAAAGTATTAGTGGTGATACAACCCGTAGATGGATCCATTCCAAATACGGTATATGTTCCGGGGGTAGAAACAGTTAAAGGATTAGAGGTAGAAGTTCCACTGGATATGCTGGTAAAGGTATAATTCATCGTAGAAATATCGGTATTGGTATTCACGGCTGTTGCAGAAACAGTAGGTTGTGCGCAAGTTAAGGTATCATCACTTAAACTGATAGAAAAAGATGGAACCGGTGGTGCTGATATTGTAACCGTCAATACAGCATTACAATTACCCGCATCTGAAACTAAACAAGTATAGGTACCCGGCGATAAGCCAGTAGCAACAGAGTTAGTACCACCGGAAGGTAGCCATGAATAGGTAATAGGAGCCGTACCGCCTATCACAGTAGCAGTAGCACTACCAGAAGACAAAGTACCCGATGAACAGCTGGCATTAGTAGAAGCTATACTGGTAGTCATCGAACTAAACGCAGAGATAGTAATAGGAGCAGAAACCGTTATATTCAAACCGTCACAGCGAGTATAGGTCGTAACAGCTGTGTAAGTAGTAGTAGCACTTGGGCACACTACCACACTATTTCCAGTTGCAAACATTCCAGAAGCGTCATACCATTGAATAGGTCCATAAATAGCAGGTCCAGTTGGTACAAAACGCCATGCTTCATTACTAGCACTCCAAGGTCCTGTATTTCTACCGGGCGGTGTGTAACCCACTGTGCCAGCAGCATTTTGTATTCCTATCAACGCATTACCACTATTCCATCCAGAACAAGTCGGTTTATTCTGGACATATACTTCAATAACATTGGTGGTTTCATACAATACCATTTGAAAAGAACTCTTCAGCGAGGTACATGAAAAATGACAGACATTATTAAAATTTACCACCAGCATTCTACAAGGCGCTGTACCAATTAATGTATAAGTAACTGAACCACACACTGAAGGATCAACATCATGATAAACCCCAAAAATCGCATTAGTGGGTAAACTGGAACTTGGACAAGAGGCCGAGAAGGAAAAAGGACAAAATCCATTCGCATATGAAAGATTGAATGATATAACCCCATTAGAGCCAATGACACATTGATTGTAAGTAGAACCAAAAAAACAGAAAGGGAAAGGCAGATTAGTCAAAGGGCTCCAAACATCGTCTGTTCCTACCGACACACCGATTCCACTCCCTGCAATAGGGTAAGGGGGGGCAAAGGGAATAGATGTAACACTATAAGATGTAGTTTGTCCGATATTAAATGCGGATGCTGAAAGTGTAACACAAGGCGCACTGCCACAACCTACGGAAGGAGAACTGGCCGATGCCGTTATGTTTGGACAACCGGGCTGTGCTTTTACCATAATATATGCAGTAAAAGTACAGATACTGCTTAAAAGGAATTTTCTAATCATAGTTTCTAAGTTTCTAATTATTTTACTCTGAGTGCAAATATAATGCATTAAATTGTTAATTAATTCTCTGCAAATACTTTTTTTAGTATATCGCTAATTCGTGCGGCAGGATTTTTTCGAATATTTTTTTCTTCATCGGCAATTAAAACAAAAAGCCCTTGAATGGCTCTATGAGTAACATATTTATCTAAATCAGGATTGTACTTTTTCTTATTTGGTAATTTATTATAGGTTGTTACTAATGGTTTCCAATACTTGGTTACTTGCACTTGTTGAATAGAATTTTTAACGACCGGTAAGAATTTCTGAAAGAGTGAATCGTAAGTGGTTTGTCTTAAATAATGCGTTGCTGCGGTGTCCGAACCTTTTAGTATGCTCATTGCATCGTTTATTGACATTTGTTTGATTGCATTCATAAAGATAGGTGTTGCATCTTTGGCTGCATGTTCAGCGGCTCTGTTTAAGGAGGTTTCAAATTCTTCTACTTTTTTAGAAAAACCGTATTTCATCAATTTTTCTTTCATCTCCTGAGCTTCTGGCGGAAAAGGAATAAACAAACGTTGATTTTTCAAAAAACCATCCGTTTTAGATGAAATACTCACAGCCGATTGCGTCCCCACTGATAATGCTTCTTTTAATCCTTGAATAATCTCGCTTTCAGTAAGTTGTGGCTTATTACCTGAATACTTATCAATAGTTTGTTCAACTACGTTTTTATTTTTTTCATAAACATCTTCTGCCTTTTTAAGAATATTATCTAATTGAGCATAAGTAGAATTTAATGCAGTGAGAATGCTAAGAATTATTACAGTTTTAAATCGCATATTTTTGGAGCAAAAATAATCAATTAACAACATAACATACAAAATTGCACATAAACTTAGTATCTGCATTCCTTTTTCCTATATTTGCGGAACTTTAAAATAACACTATGCCGATAAAAGAGAATGTTATATTAGAAGGATTGACATACGATGATGTCTTATTAGTACCGGCTTATTCGGAAGTATTGCCGAGAGAAACCGATATTTTAACCTTTTTTTCGAGAAACATCAAATTAAATATTCCGATCGTTTCAGCAGCAATGGATACGGTTACTGAATATCAGATGGCTATCAGTTTAGCAAGAGAAGGAGGAATTGGGGTTTTACATAAAAACATGTCTATTGAAGAGCAAGCACTTCATGTAAAAAAAGTAAAACGGAGTGAAAGTGGGATGATCTTTGATCCTGTGGTTTTATTGGAAGATGCGGTAGTTGCGGATGCACATAAAATAATGTCAGAAAATAAAATTGGAGGCATTCCTGTAGTCAATAAGCAAAATGAATTGGTTGGAATTGTTACAAATCGTGATTTGCGATTTGAGAAAAACATGAAACGGCCTATCAATCAAATAATGACCAAACGAGAAAACATTATTGTAGCCCATCCCGGCGTTGATTTGAAAAAAGCCGAAGAAATTTTACAACAACATAAAATAGAAAAATTACCCATTGTTGATAAAAACAATAAATTAGTTGGCTTAATTACTTACAAAGATATTTTGAAAATCAAAGTACATCCGAATGCGTGCAAAGACAATTATGGAAGATTACGGGTGGCTGCTGCTGTTGGTATAACTGCAGATACAATAGAAAGAGTGGAAGCATTGGTAAAAGCAGGCGTTGATGCAGTGGTTATTGACACTGCTCATGCGCATTCCAAAGGCGTTATTCAAACATTAAAACAAGTGAGAAAATTATTCAAGGACATAGATATTGTTGTCGGGAATATTGCCACGGCAGAAGCAGCCATTGAATTATACAAAGCCGGTGCAAATGCTGTGAAAGTAGGCATTGGTCCCGGTTCTATTTGTACTACAAGAGTAGTGGCAGGAGTGGGGGTACCACAATTAACGGCCATTATGAACGTATCTCAAGCGCTCAAAAAATTCGGCTTGCCCATTATTGCTGATGGTGGAATTCGTTACAGTGGTGATATTGTCAAAGCTCTGGCGGCAGGTGCATACAGCGTGATGTTAGGCAGTTTATTTGCAGGGACAGAAGAAAGTCCAGGAGATACGATCATTTATGAAGGTAGGAAGTTCAAATCGTATCGGGGTATGGGTTCATTAGAGGCGATGCAAAAAGGATCAAAAGACAGGTATTTTCAAGACGTGGAAGACGATATTAAAAAATTAGTACCCGAAGGTATAAGCGGTCGTGTGCCTTACAAAGGGAGGTTGTCTGAAGTAGTGTATCAATTGATAGGTGGATTAAGAGCGGGCATGGGGTATTGTGGTGCTAAAAACATCAAGGCATTACAAAAATCTAAATTTATTCGGATCACGCATGCTGGTTACATTGAAAGCCATCCACACAATGTAGTCATCACCAGTGAAGCGCCTAATTACACGCGTTAATTTTAGTTTATGATTCTTCCAACCTATTTATACGGTAATCCTATTTTGCGAAAAAAAGGAAAAGATATATCGCCTGATTATCCGCAATTAAAGGAGTTGATAAACAACATGTTTGAAACTATGTATGCGGCAAAAGGTGTGGGATTAGCCGCTCAGCAAGTAGGATTGGATATTAATTTATTCATTGTAGATTCTACGCCCTTTGCAGATGATGAAGATGAGGAGGTTTCAGAAGAAGAAAAAAATCTATTGAAAACATTCAAAAAAGTTTTTATCAATGCTAAGATAGAAAGTGAAGAAGGGAAAGAATGGAAGTTTAACGAAGGTTGTTTAAGCATTCCCTACATTCGGGAAGATGTTTTGAGAAAACCTACCATAAAAATTTCTTATTTCGATGAAAATTTCCAACCACATTCTGAAACGTTTAACGGCATTGTAGCAAGAATAATTCAACACGAATATGATCATACACAAGGGATTTTATTTGTAGATAAAATTTCTGCATTTAGAAAAAAAATAATTGCCAATAAATTGAAAGATATTGAGAAAGGATTGGTGGTGCCAAAGTATAAATACAAGCTGTAAATTTGTACAATGCGTCAATTATTGATTTTAGAGATGATAAATGGTGGTGCTCATAAAAAAATAATGTGTATGAAAAGAGTTGTGTTTTTTGTTATGTGTTGTGTATTAATTTCCTGTGAAACGAATCAAGAAAAACAAATCAAAGCGCTTTCTGAAAATACTTCTGATTCTTCTAAACAAAAATCACTAAGTGATTCTTGTATGTATTATTTAAGATTAAGTCAAAGCATTGACAGTACCCTATTAAAAGCTACTACCTACGATGAGGCACTGGCTATTAAAGCAAACAATACGTTTGTCAAATGTGCATTATTGTGCCAAAACGATTCTATTTCTCCATTATACTTAATCAAAGCCGCACAACTTAGTCAAACATTAAAAAAATTAGACATGTCAGAAAAATACTTAAAGAAAATTATGGAAGAATACCCTAAGTCCAAATTTATTCCCGCGGCAAAGTTTTTATTAGCACAATATTATGCGGATACCAAAATGCTGAATCAGCCAGAAAAAGCCAAAGATTTATTGAATGAACTTATTCGTGAATATCCGCAAACGATATGGGCAGAAAATGCGGCAGCGGCTCTGCAATGGGTTGGTAAATCGGATGAAGAAATTATGAACCACATCAAAGAAAAAAACAAATAAATTTTCGTTGAGAAACAAGTAACTTATAAAAGTATCTTTTTCTTTTACAGACAACTTTATACTACTTTACTCATCCTTTATTACTAATTTATATTCCAGCGGATATTTTTCCAATAATTTAAAGTGCTCTTTATCCGCCTTTATTCTCAAAAGATTTTGATTGCTCACAAAATTCTTCTTTTCATCATCTGTAATTATCAATGATACCGGAATAGAAAGTCCTCCGTTTGTTTGAAATACCTTCTCAAAATCTTTAATTAATTCAAGAGATATGTTATTGATATTCAATAATAATTTTAACTCTGTCTTTTTAGACAATGCTTCTTCCAACTCATTGCATTCTACTACTCGTATATCCCACTTTTTTTCTTCTGTATCTGCATAAGAATTTTTCATTTCTACTTTTATCAGATAACATTTTAAGTCATTCACATAATATTTTAATTTAGATTTTTCAGCTATTTCATCATTAATAAATAATTTAATCGTTCCGGATGCATCCTGAAAGTTAACGGTAAAATAGGGCTTACCTGTTTTGGTGTTTCGTGCTTCAATTTTATCAGCCCACGCTAAGAATGTTACAGTTTTATTAAGATAGGATGTCAAATTTTCATTAAGGATTTCAATCCACTCTTTAATAGACATAGTATCTGTGAAATGACGAATAATAGGTGCGTACTCATCTAACGGTGTGGCTGAGATAAACAGGCCTATTACCGATTTTTCTTTTAATAATTTAGTTTTCAAATCCCATTCTTCAATTGGTTGCAATTCAGGATACCGATTCAAAATACTTTGCTCTGTATTTCCGGATAATTCAAAAAGGGAATTTCCCATGCTTTGATTTTTCTTTTGATTATCTGCAAAGCGGACTAACTTTTCAGTAAGCATTGTACCATCCTGCTGCGACACAAAGAAAGATGCCCTTGTTAAGCCCAAAGAATCAAAGGCACCCGCCATTGCCAGATTTTCAATATTTTTTTTATTTAATGCTTTAGAAGATAAACGTTCTGCAAGTTCAAAGATATTGTTCACTCTTCCATGTTCTTTCCGACTTACAATAAGTTCTTTAGCAAAATGCTCACCAACATTTTTTATAAAAGACAATCCGAAACGAACAGAATCATTTTTCAATACATTAAATTTCTCTTCGCTTTCATTAATGTCCGGCGGAAGTACTTGAATACCCATCCTTCTGGCTTCATACAAAGTAGCCGACATTTCCTCCACATTTTTTTTAGTATTCAAAACCGCACACATAAACTCACTTGGATAATGGGCTTTTACGTAGGCCGTTTGATAAGCCAATATAGCATAACACACCGAGTGCGACTTATTAAATGCATAACTTGCAAAATCCTTCCAGTCCTCCCATATATTCTTGACTTTATTCAAATCAAAACCATTTTTTTTACATCCATCTATAAATTTTTCCTCCAGCTTCATGAGCACATCTAATTTTTTCTTTCCCATGGCTTTTCTCAACTCATCTGCCTGCCCTTTGCTAAACCCTGCTAATTTTTGACTTAATAACATAACCTGCTCCTGATAAACGGTGATTCCATACGTTTCTTTTAAAATCTGCTCCATTTCCGGGAAAACATACTCTATCGGCTCTTGTCCATGTTTGCGCTTAATAAAACTATCAATGTATTTCATCGGACCCGGACGATACAAAGCATTCATTGCAACCAAATCATTAATACTATCGGGCTTTAATTGTTGTAAATATTTTTTCATACCAGGACTTTCAAACTGGAATATCTCATCGGTTTCTCCATTTTTGAATATCTCATACGCTTTAGGAGCATCTAATGGTATGTGGTCTATATCCACCTCTATCCCTTTGTTTTCTTTAACATATCGCAAAGTATCTGTAATTATTCTCAATGTTGTAAGTCCCAAAAAATCCATTTTCAATAATCCGGCTTTTTCTGCCACATCTACATCAAACTGTGTAATCACTTGTCCGCTCTTGGTATCTTTAGCAAGTGGGGAAATTTCACTTAAATTTTGAGGCGCAATAATCAAACCACAAGCATGTTTTCCTGTGTGCCTGAAACATCCTTCAACTTCTGCTGCGTGTTGAAGCACTTCCTTTGCTTTGGGATGCACATTTACATAATCGTTGTAATACTTTCTGAATAATGCTTTTGTTTCCTCCGCTGATTGATTCTCGCTGGCATGTTTTTCAAAGTCAATGCTATCCGGATTTACTAATTCTCTCAATGTAAAACCCATAGCATCTAATTGACCAAATGCATTGGCCAACATATCGGATTCATTTTTATCTAATCCCAACACTCTGGCCGTATCTCTGATAGCCGATTTTCCACCTAATGTTGCAAAAGTAATGATGTTGGCGACCCGTTCTTTCCCATATTTTTGTACAATATAATCAATCACTTCATCTCTTCTGTCATCTGCAATATCAATATCAATATCAGGCATAGAAATTCTTTCCGGATTCAAAAAACGTTCAAAAAGGAGTTGGTACTTTATAGGATCAACACTTGTAATACCCAAACAATACGCTACAATAGAGCCCGCTGCACTACCCCGTCCAGGACCAATTCGTATACCTCTTTTCCGTGCCTCTGCCAGAATATCCCCTACGATTAAAAAATATCCTGGGAAACCCATTTGTTCAATCGTTTTCAATTCAAATTCTATCCGCTCCTTGACTTCTTCCGAAATAGACGTATATTTCTCTTCAGCACCCTTATATGTAAGGTGTCTCAGGTAAGCATTCTCTATTTCAATTTCGGTAAGATGAGAATGTTGTTTCACAAATTCTTCCGGAATATCAAACTTCGGTAATATCACATTTTTTTCTACTGAAAATTCTTCAATACTTTGTGCCAATTCAATACTATTTTGAATGGCTTGTGGATAAAATGCAAAGGCCTGCTGTATTTCCTGCGGTGTCTGAAAATGCAAATTACATTTTGGCAAACCAAAACGCTTTCCACTGCCCTTTCCCACTTCTTTACTTTTTTCATCTCCATTCCGAATGCACAATAAGGTATCTACGCTATTGTAGTCATTTTTATTCAAATAATAGTTCACCTGACCCGCAATGAGTTTAACAGCATATTTCTCAGACATTTTAATTAAAAAATCATTCAGGTATTTTTCTTCATCTAAATAATGATTGTTTAATTCCAAATAAAAATTTTCTCCAAAATGCTCCCGATACCATACTACACATTCTTCTGCCTTTTTTTCGCCTTCCCTAAACAACACCTGCGGTATTTCTCCGTAAATCCAACCACTCAATACAATTAATCCTTCTTTATTTTTCAATAAATTTTTTTTATCAATTCTTGGGACATAATAAAAACCATCTATGAATGAAATAGAAGACAATTTACATAAGTTGGAATAACCGATTTCATTTTTAGCTAAAATAGGAATCTGATAATTTTGATTTTTAAAATTCTCCTTCTGAATATCTTCACATACATAAAATTCACAACCTATGATAGGTTTAATGAAAGGTAACGGTGCTTTTCCTTCAGCAATTAATTTTTCATTTTTGGCTTTTATTTCTTTGTTAGTATCCTTTACCACACCATAAAATTCTATCACACCACTCATATAACCAAGATCAGTAATAGCAAGTGTCCCTGCCCCATACTCCACTGCCTTTTTTAAGAGTGGCTTTATTTTTGTACTACTATTCCCTATTGAATAGGAAGTATGATTATGTAAGTATGCAAAATGAAATTCTACATCTTTTGAAACACTATATACTTTATTCTCCTGTGTTATTGTTCTTTTCTTTTTATGAAATTGCTTTTCACTATGATAGAGTTCTGATAAATTGGGGGCTTCGTATTCAATGGAATCAATATTTACATTAGGGACTGATACTATTCTTTTTTTCAAAAGTTCAAAAAATGCCTGAGCATTGGCCTGAACATCAAATGCAGCATTGTGTGCCAGTTCAAATTTTTTACCAAATAATTTTTCATATAACTCACCCAAATTAGGTTGTTTAAGTCCACCACCTTTTCCACCTTTTAACTGACAAAATTCTATGACATCTTTCGAGGTACACGTATCAACATACCATTTCTCTTCTATCCATTTTTTATCTAAATCCGCGCGTATAAGTTCTGCTGTAATTACAGGAATATCATACTGCAAAATATTATGTCCTGCAACAATTTGAGTTTGTTTCAACGCACTTAAAAAATCATTTAAAACTTCTTTCCAATCAAATCCTTCTTTTAATGCTCTTTCCGTTGTAATTTTGTGTACCTGTGCTGCACTATACGGTATTTCAAACCCTTGTGGTTGAATAATTTTTGAGTATTGTTCAATAAGCTTACCTTTCTCATCGTGCAATTGGTAAGCTAACTGAACGAGTCTTGGAAAGTTATCTAAGTTAGAAAAATCTGTTGCATCGCCTTTAATGAATCCCGTTGTTTCGACATCGAATATCAAAAACATACATTTTATTTTTCCAAACAAATGTAAGTAAAATCTGCGTCAAACCACGACACTGTGGATAACTTTTTAAAACAAAAAAGCGGGGAACTTTGGTCCCCGCCTTTTCAGAAATAGTATGAAGGATTATTTTTGAATAACAATGCGTTTTACAAGTTTTTCACTACCATTGGTTATCCTTAAGAAATAAACTCCATTTTCATAATTACTTAAATTAATAGTGAGATAATTACTCATTACGTTTTGGAATTCTCCTTTGTTCAATACTTGTCCTAAAGTATTCAACACTTCAAATTGTAAGTTTTGTTTTTCATTAAAGGTAGTAACAAGGTTAAACATGCCATTGGATGGGTTAGGTACAATCATGATATTATTGGAAAATGCGTTCAAATCCTCTTTTCCAACTGAACAAGTGAGAATTGGCAGAATAGCACCGTTTAATGCAAGACCCCAATTATTTGGATCATCAAATGGATACCAGCTGTTATCACTCCACTTATCCCACATGGTATTAGTTGGGTTAGAGCCATCTGTATTGGTAAAAATAACTGCTGTATCTCCACTGGTGGTAGGTAATACCACTGAAGCAAAGAACCCACCGGGAGTAGAACTTGATAAAGGTCCAACAGGCGTCGTAAAGTTATAAGTAAATGGCACGATGATTGGTGTAGAATAACCGATATTAGGATCGCCTACATAAGAAACATTTGTAGTTCCGGTAGCAGCAGCAATTTGACCTAAGTTAGCAGTGGCAGTTGCTACACCTGCACCACTTGGACCGCTGGTGGGGTTGCCACTATAAATTTTTAAATTTACCTGAGTAGAGTTGCTTCCTCCGGTACCTACACTATCATTTCTGTAGAATAAAACAATCGCTTTTGTTATAAACTGTGCAGGACTTACATGGCTGTATGTAGAGGCCGCGAACCATTCAGCTTTTTCTTTATCGGCATAACAGTTATTACCTGCCACAAATCCGGGACACGTACTGGTAGGCGCACCAGTGATGTACGTTACGAGTGTATCTGTATTACGGATATTGGTAATCGTATCGTTACATACTGTTTGTGAAACACAAGAAGAAATACTAATCACATTTGAAGTAGAACTTACGGTTCCATTGCTCGCTGTTAAAGTAATCGTATAAGTACCTGTGTTAGCAAAAGTAATGGATGGTGTTGTAGCATTTTGATTAGGACTGAATGTAACACCACCCGATGGATTAGCCGACCAAGTATAAGTAGGCGTAGGCGTACCGGAAGAGCAGTTTATTACATTTACAGCCGTATTGACACAACCTGTAGAAGGCATCGTAAAGCAGGCATTGGCGGCCGGTGAAGAGGAAGCACAAAGCGTAGCACTTGAAGCCGTTAATTGATTTCTGTATGTACCGTTTGCCATGGCTGTTTGCATCCGTATAGTTTGATCTACAGTAAACATGTACATGGCAGCATCATCAGTATAATCCATGAAATTCATATACATTTCCCCATCGGGTGAGTTTCCTGAACAAGTACCAACGTGGTAAGGATAAGCTGTTATAGTACCATAATTGGCTGTTTGAGCAGGAGGAGTATCCGCACAATAGTCCGTAGCACACGTACCATCCCCCCAAATATGCCTTAAACCAAGCCAGTGTCCTACTTCATGTGTCAAAGTTCTGCCTTTATTGAATGGAGCTACATAAGTTCCGCCCGGATAAATAGAATTGGAACCACAGACCTTTGCCCAAATCCAAACTCCATCTGTTGTTGCGGTTCCAAAACCAAACAAACCGCTAAGTCCCGTTCCAGCCGGGAAAGTAGCATATCCTAATATTCCAACACTATTACTTACATCTGTCACCCATACATTGAAATAGCGGGTAGGATCCCAAATAGATTGAGGTTTTACAGTGCCATCAATAAAACTCTGAAAAGCACTTATAGAAGAAAAAGAAGCCGGATTACTCCATCCTTCGCTTACATAATTAATTCTGTCAATACCTGGCTCAGCCAATGTATTCCCGCTCGGGTCTTTGGTGGCCAAACAAAACTGAATACCAGTGTTGGCAATTTTTACACGACCATTGCCATCTTTGTTGGCTGCTGGTAGAGTTGTCGCGAAGTTCACGAAGGCATTAGCAGGATAATTGCTCACATTCAATCCGGTTCCTGAATAATCTGCATTGAGCACTTGTACTTGGGAATTGATTTGTCCTTGCGCTAAATTCGGATAAGTCCCCACTGCCTGCCCACCATGAACAACGTGAAACACCACAGGAATAACATAGTTAACAGCTACCTTCCCATTTTGTAATTCAGGATGATCTTTTACATATTGCTCAATGAGTTTTTGGAATTGTTCTTCCCATTCTTTAGGTGGTGCAACTGTACCGGAAGTTCTTTTAACGGGTTGTTCTACAGTTTGATTTTGCATTACGTTCGCCACTTTTGTAAAGTTGGCTTTTCTGCCGGTTTGTGCAAACATTAATCCTGCACTGATACCGGCAGTTACAATTAAATACAATTTTCTCATAATCTTAAATTTGCTTACAAAAGTAAGTATAATTTTTTTAATGAATAGCTCGTATCAGGATTTTTATTATTGTTAAATTTTAAGAGCGGAAAAAAAATAAGATGAACGGTTTTGTGGTATTCTTTGTCTTAAAAATAAAAAAATCTATTCAAAAAAATCTATTCAGAGCATTATGTGATAAAAAATTTTCATTACTACTGAGCATCTTTCCTTTTTAATTTTGGGGGCTCACTTTATAAGGATATGCCTGTTTTGGCTTAGCAGGAGATAAAAAAGCAATATCTTTTTTAATCTGTCGGATTTACCACAAAACACACTATGTTTTTCGCGAAGAACACTAAGTCCCGATTGCTTCGCTATCATGATGTGCTCTCTGTGTATATTTCTTGGTGTTCTTTATGGTTCATGTTTTTTCTGCGTAGGCCCTGCAGATAACATTCTCCTACTGAGTAATAATAAATTTTTTAATTCGGGTTATCCAAAAATCAATTAAGATAAAAAATTATTACATTTGCGTGCCTAAAAGAACATCTATGTTATTTGATTTTGAAATGATTAAAAATGTTTACAAACATTTTCCGGAAAAAATTAACACCGTAAAAAAACACATTCAACGTCCCTTGACGTTTGCTGAAAAAGTTTTATTTGTTCATCTGCATCCTTCTCAAAAATTAGAGGACTTCAAAAGGGGACAATCGTATGTTGAATTTGCTCCCGACAGGGTAGCCATGCAAGACGCCACTGCTCAAATGGCCTTGTTACAATTTATGCAAGCCGGTAGACCAAAAGTAGCAGTTCCTTCTACCGTTCATTGCGACCATTTAATTGTTGCAAAATCCAATTCTAAAGAAGACCTTGAAAGAGCTATCAAAAACAATCAGGAAGTTTATGATTTTCTTTCTTCTGTTTCAGCAAAATATGGCATTGGCTTTTGGAAGCCTGGTGCTGGCATTATTCATCAGGTTATTTTAGAGAACTATGCTTTCCCCGGCGGCATGATGATAGGAACAGATAGCCATACTGTCAATGCCGGCGGACTGGGAATGATCGCTATTGGAGTAGGCGGCGCCGATGCTTGCGATGTCATGGCGGGATTACCTTGGGAATTAAAATGGCCACAATTAATTGGAGTTAAACTTACAGGAAAATTAAATGGATGGACCTCTGCAAAAGATATTATATTGAAAGTAGCCGGTATTTTGACAGTAAAAGGCGGTACGGATAAAATTATTGAATACTTTGGCGAAGGTGCCCAATCACTCAGTGCAACCGGTAAAGGCACTATTTGTAACATGGGAGCAGAAGTAGGTGCCACCACTTCTATTTTTTCTTACGATGAATCCATGTATCGTTACCTTGTAGCCACTGGCAGAAAAGATGTTGCTGAATTAGCTAATTCCATAAAAGAACATTTAACTGCCGACCCAGAAGTATATGCACACCCTGAAAAATATTTTGACCAAGTCATTGAGATTAATTTATCTGAATTAGAACCCCATTTAAATGGTCCTTTTACTCCTGATTTAGCAACACCAATCAGTAAAATTAAAGAAGTTGCAGAAAAAAACGGCTGGCCTTTAGAAGTAAGCGCAGGTTTAATAGGTTCCTGCACCAACTCTTCCTACGAAGACATTTCCCGTGCAGCATCTGTAGCCAAACAAGCCGTAGAGAAGAACCTTAAAGCCAAGTCGGAATTTTCTATCACTCCGGGGTCTGAACAAGTACGATATACTATTGAAAAAGATGGATTGATTGACATTTTCAATAAAATCGGGGCTAAAGTATTTGCCAACGCGTGTGGCCCTTGTATTGGAATGTGGGACAGAGCAGGAGCAGAGAAAAAAGAAAAAAATACCATAGTACATTCTTTCAATCGGAATTTTTCTGCTCGTCAGGATGGAAATCCTAATACACACGCCTTTGTAGCGTCCCCTGAATTGGTAACTGCCTTAGCTATTGCCGGTCGCTTAGATTTTAATCCCCTTAAAGATACACTTAAAAACGAAGAAGGTAAAGAAGTAAAGCTAGACCCACCTACCGGCTTTGAGTTACCGCCCAATGGCTATAGGGTAGAAGATCCGGGTTATCAGCCCCCCGCCAAAGATGGTAGTAACATAGAAGTCAGAGTAAAACCTGATAGCCAACGCTTACAATTATTAGAACCTTTTCCAGCATGGGAAGGTACCGATTGGTATCATTTAAAACTACTTATTAAAGCAAAAGGCAAATGCACCACCGATCATATTTCGCCGGCAGGTAAATGGCTACAATACAGAGGACACTTGGATAATATTTCAAACAATCTACTGTTAGGTGCAACCAATACCTATACCGGCGAAGCAGGAAAAACCAAGAATCAACTGACTGGACAATACGAAGAAGTAGCCAAAGTTCAAAGGGCATACAAAGCGGCAGGAATAGGCTCTGTCATTGTTGGTGATGAAAATTATGGCGAAGGTTCTTCCCGTGAGCACGCGGCTATGGAGCCACGCTTTCTTGGTGTAAAAGCCGTACTTGTAAAATCATTTGCCCGTATTCATGAAACGAACCTGAAAAAACAAGGTATGTTAGCACTAACATTTGCAAACAAAGCGGATTACGATAAAGTTCAGGAAGATGACACCTTAGACATTACAGGATTAACAACATTTACTCCTGGTCAGCCGTTAACAATAGTGCTTCATCACAAAGATGGTAGTACAGATACCATTCAGACCAATCATTCCTACAATGCTCAACAGATAGAATGGTTCAAAGCGGGCGGTGCCTTAAATATCATCAGAAATAAAGTAAAGAAATAAGTGTAAATTCAACTTACAATCTTTACATTTTTAATAGAAGAAAACATAGTTTTTTTTCAAGCATCAAATTTAAAAACTTGAACCTGTAATCTTATTTATTTATTTTTACGAAAATGCATTTAAATGTTAACATTTTTAGAACTTGCAGAAAAAATTCTAAATGAAAATAAAATACCTCTAACTTCTAAAGAAATATGGGAGTTAGGGAAAAAAGGGGGATATAATAACCAAAGGAAAAACACCTTGGCTCACCTTATCTGTAAGATTATACGTTGCCATCAGAGATAATCCTTCCAGCAAGTTCGTCAAATTAAATTTAAATCCCGTGAAATTTTTTCTGAAAGAATTGTATAATGAAAAAGACATTCAAAAGTATACACATCAAGATATTGCAAAAATAGTCCCTAAAGTTAATCGAACTACATAAATACCTCTCTTATTACTTGTTCCATTATCTCAATATTTTTACGAAAACAATACCTCATGAAGAATCCAAAAAAAGCCAATATGCACAATGGTTGCATCCAGATGTTGTGGGTGTTTATTTTCCTGTAGAAGAGTGGGAAGATGTGGTTTTAGATTTGTCTAATGAAATAGGTCAAACCGGGATTAAATTATTTTCGTATGAAATTAAAAAAGAATTAACGTATGATAATCTTAGAGAATCCTATTTTCAAGCTGTTTCTAATTCATCGTGGGCTAATGAAGGTTATTTAGTTGCGGCATCTATTCAAGACGATGAAAATTTTATACAGGAATTAAAACGATTAACAACTGCATTTGGCATTGGAATAATACGTTTGGATACTGAATATTCTGATTCAACGGAAATTTTATTTCAAGCAAGAATCAAAAAACACCTAGACATTGAAACAATAAATAAATTATCTCAACTTAATTCTACTTTTAGACAATTTCTAAAAAGAATAATAAAGGATAAGTCAACCAAAGAAATTAGAAAAGATTTTATGACCCGATTATTAAATCAGAAACATAATTGGATTTATAGTTAATCCTATTATATGCCTAATCAACGAATTAAAGTAATATTTCCCTTGTAAATCTTTTCTTCATTAATGATATTTTTGTATCTTGCCACAACGGCATAGACCCCTGGTTCTACATTTTTATTTTTATACTTTCCGTCCCAGTATTCCGAAGGATTGGTAGTTGAAAATATTTCCTCACCCCAACGGTTATAAATATGCAGTTCATAATTTTTAAAAAATCTTGGATTTACAGGTCCAAAAACATCATTAACACCATCTCCATTAGGGGTAAAACCAGTAGGAAATAAGGCATCCGTTCGCTTATCATAAAACACGGCTGTAATTTTATCATTCGCTTTAAGATTTAATGTGACAGCAGTATCTTTATAGTTTGACACTAAAGTATGTACAGATGTGTTTTCATTTTCCCAATGGTCAAAAATATAATTCGTATCCGATGGAATGGCTTTGAAAGATAATATCAAAGGCGCATAATACTTTCCTGTCCAGGTAAATTGTTTTAATAAAATAGTGTTTAAGTAAACATACCCGGCCCCGGACGGATAAACGTCTACCGTAATTTGATGAGGTCCGTTTAACCCATAGCACGATTTGAATTTGCTATAAATTGTATCGCATCGGTTCTGAATACGAGTAATAAAAGTGTCAACGTTGGCTTGCCAATCTGTAAAATTTACACTCCACTGTGTACAATGATTATTCATTTCTACTGAAAGTAAACTTTTAATATAGTTTGCATGGTTTTTCAGATTATCGCATTTTAATGTAGTGTTTAATAAATCCATGTATCTTGTCAAATAGGTATTTTTAAATCCAGAATTCTGCAACCGTAACTTATTTAACAGATAAGAGTGTTTTTGATATGCCGGCGAAGAAGCGTTGTAGTATTTGTCATACTCACATCCGGAAGTATACATAGAACAATTGGTAAACGTAGATGGTCCCATACACAATCCGTAGATATTAGGCATATTCCATGTAAAGTAACGCCACTTCGTCAGATTGACATTATCTCCGTCTCTTCCTCTCCACCATGCATTATTTTCATTCATCAAATCTATATTGACCAAGACATTGTTGTATATGATAAAATCTATTAACGAATTGGTATCCAAACGAGAGGTGGCATTTTTATAGAACGGTGCAGCGCCATTCATAGTATAATAGTTAATATAATTTGTAAGCCCTGTATTTCCTGAAGCGGTTACCCATCCTGTATCGGCTCCACTTAAAATCATATCCACATTATGTCGGGCCAGAATGTCAACGGAATCTGTCTTAATGCCTTTGTAAAATTCGGTATAGTAATAATCCGGCAATTCGCTGAACTCGTAAATGCCATTGTACTTTCCATTGACAAATGCCACTACTGGTTTGAAGTGCATGGCATCTAAATTCAGATTGTTCTTAATGGCGTATGTTTGTGCAAACATATCTCTCATGTGGGCGCCCATTGGTGTATTGGTCATAGTGATGTAGGAACTAAAATTATCTTTTGTTTCGCATTTCATTTCAATAGCCGGAAAGAAAGTGCGTGTGGACACCCCTAAGTTCGTATTATTAAACACTTGTCCTTCTAATGCACAACCATTTCCATATTCATCCATAAATATAAAATCTACACCTTTTTGTTTGGTTATCCATCCGTCGTTAATGGGTTTATTGATGGTGGTGTACCCTTCGCTTATCTGCTTTTGTTTATCAAAATATTCTATGTGAACAGTTTGTGAAACAGCAGTGTTGAAAAAACTGGCTGCGCCTGTGTCTATTGCTATAGATACTACTCCAAAATTAGGGTCAATATTTTCAGCAATAAAGTATGTATTTGTTTCAATAAACCCAGGTAAATATGCTGTAGAATAAGAATTGACAGGTACACACATAGCACGGTAAACAGTTGTAGTGCCCGGATTTAAAGGGGTAGTAATAGGATCATATACTTGTGTGGTGCCGCCCAGTCCGGTTGTATAATTGGGAGCAGGTCCCGGTTTAGGATTACTGCCGTCTTGTGTAAATAATATCTTAAACAATGTGGTATCATATACGGTAATATCTACTTGTCCGGGATTACTGAACCCCGCTGCCGGAGTAAAGGTAGGTGTTGGTGCGTAGTCCACATAATATGCTGATGAATTAGCCGCGCTGAAAGTGGGTACGGTAAATAATTTCCATCCTAATGTTCCATCGGGATATTTGCCACGTGAATGGTCATTCATGGTTTTGCGAATTTTTAGTGAGTCCTTAACCACATTTGCCAAAGATAAAATAATCCATTGATTTTTACACTGTTCTATTGTAAAATTAGCATGATATTCTCCATTAGGTGCTTTAATGTTTCTGCCCGTAAGCCATATTATTAAAAAACTATCTGGTTTTATTGTAACATTAGGCAAAGGATACATATTAAGGTTAGAGGGATTATTACTTAAATAATAGCCATTGAGGTTAATGGGTAATGTACCCGCATTGTATAATTCTACCCAATCGCTGGTATTACCATAAAAATCGGCTGTTCCGGTAATATTTGAAACGTTCACCTCATTGATTCTAACTTGAGAAAATACGCTGCATACACAAAAAAACAGTGCAATGACATATTGTATGTTTTTCATAATTGATTAGGTTTTGTGCAAATATGCGAAAATTTTTACAATCTAATAAATCGTTCCACTATTGGAATTATACGCATTTGATTAATCAAGCACAAAGAACATAAAATACCTCACCTCATTTCCCTGAAAACGAATCGTTTTATCCCAATTTATCTGTGCGCAAGGAGGGACTCGAACCCCCACGCCTTTCGGCGCCAGATCCTAAGTCTGGTGCGGCTACCAATTACGCCACTTGCGCAGAAAAACGGCACAAAGGTAGGAGGTTTTATACGAATTTCCAAATCTTACAACAAATTTACTTACCACTTTCCACCTGAACCGCCTCCACCAAAACTTCCACCACCAAAGCCACTCCAACCACTACTTCCGTGTCCACTTCCCCAGGAAGCACGATGCCCTCCATAATATCCTCCCCAATAAATTCCTCTTCTGCCTGATGTATATACCATAGGTTTGCTTTTTCGGAATATCCAAGTTAAAATTAGAATAATAATTATAATGACCAGAATGGTCGTAGCACCGCTTCCATTATTGTCTGGTAAATCTTTTTCACTCATTTCTCCTTTTGCTAGTTTCATTAAAGCATCTAAACCTCTGTCCAATCCTTCATAGTATTTTCCTTCTACAAATAAAGGTTGCATGATATTTTCTCTGATTTTTTTAGTTGCTAAGTCCGGGATAGCACCTTCCAAACCAAGGCCCACAGCAATGAACAATTCTCTCTCACCTACTTTTCCCGTTGGCTTTATCAATACCACAATGCCATTGTCTTTAGCTTTTTTACCAACTCCCCATTTTTCACCAAGTAGTGTTGCAAATTCTGCTGCTGTATAACCGCCAAAGTCATCTACAACAACTACTGCAATTTGATTGCTGGTTTCTCTGCTAAACTTTTCCAATTTTTGTTCAATAGCTTCTGCTTCTGGCGATGATAAAAAATTCGGAAATTCTTTTGAAAAATTATTGTACAATCTGGGAGGAGCAGGTTTTTCAGGAATTTGGGCTAAAATGTTTAAATGAGATAAAACAAATAATACTGTTGTGATTAAGCAATAGATAGTTTTAATTCTTTTATATGTGGAAAATTTTATCATACTTAAAAAGATATTTCATTCGATAATTCATCAGGGGTTTCTGGTGTGGGAGGGAAATATTGCGCTAAAACTTCTCCTACCTTTAAAATACTTTCACACAGTGTATCGGCCGTATGACTATTATTTTTCAAGGATTGTATCAGTTGATGGACTAAATCGTCCCAAAACTTTTTGTCAACTTTTTCATAAATACCTTTGTCGCCAATAATGGCAATTTTTCTTGAAACAGTTGCAAAATAAAACAATACTGCATTTCGATGTTGAGTCAGATGCATTTTATTTTTTAAAAAAACTTTTTCGGCCCTCCTGATTGGATCTGTAAAACAAAAATTCTCAATATGCACTCTGATTTCTGCGGATGTGTTTCTTTCTGCCTGCTGAATAGTTTGAATAATTTTTTGTTGTTCGTCTGTATTAAAAAAATCTTTTACGAAGGTCATGTCTAAAAAAATATAATTGCACAAATGTAATTAATCATTTATTAAATGCCGATTTCAAAATAATCATTTAAACTTTTTAATACCCTATTCACAGTTTGAAAACATTTAGTGTTGACTTAATCGGCAATATGAAAATTTATTAAAACATATTATAATGAATGATATATAGTTGTAGCAGATGGGCAAGGTACACTTATTTTACCCAATAACCCCACCATAACCCATAATAATGTTTTAAAAGTTAAAACTTCTGTAACTATACATATTCAAGATACAGGAACATTATCCACTGTCACAGGTACACAAACTATAGTGGAATATGATTATTATGTGAGTGGTCAAAAATTTCCGGTATTATGGATTCAATATCAGAAACTAAACATTCCGGCATTGAGCGTATCTGATTTTAACGTAGAAATAGAACATCCAATAAATTATGTGCTTGGTATCAACCAACTACCCATGTCAAATAATAATCCTGTTCTTTTATATCCCAATCCCACTCAACATATTCTCAATATCCAAATGAACGACAACGATAAATATACTTTAAACATTTATTCCATAGATGGCAAATTAATGTACAGTACCAGCGTTCAGGACAAAACAACTGTGCAATGTAAGGAGTGGGAAAATGGAATTTATCTGATAAATCTAATAAATTCTACAATACCTGAAAAAAATAAATCTTTAAAATTTTTGAAAAATTAGTTTGTGCTTTTATTGAGAATACCACCCAAATGCCGTTGTTTTAAGCAACGGCATTTTTCTTTTAAATGCTAATCCATTTTTTCCGTTAATTTGCCATCTGTATGTATCATGAAATAGGTATTATAGGATATGGAAGTTGGGCAACCGCATTAGTAAAAATTCTTACACATAACCAACACAAAGTACGCTGGCATTTTCTTAAACAGGAAGACATTGAATTCATTAAAAAACACAAGCACAATCCAAGGTATCTCACAGATGTTGAACTAAATCTTGACTACGTAGAACTAACCAATGATTTAGAAAAAATAGAAGAATCTTGTAATACTGTTATTTTAGCGTATCCATCTGCTTTTTTACACAAAATAATACAGTCCTTTCACTTTAATGATAAATTTATCATTTCAGCAGTAAAAGGCATTGTACCTGAGTATAATTTAATTGTAGGAGAATACTTAAATAAAGTTCATAGTGTTGATTATCAAAAAATTGCCGTTATCACCGGTCCCTGCCACGCCGAAGAAGTAGCATTAGAACGTTTATCGTACCTCACATTAGCATCTCAAAACCTTAAATTTGCCGAAAAATTTAGCCAGTATTTAATTTGTGATTACATACGTGTAACACCCAGTGACGATATATTTGGCACGGAATACGCAGCAGTATTAAAAAATATTATGGCCATTGCAGCAGGTATTTGTCACGCTCTCAACTATGGTGATAATTTTCAAGCCGTTTTAATCAGTAATGCTATTCAGGAAATAAAACGCTTTGTAGATGCTGTACATCCTATTGATAGAGATATTAAAGATTCTGCTTATTTAGGCGACCTGTTGGTTACTGCATATTCTCAATTCAGTAGAAACAGAACGTTTGGAGTGATGCTAGGTAAAGGTTATTCGGTAAAACAAGCACAATTGGAAATGAACATGATTGCAGAAGGATATTATGCTTTACAATGTGTTCACCAGATAAATCAACATTATAAAGTAGAGATGCCTATCACGGAAACGGTCTATCAGATTATCTTTGGAATAACTAAACAACAGCCCGCCAAACTCATACAGCAACTAACCCTAAAACTTAAATAAGTTGTGAAAAATCAACTTTACAATTTTTTTTATTTTTTGAATGTATGTTTTCATCCTGTCTTTATTCCAATGTTTTTATCTATTTGGTTTTTCTTTGGAAAATCTACCGAAGTGCCCATGGTGTATGCTTATTTTATTCCTTTTTCCTTAAAGTTGAAATGGATACTGCTCTATACTGCACTTACTGCTTTCATTCCAATAATCATACTATTCTTTGCCAAGATATTAAAACTCATTCACTCTATCCACTTAAATTCAGTTAAAGATAGAAAATATATACTTTTATTATTAGGTGTTTATTACTGGTTCTTGTTTTATATGTTTCGTGAATTATATGCACGGGAATTTTTCAGACCAACGATTGTTCTGATAAGCGTAATGTCGGTATTAATGTTTCTGTTATCACTTTTAACTATCCCAACATTTAAACCAAGTATTCATGCTGCCGGGGTTGGTGCCTTAAGTGGTTTTTTCGTGTCCATTATCTTATTGTATCATGAATATTTTATGCCAGAATTATATTTTTCCATACTTCTTGGAAGTTTGGTAATGTTGTTACGAATGCTGCTCCAAGCACATACTTTTACAGAATTAGTAAGTGGCTGGGCATTAGGTGTCCTTTCATCTGTTACTGTCTTTTTATTAACGTACAAAATTAATACCTAATTTCATGATACTAGTTACTGGTGCAACAGGTTTATTAGGCGGGCATTTAATAGCACAATTACTTCGTCAATACGACACTATAATTGCTACTAAACGCAAACATAGCTCTATTGATATAACAAAAAACATTTTATCTTATTATTTCACCAATGCGCAGGAACAATTTGAAAAAATAAAATGGATAGAACCGGATTTTTTGAATCCTTTTGAAATAGAAGAAATAATTACAAATTACAACATTAGAGACATATATCACTGCGCAGGACTAGTTTCCTTTAATGATAAAAGAAGAAATGAACTAATTAAAACCAATGCAGAAATTACGGCCAACGTGGTGAATTGTTGTTTAGAAAAAGACATTAAATTTTGCTATGTTAGTTCTATTGCTGCATTATTAAATCAATTTGAACACAATCCTATAAACGAAAAAACATTCTGGCAACCCGGAAAGTATGAATATGCTTACGCATTATCCAAATACCTTGGAGAATGCGAAGTGTGGCGTGGTATTGAAGAAGGATTAAAAGCCGTGATTGTAAATCCAGGAATTATTGTGGGCGCTGGCAATTGGAACAATGGCTGGGGCATACTCGTTCAAAAAACTTACAGGGGCTTGCCTTTTTATACCACCGGAATTACTGGCTATGTGGCCGTTGAAGATGTAGTCCATATTATGCTTCTGCTGATGCAAAAAGAAATTTTTGGCCAACGATTTATTGTCATAGAAAATAACTATTCATTTAAAGAAATTTTAGATGAGCTTCATCGATCGCTCCATAAAAAAACACCTTCCTACAAAGCAACACCATTATTAGTGAAAACCGCCCAATTTTTTGAAAAAATATATTCAACAATCAATCCATCTTATGAACCTAATTTTACAAAAGCTACCGTTCAAGGTGCATTTATGCAAAATTTTTATGATAATACACTCATAAAACAAATCTTAAATTATTCATTCATTCCTGTTAAACCATACATTCACGCTGTGTCTCAAAAATTCTTAAATGAAGTAAAAAAGTAATAAATTTATTAAACTATGTGAAGCTCTGTAAATAGCATACTCATTTCTCGTTTCTTATTCATAAATTTGAAGCTTGTAAATTATGCCTCGAATTCTTGCCATAGATTTTGGAATAAAACGTTGTGGAATAGCCATTAGCGACCCTTTGAAAATTATTGCGAATGGGCATTCGGTCGTAAGTACTTCTGAAGTTTTTTCCATCTTACATCAACTTGTTAAAGCACATGATATTGAAACTATTGTGGTAGGTTATCCAATTGGTATGAAAGGACAAAAAACAACTACAACTGAACTTGTTGAACAATTTATTTTGAATTTAAAAAAAGAATTTCCTGAAATAAAAATTGAACAAATTGACGAACGGCTGACATCCATAATGGCGCAACAAACTTTAATTTTTATGAACACCAAAAAATCAGATAGACAAAATAAATCCAATCTTGACTTAATATCTGCTACTATCATTCTTCAAAACTATCTTGATTATTACAAACAATAAAATTTTATATCTTATGACTGAAAAAGAGAGACAAGAAGAAGAAAAAATACGAAAAGCATTAGCCCCCAAAGAATGGCACGAAATCAAGGCATACGACAGCTGGCATGTCTTTCGCATTATGGGCGAATTTGTCAACAGCTTTGAGCGAATGAGTAAAATCGGACCCTGTGCGTCCATCTTTGGCTCTGCCCGTACAAAGCCCGATTCCAAATATTATCAATTAGCCGAAGAAATTGCGTATTTACTCACTCAAGAAGGTTTTGGAATCATTACCGGCGGTGGTCCCGGCATCATGGAAGCCGCTAATAAAGGGGCACAACGTGGTAACGGTAAGTCCGTTGGGCTAAACATCGTTTTGCCTTTTGAACAAAAACATAACGATTATGTGGACTTTGACAAAATTCTGAACTTTGATTTCTTTTTTGTAAGAAAAACCATTTTTCTCAAATACTCACAAGGATTTGTGGGCTTGCCCGGTGGCTTTGGCACTATGGATGAATTATTTGAATCTTTGACACTCATTCAAACCAATAAAATTGCTCATTTCCCCATCGTATTGGTGGGCAGTGAATATTGGAAAGGGCTCATTGACTGGATAAAACAAACGATGTTATACAAAGAACACAATATTTCTGAAAGCGACTTAGATCTATTCGTAATACTGGACGAGCCAAAAGATGTGGTAAAACACATCACCGATTTTTACAAAAAATACACCTTAAAACCCAATTTTTAATTTTTGTTTTTAATTAAAAAAAATTCTATATTTGCCCCCTCAAATTTTACGACATTATGCTAATCATTCCAATTAAAGAAGGCGATACCATTGAAAAAGCTCTCAAAAAGTACAAAAAAAAGTTTGAAAAAGTAGGGATCTTAAAACAATTAAGAGACAGAATGTATTACAAAAAACCCTCTGAAAGACAAAAAGAAATCATCAACAAAGCCATTATCAGAGAAAAAATTCGCAGAAGCGAGCTAGACATTTAATCCCAACTCATTCGTATTTTATATTCTATTATTGTAACCTTTGCAAACGCAAAGGTTTTTCTGTTTTAAATGTATTTCAAAAAATATTTGTCAATATGAAAAACATTATTTATCTTTATTGCGATTTTTAATAGACAAAAATTAAATATTATTATTCTAAATAATGAAAATTTTAGATGAAATAGATAGTTTGAGTAAAATTTCAGTTGCGGATAGTGAAAGCAATGGCGATAGTATTTTGGCCTTTGTGTACGAATTCTCTTCCCGTGTTACAGATTTCTTAAACATTGAACGAATTAATATATGGTTGCTCAACAAAGAAAAAAACGGTATATTCTCTATTGCCGAGTATGACAAAAGAAATAATTCGTTTTCGCATCATACATGGATTTACGAAAAAGACGTGCCGCATTACTTCCAGCATCTGTTGGAAGATAAAATTATTTTAGCACCTAATATCCACGAGCACCCCGCTACTTTTGAGTTTAGTGATAACTACGCTAAACAATACGATGTTATTTCCCTTATGGACATTCCACTTCGCCTCAATGGTAAACTCATTGGTGTGATGTGTTTTGAAAAAACAGGGAATACCCCCAGAGTGTTTAATGAATTAGAACAAACCTTTGCTATCTCCCTGGCTCAATTGGCCTTAGCACAAATAGAAAATAATCGAAGAAAGGTCATTCAAAAAAAACTGGTGGAAGCATTAAAAGAAAAAGAACTGCTCATCAAAGAATTGAATCACAGAGTAAAAAACAATTTTTCTGTATTGGTGAGTTTACTACGAATCAGCAAAGAAAATGTAAAAAAAGGAAAAGAAGAAATTTTTGATGCCTTTGAACACCAGGTGTTTTCAATGCTTAAAGTGCACGAATTGTTATTAGAATCCAATACCTATCAAACTATCAACTTACCAACTTATCTAAAAAAATTATCAGAAGAATTTTTGTCCAGTTATTCTGAATTTAAAAGTCAGATAAATTTTTACATAGAAGAAAAAGAGTTCGAAATTTCCGCTAAATACTCCATTAACTTAGGTTTAATGATTACGGAAATATTCCTGAACTCTATTAAATATTGTATCCTGCCTTACAAAGGCACATTTGACTTTACTTTTAATGTACTTTCCGAAAATAAAGCCAAAATTGTCCTTGGTGATAGCTGTACTTTTGACTTTGAAAATGCAGTGAATAATAAACACTCCTTCGGATTAAGCATTATTAAAGATTTAGCAGAAAGTTCTGATTTTCAGGTAAAATATCCTTCAAAAGTAGATGGAAAGTACACTATTCTCATCAGTCGTTAATTTTAACAAACCCTCATCAGAATTTACAACATCGTAAGTATTTCCAATATTCTTTCTGTAGCGCACCCATCCCACAAAGGAATAGAAGATGGTTTGAATTCTCGTTTTTCCAGTAAATCATTCATACATTGCACAATAACCTCTTTATCAAACGGCAAAAGCACATTGCTGCCCTGCCATAGCGTTACAGGCCGCTCCGTACTTGGTCGTAGCGTAATACAAGGAATGTTGAGATAACTCGTTTCCTCCTGAACTCCTCCACTATCTGTAATGACCAACAATGTATCTTGTATTAACTTTTGAAAGTTAAGATATGATTGTGGTTGAGTAATGACAATAGATGGTATAGCATTTAATTCATCCCATAATTGAAACTTCTTAAAATTATGAGCAGTACGGGGATGCACAGGAAATACAAAATATTTTATTGTATCAGAAAATTTTTGATGCAATGTTTGGAATAATGAAATGATTTTTTGTAATCCCTCTTCTGTATCTACATTATTTGGCCGATGTAAAGTAATCAGAACATATTGTCTGGACGAAATAGACAATTGATTTAATATATCCGATTGATGGATGTTATCTTTGAAAGCCACTAAAGTGTCAATCATGGTATTTCCAACAAAAAATATTTTTTCATCAGCAATTCCTTCTCTTTTCAAATTAACGATAGCATCTTGTTCTGTTACAAAAAAATACTTAGCCATCCTATCCGTCAATATTCTATTGTATTCTTCTGGCATGGAATCATCAAAACTTCTTAAACCGCTTTCCAGATGCGCCAGTGGAATGTTCATCTTATTAGCCACCAACGCACCTGCTAATGTTGAATTGACATCTCCTACCACCATTATCAAATCAGGATAAAAAACTTCGTTTATCAGTTTTTCAAGACCTTTCATAATCTCTGTCATTTGTGAAACAACAGACAAATCCGTAGGTATATCCAGAAAATAATCGGGCTGCAAATTCAATTCCTCAAAAAACAATTTACTCATTTCGTCGCTGTAGTGTTGAGACGTATGTACAATCCTAATTTCCAGAGATGGAAATTTTTCAGACAAGACCTTGAATTGCGTTACCTTAATAAAATTAGGCCGTGTTCCTACGACAATTAATATCTTCTTTTTTCGCATAGTGTTTACAATTTGGCTAAACGAGTTACTCCACCTTGTACTTCTTCGTTTAATTGAACCAATACCTCAGCCTCTAATGGCAAAAATACATCCACTCTTGAACCAAACTTAATAAACCCTAATTCATCGCATTGTGAAACTTCACTATTTTCTTTGGCATAACAAACAATTCTTCTGGCCAATAATCCTGCAATCTGACGAATCAAAATTTTTTTCCCACTGAAATGTTGTATCACAATTGATGTCCGTTCATTTTCTGTGCTGGACTTAGGATGCCACGCTACCAGTTTTTTACCCGCATGGTATTTGTAATACAGTACTTTTCCGCTAATCGGATAACGATTCACATGCACATTAATAGGCGACATAAAAATACTCAACTGAATACATTCTGATTTCAAATACTCGGGCTCAAAAGTTTTTTCAATCACCACTACTTTTCCATCGGCTGGTGCAATGAGCATTGCTTCATCTTTTGTCCATTTACGAACAGGACTTCTAAAAAATTGCAGAATTAGTATGAAAAGAAAAACAGCAATGGTTATTAAAAAATATCTCAGAAAAACTTGCTCCTTAAAAGTATATGCTACGGTAATTAAAATAGTATCTACCAGTAATACAACTAATAAACTTGGATAACCTTCTTTGTGAAATTTCATATTCAGGATTTTTGATAATTAAAATACTCTAAAATTTCTTGTGCTATTTTCTGAGCAGCATTACCATCGCCGTAAAATGGCAAAAATTTTTCAACAGAAACATTCTGCAAAGTAGAATAAGCCGCCAATATCTTTGTCACATCTGCATCTGCTAATAATGTGGTGCCTGTATCTAACAACTCTACCCATTCCGTTTCAGACCGCAGAACAATGCAGGGCTTTTTGAAAAAATATGCTTCTTTCTGAACGCCGCCACTATCTGTAATAATCATCTTGCAATGTTTTTCTAACAACGTCATATCTAAAAATGAAACAGGGTCTGTTATCAATAATTTTTTTGTACTCATAACAGATTGATATAAATCTTGACTTAACTGAACAGGCAGCATTTTTTTGGTGCGTGGATGCAATGGTAAAACTATAGTTTGTTGTTCTGCAATTTCCAGTAATGCTTTGAAGATGTTATTCAATCGTTCTTTTTCATCAGTGTTATTATTTCTATGAATAGTAGATAAAATGAAATTTTCCCCTTCTAAATCAAGATTTTTGAGAATATCAGATTTTTGTTCTGCCACTTGTGAAAAATGCAGAGAGTTATCATACATCACATCTCCGCTTAAAACCACTTTGGGATGATTAATATCACAATAATGCTGATGTAATTTATATCCTTCCTTTTCCAGATTTTTCACTGCCTGCTGCGTAGGGCAAAAAAGCAATGTAGACGAATGATCCGCCATTATGCGATTGATTTCTTCAGGCATAGTTTTATTATACGACCGCAAACCCGCTTCAACATGAAAAACAGGTACCAGTAATTTAACTGCCGCAATAGCACCTGCTAAGGTTGAGTTAGTATCGCCATAAATTACCATTCCATCAGGTTTTTCATTTATCAATACTTCCTCAATTTTTTCAATCATTTGTGCTGTTTGCTTTCCGTGCATATTACTGCCCACATTGAGATTAAAGTCAGGCACAGGTATTTGCAACTCATCAAAAAACACCTGACTCATGTTTTCATCATAATGTTGTCCTGTATGTACAATGACTTCTTTTAATTCTTTGCTAAAATATTTTTTGATTGCTCTGCTTAATGCAGCGGCCTTGATAATTTGTGGTCTTGCTCCAATTATGGTTAAAATTTTATACATACAACTTTATCAATGTGCCAAAAGTATTGAAAAATGTGATAAAAATTAAACATATTTAAACAACTAATTTGATATAAAAACACATCAACTATAAAAGAATTCATTAATATATTCTTAAAATTCATTATATTTACAAACTAATAATAAACACAATAACTTCAAAAATTGCTATATTATTTATCAAAATAAAATTATATCTAGAATTTTTAGTAGAAAAATTATTCTAATTGTAATTTCTGTCTCAATCGTATTCTTCTTAATCTAAAATACTTTCTTCGTTTTTCTTAGTTTATAATTAAACAATCTTAAAAATAGTTTTCAAGCAAGCTCTTATACAACGCATCCATTCTACTCACTAACATTTCATAAGAGTATTGCTGAATAATCAAAGGACTTACCTTTTTTTCAATAATTTTATTTCTTTCTTCGTATTCATTAATTGCTTTTTGTAAAGCATCTGCAAAACTATCTTCTGTAAAATCATTTACAATAAATCCTGCATCGGGATGCACAATGTCCTTCACTCCTCCCACATTAGTACTGACCACTACCTTACCCGATGCCTGTGCTTCCAACAAACTAACAGGCGTACCTTCATTTTTGGAACACAAAGCCACTACATCCATTCCCGAATACGCTTCATCCATTTCTTTAATCCATGATGTAAAATAAACATCGGCAGGAGTATCATTTGCATTTGTCCTATATTTTAATTGTAATTGTTGAGTGAATTGCACCAACTCTGGCCTCATATCACCATCGCCCACAATCAATAATTCCATTTTCTTCTCTATTCTACTTTTCAACAACTTAAATGCTTTCAAAATCAAATGATGATTTTTTATCGGTGCTAATCTTCCAACTATCCCAATGACGACGCAATCTTTAGATATATTATGAAGATTTCTGAATTGAATTCTTTTTTCTTCTTTATTTTCAGAAAATTTTTTCAAATCTAATCCTAATGGAATAACGAAACATTTTTGTTCTGACACAACACGAAATTGTTCAGTAATTTCATTTTTTTGTAATTCACTAACGGCAACAATTGTAGACGATTTGTTTGCCAAATACTTTTCTATACCAATAAATACTTTAGTTACAAATGGATTAAAATACGAACGAAACACATGACCATGAAAAGTATGCACAATAATCGGAACATTTTCCTGTATAGCCGCCATTCGTCCTAATAATCCTGCTTTGGAAGCGTGTGTGTGAACAATATCAGGTTTAAATGCTTTAATAATCTGTTTAATTTTCCTATATGCTTTGAAATCATTCAGCGGATGGATAGACCTTGACATCTCGGGAATAATCACAGGTTCTATGCCTAAACTTTTCACAATGTGTAAAGAATCTATTTCGTGTTTTTCATGTACACCACCTACTAACAAAGTAGTATATTCTGCTGGAAGATATTTTGTCAAATACGCAGCATTGTAGGTAGGTCCACCAAGATTAAATCTATTGATGATTCTTAAAACTTTAATCATAAGATGATTCAATATAATTTTCAAATTTTTTATACCATTGCTGAAATACCAGAACAGCCCATAACTTCAAAGCCGCATCATTGACGTTGTGTGGTAATAGTTGAATTAATTTTTGAATCATTGAATAATTAAACAATCCTTGTTGTTTAATAAACTCTTCTCTCAACCAATTCGTTTGTCTCAGAAAATCTGGTAAAATAGTATGTAACGGAATTTCAAATCCTTTTTTCTTCTTATCAAAAACAAACGATGGTAACAAATGTGCAAATGTTTTTTTCAATAAATACTTTTGTTGTGTATAGTATATTTTACTTTCAAATGACTGATGAAATAGATATTCAACTACTTCATTATCCAAAAAAGGTGAACGTATTTCCACTGCATTCTGCATTCCCAAAAAATCAACTTTGTATAACATATCATTGGTCAATACTATTTCTAAATCCGCTCTATTAAAAAGTTCTACATCGTTCAAAGTTTTATATTTTTCAAATAAACTATAAAAGTAGTGATTATTCAAATTCTTTGAAAAAAGTTGATGAATATAACTATCCTCTGCCCATTGAGATAAATAAACATACTGCGCAACAGGATGGAGTGATGCCGAATACGAAAACTTCTTCAACTTTCTGATTATATTCAAAAATTTATCACTTCTTTTTTCTGGAAAGAACCTGAATGCCGGTGATAAAAGAAAATTAACCCACTTCAAGTATGGAAAATACTTCAGCAAAAAAATTTTATGTTTATTGTAGCCCATTAGTAATTCATCCGATCCATCACCTGATAAAGCAACCGAAGCAAAGGGCTTAATTTTTTGACTTAAAAAAAACACATTAATAGCCGATGAGTCCGCAAAGGGTTCATCAATTGTGTGTAAGAATGTTGGCAAAGATTGTAAAATTTCATCCCTGCTTACTTCAAAACTATGGTGGATACTTTTAATGTGCTGGGCTACTTTTAGTGCATCATTCGTTTCATTGTACATCTTCAAATCCCTAAATCCCAAACTAAATGTATGCAAATCCTGTTTATATTGTTTGGCAATTGCACACACAAGCGATGAATCAATGCCGCCACTCAAAAACGCACCAATCGGCGCATCCGACACTAAACGTCTCTGAACCGCCTTGTGCATCAAGGTTCCAAAATTTCGCTCTTTTGCCGTATTTTCAAGTTGGTACCATTTTTGTATCTTCACCTGATGTTTATTGATATAAATATAATGTCCCGGCAATAATCTTTTAATTCCCTTGAAAATACTATTTTCTCCCACTATGTAATGCATCCTAAAATACACATACAACACATCGTAATCAATCGGAAATTTTTTACCCAACAAAATCAATAATGATTGCATCTCCGAAGCAAATGCCAACACATCTTCATCAACATAATAATACAAGGGCTTCTCACCAAACCTATCTCGCACCACATACAATTCTTTCTCAGAGTTATCATAAAATGCAAACGCAAAAAAACCATTTAATATATTCAAACCATCTAATTTACATTTATCAAAATACTTTGCCAATACTAATGTATCACTTTTTGGATTGTCATCTCCAACTTTTTTTCCCAATTCTTTGTAATTAAAAATTTCTCCATTAAACACTAAACATTTGTTATCATTCAGTAAATAGGGCTGCTGACTTTGATTAGTCAAATCAATAATTGACAAACGTGTGTGATAAAAAATAGCATTATCAAATGCCTTGTATCCCTGTCCGTCGGGACCTCTGTGTTTTAAAGCACTCAATACCTCCGGCTGATACTTTACGTTTTGATTATTAAAAAAAATAATTCCCGCAATACCGCACATTTAATTCTTCTTTATGAATGTGAATGAATAAAATTTTAAGTATCGTTTTAGTAAGAACAAAATAAATAACATCAATAACACATTATTCACTACAATTTGCAACATCAGGTTAGATAGTGAGATATTTTTTACTACCAAAAAAATCACCAAAGCACCTATGCAATTTATCAAAACTCTATCCATAAAATAATTCACTCTAAAATACTTTTGACCAAGAAAATAAGACAGCAACATCATTGTGGCATAAGCCGCAAGCGTTGCCCACGCCGACGCTATATATGAATACTTTGGAACAAATACAAAGTTTATCACCAATGTTACAATCGCACCTATTAAAGTAATATACGCACCAATATGCGTTTGACCCGTCAATTTATACCAGAATGATAAATTAAAATAAATGCCCAAACACAGATTAGCCGTTAAAAGCACTGGCACCACGTTCAATCCTACTCTGTAAGAAGGACCTATAAAATACTGCAATATCGGTAAATTTAATGTCGTTCCCAACCACAATATCAAACCAAACGCAATAAACACATCGGTTGTTTTTGCATACATTTCTTTTGCACCCGAATCCTTAAAAATCCTAAAGAAAAAAGGCTCGGCCGCATATCGGTATGCTTGAATAAAAATCGTCAGTAGTATGGATAATTTGTAACAAGCGCCATAAATTCCTTGTGCCGATTGGGCTACATCAGGTGGCAACAGGTATTTCAATACAATTCTATCAAACGTTTCATTAATCATTCCCGCCAATCCAACAATCACAAGCGGTAAAGCATACACCAACATCGGTCGCAACAATGCCGCATCCCACTCAAAACGAAACTTTTTCAGCACTGGTAATAAGAACATAATATTCAAAATATTCGCTAACAAATTACTCAAAAAAGCATAACTAATCCCAATGTCGGGATTGTAAATTTTTGCCCATAAGGTTGAATAATGATTATCAAAATGTTTTTTACACAAAAGAAAAAAGAAAAGATTAAATCCGATATTAAACAACACATTCAAAATTTTCAATAATGAAAAATTTAAAGATTTGTTATGTTGCCGCAAATACGCATAGGGCAAGGCCAGCAGAGCATCGCTTGATAAAATACCAATTGTCCAATAAATCGTTATAGTGTTTGAATAATGTAATAATTTTGTAATTGAATCCGTAAACGACACTAAAATCAAGGAAAACAGGATGGTTGTAAATACCATCAAAGTATATGATACATTAAAATTTTTTTGTAGATGATCGCTTTTATTGGCAAAGTGAAAAAAAGTGGTCTCCATTCCATACGTAAAAAGAATATTCAAAAAAGAAATATACGCATACATTTCAGCATTAATCCCATAATCAGCAGGATTAGTGAACAAATAAGTATACAAAGGCGTTAATAAGTAATTCAAAAACCTTGGTAAAATAGTGCCAAGCCCGTAAACTGCCGTTTGAGAAAACAATTGCCTTACAGAAGCCATTTTAATTCAATGCCCTAAAACTACTAATAATAAACAATAAAAAGAAACTACACATACTTTCTCCCCAACCATTCATTAATAAATCTCTTCAAAACGATTGGAAAAGGATATAAAGGTATATCTCCCAAACTTATTTTTTTTAATTCAAATGGATTATGAAACGAATGAAGCGATACAACAATAAATTGAATAAATAAATTTTGATGACTCAACACATGTTTGATAGGTGAATGCAACAAAATATTTTGATACTCAATTTTATTTTTACTCAAAAAATTTTTAATCTGTCTTTCTGAATAAAGTTTGTCCTCGCTTTCTGCTAAATAAAATTCATACAGCCCCTTCCATATATTTCCATTCCCTCTTTTTGAAATATAAATGTACTGACAATTTTCAATGAAAATAAAGTAATTCAAATAACGATTTTGTTTCAAAACAGTTTTAGATTTCACAGGTAATATGTCCACTTCGTTTTTTTCAAACGCTTTGCAATGCTTGTTTAATAAGCAATCCCAACAATCAGGTTGTTGTGGCTTGCAATACGTAGCGCCAAATTCCATTATCGCCTGATTATACACCGATGGATTTTCCTTGTCCAACAAACGATTGGCTAATTCCTTAAATTGTTTTTTACCTTCTGCAGAATCAATAGCCGTGTGAATACCCAAAAAACGACTCAATACTCTGAAAACATTTCCATCTAACACAGCATACGGCTGATTGTACGCAAAACTCGCAATGGCAGCTGCTGTATACTCCCCTACTCCTTTGAGTTTTAATATCTCTTCATATTGATTTGGAAACTTTCCACCAAATTCATTCAATATCTGCTTTGCAGCGAAATGCAAATTCCTTGCCCGTGAATAATAGCCCAATCCTTGCCATAAATGTAATACTTCGTCTTCACTGGCATTCGCAAGCATTTTCACATTCGGAAATTTTTCTATAAATCTTAAATAATACGATAAACCTTGTTTGACTTGTGTTTGTTGTAAAATAATTTCCGAAATCCATATCTTGTAAGTATCTTGTGTATCTCGCCAAGGCAAGTCCCTTTTATTCAACTGATAATACTCAATAATTTTCTTCTTGAAAAATGTTTCAATATTCTGAACCGACATTATTTTTTACAACAAATTATTATCTGCAAAACTAAAATACTTATCCTGAAAAATAATCAAATGGTCCAACAAATTAATATCCAATAATTTCAACGCTTCTTTTATTCTTTGTGTAATGGCTTTGTCTTCTTCACTGGGCACAAGATTCCCAGACGGATGATTGTGGGCTACAATTACTTTTGTGGAATTATTCAATAACGCATATTTACAAATCAAACGAATATCTACTAATGTTTTGTCAATGTTCCCTTTGGTAATTTGATACGCATCTATTGGCAATAAAGCATTATTCAATACCGCCATCCAGAATTCTTCCTGCACTTTGTCAGAAAGATAACGCATAAAATACTTGGCAGCCGCATTCACATCGTTCAATTTTGTTTCTTCACGCACAAACTGCTGAATATACCTTCTTTTCCCCAACTCCAAGGCCGCAATGATATTAATGCAACGCACTTCGCCCAATCCCTTTTGTGCATCTTTTAATGACAAAGGATGTTGTACGGCTATTTTATTCAAATCGTTATTGTAATAAGACAATAGTTTTTGTGCCAATTGAATGGCGGAATTACCCTTTGTTCCACTGCCGATGATAATTGCCAACAATTCTGCATCCGAAAGTGCAGTCGTACCATATTTCAGCAACTTTTCTCTCGGTCTGTCATCCGCCGATAAATCTTTTATTTGCAATGGTACCTCACTCATCCTCTTCCAAAATTCTTTTAATATCGAGCTTAAAATAATTAGCACCCTTTAATACTTTTCCATCTTCTCCCAGTTTGGACATATTACTACGATGTATTTCTTCAAAAACTACATCAATTTTGTGTTGCAATCCGTGTCGCAACAAGGTACCAACTGCAATGTAAAGTATATCACCCAAAGCATCTGCTATTTCTACAATATCGCCCTTTTCGCAGGCAGCAAGGTATTCTTCGTTTTCCTCTTTAATTAAATTGTATCTCAACTCATATTCTTCTTTGCTTAATAATTGCGGAACATAATTATTCTGAATATCAAAACACTTATGAAACTCTTCTACTTTTTTAATATGTTCTGAAAAAGACATAGTTAACTGATTAATATAAATTTATATCTAATTGATATCCTTTTTCTATGAGTTTATTAATAACAAAATGTCTCACTTTGTCATCTTTTATTATAGCATCTTGTGTTTCTTCAATAGTTGGAAAATAAAAATATTCCACATACCTTATTTCAACTGCATATTCAGTTAGTTCATCTATATCAAGGTCAAATAAAGAATTAAATTCACTATCAATTTCAGCACATTCTCTAATCAAAGTAGCAATATCGTGAGTTTTAGTTATTTCTTTATTGTGAAAAATCAAATATGCTTTCAGGTATTTCTCTACACGTTGTTGTGTGTGAAAACATATTGTATAGGTAGCAGGTTCCTGAGATTCAAACTCATCTTTCCCTGCTTTAAAATCGTGTTCTGCCTTAATAATCCACCTTTTTACTGCATCTTCATTCATAATAAAACACCTTCTCTTAAAACATAATAACTCAAATATCCCGTATTGTCCTTTCTTCTTTCAAGTTCTTCTCTGCATTGAATGATAATATCTGTAACAATTTTTTTCTCTGACAGTTTTCTCCTAATAGATTGACTTATTTTCCTTTTTGTTTGAAAGTCAACTTCTTCATTTACTACTACAAAAAAATCCCAATCACTATCATTTCTATAATTCCCTTTTGCTCTACTTCCAAACAAATATAATTCTACAATTTCAATCCGAAAATCTTTGAAAACATCGTAAATTATTTTTTGGGCTATTTGAATATTATTATCCATAGTTAAGATGTAGTTTTTTACTCTTGTTCTGTGCTGGCGGGCATTTCTTCTTCACCCATCAAATCCTCTTTAGTCAGATATTTTGATAACTTGTTTACAAACTCATCAGACAACTTCTTTTGATTGAATTGCATCGTTAATGATGCTAATCTTCGCATTATATATTTACATTGACGCATCTCTCTCTGAAACGCAATTTGATCCATCATTTTATATTGATTGTACAGCAATAAATCGTATTCCATAATATCAAATAATTTTTTGGAAAGTTCATTTGCTTTGGCGGTGTCTCCGATTTGATAATAACACACAGCAATGGTAAATACTGCAGGATCATACGGCACATTCTCTTCTTTAATTTTACTCATCATATAATTCAACACTTTTTTGGCCTTATCTTTTTTACCTTCTCTAATCAAAGCATTAGCAAGTATAGTTATCTGCATACGAATGTTTCCTGCCATTCGCAAGCAATTTTCATCTAAATATACCCCTTCTTTATCCATTCCGCCCCATTGGTATTTATTCATCACAATATCATACATTCTATCGGTATTTACTCTGCCCCCTACCATTTTATCTTCTGGTGATTGTTGAATAGGCACAAAGCGATACGCCAATCCTTCCAACTGAAAGTAATCCTGTAAACCCACATACGCCTCTGAACCCGTTGTTACAGCAAAATATATTGGTCTGCTCCAATTATTATGAGCCACCAAATCCAATACCATCAAATCATTCTTTGTAATGTAATTTCTGCCTAAACGAAACGATATTTTTTTTGTAATCTTTGAATAATCCTTTTCTGCCACTATTTTATTTTTAATCACTTGTGTCGTGTCTATATCAATGTAATAACTTTTTGTAGGAATATAATCCAGATATTTTCCATTTCCTATTGGGAATTTATTTTGCGGATCATCACTCGCTACAAAATCTATTACATCCTTTAAATTCATTTCATTTTTCGTTTGTTCAATTAAATACACCACATCTCTATTGCTGTACGCATATTTTTCAGGGGCTAACGTCAATGGCATCGGCTCAGATTCATAGGCCTTCCGACGCATTTGATTGATGTACCAATCTGTTTGAAATAAACTCAAATTACACACTCTCACATCTGTGCGAACTCCTTCTACCTCCTGCGCATACCACAATGGGAAAGTATCATTATCACCATTTGTAAACAAAATTCCATTTTTTTCACAAGACTCCAAATACATAATAGCACAATCTCTTGCCAATGTTCTTTTGCTTCTATCATGATCGTCCCATTCTTCTTTGGCCATAATTGCAGGGGCAATCAATGAAAGTAATGTAGCCGCAATGGCTGATATTTTTGCGGATGCAAATTCTCTAATTAGTTCGTATAAAAATAAAACACCCATACCTATCCAAATGGCAAATACATAAAACGAACCTGCATACGCATAATCCCGTTCTCTTGGCTGATATGGCGTTGGATTCAAGTAAATGTTTATAGCAATACCTGTAAAAAAGAAAAACAAAAACACTATCCACGCAATCGGCTTGTTTTTCTTGTAATTATAAAACATCCCTAATAATCCCAACAACAATGGTAATGCAAATAATTCATTTCTGGCTTTATTATGTTCAAGTGCATAGGTTTTTAATTGACTATAACCATCTCCTCCCAGTAAAAAATCATCAATAAAACGAATGCCACTAATTGCATTCCCTTCTAATGGATTGCCCGTTAATCCCTGCACATCATTTTGTCTTCCCATAAAATTCCACAAAAAATAACGAAAGTACATATACCCTAATTGATATCTCAAAAAGAATATCAGATTGGCTTTGAATGTCGGCACTTCAATACTCTCCATTTCTCCATTTTCATTCATTTTATTTATAGTTTTATGATTATTTACCACATCGCCCCAATAACGATAACCCGCCACGTGATCAGACCGATTGCTCCACATTCTTGGAAATATCGTGCAAAATTCTTCTTCATACGTTGGAATGGCTTTTTTACCATCGTTTACAATTTTATACTTACCTGTTTTTTCATCTTTTGCAAAAATAGGATCAATATCTTTGTAGTAATTAGACGGCTTGGGCGGAGCATTGTAATACTGACCATATAAAATTGGCCAATCACCGTATTGCTCCCTCAATAAATACGACAATAAATTCGGTGTATTTTCAGGATCGTTCTCGTCCATAGGCGGATTAGCCTGCGAACGAATCACGATGACAAAAAACGTAGAATAACCAATCAATAATACTGCTAAAGACATCATAGTGATATTAAATGCCAGCAAATGATCTTTTAATTTTTTGATACCATAAATAATTCCGCCAAATACCAACATTCGCATAAAAATTCCCATTCCGCTTAATCCACTAAAAGTAGATAATACCGCAAAAGCAAGGAATGTATAAAAACCATATTGATAATACCTTTTTTCTTTCGTATGCGAATACATAATGAATAAAACAATAGTCGAAATCAACAATACAAAAAATAAGACAATGCCAGAACTAAATGGTAACCCTAATTTATTCACCACAAAAACTTCACTATCTGCAAGTAATTTCACAATTTTAGGTATTAAAATAGATTGCACAAAACCAAGTAAAGCCATACCTATAATGCCTGCATAAATAAAACCCTTCCACGAAAATTTATATTTCTTAAAATAATAAACATATACAATAGCAGGAATAACCAGCAAATTCAACAAGTGAATTCCAATGGACAATCCAATCAAATAACTAATCAATACAATCCAACGCCACGCCGATACAGAGTCCGTATCATCTTCTTCTTCCCATTTCAATATCGCCCAAAACACTAATGCCGTAAACAAAGATGATGACGCATACACTTCTCCTTCTACTGCCGAAAACCAGAATGAATCTGAAAAAGTATACGCCAATGCACCTACTGCTGCCGAACCTAATATCGCTATTTGTTCTGCTACCGAAAGTTCATAATTACGATTATTTTTAGACACAATCTTAAAGACCAACCGACTGATTGTCCAGAATAAAAACAAAATCGTAAAAGCAGATGCCAGAGCAGACATTGTATTAACCATCATTGCCACCTTCGTAACATCATTACCAGCAAACAAAGTAAATATCTTTCCAAACAACATAAAAGTAGGTGCTCCCGGTGGATGCCCAACTTCTAATTTATGTGTGCAGGCAATAAATTCTCCACAATCCCAAAAACTCGCCGTGGGTTCAATAGTGCTTAAATACGTGTATGCCGCAATTGCAAAAACAATCCAGCCAATAATGTTATTATACTTTCTAAAAGAAGCATTTTGCATAAATAATTTTTTAATAAAGCAGGCGAATGTAAGAAAAAGAAAGATACATAGTATAATTTAAATGCGGTATATCCGAATGCTTATATACTTCCAAAAACATTTAAAAATAACGAATTAATTTCAGTGGCTTACTCTTGAGCCCCTGCTTTTTGTGTAGTGATATTTTTTACACACTTCTTAGTATTTTCTTTTAATCATACAATCGTATCGTATAAAACGAACAAAATCCTTTACAGAAAACCAGATACCCAAAGAATAAAACCAACCAGAAAAAGTTGAATAATACTCCTTTTGCAACATCCACCTGTATCCTAACATACTTTGTAATCCAAGCCATCTCAACGCTTTAAATGTATTTACAACAGAAACGCCTATTGAATTAAAATTCCCCTTTTTTACAAATATCTCCTGACCATTCTCTAACTTATGCACATTAAATCCGCCTATACCCGTCTCTCCCATCACATCTACTTCAAAAAATCTTTTTTCTAACAGCACTTTCTGATAAAACAATGTAAAGTAGTGCACCTGCAACCGATATAAATTATTATTATCTATTATCTTAAATGGTAAATAAATCTTATACCCACCAATGCCTGCCATATCTTTTTCTCTAAACAGCACTCCTGCTTGAATTCCCACAATATTTACCTTCGCACTGCTAATGAAAGAATTCCTTGTATCCACAATTAAAATCGGTAAATATCTTTTTACTCTGAAAATTTTTAATGAACCCCTTTCTAATTGACATCTCAATGAATCTTATGTATGCTTCCTGACCAAACACATTTGAAAAATTAAATACAATAATTATGTTTAATAATAAAAATAACTTATTCCTAAAGTAACACTCTACACCCCACACACTCATTCTAACCCCCTTTTAAATAATTTTTTAAACGTCAATAAAACAGTTGGCAAAACAATCAAATCCACACTATACGCTACCAATAATGTAAATGCTGTTAAAACGCCCAGTGCTTTTGTGCCACCAAAATCTGAAATGATAAACATTCCAAAGCCAAAAAACAACACTAATCCATTATAAATCATACTCATCCCAATTTCACGAATAGTAAGGCGAATGGCTTCATCATACGTTTTATGCTGTTGCTTAATCGCATTTCTAAATCGGGTGAGAAAATACAAATTACCATCGGTGGCAATACCAAATGAAATACTAAATACCAGCAATGTGCTTGGTTTGAGCGGTATTCCAAAATAACCCATTATGCCCGCTGTAACTAACAAAGACAAACAAGGAATAATCGCTACCAAAAGCATAAACGGATTTCTAAACAACAATAATAACAACACCGCAATGATAATAATCGCCGTTACAATACTCTCAATTAAATTCTTTACCAAAAAATCATTCCCTTTCAAAAATAAAATACTGTTGCCCGTAATACTGACTTCTGCTTGCTCTTCTTTCGGCAACCATTCTTGCTTGTCCTCATCATAATTAAAAATACTATCTAATCTTGGCTGAATGTTTTTCAAAAAATCTTTAATTTTTACAGACCCAATATCTTTCATTTGTGCTGTTATTCTTGCTACCTGATAAGATGTATCAATAAAATTTTTCACCAGATTTTTACTGGTAGAAGAATGACCATTAAATCCACCTGTTTTCAATACTTCCGAAATCTTTTTCAAATCGGCAACCGAAGGCATACTATATTTTCCATTATACGCCTGATTCAAAAACTTTACAGCATCCGCCACCGAAAGTGAACGGCTTAATTCAGGATACTCTTTCAATAACTTTTGTGCTCTGTGCAAACGATAGAATACTCTTCCATTCTTCGCAAAAATACCTTTTGATTTTTTTGTATCAATGATTACTTCAAATGGTAAAACGCCTCCAATTTTCTCTTCAAAATAATGAACATCCTGCATCATTTTTTCCTTTTGTGGTACATCATCTACCACATACCCAATGGCTCGTATTTTAGTAAATCCATAAAAACCAATCATAGCAATAATTACAACAGAAATAAATATGTATTTCCGATGATGCGTTGTCCATAATGCAATGCTGTTCAAACTTTTCTTTAACCACTTCTTCTCCTGATGCATCAAATGCTTTTCTTTTGACGCAGGCAGCCAACTAAATATACAAGGAATCAAAACAATTGAATACACATACACTAACATCACACTAATAGAAGCAATAATCCCAAACTCATACAATATCTGATTGTCAATCAAAGATAAAACTGCAAACCCAATAGCAGTGGTAACATTCGCAAAAAATAATGAACCTCCCGCACTTCGTATCGCCAACTCCAATGCCTTTTCAACAGGATAACCCGCCCGTAACTCGTGATGATATTTATTGATAATTAAAATACAATTCGGAACACCAATAATAATCAGCAAGGCAGGTAACAAACCCGATAAAATAGATAATTGATAACCCATTAATACCATCAAGCCCAATGCAGAAACAACCCCAAATACCACTACCAATGCAGAAAATAAAATAACCAAAGACGAACGAAAGAAAAACCACAACAACACACATACTACTAACAACCCCACTATAAAAAAGTGCGTTGTTTCAGATGAAATCTTTCGCATCATCGTAGTGCGAATAAATGGCATCCCCGAAAGATGTAATTCCACGCCCGTTTGCTTTTCAAAAACACGAGCGTGCCTTACGATAGAATCTGTAATACTTAATCGCCGTTCAGAGTTCAGCTCTCTCTCGTTAAAAGTAATGGTCATTAGAACAATATCTTTCTTCTTGTTAAAAATAATATCTTCATAAAATTTATACTCCTGAATTTGCTCAAGATATTCTGAAACCGATGAAGAATCAATCTTTCCAGGCAAAGGAATAGTTTGAGCAGAAAATTTTTCCAACGAATCATTATATTGTATCGCCAGTAATCGGTCTGCACTTACGACCGATTGAATACCCGAAATGTTTTTGATTCTATTAGCTAATAAACGCCATTCTTTAAATATAGTTGGTTGGTACAAGAGATGAAATTCCGTACCAATGACAAGAATAGTGCCATCTTGCTTAAAATACCTCTTAAACTTTTCATACTGAATAGTAGCCACATCATTATCTGGTAACAACTTTACAAACTGAAAAGCAGGGCGAACTTCTTTTGCAAAATACGATAAAACAATCGTCAATACAACAATAAAAATTGTCAGAAAAGTTCTGTGCTTCAAAATAAATCGTGCTAATGACTTCATTGGACTAATTGCTGCAAGTGTAATTATTTTTTATGCTTACTGCAATAATTGAAACTTTTTTTCTATTTTTGCCCTATGTTTGACAAAATCATTTTTTGGTTTGAACAAAATGCTTTTGGCGTTTGCGAATCAATAGGGAAATATTTAGGTATTAGTTCTGTCAAAATCAGAAAATATTTTATCTATCTCTCTTTCTTCACATTTGGTAGTCCTGTCATTATATACTTCACACTTTATTTTTTCAAAGAAAATAAACGTTTCTTTTTCCCACCACAAAAATCAAAAAGAAGAATTTTGGACTTGGAATTAGATTAGTTTAATTTCTGCTGACTGCTTTTTATCAAGTAAAAAATATTCACCATAAAAAACAATATCACCACAATAACATTGACCAATGCAGACACAGAAAATTGTTCCATAAAATATCTATAAGATAAAAACCGATAAATCAAAATCATCTGAAACACAAACCAAATCATATAATACACTTTTGTATTCACATCATATTGAACTTTTAATACAGCAGGCAAAATAATAGTAACGTGAGCAAACACCATGTTCATCACAAACCCAAGAAAAAATGTGTGTATCTGAATATCGTATGTCAAAATATGTGGTATTAAAAAACTAATGCCGTGTATCAATAACCAGTAATATCCCACCATCAACGCCCATCCTCTGAATCTATGTGGCTCTCGGGCTTTGATATTTTTCTTTGCTATATCATACTGAATCAAACCCAATGTAGTCAAACTAATAATAATACCATAAAATTCATTCCACCTCTGAAAAAAAGAAATTATCACTAACAGCAAAAGTGATAATAACAACCCTCTTTTAAAATACTCCGGAACATTAATAAATCTGGCTAATTCCAGCCGCTCTGCCACAATTGTGATTAAAAAAAATAATTCAAAAAATCTTACCGATAAAAATAAATTAGTATTAAACGCATATTCTAATACAGCCATAGCATAACATACACCCGACAAGATAAACAAACTATGTATAAGATCTTTATGCTGCCGCCAAAACACAATATACATTACCAACATCACTAATGAACCGATAAATAACATAAATAATGCAAATGCCACATTCCCCAATAAAAAGAACACAATACTACTGCCATTCAATAAAGGTAAAAGATGTGCCCATTTTTGTTTTATAGTTACTATTCGCTCCAATGTTATGAGTGTTCCAAAAAAACTACCACTCATTATTAAAAAATGATACTGCGCAATATTTTGTAAAACATTCCAAAACGATGCCCTGCTCAAACCAACGATAAGCCCCACTACCATTGAAAAAATTGATACAAACAAAATGAATCTTCTCAACCACATCATTTATTTCTTTTATTGTTCCACACCAAATCCCTAATCTTTTTTTTCATAAGCATTTCCTTAAACTCTTCTCTGAATAATTTGTAATAATCATGCAAAGGACATGGCTTTCTCTCTGAACATTTCTCAAAGCCCATCCCACAAGCATAAAATTTATCCACATCTTCATAATGACTAATCACTTCAAACAAACTTATATCCAATTGTTTTTCGTTTAAATAAAATCCTCCATTTTTACCCTTTTTAGATGATACTATCTTTTTTCTTGCTAACTCTTGCATTAAGGTTGCTAAAAAACGAAATGGGATACTTTCTTCATCTGCAATAGTTTTAATATCCATTTGTTCATTTTTACGAACAAGACAAGCGAGTGCTCTTAAAACATATTGTGATTGCTTTGACAACATACTTTTACTTTGTAAGATATAATCCAATAAATGCAATAATCAAAGATAATAAAAGTGTCACTCTTCCTGTAATACTTGCAATTTTTCTCAATCGCTCATATTGTTCATTGCTCAAATGTTCCTTCATCTTTAATCCCACTTTCATTTCATGATAAAAATTTATAACAAGCATTATTAAAAACAAAACAATTTTAATTATCAACATTTTCCCATAATGTGACTGAAAAATTTCTATTTGAAAAGAATGAAACTTAAAATAAAAATTTCCTATCCCCGTGAATACAAATACCCCCATCAACCATTTTCCAACTTTTGAAAAAATTATTCCAGTTTCAATAATAATCTCTCTCTTAAAATAATTTTCCATCTCAATTTTCTTCAAGGCAGGAATCAGGACAAGAGGCAAAAACAATTGACCCCCAATCCAAACAATAGCAGTTATGATATGTAAATACACTGAAAACAAATACATAAACAACTTATGACATCCGTTTACTTTCCATCTCTATTGCTCTGGGAAATAAAATATTATTCTCCAAATGAATATGCCACATCAAATCATCATCAAACTCTTTTAACAAGCGATACAAGGCATTGTAAGAATTGCAGGCATCCTCAGGGGCTTTGTAATCAGAAGAAAGAGAACGAATTTCCTTAATTAAATTACCCGCAATATCATGTTCATGTTCCATCATTCTAATAGGATTTCTGACACTCCCAAATCCTGCGCCATTTCCTTCCCCTTTACTCATTTGACCAATATAAGGAAACAAGATATTTTCTTCCTTCATTAAATGTAAATCCAATTCGTGAATAAGTTCATTAAAATTTTGATAAATACGCATCAATTCAGGATGATTATTTCCATGCCGTTCTGCTACCTTTAATGCCAGCCCCATCAACGTATCTTTGTTTTCTTTAATATACTGATGATGCTTACTAATAATATGAGCCGTTAGTTCGTGCAAGGGCATTGTATTAAAATCAATATCTTCTGTTCCCTTATCTACTTGTTTTAATTCTTGTTCTATTTGTTTATAATCTACTCCTGCATCCTGACAGGCATCCTGTACTGTTTTCTTTCCACCACAACAAAAATCAATTCCATATTTCATAAATACTTTTACTTTCCTCATGTCCTTTGCCGCTATTTCTCCAATCGTTTCAGCATACTTCGTTATTTTCACTCTCCATTCTGTTGGACCTTCTTCCAGATACTCCCACTGAAAGATATTTCCTCTTTCTGCCAACATCTGATAATACAAAGGTTTTGGATCATGATCATTTACAATCACCATTGATTCACCATTTTTCAGGTTATCAAATTTTGAAAAAATTGTTGGATGCTTTTCTCTTGGTGGTAACAACCGAACATCCAATTCTAAAAGTTTGAAATTTGTTTCCATAGTTTTTTTGCTGCAAATTTAAATAATATAATAATATGTTTTTATATTATTTTTAATAAATAAACATAAATCATTGAAAATCAAAAAATTAAATTTTATTCTTTTTTCTTCCAAATAAATAAATTATTCTGTAATTTTAGAGATAAAAATAAGATATATGAGAAAACTTTATTATGTTAATAGTATGTTTTTACTATTGCTTTATTATTCTAATACCATTCATTCACAAGTCCTATCAGGATTATCCTATAAAGAGTATTTTACTGAAGGGAATCAACTTATGCTTGAAAACAACTATCCACTTGCTTTACAAAATTATCTCCACGCATTGGAATTAGAACCTTACAATGCTAACATTAATTACTTAGTTGGTAAAGCATACCTTTATTCAGCCACTGAAAAAAACAAAGCCGAAGAGTATCTGGCAAAAGCCGTCAACAAAATTAAAAAAAATTACATTCCCGACGATCCATTCGAAAAATCTGCACCTGTATTAGCATTGTATTATTATGCTCAAGCCCTACACATCAACTACAAATTTGATGAAGCCATTCAATATTACGATCGTTTTTTACAAGCACTCGGCAAGGCAGCTAAATCCTGGGAAAAAGAAGTTAACTTCAAAAAAAATCAATCCAACTATGCCAAAACAATGGTAGAACATCCCATCAATATCAAAATTACCAATCTGAGCGATAGCATCAACAGCGAATATCCCGAATACGGCGCCGTTCTCTCTGCCGACGAACAAATGTTGATTTATACAACCCGCAGACCAGGTGGTATTTGTAGCGAAAGAACAATTGATGGCGGTTATTACGAAGACATTGTCGTATCTTTCAAAATAGATGATAAAACATGGTCAAAGCCCAAGCCACTCAGCGAATATGTCAATACCTGCGGTCACGAAGCATCCATCAATCTAAGCCCGGATGGACAAATCCTCATTTTATACAAAGACAATGAAGGTGGAAATATTTATTATTCTCAATGGGACGGAAAAAACTGGTCATCTCCTCAATCTTTTGGATCCGATGTAAACACGCCATATTGGGAGACACACGCCTGCTTATCGCCAGATGGGAATACACTTTACTTTGTTTCAGATCGTCCGGGCGGAGTAGGAGGAAGAGATATTTACAGAGTTGTAAAACTCCCCAATGGTAAATGGAGCAAAGCCGTTAATTTGGGCTACCCAATTAATACACCTTACGACGAAGATGGTGTATTTATGCACCCAGACAGCAGAACTTTATTCTTCTTATCCAATGGGCATACCAGTATGGGCGGTTTTGACATTTTCTTTTCCGTTCGGGACGAAGAAGGAAAATTTTCTGAACCCATCAATCTTGGTTATCCTATCAACACGCCAGACGACGATCTTTTTTATGTAACATCTCCCGATGGCAAACGGGCTTATTATTCATCTGTAAAAGAAGGGGGCTATGGTGATAAAGATATTTATATGATTACAATTCCCGAAAGTGCAGAAAAACCCGTTGTTATCTACAAAGGAAAAATTGTTGCCGCCTTTGGTGAAGCATTACCAGACGATATTACAATTATCCTCACCGACAAAGAAAACGGTGAAACAGTAGGTATGTATCGACCACAAAAAAATGGTAACTTCGTATTCACACTTCGTCCGGGCGCCACCTACAAAGTTTCTTATCAATCTAATGGAGAAGAATTTTTCAGCGATGAAATTTATGCCGATAAATCCGAATCCTATCAGGAAATTCAAAAAGAACTTCAATTAGAACCTGTTAAAGTGCTCGGAAAAATCACCGTAAAAGAAAAATCAATCATACTGAATGTTTCCTGCTTCAACGATATAAAAGATAAAAAGCCATTAAAAGATGCTATAATATATGTCATTGAAGATACAAAATCTAAAAATTATGGAGTATATAAAACAGATGAAAACGGAAACATCAACAACGTTTTTCTCTCAGCCAGCAAAACCTATACGCTGATTTTTGAATACGAACATAAATCTATTGAAGAAAGAACCATACAAACCCCTCAAACTCAACTTGGCGAAGATATTACAGAAATTTTCTTCTTAAATAAAGAAGGTGCTTCAATTGGTAAAAAATATCTTTCTGTAAAAATTATCAACACAAAAAATAAAAAACCAATACCAGATGCGTCTGTTGTAATTAAATCAGATAATGGCAATCAAATAGAACAAATCACAGATAACAAAGGAAACATTGATAAGCTAGAACTATTATCAGGATTGAATTATACCATAACTCCATATAAAAAAGGATTTTATGGCGAACCTCTTATTATTAATGTCTCTGCCCTCCCCGAAGGATTGACAATGAAAACGCTATCTATAAAAATGGAAGGCAAAGCAAAAGAAGATATAACACGATACGAAGTATATTTCAAGTATAAAGAATATACCATTGACACCAACGATGTAAGGTGGAAAAACTTTATAAACAATATCATTACAAAATCACAAACAGAAAAAGTAAAAATTTTTATTACCGCTAGTGCCTCTAAAGTACCCGCTTCTATGACAAACATTGTTCTTTCAAAAATGCGTGGCGAGTTTTTAAAAGACCAGATAGTAAAATACCTAATAACACACAATGGGAATAAAGAAAACATTTACTTCAAAATCAATGCCATTGTATCAGGACCCGAATACAATAAAAAAACAGCACCAAAAGTTTATGAAAAATACCAATACGTAAAAGCCATTGCTGAATAAACGCTAAAAAACACAGATTCTAACCTATACCCAACTTTAAACCATCATACGCTAAAAATACATTGGTAGGTAGTTCGCTTTGCACCTCTTCGTATTTTCCCAACTGATGCGAAATATGAGTTAAATACGCTCTTTTGGGCTTCACCTCATCAATAATCTGCAATGCCTCATCCAATGTAAAATGCGAAACATGTTTTTCTATTCTCAATGCATTAATTATCAGCACATCCAGCCCCTTGAGCTTTTGCTTTTCTTGCTCACTAATATAATTAGCATCCGTTATGTATGCTATTTTCTTGTTAAATATAAAACCTAAAACAGGTAATTTGTAATGCAACAACTCAACTGGCTGAATATGAATATCATCAATATAAAAAGATTTATTGTCAATCAAATGTACTTCTATTTCAGGAATTCCAGGATATTTCTCATCACTAAATACATAATAAAATTCTCGTTCTAATGCCTTTATTACACTACTTGTAGCATACACTGGCATCTTTTTTTTCAATATAAAATTATATGCTCTCACATCATCCAAACCCGCAATATGATCCTTGTGTTCGTGAGTAAATAAAATAGCATCCAATTTTTTAACTTGCTCTCTCAACATCTGCTGTCTAAAATCAGGTCCGGTATCTACTACAATTGATGTTTTTTCATCCTTCACAAGGATAGAGCTCCTCAAACGCTTGTCCCTCTGATCCATAGACGAACATACTTCGCATTCACAGCCAATCAGCGGCACCCCCTGAGATGTCCCGGTTCCCAAAAAAATCAATTCAAGCATGGCAAAGCATTTTGATAACAAAGTAATTTTGTCATAAATCTATGATCAATCTCATTGATATTACTTCTTAATTGTCCTTTCTCTTTTTCTGTTGTGGATATACTCTTTAATGGCTCTTTTACTGGTATACCATTCCCTACCTTCCTTATAGGCATCTATTTTTCCTCTCCTTGCAAGCAAACTCACATATTCGGCGTTGTAAGGGACATCAGGTTCACTAACAATCTCTGCAATTGGTTCATACGTATCATATCCTGGTGTTGAATTTAAATAAATATCTAATGAACGTTCTACTGCCTGCAAAATCAATTGAAAAAACTTTTTGTAGTTGCCATTATTAGCTGAGTCCAAAGCAGTGTAATATTTTTTCCTATCTTGTTTTAATATAATAGCCGGTGGATAACCCGCACTCATCAATATCAAATTCATGATCAATCTTGCCACTCGTCCATTCCCATCAAAAAAAGGATGAACCCATACAAAACGATGGTGAAATAAAGCAGCCAAATAAACAGCATGCAAATTATCCGGATTATTACTAATGTATTCAATCATTTCATCCATATAAGCATCCACTTTTGCGGCGGATGGCGGAATAAAGTTTGCACCATTGATTCTGACACCTGCATTACGATAACGACCTGCAATAAATTCATCCACCTTTTTCATCACAATATAATGTACATCCAGAATATCCTTCGCATTTAATCTATAATCTGGTCTCACCAAAGTTTCAATAAAATGTATGGCATCCTGATGTCCTATCACTTCCAAATGTTCTTTCAAAGTTTTCCCGCCAATTGTAATGCCCTCTTCTAAAACTAATCGTGTTTCATTCAAACTCAGAGTATTCCCTTCAATAGCATTAGAATGATGATTCCACTCTAAGTATAATCCTTCTCTGACTCTGTTCAACACAGCAGGCGACAATGGTCTTTTACTATTCAACAATTCTTTTTTATTTTGAACTCTTTCAAATAATTCTTTCAATTCTTGAATAGTTTCCTGACCTATGTAAAACCATTTGTTCATCATAATTTTCTTTTGGCCCAAATTTACTAATAATATCGTTTACATTAAAATTTTTATTTTCCGATATTAAAATTTTAACAAAAATTAAAATGCCCTGAAATTTATTCAGGGCATTAGACATTAGTTACTATCTTAAAAAGCAAATCATTAAACAGTAGCAAGATATTCTGCAGTACCTTCGTGCGATGGTTTCATTGCTTTTTTACCTTCTGTCCAATTTGCCGGACAAACTTCTCCGTGTTTTTCAACAAATTGTAAGGCCTCTAATGTTCTTAGTGTTTCATCAATGTTTCTACCTATTGGTAAATCATTAATTAATAAGTGTCTTACAACACCATTCTTGTCAATCAAATACGTAGCACGATAAGCAATCATTTCAGAAGTGGCCACAAAATTATCATTTTCATCAATGTAATACTCTCCGTTTAAGCAACCAAAATTTGCCGCAATCGTTTTATTGGTATCTGCTACAATAGGGTAAGTAATACCCTTAATCCCCCCTTGTTTTTTCTCCATTTGCAACCAGCCCCAGTGGCTTTGCTCAGTATCTGTGCTACAAGCCACCACTTCGCAATCTCTCTTTCTGAATTCTTCCAATTTTTCCTGAAATGCCCACAATTCGGTAGGACACACAAATGTAAAATCTTTTGGATAAAAGAAAAATACTACATACTTTTTACCAAGATACTGATCCAGTGAAAAATTTTCAACAATGTCTTTACCATTAATAACAGCGGCTGCTTTGAATGATGGTGCTTTTTTTCCAATGAGTGTTGTCATAGTTTTATGTTTTTAATTTGTGCAGCAAATTTACTTCAAATATTAATAACAAATTTTAAAATTCTATTTATAATAATATAAATTTAATTTATGATTTAATTTTAATCTCTACATCATTCGCTTTTTAATTTTTGTTAAGTTGCTTAATAAGCGCTCGAATTTGGAACTAAATTTGTAAGCACATTCTAAAAAACAAGATTATGAAAAAAATAGCATCTTACCTTTTAACAGGTATTATTGGCGGATTTACATTTTGGGTAATAAATTATTTTTCCACTCATCCAACTCATAGTTCTTTAAATAATCCTTCTTCTTCTCAAAATATAATGCATTCTGTCAACTATTCTACTAATAATGTCAATTTACTCCACAACGATTTTTCTGCTACCGTAGAAAAAAGCATTAATACCGTTGTACACATTCGCACTATCACAGAAAAAGCTAATCTCATTTATAATCCTTTTCAAAGTTGGTTTTTTGGAACTCAACCACACATTCAACCCTATATACAACAAGGTAGTGGTTCTGGTGTTATTATTTCAGATAATGGCTATATCGTTACAAATAATCACGTCATTAAAGATGCCGACAAAATTGAAGTTACCCTGAATGACAAAAGAACATATACAGCCCAATTAATTGGAACAGACCCCTCTACCGATTTAGCTGTTCTTAAAATAGATGAAAAAAATTTATCTTTTATCATTTTTGGTAATAGTGATGAAATTAAGGTTGGAGAATGGGTACTAGCAGTTGGAAACCCTTTTAATCTTTATTCTACCGTAACGGCGGGAATTATTAGTGCAAAAGGTAGAAACATTCATGTTATTGAAAACAATCCGGAAAGCAATAACTTTCCAATAGAGTCCTTTATTCAAACCGATGCGGCTGTAAATTCCGGGAATAGTGGCGGCGCACTTGTCAATATCAATGGTGAACTTATTGGAATAAATACAGCTATTGCCTCCAACAATGGAGCGTATCAGGGCTATGCTTTTGCTATTCCTGTAAATGTTGTAAAAAAAGTAGTTTCAGACATCATTGAATATGGAACAGTGCAAAGAGCATACCTTGGCGTTTCCATCACCGACATTGATGCAAACTTTGCAAAAGAAAAAAAATTAGAAACACTGAATGGCATTTATGTACACGATGTGTTACCGAACGGTGCAGCAGACGATGCCGGTATTCAACCCGGAGATATAATTACGAAAATCAATGACATACAGGTTAATAAAGTTTCAGAATTTCAGGAACAACTCAGTAAATACAGACCCGGAGATAAAATTAAAATTAACGTCTTAAGAAAAAATAAACCAGTGTCCCTGGACATTATTCTGAAAAACAGAAACAATCAAACCTCTTTAATCAAAAAAGATCCATCCACCTCTATTGCCCTATCCAAATTAGGTGCTTCTTTTGAAGATATTACCTTGGATGAAGCCAAAAAATTAGGAATAGAAGGCGGTGTAAAAATTGTAAACCTTGAAGCAGGAAAATTAATATCTGTTGGCGTTCGGAAAAATTTTATAGTTACTTCTATTAATAGAAAAAAAGTAAAATCAGTAAACGAACTAAAAGAAATTCTTGAAAACGAAAATAATAATGTTATCCTTTTGGAAGGCGTATACCCCAATGGTATCCGGGCTTATTACGGCTTTAACCTCTAACTTTTTATACAATCAATAAAGGCACTTTTAGTTGATGTCTTACTTCTTCAATAATAGTGCCTAATAAAAAATCCTTAAATGTATGATGACCGTGTGCTCCCATTATAAGTAATTCCGCGTTTTCTGCTTTTACAATTTTAGGTATTTCTGTTTTAGCACTTCCAAATCCTATAACATAGTTACATTTAAGTCCCCTCTCTTCTATGATTTTACAATACTGTTCAATAAACTTTTTGTCGGAAATTAACTCCGCTGTATCGGCCTGATGTTGATACACAATAGAACCAATGTTATCCACCACGTGAATTAATAAAATCTGGGCATCCTGTCCTGCAATTTGTACAGCATAATTAATGGCCTTATTGTCTGAATCAGAAAAATCGACACTTACCGCAATTTTTGAAAAATACAATTTTTTCGTATGTATCAATATATTCGGCATTTTTCCATGGATAGATGTTATCTCCTGTCTACGGGAATAGAGCAACGGCACCATAATGACATAGAGTAATAAAGCAAGACAAACTACTATAACAGGAATCACTAACAAACCCAACAGCAAAGGATTGGAAGAACGTAATAAAAAATCCGATACTTCATTAAAAACCATTTTAAAGTTTAGAATCAAAATAATACTTACAGCCAACCACGATATTACCTTTTGCCAATTGGGTATAACAAAATCACTCATTAATTTTTTATTACTTACAAAATGAATTAGCGGAATAATGGCAAAACCTAATTGCAAACTCAACACTACCTGACTAAATATCAACAGATTAGAAACCTTTTCTTCTCCTAAAAAAATGACCGTTAAACCAGCCGGTAAAATCGCTAACAATCGCGTAATAATCCTCCGCACTACAGGATTTAATCGCAAATTCAAATACCCCTCCATAATTATCTGACCTGCTAAAGTACCCGTAATTGTTGAACTTTGCCCGGCTGCAATTAATGCTACTGCAAACAATACAGGCGCTAGTTTATTCCCCAAAATATTTTCTAACAACCGATGCGCTTGTTGTATTTCACTCACATTATAATAATTATTTTTAAAGAAAACAGTGGCAGACACTATCAATATTGAAGCATTCACCAAAAAAGCAATATTCAAAGCCAATACACTGTCTATTAAATTAAATTTTAAGGCCGACAAAATACCTCTTTTATCTCTCTGAATTTTTCTGGTTTGCACCAAAGAACTGTGCAGGTATAAATTGTGCGGCATCACCGTTGCACCAATAATTCCAATAGCAATATATAACGCATCTTCATTTACAATATGCGGAATAAATCCTTTACTGATTTGTACCGCATCCGGCTTGATGATCCATATTTCCAAAAAGAAACAAATACCGATAATACCCACTAAAGATAAAATAAACGCTTCCAACTTTCTTACCCCACGATTCATTAAAAATAATAAAATAAAACTATCTACGATGGTAATTAAGATTCCGTTTAATAATGATATAGACGGAAACAACAAATGAATACCAATAGCCATTCCTATTACTTCTGCCAAATCAGTGGCAATAATGGCTATTTCTGCCAGTAAATACAATAAAAAATTAGGCACTTTCGGAAAAAACGCTCTATTCGCTTGTGCCAAATCCAAACCCGTTACAATCCCTAATCGTGCACTATGACTTTGTAATAAAATGGCAATAAGATTACTCATTAATAATACCCAAAGTAAAGAGTATCCAAAACTACTTCCACCTGCAATATCTGTAGCCCAATTACCCGGATCCATATACCCTACACTTATCAAAAAAGCAGGTCCCGCAAATGCCAGAAACCGACGAAACGGATGCCGATACGAAGTAGACACCGTTGCATTAATCTCATCTAATGATGTAAACCGCCTTTCTCTCATAGAATCCGTAACGCCTGCAAATTTACAATATTTTTATTTGTCTAAAAAAAAATTTAGATAAATCTAAATTACCATTTAAACTAAATCTTATATATTCAGCCCACTTCTGACTACCTAACAGGTACTCTGTTTATTAAAGAACGAGTCAACGTAATTTCATCAATATAATTCAAATCTTCACCTACCGAAATACCCTTGGCTAATGTTGTAATGTTAACATCACAAAAGGATAAAATTTTTTTTGTCAAATAAAACATCGTGGACTCCCCTTCTGGTGTAGAATTTAACGCAAATATCACTTCATCAATCGGCTGCTGTTGAAGACGCAACAACAAACTTTCTATATTTAATTGCGATGGTCCTATTCCATTAATAGGCGAAATCAAGCCACCTAAAACGTGATACACCCCATCAAAACTATTCGTGCTTTCAATAGCTAATACATCCGGATAATCCTCCACCACACAAATAATCTGATGGTTACGCATAGTATTATTACATATTGCACACACCTCTGTTTCACTAATCGTATTACAAATCCTGCATTTTTTAAGTTTTTGTTTCGCATCTATTAAACACTGAGCTAATTGAAAGGCATACAGTTCATCTTTCCGAAGAATTTCAAGTACCAAACGCATGGCTGTTTTTTTGCCAATCCCCGACAATTCAGAAAAATAATTCACTAAGTTATCAATGATTCCATCCGACATAATTCGCCACAAATTTACAGAAATCTATTTATTCACTCTTTATACTTAACAAACTAAAAAAATCACTATGTTTGCTCAAAAAAAAAATGAAAATCATTATTACTGGTGGTGCTGGTTTTATAGGCACTCATGTTGTCAGGTTGTTTGTAAAAAAATATCCTAATTATACCATTTACAACTTAGATGCCCTTACTTATGCCGGTAATCTTGAAAATTTGAAGGATATTGAACACTACCCAAATTATCACTTTATCAAAGCAGATATTACAGATGAACAACAAATAAACGCTTTGTTTCAAGACATTCAACCCAATGCAGTTATTCACCTCGCTGCCGAAAGCCATGTAGACCGAAGCATCATGAACCCTAATCAATTTGTCATTACAAATGTATTAGGCACCATTCATCTTTTAAATGCTGTTAGAAAATTAAAGGATTTTCAAGTGTTTTATCACATAAGCACCGATGAAGTATACGGATCGCTTGGTGAAACGGGCTATTTTACAGAAAAAACACCTTATGACCCTCGTAGTCCATACAGTGCTTCCAAAGCATCTTCTGACCACTTTGTAAGAGCATATTATCATACCTATCATTTACCAATAAAAATATCCAACTGCTCTAACAATTATGGACCCTATCAATTCCCAGAAAAATTAATACCTTTGTGTATTAATAACATTCTGAATGAAAAACCTCTTCCCATTTATGGAAAAGGCGAAAATGTGAGAGATTGGCTATTTGTAGAAGATCACGCCAGAACCATTGATGTAATTTTTCACAAAGGAAAAATTGGTGAAACCTATAACATTGGCGGCAATAGCGAAAAGAAAAACATTGAAGTTGTACAAACGCTGTGTAAGATCATGAATAAAAAGATGAACAAGCCCGATGGTTATTATGAAAAACTCATCACCTTTGTAAAAGACAGAGCAGGACATGATTTAAGATATGCTATTGATTTTACAAAATTAAAAACAGAACTCCATTGGTCTCCTTCTGTTTCCTTTGAAGAAGGAATAGAACGAACGATTGACTGGTACTTAAATAACGCCGATTGGCTGAAAAATGTAACTTCCGGAAATTATCAAAAATACTATGAAGAACAATACATCAAAAGGTAATTCTATTAGCTAATTCTTGACAATACTTTATGGACATTTCAAAATATACTTATCTGATTACTGGTGGTGCAGGTTTTATTGGTTCACACATTGCGGAGTTCCTAACAAATCAAAATGGTAAAGTAATAATTATTGACAACCTGTCTACAAGTTCTACTGAAAATATTAAACATCTTAGAAATGTTGAATGGATTCAAGGCGATATAAACAATCCTGAACTATTAAATACGGTTTTACCAAAAGTAGATTTCATTTTTCATCTAGCAGCACTCGGCTCTGTCAACAGAAGCATTGAAAACCCACTCCACACGCATTTAGACAATTCTACCGGTTTTTTGAACATCTTACAATCGTCTAAAGAACACCACATCAAAGGTATTATTTATGCTTCCTCATCTTCTGTTTATGGCGATGATATGCACCTCCCCAAAGTAGAAGATAAAACAGGGAACCCCCTCTCTCCTTATGCTGTAACTAAAATTACCAATGAATTATACGCACAGGTTTTTTGGAAATTATTTCAATTGCCATCTATTGGATTAAGATATTTTAATGTGTTTGGCCCTCGTCAAAACCCCAATGGGCCTTATGCTGCCGCTATTCCTATTTTTATTCAAAAAATGTTGAATAACGAACTCGTATACATTCATGGAACCGGTCAGCAAAAAAGAGATTTTACTTATATTGAAAATGTGGTAAATGCCAATATCAAAGCATTAGAAGCCATACTTCATAAAAAGCAAGAAACTTTCGGCGAAGTATTTAACATCGGTTGTCAGCAAAATATCAGCATCAATGAAGTGTTTCAAATTTTATCTGATAAATTAAATTACAGACAAAAACCTATATACACAGAACCAAGAAAAGGCGATATTGTTGAATCCTTAGCGGATATTTCCAAAGCAAAAAAATTATTAAACTATCACCCCAAAGTTTTCTTTGAAGAAGGCATTTATAAAACATTAAAATATTATCTCAACCATTCTTTAATAATCAAAAAATAAATCTATGTACGGCGCATTTCAAAATCATCTTCAAAAACAACTAAACGAAATTGAAGAAAGCGGGCTCTTCAAAAGAGAACGAATTATTGCTTCTGAACAAGGTGCAGTCGTAAAATTAGCCGATGGCAAAGAAGTCATTATTTTTTGTGCTAATAATTATCTTGGATTATCTTCTCATCCAAAAGTCAAAGAAGCCGCTAAAAAAACTCTTAAGACCCGTGGCTACGGAATGAGCAGCGTGCGTTTTATCTGCGGCACTCAAGACATTCATAAAGAATTAGAAAGAAAAATTGCTGAATTCCTTGGAACCGAAGACACTATTTTATATGCTGCGTGCTTTGATGCCAATGGCGGTGTATTTGAGCCCCTCTTTACAGAAGAAGATGCTATTATATCAGATGAACTAAACCATGCCTCTATCATTGATGGTGTAAGGTTATGCAAGGCACAACGTTACCGCTACAAAAATTGCGACATGAATGATTTGGAAGAACAACTGAAAAAAGCACAGGCACAACGTTTTCGTATTATTGTGACCGACGGTGTATTCAGTATGGATGGTTATGTAGCCCCATTGGATAAAATCTGCGACTTGGCCGAGAAATACAATGCATTGGTGATGGTAGATGAAAGCCATGCCACCGGATTTATTGGGAAAACAGGACGGGGAACTATTGAATTAAAAAATGTAATGGGACGTGTAGACATCATCACAGGGACATTAGGTAAAGCATTAGGTGGCGCCATGGGTGGCTTTACCACTGGAAGAAAAGAAATTATTGAAATGCTTCGGCAACGTTCCAGACCTTATTTATTCAGCAACTCGCTTGCACCACATATTGTCGGTGCATCCATTGCCGTGTTTGATTTGTTGAGTCAAACTACAGAATTAAGGGATAAATTAGAATGGAATATCAATTATTTCAAAAAAGGCATTAAATCTATTGGTTTAGAAATTAAAGATGGAGAAAGTGCCATTGTTCCAATCATGCTTTATGATGCAAAGTTGTCTCAAATTTTTGCAGATAAATTATTAGAAGAAGGCATTTATGTGATTGGTTTCTTTTATCCTGTGGTGCCCAAAGGTCAGGCAAGGATAAGAGTACAACTTTCTGCGGCTCACGAAAAAGAACATTTGGATAAAGCCATTGCCGCTTTTGAAAAAGTAGGTAAGGAATTAGGGGTGATTAAATAATGTCTAAACGCTTGTTGAACTTCATCGTATTGACAATACTTACTGAATTCTCTTCGTATTACACCATCAAAAATCAGTAGCAATAGAAAAGTAATTGATATTCGGCAACACTTTCCCATCATCTATCCCCCAACCAAAATCTAATCGCATAAAATAACCCAATAGTTTTCCACGAAAACCAAAACCAAAAGATCCCACCAGTGGATTTTTGTAATTATAAACAGTGATAATAAACGGATTAAAGTTGTAGACATTTTTATTAATCGTGTTTTCTTCGCTGGTAGGATTCCAACCATACCAGGCGGCGCCAATATCCGTAAAAAGAATCCCCTGAAAAGTTCGCCAAAATTCTGACCGAATATCTCTGAATAAATAACGAATAAACGGAGAACGCAATTCACTGTTCAATACTACAAAATTATTTCCATTACGAATATTTTGTTGAAATCCTCTCATGTTGGTAGCTAATGTTTGAAATTGATATTCATTAGAATGCACGATATTTATGCTGTTATCAAATCTTGGTGTAAACCAATTATCTACCCCACCTAAATAATAAACTAATTTATCTGTGCCCAATGATCCGCCATAAGCAAGACGATTACACCAATACAAATACTTGTGTATTCTCCAATAATTCCGAATATCAAAACCATAAGTAATGAGATTGTGGGTAGTATTTTCTATCTTTTGCATATATTCTATCCATGTTTTTCCACGCCAACCTTCGTATAAATTAAGGTCTCTGTATCGGCTGTTATCGAATACTAACTCTATTTTTCCTCCGGCATAACGGTCGGTTTCATTGGGTCGAGGCAGAGCATCATTACTTACCGACAAATAGATTATCTCATCATTTCTATATTGAATAGATGTTCTTAATGATAAAACTTCATTAAAGGGATACTTCACTGTGTATCTTCCGTTATATGAAATAACTTTTGCGAGATTCCCGTAAAAATCTTTGATTTTAATAAAAGTTTGACGATGCACTAACCACTGATGATCGTAAAGATTTTTTCTGTATTCGTATCCTAATAAAAACTCATTATCTAAGGTACTACCAATTCTAAAACCAGCAATAATATTTCTATTTTCAAACAAATCATTTAAACCAATTTTAGTAATAAAATTAAATCCGGGGTTTAAGTAAACAGGTGCAAAACCACCTGTAAAACGTTGATATGTTGGGAATAAAAAACTATTGTTTAATTGGGTTAATACATGATCGACATAAAATGTGGTGAAATAATTCTGCTGTATCGGAAACGAATAGTTGGCTGAAAATGCAGGAGTTGAAGGCGTTTTATCGGTTGTAATCTGTTTCGTTTCTTTATTTTTTTTGACAGAATCTTTAGGTACAGGATTTGTTCTAGTGGTTTCTTCAAAAGAATAGTTTTCAAAATCAATACCTTTTTTATTATTCAAGTCCTCTTGCGGAGAAAGTGTAGAAGGTGCAGTTGTAGTCGCTTCGGGCGCCGTATAAAATAAGTTTTTTTCTTTAATATTCGGAGTAATCAGGGAGTTTCTGGCATACGCCCGCATCCAGGTAGGTTTTAGTGTTTTAGCAGATGAATAATTTTGAATATCGGATTTCATTAATGCAAAATTTTCTTTGTATGATTTGATTTTACCGGAATTAAATAAAATAGTGAAGTAAAAATTATTATGCACCTGTTGAAGGTCTCGTATAAAAAAATTGACATTAGACACTGGATACGTGTTGTAAAAATATTGATAGATAATAGAAGTGTCTGCACTTAAAATAAAACTATCGGGTTGAGCAATAAATATATTTACAAAACCATTGGCATCACTTAAAAAATAAAATTCATTACTTTTTTGAGTAGAAGGAATGGGTTTGTATTCGTTAAAGTTGGGGGAGTGTGTAACTTGTATTAATGCATTGGGTTTTAATGGATAATTGGTATAAAACAAATCTTTAAACGATGAATAGTGTTTAAAAAAGCGTCTATTGTCAGAAGGGGCTTGTTTGGTTAACGTATCGGATGTTCGGTTACTTGAAAAAACAATGCCTTTATCATTATTAACAAAAACGGGATATTCATCGTCAAAAATATCATTGGTCATTTGTTCAACACCGCCATTGTTGATGGTATACACAAAAATATCGGATTGCCCTTTCCCTTGTTTAATAGCACTCATCACAATTTTTTTACCATCACTACTGTAATGAATGCTCATGATTTTTTCAAAACCTGTAATGGGCTTTTTAAACTCTTCTTTACTCTCCACATCAAAGGTATGCAAGTAAAGTATATTTTTATACTCATAGATGGATAATAAAATCTTGGCTTTAGGATGCCAGGAAATAAGTGGGTAATACGTATCGTATTCTCTTTCCAACTTAGGATATAATTTTAAAAGACGTTTTTTCTTTTTTGTTTCTATATCATAAATGTATAATTTTTTTTGACCTAAATAAGTGGTTACAAATGCTACTTGTTGCTCCGATGAGTGAACAATAAGTTTTTCAACGGCTTCTTTTTTCTTATGTTTTACTGTAATGATGGCGGTTGAATCATGACCTTTACGCGTGTTATCTTTGGTTTTAAAGTAATGTTTATTGTAGGCGTCTAACATTTCATAAAACACATCATTCACAGTATTTCCAAGAATAAAAACAAAAGCAGCATCCGGATTATGATTAATCTTTGTCAAATACACAATGTTAGGAATGCTGGCTTCTCCGTATATGTCTGCAATGTAATACCACAAAGCATGACCGGCAATAAGGGCCGCTTTGCCTTCCAATGACTTAATATCTGTTACCGTGTTGGTGCGCATCAGTTCTAGCAATTCCAAATCATTCTTTACTTTCCAGCCCTCTGCCATGAATTGTGCTAAACCTTTTATATACCATTCTGGTAACGTAATAATTGCATTGCTCTTAATAGCATCTTTTGCCGAACCACTATAAATATATTTATTGATTATCCATTGGACAACAGCATAACGTAAATCCTGTTTTAATTTTTCCAAACTTCCATCAAAATACACAAAAATTTTATCCCCAATAATTTTTGTATTTCCGGCTACATTGTTGATTTCATCGTATTGTAACCCGATATTGGATTGATAAAAATCGTGGATATTATTGTAAACAATGACCGATAATTTGTCTTCTATCTGATAATCCAGTTGTTTTTCAATCTTGTTGATGATATACGGTAATTGGGCATAAACATATTTTGCAATGTCTTGCCCGCCCTGATATGTAAACACTTTATATTTATCGGCATCAAAATATGTCCAGTCAAACGGTTGGTACTGTATTCTGTTTTTCCCGAATTCCATGATAGAGCCGTAATAAAACTGCGATTTTATCTGGAATGACAATACTACAGAACAGCAAAATAAAAGTAATATATGGATATACTTGTCTTTCAATGACGGTAATTAAGAAGGACAAAATTACAAAAAAGATTGCTCTTAATAAATAAAAAGCCCTTCCAAAAAGTTCTTTTGGAAGGGCCTTTAAGCATTTTTATAACTTACTACGTTTTACTTAACAGCTTGTTTTTTCGTTGAAGTAGTTTTCTTTTCTTCTTCTATCAAAAGTTCTAATTTTTGTTCTAATGACTTAATTTGTTTTTTCAAGTCATGAATAAACTTGTACACCTCTTCAAGTTCAGATGTTTTAGCAACTGGATACAATTCAAGATATTTTTCCATTTGTTTTTCAAAGTAGGTCTTAATATCCATACTTAAATTCAACACTTCTGCTTTTAATTTTGAAAATGATTCCGTAGCAAAAAGTTCTGTCAGCAATTCATCCGATTCTTTTAACCATTCGTTGTAGATGGCCTTGTAATCCAATTTTGCTAAAGCGGCCGCGTCTGCTCCCACCATTTTTTTGCTGTATTTTGCAGCCAGTTTTTCTAATGCCTGATATATTTTTAGATTGATATCAGCAGACATCTCAGCTTGTTTAATGGAATACTGAGCAATTTTATCCATCAAACTTAAAGTTTCACTTAAAACTTCTTTATCTTTTGGGTTATTAATTAAATTCAATAAAGGTTTGAAGTTTTCAAAGTAAATGCTGCCATACTTGTTGTAAAGTTCTTTGATTTGATTGTAATCACCAGTAAAGAGTTGTGGATAGGATTCAAATAATTTTTTGTAATAATTGGTGTATTGTTCTCTTAAAGAATTGTGAGTAGTAAAATAATTGTGGATTTGAGACATCGCATTGTCAAAAAAAGTTTTCAAATCAGGAGTTGTATTAAACAACCCGCCGAAAATTTTATCAGTTAATTTCTTATAGGTTTCAACATCGTAGAATTGCTTAAAAAGATCTGGTTTGTATTCACCTTTTTGGAATGCTTCAAAAATTGGTGTGTAGAGTTCTTTGAACGCATTGAATAATTGATTGCTTTGAAGCATTTCCTGAAAAATGTTTTTGTTGAAAGCCCCTTTGAAAGCCGACTGATATGTTTCGAAAGTAGTCGTTGTTGCTTTTACCCACTCGTTATACAAGTTGGTCCATTGGTTATTCAAAGATGAAAAAGTAGAAATGTAATCATTGGCCGGTTTGCCAAAATTAGCCCAACTACTGTACAAGCTTTGATTAAAGTCCGTAATTTTTTTTACATAATCCATTTGGGACTGAAACCAGTTTTTGAAAAAGTCCTGCACTTGATTTTGTGGCGTTGTGGAAGTTTCATTTAATTTAGAAATGGTTCCACCTGTCAGGGCCATTTGTTTTTCCAACCACCCTTTATAAATGGAAGGACCTTCTGTTGCTGCATTACCGGTAGTAATAGCATTTTGCATTTTTTGTGTGGCTTCCAGCCAATTGTTTAATGCCTGACTTTGACTCTCTATCAGCGCATCCACGAAAGCATTGTTTGTCTTCATAAATTTAAGTTTTTAGTTTTTGCGACCGCAAATTTAGGAAATGTATATTGATTAAACTGTTAATACAAAGTTAATAAATGTTAATTTATCTGTTAAAAATTGACTTTTGTCTAAAAAATAAACTTATAATATAGTGAACTGTATTCTGTTTTTCCCGAATTCCATGATAGAGCCGTAATAAAACTGCAATTTTATCTGGAATGACAATACTACAGAACAGCAAAATAAAAGTAATATATGGATATACTTGTCTTTCAATGACGGTAATTAAGAAGGACAAAATTACAAAAAAGATTGCTCTTAATAAATAAAAAGCCCTTCCAAAAAGTTCTTTTGGAAGGGCCTTTAAGCATTTTTATAACTTACTACGTTTTACTTAACAGCTTGTTTTTTCGTTGAAGTAGTTTTCTTTTCTTCTTCTATCAAAAGTTCTAATTTTTGTTCTAATGACTTAATTTGTTTTTTCAAGTCATGAATAAACTTGTACACCTCTTCAAGTTCAGATGTTTTAGCAACTGGATACAATTCAAGATATTTTTCCATTTGTTTTTCAAAGTAGGTCTTAATATCCATACTTAAATTCAACACTTCTGCTTTTAATTTTGAAAATGATTCCGTAGCAAAAAGTTCTGTCAGCAATTCATCCGATTCTTTTAACCATTCGTTGTAGATGGCCTTGTAATCCAATTTTGCTAAAGCGGCCGCGTCTGCTCCCACCATTTTTTTGCTGTATTTTGCAGCCAGTTTTTCTAATGCCTGATATATTTTTAGATTGATATCAGCAGACATCTCAGCTTGTTTAATGGAATACTGAGCAATTTTATCCATCAAACTTAAAGTTTCACTTAAAACTTCTTTATCTTTTGGGTTATTAATTAAATTCAATAAAGGTTTGAAGTTTTCAAAGTAAATGCTGCCATACTTGTTGTAAAGTTCTTTGATTTGATTGTAATCACCAGTAAAGAGTTGTGGATAGGATTCAAATAATTTTTTGTAATAATTGGTGTATTGTTCTCTTAAAGAATTGTGAGTAGTAAAATAATTGTGGATTTGAGACATCGCATTGTCAAAAAAAGTTTTCAAATCAGGAGTTGTATTAAACAACCCGCCGAAAATTTTATCAGTTAATTTCTTATAGGTTTCAACATCGTAGAATTGCTTAAAAAGATCTGGTTTGTATTCACCTTTTTGGAATGCTTCAAAAATTGGTGTGTAGAGTTCTTTGAACGCATTGAATAATTGATTGCTTTGAAGCATTTCCTGAAAAATGTTTTTGTTGAAAGCCCCTTTGAAAGCCGACTGATATGTTTCGAAAGTAGTCGTTGTTGCTTTTACCCACTCGTTATACAAGTTGGTCCATTGGTTATTCAAAGATGAAAAAGTAGAAATGTAATCATTGGCCGGTTTGCCAAAATTAGCCCAACTACTGTACAAGCTTTGATTAAAGTCCGTAATTTTTTTTACATAATCCATTTGGGACTGAAACCAGTTTTTGAAAAAGTCCTGCACTTGATTTTGTGGCGTTGTGGAAGTTTCATTTAATTTAGAAATGGTTCCACCTGTCAGGGCCATTTGTTTTTCCAACCACCCTTTATAAATGGAAGGACCTTCTGTTGCTGCATTACCGGTAGTAATAGCATTTTGCATTTTTTGTGTGGCTTCCAGCCAATTGTTTAATGCCTGACTTTGACTCTCTATCAGCGCATCCACGAAAGCATTGTTTGTCTTCATAAATTTAAGTTTTTAGTTTTTGCGACCGCAAATTTAGGAAATGTATATTGATTAAACTGTTAATACAAAGTTAATAAATGTTAATTTATCTGTTAAAAATTGACTTTTGTCTAAAAAATAAACTTATAATATAGTGAA